>CAXXQY010000022.1:0-40898 GCA_963674515.2 bacterium
TTTTGTCAATTTTCATATCATCGCCGGCGGAGCCACCGATAATTGGAATGGAGCCGACAGAACTGGAAAGTATGGCAACAAGTTGTTCTTCTTTGATCGATAAACCATCAACGAGCAGAAAACCGAATGATTTTCCATCCGGGTATCTTCGATGGAATCGTTTCAACTCATTGTTCAAATCCGTAGATAACAGTTTTGTCTTCTCTCCATCCATTGATCTGATGGATGGTATAAAAAAAGGCGCTGCATGCAGATCAGGCGAAGAGATACTGAAGCCGGTAAGAGTATTATCCGCGAATCCATCCGGTGTAATCTCGCCTGCAGTGGTACATGCAATTATCTGTTCATTGGGGAAATTTCGTTTGAGAGCGGTCCCAAGAATCTCCAGATCATAACTCGATGAAACAAACAGAAAAACAATTGTGTCTTCAAGCTGTTTGATCTGGACGGATATCTCTTCTGCAGCTAATGTTGCGTCCCTTGCAGTCGAATACCCCCGTTTGATCTTTACTCTGTTCGACATAGCATACCCCTTTGGCAGCTAGTAAACTATTCGGCCAGCTATGAAGTGCAGGGCTGTATATACGAGTCTGTTCTTCCTGCCTTCGCAAGAACAACATCTTGCTGAATATAATGCATAACATCCATGGTCGAATGGGCCACCGGCGCCGTATTGCGCACATGGAACCGCCGGATGATATCAGTATCAATCGTTTCCATGGAATGCAGGAACAGGAGACGGGTCCAAGGCAATAAAACGTTTAATATCACCCTGAGTTCAATAACATAAAAATAGCAAACCCGACTCCGGAGAGTAAAGCGAATTTGCTGTTTTTCAAAGGAAAAGTTGTCAGTAAAACTGAATACTAAAAATGTCGGTATCTTCTTGAATCCTGTTATTGCAAAGCGTTAATAACATACTGTGGAAGAGCAAAAGCAGCTTTATGAATTTCTGGATTCCAATACTTGCAATCAGGCAGAATTGATTTTACACGGTCATCATCAAGAGTGATAAAAGGTTCTCTTCCTTTTGACGCAAATATCATGCACCAGCCACCGCTTGGATAGGCTGGGATCTGGATCGTATAGGGAAGAACGACAGGGAAAACCTGCTTCAACCGTTTGACTACTTCTACGAGCAGATCAAGATGATAAGCCGTATTCGCAGCTTGAAGACTAAGGATTCCGTCGTCAGCTAAAGCGTTGTATATACCAGTGTAGAATGGTTCCTGAAATAATGGTTCCGCAGGCCCGACTGGATCGGTTGAGTCCACCATGATAACATCATAACTGCCTTTGGTTGCATCCTTCACCAGTTTTATCCCGTCATCAATCACGAGATCCACTTTCGGGTGATCATAAGCTTTCGCAAGACCTGGCAGATGTTTTTTTGCGATATTTACGACTTCTTCATCAATTTCCACCTGCCTGGCAATTTCAACGCAATTATGCCGAATGATTTCACGTAATGTGCCGCCGTCACCACCTCCTACCACCAGTATCCTGCGAGGATCCGGGTGGGAAAGCATGGGAACATGGACCAGCATTTCATGATAGACAAACTCGTCACGTTCGGTAAGCATGACTGCACCGTCATGTACCAGTAGTTTGCCGTCCGATTCCGTTTCATAAAGGTCAATCGTCTGGAATGGTGTGACAACATGTTCGACAGGATGTTTGATCCGAAACGAGTTACCCCTTTCCTGGGGATCCCACTCAGTAAATATCATGCTGCCATAAGCGTCATCATAATGATCGCCAAGGGAACTCATCTTCTACTCTTTTCTTTCCAATAATTTATTTGTAACCAAGGACAACTGCAGCGAAAACGGCGCCGAGATTCTCGATTTTGTGTTCGATGGATATGGATAAAATCTCTTTCAACTCCCTGCCCCGCACTTTGAAAGCTTCGGCAGCCATGTCTCGGACGATTTCTTCCGTGGTTTCTGCACTTCCGCGGGCAGAATACTCCATGATCACTCCCGGGAGGGAAGGATCAACCGGAATAGCACATGCAACTGCGCCGGCAATCTGTTCTCCGGGCAATGCACTGTGCATGGATGCATAGGCAACCGGAGTCAGGGAACCATATTCCGGAGGATATGGCTCAACCAGCCTGCAATTCGGCGGTAAGATCGAAGAGAGTTTCACCAGGTTACAATCCCCGACACCAGCCTGCAATAAGGCTGCGTCAAAGGAATTTAACGGTGAATATCCCTCTGCTGCACCTGCCGCCAGGTAAAAACATGTGGGGCGTGGAATCCCCGGTGCGAACTCAACCTGTTGCATGATCATGCCACCTCGAATTGCTGCAAACCGGGCTCTGCATGAAATTCTGGTGAAGGTAATGGTTTATGACGTCCCATTCCGGCTGGATCTGCCAGCAGGCCACGTTTCATTTCCATTACCGACATGTTCTTCGATTCCAGAACATCCTTGAGATACTGAAATCCGATCATGGGATCCACTGTTGTCCCGCATGTGAAAAGATCAACCGCCGCATACCCGTATTCCGGCCATGTATGGATTGCAAGATGTGATTCTGCGATCACGACTACACCGCTTACTCCAAATGGACTGAAACGGTGGAATACACGTTCCACAACCGTTGCACCGGAACGAATGGCGGCTTCTACCATCCAACTTGATATACTCTCTATGTCATCCAGTTTTTCGCGGGAACAATCGTAAAATTCCACGAGCATTTGACGACCCAACGCTTCTGTCGGCACTTCTAATCCTCCTGAACGTTCTCTGTTATCTGAATAGTGTACTGAATAGTGTACTGATTACTAAAAATATGGTGGACTTGTAACCCAGATAAACACTGTATCGGAATTGCCTGCATTCGAAAGGATCATCTCATACTGTCCTTCCGAATAAAAAGAATCTCCCGATCCTGCTGTGTTTTTCTGGGAGCCGTAATGAATGCGCAACTTTCCTCTAAGAATATGTCCGAATTGCTCACCACTGAAAGGGACAAGTGTAATTGATTCACCCGGCGCCAAAACAACGCGAATCGGCTCCATAGTACGATTGGCAGTGCCGGGAATCATCGCTTTGAATGAAGTGACCCCTTCACGCCCGAGTTCAATTGATTCGTTTTTCGGAAAAACCACCCTGGTTTGAGTCGGACGGAAAAAATCCGATAAATGAATGTTGAGAGCGTCAAGAATACTCTTGAGACTGTCAATCGATATCGATGTTTTCCCGCGTTCAACCTGGCTGAGAAAACCTGCAGTCAGGTCAGCTCGTTCAGCGAGTTCTTCTTGGGTCATCTCCGCTGCCAGCCGTAAACGGCGGATTCGGTTACCCAATTCTGTAATAAAATCCATATGCAGTTTATTAAAATAAAATTGAAAGGATACTGTTGGCGGAATATACAGAAAAGAAAACACTAAACACAACAGTTTCAATACTCCAGGAGCGCCGGATTGTAGTAAAGTGCAAGAGATATGTAAATATTATAAAATAATGAATTGCTTCCGCTTTATCAGTTTGTAAATATAAGATATGTATTATACTGCGAGTGCTGTCATGGGAAAAGTGCAATTCAGGACTACCGACAGATGAAATGAACTTGTTACATAATATACAACAACATCTGTCGCAGGAGACTGGGATCTCCACTCAGGAGCACCGTTTTGAAAACAAGGGCATCTTAGATATAGAACTGAAGTTTGGCAAGAAAAAGCATGACAACTGTCCAAATAACATCTGAATGATTGCGGCAGTATTACGTGAAGTTTGAAAGGAGTCAGAAATGGGATTTTTACGGGATAAGGACCGTGAAGCGGTTCGTGAACGTTTGTCTGCAATGACCGGTAATGTGAAACTGGTGTATTTCACACAGGAAATGGAATGCCAATATTGCAGAGAGACAGGCCAATTGCTGGCCGAGCTGGCGGAGTTGTCCGACAAGCTTAGTGTTGTCACCTATGATTTTGTCGCTGATAAAGAGATCGTAGACAAATACAGCATTGACAAGATTCCAGGTATGGTATTGCTGGATGAAAATGATACTGATTATGGAATTCGCATGTATGGAATTCCATCCGGGTATGAATTCGCGACACTCCTGGAAGATATCCTGATGTTGTCGGAAAAAGACTCCGGTCTGGCGCAAGCCACGCGGGATGCATTAAAAGGTCTGACGAAGGATATCCACTTCCAGGTCTTTGTCACCCCCACTTGTCCATACTGTCCCGGGGCGGTCCGTCTCGCACATCAGATGGCAATGGAATCGGAGCACGTTCGTGGTGATATGATTGAAGCGTCAGAATTTCCGCATCTATCCGTTAAATACAATGTTCGTGGAGTACCCAGGACAATCCTGAATGAAGACCACGCCTTGGAAGGAATGTTGCCGGAGGCGCAGGTTCTCTCGGAAGTGATTAGTCTGGGCTAACACTGGAATTTTAAGGTAGGATTGGGCTACATTCCGGGATGGAATATTCAAAAGCCCAACCCTCAGATGAATTGCCGGACACCAAAGAACCTTTACCTGCCGCGGAAGAACAGGAACTGGTAAAGCGTGCTCAGTCCGGTGATAACGATGCACTGACAGAAATTGTCCTGCGAAACCAGCGCAATGTGTATAACCTTGGCTTGCGGCTCGGTGGAAGTAAGGAAGAAGCCGAGTGCATTTTGCAGGAGACCTTTCTGAAGGTCTTTGAAAAGATTGGTGAATTTCGCGCGGAAAGCCGTCTTGGAACCTGGATTCATCGAATCGCAACCAATGTTGCACTGATGCGGATTCGAAGCAAGAAGGGCAAGTATTTTGTCCCGATTGAGGAACAGGTTTCCGATGATGAAGAAGGTTTTGACATGCGTTTCATCGCGCGTTCCGATGATCGTGATCCATTGGAAGTTACGTTGAGCGAGGAACGTAAAGTCCGCCTTCAACAGGCGATCCTTTCACTTCCTGAACACTTGCGTACAGCCTTTGTTTTAAAGGATCTGGAAGCCTTTTCGCTTGCGGATATCTCTGATCGAACCGGGAAATCCATTCCCGCAGTCAAAGCGGATCTGCATCGTGCGCGTGTACGGTTACGTAAAGAGCTGGCGGATCTAGTCGGTGAGGGTGAAAATGTCTGAACATACTCCTTGTGATGGTGTTCCCTGCCAGGAGACCCTGGATCACCTGTGTGATCTGCTGGATGTCTATCTTGGGAAACGTGCTGCAACAGAAACATGTAAAAAACTGCTGGATCATGTGAAAAAATGTCCAACGTGTTGTGCTGAAGTTGAGACATTAAGTAAGACTGTGGAAGTCTACCGTCATATTCCGGAAGAGGATGTGCCTGATGATGTGCAAAATCGTCTGATGATGGCGCTTCATCTTCATATTCCGGAAGTGGCTCCGAATAATGATCAACAGCAGCAAGTGTAAAAGCAGCATACCCGGTAACCATATGGATTCCTGAAATCGTTTGCCATTAGTCTGGCAGAGGATGCCTCTGCACAATTCTCAAAGGATGACCGTGATGGTATACTGGTTAAAATCAAAATGGTACTGGATAGCGGGTGCTTTCATTGGGGCTGTTGGCGGCTGGGCATACTGGAAGTTTGTCGGCTGCCTGGGAGGTACCTGTCCGATCTGGTCGAATATGTATATCGCAACCGGATATGGAGCGTTGATAGGTACGCTCCTGTTTTCTACCTTTATACCAGGGAAAAAGAAAACAGAAAAAGAACAAGGCCAGTGAGAGGATTGCCTTCTTGAATTGAGTGCCTGGTATTGAAACAAATTTGAGAATGACATGGTACACTGGAAAACAGGAACCGGTTTTTTCCGAAAAAGCAAGTGGCAAACTTGATTATTGTAGTTGTTTGATCATTGTTTAGTAATTGTGACTCAGCAACATGCTGAGGGTTCATCTGCATAAAATGAAGTATTGAAACGAATACCATCAAATTGTAACAGGAGGAAACGATGGCAAGAACATTACCGGAACTTCCGTATGCGTATGATGCATTGGAACCGTACTATGACAAGGAAACAGTTGAACTTCATCATTCCAAGCATCACCAGGGATATGTAACAGGCATCAACAACGCCCTGGAAAAACTGGAAGCTGCAAGAGAATCTGGAGATATGGCGGCTGTGAAGGCGCTTTCAAAGGAAGTGGCTTTTCACGGCAGTGGCGACATGCTTCACACTCTGTTCTGGCAGTGCATGAAACCGCAAGGCGGCGGTGAACCGGATGGAAAACTCGATGAACAGGTGAAGAAAGACTTCGGTAGCTACGACGCATTCAAGAAACAATTCATCGCAGCAGCCAACCAGGTGCAGGGAAGTGGATGGGCAATCCTAGGATGGCACCCGCTCCTCGAGAAACTTCTCATCCTGCAGTGTGAAAACCATGAAAACCTGACTGTGCAGGGAATTGTGCCATTATTGGTCCTTGATGTCTGGGAGCATGCGTACTACCTGAAGTTCCAGAACCGTCGTCCCGAGTGGACAGCGAACTTCCTCGATCATCTCGTAAACTGGGATTTTGTCGCCTCACAATATGACAAGATCTAAGTTCACATAAGTTTTGCATAAAATAGAAAACCGGATTCAACTGAGTCCGGTTTTCTGCATATAAAAACGTTGATCTGAATTGCCTGAGAGATGTAATCGGCAAAATTTGGTACAACAATACTCACCTGTTTACCAGATTTCGTAACTCAACCGAAGCGTACTGCGGAATGCATCAAAGTCTTTGCGTAACGGGACCACATCAACAGGAGAATCCGTTTCCCGCCATTCATACTCAAATGAGATGCCCACGCCGATACGATCATTGATATCTGTGTCCACATCAAGGAAAAGTCGTTGTTGTATATGTTCACGGCCGCTGTGGAACGGGTCACGATCCCAATCCATGTCGGATGTATAATACCTGTGCCTGATGCGGTAAGCGAGTTCGATGGTCCATTCCCGCGCCAGAAATTCCGGAGATTGCCAGGTAATACCGTACTCGAAGTACTCTTCACCGTAACCGCCATCGCCGAACTCAGCGTCGTCATCCGTGCCACCGGCATTTCCCAGGGTCGCTTCATCGAACCCGGTGTTGTCCGCCCAACGTTTCCGGAATTGAAGATTGACAGTTACCGGATCGGAAACTTCAATTTGTGCGCTTGCACGTAAGCCGTCCGATTCCGTGTCGTATTCCGTGAACCATTTGTTGTAATACACCTGGTAACCTTCGTAGCGCACATCCACACGAAGCCAGTCCGTCAGATCGGCACGTACTCCGAGCGAATACTCATGGTAATCAAATTCAGTCGGATAAAAACGTTCCCAATCACGATCGTAATAGTCGCGCAGGTATTTGCTGGGCATAAAGAAATAACTTCCCAGTAGATCTACTTTTCGCGTTACGTCCTGGGTAATAAACAGGGAGTGGGTCATCCTGTCCGTCTGAGGATTTTTCAAATAGGAATGGTACCCGAGGGTGTAGTACAAACGCGCCTTCCGGAATCCGATGATCGGAGGAGATGTCACCCGTACACGAAATCCAAAGGTCTGCACGAAATCATCATAGGTCTCAAGATCGTCATGAGCGGGTAATGTGCCCGTGTCAAAACGGTCAAGATCCTCATCAGATAACTCCAGGATATTATTGTCGTATCCCGCAGTATACCGCAGCTCCACGTCAACGTCCCTGATCAATTGCCATGGACGCGCATACGCGGATGAGATCAATAATACAAATGTCAGGCAAAAGACAATAATCGGTAAAATACGTTTCATGTAAATCCTCATACGTAACCCGTACACTTCCTCTCAAGATAAGAAGAATGAGGGGAAGTTGCTAATTCACGTTTGATCTCCACTGCGGATAAATATGGGAAATCAGGATGATCCACTTTCTATCGAAATACTTTAAGTATTCCTGATAAAATCTGTTTCAGCAATTGCCTGTTCCTCCAATGATGATCCAAGTTGTTGAATTACAAATTTTACAGCACAGGAATGAGTTGCATGCTTCAATATCTTTACAAAAAATATGGAGTCCAGGGAGAGCTCTCCTGACTCTCAATCACAGTTTTCCACAAAAAACGGGAAAACCCTCAGCACTTACTTCAGGTTTATCTGGGACAAAACATAACTGATCAACGATCAAACTCTATCCACTCACTTCTATTTCAGTACATCAGTGCTCTATTGCTTGTTTGAATATAACTGTTGTAACATAAAATAATACAATTATATAGAATGGATTTTTCCTTGTTGACAACGACGAGGTGGATTTGAGTGAACTTAAACTAAATGAACAGGGATAATGTTGTACAGATATAAGTATACAATAGGAAGAAAAAACTGATAAGTAAAAGTAGATGGATAAGGTATGCTGCAAAATATATTGAATTAAAGAAAAGAAGAATTGTAAATAAAAATTACATATGTAAAATAAAGTAGAAATTATCTAAAGAAAAAGTTTTGCTCTCCCGATAATACAAAGGAGAGAAAGCGACACTTGGCAAACTTTCTATTCATAAACAGGAGAGGAGGTCGTATGAGTACGCGGATTAACCATAACGTCCTCTCACTCATCGCTCAACGCAACATCTGGCAAACCCAGAATGAACTTGATACTTCGATCACCAGGCTTTCATCTGGTCTTCGGATCAATTTCGCCTGGGATGATCCTGCCGGACTTGCCATCAGCGAGAGGATGCGCGCTCAAATCGCCTCAATTGAAGAAGCGGAGCGTAACGCCAACTACAATGTGAACTTGTTGGCGACTGCAGAGGGAGCGTTACAGGTTATCGACGAGAAGTTGATCCGTATGCGTGCGTTGTCCATTGAAGCGTCCAACGGAGCGTTAACCAGTCTGGACCGAGCGGCTTTGGATGTTGAGTTCCAACAGTTGAAGTCGGAGATCACCAGGATTGCAACCACCACAAACTACAATGGGAATTACCTGTTGAATGGTGCATTAAGTTCTGGTACCGGTCTGAAATTCCACATCGGTACATACAATACCAGTGGAATTGACTACTACTATGTCAATTTGAATGACATGCGTGCTTCGGCATTGGGGCTGACGAGTGTTTCGCTCACCAATACGCTGAACGCACAACGCTCCATTGGATCACTAGACGCCGCTATCAATACCAAGGATAGCGAACGTACGAGGATTGGTTCCTACGTGGAACGTCTCCAGGGTACAATTCTGAACCTGCAGATTTCTGCAGAAAATGCGGTGAATTCCGAATCGCAAATTCGCGATGCGGATATTGCAGCGGAAATGAGCAATTTTGTACGCGCTCAGATCCTGATGCAGACCGGAGTATCCATGTTATCCCAGGCCAACATGATGCCGCAGATAATTGCTGGACTGGTTGGATAGCGCTGTAACCGTACTGCTGGCTTTATGCCTGCACCCTTGCTAAACGCGTTACCCCGACTTGACTGAATGACAGGCAGGTCGGGGAATCTTTGTTTAGGGGCTGCTGAAAAAGTCAATAATTGAGCATTGATAATTGTTTCAAGCGTTTTTATCAGCCTCAAGTGCAAGGATTTTCGTGAAATCCCGTCAAAACCCTTGCAATACTGTTCCGAAACCTGAAAATAGAATAGTATTTTGGCAAAACAAAGTTCACATTCCATCGGGCAGGGACGCCCGCCTACCCGATGGAACTGGATTTATAAGAACAAATCAAATTGTGAATAAACTTTTTCAGTAGACCCTGTTTAAAATGGAACCGTTCTGCAGTGAATAACGCACTCTGAGTAGCACACTTTCGCCGAGAGTGTGTCGAAGTCTCTTTGTAATTGCAGGATTGTAGCATATCCATAAAAAAACGACATCAGATTGATGTCGTTTTTCATCCATCTATATGCTATTCAAGTCTCTAAATACCAGCGCCTTTACTGTTATCCATGCCATCGCCTTTGCTGCCATCACCTTGTATGAGGTTAAAAATCATATCAATTCCTTCATACTGGAAATGGAGGTGTAAATAGGGATCGGCAACGGAATACTTAAACGACATATCTTTTCCTGTGTCATCACTCATAAATATCGAGCCGCCTGCAGTGTACCATCTTCCTTCACCGCCCTCACCCATAAAATCGACATGGCAGGAACCGTCCGCTCGCATCTCAAACGTAAACGTCACACCTTCAATCAATTCTTCAACCGGCATTGTTGTCCCATTCGCCGTCACCGATTGAGCGGTCCAGTAACCGACAACCCCGGAATCCAGATCTTGCGCAAGGATAAACACAGGAAGTAGTAGAAGAATTCCGGCTACAATGATTGTCTTCTTTACAAGTAATGTCACGTTTTCTGGTCTGTAATCCAGCATCCTGAATCCTTCCGCAATTGATTCTATCTACATCTGATAGTACCAAAATAGCGGTAATCATGAAATGGAGCAAGCATAATCCTTAAAAACGAGGATTCAATGACAATGCTGCTTTCAAATTCCTCCGGTTCCACCTTTATCAGGAGTATCGGATTCCCGTTGAAGGTTAATGGTTAATACTTGGCCATCACTATCGAACTCGATACTCAGGATGGAATTTTTCAAACAGAAATTACAGACATATGGATCGATTCCGTCATCAATATGAAGTAACCCATCTTGCACAAACCAGGTACCAGTGTAAGGAGTAGAGAGGAGCTTGTATTCTGCTGTGCCATCAGCGTGAAAATTCATGTAAATGGCAACTTCTTTACCTGGAGACTGCAACGTTTCAATGGGAATTACTTCACCATTGATTTCACCGCTCACTACTACCCAATTGCCCACGAGTGCTTCGTCCAGTTCTTGCGCGTAAATGACAGAAGCCAACGTGCAAACCAGTATGATAACGAACATCAACCAACGTGATTTCATATTATTCTAAACCTCGATCTGTTTTTTTGTGGATTTCAGCAACCACCCGACATACATAATCACGGTCAAAATCAGGAATGCTGTACCGTGCCCGATTGCGACAGCGTTCTGGGTACGCATCGCTTCGGCGAAAAGCTGGAAGACGGAACTGCCCAGCACAAACGAGATCAGCAGAACCGGCTGGCCACGGATCACAAACTTCACCGCCAGTCCCATAAATCCAATAGTGATGATCGATCGCAGGATTGCCAGTGTCCATTCACCGCCATCAAACGTATTGGCGGGGATTAACATCAGGATTAATCCGATTATGATGAGAATGCGTTTCCAGGGCGCTTTCAGCGGATTGGTCCATAAATATGTAAGAAACGCAATCAGCATAATAACACTGAATGCACCGGAAATCGCCTGGTTGAACAGGGAGAAGATTGGAATCGGCACTACAATCCAATCGGGTGTGAACCAGCTTGGATTTCCGATCCAGGACGGATTCGCCATCTGGATCATCGCGACAATGGAATGGATCACGATCACGACACCCGCTCCGCAAAGAGCTGCGATGGCCGCATCCATGATCGACTTTTTCCTGTTCGGTCCGGCGAGTAGTGGGTATTTGTCTTTGTACAATGAACTCAACAGCCCGAATCCCAGGCTGAAGCCGATATATTTGAAGATAACGGAGATCAGAATTGCGACAATTAATGATAATCGGAAAATCGACCAGTCGATCTCAACATTAGTGAAGTAACTTTGAGCCATATCATGGAACATATTGGGGCTGTTCAACAGGAAAATGAGCAACGGGAACAGGCTGATGATAAACGCCTTTTTCCATTTGACATTTCTCTTCATCGAATTCATGACAAGCAGGACAACCATCCATGCAATAAGCGCGGATACCAATCCGATCCGTACCGCTCGCCAGGTGGCCCGGGTTCCGGTCGTGCCTTCCCGTTCACGTTCCCATGATTCAGGCACATGGTAATAATGGTTGCCGGAGATAAACGCCCAGTTGCCCATGAAGATCACATCCCGGCGGTATTTGGCGTCTGCGATATGGCGGGGATCGTCATCGTTTGCCTGGAAAACGAAAGTATGATCGATACGGTTGGGTTTACGGTTTTCACTGTGTGTTTCAAGATGCAGGGCTGCGAGGTCTTCGCCCCGGGTGACAAGCAACGATTCCGCGATAGCCTGAGCTTCCTCAGTTGTAAGGCTATCCAGCGCCATCTCTTCCGGCAGCATGGGGTAGAGGTAAACCAGTTCACCGTGAACCGCATCATATTTACCGCTGAACCGTAACCGGTTACCCGGTGTGATCGCCTGGATGCGGTAAGCACCGCCAAAATTCAACTCTTCCGCTACTTCACGGATCAAATCCAGGGAATCCAGGTTTTTCAGCATGTATACATCGAGGTTTGTCAGTCCTCCTGCCACGGCATCATTTGTGTACACCTGAACCTGCATAGTGTCGGGATCAGCCCAACCAGTGGTACGTAGCGAGTCAATGAATTCCTGCCGTGCGACTTCTATTGATGTCTGGTAATTGGCGAAGTCACCCAATCCCGATGGTCGGATAAAGGCGAATGCAACACCGATCAAGATGAGAACAAGACCGACGATCCTGGAAATTGCAGGTAAGGGAGTATATTCCACAGCGGATTGAACTTCTGCAATCTCTTCCGAAGAACCTGCATCGGCGGTGACGGAAGTATCCACAGTTGAGGATGATTCCTCTTCATCCGGTGGTGGTGGAGCGAGAGCTTCATTGGACACATCTCGTTCCGGCAGGAATGTCCCGGTTCTCAGGTACGCAATGAGCGCTGCAAGCAGTGGAATCACGAGAAGTCCTGTGGCTACACCGGCGGTAACGATGAAGTACGGATTATCGCTTCGGAACAGCAACATCGCGGTATACAGCGCATCCACCGTATAATGCCATACAAGACACGCCAGGATGCCGAACCTCAACATGATAAACCCGATGAGAATACCGGCCATTCCCACTTCCACTCCACGAATCCAGAACGGTTGTTGAGGATAGTTGGAATGTGCGAAACCCCAGATAAACGCTGGAATAATCACAGCAAGCCAGCGCATGCGTCCTCGAAGGATCTTTTCAAAGAAGGGGATGGAGAACATGCGGCTCATAAACTCTTCGGAGACTGCCGGGAGAAATCCGATCAACAACACTGCCAGCCATGGCATCGCGGTGTTCAACAGGTTGGTATAGGGAACATCCGCTGGGCTCCATCCGCCGTAATGTTTGGATATCAAATAAAAAATGATCTGGTAGGCCAGGAAAAAACTGGTCAGGGTTATGCCTAACAGGATATTCTTGAACGCTGATTTGGTGCGTAACCCGCGGACTGTGAACATCATCGGCAATGACGGTTTCTGCGGGTAACGTTCACGGTAAATTGCTTCCGCTGAGGCTGTGAGCAGCAAAATAAATACACCGAGCGCCATGGCGCCTAACAACTGAAAGACGATGGTTTCCGTGAGAAAACCGGACCATGAGGAAGTGGTATCGTATCCAACAAGAGTCAGTGGCAATGAGTTCAGGGAATTGGCAAATTGCAGCACAGCAGCAATCGCACCGAACCAGATAGCTGTTTTCCATTTCACTTCACGTTTGTTCAGATAGATGATAAAGAAGACAACGATAGCGACCATGGTGAGCACGAGGAACAGACTGGCAATTTGTCCGGTGACTTCATTCAGGCTGCGGAGACGGTCATAATCCGCCTGCCATGATTCGGGGACATGGAGGTATTCCCTGTAAACTCCTACCTGGTCCCCCAGGATAGAAACCGTATAGCGGTAATCTGCAACTTCAGTATCTTCGGTGTGAACCACCGGCTCAAAATCACGTAATTTCCAGGTAAACCACCAGTCTTTACGGTTTGGACGGCCTTCCTGTGTGGATTCAAAGAATACAACCGAAGCTGAATCGACTCCCATCGTGGAAAAGAGGAAGTTGGCTGCGATCACCCGTGCAGAATCCTCTCCTAATTCCGCGCCTTCCGCTTCTTCATCAACGAGATGTCTGAATGTTGCGATAGCGCCGTCCGGAGTCACCGAAACGCTGTATTCTTCCTTGGTGCTTGGACGGAACCAGCGGTGTTGCCAGTACCACAATCGTACAGGATCTCCGAAATATTGCTGTGCCTCTTCGAGTCCAAGCTCTTTCTCAAGGTAGGTTTTCGATTCGGCATCCATGAGAAACGCTGATGCATGACGGTAATCGTCAGGGATTTCGATGCCCAAACCTTCCAGATAGGTCAGGGCAATATCACCCGCCTGTTCACGATTGTACACAAAATGGATGGATGCTTCCGGGAATGCTTTATGGAAGTAGTTTGTACCAATCCAGATACCCGCAGCAAGCACGATCAGACAAGAAACAATAAACAACGTATCTTTGCGGTTCAGGCGGATCTTTTCCATGATGAATCTCCCCCAATGTTGATGACACTTTAACGTAAGTGAAGGCAATTTGCAAAGTCAATTCGCGGTGCAAGATTGTTGTAAATGCAGATGGAGTGCGGAGAAGCGGGATCATTTCCCGATGAAGTGGAGTACAGATGAATAGTAGTGAGGAGACAAAAAGAGAGACACTGAACATATTAGCAGTAAAAGTGATACGTGGGAATAACAGCCTGAACCCAAATCACAAGCGAGATTGCTGATAATGAATGTTTCATTGATGTATAACATATTGATAATAAACCATAAAAACCCGAGTAACAAGAAAACGAATTTCTCCTAAATCCTTTGTTTACCCCTTGCATATTTGGCGATCTCGTACTACTGTTTATACAGAATGAGTGGAGATTTCATGATTTCTTCCGTTCCAGGCTACAGCAGTGGATTTGTACCTTAGTACATCACATATATCCGCCGCAGGGGTATACCCTGACGGCGGTTCTCTTTTCTAACTCATAAGGAAGGAGATTTTCATGAGTAGTCGTCGTAATCGAGAAAGAAGGAAAAAAGATCGAAGGAATGGCGGTGATCCAACAAGTTGGAGTGGAGTTGACAGAAGAAAGGAAGACCGCAGAGAAGACTGGGACTATGCCAAACTTGACGTGGCGACTGTTGAGAATTATGAATCCAAAAAGCAGTTGAAGCTCGATCGACGTGAAAAAGAGCGGAGGCTGCAGGAAAAACGAAAAATGCAACGTTTGAAAAAAGAGTTAGGTTTTCATCAGTAACTTGACAGTCATAGGAGATAAAGAGAAAGCTGCCCCAAACGGAGCAGCTTTTTCATTTCAAGTGATTCGATCCACTAATGTGTTTACCATGTAAGTACCAACGAAAGATTCCCGCCGCCAAAATTGCCATACCAGGAATGGACAAGGCTTTGAGTCACTCGCACCAAGATCTCACCGCGTGGTGTCCAGCGGGCCATACCGTTCGCATCGACTTGTCGCGGGTAAAATTCATACCCGGCGCCAATCCCGATCCGCCAGTTGTATGGCAGCCGATCTTTATTTTGCTCGCTGTTTATCTCCTCCAGGTCGCGCAACATATACAAGGTAAAGGCTTCGAGGTAGGGACGGTTGCCCAAACCGAAATACCGACGGCAGATCGCCTGCGGATATCCTTCGTATGCCGTTCGTTCCTGCATGTCGCTTTCTGTAAACCTGTTGTAATCGGGATGTTTTAATGCTCGAGTGATATCATCGGAGAAATATTCCAGCGGCAGGTTGAATTCGAACATCCAGGGATCACGGTGCTGGATCAAGAAGCACCGGAGGTTGATCAGGTTCTGGATACGTCGGTTCCGTGAAGCTGTTTCATTCACATGATTATACCTGAAAATTGTATAGCTGTCACGTTCAAGTTCAGCAGCGAAGCCATAAATTCTGTTCGATGATTCCTTTTGTATTCGCAGTGACAGCCAACCACGATCCCCTTCATCCCTTCTTGAGCTTGCTGAAAATGGGTCCTCGTATGAAAGCCTCCAGGAAAACTCAATCTCACCCTGTCCAATCACTCGCCAGTCTTTTCCCATGTCATACTGGAAATCCAAGGTAAATTGATAAGGATAATGGTCGTAGGTTCCCCATTCATTGTTTTTGTCATTGTATAAATAGCGGTGTGCGATATAACGGCAACGCAGGTAATTATTCGGTGTGTTGTACCATCCAAGGATAAATCCGATATCGGTGTCTTCTTTTTCGTGATATGCATTGGCGCCCACACCGAACATCAATCCGGAGGGTAACCTGTATTCCAGTTCCGCCATTTCGACGGTTTCATCTATATTGTATTCTTCGTGACGGTAATGACGGAAACGGAAGTACATCCGGTCATCAATGATCGGACTGGTAAGCTGTATTTCCTGTTCGACATAATACCTGCCATTGCTGATCGAACCTATGGTCGCCCGGATACGGGGGGAATCCGGATCGCGGTACCACTGGATCTCTTGTGAATCACGGAAATCATAGGAAACCCGAGCACTGCGACGAATCGTATCCCACCAGTCACCTGGCTCATTCATCCAGTCGTCAATTGTTTGTGCGAATGTTCCCAGGGGTAGGAGTGCGATAAATACAATCAGAATTAAAAGCGAAAGAATACGTCGAAAGGGAATCATTGGTCTCTCATCTTTGTTAATCAAAGTTCTTATATAAAATCGAATATTTAAGCATCAAAAGAAAGACTCTAATACTGTTGAATAAACTTATTGATTGGAGCAGGGAGAAAAAAAGATTGTCCTCACGCTGAAGACAATCCTTTCAGTATCTACAGAATTAAATATTCGATCAAGACTAACGGACTATGAAGTAATCACTCCAGTCGATATCATAAGAGAAAGATTTCAACAGGTTTTTTACTATTCCCCCACCGGCTCGAGCATCAGTTCACCGACAAATCCGAAAAGTTCTGCCATACGGATGGCAATATCCGTATTATCGATGACTCCTGTAAAACGGAGACTACCGGGACCATACGCGTAAACAGGAACCGATACAGCCGAATGGTTTCGTGTGCTCCATGCGATATTCATTCCCTCGCCATTCCTGTTTCCTCTTCGTATGGACATTCCCCCGGTTTCATGGTCAGCAGTGACAACCACCAGCGTTTCGCCATTTTGCTGGGCGAATGCGAGTGCTTCGCGGACGGCATCATCGAACAGTAGCGTTTCACGGATACTGTAGTCCTCATCATTGCTGTGACCGGCCCAGTCAATCTGGCTGCCTTCCACCATGAGGAAAAAGCCATCGTCATCCTGGGCAAGCAGCTCAATCGCTTTGGCTGTCATTTCCGCGATTGTCGGTTCGGGAAGTTGTGTAGAAAGCGATTCTGTCTGGAATAATCCAAGGACATGGTCGCCTTCGACAGACATCAATTCATCACGGTTCCCAATGATTTCATATCCGTTTGACTCCATTACAGCAAGCAGGTTCCGGTCATCATGACGCCTGCTGTCTTCCATGGATTCCGGGAGGAACATATCCCTTCCACCGCCGAAAAGAACATTGATATTGGCTGTCGAAAGCTGTTCGGCGATTTCCTGCTCTCTTCCCCTGTGGTTGATATGCGCATAGTACGCGGCAGGAGTCGCATGGGTAATACGGGAGGTAACTACGAGGCCGGTGGCAAGCCCATGATCTCTCGCGATTTCAAGAACTGTCGGAACAGAGGTACTGTCTGCACGGAGCCCGATCATTCCGTTTCTGGTCTTATTACCTGTCGCCAGGGCAGTCCCGGAAGCGGCAGAGTCTGTAATCAATGCATCATAAGAATAGACGTTGAGCAAACCGGTGACCGGCATACGTTCAAAATGCAGTCTGCCTTCCGGACCAACAACATAAAAACGCGCCGCGTTGGCATGCACAAGCCCCATCCCGTCACCGATCAGAAAAATGATATTCTTCACATCACCCTCAATGACGAGAGGCAGTGCGGTGGCATCCTGGGGTGGGGAGTACGGTGTCGGTAGTCCTGACAGGTCCAGATTGGATACATTTTCCCAGACTCCGCTAAAGTCTGATGGTGCAGCTTGACGGTAGGTTTGGGAATACGCGCCAGGCAGTAAAAGGATGGTTATCAGAACAATCATCCCGACTTTATTTATAACCCGTGCGACTTGTAATGTATGGAGAATCGGTCGTGAGACACGATCCCAGGTCAAATTCAATGTGTTATTCATCACCCTGTGCCCTTTGTGCGGAATGTAACCATGATGTTAACCATAGTTATAGTATAAATAATGGCATTTTATTAAGAAATCCAGTCTCCTCCTAAAAGGATTCTTGTGAATGCGAATTGTTGCAACAGAATGTTGTAATGCAGGAGATTTTTTCATGGAAAAACTTATAAGATAACTGTAAATAAGGAGAAGTGTTTTTGGTTTCTCGCTGTTTTGTGTGGGTAATCCTTGGTGCTACTTTTCTACACAAATACGGGATAATAGTGCTATTCCTGTTCTACCCACATCAAACAGCGAAAAAAAATAGTTTCAAAAAAATTTACCGGCAAGGTTACTGCGATTTCCAAAATTCCCAAGTTCAATTACTGTGAAAGTCACCATTATACCTTATATTATAGGGTTATACCGTTACCATAAACCAGGACGGGTGCAAAACTATGAAATCCGGTAATCCAAAGCGGTCGCGTTCTGTGCTGATATTTTCCTCCCTGGGATTGTTAGTCGTGGTTGTCGCCATTATTGCAATCCTCGGAGGTAGCAGCGTCCCGTCGAATATCCCCACCACTTCGGTTCAGCATGGGGAATTCATTATCTCGCTTACAGAAACAGGCGAACTTCGTGCTACCAATTCCGTGGTGGTAACTTCACCAACTGTACGGACAAACCTCCAGATCATTTTTCTTGCGGAAAAGGGAAGTGTGATTGCACAAGGTGATACGCTGATTGTTTTTGATGGTACCGAGCTGCAACAGACGATCAATGAGAAAGAAGCAGACCTTGAAATCGCTCTGTCGAACCTGGAAAAGAATGAAGCATCGGTAGCTTCGAATATGGCATCGCTTCATGCACAGTTGCGCACTTCACAGGCAGGGTACAGGCAGGCGGAATTACGGTTGCAGCAGATGCAGTTCGAGGCGGATATCGTACGCGAAGAACAGGAGTTGGCGCTCGAGCAGGCAGAGATCAACCTCGAACAGGCGCAGGAAAGGATCGAGCAGCAACGGATTATCGATCAGGCGGAAACTGTCACTCTTGAACTGCGTGTTCAGCAGGCTCGCAGTGAACTGGAACGCGCCCGGCGCGATCTTGGTAAGCTCACAATCCTCGCTCCGCAGCCCGGCCTGGTTGTTTACAAGCAGATATGGAAAGGCGGCGATTATTCCGAAGTGCGTGTAGGCGATACGCCATGGCGTGGGCAGGCGTTAATTGAACTGCCGGATCTGTCACAAATGGAAGTAACCACTTCGGTGAATGAGGTAGATGTTTCCAACGTGGAAGTAGGGCTGGAAGCGAATGTTGTTCTCGATGCATTCCCGGAGCAGGTGTTTACCGGGGAAGTAACCGAAATCTCAACCTTGGCAAGGATTGATGAGGATAATGCAGCGGAAATAAAGGTTTTTGACGTTACAATCAGGGTCAATGAAACAGATCCGGTGTTACGACCGGGAATGACCGTGGCGACTACCATTTTCATCGAACGTATCCCTGATGTCATGTGGATACCGCTCGATGCCGTTTTCCGGAAGGAAGGCAGAAATGTCGCCTTCAGGCGTTCCGGTGGATCGTTCAGAGAAACGGAACTGGAATTGGGCAGGAGAAATGATAATCATATTGTAATCATCAATGGACTTTCTGCAGAGGATCAGGTCTGCCTGATAGACCCGACTCAACCGTACGATGAAGGTGTTTGGCAGGGGTACCAGGAACAGGCTCTGGAGGAGAGTGGCGGCTCCGCCATCTCATCCATTGGTTCAAATGGTTCACAGGATTGATCTTCCGATGCGAGAATAAAGGTGAAATGTGGGAATGGATGCTAAGATATTGAAAACCAGCAGGATGACAATCTGGGAGAATGTGCGTGTCGGCCTGGATGGTCTGTACTCACATAAACTGAGAACCTTTCTCACAATGTTGGGAATTATATTCGGTGTGGCTGCCGTGGTTGCCATGCAATCCATAGGTGCAGGCGCCAAAAAAGAACTGATTGAAGCGATAAGGCTCCTTGGGGTAAACAACATTATTGTGAAGGCTCTTGAACTTGAAGAAGATGAGCTTGCGCAAGAGCTTGAGAAAAATCCCAGGCAGCTCTGGCATGGTGATGCAGACGCACTGAAAGAGATTTTCCCGGAAGCAAATTATGTTGTGCCGATCCGAAGGCAGCCGGGAAATGTGATGTTTCCCAAAAGGGATCGTATCCAGGTGGTTGGCACTACGCCTGAACTGCTTGAAGTACATAACCACAGGCTTATTGAGGGACGGTTCCTGATTGATTCGGATTTATCCGGGGCGCATAACGTTGCTGTGATCTCATTTGCCATCAAACGGGATTTATTCCCGCTTGCGACTGCGGTGGGAGAACGGATTAAAATTGATAACGCCTGGTTTACCGTAGTCGGTGTTGTTTCACCTCCGGCAGGGGGAGTTCCCGGTGCCGATATCCAGGTGGAAGACATGAGCCGTGATGTTTATATCCCCCTGGAAACGATGCGATATCGTTTCGCCCAGGAAGAGGGTGTGAGTCCGTTGCAGGAAATTATTGTCCAGGTTGCCGACGAGAAACTTGTAACATCCATGTCAACAGCGATCGGCAGGGTGATGCAACGAAGGCACAGAGGGGCGGAGGATTTCTCAATTATTGTACCCATTGAACTGCTGCGCCAAAGCCAGCAGACACAGAGGATCTTCAATATCGTTATGGGTGCAATTGCCTCAATCTCCCTTCTGGTTGGCGGGATCGGGATTATGAACATTATGCTCTCGAATGTGCTGGAACGTACCCGTGAAATAGGGATCCGGCGTGCCGTAGGGGCTACGCGTCAGGATGTGATCACGCAATTTCTCATCGAAGCGGTCATGTTGAGCCTGATTGGCGGATTTATCGGGATCGCTATCGGCTGGGGAATGTCGTGGGGAATTACGTTGTATGCGGGATGGACCACCGTTGTAGGAATCCCTGCAATTGTTATGGCGTTTGGAGTCTCCTCGGCGGTTGGGATCCTGTTTGGATGGTGGCCGGCGCACAAAGCTGCATCGACCGATATTATTAACGCAATCCGGTACGAGTGAGGAATACGATGACTGGAGTCCATAGGTTATGATTACCGTATTCATCAGGTTATGCAGACATCTGACAACCATAATGGTTTTACTGATGGTTATGCTTGCTGTTCATGGCAAGTGTTACGCTCAATCACCGCCTGACACCCTGGTGCTTGACCTGGATCTGGCATTGGCGCTGGCTATGAATCAGTCACCGGAAGCTGTGCTGGCGGAAATGAGCCTGGAAGAATCTGAATGGCTATGGCGTTCAAATCGTGCCCGGGATCTCCCCCAGGTTGATCTGTCCATGACCATACCCAGTTTCAATGAATCGCTTGAAGAACGTTTTGATTATATTGAGGATGACAGCACCGGTGAGACATTCGAACGGCGTCGATATGTTCGGACTCAGAACACTCTCTGGCGTGGTGCATTGTCCATTACACAAGGATTGCCGACGGGCGGTGAGATCCAGCTTGAATCCAATTTTTACCGGAGGTTTTTCGCCAGTGATCTTCTGCTTGAAGATCAGGAAGAGTATAGCCAGAACTGGAGACTCTCTTTTGAGCAGGAACTTCTGAACGGGAATTTGAGGCGCGCAGCAATCAAACGGGCAAGGGTTACGTTGAATCGTGCGCGATGGTCGCATTCACGGGAAATGAGGCAGCTTGGCTTTCAAGTATTGCAGCAGTTTTATACCTTGTTGATGATGCAACGGGAAATTGAAATCGCCCATGATGATCTTGTGGCAAGCAGAGCGACGGCTGCACTGGCTCGAAGGAAGTTTGAAGCGGGTTTGATCCCGGAAGTAGAAGCCCTGGAATTGGAAGTGGATGTCATTCAGAAAGAAGCGGAACTGGAGAGCCAGCTTGCCTCTTTTGAGACATCTCTTGACCAGTACCGGATCCTGCTGGGATTGGATATCTCGCTGGGAGTGAAACTGACAGGCGAACCCGTTTTCGCAGAGAGTGAAATTGATCTGCAGCAGTCCATTTCCCTGGCGCTTGAACATCGTGAGGAGATACTTGAAGCGGAAGCGGGAGTGGAAACGGCTGAATATGATCTGGATGATGCAAGGCGGGAATACAGACCGTCCGGCAGGTTAACCGCTTTTTATGATTTTGATCGTATTGATGAAGAATGGTCATCTTCCTTTTCTACGGATTTTGAAGAGTTCGGTGAGAACCGGGGGCTGTTTTTTACTGTCTCTGTTCCGTTATGGACTGGTGGCCAGCGCAGAGCTGATGTTCAGCAGGCTGTCCTGTCGGTTCGCAGATCTCGTATCGAACGAGAGGAACAGGAAAAAGAAATCATCCTCGAAGTACGGGAAGTGGTCCGCAATGTTAATGAAGCGCAGCGCAGGTATCAGAACACGTTGCGAAGCCTTGATCTGGCTGAACAATCGTATGCCATGACGCAGGATCGATTTGAGAATGGACAGGTGACTGCCCGTGAATGGATGGAAGCGCAAATAACGTTAAAACGCAACAGGATTAACGCACTTCGAGCATTGATTGACCATACTGTTGCACTGGCGCGGTACAGGTTGACAATCGGTGAACCAGTAGTCTAATGGTCCACTGGAAGTATTGAAGGAGGCTGGGAGGTCGTATGGCCGAAAAGAAGTTACTGAAAAAGAAACTCAAGACCTTGAAAAAGAAGATGGATGTCGAACCTCATCTGTTTGCGAGGATTGCCTCTATCGAAATGGAACTGGGCCGTCCAAAAGCGGCGCTGAAAGTACTGGAGAAAGGTCTTGATCTTGAGCCGGATTACAATACTGCACGAATCCTGCTCGCCAAGTGTTACGGCGCTATGAATCAACCGGAAGAATCCCTTCACCAGTGGAAAATCGCTTCGGAAAAAGAACCGCAGAACCAGGCGGCAATGGCAGGATACATAGATACTCTTTCAATTGTAGGAGAAAACCCGGAAGCTCTTCGCAGATCACTTTTTGACCTCTATAGAATTGATCCGTTAAACATAGAAAATGAAAGAAGACTGAAGAACGCTCTTATGACCCGCATCGCCAGGGAGCATCCTGATATCAAAGACTGGCCGGAGGACTGGCATCCGGGTGACTTCACCTATCATGGAAACTTTGCAAGGAAGGTGTCTGAACAACTCAATCTTACACCCATGCGGTCGCCCCTGCCGAGAGGATATGAGCCGAAACTTGATCTTGAAGCTGTAAAGCAGGTTGTCGAAAGCCAGTCAAAAGCAAGTGAGGAAATGCAGTTTGGCGATGCCATGCAGGAAGTCCTTGCAGAGCCTCACATGGATGAGGCAACACCTGTGGATGGATTACTTGTTGATGACCAGGACCAGGGCGGGACTGTTTCCACCGGGATAGAGGAAGGAGAACCTGCGAATGAAAAGGAGATGGATGCGCTTTCGGCATTATTTAATGATGTGCAAAGTGGTGAAGGGGATATGCTCACCGAGTTGTCCAGCTTCGAACCCACTGAGCCAATGGTAAGAGGAGATGAACCGAAAAAGGAAGATGCAGAAGCTGAAGTAGACTCTATTGAAGATTTTCTCGCATTGGCAGAGGATGAATCCGGTGAATCGGAAGATGACTTGATCATTGAGGGTACAATCCCTGATGGTGATTCACTTGCCGATACTCTGTTGGGAGAAGAGGTCGTTGAAAAGGATGCAGGAATAGATGTCTCGCTTGAAGATGAACTGATTCAGGCGGATGAATCCGCTGTTAAGGATGATGAAATTGGAAGTCTGGAATTCCCTGTTGAGGAATCGCCCGAAAGTGAATTGCTCCAGGATGAGTTGACAACGATGGATGACGAAGCGGATGATGATTTTCTGAAACAACTGTTGGAAGATGATTCTTTCTCCGATTCGCTTTTCGAAGATGAAGACTCGATTGAATCGGAATTGGAAGCTATAGATGAATCTGTCCTGGAAGAGTCATTAGACAGTTCTGATTTTGACATTACCGATGTTGTGGAAGAGGAAATTGATCCCGATGACGGGAAATCCATTGACGATTTTATGAGCGAATTGGGCCTTGAAAGTGAAGAGAATGGATTGTTTGATGGTTTGGATACTGGTGAGGACGAACTAAGCGTACCCGATATTGAAGCGGTTGTGGACGAACTGGAAGAAGACGAGGAATTTGAAGAAGATGAATTTGAGGATGAGGAGAAGGAAGAAGAGGCTGTCAGTTCCGAAGAACCGGTAAGCGAACCAACCTTATTGGATGCGCTGGAAGCAGCGGAAGTAAGTACTGAAAATGTTGTTGATGTGGCAACTTTACTGAAAAAAATAGAAGCTGGTCTGCCTTCAATTGTTGGCCCGCCTGTTATCGAAGTGACGAAGATCCGTAAACCAAAAAAGAAGAAAAAAACGGTACAACCGGAAATTACGGAAGAAATTGCAGAAACTCCTGCCCATATGGAAGACTCAGTTGAAGCGTTAACGATCGAAGAACAATTGCTGTTTGATAAAAAAACGGAACCAGAAGAGCCTGCATCCGATCTGGAGAAATCTCTCGATTCATTTTTCGATACTATTCCGGAAGCAGAACCGGATGATGAAAATGGTGATGAAATTGAAGAAGAAGTGCAATCCGATGAAGAAATAATGGCAGCGCTTGGAATAACTGCTGATGAATTGCAGGCTGTTCAGGATGAAATGGGCGAAGATCTGGACAAATTATTCGGTAAAGAAAAACATACTTCTGATAGCAGTGCAGGATCACTTGAAGATAGCCTGTCCATGCTTCTGAAATCCAAGGTTGATAATCAGGCAGATAGTCAGGAGGCTGAAAAAGGAACAGAAGCTGAACCGGAAATTGAAGCACCTGTTCAGGAAACTGGAAGTGGAGCTGTTGCCGCAGAAATTAATCTCCCGGATGATGGTGATTTATCCCAGGATGATATCAGCCAGCTTTTCCAGAAAATGAACGCTTCGACTTCGGTAACCCGGGCAACACCTGAACCGGTACCGGAACAGATATCTCCACCTGCAGGTGCATCGGGCGATGACGAGGAATTCTCGCAGGATGATATCAGCAAGCTTTTCCAGAAATCGCAGGAATCGGCGCCCAAACCTCAAGCTACGGTTGAACCCGAACCGGAACTGGCATCTCCACCTGCAGGTGCATCGGGCGATGACGAGGAATTCTCGCAGGATGACATCAGCAAGCTTTTCCAGAAATCGCAGGAATCGGCGCCCAAACCTCAAACTACGGTTGAACCCGAACCGGAACAGACATTTCCACCAGCAGAGATATCGGGCGATGACGAGGAATTCTCGCAGGATGACATCAGCAAGCTTTTCCAGAAAACGCAGGAACCTGTAGCCAAACCTCAAGTTACAGCAGAACCAGAACCGGAATTGGCATCTCCACCGGAAGAAGCATCGGGCGACGACGAAGATTTTTCCCAGGATGACATCAGCAAGCTTTTCCAGAAATCGCAGGAACCTGTAGCCAAACCTCAAGTTACGGTAGAACCCGAACCGGAACAGACATCTCCACCAGCAGAGATATCGGGCGATGACGAAGATTTTTCGCAGGATGACATCAGCAAGCTTTTCCAGAAATCGCAGGAATCGGCGCCCAAACCTCAAGCTACGGTAGAACCCGAACCGGAACTGGCATCTCCACCTGCAGGTGCATCGGGCGATGACGAAGAGTTTTCCCAGGATGACATAAATGCGATGTTCAATGAGCAATTGGGAGAATCAGAGATAGTTGATTCGGATGCTTCTGAGGATGAAAGCAGTGAAGTGGGATCAGAGGTCGAAGACGACATCTCGCATGAATTGGATGAACTTTTTGGACAAGAACCGACTGAAAGAATACAACAAGGTGCAAAAAGCGAGGTAAGGGTTTCACCAGGACCGGAAAAGAATGAAGAAATATTCGAAATGGATGATGATGAGCTGCTGAATCAACTTCTTGATCAGGAATCAGAAGCTGTACAGGATATTTCAGAAGATTCTGGAGAGATGGAGCAGGAAACGCCCGAAATGCAGGAAGACACGCTGGAAATAGAACCTGTTCCTGAAGAGATTGCAAAATCACTGGATAAAGAAACTGAATTCGATATTCCTTCTATTGATGACCTGGAACAGACATTGAGAGAAAATGCAAATGGAATGCAAGAAGAAATTGCTGCATCTGCAAAACAGGAGGTTCAGTCGGATGAAATTGTCGATGATGAATTGTTCAGTGAAGTAGATGCACTTCTTGGAAACCTGAGCGAAATGACAGGCACCAGATCAATTTCAAAAAAATCTTCTGGAGAAAAAGAAAAACCGGTCGTTATCAGAGAAGAACCTGTCGCGGAAACACAGGAAGATAGTGATGAGGATATCATCGAAAAGGGGCAGGCGGTAACGAAGGAAACTGTCGAAGACATAGCAACAGATTTACTGGATGAAACTTCTGAAGATATGGAATCATTATTCTCGGACGCTGATAAAGATAAACCCTCATCCGAACAGGATAAAGAGCCTGTCGTAGATATCTTTGAGTCGTTTGTGGACAAGGAGGATCTTCCATCTTCAGATGATACTGTTGTTGAAGATGAGGCACACCGTGAAAAATACAATTCCTGGGTAGAACAGATAGATGACGGTGATTCGGTGTTGAAAGATACTGATTCACTGGATCAGAACGATGATTTTGCTAAAGAAGAAGAAATCCTTTCTGAACAAACGGAAGAAGATGGAGGGGATGAGGTTTGGAATTCCCTCTTTACGTTTGGCGAGAATGATGATTTTGATGATTCCGATTTTGCATCGGATGACGAGCTGGAATTTAGTGATGAGGAGCTTGATCCCGCAGAGCAAATGGAATCACTGGTCAGCTTCGATCTGGACGAACCACCTGTTGCATCTGGAATAGAAACGGATACGCCTGAGCATGAACAAAATAATGATCAGGAATTTCACGTAATGGAAGATGATCAGACAGAACCTGAGTCCTCCTTCACGAAGGAAGAACTTGTAGAAGAACAGAATTTTGAGACGGAAACTGAATCGGAACTGGAATCTATCGTATCATTAACCGCAGTCGAAGACAAAGAAGAGCTGAAAAAAGTAAAAGCGCGTGAGGAAGCTGTTAAACGGTACAATGAATCGGTAAGGAAAGTGGAAGAGGAAGATCTGGCGAAATATGATTTTCCTGTCATTGATCCTTCACAGATCGCAAAACGTATGAAGAAACCGGAAAAGGATATTGGCAAAACAACTCCGGAAATTGCCCCCGAGGACCTCCGTGGTCCTATAACTAAAACCTTTGCAAAAATCTGCATTGTCCAGGGAAGGCTGGAACATGCCAGGGTCATCTGCGAGAGGCTGTTGAAAAACGATCCCGATGATCAGGAAACAAGAAGAATACTTCAGGACATTCAGAACAAACTATCGAATAATTAACAGATTTGGAATCTGAAACAGTGAAGAATAATATGCTGAGAACCATTGGAGTCACAGGAAATATCGGGGGTGGCAAATCGAGTGTCGCCTCAGTATTTGCCTCTCATGGCGGGGAACTGATTGATGCGGATGAATTAGGAAAAAGAGTTGTTAAAGAATCACAAAATTTCCGAAATTGGTTGCGCGGAAGGTTTGGAGAGCAAATCTTTCAGGATGGCGAATTGGACCGTGCCGCTTTAGGGCGGATTGTGTTTGCAAACCCTGCAGCAAAAAAGGATCTTGACCGTACTATTTGGCCGTTGATACGAAGACAACTGGAAATTGAGCTGGAAAAAATTCATGCCCGGGGTAAAGTGGCTATTGTTGACGCCGCCATGATCTTTGAATGGAATGACGAAAAAAGATATGATATCATTATTGTTGTTCTTGCGGACAGGGAAACAGCCATCAAACGTGCAGCACAAAGATTACATCGTAAAGAATCCGAAATAGCCGACAGGTATCGAATGCAGATACCGTGCAGAGAGAAAGCAGCACGTGCGGATATAATTATTTCGAATGACAGCTCTTTACAGGATTTACAGGAAAAAGCCGAAAAAATTTGGAAAGACAGGATCGAGCCCGGTCTCTGAAGATACTGTTTTCGGCATAACGTTTGCCATGCAAGATCATTGTGATACAGTTTGATACAAGATTTATGATTCTGGTAGGAACGCAGGTAATGCGTTTCATTGTAAAAAATAGACTTAGGATAACGAGATACTGATATCCAGGGAATTAATTCATGTCTCATTGGTATTTACAACGCTGGAATGGGGCTTTTATCTCCGCAATACTTCTGGTCAGCATACCATTGGTATTGTTCGCGCAACCGGCAGATGATATAGGTAGTGAGGATGTGGCCAGTCCCCATCCGCAGTTTGCCGGGGAGCTGGAGCTTGAGAAAGCGGTGGCGGAACGTATTGAAGACATACTTCAACCTATCATCGGTCCGTTAGTGGTTATGGTGGATGTAACCCTGAGTTCCATGCCCGTTGAATTGCAGGGGTTCACATACAGCCAGCAGCAAAGTCTGCCCGGATTACCTGTATCCATAAGTGAAAATGTCCGTTCCCTCGAGCAGACGGGATGGGATTATAACGAGATCACGGGGATTTCGATACGAGTTTTCGTTTCAGAGAACATGCTGGACGAAGATCTGGACCGTATCACGGAAGTCATTCCCATGTGGATCAAACTGGATTACAGCCGTGGCGACCAGATCATTGTAGAGCCGGTTCCATTCGTCCATCCACCGATAACGATGGTTGATTTCCTGCTGAGTTGGGAAGGTCTGGCGATTGGTGGAAGTGCAATCCTCATTCTTGCATTTGCCCTTGGAACCTTCATGCGCGCATTCATACGGCGGAGCACAGTTGCTGCAGGTAGTCGAGGTTCGGACGGTGATGGCGGTGGTGCAGGAGGAGGGATTGGCGGACCGATTTCACCCGCCAGCCTGGCTGCTGCAATGAGCAATCTTTCCAGTAATGCTCAGGATAATGATAAATCCAAGAAGGATAAAAGTCCGGCCCCTGCGGGACCCGCGACCTTAACATTTCCTGATGAAGCATTATCGGTTCGGATTGTCCGGGAGCACGATCGCAAGAAGGCCTTGGGCGCTTTGGCAAAAATCGAATCCATGTCTTCGAATCATCTAATGCAACTTCTTGAAAATGCACCACCTGAGGTTTGCGCAATCGCTTTACTGCTTGCTAAACCGAATGCGACGAGTGATTATATAGAAACAATTGAAGAGAGCTTTCGAAATCAGATATTTGGTTTCTGGCCGCAATTGAATACGATGCCAGTCGATTCGCTGAACCGGTGGGTGGATGAATTGAAGAAGCGAATTGACTCCATCGGCGGTGGGTCACTGGAACTTCCATCCGGATTGGACAAACTGGCGGAAGTTCTCAATCGTGCGAGCGACGAAGATGCCACACGTGCCATTGAGTCTCTGGATGAAATCGACCCGGCGTATGCCTTCCTGGTTCGCGAAAAGGTGTTCCTGCTGGATGATATCCGTAACCTCGAGGCCAAGGATCTGAAACGTATTCTCATCGGTGTTCCGAGGGATAGCCTGGCTGTTGTGGTAAGAAGGGCTTCCGAGGAGGTTCAGAAGTTCATTTATGAGAACCTTTCTTCTCGTGCTGCGGATATGTTGCAGGAAGAAGTGGCGTTACTTGGTGATATCAATCAGGATCAGGCAGCGCAGGCGAAGACAAAGTTCATGGAATCCATGCGGCGTGTCATCTGGTCTGGAATGTAAGGTGAAGCTATGAAAGTAAGTTCTATTCTGGGATTACTGACAGGGTTCGGTCTGATTATTGTCGCTATTGTCATGCGTGGAAAATCAGATGCGTTTCTTTCGTTGGAAGCATTCCTGATCGTGATGGGTGGAACAGTAGGTGCAACACTGCTGTCGTTTAATTTTGATCAGATTACGACGGCCCTGGGTGCTGTAAGTGTTGTGTTCTTCGGAAAAACACCACCTACAGACGAACTAATCCCGGTTATGGTGTCATTGGTTAAGCAGGCGCGTGTTGGTGGTATTGGCGCTGTGGAATTGCCGGGGGAAGAGAGTGAACGGGTTGCTTTCCTGCACAAGGCGGTTGGATTGCTCGAGGATGGGTTCGAACCGGAGGATGTTGCCCATATTCTCAAAGCAGAATCGGATACAATCGCTTCAAGGTATCGGATGAGTGAACGGTTGTTTTCTGTAATGGGCGCCTATACCCCGTTGTTCGGATTGGTGGGGACATTGATCGGATTGATCATCATGCTTACCAGCGTGGATGATCCACGAGCCATCCCGCCAGCAATGGCCGTAGCACTGATTACAACCTTTTATGGTGTTTTATTCAGCGCTCTTCTCTTTCGTCCGATTGCGACAAAGATCCGTGCCTATAATTACGATGAAATCCTGCTGCGTGAATTAATTATTGAGACACTTATCTATGTCTCACAGGGAGTGAATTCACAGTTTGCACAAGAAAAACTTGAATCGACATTCCAAACGAAGAGGCGCGCCTGATGCCCTCCGAAAAGAAATTAGACAAACTCATACGGAGTGACGAACGTCTGCAACGAATGGCAGGCTCAGGTGAAGAGGGTAGTGAATGGCTTACTACCTATGGCGACCTGATGACCCTGCTCCTCGTTTTCTTCGTCTTGTTCTACATCTTTTCCATTACCGGTCAGCTACCTCTGCTCACAGATGCACTGCAGGCTTTTCAAGAGACTGATGCGGTAGTCGATGCAGTGCCGGAAGCGGGAGAGCAACAGGAACCGGGCGAGATTGTAATCTCCATTCCATCGGTAGTTCTGTTCGATCTGGGGAAAGCGGAGCTTAAACCTGCTGCCCTGGACTATCTTGATCAGGCAGTAGATTCAATCAAAATACACATGCGGGAAGATCCGATGCTTGAAATCCGTATTGAAGGGTATACGGATAATATCCCTATTCATAACTGGCAATACAGATCAAACTGGGAACTTTCCGCGGCTCGTGCGATTGCCGTTGTACGTTATTTTATTGAAGAGCATCAGTTTCAGCCAGAAGTGCTCCAGGCAATGGGATATGGTGAATACAATCCATTGGTTCCAAATGATACACCTGAAAACCGTCAAATGAACAGGAGAGTGGAAATCAAGCTGGTTCGCGGTACAACACCGAGACCGAATAATCATCTTGATACAGATTCAACCATGACAGAGATGGAGGCTGGTCAGTGATGCGGACTCATGCACTATTGCCTCTCATTATACTTCTGTTCTGCGTAGTACCGCTCTATGCTCTGGCCCCGGTGGACATGAATGCATGGCCGGGAAATGCGCATTGGGTCGGTTCAGGGACAGACCGCCTGGGATCGGCATCGTCCACTGGCGATTTTAACGGTGATGGACGCTGGGATCTGGCCTTTTCAGCACCAAGTGCACGAAACCGTGCAGGCGAAGTGTACCTCTATTTCGGATTCCCAGGATTTCTCGACAGCATGATGTATTCCGATCCGGCTGCAACTGCAGATGTGGTTGTTGTGGGTGAAGCTACTTTCCAACTGGGAAAAACTCTACTCCTCGGCGATGTAAACGGTGATGGTCTCGAAGACCTTCTCATCGGTTCACCGAGAGCTGGCGATGCGGGTGAGGTCTGGATTGTATTTGGCAGCAGTTCGCCCCCTTCGGAAATCACAGAACCTGATGTACGCATCATTGGTGCAGGATTTGAGGATGGTTGCGGTACCGGCCTTGGTACATCTCTGCTTAATCCATCCGATGAAATTCAGGATCTGATCATCGGTTCCCCGGGCGCCGATCCGCTTGAGAGGAACAATGCAGGCAGGGTGGATGTTCTGTATGGCAGTTTTTCCGACTGGCCTTCAGTAATAAACCTGAGTACATATCATTCTGATGTCACTTTATATGGCGCTACTACGAATAACCGCCTTGGATCTGCAGTCAGCATTGCGGTTTCTTTTCAAGGTGAGTTACTGGGAAATAACATCAACAGCGATGGTTGGGGCGACCTGATTGTCGGAGCGCCGGGGCAGACCTATTCAGGAAGAACGGGTTCCGGTGTTGTTCACGTATTCATGACAGGCGAAAGCCTGGTTGATACCGTCGATCTGAGCCAACCAAACCAGTTGGAAGGGTATCGTTATGTAGGTGGGGCATTTGCAGCAAATGAAACCGGGCGAAGCATTGTGTCCTACCAGGCAGGGTTACTGGATCGTTTGTTGATCGGCGCCCCTGCGGGGTATGAACAACCGACAAGGCCAGGGATCATTTACCAGCTCACGCTAAGCGAACTGGAGTCTGCTCCTACATTCATTGACCTCCGTACCGTCGGCAGATACCGGTTACGGATACTTGGGCAGGCGGATGGTGATTCGTTAGGCGCAAACCTTGCCGCTGTCAACGGATGTTATCTTTTTGCTGCACCGGGACGTGATTACCGGGAAAGGATTCGAAGCGGAAGTGTTTATCATGTCTCGGATCTGACACCTTATACCGGATCAATGTACATTTCGGAATTTCCCAGTAATGTCATGACATTTTACGGTCCTGCCAGTAGTGGTGAGCTGGGACGCGAAATGGCGATTGCGGATTTCGACGAAGATGAACGTTGGGACATTGTTTTTGGTTCACAGGAGATAAATACTTCTGCGGGTGCGTTGTATGCAGCGCGCGGTGGAATTCCCTTCGCATATGCTTTCAATCCTGCTCCTTTGCAGAGAGCTGTACCAACAGATGCCGCAGTAGAGTTTTCGGCGACAGATCTCGATGAGGGAATAGATCCCGATGAGTTCTATATAAACATTGACGGAATCGAGTATTCACCCGGTCATCCAGCCGTGTATTATGAATCTCAAAATGATGTGTACCGTTTTTCTATCCAGCCGGAAAACCCCTTTGAGATCGATGTTCCCATTTCTGTTCTGTTTCAGTTGGTTGACCTCGGAGGAACCAGGTCGCCGGTTTATTCCTATCAATTTGAAACCGGTACGGATGACCAGGCCCCGATTGTGGTGAATGAAGATCCCCAGCCGGATGAAATAGGAGTTGCTGTTACCAGGAATGTGATCTTCGATCTCATTGATGCAGGCGCCGGTGTCGACCTCGAATCCATCAGGGTTACTGTGGATGGAATCCAGGCTGTTCCCGGAGCTGAAATCCTTACAATTACCGGTGATCCATCCGATTACCTCGTTGAATATGATCCAAGAGAATTATTCACTCCAAATTCCGAAATCGAAGTGGAAATCAGGGCATCGGATCTCGCTGAACCGCCCAATGTGATGACCCCGGTGCGTTACAGCTTTTATACATCCGCCGATACCACTGCGCCGGAACTGTTTGAGATTCTCCCGCTTGATGGTGCTACCATATCGGTGGCGACAAATATAGAGTTTTCGATTATTGATGATAACGCCGGTGTAGCACGCGATTCAACAACCCTGATCCTCACCCAGGCAGGTGAACCTTATCCTGTTTCACTGGACTGGGATGCGATTCCCGGGGGATACCGTTATACGTATACGCCAAACGAACAATTGTATGAACCCGGCCAGTTATTGCTGGAGATCAGCGCAGAAGACAGGGCCGATCCACCCAATGTCATGATTCCGGTGAACCTGACATATACAGTGATCGAAGATTTGGAAGCTCCGGAACTTGTGTACGCTGAACCAGCGCCTGACAGTGTCGGTGCTGCACGCACGTCTACGATCCATCTCGAGATCCTCGACAATGCAGCCGGAGTGGATTCCACTTCCATTGTCCTTACAGTGGATAATGAGGAGATCAATCACAACAGGATTGGTTTCGTTCGCCTGGAGCATCTTGGTTACTCCCTGGAATTACCGAAAACAAATGGAACATATGGTGAATCCGTGGTGGTCAATCTGACTGCAAGAGACCGGACACAAGAAGGTTGGCAACTCGATACTACATACACTTTTTATACCGAATCCGATACGGTTGGTCCTGAATTTCTGCTAATCGATCCCAGCCCGTGGTCTGAAGGAGTGTCCATTCGTGACTCACTCGTATGGGAAGTCATTGATTCGCTCACAGGAATAGACCTTACCAGCCTGCTGGTTGTCGTTGATGATGAGAACATGAATGACCTGATACATATCAGCGCAAATACAACGATTAACGGTGCAGAAGCAAGAATCACCCTCCAGGCAGTTAATCCGTACGAATATGAAGATACTCTTGAGGTGCGGATCAGTATTGATGACCGTGAAGAACCACCAAACAATACGACACTTACCTATGAGCTGTATACAGAACCGGACGAAGAAGCTCCGTATCTGGCGGACCGTACGCCTTTCCCGGACCAGGCAGGTATTTCACGGAATGCAGACATTGTATTCAAGATTCTGGATGATGGCGTTGGAGTAGCGCGAGATTCGATACGGCTTCAGATTGATGGCATTCCGGTTGAGTTCGATGAATTGTACATCCAGCCGGTGGAATCGGGGTTTGCCGTCAGTTATAATCCGCCGGGACTATTCGGGCATGAAGATACGGTGGTTGTACGGATCAGGGGCTATGACCTTGCCGCAATACCGAATCTCCTTGATGAAGAATACAGTTTCATTACCCTGAGTGATGATCATGAACCGCCATATGTAATGAACATGGATCCAGCGGATCAGACGGAAGAGCTGGGACGTGAATTTATCCTTTCGTTCGATGTGCTCGATGATGGTACCGGTGTTGACCTGGCGAATACAACAGTTGTGCGTACCGATGGATTAAGCTGGGATGTGGAACAACAGGTGGAAGAGATCGTCGGCGGGTACACATTCATTTGTACACCGAGAAGCGAATACTTGTGGACGGATACGATTTCCATTGAAATCAGCACACAGGATCTTGCCGATCCGCCCAACCGTCCGGAATTGCCATACCGGTATTCGTTCTACGTGGAAAAAGACAATGATCCACCGGTCTTCGCCGATATATTCCCGCAACCCGATTCATCTATCACCATGAACAGATGGCTGGAAGTGGACTATCTCGATCTGAAATCAGGGATTGATACTACTACAGTCAGGTTGACCGTGGATGGCGAAAACGTCAATGAGTTTACCATCCGGACACGAATCCCGGAAGGGTATCACCTGAGGTACAAACCTGCGGAAGAGTGGGTTGAAAATACGACTGTTGAAGTGACATTTCAGGCAAGTGACCTGTCACGAGGGAATAATTTCGCGCTGTACAGCTACACGTTTGATGTAGAACCGGATGTCTCCAGTCCATTTGTGGTAGAGTCAACCCTGTACCCGGCACCGAACGATACGGGAATTACCGAAGAAGACACTCTTTTGATCGAAATTGATGATATCGGGGTGGGAGTGGACGCCAGCCGGTTGCGATTGTTCCTGTTCAACCGGTCATTTGGCGATTTTGCGCAACCGGAAGCCATGACGGATGATTCCCTTGGATACCGGTTCAAGCTTCCTTTGGCTGATGTGGGATTGTTCCCGGGGCAGTGGGTGGAAGTACGGGTGAATGCCTATGATCGTGCGGAAAACTCGAATGTCATGGATGAGCTGCGCTACAGGTTCCGCATGGCGCCCGAGGAAACGGAATTAAGTGTTGTTCCGACGACGATTACTCCAAACGGGGATGGTGTCTGGGATGAAGCCCTGATCTATCACCAGGGGGAATCCTCCACAAGCATAGACCTGTTCGATATGCGCGGCAGGAAAGTCGCCACGATTACTGGAAACCCGGCATCCTGGAACGGGACTGACGATAACGGCGAACCGGTTCCGGGTGGATTGTATATTTTCCAGATCGAAGGCGGTGGAACAAACAGCCAGGGTACTATTGCCGTCGCCCGGTAAACACACTGTGATTTATTTTTGATGATTTCTGCAGGATTGGATTCTTGCAGCAGGATACTATAGACAAGTGAAATGAAAATACTCGTTCGAACATCAATAGTGGTCATCGCAATCTGCATGTTGCTTCAAGGTGCTGGATCGGTTGCGCATGCAGCGTTTGTGGATTCTCCCGGGAAACGTCTGACGGCGTTGGGAGGAGCGGCAGTAGCGGATCGTGGCGACCCGATGGGATTTTTCTACAACCCGGCGTCCCTCGCCTGGGGGCATGCCATTGCATTCGAAACCCAGTTTGGAAGGCATTTTGTCGGGCTGCAGAATGACAACCTGAACCGTGGAGCGCTCGGCGGGTATTATTCGCTCGAAGAGTGGGGTACTGTTGGTGTCGGATATGACTATTTTGGTGGTGAGCTGTACAATGAGCAACGGTTTTTGACAAGTTTCGGCAGGCGTTTCGGTCCCCTGGCGGTAGGAATTGGAATTAATTTTCTCTTCCGAACCTATGAACAGACGGAATACACTGCTGTTGATCCTTTCTTTGATGAATACGGTTTTACAAAAACAACTTTCGCCGTAGATCTTGGCGCCCAATATCGGTATACGGAGGATCTTTCCTTCGGATTTGCAGCAAGACGCCTGAACCGTCCCAACCAGGCATTCGAAGAGGGAGTGGATGATCCATTGCCACGTGAATTCCAGGGCGGTGCATCCTACCGGTTAGGAGACTATACCCTGTTCGGGGATATCGAATTTCGTGACCGGGAATTGAACGGTGCAGATGTCACCCCTCGTTTAGGTGTGGAAACCAGCCTGTTTGAGGATCTCCTGGTGTTGCAGGCAGGCGGCAACCGTGATGAGATCGCTTTCGGTGTCGGAGTGCATGTTTACGACCAGGTGTTTAACAGCAGCTATTTGCGTCCCACCGCAGAAGGTGGCCGTGAACGGGTGAATGAAAACCGCACCCTGTTGCTGAAAGTGGGATACACCTTCCGTTATCCGATTGGCGGTGTTTCGGGAACCGCCGGTCATCACCTGATCGGCGCCAATATCTATTTTGACAGGATCATAAACGCTACGGATATCGCTTATACCGGACGGTCGCCGGAACCGGATGCACCCGAGGTAGTTATCCAGATTGATACGGTCTTCGTACCGCAATATCATGAAATTGTCGTTGAAGTCGCCGACTCTGCAGAGATTACAATGTTACGCAGTCGGATCGGTCAGTTGGAACGTGAAGTTGAGATTATCGGGAACTTCAACGAAGCCATGCGTCACCTGGACCGTGCGCAAGTCTACTACTTCGATCGCGAATTTGAAGCTGCCCTGCGTGAATGTGGCTTCGCAATTGATTTAATCCCGAACCTCGCTTATGCATATGTGCGTCTTGGATCCATTTATCTTGCCATGGGGAATATCCCCGATGCACGGCGGGCATGGGAAACCGCTTTACGCCATGATCCCGCCTTCACCGAAGTACGCGAATACCTCAGGCAGTTGCCACGATAAAAGGTTGCCCGGTGGTTCCATCCCTGTCTTTTAGTCACATCTTTTTGGAGCAAAACCGTATGTGCTGCGTATTCTATATATCAACTCACTTTATCTATGGAGCGACCAATGATTCAGAATCCGCATCTTTGGGCAGAGTCTACTTTCAAGGAATGTCATTTACCGGATTTACGCCTCCATCGTCGCTTGATCCGGACTGCAGCGCAGCTTGCAATTGATCCGGAAGCCAGTGTAAATGCGGCGTGTAAAGGTGATCCTGCAGTCCAGGAAGGTGCTTATCGTTTGATTGAAAATGATCGTGTATCCGCTACGTCCATCGCAGAAGGTGGTTTTGCTTCCACTGCATCCGTTTGTAATGGCAGCGATGACGATCTTCTTTTGATTATGGATACGACAAAATTACCGTTCTCCCATAGTGTCAGCAAAGAATTAGGCCCATTAGGGTATTCTACGACACAAGGTCCTTATGGGTGGAACGTTCATAGCAGTCTTATGTTGTCAGGTTCCAGTGGTTTCACCCTTGGCTTGATTGATCAAGAATGGTGGCAACGTGATCCTTCCACGCATGGTAAGAACAAAGATCGTAGAAAACGTTCTTACCATGATAAAGAGAGTTTCAAATGGGAATCAAGCTTGTCCCGTTCCGCCGAACGACTGGACTCCCAAATGTCACGTGTAATCAGTGTATGTGACCGTGAGGCTGACCTCTATGAATTTCTTGGGTATAACCAACTGCATGGATATCGTTATGTGGTACGCGCCTGTTATGACCGTGCCTTGAGTGATGAGGATGTCAGGCTATTTGAGCATGTTCATTCACAACCTGTTTTGGGACAAACTGAGGTAGAGGTTACCCAGCGTGGTGGCAGAGTGGCTCGTGTCGCCACAGTAACCCTTCGAGCGTCTCGTGCGACATTGCGTCCACCGCGTGGCAAGCGGAAGACGTATTCACCATTGCCACTTTGGATCGTTCTTATCGAAGAGGAATCGCCACCAGATGGTGTCAAGCCGTTAGTCTGGCGTCTGTTAACTACGGAACCTGCGGACACGTTGGAAGATGCATTGAAGGTGCAACGCTATTATACGTTACGCTGGCGTATTGAAGAATATCACAAGGCATGGAAAACCGGGTGCAACCTTCATGAAGCACGAATGCAGTACGCAGACAATTTGCAACGTCTGGCACAAATACTGGCATTTGTTGGTGTACTACTGCTGCAAATGAGGGAATGGAAAGAGACCGAAACAGACTGTGAAAAACTATTGAAACCGGAGGAATGGAAGCTGTTATGGTTTGGTTCAATGAAAAACAAACCGTTGCCAACCAATCCACCAACCATGAAATGGGCGTACTACACGATTGCTAAAATGGGAGGATGGATCGATACCAAACGTAATGGACGCGTTGGATGGAAAGCAATGTGGAAAGGATATGCTATCCTGCAGGAACGATTGCAAGGCTGGAAACTCGCAATGGAAAAAATGTGACTAAGAGACAGGGTTCCATCCACCGGGAAGCATGTAACCCGGAGATGGGTAGCCCGGTGGTGCCATCCACCGGGAAGCATGTAACCCGGAGTTGTGTAGCCCGGTGGTTCCATCCACCGGGAAGCATGTAACCCGGAGATGTGTAGCCCTGTGGTGCCATCCACCTGAAGAATAATCCAGGAGCGCCCTTTCGCCGAAAGGGCGTCGCAGTATGTAGTCTAATGGTTCCATCCACCGGGAATGTCCATGAAACCCGACTGCACGCAGTCGGGCCAAACTCGCCCCTATCCCGTCGTTGCGAGCTTTCACGCACGGTTGTTGCCGTTGTGCGTGGAAGCGAAGCAATCTCCCGTCAGGTGTGCCTACGCAGGGTGGCCCGACCAGCTTTTCATGGTCGGGTGTCAAAAAACAGAAGTAATGCATTGGAAATCAATCGAATTGTATTACAGTCTTATGTGAAACCCCGCCTTGAACTGCAGGCAGGGCCACCCGTCCCCATGTGAATCGGTCCCCCGGTAATCAGGCGAGAGACAACGTAGCACCGTGCTTTAGCGCGGTGAAGAAAGTGCTAATAACTATTCGGAGCGCTCTTCAGCGTGCTTTCAGAAGGTTTACCATTTTCAGGATCGGTTGACGGCAGGAGAAGTACGCTGAAGCGCACTCCCGCCTGTTAGATAATGATCAAATATACAATATCTTGCTTCACCGCCCTGAAGGACGGTGCTACGTATTTTGTTCAACGCCACACTGTATTAACCATTCTTCGACCTTTTGCACAGAACTACAACTGCCGTGCAAAAGATCCCGCAACGACGTTATTGGTTCAATCACCCCTCTTTTTCTCTTTTCGTTCGCCCATCGTTGTTTTTCTATGTACATTTGTACTTTCCTGGCAAACGGTTATCCACGAAGGTAAGGCTGTCGAATGGCGTTGATGGCGATCATCATCTTTTTCCTGTTCGGGGGATTGTTTCTGCTGATCTTGCGCAGACCGATCCTCGGCGTCTATCTCTCGCTGTTCCTTGTGATCACAGGGCCAAAATTCTTTTTCGACACATCCATTGCAGGAGATTCGAAGGTAGTGTTTTTTGCGACACGCGACCTGGATGACAGCACCACCGGCCACACTCTCGGATTTGGCGACATCGCCATTTTCGCCTGCCTGACGGCCTACCTGTTCGGATTACGACGGAAAGCACGTATTACTTACAATAACCCGGTATCAAAAGCGTTTATCCTGTTCCTCATCGTATTCCTGTTCTGCGAAGCGTTTAATTTCTGGGGGGCAAGCAGTAAAGCGGGGGAAATAGAAGGAACTATCCTTCTATTACAAAAGGCATTTCTCTTTTTCTTCGTTATCCAGACGGTCCGAAGTAAAAAACAGGTAATAACCCTTTTCCAGGTGCTGTTAGCATCTACCGTGATTACTTGTGTATTGGGTTTTTTCCAGTTGGGATTTTCGGAGCAGATTATCGGCGAGATACACAAGTTTTACCGGATGGCATCTGTGTTTGACGCCATGCCCGCCAGCTTCGCAGCATTCCTGGTGATCACATTCTGTCTTCTCGCGCAGTTTACCTTCCGGGAGGAACCGATCCAGCCGGTACCGTTACCGTACCTGTATGTAGTCATGGGATTAGTGGTATTCTGCCTGTTTTTCGCGTTTTCCACCTCGGGGCATGTCACCTTCGTGCTGGCGTTGGTGATGACATATTTTACACTGTCCCCCCACTCGCCGAAGGGTTCTGATTTCAGGGATTATCGTCGTTTTCATCATTGGCTTTATCAGTTCACCATTTCTGCTGGATAACCTGGCTTCAAGTTTTACGCAGACATTCACTACAGACAACCTGCGATGGAGTCCATCCCTGAATGCCCGCATCCAGTTATGGTCCCATGTACGCGAACATTTCTGGAGCCTGGTACTGTTAGGCAGCGGATTTTCCGAATTTTTTACATGGGATAACGAGTGGCTGTTTGTTCTCCAGATTTCGGGGACAATCGGGCTGATCGCTTTTCTCAATCTTGTAATCATCGGGATACGGTTT
>CAXXQY010000023.1:0-121367 GCA_963674515.2 bacterium
TAGGCGACAAGGATCCGAATGAAGTCATTCAAGAAATTAATGATAAAATTGCTGACTACACGCGAATGCAGAATAAATTTACGACCCGACAGGTTGAAGAAATCAGTGAAAAACTAAATGAATTGGATTCAGAGAATAGAGGTTTGAAGGCGCGAAATAAAGAACTCGAAAAACAAATCAACACCAATGCCGAATTGGTCGCTGAAACCGCAAGTTGCGTCTAAATAACAGTAATCTGGAAGCGGAAAATAAATCACTTGCGCAAACAGCATCTATGTGGAAGAAAGCAAACAATGAGGCTCAAGACGAACTCAATCGATACCGAGCCGCTCACGAGCGTCCCGTTGAAATTGCCGCCCGATATAAGGAAATTGAGATGCCTCTCATCAAGTCGGATAAAGTGTATCAACCTCAAAAAACGGACCAGACTGAAATAGAATGGCTAAATGGTATCGGCGATAGAAGCGATAAGTACGGATTACATTTCAATCCTCGCATTCTGCGAGCATTCCACACTGCCCTGAAAACAGCAGAATGGTCTCCCATCACGATCCTCGCAGGCGTTTCAGGAACAGGAAAATCCGAATTACCCGTCTCTATTCACACTTCGGTGGATTGGAATTCCTGAAGTTACCTGTTCAACCAAACTGGGATTCTCAGGAATCCATGCTTGGTTTTTTCAACTCTATTGACAACAAGTTTGACGCACAACCGGTATTACAACTCCTTGCTCAAAGTCAGTTATCAGGAAATGAAACATACGAACAGCGCTTGTCACGATGGCAGAAAATGTCTCAGAATGGCCTGAAACTGGATCCTGAAGAGGACAAGGAACTGATTATAGCACTAAAGGAAACGGATTATCCAGGATTGATTGATCATTTGTGTATGGTACTTCTCGATGAACTAAACCTTGCTCACCCCGAACTCTACTTTGCTGCATTCCTGAGCGAACTCGAATCCCGGCGTGGAATGAAGGGTGCTGTACCTTTCCTACCGGTGAAAATCGGGGCAGGATTGCCGCCTTACAACTCTCGCTTGGACGAAATGTACTATGGGCAGGGACTATGAATCAGGATGAAACGACAAAATCGCTTTCCGACAAAGTTCTTGACCGCTCCATTATCATACATTTTCCACGTCCGACTAAACTCAAACGACGCCTTAGACTTGATCCACTAAATGAAAAAAACCGTGGACAAATCTTATCTAGAGCATCTTGGCAAAAATGGTGGACACGGGAATTACCTTTCACAGAAGAAGATATCAAACCTTTAAAAAATTCATAGAACAAATAAACACGACACTTGAAGTCGTTGGTCGAGCGCTCGGACACCGTGTTTGGCAATCGGTCGAATATTACCTGGCCAACTACCCTGACGTTCGCGCCGCACAAAAGGAATTAATTGAAGAAATGAACAAAGCTCGCACCAGAGAAGATAGTACCAAGGACGAAAGCACTAGCGAGGCCTCTGTCTCGCGGCCAGTTGAATATTACATCGAAAAATATCCTGATGTCCGTGCTGCATATGATAGTATCGACCAAGAAAAACTTGCTAACGCTCTCCATACCGCCTTTGAAGACCAACTCGTTCAAAAGGTGATGCCGAAGCTGCGCGGTATTGATACGCGGGGAAAAAGTAAAACCGATTGTTTAGATAAAATCTTAGCGCAAATAAATGAGGGTATAAACGATAAACCGTTCAACCTCGAACCCGATTTCAAACTGGCGTGTGAACTTGGTTATGGTCAGTTTATTTGGAATAGTGCGAACTATTTAAAAGAGGAAGATTTGACCAATGAGATAGAAAATGATCTAGTAGAAATAAATTCAGATGATAATGAAGTACATCCTAGTGAAGATAGTTTAAATGATTCCACAACCGAAGATCACCAAAGCACATTTAAACAAGAATTAATTGATAAGGGAATAGACAAAAAGAACGCTGCAATCTTGTCCGCAAGATGGAATTCTATAGAAGAAATCCTCAATATAGAGTCAAGAATTTTGAGGGGATCAGGAGTAACGATACGCAAAGAAGAATTAAATAGAATATTGGGATCATAGAGATGAATAAAAATTCATCAAACGATGATAATTATGCATATCAAAAAGGTATGGTCTCAAATAATAATTCAGCAGATTTACTTTCTGAAATCAATAACTTGTGGATGAGGAACAAGCAGATATTAACTATCGCTAGGGTGCAAGAAAATGACCCTTATTGAACTCTACCAATCTCAAAGGTTGAAGAGTAATAGTAGCGAGAAAGCCCGTAGACTTCTCGAACAGACTCACTGGTTTACGGTAAATGCCGACTTTGATCCTAAGACAGGTGAAGCACTTCCGCAAACAATATCAATGTTTCTTAATAAGATATCTCAACATACAAACAACGGAATACTTCACGATCGTCTCTGGCGAATTACTGAGCACGCACGTCCTTCACTGAAACGACTATTCCGGGTACTCAACGAAAGTCCGCGCCGCGATCATGCAATGTTACCCGTTCATGCCGTGCGTGAATTAGACGCTAACAGTTTTATAAAACTCAGTAACCGCCCTGGACGCAACATTAGGAAAAGCTGGCAGGTAAACCCTATCTTCAAGCAGTGCGACGTTACCAATCTGTTGACTTACCCGAAAACCGTCTTCTAAAAGCGTTCGTCATCCGTCTCGCTGAACTACTTGAATTACGTCAAGATTTCTTAGGCGAAGAAGAAGACGAGCTTCTCCCAAAAATCCATTCATGGCTTCAATCTGACGAAGCGCAATCAATCGACCGATGGGACAATGTGCCGCCTAACAATACTCTTCTGTCTCATCGAAACTATCGCCGTGTTTGGGATTCTTGGCGATGGCTGCAATCACTCGATAATGATATCACTCGTGATTTCACACAGTTCGATAAACGTGAAAAAATTGTGCTTCTTTGGAATGAATACGGGCGAAAGTATTTGAGGGAGAATATCTTTTGCTGAAATGCCTGTTCTCTTCGACTATGACAAGTTTGAAATCCAAACATGGACTAAGTTGCCAGTCTTTCAGAAAGCAAAACAAATAATAATTCGCTCTTGCAATCCATTAGCAATCTCTAAACCAGCTTGCATTGATCTTGCTCTTGTTCGCCCAGACTATGCGACGACAAGTACTTCCTCTCAGTCTTTGAACAAGACCTTTATCTGGCAGCTATGGAAAAGTAGCGATGAAGACGTTCCTATTAATCTTTTTGACTCTGATGCAGCATTTCTTCATCCGATGTGACTTCAATTTCTTCAGCAGATCTATTTTTCGATAAAGATGGCACTTTCGAATATTTTGATCGCGCTGCCCATGCGTTCACCTCAAACTAAGCGAAACTTTCGTAGATAATACGTTAGTCTGGCTGGTACCTGATTTCCTCAACGATTTTGAACTTGGAATCATTCGTCGAAATCTAAACATCCAGTTTTCAAAAGCCACCCCACTTCCACGTAGTGTTGCTGCTCTCTTTGAACATGTTGATTATTCAAAGATCAAGAAGGGCTATTCATTCGCTGTTGTTGATTATGTCGGGGAAAGAGATCTGTTACGAAGATTGTCACACGATTTGATCCAAAACTCAAAAAGCAACTTCCCGAAACCAACGGTTATTATTTTGTGCGCAGTCCTGCCCGCATTATTCCAGACAAAGAAGTGGAGAATGAGCTTAGGTACGAATGGAAATTAGATGATATTACTTATGTCGATAAAGATGAAAAGTGGCACCATAATATTCGTTCAGAAAAGAGGCAATCCAGAGATCCGAAGATTCTCAAAAGTGATCCACCGTTTGAGGACTTCGAAGAATGCATCAATGTTACAGAAAGCCCTGTCGTTGGTGGTATACGGTTGCATGCTCTGCAACAACGCGCTGGCGACATCCCGCTTTGGCAAGACAATGTCCCGGAACTTTCCATAAAATTGGTTATAGATGGGCTTTACAAGCGCTTCTATCTCGTCACACGTGGGAACACAATCAAACCTATTCGAGGTAAATCTGTTCCTATTAAAGTCCAAGAAAACTTCACACTTCCAGCGGAAAGCCTTTATATCAATTCCCGCTCTATATAGGGAAGAATGCCGATGAACTCGGTTATTCTGCCCAACTTGAATCAGCCAAGTTCCCACTCGAAGTTGATACCATATGTAAACTCAACCTCACGTTTTCTTACGGTGCTGATGAACCGTACAAGCTTGTTTTTACCCCTCTTGACGATTCTTTCGTACCGGTAATTGCTGATTGGCGTCGAATTGAAGAGAAAGTTGTCACTGATGCTCTTCCGCCAAAGTATCCTTCACCGATGATGTGGCAAAACCTGACGGCGTTTCCTGACTCAAAGCATGGTGGTCCGAAAGACTTGATTGACGATACAGTTAGGACAGCCAGAAACCTGAAAAGATGGTCCAGGAGGATCATGATGAAGCCTGGGAAAGAATTAGAAAGAATATCAAGGGGTGGTGCAGGTTTTTATTTATATCTATTTGGCGAGATGGACGATCCATTACTGATACTGATTGCCCTTCAGAATTCACGAATGCCACCAGGGAAATGTTTAATACCCTTAATGAAATAGTTACACATAATACTGCAAAAGAGCGTGACATTTCGGAATTTGATGTATTGTTTTTGTTTTGTGCGACACATAAAGATATACCAGAAGACTATGTTAAAAGAATTCAACGATGGGTAAAATTTGAAAAGGACATTTTTACTCGCCCTGTCGGTTTTGCGCTCGGTGATCTCTCTGAAGAGTGGCAGCGGAACCTGCTTCATGATTTGTTACTAAAACGGAACGACTTTTCAATACGTGTCCTTTCCTATGCTATTTGGAGAAATGAGAAATTTGTCGATTATGTCTCTTTTACAGATTTGAGTGCTATTCTGAAAGCCCTGTTGAAACGTTTGGAGAGTATTAAGCTTGGTCCACTGGGATCAATTGGAGGCGCCCACGATACAAAAAAAGAGCTCTGGTTAAAGGGTAGGGTGATTGCTGAGCCTCTTGAACTTCTACTTGGTTTATTGCGCACCCGTGCCTCAACGGATACTGAAATCAAAATGCTCTTACAACCACACAGGACATCACAAAAAGTTTGCCAGAGAGGTAGAGCGTATTACCGAGATTGTAACAAATTCCAATATCAACCTTTTCTCTCGCATACAATTGAACCTGAAAAAACCTACAGGTGAGTTAACTCCCGACCTTCTATATGCATTACGTCTATATCTCACCGGAGATGACGGCGCAAATGCTATCCACATCACTAGCGTCTCCGAAAATGATAACGACTGAACAATAGGAACCACACAATGAAACACTATCTGCTTACGTTGTAAGGCATTACCGACTCTGCGCTGTGCTCAGGTTTGATCGCCTAAAAGCTATAACCTGTGAAAAAGCCTACGAATGGTACCTGAGGGAAAGAAAGCCTATCATGCAGGTATGTCCGAATGGAACGCCCAGAAAGATGTGAACCGGTTCTCGATCGGGATCGAGCTGGTCAATTGGGGAAACTGGTGAAGCGTGGGGATGCCTTTTTCACTTGGCCAAACGACTACACCAATCCTTATCACGGACTCGAACCAGTTTTTCTTGAGGATGCTTGGTGGGAACCATACCCGGATATCCAAATCGCCTCTCTTCGGCTACTCCTCACAGATATTCAAAACCGATATTCAATTGGCAGTGTGGTGGGTCACAAGGATGTCTCGCCGGGAAGGAAGGCTGATCCTGGGCCAGCACTCGCAACCACCATGATCTGATCTTTTACAAAAAACAACTGTCAATAACCGCCACTTCTTGCCAGCGTCCGTCTGCTGCCGTACCTTAACAAGATGCGTGTCGCGGTTGACCGCAATCATCATAACATGAGCAACTGATGAAAGATCCTTCTGCACCAGTGCTTACGATAGACGAACTTGCTGAATACATACGGATTTCCAAATCCACTGTATATAAGCTTGTCCGGTCAGGGAAAATTCCAGGCCAGAAGATCGGAAAGCACTGGAGGTTTCGTAAGGTAGCGATTGATGATTGGCTTGAAGAATCGAGAAAACACGATAATAAGTCAGATTAGATCCATCTAAATGTAAAAAACTATTTGAGGAAATCTCTATTCACTTTGAGGTCTTCATGCTGATCGACAACAGAAAAACTGCTCGCGTGGCTGACGTCCTTGCTGACCATCTCGGCAGGGATTGTCGTTTTTCTGTCCTTACGAACGGTTTCTCCATTTATGCCTATGCAGCTTTGGAAAAGGTATTAAGTAGAATCGCCGAGATGCGATTACTGGTACCTGCGATAGATACAACGCTGGCCTTTAAGGAAAAAGGTATACAGCCTTTACAGGGATTGTTAGGATCAGATGTGGACCGAGCCCAAAGAAATCAATTGAATCAAATCTATTTGTCTAAAAGCTGTGCTGAATGGTTGGCGAAGAAAACAGAAGTACGAGGTCTGGCTTCTTCTGTACCTCATAACATATATCACATAACGAAAGCATCAAAGGAAGCAGTTGCTATCCACGGTAGTTCACCATTTACAACAGCTGGACTTGGACTTGCGACAACAACATCTTTTGATATGAACACCTTCGTCACCTCGAAGGTGGAGACGGATGCATTGCTGGATTGGTTTGAATTAATCTGGAGGGATGGCGGTGGATCATCAGACATAAAAGATTTAATACTTCAGCATTTACGAGATATTTACTCAGACAAACCAGCCGAGCGCATTTACTTCCTGACCCTATATCACCTGTTTAATGACCTTGTAGGTGAGATTGATGAAGGCAGCATTATCAAGACTCGCACGGGAATCAAGGAAACCAAGATTTGGAAGAGGCTGTACCGGTTCCAGCGTGATGGTGTCCTCGGCGCAATCGACAAAATTGAACGCTATAACGGCTGCATTATTGCGGACAGTGTAGGGCTTGGCAAGACACTGGAAGCTCTGGCAATCATCAAATACTATGAGTTGCGGAATGATCGGGTTTTAGTCCTTTGCCCGAAGAAGTTGCGCGAAAATTGGGCTATCTATACCATCAATGACCGACGCAATATCTTCGCGGAAGATCGTTTCAATTACGACGTGCTGAACCACACAGATCTGACACGCATCCAGGGTAAGTCAGGTGAGATCAATCTGGCTACGATCAATTGGGGCAATTACGATCTGGTAGTGATCGATGAGTCACACAACTTCCGTAACAGCCCACCACGCAAAGATGGCCTCACGCGCTATCGGCGGCTAATGAACGAGATTATTCGATCTGGTGTTAAGACAAAAGTGCTGATGCTTTCTGCAACCCCCGTCAATAGCCGAATGAACGACTTGAAAAACCAAGTTGCATTCATTACCGAAGGTGAGGATGATGCACTCTACGACAATGGTATCTTCAGCATTGAGGCGACGCTTCGAAAGGCGCAAACCAAATTCAGCAAATGGCTCGATTTTGATGAGGAGCAACGCACTCCCACCCTTCTTCTTGAGATGCTGGACCTTGATTACTTCAAACTGCTCGATCTGCTGACTATTGCCCGATCAAGAAAGCACATCCAGAAATACTACGATATGCAGGAACTTGGAGAATTTCCGGAACGGCTGAAGCCTGTCAATCACAGGCCAGAGATCGATACGGAAGGGCTATTTCCGCCACTTAAAGAGGTGAACCGTAGCATCCGTAGGCTCAACTTAAGTGCCTATGCCCCATTGAAGTATGTCAGGCCGGACAAGCTCGAAGAATACAGCAGACGATATGACATGGAGGTAGCTGGTGGATCTGTCTTCAAACAGATCGATCGTGAAGAAAGCCTGATTCACCTCATGCGTGTGAATCTGTTTAAGCGCATGGAAAGTTCGATAGAGGCCTTCCGATCAACTCTCGGGCGGTTGCTCGAGGATGTTCGTGACCTGATCGAGCGTCTTGACCAGCACGATCCGGAAGTGGAAGAACTCAACATCGAAGATATTGAAATCGATGATGACGAGTTTGAGCCTTACTTGATCGGTGACAAGATCAAAGTGTTGATTACTGATATCGATCAGATCCGCTGGCGGCAGGAATTGAAAGAAGATGAAGATATTCTGGTAGCGCTTGTACGTCAAACCCGTGAGATTACGCCAGAACGGGACGCGAAGTTGCATACACTTCGAGACATCATCACATCAAAAACAACCAACCCGATCAACCCCGGGAATAAGAAAATCCTTGTATTTACAGCATTTGCTGACACAGCTAACTACCTATACAAGCATTTGGCAACGTGGGCAAAACATGAATTGAATATTCATTCGGCCATTGTCACAGGAAGAACGGGTGACAACCAATCCACGATTCCCTCGCTTCGTCGAGATTTGATCACCACCTTGATGAACTTCTCGCCGGTCTCGATGGAAAGAGGTAACGGGAATGTAGCCTCCGATATCGATTTGTTGATCGCCACTGACTGTATCTCAGAAGGTCAGAACCTACAGGACTGTGACTATGTGATCAACTATGACATCCACTGGAACCCTGTTCGCATCATTCAGCGATTTGGGCGCATTGATCGTCTCGGCTCGCTGAATAAGGTGATTCAACTTGTGAACTTCTGGCCTAATATGGAGTTGGAGGAATACATCAATCTGAGGCGTCGGGTCACTGGTCGGATGGTCCTATTGGACATCTCTGCGACTGGCGAGGAAAACCTGATCGCTGATACCGACTTGGACAAGATGAACGATCTTGAGTACCGCCGCCGTCAACTCGAACAACTGATGGAAAACGTGATTGATTTCGAAGACCTATCCACGGGTATTTCCATCTCTGACCTGACGCTCAACGACTTCCGCATGGATCTGTCGAACTATGTGAACGAACATAAGGACCTATTGGAAAACACACCAGCAGGAAGTTTCGCTGTTGTTGCGCCAGATGATCTTGTCGACGAGGAAATGCAACCCGGTGTAATCTTTTGCCTGAAGAGTGTTACGGAGACAACGGTTCGGGATGCTTCCTACCCACTTGCTCCACACTACCTTGTCTATGTTCATGAAGATGGCGAGGTCGCACTTCACTACAAGCAAGCGAAACAGATTCTCGATCATTTTAAGCGGCTTTCTATTGGAAGACATACGCCTGACACCGTTGCGATGGCTCGTTTCAACGGTATCACTGCAGATGCGTCGGATATGGCGAAATACCAGGATTTGCTGGCGAAAGCCATTGCGGCCCTTACTGGAATGGCTGAAGAGAGAGGCGTAGAAAGCCTTTTCCATCGTGGGGGTACTGCAGTAACTCGTGAATCGTTTCGTGGTATTGAAGATTTCGAAATAATATCCTGGCTGGTCATCCTACCTCGTGAGGAGGAAGTGTGATGGATATCCTCGCGCAGTGGCTTTCCCTTCCAGGAGGATGCTATCTCGGCAAACGAGTCTTCAAGAAAATGTTCATGGATCATGGGAAGCTGACTGCTGCGGACAAAAGGGCACTTCGCGAAGAAGTGGACACGATCACCTGGGAATACACTCTCAAACCACAGACAATTCCAGTTGCGGCCTACACGGATGAATTTCGTGAGTATCTCGAAATCGCGGTTCTCCGCATCGAGCTAAAGGCTGCTCGTTCGGTAAAGCGATTGGCGGAGGTTATCCATCGGACTATCCCTTATCCGCTTTTGCTGGCCTTTTTCACCAGCCAGGAGGGGACTGCGGAAGGTGGTAACTCTGGACAGGTTGCCTTCAGTGTGGCTCCGAAACGGTTCAGTCAAGCAGAAAAGGGTGCAATCGTGGCAGAGGAAGTCTTCCTGACACCTTGGATCGAGCTTGATGGCCTTAAGCATATTGAACAGCAGTTTTTGGAGAGTCTTGCTTCAGGATCACAGCCGCACACACATTTTTTTGCTTTCTACCAGGGTTGGATCGACCGTTTTCTCGCTTTGGAATCAGGTCGACTGAACGGTCGATTTGCGATTGTGTCCAGTGATGAATACCGACGGCTAAGACTGGATACTCTCGACCGGTGTCATGCACTGGAAGATCAGTTGGCGGCCCTGCTGGTTGAAGCGAAGAAGGCTCGCCAGCTTAACCAACGTGTGGACGTAAACACGAAGATCAAGGAAATGCGGAGACGGCTTGCAGCTGAATCCGCCAAGCTGTAATAGGGAGATGGACATAATGGAGAAGCTTGATCCTCGAAGCGACGGTTCCTCGATGGATATGATCGAGAAGAATATCGAAAAGTTGAAAGCACTGTTCCCGGAAATCGTTACTGATGGAAAGGTGGACTTCGAGGTGCTAAAGGAAGTACTCGGGGATGAAGTCGATGACCGTGAGGAACGGTACCATCTGACCTGGTATGGAAAGAAGCGTACGCGCAGGCTTGCTTTATCTCCTAGCACTGGCACCCTCCGTCCGAAACCAGAAGAATCCGTCAACTGGGACGTCGCTAGGAATCTGTTTATCGAAGGCGATAACCTTGAAGTGCTGAAGCTACTACAAAAAAGCTATCATAATGCCATTAAATTTATCTACATAGATCCACCCTACAATACAGGACGTGATTTTATCTACCCGGACAATTTTAGTAATACTTTAAAACAATATAAAATGATAACTAATCAAGTAGATGAGTCTGGTTCGATGATTAGCTCTAATTCGGATACCGCAGGTCGATATCACACAAACTGGTTAAATATGATATATTCAAGGTTAAAGTTGGCACGTAACCTATTGTTAAATACTGGTTCAATTGCTATTTCAATTGATGATACAGAGTTAGCGAACTTACGAAAATTATGTGACGAGATATTCGGTGAAGAAAATTTCATTGGCCAAATAATATGGAAAAAGCGAAACACCCCACCCAATGATAAAATCGTTGGAACTCAACATGACTATATTTTACTGTACTGTAAAAATGCTGATCAAGTTGAGTTGAACCTTCGTGAAAGAACTCAACGGCAGGTAGACAGATACAAGAATCCAGACAATCACCCGAAGGGTCCTTGGGCTCCCAGCGACCTCACTGCAAATATCAAAGGTGGAAGATATGTGGAATCACTTTATTATCCAATCAAAAATCCAAATACAGGCGAAGATCACTTCCCAAGCAATCATGGGAATTGGCGATTCAACAATGAACGGGTACAACAGTTACTGGACAATGATGAAATCTATTTTGGAGCAGATGGTCGCGGCAAACCGATGTTAAAACGCTTTCTGTCTGATATTAAGGAAGGAATAACCTGGACGAGTATCTGGGATTTTGTACCTCTAAATACGGCTGGTTCTCAAGAAATGAGTAACATCATGGGAAATTCTGCGATATTCGAGAATCCAAAGCCATCAGGACTTATAAAACACCTTTTGCAATTGTGTACGGCTTCTAATGATAATGTGATGGACTTCTTTGCTGGTTCAGGATCAACAGCTCATGCAGTAATTGATCTGAATCGACAGGATGGTGGTAGTAGAAGATTTATACTAGTCCAATTACCCGAGCCATGTCCATCCGGATCAACCCCGAAAGAAGCAGGATATAAGACGATCTCTGATATCGCAAAAGAACGGATACGGAGAGTAATTAAAGCACATTCGGAATCTAACAAAGGTAGTGCCCCCCTGTTTGCTTCGAAGGTAGAGGATGGCTTTAGAGTGTTCTCACTGGATTCATCCAACATACAGGTTTGGGAGGGGAGATCAGAAGAACCAGAAACAGAGCTGTTTTCTGTTGTTGAGAACCTCAAACCAGACCGAACGGAATCCGACATCCTTTACGAGCTTCTTTTAAAGTACGGTCTCAATTTGGTGACACCGATTGAACGGCGTATTGTTGTCGGAAAGACTGTTCATGTGATTGGTGAAGGCGCACTGGTGGTCTGCTTGGAAGATGAAGTTACTGTAGAAACCGTGGAGGGAATCGCTGCCTTGAAGGACGAACTGAATCCGGAAGTTGAAATACGTGTTGTCTTCAAGGATGCAGGCTTCAAGGATGATGTCGTTAAAACAAATGCCGTACAAATCCTCAGGCAGATAGGTATTACTGACGTAAAAAGCTTGTAGATACAACTATGGACAAGAAACTAACTCCACATTTCATTGACCTTACAATGGATGCTTGTTTAAAAGCGTTCTGGCGAAGGGAGGCTCTGCGGCGTTTCCTGCTTCAGCACAGCATCAAAGAAACCGCACTCGCAACATGGCACGAGGATGAATCAAAACGACAATTTCTTCAGCGCCTATTCGGGCGACTGGTAGCACGGAAGGATCTTGTCGGTCATCGGGCTATCCTTTCGATGGCACGCTCTCTTACAGAAATGGATTCTTTTCCGGATCTGGATGGGTGGGCAGATTCTTCAGAAAAGAAGAAACTGGCTAACGAAGCAGTCGCTCTACTGCGGAAACAGGTTGCCACACTCGATCAGCAGCTCGTGGACAAGAAGGATGCAGCGGATCGAAGACGTCGTGCAGCTGAACGTCGCGAGAAGGCCATCCTCGAACAACAAACCTTGGAAGGCTTGTCCGATAGGCTCAACCAGCTTAGCCAGAAACTTGGCGATCAACAGGCGGGTTATGATTTTGAAAGGTGGTTCTATGATTTGGCCATCTTCTTCGAGATTCCGGCTCGTCCACCATACAAGACAGGCGGGAGGCAGATTGATGGATCGATCACTGTCAGTGGGACTGAATACCTGATTGAAACCAAGTTTACGAAAGACAGAACGGCCCCAAAGGAGATCACAGACTTTATGTCTAAGATTCATAAAAAGGCAGATAATACGATGGGAATTTGCATCTCTATTACCGGGTTTACGCCTCAAGCAATCGCAGATGCCTCTTGTGAACAAACACCACTGCTTTTAATTGATCATTCGCACCTCTATGGCTATGTGCTATCTGGAACTATGACTTTGCCTGAGGTGATAAACCGTATCCGACAGCATGCTTCGCAGACCGGTGAGTCTTTCCTTGAGGCCGATCGTTTTTCGGGATAACTCAGGTAATACAGAGGGGGAAGTTATTATGTACAAAATAGAATTGAAAGCAGATTTTTTCACGGATTGGGTCAATTTTGCGAGAGATGAGCTAATCGCATTTGGTATTGATGTACCAAACGATGCTTCTGATGATGATATATTATATGCTTATTTTACTACACATAAGAGAATTATAGTACCTTGCCCTCGATCTATAGAGTATTCTTCTGTATTTAACATTCCACCAACGCCCTCTGGCTCACCAGATTATCAACAGGGATTTGACCAATTGAAAGATAAAATTGTCAAGGGGGAAGTCCTAACTCCTCACTTAAGTCGTCAAATCTACAAGTTTGGTAAACAAGATTCTATGTTGAATGATTGGGGCATTCATCATTTCCATCTTGGTAGCCAACCAGATCCAAGACGGCCAAACTTGATTCAAGGTACTAAGGATGTCATTTTTGCATTCATCACTGATAATCTCTGCTTTATGATAAATGTATATGATCATAATAATTGGACAGAAAGAGAGGTTATAAAAATAATACATGATGAAAAATCTGAATTATTAGATAAATACAAACTCAAAGGAGTATCAGGAATACATCCGAAAGATATAACGAATGAAGAACATGCTCAATTGCGAAAAAAAGGTGCAAATATATTGTTAGATTTTGGAGATGGCGTGTATATGCCGCCTGGTGGAGGTCAAGCAACAAGTGGTCATAGCATTGAGATAATTCGAGCGTCAGATGTTGTGAAACATAAGTGTCGGCAGTTGGATAGGTGGTTAGTGTCGCAAGAACAAAACTTGGTAAATGATTTCAAAGCAATCAATACTGGAGTAAATATTCCCGCTGAGATTGAATTTCATCTCCGATCCACAGGAAGTGAATGGATAATACGAAGTCAAACTGGTATGACCGAGTTATCAGTGCCTGTTAACGGAGATTTCTTTTGATGGTGAGAGTTAGATGAAACTGCAATTCAACCCAAACCTTGATTTTCAGGCGGAAGCAGTCGCTTCTATTGCTGGTATCTTCAAGGGCCAGGAAACCTGTCAGACAAATTTTACGGTTTCCTCGCTTCACAAAGAGGACGGCACTCTTTTCGAAGGCCAGGAGCAGAATGATCTTGGGATCGGGAATCGTTTGCGACTAATTGACGAAGAGTTGACTCGAAATGTTCGTGAGATTCAACTTCAGAATGGGCTACGCCCTGCTAACAAAACACTGGATGCAAAGTCCCTCCATTTCAGTATCGAGATGGAGACTGGAACAGGTAAGACATATGTATACCTGCGTACCATTCTTGAACTGAACAAACAGTACGGCTTCACAAAGTTCATCATCGTGGTTCCCTCTGTTGCGATTAAGGAAGGCGTCCATAAATCAATCGAAATTACCGCTGACCACTTTAAGACGCTTTATGACAATGTTCGTTTCGATTATTTCATTTATGACTCACAAAAACTCGGACAGGTACGAAATTTCGCCACCAGTGATGCAATCCAGATCATGGTGATCAACATCGATGCTTTCCGAAAAAGTTTCGATGATCCCGAGAAAGAAGCGAAAGCCAACATCATCCACCGCTACCATGATCGAATGGGTGGTGAGCGACCGATTGAGTTCATTCGCCAAACGAACCCGATCGTAATAATCGACGAGCCACAGAGTGTCGACAACACAACCAAGAGCAAAGAAGCTATCCGGTCGCTAAATCCACTCTGCACACTTCGATACTCTGCCACGCATATAGAAAAGTACGAGATGATGTACCGTCTCGATTCAGTGGATGCCTACGAAAAGAAGCTGGTCAAACAGATCGAGGTCGCCAGCCTACAAGTACACGGTGGACACAACAGGGCGTACCTCCGTCTTCTGAAAGTGGACAACAAGGGTGGGTTCAGTGCTACAGTTGAGCTGGATGAACTACGAGGCGGTACGGTTCACCGGATCAAGACACGTGTTTTTCCAGGCGAGGATCTGTACCAGCTATCCGGGGAGCGCGATGTCTATCAAGGGTATGTCATCGACGAAATCAACACTCGCAAGGGTGGGGAGTTCATCAACTTCACAAGTCGGCCTGAGATTTTACAGCTTGGGGAAGCAATCGGCGAGGGCGATGATGATCAGTTCAAACGACTTCAGATTCGCAAGACGATTGAAGAACACCTTCTCAAAGAGAAGCGATTGAGGCCACTTGGGATCAAAGTCTTGAGCCTTTTCTTTATAGACAGAGTCGCAAACTACCGAGATTTCGACGACCACGGTCAACCGCTCAAAGGCAAGTATGCGGTCGCATTCGAGGAGGAATACGCAAAGCTGATTCGTCGCCCTGAGTTCAACGAATTGTTTGAAGGAGTGGACCTTGAAACTGCTGTTGAGGGAGTGCACGATGGTTATTTTGCGGTCGATAAACGCAAGACCAAGACAGGAGAATCCTTCGAAGCGTACAAAGATTCCCGCGGTGAAGGAAAGACCGTCGCGGATGAAAGCGCATATCAATTAATAATGCGCGACAAGGAAAAACTGCTGAGCTTTGACTCGAAGTTGAAGTTCATCTTTTCCCATTCTGCACTTCGAGAGGGTTGGGACAACCCGAATGTCTTTCAGATCTGCACTTTAAATGAGACCGCATCGACACTGAAAAAACGCCAGGAGATTGGACGTGGCCTTCGACTCGCAGTGAACCAAGACGGCGAGAGAATTCACGGTTTTGATGTCAATACTTTGACGGTGATGGCGAACGAGTCCTACGACGATTTCGCTCGCCAGCTCCAGATTGAAATCGAGCAGGATGAGAAAATCAGGTTTGGCGTGGTTGAAGAGCACCTATTTGCAGGTGTTGTGGTTTCGATTGACGGCGAAAAACCCGAACTGCTGGGGATGGATAAATCGAAGGAAATTTGGAGCTATCTCCTCGACCACAAGTACATCGACGAAAAAGGACGGGTACAGGACGATCTAAGGCGAGCGCTGAAATCAGATCATGTTGATCTGCCTGAATTCGCTCAAGCGCAACAGGAACAGATTAAGCAGATTTTACGGAAAGTCGCCGGTAAGCTGAATGTGAACGATGCAAGTAAACGAACCAGAATTGAGCTAAACAAGGAAGTTTTTCTTAGCGAGGAATTCAAGGAGTTATGGGATAGAATCAAGTACAAGACGACATTTCGTGTTGAGTTCGATCCAGAAAAACTTAGAAATACTTGTGCTGATGAGATTAGGAAGAATATGCCTCCCATAGCTCGTGCCAGCGCGCGATATACAAAGGGTCAGCTTCAAATCGATCGTGGGGGTGTTCAATCCAAGGAAGCCGGTGGCGTTAGTGTCCTCAGTTATGATGAGTCTTTCGAGTTGCCTGATATCGTGACATTCTTGCAAGATGCGACAAATTTAACACGTCGGACTATCGTAGAAATCCTGATTCGGTGCAACAGGTTCAGCGAATTCAAACGAAATCCGCAGAAGTTTATTGAATATGTTACCGAGATTATTCGACGCCAGATGCGTCTCTTTATAGTTGATGGGATCAAATACCGTCGAATTGGCAATGATCATTACTACGCCCAGGAGCTGTTAGAGAACGAAGAATTGTTAGGCTACCTCGAAAGGAATACGCTGCCATCGAGCAAGGGTGTTTACAACCACGTGGTTTATGACTCGGACGTGGAGAAGGATTTTGCCGCAGCGATGGAGCTAAGTGAGGATGTTAAACTCTACGCCAAGTTGCCCGGTTGGTTCCAAATCGACACTCCCCTCGGCAGCTATAATCCTGACTGGGCTGTACTGGTTCAGGTTGATGGCCATGATCGTCTCTACTTTGTAGTTGAGACCAAAGGTTCTGTTTTTACGGATACACTTCGTCAAACTGAGCAAGCCAAAATTGAGTGCGGTCGAGAACATTTTAAAGCGCTTGAAACAAATGTGGATTTCAAAGTGACAAATGATTTTCGCAGTATCGAAATAATGACAGCAAAGGAGAATACTAATGAATAGAGACGACCAGGAATTGCAGAAGCGTATTCATAGGGATTCAGACAATGCGATTAAAGTCAAGAAGTTGGCAAAATCGGTATTATCTGAGTACAGTCTAGATCCTGGACCAATTGATTTTAGCAGGGGTAGGACAGATTCACAGTATAATCGGATAGAATATGGACTTAATAAAATAGATTCACTAAAGGAGATCATAAAACAACCATTTCATGCGATGGTTGAGGTGGTTACTGAAGTTAGAGGACAGACAGGGCGTGACATAAGACAATTATGGTATGCTAACGAGCATACTTCCACAAATGAAGTTTTAAAAAGCAATAATGAAAATATCAATGTCTTGGCTTGGACTCATCCAGGTATCCAAATTGCCCTCAGCAGTACATTGAATGAAAATCAAAGTTTGGAAGAAAGCTACATAACTCTCACAAAAGTCAGAACAATAGCAAGAGCAAAATTTGAAGAAGTAGTTCCCGAGATATCTGGTTTGTATGAACCTGGTGGTTCGATACATGCAAAGGAGAAGATAGAGCCTAAGACAGGGCTGAAATCCGTAAAATTGGGCATGACGCATGAGCAAGTACAGGCATTTATCAGCCGTATGGATGGATTAATGTTTGTTTCGGGGGCACCCGGTAGTGGTAAGACTACAGTTGCTTTTCAAAGAATACGTTTCCTGTTTGATCAACAAGGCGAAAGACATGATAATCTTGGGCGAAAACAATACATCCCAGATCGAACACGAGTATTTTTAGCAAATCCTAATCTTGTTGACTTTTCACGACAGTTATTAAATGAACTTAATATACCGGAATCAATAATATCTGATATAAAATCTTTTATAGATAACTATTTAGAAAATACTTGGTTATATAAACATAATGCACGACCTATACAAAAGAAACTCACCACGCTGGAAAAGCGTGCTCGTGCAGCATTTTTTGGGCTACTAAAGTCAGAGTCTATGCCCAAATTGTGGCGAGTTTACCAGGATCAAATTATCAATCGAATTGGTCAAACGGATGATTCAAAGTGGATGACATTGCAAACTAAGCAGAATAAAAGCTTTTTAGCTCTTGCAAAGAGCTTAAAACATCATGCACAAAGTGCTTCAATTTCGGATAGACCATTTTCATCAATGTTACGAATGGATATGGTCTATAAAATGGTTTCTGATTCTTATGAAAACGCTAGAGAAAATTTAACAGTTGAAGAACGGCTTAGCTTTGACAACCATTTTATGCATTGGTTGTTCTGGGTCTATGATCCAATAAATGCATTGAAGACATTTTTCACCTCTACTCGAGAGGAAGGAGCACTAAGAATCCGGAAGGGCACTGGGTCGCGTGCGAATGAGACAGAAGTCATGGAACAGATTTTTGCAGGTTGGGCGGAACGGCAATATGGACCGGAAGAGCGTCCGTGGCTGGCATGGCTTCTTCGATTTGTTCTACCTGAAATTGATATGCAACAATCTCACTTCAGAGAAATACCATCCGCTCTTGCGGAATTCGGAGGGCGAGAATCTCGCCTGACACTTGTCGTGATAGATGAAGCACAGGACTTAAGCATTGCAGAGGCTTCTTTTATAATCTCCTTTGTCGATCCCGGAGGTGCCGTTACTATCTCTGCGGATTTTAGACAGGTTGTTTCTCCTGTTCATGGAATGGTAGAACGAAGCGCATTGGATTTCGGGAATCCCCTAAAAGACCTCAATGCGCAACAAATATTTCCATTTGCTCGTAACATGCGACAGAGCAGAGAAATTGGTCTTTTTCTTCAAGCTTTCCATCAATCTGCTTTTGGCGAAATAGCACAATTTGAAGTGAATCAAAGTCTAAATGATATCAAGCCACAGCTATTCTTACTAAACTCGATTGACCATGCTCTACGAATCTCACAGTTATTCAAGGTGTTAAGTAATTCGGAGACTGTCAAAACAGTTGCTCTTCTTCAAATCAATGAAGATGAGGAGGCCATGTTGCGACTTCGTAATTCACTTCAGCAACATAATGTACCCCTCGCTCCAATCTGGGAAGCATTTGGAGAGAGGAAACTCATTACAACAAGCGTCGAAAGAATAAAAGGGCTTGAATTTGATGCATGCATAGTACTTGGAATAGATCAGATTGAACGTTCGTCACTAAACTTTACCCTAAATAGAGCTTATGTAGCACTGTCAAGACCTACACGGAGACTTGCATTGATATGCGAAGAGTTTCCTGCTCTTATACGAAAAATTGATTCAGCCCTCTACGACACAAAGAGATTTGAGGGATAATATTATGGATGATAACAAAACCTTGCAAGACAACTCTTACAATCCTCTATTCCCAGAGTTTGAACACTTTGTGAAAAAAAATCGTTTGCTGGAGACAGCCAAAGGTAATTTGTCAGCAAAGCTCCCGCGCATACTTGGGCAGGGTAAATCGCGTGCCGAAGGACTTGAATTACCTCCATCACCAGTCGAACGGCGGCTAGAATTAACTTCATTGACAGTTCCACCTGATTTATCATTGCCTCGCGAAGTCAAAGATGAAATTTCCGCTGCTAAAGAATGGTTAACTGAAAGATTTAACGAACTTCGCAATCATGAAGGTCAACGTCGTTTTGCTTCAGCAGTTCTCAAGGCGCTCGGTCCACCGAGCGGTGTAAAAGATAATCAGTTTTTTGTTGGTCGCCTTGTTTTGATCGGTGACAAAGCTGGACAGAACTGGTCATGGAATCTCACTCCTTACTATCCATTTATATCAAAGATACCGCCCGACATTGAATATGTAATAAAAGCACACTCTGCTGCAGAGAAGATGATAGAAGATTCAATTTTACCGATAGGTGAATTCCAAGAACGCCTGGAATTAGCGTGGATCATCGCAAGACAATTCTCTTCAAGTGACCATGTTCTTATCTCTGATGTTGCTAGAGTGTTCAAGGTAGCAGCACAGAATCAACGTTTTTGGAGCAACCCATCACGTCGCAATTTTAACGACATTCCTGATGGTTCTTTTATTGCCAATTTGATCAATTGGAAGAAGAAGAAGTCAGATTATTCGCAAGAAGATATTTTTGATTTTATCCCAGCGACACTTAGCCAAGCTCATGGATCAAAAACGAAGGTATTTTATATGCCAACTAATCAAGAAGGAACACAAGTTAGACCTATTATTTATCTTCGTAGGTCTAAATCAAAAACATGATATTCTAGTCAATAGATTAAAGACTCGTAACTTGGAGTAAAAGATGAATAGTAAAAATACAAGTTCACGTAGCGAGATCAGCAAACACGAGGCTAGATCGGTTGTCAAGCAATTACTATCATCACCGATCGCACCCGGTAGCTATTCTCATTTAATTAATGTCGGAACAAATTTCATCCTTGATACTTTAGAAAGTAATTATTTTAAAGGAGAGTTATCATTATCTGATGGATTTGGATGTTTCAAATATTTAGAAGGTGACTATGGAAGTGGTAAGACACAGTTTATATTAAGTCTTGCACAAAGAGCGCATGAAAACGATGTTGTCTCCTCGGTTATTGATATTGGTGTCGAGTGTCCTTTCAATTCACCTCTTGCAATTTTTCGCTCTGTGATGGAATCATTTTTGTTGCCAGACGATGGTTCCAATCCAATTGGGGAAAAACGTGGCATTGAAGTATTAATTGACAATTGGATGTTGAGAAAGCTTTGCGATTTCGGCATCCAGCCTGGTCAAGAAGTTCCACATCCAATTCGCTTACAAATAGAACGTTCATTTGCCGGATTACCTATGGGTGCACCTGACCAGCAGATGGCGAGTGGATTAATCGGGTTGGGTAGGCGCATGCTCGATATACGCTGCGGTGCAATATCCTCAGTACTCGATACAGAACTTATCGGATGGGTACGAGGAGAGCAGATTCGATCAAAGGGTCTTAGAGAGTCATTCGGACTGCACGAAACTGCAAAAGACGAGAATGCCTTTAAACGTCTCAAGACGGTTGTTCATTTTCTAAGAACTCGAATGGGATATCGTGGTTTCTTTATCGCGTTTGACGAAGGAACAAGAACAGCGTCTTTTAGACGCGGCTCAATAAAGCAAAAGCAAGCTATTGAGAATATGTTGACTATGATAAACGATAATGTCGATGGAGAATTTGGTGGAGTCATGTTTTTGTACTCAGCAACACCCGATTTTAGGAGCGATGTGATAAGCAAATCCTACACTGCTTTAAATGATCGGATTGGTACGATAGCATTTTCTGCAGGAAGCCCTATGGTACCTTTAATTGACCTTGATGCACACAACTCAGATGAGGTCACAATGCAAATTGGTGAAAGGTTGATGGATGTATTCGAGGTCGCGCAGAGCATTAAATTGAATCGCGATGTTCAAAGGGCGAATATTAAAGAATTAATCATTGCTCAGAAAGATGTACTCTTTCTTCTTGACAAAGTTCCGCCTCGGGTATTTGTCTACCAATACTGTCGCTTCCTATCACAACAGGAGAATGATCAGCATTTAATTAACCAAGAAGAAGCATCAGATTTCGTACGTGAGAATGATCCCACACAAAGTGAGAATGAAGAATGATTCAAGCTAATTGTGAGGTCGAACATCGAGAACTTGGGATTGGGCGGGTAATTAAAGTACTTGGATCTGTAGCTCAGGTTGATTTTTTTGGTGAGCATATTGATGTTGCAACAGAAGAATTGACCGTTCAAAAGTCTTTTCGTCCTACAGTTCAAGATGACCATTCAGCTTATGACACAAAATCTCTGAGTTTTAGACAAGCTTTTGAGGCAATTAACCTGGGAGTAGTACCAGCAGATCAAAATCAGCTTATAGGTTTAACGATTGGTGGATTGAAACTTGAGATGAGAGTTAAAGAATGGCTTGAAAAAGCATGTACTGATGGCGCTTGCAAAGTATTTTTCGGTTTCTATGGATCAGGAAAGACTCACAACCTTCAACTAATTAAGGCAACCGCTCTTAGACAAGGGTGGGTAACTGCTTACCTTGAGTTCGACCCAAAAGCTGCTGATCCAGCCAAACCGCATCTTGTCTATAGAGGTCTGATGAGTGGATTATCTTTCCCCAAGCGGGAAGATGGATCTCAAACTTTAGGATTTTACGGTTTTGTCAAAGAGATACGAGATAATTGGGATAAAGTGCGTGACGGACAATATTTCCAAAGATCAACATGGTTCCTTCGTGCTTTGGAAGTTCTTCAGCATTCTCCTCATAACCAGGATGAGGATTATTTGGCAGGTGTCGGTTGGCTTGGAGGTCAAGTAAGGGTAGTATCAGCGATTAGATCGTTGGCAAGATACTATGGTGTTCCAGCGCTCTCAATCCCAACAATGCCCCAAACCAAAGAAACTTCTGATATTTATGTCTTTCACCTTGTTGTTGTAAACGAGATCTGTCGTGCGCTTGGTTACAAAGGGCTAGCTCTAATCATTGATGAAGCAGAACATGTACGAGGGTTCAATGTCAAACGTAAGGAAAGAGCTAATAATCTATTCGACGTATTAGCGAGAGCTGCTCATCCCCCAATTGCTGGCGATACTCCCCCACAAACAAATGATCACGCGAGAGAGGTGCCTCCATACTGGCGACATGGACCTCACTTCGCATTATTTGTAGGCTTGACAGAAGGTGATACTTTTAATGATCCAGGACTTTCTTTACGAGATGCGTGTGTATTTCTACACAGAAATGAAGATATGGTTAGGCTTACACCACCGACACCTGAAGAGTATCATGCGTGGTGTGAGAAATTCTTTAGCGCATGTTACAATCATCTGGGTGACCGAATGTCCTTGCTTTCAAGCAAAGAGAATCGGAGTTTACTCAGCGCGAGACTCAAGAATTCATTTATTGAACTCCCAGAAAATGAGCGTGTATTACGTATTTGGATTAAGCTTGCCAGTCTCGTACCATCAATTCTAATGTGTGAAAAAGTAAATACTCTGGAGGATCTTCTTGAAGAAATTCGGATAGCTGCAAAGAAGGCGACAGGATATGAACTCCCTTGGGACTGAACTAAGAACAAGCGAGCTTGCTCGATTACTGCCGATCGCCTGGCCGATATTTTTTAAAAACCGTCGCCCATGGGAAGCACAAGCAATGGTCATGCCACATATCGTGCATGGAGAATCCGTTCTTCTTGCGACACCTACGGCAACGGGAAAGACTGAAGCGGCCATAGCGCCACTCTTTCAAAGGCATATATCTTTTAGAAGAAGCTCTGTTTCGACAATTTATATTGCTCCCACTAAAGCGCTTGTCAATGATTTGTACACTCGTTTGTTCGAGTATTTGGGAATACGGTTTCCAAATTCTATTCAACGATATACAGGAGATCGTCACGACTTCAGATCTGCCAAAGATGCTTTTTGCCTTCTTGTTACACCCGAGGCGTTAGACTCACTTCAGCTTACACAACCAGATGTACTTTCAACTATTCGAGCAATCGTAATTGATGAAATCCATCTTTTGCATGGCTCTGCAAGAGGACAACAATTACGTTACGTAATAGACCGTATCCGAAAAGCGTCCGAAACTTCAAAATACCATCAAAAAGACTATTTCCAAATTGTTGGAATGACTGCAACGATAGACCAAATTGAAGATGTTAGAATAACATGGCTTGGTGAAGACAGCATATCATTATCAAATGGAACACCTCGTAAGATTGAAATCAAGATGATTGATTTAATATCTGGAGAGGACAAAGATTATCAGTATTCACGTGCGGTTGCCTTGCGACAGTGGTGCGAAAGGAATGAAGTTTCCAAAGCGTTGATTTTCGCAAATTCAAGAAATTCAGCGCACTCTTTTGCTGCAGCACTCGCAAAAGAGATGTCAGGGACCCGTTGGCCCGTGCATTTACACATTGGTATTCTTTCTGGAGCAGAACGTGAACGGATTGAGCATGCAATGCGTAATGAACAATTCGGAATCTGTGTCGCGACTTCGACGCTAGAAATTGGGATCGATATTGGTGATGTAGAGGTTATCGTCTTACTTGATCCTCCTAATTCTGTGAGTTCTTTCCTACAGCGAATTGGGCGCGGAAATCGCCGAAGTGATAAATGTCGAGTCATCGTATTTCGTGAGAATATGGAGAATGAATCGCAATTTGCAGCCTTATTAGATTGTGCGCAACGAGGTGCCCTCGACGACATACATGAATTTGATAGACCATCTGTTCGTTTTCAACAGGTTCTAAGTCTGACTTGGTGGGCTGTTAGAAACGGTCAAGCGTTGACTCGGAGTGCTATAAAGAGATGGAGTGGTTATCATTCTCATTCTGATGTCATTGACGATATGTTGGAAACAGGAGTGTTAAAAAACGTACGTGGTGCTCTGATTCCATCAGATGAATGGATGGACATAGGTGATAAGCGTCGCATCCACTCAGTAATAGTTGGAGGTTGTGGTTTACCTGTTGTCGACATGTTTAGCGGAGAGATAGTTGCCGCATGGGGACAAAATAATAATATGAGTGGCAGTGTTTATTTCGCAGGAAACTTGAAGCGGCTTCAAAGTAGCGTTGATGGGCAAAAATATTTAGAGGGAGAAAGAGGGGAAAGTGGTAAACTTGCCAAATTACCTACATCTCGAAACCGAAACGGTGTTAGCAGAACAATAATATGGGGAATGGCGCGTCAAAGAGGTTTTGATCCTGAAAGCTGGCTATTTTATAACGATATTTTAATTACATGGGGTGGTATTCTTTACAACAAATTACTTCTCACAATTCTTGAATACAACAACATAGTGAAGAAATGTACAGCAGATGCTCTATCTGTGAAAGGAATAGACAAACCTGAAAACATCATTTTATCAAAGATTCATGAATTGGCATTGGTTTCTTTAACCAATCGGAATCTTCCAAGGAAAATGACAAGAGGTTTTTTAGTGAAAACCGCTTTTTTTTCATCCCTATCACCAAAAATACAATCAATAGAAGAACAGAATTCTGTACCTTTTCCTGGTTTTCTTAAATGGATAGATGAGTGTAAAGGTATAAAGTTGGTATCAGAAAGTCCAAATCTGTTATAGCCGGATATTGATATCTCTATTATATGTTCTTCTGATGAAACACTGTTATTCTAATTGATAACAACATCTTAAAAGTCAAGGCCTTCTTGATTATGGGTTTTCGGGCAATTGCCATTCCCGCCACGACTAGATGTCTCGATTCTTCCGATCTTCTATTCAACCTTGACAGAACGCATCATTTATGATACATTAAATGCGTTAACAGATGAAACGCATCATTAGTGAGACTTTATGAAGATTGAATACACAGCGACGGATGCAGCGGTCCTTGGCGAAATCGGTAAGCGTCTCGCCCAGTATCGGCTTAACATCAACTGGACCCAACAGAAGCTGGCCAGGGAAGCCGGGATTGCCCTGCCTACGATTAAGCGACTGGAAGCAGGTGAGTCGGTACAGGCGCTTAGCCTATTGCGGGTGATGCGTGCGCTTGGGTTGCTTCCCAACCTCGAGGTGGCGATCCCCGAGGTGCCGGAGAGTCCTATCCAGAAGGTGAAGCGGATGGGGAAACGTCGCAAGCGTGCTTCCTCCACTCCAGAATCGAAACCAGCACCTAAGGGCAACTGGACTTGGGGGGATGACGAATGATCCCCGTTCGAGTGTATCTGTGGAACTCGAGAATTGGCGCAATTGATTGGGATGAGGAGCGCGGCCTTGGTGTTTTTGAGTACGAACCTGCCTTTGCTGCGAGCGTGTTCCAGATCTCGCCAATTGTAATGCCGTTGCAAAAAGGACCAATCACATTTGCCTCAAATCGGAACGAAACCTTCCTCGGCCTTCCGGGTTTGATCGCTGATTCCTTGCCGGATCGTTTCGGGAACGCTTTGATTGATGCCTACCTCGCCCGTGTGGGGCGAAGCAGCATTAGCCCTGTTGAACGCCTTTGCTACATTGGGAAACGCGGGATGGGCGCACTCGAATTCCAACCGGAGCGAGGGCCTAAAAAGCGCACAACCGAACCGTTGGAAGTTGCCGCACTTGTAAAACTTGCCAGCGATATTCTGTCTCAGCGGGAAGGATTGCAAGCATCATTCGATGATCCTGATCGTGAGGAAGCACTACTCACGATCCTTCGTGTCGGATCTTCAGCGGGTGGAGCGCGTGCGAAAGCACTGGTCGCTTTCAACGAGACTACCGGAGAAGTTCGATCCGGGCAGCTTTCAAATCTACCCAAAGAGTTCTCTCACTGGTTGCTCAAGTTTGATGGTGTTGAGGAGAACCGCGACAAGGACCTGAACGATCCAAAGGGATACGGGCGCATTGAATACGCCTATTCCAACATGGCCCGCGCCTGTAGTATTGAAATGACAGAGTGCAGGTTACTGGAAGAGAACGACCGAAGCCACTTCATGACCCGTCGGTTTGATCGCACCGAGGACGGGCAAAAGCTGCACATGCAATCCCTTTGCGCTATAGCTCACTTCGACTTCAACCGTCCTGGCGAGTACTCCTACGAACAGGCTTTTAAGGTGTTGCGCCAACTCGGCTTACCTATGGACGCAATCGTGCAACTTTTCCGACGGATGGTATTCAACGTCGTCGCACGGAATCAGGACGACCACACGAAAAACATCGCCTTCCTGATGGACCGTCGCGGAGCATGGTCTCTCGCTCCCGCCTTCGATATGACCTACAGCTATAGACCCGGCAGTATCTGGACAGGTGCTCACCAGATGACGCTGAACGGCAAACGCGATGGCTTCACCCTGCACGATATTGACGCTTGTGGTGAAATTGCCATGCTGAAACGAGGCCAGGCGCGTGAGATTGTCGAGGAGGTGGTGTCTATCGTGAAAGACTGGCGCGAGTATGCGTCAAAGGTGGGTGTTCCAGACCGCACCGCTGATCAGATTGCGAGGGTGCAGCGGTTGGATTTGGTCTGAGATCCTTTCAATGCTGAAGGACGGGCAGGTTATTGTGTCTCTTTAGAATGTAATCCGTACGAAAATTGGGATGAATAGCTCAGAATTCCTACATTCGCCGATCAACGAAAAGACTACATTTCCGCGTTATCCGGTAACCGATAACTTGTGCTGCGTCCACCACCGGGATTTTGCAGGAAGATTCCTCTCGCCTTCAACTCCAGAATATCCCGGAGCGCCGTATCATTTGAACACTTAGCCAGTTTGGCATATTTGGATGTGTTCATGAATCCCTTGAAATCATCTTCAAGCATACGGTTAATAATCAATCGCTGACGTTCATTAACAGGCTTTTGGTTGATAGTACCCCAGAGCTGAGCTTTAAACAAGATTCTGCTGAGCGCATCTTCTGCATTATTAAATGCACGACCAAGACAGTCTAAGAACCATGAAAGCCAGTTGGTTATTTCTGGGGTTGCGCGTTGCTGTTTCTCAAGCTGGTTGTAATAGTTGTTCCTTTCTAAATCAATCTGTGATGATAGACTGTAAAAACGGTCCTGGTTTCCCTCGGAACGTGCCAGCGACATATCGCCGATCGCCCTGGCAATCCGTCCATTACCATCTTCGAAAGGGTGAATGGTCACGAACCAAAGATGAGCGATCCCTGCTTTGAGCACAGCGTCAATACTGTTGTCCTCATTATACCAAGTGAGAAATCTTTTCATCTCACTTTCCAAGCGGTCTGCCACTGGTGCTTCAAAGTGAACCTTTTCTCGTCCAATATATCCAGAGACTACCCGCATGGGACTAGCGTCTACAGTCCGCCATCCACCAACAGTAATCCTTTGCAGGCCACTGCGACCTGTGGGAAAAAGCGCTGCATGCCAGTCGAATAGACGGTCTTTCGTTAAGGGCTGGGAGTATTGCAGGGTTGCGTCCAACATCATCTCGACAATGCCTTCCACATCTCGGCTTGCGGGAACAAACCCACCAATATCAATGCCCAACCTCCTTGCAATAGAGGAACGAACCTCCTCCTGGTTCAGTGCTTCACCTTCAATAGCGGAGGTCTTCACCACATCATTCGTAAGGATGCCCAGGCTTGCCTCACGCTTTAGTTTAAAGCCAAGCGATTCCATCCGACCAAGCAAGTGCCCTTGCCGATAGCGAATGTCTGCCAGCTTAGAACTAAGATCCTCTTCTTTCCAGCTAAAGTGTGGCCATTCCGGGTGTTCATGTATCCACATGCTATTCACCGTGTTTTTTAAGGTGATTACGGCAGCTATTCGCCGCAATATATGCGGTGATTATAATGATTATTCGCCGCAAAGTCAAGGCTAAACGCCGCAATATATGCGGTGAATATCAGGTATATGTCAGAAAAGAGGATGAGCTAACGGAGACACTCGTGACACTCTAGTGACAAAACTAGCGACGATGAATCCCCTGAAAAGACGGAGCTGGAACAGTAACGTGAAGAAAACACCTTTTTATCTATATTTATAACAACGCCTTATAAGATAAGGTCATTTTTATCTGTGGGTTTTCGGGGAGCCAGACAAGGCCGCATATAAATGTGGCCTTTTTTACGTGTGCCCAGCATGTGATATGCTCTTTTTGTGCGCCCGTTCTGGGGGAAGCAACTCCGATTGGCAAGGGCGTTGTTGGTAACGGCAATGTCTGAAGGAAGCCATAGGCAGTGTATGGTGCATAACGTTTGTGAACCTGATCCGGCTGTAAGGGTGGGTGAGTGTGCTAAATAGTGCGAAGCCCGATACCAGTTCAGACCCTTCCAGTGATTGAGGATGTAGTCATACACAGGACATATCACTTACCTGGGGATCCCCTGTAGTGTTCCGTATTGCTGGATATGAAAGGTCAAGAGGCGACTCAAGTCTTTCAGATGCACTGCAGGGAGTCAGATGATTCCATAGTAGTGTTGAAGTTCCGGCCTGTGAAAGCGGGTAACCGTGTGGAGGAGAAAACCGGAACGACCTGCGGCTTGTTGTCCATAGTCTTGGCTTGCCATCGTTGGCGCAACATTTGTTCGCAGGGGCTGCGGAAGATGCCAAAAGCGTTCGCAGTTGCGAAGGGATGAGGTTTCCTTGAAGGTTTTATCGCTGTCTTGTCAGTACATGAATGGACACGAGTCATTTCAGAGGAAATGAGGCATTTTCTGACGGCAAACTGTGACGGGGGCGCTGTTGGTAGAAGCTGTCCAGTGGAGTAGGTCAGGTAGTTCAATGCATATTGTCCCGCCTATGGGAATAGAAGACATTTGGCCCTGATCGAAGCCCCGCAGTTTATGTATTTACATTTCAACCGATACAACGCAGAAGATCAATTATGGTTAAGGTTTATTACAGTCTATACGACCGTCTCTTATCGGTCAAGTCCCTTGAACATGCTTTCCATACGGTGAAGTCCAAGAAAGGAGCTCCCGGTGTGGACGGGCAGTCCGTCGCGGATTTCGCCAGCGGACTTGACCGTAATCTTAACCAGCTTTTGCATGAACTGCGGACCAAGAGCTATCGTCCGCTACCCGTCCGTCGTGTAGAAATACCCAAGCCGGATGGTGGTGTTCGTTTGCTTGGTATTCCGTCTGTTCGTGACCGTGTTGTTCAACAGTTGTTACTGAACATTTTGCAGCCGATTTTCGATCCTGATTTTCATCCGTCCAGTTACGGGTATCGTCCGGGTCGAAGCTGTCATCATGCCATCAGCAAGGCTTGTTTGTTCATACGCAAGTATGAATTGCGATGGGTTGTCGATATGGATTTATCCAAATGTTTTGACACACTGGATCATACCCTTATCCTTCAGTCCTTTCGCCGCCGGATAGCCGATGGCAGTATCCTTGCCCTGATCCGTCTTTTTCTTACCAGCGGTGTAATGACGGGTTCAGGCTGGCAGTCAAGTGAAACCGGCAGTCCACAGGGCGGTGTCATCAGTCCTCTGATTGCCAATGTTTATCTTGACCGCTTCGATCAGTTCATGAAACAGCGTGGTCATCGTATCGTACGTTACGCCGATGATATCCTGATTCAGACTCGATCTCGAAGTGCGGCAGCAAATGTTCAGCATCAAGCCACCGTCTTTCTCGAGCACCAGTTGAAGTTAACTGTCAATCAGAAGAAGACGCATCTTGTCCATAGCAATACGGGTGTCAAGTTTCTTGGTGTTGTACTCCATACCAGATACACCCGTATTCAAGACAAGAAAGTCTCTGCATTCAAGGCTAAAGTCAAAGCAATCACCCGGCGTAATTCCCCGGTCAACCTTAAGAAGGTGATCGGTGACCTGAATCCGCTATTGCGCGGTTTTGGCAACTATTATCGCATCGCTAACTGTAAAGGGAAATTTGAAGAATGGATGCAGTGGATTAGACATCGACTCCGCCAGAAACAAATGTCTCTTTGGAAGAAACCGGGCAAGTTACACCGACGTTTACGTCAACTTGGTTACAAGGGTGAGTTCAAAGCGATTAAAATGCAATCGTGGCGAAACTCCTGTAGTCCGCTTGCCCATTATGCGATACCCAATAGTTATTTTGCAGAACTTGGCTTGTTTGATCTTACCAGTGTTGAAACCGGTATTTCTGTTTCAGTAGTGTGAAGGAAAGGAAACAGGAGCCGTATACGAGATCCGTACGTACGGTTCTGTGAGAGGGATGAGGCGAAACTGATCGCTTCGCCTCACCCTACTCGATTTATAGGGTTTCTCGGAGCTAATGTCCGATGTTTTTCGTTTCTCTTCTCTTGTATTTCTCGTCTACATCTCCATGCGAGAAATCTCACCAAATCCCGACAATGGCAGTCTTGAGGAGCTTGAGATTGCCCACAAAAGCACAGCAGATCGTAAGATGATGCGACGCCTACTTGCGATCAAGATGCTTTTTCTTGGTGTAGCAGCCTCAATTGTTGCTGCTACCTTCAGTGTGGATCATCGTACACTTCGCCGTTGGATAGAACGTTGGAACACCTATGGTCTGGACGGTTTAGCGACTCAAGCCAAAGCGTCCCGTTCCCGTGCGCTGACTCCCGACCAGGAAGCTACGATCCTGGACCTTCTATCCCATCCGAAAAAGGGATCCGTCACCCATTGGACAGGACGCTCCCTGCATGGGTATCTCCAGGATCACCACATAGCCCAATTAGACTATTCCACACTGATTCGATTTGTCCATACCAACGGATTCAGTCTGCTGGTCCCACGTCCCCAGCCCGTGAAGCAGGACATGGAAGAACGGCAATAGTATCGTGCGATTCTTTATCATCTGCAACAGCGCGGTTGTGAAATCTGGTTTGGCGATGAGAGTGGGTTTCTTGCCGATCCCCGTCCCCGTCAAGTTTGGGCTCCAAAGGGCAGTACACCGATGACCCCTGCCAACGGGCTGCATGTACGCAAAAGTGTTATCGGGGCAGTCAATCCGAAAAGTGGGGAATTGGCAGCGCTGGTTCTGAAACGGGTGAACAAACCTGTTTTTCAAGCATCTCTGGATCTTCTGTCCAAGCAGATTGAAAACCGTCCCATTTATTTAGTGCTTGATAATGCTACCTGGCATAAAAGTAAGGATTTAGGTTGGCACAATATCCACCCTATCTATCTGCCTGCGTATTCACCGGATCTGAATCCGATTGAACGCTTATGGCGTGTGGTCAAAGATCGATGGTTTACCCAATGGTATACTGATAAACACAAGGAGCTCGAAAACCGTATCTGCCAGGCATTACGGGATATGATGGACAAAGAACAAGAAATCACTACCTTATGCCGTAGCGGAAAATAGAAATGGGAAAACCTATAACAAATGTCACAGAGCTTTACCATAGAAATGAATCCACTACATCTACACCTCTTTCATGTTGGCAGAAAAAGAATGTTTTAATTCAACCAAAAGATTCTCGAAGGAAAACAGGATTACCCGAGCAAGGCAACCAATGATCCCCCCACATTTCCGCACATATGCATCACTATCGCCGGAAGAAGGCTCCCGCTTTTTTCACGGCTGACACCGGCGAACATCCCCAACAGAAAGGTGAACACGAGGATCACCAGCACATTGGGCGGATTGACACCCATCGCAAGCAAGGGCAGGTGCATGAACGAGAAAAACAGGGCAGCGAAGATGGTCGGCAGGCTGAGGTGCGCGCCGAAAAGTCGAAATCCGATCCCGCTACGTGATTGCAGGAAACCATACAGGAAACCTCGGCACAGAAATTCTTCCGCAATACTCGCGACAAACCAGATAAACACTACCTGCTGAAGGAAACTCATGTCTCCGCCCGGCATGCCGTCCGATTCAGGGAGGAGCATCATGATCAGAGACATCAAAATACCAAGAAGAAAACCCCATCCCGTGACAAAAACATAGGATCTGCCGTTCGCGGAGCGGAATCCCCAGTCCAGCCATTTCCCACGGCTGAATATCAGGATCAGGATCATCGACACAACAAACATTACACCATGCTGGGAGGAACTCAGCATCCATGATGGGGGTGCGTCACAGCGTTGCATGACGATCATTTGCAATGGCGCGGCCGAAAAGAGAACAAAAATCCCCAGGAAAAAGGCGAGAATGGTACGAAGGACTGTTTTCATACTACCTCCGAAGTTGCCAGCCCCGGACCCCATTGGTAAACTACTATCCTGTAAGGGGTTTCGAAATACAAAACACGTGTAATATAATCATCATTTCAAAATTGCGAGACGTATATTCCCATGATGCAAACCGCAACAAGACAATTGCGCCGGTGAATTCCTTATCATTGTATTCTAACAGAAGAATTGTTATTTTGTTTTACAGAACTTCCAACGCACTCGCTGAAGCATTTCACCACAATACTCACAACGGGAGGTACCTATGGCCGAAAAGAAAGAGGGATGCGTGTCTCCGGCTGGAGGTGTGCTGGAACAACAGGACATGCCCTCAGAAGAAGTGACCGAAGCACTACGAGAACATGGAGGAAGGAAAATGACCGCTCGAGTTGGACGGCCTGCGCCGGATTTTGAGGCGACCGCCTATCATAACAATAATTTCACGACCGTGAAATTGTCGGATTACAAGGGGAAATGGATTGTCCTCTGTTTTTATCCCGGCGATTTCACCTTTGTCTGACCGACCGAACTGACCGCAGTTGCGGCCAAATACGAAGAAATCACCAGCCTTGGCGTTACAGTCCTCGCAATGAGTACCGATTCACGATTTACCCATAAAATCTGGCAGAACGAAGAGCTGAAGAAGATGATTGACGGCGGAGTGCAGTTCCCCATGCTCTCCGATGCCGGTGGGGCGATTGGCAGCGTTTACGGTGTCTATGAAGAAGCAGCGGGTGTGGATATCCGTGGACGGTTCCTGATTGATCCGGACTTCAATATCCGTGCAGTGGAGATCATGACCCCGGAAGTGGGTAGAAATGTGTCGGAGTTGATACGCCAGGTGAAAGCCTTCCAGCATGTGGTGAGCACCGGAGAAGTTACCCCGGCCGGATGGCAACCCGGAAAACCGACCTTGAAACCCGGCTTCGACCTCGCTGGTGAAGTCTGGAAGGTCTGGAAACCCGAGTACGCTTTTTAGGATTCCTCCTGAATTCTTTTAAAAATGTGGTGAAAACCCGGTCCTTTTTGTGAGGGCCGGGTTTGACTTTTTGCTGGATTTTCGTGCTTATTGTATCAAATTTGTGGAGGAGGAATGTGGCGAATAGCGAAACCCGATGATGATGAGAAGATCATCCGCATGTGTTTGCAGTTGAACGAAGAAGATCCGGGCGATCAGCCGGTGCTTCAGGAACAGGTAAAGAAGACACTGGAATGTTTTCGTAGTAAACCATGGCGAGGTCGTGCTGTTGTTTGCGAAGTGGAAGAAGAAACAGTCGGGTATTCGTTGCTCGTGTCGTTCTGGTCGAATGAATTCGGCGGAGAAGTCTGCTGGATCGACGAATTGTACATCGAATCAGGTTACCGTTCCAATGGATATGGTTCAGCGTTACTTGATATACTTGAAGGTGAACATACATTATGGGCGAATCACTGTGCGGCAATCTGCCTGGAGGTTTATCCGGCGAACAAGCGTGCAGAAACCCTGTTCCTGAAAAGAGGATTTCGACCGGCGGGAAAAACCATGTATCGACGATTATAACGGAAACGTTCGTATCCGGATCACCAGGAAATATTGATACCGGACCTTCTCATACTTACATTAGCTGCGAGAAACAAATAAGGGGTTAACAAGGGGATAACAATGCACGAGAAAAGCGTAGAGCTGCTCAACCGGGCCGTAGCGGATGAACTTACTGCTGTTCACCAGTACATGTACTTCCATTTTCATTGTGATGACCAGGGATATGACCTTCTCGCAGGTTTGTTCAAACGGACCGCAATTGAAGAGATGCTGCACATCGAACGTCTCGCTGATCGTATCCTGTTCCTCAAGGGCGAAGTAGAACTGAAGGAATCAGCGGACGTCAGCAAAATCCATGATGTAAAAGCGATGCTGGAGTTGGCGGTGAAAATGGAAGAGAACAGCGCCCGTGATTACAACCTGTGGGCGAATGAATGTTCGCAGCATGCCGATTCCGTTTCCAAAACATTATTCGAAAGCCTGGTTGTGGATGAAGAACGTCATTATGACCAGTATGACACCGAACTGGACAACATGGCGAAATTCGGCGAGAACTATCTTGCCCTGCAGTCCATTGAACGCAGTAAAACCCGGGCTGCTTCTTTCCCGGCGGAATAACACTGATTGCTGAACAACCGGTCTGACAGGAACCGGAAAAATGCAGCCTGGACCGCCCCCGGTCCAGAGAGAACGCTTTTAAAAACATGGATATGAGAAGCAAACCGTGAAAGACTCTGAAAACGCGGATATGAGACACAATTGGACTGCAATTGTGCGCTTATTTCGAGGTAAAGGACGCAACGTAAAATACAGTATATCCGGTCAAATGGACCACAAGACCTGACCTGATTATTTTATAATTCGGCCAATTCAACAAGAAGTTGAAATGGCTCATAGAGTAAATAGTAATACTGATGTCAAATGTTTGCACATCGATATCGTCAGTGAGGTGGCAAATCGGTTCTCTGTTTCGAACATAGACAGAAACAGTGACCCGGAAATGCTCCTGATTTCAGAACTTGATCTGATCACGATTGTACCGTTTTACATTCCTACCCGTGCTTTGCACGGGTTTTAACGTTTAAAATGGGAGATAAAAACCAGCTATGAGTGATGACACGTGTGGAGGAGCTGTTCGGAAGGGGGAGCAGAAATGAGAGATGATGTTCGAAAAACACTTGTGTGTTACTATCAAGAGGTAGTAGTATATACTTGAGAGATCAAACGCATCTTTTTTGAATGATTGAGCCGGAGCATTTTTTGCTTTTGTTTTGGGAGGGAATATGAGGAAATTCAGTTCTGTGTTGTCTGTTGTACTGCTTTTGAGTGCACTTGCTCTGGTGCAGCCCGGTTCCGTAAATGCTCAGTTTGGATTTATCGAGTATACGGTTTCCGACACGTTCTTAGAGGCGAGTTCCATCTATGGAGCTAACCTTGATGATGACGATGACATGGATATTTTCGCCGGAGGAATTCGTACCGGATGCACCTCATGGTTTGAGAATGATGGGAACATGCAGTTCACGGAGCATGTTCTGACAACTGAATTCGGCCCGCGGGATGTAAAAGTCGCTGATATTGACGGTGACGGTGACATGGACCCATACGCCGCTTCCTGGTATGAAAGCGGGATCCATTGGTGGGAGAATATCGGTGGTGGAGAATTCACCGAACATTCCGTTACGGATGATATCGTCGCACACACCATTGATGCCTGCGATCTGGATGGCGATGAAGATATGGATATTCTTTGTGCAGCCTGGGATTCCGGATTTTTCTGGTATGAAAACAACGGTTCGGAGCAATTTACCCAGCATTTTTCCGGCGGTGTTGGCTCCGGGGGAAGTTGCGTACGTGGTGTGGATGTGGACAGTGACGGCGACATGGACATGATCGGTACCGGGTACAACAACGCTACCGTGTACTGGTGGGAGAACGGCACCATTGAGCACGTAATCTGCAGCGACCTGAACGGCGCCCACTGGATCGACGCTGCCGACTATGACGGCGACGGCGATACGGATCTTGTTTGTGCGGCCTATAATTCAAGTCGTGTCGAGTATTTCGAAAATGATGGTTCGCAGGGTTTTACACACACCCGGATTATTTCCTTTGGTGGCACTTCCTGGATCCAGGCGATTGACATGGATATGGATGATGACTACGATATCCTTGTATCGGCAGAAGTGGCGAATGAGTTCAAATGGCTTGAAAATATTGGCCCCGGATTATTCGCCGAGCATGACATCTGCGAAAATTTCGGACGTGCTTTCGGCGGGCATGGACTGGACATGGACAACGATAACGATATCGATGTATTGGGGGCAGCATTAACTGACAACCGTCTTGCATGGTGGGAAAATGACACCGGCATGGCGAAGGCGCTTGAAGCACAGGTTACTCCAAACTATGGTATACCCGGTGAGGATACCTTTGTCATCACTGCCGAAGTTTTTAATCCGGATTTGCATGAGTTGTCCGTGACGACTGTTTACAGCAGCATGGATGAAACTGTTTCCGATATCATTGATATGTATGATGATGGCCAGCATGACGATGGCGAAGCGGACGACAACATATGGGGCAGCTCGCTGTTGGCGCCGGCTCACGAGGATGTTTTTACCATCGATGTTTTCGTTGAAGATACGGAGACAGGTACAATTCATCCTCTGCAAGGGGCTGCCCTTTTTGCTACTGCAGGGCCAGTCGTGTTCGAAAATCTGGTGAATGTTTCTGTACCGGATACGATCATTACCCCCGGTGAATCGGCGAGATTCCTGATCGGATTGAGAAATAGCGGTGAAACCGGTACTGTACAGGAAGTCGCCATGACATTGACCATTCTCGATACGCTTGTCCAGTACAGCAACGGCACTACCAGTTCAACAAAAACGTACTCGGATATTGCACCGGGTGGGGTGGAATACCATAACGGTTTGTTTGTTGTGAGTGTTGGTGAAGAATTTCCGCCCGATACGGACATCCATTTTGAAATGGCGGTCAGCTCCCTCGGTGAAGTCTTCTGGACAGAGGAAATCACGTTCCATGTGTCCCCGGTGAGTGATGCCGATGAACGTTCCGAGGCGCTTCCCAGCGAATTCCAGTTGCACGAACCCTACCCCAACCCATTCAATTCGCAAACGAGGATCAGCGTCGATCTCCCAGTGCGGACTTCCCTTACAGTCAAAGTCTTTGACGTGATGGGACGTGAAGTATCCACACTGATGGATGGTGTACAGGAAGCCGGACAACACAATATCCTGTTCCGACCGGACGCAATCAGCAGTGGAACCTATTTTGTAAGCGCTGTGATCCCGGAAAACCGTGAGTCGATCCGCAGGATAGTCTATGTGAAATAAATTGATGTGATTGCACAGTTATAAAAACAACAGTTTAGACTATAAACTATTATTTATCTGGACCGCGCCAGAACCTCGTTTGATTCGTCGACCGGAAGAAGTATTCGGCGAATAGGCGAGGTTTTTTTTTCTCAGGAGAAAAGAGGGATTCAATTCTGTGATAATACTCCCCAAGCTCTTGAATAGTACTATCTAATGATAGTAATATAAGAGGAAGGGGGTCTCTGTGATGTATCGGGTGTGTCTGTTCATCTGAGCCGATATTGTTTTCATGGAGATCAAGTCATGAGAAAACATTTTGTTACCTGGTTGTTCCTGATTATTGTTGTATCTGGTTTTTTATTTCTTACCGCTCCCGTTTACGCCCAATTCGGATTCATTGAACATACCGTTTCCGATACTTTCCACGAAGCCAGCTCTATCTGCGGCGCCGATCTTGACAATGACGGAGATATGGATATCCTCGCTGGCGGTGTCACGACGGGAGCAACGTCCTGGTTTGAGAATGATGGTTCCATGAGTTTCACCGAGCATGTACTTTCTTCGGTTTTTTCACCACGCGATGTCAAGGTCGCCGATATGGATGGCGACTCCGACCTGGACCCGGTCGCAGTCTCCTGGGATGATTCCGGTATCCACTGGTGGGAAAACATGGGAGACGGTCAATTCGAAGAACATGCGGTTACCGATGATTTGCCGGAAGGACATACTATCGATCTTGCTGATTATGACGATGACGGCGACATAGATATCCTCTGCGCTGCGTTCAACAGTGGTTTTTTCTGGTTTGAAAATGATGGTGACGCTCAATTCTCGGAACATCTGATTGGTGGTGTGGGACGAGGGACTACCTGCATCCTTGGACGTGACCTCGATACTGATGGCGACTGCGATGTCATCGGGGTTTGCTATGCCGCCAATTCGATCTACTGGTATGAAGACGGTGAAACGCAAACCACTGTTGTCAGCGGGTTGGGGGGCGCGCACTGGATTGATGTGGCTGATTTCGACGGGGATGGCGACAACGATATCATCTGTGCGGCCTATTTGCAGGGAACCGTGGAATACATCGAGAACATCGGCAGCCAGATTTTTGTATCCACTACTGTGCTGGAGTTCCAGGGAACATCATGGATCCAGGCGATTGATATGGACCTGGATGGCGATTTTGATATTCTTGTCTCCGCGGAAATCGCCGATGAAATTAAATGGTTGGAAAACATGGGTCCCGGCGAATTTGTTGCCCATGATATCGGTGAAGGATTTGATCAGGGCTATGGCGCACACGGCCTCGATTTCGACCTTGATGGCGATATCGATGTACTTGGGGCGGCGGACGCGATTAACTGGATTGCATGGTGGGAAAATGACACCGGAATGGCGAAAGCTGTTGATGTACAGGTAACTCCGAACCATGGTCTGCCATTGCAGGATACGGTGCAAATCACTGCCAGTATAATGAATCCCGACACCAACTATCTGCAGGTTTCGGCGCTATATGCCAGTATGGACGATGCTGTTTCGGAAACCGTGGAATTATATGATGATGGCCAGCATGGTGACGGCGAAGCGGAGGATAATTGCTGGGGAGCGGGATTACTGTTGCCGGAATATGAGGATGTGTATGCGATAGACGTTATTGTCGACAACCTGGACACCGGGGAATCTCATCCCCTTCGGAACGCTGCCTGTTTTACGACAATCGGGCCTGTGATCTTCGACCATCTGATTAATGTATCCTCACCCGATACCATACCCAATCCCGGTGAACGAATGATGTTCCTGCTGGAATTGCGGAATTCAGGCGTTTCGGGAACAGCGTCGCAGGTTTCATCAACAGTTACTATCCAGGATACCCTGATGACTTTCTCGGACGGTTCCAGTAGCACCATGGTCAATTTTCCTGATCTCGATGCGGGGGAAGCGGATCATCATTCCGGCGTGTTGATGATGGACATTCACGAGGAATTTCCACCCGACACAGATATCCATCTGGAAGTAACCACAAGCCTGTATGGGCATCCATTCTGGACAGAAACAGTACTCATCCATGTCTACGGAGAAAGCGGAACGGTTGAGCAGACGGCGAACCTGCCCAGTGAATTCCGTTTGCTGCCGCCTTACCCCAATCCCTTTAACTCGCAGACAAGGATCAGTGTTGAGTTACCATCACCCTCCCGGTTGACAATAGAGGTCTTTGATCTGTTGGGGCGTGAGGTGGTGACAATCGCACATGGTCGATACAATGCCGGTTTACATGATTTCCTGTTCCATCCGAATGGTCTGGGAAGCGGTGTTTATTATGTACATGTGGAAACATTGGAATATGGCGATGCAATTCAAAAGATAATTCTGGTCAAGTAGAGTAATCTTTTATATTCGAATAACTGTCACAGGGCGATGGTCTCTATCGCCCTGTTTAATTCTTGACAATAAATGAATGATCATTTATTTTAGACGTATGAGAAAACGAGATGACGCAAAAGAGGAAGCGATTGTTGAAGCGGCGATCCGTCTGATCAACGAACATGGATTCGCGCAAGTGTCCATGTCCAAGATCGCCAAAGCGGCGGGAGTATCGCCGGCCACGATCTACATCTACTTCGAAAACAAGGAAGATCTCCTGAACAAATTGTACCTGTTCGTAAAATCCCACCTCGTGGAAAATTTTCAGAATTTTATCGATGCGAAGTTGTCCTGGGAAGAGAATTTTAATCGTGCCTACGAACTCGCCGCACGGTACATGGTAGATAACCGTTCCTATATGAGTTTCATGGAACAATGCTCTACGAATCCGTTGATCACTGACGCCACACGTTCCGCGGGACTCAGCATGTTCAGGGAAATCACGACATTTTTCAAAATGGGCATCGAGGACGGCGAAATACACGAGAACTCCGCCGAAGTGGCTATGACGGCGGTATTCGGGCCGTTATGGCTGGCGTCCAACATGGAACACGGCGAAATGATGCTCGAAAATCAGGACTACCTTTCGCAACTTCGGGAATGTGCATGGCGGGCGATCCGGAAGTGATATCTTTTCGGGCTAATCTGCAAGATTGGCAAATGTGAATAGTCTTGGCCAGATGTCATTCCTGCGTTGACGACTAAAAGCGTGTCGTCTTTCTTCGAATCGCAGGAATAACATCTTATTTTGAAATGTTGTGCCCATATAAATACATACACTTTCATATTACAGGTTGACCTAACGGTATAATCGAAAAACTTTTGCAACAAACATAAACGAACATTCATTTAACAGGATAACAAGGGAAAGTAAACATGGAAAAGTGGACCCAGAACGATATCACTGATCAGAAGGGTAAAACTGCGATTGTCACAGGTTCCAATACCGGAATCGGATTTTACACCGCGAAGTTTCTGGCGGAAAAGGGTGCGCATGTGATCATGGCGTGCCGTAGCAGGAAAAAAGCGGAGGCGGCCAAAGCAAGGATAGTAAATGATGTTCCCAATGCTTCCCTGGAGTTGATGGAACTGGACCTGTCGAGCCAGGCATCGGTGAAAAAATTCGCGCAGAAATTCTCGAAAAAATATTCCACCCTGGACTTGTTGATCAACAATGCTGGTGTGATGATGTGTCCATTTTCACGCACCGAAGACGGATTCGAACTCCAGTTGGCGACCAATCATTTCGGGCATTTTACCTTGACAGGACTGCTTCTGCCAAAACTTATGAAGATAGAGAATTCCCGGATAGTATCCGTCAGCAGTATGGCGGCGCGGTTCGGGAAAATCGCTTTTGATGATCCCAATTATCACAATCGCCCCTATGATAAGATGAAAGCATACGGCCAAACCAAGTTGGCGAACCTGTTGTTTGGCAGAGAATTGAACCGTCGACTGGAAGAAGCGGGGAAATCCACTATTGCACTTATCGCACATCCCGGATGGACATCAACCGACCTCCAGCGTCATTCTCCCATAGCAAAGTTCATGAACCTCTTCTTTGCCATGCCGACATGGAAAGGTTCACTTCCAACCCTGAGAGCGGCAACCGATCCGGAAGCCCAGGGAGGGAAGTATTATGGCCCTGGTGGAAGGATGGAAATGCGTGGATGGCCGGTGCTTGTCAACCCGGAAGTGGGGCGAAATGCGGAAGCGGTCAACTGGCCCGATGCGAAACGTCTGTGGGAAATGTCGGAAGAATTAACCCAGACCAGGTACGAGTTTTAGTGGTTACGGTGGCTATTGTATACAGTCGGCATTGTGCAGGTTCTCCACTTTGTTCAGGAACCTGCACAAAACCATTTTGAGTTTTTCGAAATCACATCCCGGGAAATCCCAGCATTGGTGAGGATTCCAGATTCCTTCCAATTAATTGTATACTGCCGAATATTATCCGGATAGCCGCAAAGGGCTATCTGGTTGCTTGTTCTCTGGCGATTGTTTGGCGGTTATCTGGTCTATCACAAGTTTGAAGACAAGTGTTTTACGCAGATCCTTATCCGGGAACTCAAACGTTTTATCGGAATACTGCGACATCAGCACAGAGAGTCCATACCGTTTCTCTTCATCCGTTTCAAGAAATTCAATAGTGCCGTTACCGATGACACTACGGTACTCCATGGTCCATCCGCACCCTTTCTCCGTTTTCACAATCCTGTCCAGGATGTCAATTTCAAAGCTTACATCAGGATTTATGGTCATCAGATCAACTTTGTGTCCTTTTACCGCTGAATGGAAGTACAGAGCTGTTCCATCATAGCCGAAACTCATGGGTACGATGTATGCTTGATCATTATCCACAAGACCTATCCGGCAGATGTTGGCATCACGGATAATGGCATCGATGCGGGAACGGTCAAAAACAGCTCTGTCGCTACGTCTCATATTCGGAATAGAACTCACGTTGTACCTCAATGGAATCACCTGTCTGCAGGGTGCTTGAGTTGCCTTTACGTTTGAATAATCATTATATAAATATGATGTGAATCAAGCAAAATTGGATGAATAGTATTCTGATATTTATCTATCGAGGAAATCTGAATATCTGAAACCAATTCGCTCTAATAAAGCAAATTTTCTTTATCGTGAAGTACTGAATTTGGAAAACGAAAAGAATTCTGTCGGCGTTCTTATTGAGATTATCAGTAAAGGAGTTTGATGCGAAACAATTTTCGAATACCTTGATAATGGATGTAATTTCGTTTAACAATTGTAAATAAACGTAGCACATAATACATTGTAATTAATGTATTCAGGAGAAAGAATTGAAACAATCGAAACAGAACCTGATCCAGGGAAAGTATTCCTTTGAAGATATAGTAGATATCAATACTCTGAAGGAAATTCTCGAACAACTCTCAGAAGCGACCGGGTTTACAACGGGAGTTGTGACCTATCCTGAACAGAAAGTTCTGATCAGTACGGGCTGGAGAGATATTTGCGCACGTTTCCATCGTGCAAATCCAGATTCCGAAAAAAAATGCAAAAAAAGCAATAAACGACTTACAAATATTAATGTTAGATCAAAAAATTACGCTATTAAAAAATGTGAATTAGGGCTTATTGATGGTTATACACCTGTTATTATTGACGATATACAGGTTGCAACATTGTTTACTGGACAAGTGTTATTTGAAGAACCGGATCGGGCAAAATTCAGGAGGCAGGCGGAGGAATTCGGGTATAATGTTGATGATTACATGGCTGCTTTAGATCAAGTACCGGTTATTAAACAGGAAGATATGGAAAACATTTTGTCCGTGCTGAATAAAATCGCTGTCATGATCGGGGAACAGGGTCTGGCAAATATCCGGCTGCGAGATAACGAAAAAAGAATAAAAGCTGTTTTTAATCAGACATATCAGTTTATGGGAATTCTGTCCATAGATGGGATATTATTGGAGGTGAATGATACTGCACTGAATTCCATTAATGAAGTACGATCCAGGGTTATCGGAAAGGCGTTCTGGGATACTCCATGGTGGGAAAGTTCAACAGAGCAGCAAACCAGGTTAAAGGCCGCAATCTCAAAAGTAAAAAAAGGTGATCATGAAAGTTTCGAGATGGTGTATCCCGTAGAAGGTAAACTTCATTATATCGATTTCTCACTGCGACCAATTAGAGACTATAATGGGAACATCATTAATCTATTAGCCGAGGGGCATGACATAACCGATAGAAAAGAAGCCGAATTTGCACTCAAAGAAAAAGAAATACAGTATAAAAGTTTTATTCAGCATAGTAATGAAGGAATTTATTGTGTTGAAATGGGTGAACCGGTTCCTCTCAATCTCCCTAAGGAAAAGTTTATTCAACGAGTGAATTCCACAGCGTATATCAAAGAAGTAAATGAATCATTGGCAAGCATGTATGGACTTATCCCGGAAAATATGATCGGCGAAAAAGCCCTGTCCGTTGCGCCAGACTACGGTAGAAGAGTACAACTTATCCTGGATCAGGAAGCATATCGTGTGGCTAATGTGGAAACTCTTGATGTTGATAAGGATGGAAACCCGGTTTTTCTCCTTGAAAGTTTTCATGGTGATATTGAAAATGACCATTTGTTAAGGATTTGGGGTGTTCAAAGAAACATAACGGATCTGAAAAAGGTTGAAAAAGAACGCCACCTCGATGAGATGAGACTGGAAGCATTGTTGACCCTGTCAAGGATGCAAGATGATAATATTCAGGAAATCGCGGATTACGCGCTTGAACAGGGGGTGACATTAACCAACAGTGAAATTGGATTTCTGGCGTTTACAAATGAAAATGAGAATGTATTGACAATGCATTCCTGGTCGAAAAATGCGCTGGATCTGAACAGAGTGCCTGTGAAACCACTCCATTACAAGGTCGAAGAAACCGGAATGCTCGGGGAAGCGATTCGGCAAAGAAAACCTGTGATAATAAATGACTACGAAGATCATCATCTCGCAAAAAAGGGATTGCCAAAAGGACATATTACGTTAAAACGTCACATGACAATCCCGGTTTTCGACAGCGATCATATTGTTGCAGTCGCTGGTGTAGGAAATAAAGATGAAGACTACAATGATTCGGATGTTCGTCAGCTAACACTCCTTATGGATGGAATGTGGAAACTTTTGCAAAAGAAAAAAGCTCAGGACCTCCTCGCTGAAGCAAACAGGATGTTCAGCTTGGTTATAGAAAATATACCGATCCGGGTTTTCTGGAAAGATCGTGAAGGACGTTTTCTGGGATGCAACACGGCATTCGCACAAGATGTAGGATTTGACACCCCAGAGGATCTCACCGGAAAAACCGATTATGATTTAATCGACTATGAAACGGCAGTGAGATTTCAAACGGTCGATTCGGAGATCATGTCATCCGGAATACCAAAATTGCGATACGAGGAATTTGAAGTTCGCCCGGATGGACAAGAACAGTGGTTGCAACAAAGCAAAATACCGATTAAAAATGAAGGTGGCGAAGTAATCGGAATATTGGGCGTTTTTGATGATATCACAAGCCGGAAAGAGGTTGAAATGGCGCTGATCGAATCAGAAACGAAATTCAGGAACGTTGTTGAGCAGTCTAATGATGCAATCTATATATTGAATAGTGATAGATTTGATATTGTAAATCAACGTTTTGCAGATATGTTTGGTGTATCGGTTGAACAGGTCGTTGATCCGGAATTCAATTTTATTGAACTGGTAGATCCTGTCAGCAGACCATTGATCGAAAAAAGAGCGAGAATGTGGGAAAGAGGTGAAAGGCCACCATCGGTTTTTGAATTCCTGGCGCTGAATAAGCAGGGTGTACGTATACATGTACAGGCGTCAGTAAGCGATATAGATTATAAACATGAAAAAATGACGCTTGGGATTCTGCGAGATGTTACTGTTCAGAAGCGATTGGAGGAACAAATTCGTCAATCCCAGAAAATGGAATCAATTGGACACCTTGCTGGCGGTATTGCACATGATTTTAACAATCTTTTGACACCAATCATCGGCAATACAGAACTTGCTATGATGAGACTCGAAGAAAATGATCCACTTTACAGTGATTTGAACGAAATAATAAAAACGGCGGAAAGTGCGAAAGAATTAACACAGCAATTGCTGGCTTTCAGTCGAAAACAGATAATGAAATTCCAGGTATGCCATCTAAACAATATCATCAGGAGCTTCGAGAAAATCCTGCGAAGAACAATCAGGGAGGACATCGAAATAGTTCTGGACCTGGATGAGGGCATCGCCGCCGTAAATGCTGACCCGGTCCAGTTGGAGCAGGTGCTGATGAATTTGTGTGTTAATGCACAGCAAGCTACCATGGGTAAAGGAAAGATTATCATTCAAACCGGCAATGTATCGTTAAACAATGATGAACTTGAAAATAAAGCAGAGCTGCTGTTGGGGAATTATATCTTTTTATCCGTATCCGATGAAGGTATTGGGATGGATACAAATACACTGGAAAGAGTATTTGATCCGTTTTTTACTACCAAGGATAAGGGAAAGGGTACAGGACTCGGATTATCAACAGCTTATGGTATTATCAAACAACATTTTGGAGATATTAAAATCAAAAGCACACCGGGCAGGGGCACAACATTCACAGTATATCTTCCTGTCTCGGATAAAGAAGTCGAACGATATGAGAATAAACTGAGTACCGATCACCAACTTCGGGGTTCAGAGACGATCTTAGTTGTGGAAGATAATGATGTCGTACGGAAATTTGCGGTGAAAGTGCTTCAATCCTATGGTTATGAAGTGATTGAGTCAAGCGATCCCCAGGAAGTGTTATTCAAATATCAGACGATGAAAGATAAAGTTGATTTGTTGTTGTCCGATGTTGTCATGCCAAAAATGAATGGAAAAGAATTGTATGCAGAACTGAAAAAACACTCCCCTGGTCTGCGTGTTTTATATATGTCCGGGTATGCAGAGGATGTGATCGCCCACCATGGAATTCTCGAAGAGGGAATACAGTTTTTGCCGAAGCCGTTTACAGTAGAAGCGATTACTGCAATGATCAGGAATGTACTGGATAGTTAATATCCTGAAATCTTCTGTATGGGCAATGAATTATACTTTATGGTTTGTAAAAACTCAATGGGCATATTGCACGCATGGCGCAATGCGGACAAGACAATACCGTTGTCCAGATTACAGCGGTCACCGCAAGCGAATACACTACCACCCAGATCAGATTTGCCAGAGAATACGACCCAACGAGCGAGACAACACCCATGATCAGCGGGACAAATAGCATAGTTCCCAGCATCCAGAGCGCAGTAACCACCTTTTCGCGAAATACTTTCGTTGTGCCTTTCTGCGGATGGATCAGGCTTGCCACGAGGCTCACTCCCAGATCGCATCGTTTCCCGTGATATGCACAATTCCTGCAGACATTATCCATTGTCCAGAGAATAGCAGTGACGGTATACACCAGGTATACCACCAATCCGATCCATCCCAGGAAATTCGAAACAATTCCTCCTATTACCAGAGTCCCGACAAGTAATGGTGCACGATAAAGAACAATTCGCAACGGGAAATTCTTATACACGACTTTACTGTTACTCATACATTCTCCAATTGTAGATGCAGTATACTCTGCAATGTACGGCATGAAAGAACAATCATTTCCATTGCAACAGATGTTGCATGTCGGTTTGCAAAGAAATATTCACTCCAGAGTCTCAATCTTTTTTATGCATCTAACCAGTAAATAAAATCAATGACAACTTTTCGAAAAGGGGAGTATCATGCAGGTACAGGAACGCTGGAACATAGGGTCACTTACACTTCCAAACAGGATTCTGCTTGCACCTGTGAAAACGGGATTTGGGACTCCGGATGGACAAATTACTGACAAAACCCTGGCATATTTCGCGCGGCGTGCCGAAGGCGGAGCCGGTGCATTGATCACGGAACCTTTGGCTGTCGACAGGCGTGGACGTGAGCATCCCAGGCAGCTTGGTATTGAGGTCGTACACGAAAATGGATTAAAACGACTTGCCGAAACGATTCACTCTCACGGTTCCATGGCTATAGCACACCTGAACCATGCAGGCCGCGCCGCCAATCCGAAAGCGTCAGGAGCACCACCAGAAGCTCCATCCTCAATAATTTGCCCCAGTACTGGTGCGACAGCGGAGGAAATGAGTACGGCCCGTATTGCGGAACTACTTGATGCATTCGCCCAGGCTGCGGGACGGGCAAAAGGGAGCGGTTTTAATGCTGTCGAAGTGCAGTTCGGGCTTGGATACCTGGTCAGTCAGTTCTGGTCACCGAGGACAAATCTTCGTACAGACGAGTATGGTGGAAGTGAGGAAAACAGGCGACGGTTTGCTGTGGAATTGCTTGGAGCGATACGGAAACAGGTTGGTCCGGAATACCCGATCATCGCCAGGATATCGGCTTCAGAACAGGTCGAGGGCGGTCTTACCATTGAAGATGCAGTCGAAATGACCCGTTTCCTCGAACAGCACGAAGTAGATGCAATCCATGTCGTCACCGGATCCGCATGTGAGACGCCTCCATGGTACTACCAGCACATGGCGCTCCCACCGGAGAAAAATGAGATGATGGCGGCAAAAATCAAGCAGAATACGTCACTACCGGTGATTGTTGCAGGACGGATGGGCGATCCGGACAAGATCAAAAAGGTATTGAATGAAGGTATGGTAGATGCTGTTGCATTGGGGCGTGCATTGGTAGCTGATCCGGACCTGCCGAAGAAGATGTTCGACGGTCAACCGGAAACAATCGCTCGGTGTGGGCATTGCCTTCAGGGATGCCTGTTGAAGGTGAAAACCGGAGTAGGATTGGGATGCATTATCAACCCGGAAGTCGGCGAGGAATCCCTTGAGGTGAAAGCAGTAGAGCATCCAAAACGAGTTGCCATTATCGGCGGTGGCCCGGCGGGATTGCAGGCAGCGCTTACGGCGCAGAAGAGAGGGCACAACATCGAAATTTTTGAACGCAACGATCATCTTGGTGGACAATTCGAAGTGTCTTTCCTTGTGCCGGGGAAGAAGAGCATGGAAAAACCCTACCGATACCTTGTAGAGGCTGTCGAACGTAATGGCATACCGGTTCATTTTGGCGTGGAAATGGATGCGGACACGATCCTGCAGAACAAACCCGATGCAGTGATTGTTGCGACTGGCTCAAAACCTGCAATGATCGCAATCGAAGGACTGAAAGATGTTTGCAGTGGGACTGATATCCTGACAGGAAATGTGGAAGCGGGAAATAATGTCCTGATCATCGGCGGTGGACTGGTGGGTGTGGAAACCGCGGAATTCCTGTTGAACCAGGGAAAATCGCCTGTCATCGTGGAAATGCTCGATGATATCGCCCGTGACATGGAACCGGTCAGCAGAAAACTCGCACTGAAAAAACTGAATGAATCCCAAACACCTGTTCATATTTCGACCAAAATCACACGATTTGATGGAAATACTGCCTCTGGTGAAAAAGACGGCAAAGAGATCATGCTCGGTTCATTTGATACTGTAGTCATGGCGGTGGGAGCGGTAAAGGTTGATACGATCAGTGAACAACTTACCGCTGAAGGTGTGGAAACCCATATAATTGGAGATGCTGCACAACCGCGCCAGATTTATGATGCTGTGAAAGAGGGATGGCGGGTTGCGATGGAGCTTTAAAGAGAAAAATTAGTTCACGGATGGTGATTTCCATGACGTAAAAATCTTTGGAAACAGGAAGGAATCGGTCAGGACTGCGAGACAGATCCCTGAACCATACATGACAATATCCCAGTGATCGAAGGTGTTTCCGAACAGGTGAATTCCCCTGAATTGGGCCAGCTCGACGAACAGGCAGGTGATGAAAACAAGGATCGCTTTGGAATACCATGGACGGAGGGAAGGGACCTTTTTTTCCTGCAGACCGAGAAGAAAATAAAAACCGAACGGCAGCAGGATATCAATCAGGTACCAGTTCACAAACTTGGGACAGGGGCCGTGATACGCCGGGCCGGTGACAAAGTGCAACAGTGCGATTGAGATCATGATGGCGACAGTGACAACTATCCGTTGTGATTGCTGCCTGGATTGTGAAACGTCCGATTGCACCATTTATCTCCGGTCCGGTTTTGTACTTTAAAAGTATAGCAATCCGGTTGATCATTCCAGTTGAGGTTTGATCACTATCTTCTCTTTCTGATGACGTTATGACCTATTTAACAAGGTGAATTCTCGATGTTGAACGAATCCCCATGGCATCTATAGCGACGATATACACACCACTGGAAAATCCGTAAGCGTGCAAATGATGTGAATGCCATCCTGTGGTTGCCAATCCTACGGAATAACTGTAAACCGGTTGACCAAGAAGGTTGTAAATCTGAAGCCGCACATCCGTAGTCTCAGGCAGATAGTACCGCAATGTTGTCGTAGAATTGAATGGGTTCGGGTAATTCGAAAGTATGATCATCTCAGCGGGCAATTCCGAAGTTGAAAAATCTCTAACAGCATCTTCCAGGTCGACAAACGCAAGACCATGTGTAAAGAACAGGGGAACTGCGATCAGGTTGTTGCAGGAGTCAAAATGAATATCCGCCGGATCGTCATTGAAGGTGGCGACAATTTGGGGTACGCCTGAAAAATCCGGCTCAAAACGGTGCAGCGCATTGGTATACCAGGAGGAGACATACCAGTAGCCATTGCTGTCACGAACGAGACCGTCAAGGCCATCCAATGGTGTCTGGCGAATGGTCGAAAGCGATGAATCGGCAAGATCAATCGCCTGAACAGGTGAGTTTAATCGGTATGAGATCAGGACAATCCGGTTGTTTTCCGCGTCAAAATGCATACCGTTCGGTGTGGTGAGACCTTCCGTGACATACTCGATCAACTGTCTGTCTTCAAGGTTGAAACGGTAGATCTTGTTTTCAGTCGGATAGGATAAATAAAGGTTTCCCGAAGTGTCTGCGACGATATCGTTCAGGTTGCTGATTCCCGGACCGGGGACACTGAAAAGAATAGAATCGGTCGCAAGGTCAATTCCCTTTACGCCATAATCACGACAGGCGACATACAGGATCCCGTCCTGCAGGTACAGACCGGCATGGCAATGAACATTTTCCATGTAGTAATCCTGATTGCCTTCGGAATCTACCTGGATCAGGTGTCCATTTCCGCCCCAATTTGAAAGGATATATCTATCGTTTACCTGGTCGTATACCACGCTTTCAGGTTGGTTCAGAAGGTTTTGACCGTAGGAAAAGGAAACGAGAAAAAAGAGAAATAGAGCCGAAATTGCGTACACTTTACGTTGCATGATAACACCTATAGACAATTCGGCTCCAAGTGAAATATAATGGAAAATTTCAAAACCTCAAAATGAAAGCAACGGAATATGTTATGAAATGTTGAAGAACCCATTTCAAAATCGTAGAAAATCAAAATTACATTTTACCCATGCTAAGCAAATTGCGTTATATTCTATCTATATACCTGATTAATACAAGAGCTCATGGTAATCCACTCACTCACAAAACTCTGCCTGAAGCTGGAAACATCACACAAATCGTTGTGTGATCGAAGTATCTCCAGCATTCGATTTGCCAATAGGAAAATAATTACAGCTACATTTCTTCTATTATTTCTCGCTTTGACTTCCCATTCGATGACATACCCGCTTCATATCTATGATGATCCCAATCTCTTGCCTGGTTCCAAGCGGGGAATCATGCAGGACAGCAGGGGTATCCTCTGGTTCTGGAGTGGTTCTGGAGTGATGAGTTATGACGGATGCCGTTTTCGTCAATATTCTATTTCAAACGGTCTTTCTGATAATTACGTCTATACAATGCGAGAAGGTCCTGACGGGAACATTTATATCGCAACATTCAAAGGATTGAACATTTTGCATATTGCGGATCATTCTCTCAGCTTGTATCCATTGTTTCAAAATGAACCTGTGAGAGATCTGTTTTTTACTCAGGAAGGAATTGTCATTGCCCATGATGAAGGGGTGAGCCTGGTGCGGGGGATGGGAGAATACCGCATCCCGTACAGGGAGATTGATCCTGAACGGAGTACAATCCTCGTTACCCACGAAATGGAATATGATTCTCAGAGAAATGTGGTCTGGATGGCAATGGAGCCTCGAGGGTTGTATTCCCTTGAGTACTCAGAATTTCTCGAATTGATCGAATTTGAAAATCCTGAACTTGTCAATGAATACGAAGCAATTGGTGCAGATAGATTTTATGAAAGACATCCGGAATTCGTAGACAATTCAGAGCAATGGGCAATCTCCAATCCCGAAACAAGGATGTCGCGATACAGGCAGGCGATTCAACATTACTCGCCGGAAGGGCAACCGGATGAGTGGATAGTGAGGGATATCTTTGTCGCAAGTGATGGGACGATATGGGTTACTCAGGAATACAACCTGTACAAGTTGATTAACGGCGACTTCCAACGTGCAAATGAACAATTCCATATTGATGAAACAATTGAAGTAAATTTTTTCTTCGATGAACAACTGATCTTTATTTCCAACCGTTCCGATTTTACAATTGTATCCCCGGAAGAAAGAATTACACTGTCGCCCGGACTGGAAGATGTCCAATCGGGAAATCTTACCTGCTGCTACCAGGATCGCCAGGGAATCCTGTGGCTGGGTTGGGAAAACGGTCATATTGCAAAACTGGTTAGCCGTGAGATCGAATGTTATACTGCACACGAATATCCATTCCTCCAATCTGTAGAAACAATGATCCCCTGCAATGACAACTGTTTATTGTTCGCAGGAACAAATGGTGTTGTTACATTTGATGGGAGTCGCTTTCGGATTCTTCTCGATGCTGAAGATCTGCCGGACGATACCTGGGGTTATGCTGTCGATAAGAACGAGAACATCCTCATTCTTTCCAGTAGTGCGATACATCTCTATGACCGAAGATCCCGAAGAATGCGGTTGTTACGTGGAAGAATGACAGCAGGTGAAAATTATCATGATGCGACAATGGGGCCTGATGGTACCCAGTGGTTTATCGCGCGGGATTCTGTGTATTCCTGGAACGGCGCTACTTTACGGAATACCGAGGACAGGTTTCAGCATTCCACCTTTTTGTACGCAGCGCCGGATACCAGTCTTTATGTGGGAACCTGGAATGGTCCCGCATCCCTGAAAGACGGACATGCCTGGCAATGGCGGGAAGAAGGATACCGTTATGCGGAGGATTTCCCCGCGAGAAATTGGGTGGATCTTATTGTGTATCCTGATTCTCTGTTCTCCGATGCTTTTGCTGCGCTTTCCTGCGTGACTCACGTGGATGGAAGTTACTGGTTTGGAACGTTTTCGGCCGGAGTTGTTCGTATTCAGGGAGATTCCATCCGCGTTTTCGATCAAAGAGACGGGATTCCCAGAGCGCGATTTAACAATGCCTGCATTACACCATCTGGCGATATTGTTGTTACTTCCGCTCAGGAAGTATTGCGGTTTTCACCGGAGGGAGATTTTCGCAGGGAATTTGTCGGTGATCTGTCTCCCGCAACTGAAATCTACAAATACCTTGAGGATGAAGAAGAGCGTGTGTTCCTGGCAACGTCGCATGGCCTGCATGTTTATGATGATTCTATCCATCTCATAATAGATCGTGATTTCGGTTTGCCTGAAGACTGTGTGAAAGATGTTCTTCTTCTTGAGGACGGTTCCGTCGTTGCAATGCAGGAGAATGGTTTTTTCCGTTTTACACCCGATTCGTTATTTACAAATTCACCCCCAGTGTTGTCACCGTTTCTTGTTAGTATCTCTATGAATAACGAGCCTTTTCCGCTATCGGATCACGTTCGTTTCCCGCTTGGAGAACGGGCATTTCGTCTGGATCTTGCCTTGACAGATTTTGTAAACGAGCATCATAACAGGTTTAAATGGAGATTGAATGGCTTTGATCCGGACGATTACTGGCGATCAGGTAATAATTATGCGGTCTTTGAGAACCTTCCAACGGGAACCTACTGCCTGCATGTAAAAGGCTATGATGGTTTCGGACGAGAAACATCTATTGTAACACCCATGCGTATTCAAATCCCACCCTATTTCTACGAGACAGCGTTTTTCAAAGCTGCCATGATATTACTTGTAATCGCGGGATTTTTTGTCATCATGCGATTGCGGGAAAAGAAATCGGAAGCACAAAAAATCCTTCTGCAAAAAATGGTGGATGAAAAAACAGCAGAAGCGTTGGAACACTTCGAACGTGCGAAAAACGCCGAAATCCATGCGAAACAACTCAAAGTGGCGAATCAACTGGCGGCGACCATTGCGCATGAATTCAATAATCCCCTCGCAATTATCAAAGGTTCTGCGGATCTATTGCGACTAAATCTGATTAAACCGGATAAAATTGACGATCAATATCAGAAGATCATCCGTCAATCCAATCGTATGAGCGAACTGGTGGATAAACTCCTGCATCTCAAGAATATCAAGGAAATCGACTACGCTGCCGGAATGAAAATACTGGATATACACACACCGGATGAAGAAGATCAGGAAGATGATCCCTCATCTGAAGAAATCCAGGAGTAATTCCAAATGTCCATATCCTGATTTTATCGAACAGAAGAATATTCAATGATCAACTATCGAAGGAATAATTGTTCCCATTCCACCTGGTTTACATCCGGATGAAGCGCACTTTTTACCTTTGCGAGCGACAAAAATGAAAGACTCAATACTTTTATATAATCTTGCATAGTCTTTCGGTTATTCTTCAATTCATTCGGATCCATCACGATGAAACCGATGCTCATTGCATAGTCAATGTTTGCCATCGAAACCGCCAACTGCTCGTCAGTGATGAAACTCTTGTAGATAGATACGAGAAATCTCAGCCGTGTTTCGTCCATTCGGTTGATAACATCTGCAGCACGTGCGTCAGTGCGTGCCCAGGCGCGCATGGCGTTTTCCAACTCCAGATCCAGTGCATATCCATATGATTCGATCAATTGCATCTTTTGTGCAGCCGTACCAGCCTGGTTAATTTCTTCAATGAGTTCTGCTGTTGATGTGGTATACCACCAGTCGATGAATTCTTTCAAAAATGCATCCTGGTTTTTGAAATGGTGATAGAACGATCCCTTGGTTCGTTCCAGCGAAACGCATAACACATCAATGGTTATACCATCCAGACCTTTCTTTTTCAGGATGGGAATCGCGGCTGTAAACCAGTCTTCACGCTTACGGTGGCTCATTTCACTACTCCCGCCTGTTGGTCCTGGACGATGGATCGGACGGTTATCCAGACCAGGGCTGAGTAACAAAGATAAAAGATCCATTGCCAGGGTTTCAGGAGGTTGTGCGTGATAAACAGTGATGTACAGAACAACAGAATGGTGAACAGGATATTATGAAGAAATATAAATCCACCCAAAGCTTGGGCTCCATTTTTAACACGAGGCAGATACGCCAATCCTCCGGCAAGCAACAACATGTTGATTGACGGGAAATGCCATGTGGCAAACAATTCAGCAAAAATCGGTTGTCCTTCCGATGTACGAGAAAAAGGTATCAGGAATTCTACTGTCCCTAACACAGCATGAGCGATTCCTATTAAAATCCCCAGGACAACGGTGAGCCATCCATACCAGCGCATTTTATTCTCCCATTTATACTTTGTAAACATACCATACGGTATGGTATGGAGTAAAGAGAAATTTTTTCATTGCTTCTGAGAGGCGATATTTGGGTTGTCAGTCGTATATATTCCTGAAATAATTTGCACAAGGATGTTTATATCAACATGGATACGGACAAGGATGAAGATTTTCATATTTACCGGTCTGTTCGTTTTTGCGCTGTTTTATATCCCCGTAAAATCGTTGGCGCAAGATTCCGTTCGCACTGCTGTGCTCGATGATTTCGATCCCCATTTTCAGTTGACTGCCGGGGTTGTGTCTGTTTACACACATTGGGACAGCGAAGATTTTTCGCATTCAAATCATTCTTATGAGTTTCTCTATTTTTTGAAACCGCCATTTTCCTTTTCTGCATTTCGCACATTTGCCCCGAACATACATGAAGGACCAACCGCGATCTTTGCCGCTCCTGTTGGTGTGTACATACCTCTGCTGGATGCACCGATTTTTTCTAAGATTGGATTTCGGGGAATGGTGTATGCTATCGACGCCAGTCACATGAAAGATGGAATAGCGCCGAAGTTGTATGAAGTATCGCTACGGTATGACGCGCCGCTTTTTCTGTCATTTGATCTGTCCTACAGGGGAATGTTATTTGGAGCCGATAATCGGTATGAGGCATATGAAGGCGTATTTCTTTCGCTAATGGTGGGAATCCAGTTCTCGAATTGGGAAAGAGATGAGGAGGTTGAAAGAAAAGTCAGGCGAAGCCATGGTAGATAATAGTTACTGTTTGTATTCAGGGTAGAGTTTTTTTACGCAATCGGGGCAGATTCCATGGCTGAATTCTGCATCGGAATGGTCCCGGATATAGACTTCAATCTGGTTCCAATAGCCCTTGTCATCCCGGATTTTTTTGCAATGAGAGCAGATCGGAAGCAACCCATTTAAGGTTTTGATTTCTTCAAGCGCTTTTTGCAGTTTACCAATGAGTTCATCCTGATGTTTTTCCATTTCCTTCCTGTCCGTAATATCCAACCCTATTCCCATTATACGAAGTGGATTATTGTCTTGGCCTCGTTGAATAATTTCACCCTTACACAATAACCAGACGATTTCATTTGAAGCATTGAAAAAGTGTATGTCACATTCGATATATGGGGAATTATTTGACAGGTTTTCTTTAATCGCTCGAAGTAATTCTTCTTCATAGTTTTGAGGTGCAGATGACGTTTGATCCTCATTTGAAGCATGCATCTGCGCCAGTTCCTGCAATAACCTTTTGTCAAGCACCAGAGTGTCGTTTTGCAGGTCAACCATCCAGTTATACACCCTCGCTGCATCCATGGTCAATCTGAGACGTTCCTCATTTATACGAAGAGTCTCTTCTGCCCGTATTCTTTTTTCTGTGGCAACCAGGCGTGCGATTATTAGTACTAACAACAATACGCAGAAAAGGATGGCGGTTGCACGATACTGCGGAATCAACGGTGACGTTATCGACCAGCTTTCGGCAGGAATTGCCGCAATCTGCCAGGTACCATCCGGCAGACTTACTTCAAGGAGGGCGGGATCCTGACGGAACAGCTCCTCACTCCCGTGGAAAACCTCACCGGCATCACCCAAACCATCTTTGCCACGAATGGCCAACTCAAAGGGAACCTCATCCAGACCCGCAGAAGAGAAAAGAAGTGGGATATCAATTACTACGGAGACAAGTCCCAAATATTGATCATCATCAGGCGACTGAGTAGATGATGGAACATATACTGGAGTGCGTCCAACGAGAGCGATACCACCTTGAACAAGATTTACAGGACCTGCAACCACGGTCTGGCGAGATTCTATCGCACGTCTGACAGCTTCCCATTGATCAGGCACTTCTTCATAATTCAAACCTATTGCCGCTTCATTTCCCTCAAGAGGATAGAGGAATGTTAAAATGGTGCCCTTGGCCAGACCGATGTTGCGGATGAAACGGGATTCCGCCATAAAATGACGGCAAACCTGGTTGAACTGTTGTTCTGTAATATCCGGGCGAAGTGTCATTTCGGTAACAAGTGTACGAGCCAACAGTAGTTCAGAATTAAGAGCGCCTTCGAGTGTAGCACGTATGACACTCAATTCGGTGAGTAACTGATTTCGCTGAACACTTCTATAACGTTCGTTTTCAATGGTTTCAAAAAGAAAAAGTCCAGCAATAATGAACCCGATGAGGACTATTCCAAGGATAGTTGAATGGATACGGACTGTAAAATACCGTTTAAGTCTGTTTCCCAATCCTGGCATCAGCGACCTTTGAATGCAACGGGCGTGAAAATGCACGCCCAACCTGAAGAATAATGATGATAGTGTAGAATATATAGTAAATATATAGTGAAAGTCACCTTTTGTTGGCACTCCTCAAGAAAAGGCGATGGCAATTTGTCTCTCTGCAGGAGTGCCTGTTCGCTTGATATGAACACAATCACGGGAAGGTCATTCCATCTAATGGTGAACATTTCACGGGAAATGGAATACTGATAGAAAATCCGACAGGAATGAGTTGTGAATAATCGTTCCACTGTGATGCATTATTTACCCACTTGATATTTGTCTACTGTATTCAATTCGAACAGGACAAAATCTTATGGAGGATGATATAGATACATGTTACAATTATTTTAAGAAAATATAAGGCAGACTTCGGAATTAAACAACGATAAATCATAGCAGATGTCTACAAATTTTTCAGATAAAAAAGGTGTAATATGTTAAAAAATAAAAATATAAACAAGTATTTTTACACAGCCTTTGTAAAAAATTTATTTAGAATGAATAACAAAATACGGATACTTGGAATAAATCATAATGGTCATTATATCATTTGTCATTTTCAGTACTTATTACATTTTCTGATTTTGAATGTGCGCGGTACTAATGAGAATGGCATATCACTTGCTCATTATTATAATGGGAAATGAATTATTCACAACGATTTTTATAAATTTGTCGACTTGTGAATCTTGCAAGTGAATGCTGAGGTGTAACCGACAGGGGGATGATTCGCATCTGTTAATTGTGTTGTTCCCCATATATGCGGATCCTTGAAATAGCAAACGTGGATCAGATTCAAGAATGATCCAGAGTCCATCAATGGATAGACGATCGCTGTTTGACCATTGAGAGGAGTTCATCCTGAAACGTGCGAACGTTTCACAGTAGAGGAGGAAAACCAATGAATTCGGCCAATACAACTCAGACCGACGCAGTTACCTCCTTGGATTTCCATCTCAAGAAGGTAGTTGCAGGTGAACGTCGTATTGAAAATGTGTTCCAGGCTCTTACACGGATGATTCTGGGTAATCCGGAGATGATGGAGAAGGTGACAGTCAATGGACGGTACACCTATGATTTCAAAGTATTCCGTGAAGGAGAAAAACACATCATCGGCATGTTCGATGAGATCAACAGTTTTGTATCGTTTGTAAAGGATGCCTCCGAAGGCGGATCATCCAAGGAGATGGCGTTTGTACTGATCGGCGAACCCGGCAACGGGAAAACCTTCTTCGTCGATTACCTTAACCATTTGTACCGCAGGTTCAGCGCGCTTCCGGAAAACCGCAGATATACGTTCAAATTTAACCACCTCGACCGTTTGAACGGGTACGGGAAAATTACCTCGATTGAATCGCAGACCTATGAAGATCCCATGATCCTGGCGATGAACCTGTTCACAGACACCGGTGAAAACCAGGCGTATCTGAAACAAGCAGGTGCAAAACCAAAACAGATAGATGAGTTCTACAGGAACTTCCGTCCTTTGGGTGCCTGCTCGGATTACATCCTTCAGCAGATCAGGGAAAAGGCTGACGGCAACATCAGCGAAATGCTGGACTTCATCGAAATTATCCCCTTACCGATCAGTGAATCACGCGGGACTCTCACCGGTAAATACGCGGCGAAGGACAAAATCACCTCATCGGCGGTGGATCTGCTTGGCGATGAATCGATCACACGGTTGCTGCACATTTCCGATACGAACAATCCGTACCGTTTCGACCTCCGCCGTGGTGCGCTGGCTCGTGTCGCCGGGGGTGGTATCCATTTCGCGGATGAGATCTTCAAGAATAAACGGGACCTGGTGCAAATCTACCTCGGGGTGATCCAGAACCGTACCCTTGAAATCGAGGGCTTCAAATGGCCATTGGACACCCTGATTATTGCCACCAGCAATAACGCGGAATTCGCCCGTTTCCTCGAGGAAAAAGAGCAGGCGCCGATTGTGGACCGTTGCCGACTCACCTACATGGCGCATAACACCAACTATCGCCTGCAGAGCCAGTTGACCGAGTTTGCGTTGGGTAGCGGGAAAAAGACGACCTTTGTTAATGAAAGCCTGCATGTCGATCCGAACCTGAATTACGCGCTTTCCGTGGCGGTTACTCTTACCCGAATGCCGCCGTCCAACAAGCTGACACCCATCGAGATGATGAAACTCGCCGCAGGTGAAGTCGCCGGGGAAAAGAGCATTAAAACACTGGCGGAAGTGATCGGTGATCTGAATAATGATCCCGACATCACCAAGCGTTTCGGACAGAAGGGATTGGGGCACCGTAACCTTGGACGCTCCCTGCAGATCCAGCTTGAACGTTCGGAGACCCAGGAAGGTAGGTGCATGTACGCCGGGGATATCTTCAAAGCGCTGGAAACGGTGATCCTCGATTATGTGCAGGACCCCAATGACCGTACCAAGTACATGAACGACCTGAAGACCGCACGGAAACTGCACCGTAAAAATGTCATGACCGCTATTTTTAACGCATACATGAATGAGCCGACCGCGGTGGAAAAAGATGTGATGAATTATGTCAACATGATCATCGGCATTGACGCCAAGAACCTCGGACCGGAGAAGATCTGGACTTACAAAGATCCGCAAACGGGGAAACTTGTGCCGCTGAAAATTGACGAGACCTTCATCAACAGCGTGGAATCGCGATTGGGACTGAAAACAAATGAACAGCGTCAGAGCTTCCGGACCACTATTGCGAAGATCTATGGACAGAAGATGATCCAGGATCCCAACTATGATTTCATGGACAACAATGAGCTGGTGAAAGCTGTTACCGATGTACGTTTGAAATCGGATGTCGCAGGGGCGGGAAGCCTGGTCGGTGCTCTTTCCAACAGGACCAACGAAGACAACCAGAAACTCTATAACCGGATGATTTCCACAATGGTCGAAAAACTCGGCTATTGCAATACATGTGCGAAAAAAACCATTGAATACTTCTGTACACAGGATGACGCCAGTTAATGGGAAGAATAATATGTATCAAGCTGTAAGGACCAGTGGCTGCTTCTTTCAGAAGAAGCGTTATCGTTCAAAATCACTTGAACAGTACAGAAGGGATGGAAATCCCGATGAAAGACGACGACTACAGGAAATACGACCGGAACAGCGAGGAAGATCAGGACGAGCATCGCCGGAACCTTGAACGTGAATTCAGGGATTGTCCACAGGGAATCCCGTCTGTGGATCGTCCCCAACTTCCTTCTCTACCCTCGCTGTACTCCTGGTATGATTATATCCATCTGCAAATGGGATCACCGCCACGATCCACATCCGCGACGTATGTGCGCACCCTCGATGAACTACTCGACAAGGACAAGGAACGGGAAAAGGATGGTTTCCCGCGACGGATCCGTATCGGCAGAATTGTCCGCCCCAGCAAAGACCGCAAGGATAAAATTGTCATTGTTCCTACAACTGATGAACCCAAATTCCTCCATGACGATGCGGTAACGGAGGAAGAAAGTACAGGCGGTTCCGGTGAAGGGGAAGAGGGTGAGGTGATCGGTGAGGAGCAGGTACAACCCATGGAGGGTGGCGATGGCCAGGGCGCCGGGCAAGGCGAAGGCGCTGAACATGATGTCACCTCCGATGCTTTCGACCTCGGCAAGATCCTCACGGAAAAATTCCAGCTACCCAACTTGAAAACAAAGGGAAAAAAAACGGTCGCTGACGAAATACAAGTATGATCTCACTGACAGGAACCGTTCTTCAGGGCAAATTCTTGATAAAAAAGAATCGCTCAAAAAAGTCGTGAAAACGAATATCCTTCTCGGCCGGGTCAATCGGGATGAAACTCCCGATCCGGAAGACCTGGTGATTAGTCCGAACGATCATGTTTACCGTATCCTGTCCAGAGAGAAAGATTTTGAATCCCAGGCGATTGTCTTCTTCCTCCGTGACTATTCAGGTTCTATGGGTGGAAAACCGACGGAAGTAGTGACGACTCAGCACCTGTTTATTTATAGCTGGTTGATGTACCAGTACAAGAACAATGTGGAAACTCGTTTTATCCTGCATGATACCGAAGTGAAAGAGGTGGAAAACTTTTACACCTACCACAACCTGCAGGTTGCCGGGGGAACCAAAATTCATCCTGCGTACGAAAAGGTAAACCAGATCGTGCGTGACGAGAACCTTGTGCAGGATTACAATATTTATGTCTTCCACGGTACCGACGGCGATGACTGGCAAGGGGGAGAAGAACAAGCGGTGGAAGCGATTAAGGTAATGCTTACCTATGCCAATCGTTTCGGAATCACCGTTGCACGCAATTCATGGTCTTCGCAACGTGAAACTGCCGTGGAACAATACATCGGGAAATCAAACCTGCTGAAAGAAAAGCCGGAGCTGTTCCGTATGGATGCGCTTCCGGCGGAAAGCGCGACTGAAGCGCGGATTATTGAATCGATCCGCAGGCTTATCAGCTAACGTTAAAAGCAGGGGAAAACCATGGAAATCATCAGTCAACATACAAAAGCGATCATGGAAGAATGCAAACTGAGGGCGAAAGACGCCGGTTTGCAGTTCGAATCCGAAACCCTGGAATACATCGTCACCAACAGGGACATGATCTCGCTATCACCGAAAGTGATGATCCCGACCCTGTATGATTACTGGGTACAGGATGTGGAGGTGCTGCAGGGACAGGGACGCTATGAGTTGTATCCGTCCAATCCCTATGAAACGGTGATCAATTCCCGTCCTGCCATATCGTTTTACAACGATAACAATCCGGACTGGCTGAATATCATGATCTTCTACCATGTGCTGGGACATATCGATTTTTTCCAGAACAATACGATGTTCGAGGAAACATGGGGAGATGATTTTGTAGGCCAGGCGCTTGCGGATAAACGGTTGATTGATCAGCTCCGCAGCGAACATGGGCGATGGGTGGATTACGTTATCGAATTCAGCAGGGGAATTGACAACCTCGCCGGGTATTACCGGAAACTGACCCACCGGAACTATCCGGTGGAATACAATTTGAGCGAAAGGCTGGATTTTTATTTCGACGTATTTTTACAGGAACGGGAAAAGATCAAGCAGCATGAAATTTTCCAGGAGATTGAACGCTACAACGAATTGCATGCAGAAAATCCGGATACGGCAGAAAACCTGTTTTTTGCCGATGTTCGCCTGAAATACCCTGAGTTTTCCAGCAAATTCGAAAAATTCAAGGAAAAGAGAAAAGAGAACGGCTATGATGATCTGATCGAATTCATCCGTGATAATTCCACCAAGTTGAAGCAGGATGAAAACATCTGGATGAAATCCGTAATGGATATTGTCCGAAATACAGCCCTGTATTTCGAACCGCAGATCAGGACAAAAATCATCAATGAAGGATGGGCGAGCTATTGGCATGACACCCTGTTTCGCATGGATGACCGTATCAAAGGCCATGAGGTAGCCTATGCGAAAACCAATGCCGGTGTCACTTCCATCAGCCGGGTTGGGATCAATCCGTACGCTATCGGCCTGCGTCTGATCCAGTATGTCGAGGAACTGGCGGATAAAGGGAAACTGACTTTCGAGTATCAAAAGATCGAGAATGCCGAGATGAGGTCCGAATTTGATATCAAGACCAAACGTGGGCAAAACAGCATTTTCGAGTTGCGGAAAAAATTCTCCGATTTCACCCTGATTAACACATTTACCGACCAGGATTTCGTTGACCAGCACAAGCTGTTTGTCGCAGGACGGAAATTCAACCCGGAACGCCGGACATGGCAGTATTATGTCAAAAGCAGGAAAGCTCAAGACTACAAGCAGATGTTGATCGATTCGCTCTACCATCCACCACTGATCACTGTAGACAGGGAAAAAACGGACAAAGACAACCTGTATCTCGTCCATGCCTTCGAAGGTAAACAGCTTGTCAAGGACTTCATCGGGGATACAATGCTGGGTATCGAATTTTTATGGGATGGCCAGGTGCAACTGGAAACAACGGAGATTGTTGTACAAAAACGCGATTCTGATGACGAAAATGTGGAAACAACGGAACAACGTGTTCTCTACACGATGAAAGACCGGAAATTAAACAAAGAAAAGATAGAGCCATGACGAAAAAAACTGGAAATACAGTGGAGCAGGAAGACCTGATTTCCAGCAAGCGTCGGGCAAAACGACTCGAAGCATTGCTGGAGATCGGGCACGAACTTCTTGAAAAGGAACGGCGTGAACCGATCACCTTTAATGATTTTCTGCATCTCGCTGCTACCGATCCCTACAATGTGTTTCGTGATATCTTCCAACTGTTCCACGACATGCTGCATTACTATGTACCAAACGGGGTGGATGACTATCCAGCTTCCACAGAATCTATCGGTTTCCACGATTACAACTCAACGAACCTGTTTGTGAATGGATGCGATAACCCGTTTTTCGCGGATCGTCTTTTCATGAACCGGCTCATGGGTCTTGCGGAAGGATTCCGGAAAGGGACGCAACGTAACAATATTTTCCTGTTCGAAGGACCTCCCGGCAGCGGAAAATCCACCTTCCTGAACAACATCCTTGAGAAATTGGAATCCTATGCCAAAACCCCGGAAGGAGCGACGTACAAAGTTCATTGGAAGCTGAAACTCTCCAAGTTGGGCGGGTACCGGCGATTCACTCGGAAAATGCAACGGTCCACAGATTTTATTCGGGGTTTGGAAGGAAACGGTCATACTGGGGAAGAAAAAGAACAGGAGGAGAACGGCACTCACCTGTCGAATGGTGTCAAATACCCGGAAGAAGTGTTGGCCTTCTCCTGCCCGAATCATGACCATCCGATCCTGATGATTCCAAAAGACAACCGGAAACGCTTCCTTAACGCGCTTATCCAGGACCCGGAAGAGAAGAAGAAGTTGTTTTCCGATAAACAGTATGAATGGATATTCCGGGATATTCCCTGCACGATCTGCAGTTCAATCTTCAAATCCTTGCTGGATATTCTTCCCGATCCCATGGATGTCTATTCGATGATTTATGTACGCAGGAATTTCTTCAGCCGTCAGATGGGTGAAGGGATCAGTGTGTTTAATCCCGGTGACATGGTCGATAAACGGCCGATTAAAAATCCAACTCTTCAGCAACTTGTCAGCGATCTTTTCGATAACGACGATGTCCGGTTCATGTTCTCCTACCTGGCGAAAACCAACAATGGCGTCCTGGCGCTCATGGACATCAAGGAATTCAACATCGAACGCCTGAAAAACTATCATGGTATCATCAGCGATGGAGTCCATAAGGTCGGATTGCACGAGGAACGGATCCATACCCTGTTCCTGGGGCTTGTCAATCCCGAGGATAAGAAGCATTACGATGATGTCCAATCTTTCCAGGACCGGATTATCCCGGTAAACATTCCCTATATCCTGGACTACAACACGGAAATCTCGATTTATTTCAACAAGTTCGGGAAAAATATCGGGGAACGGTTCCTGCCGAGAGTCTTGAATAACTTTGCCAAAACCATTATCTCCTCAAGGTTGCGTCCGGATACTCCATCCATCCGTGAATGGATCAAAACGCCATCCAAGTATAGCAAATACGTGGACAAAGGTCTGCTATTACTGAAAATGGATATCTACACGGGCAAGGTTCCCAGTTGGTTGACCGAGGCCGATGTGAAAGCCTTTGATAAAAAGATGAGGACTGCGGTTATCAAGGACTCAAAAGTCGAAGGGAATTCCGGTTTTTCCGGACGGCAATCGCTGATCCTCGTGGACCGTTTCCTCGCTGCGCATTCCGGCTCGGATGAGCTGATCACCATGGAAATGCTGAAAAAATTCTTCGATGAGGATTCGTTGGCGCAGGATGTGGACATTCCGGATGGTTTCATCGATTCGCTTTCCGACTTGTATGATTACGAGGTACTGCAGGAAGTCAAACAATCGCTCTACCATTACAATGAAAAACAACTGAAAAATGAAGTTCTGGACTACCTCTTCGCAATCAACTACGAGCCAGGTACGACGAAAGAATGCACGTACACCGGCCATGAACTGGAGATCACCGAAGAGTACTTCGATGCATTTGAAAAGCTGATGATCGGCGTCAAATCGACAGAGGCCCAGCGGAAAGAATTCCGTAAAGATACGCAAAGTGACTACATCACAGTCGCCCTTGCCCAGGAAATGCGTGTGGAAAACAAGGGAATTGAGGAAACATCCATCTTTACCAGCCTGTACGAGAAATACATCCGCACCCTGAAGGAAAATGCGCTGGCGCCATACGCGGATGACAAGGATTTCCGCCGGGCGATTGTCGACTATGGCACAAAAAACTTCAACTCGTATTCATCCAAACTGCAACAGGTGATCGAGCTGCTGCTTTCCAACCTGCAGGAGAAATACGACTATTCGGAGCAGGGCGCGCGCCAGATCGGTATCTATGTGATCGACAAAAACCTTGCGGAGAAATACAAGAACGGGAATTAGTCAAACCACGTCGTTGCGAGGTGGGTACGCACAGTAGTTTCTTTTGTGCGTACAACCGAAGCATTCCTCTTCAACTCCCACGCACAATCCTGGATGGCGCTTCGATAAACTTTACCACAACCGGAACGAGATTGCCGCGTCGTCTGCCGGAAACGACAAAAGACTCCGGCAGCCATCCTCACAATGACGGGTGTGGCCCGATCTGCAGCCTGTCCACCGAAGCTGCTGTTTGCGCAGGTGGACGCAGTCGGTGTGTCATAGAAAGGTTGCCCGGTGGTTCTACCCACCAGCGGAGTGCGGCCCTACAGCTTGCTGTCCAGATAGTCATATGAGGCATGAAACATGGGAATCGATTTGCATACAGCAACAACAAGAAAATCGAATTCCCATGCCACACACCGGCTATAGTATGCCCTCGTTAGGTTTATCCGCATGGTACGGTATAATAGGTGTAAGACTACAGCCGTATCGATGATTAATTTACTGTGCGGATAAACTAACGAGGAATCACCTGAAAGTACCGATTAAAAGAAGTACCCTCGTTAGATCGTCATCGAAACTGCTGATGACGAACCTAACGAGGGGCATATCTCATTTGAGCTATACAACAATCAGACATTATTCATACCTCAACGCCCTCACCGGGTTGGTCCGGTGCCGCACGGATCGCCTGGAAAGCTGACCGTCATCACCGCGATCAGCAGAGAGAAAACACCCGCGATGAACAAAGTGTTGACCCCGAATTCGATCCGGTAGGCAAACGAATCCAGCCATTGATTCATCAGCCACCATGACAACGGCCATGCCACCAGGTTGGCGATCCCTACCAGCAGCAGGAATTCCCGGGGTGAGCAGGAACACTACGGACGGTTCACTGGCGCCTAACACTTTCCGGATGCCGATCTCACGGGTCCGTTGTTCCGCGGCGAATGTGGACAGGGCGAACAATCCCATCGAAGCGATGAAGATGGCGATGAAAGTAAACCATTGGAAGAGCTTCTGCACCTTGATTTCACGTTCGTAGTACAGGTTGAAAATGTCATCGACAAAACGGTAATCGAGGGGCATTTCGGGTGCGAACTCCGCCCATTGACGTTCCAGTTCAGCGATCACATTCTGCGCCGATCCCGGACGGATCCGGAAAAACAGGTTCACAGGATCGCCACGGTATACTTCGAGGAACAGGGGACGGATTTCACTGTGCAACGATTCAAAATGGAAGTCCCGAATAACCCCGATGATGTTCAGTTGAGAAAACTCAATAGGATCAATGTTTTCATATTCATCGATCTGCCGTCCCAATCGGATCATCATAGCCAAGCATTCTTGCAGCGGCTTCATTGATGATTACTGCACCGAGGGTGTCCGACTGGATTTCGAGGTTGAAATTGCGTCCGGCGATAAGTTCAATGCCAAGGGTGGAGATATACTTGTCATCCACGTGTTTGGACGAAATATAAATCTGATCTTCCAAAGGTTGCCCTTGAATATGGTACACAGAATTAGAACCATCCCCCTGTGGAAGGTCGTCGGCGGTAGCGGACTGGATGACATCCGGGTGACGGTCCATGATATTGTAAAGGGTTTCCCATCGTGACATCAGGTCCCAGTTCGCCAGCCGTACCGCCAGCACATGTTCCCTGTCGAAACCAAGGTCTTTTGTGCGGGCATAATTCATCTGCTGCATCACCACGACAGTTGCAATCACCATGCAGATCGATAGAACAAACTGGACAACAACCAGTGTACTGCGCAGACGCCGTCCTTTCGGTCCCCCGGTCATGTTCCCCTTTCAGGACTTTCACCGGCTGGTAGGAGGAAAGCGCCAGTGACGGATACAGACCGGCGAGGATTCCGACGAGTACCGCGAACATCAGTACAAACGGGATGAACATGGCGTCGCGTTGCCAGTAAAAAGCGATGTCGAGGTTCATCATCGCCGATAGCGGACGGCTCAGGTAATACGCTGCCACCATGGCGAGCAGCATGGATACAAAGGTAAGTACGACAGATTCAGCGATGAACTGCCGGGTAAGACGCGCCCGTGTGGCGCCCAGAGTTTTCTGTACACCCACACTCACTGCCCTGCGCGTGCTGAGAGCCGTGGACAGGTTGATATAATTCAGACAGGCGATAAACAGCACGAACAACCCGATGGCCGCCATTTGCAGGCACCGTGGATATTTCCCCCGTGGGCAGGTCTGCAATGGAATAGTCGCCATACAGGTAGAATTTCCCGTAATGGTCGAAGGTGCAAATGTGCTTCGCCGCCGATCTGGCGTATCATGGCGCCGGTATGCTGGTCCAATGATTCCGCCATCTTCTGCTCGACCACCGCTTTATCCGATCCCTCATGAAGGAGCAGGTAAGCGATATAGTTCATGTTGCTCAGCCATTCCGGATTCCGTTCCGCGTAAAATGTGTCCCAGGAAACCAGCAGGGGAAAATCATCCAGGTGGGTCGGTCCTTTCTGATTACGGAACACACCGGTGACAGTCAGGGAGGTCTGGTTGCGGTACATCAACTCCTGCCCGACCGGGTTTTCATTACCCGAAATACCGGTGCGCCGCTTCTTCAGACAGCACCACCGAATTTGGTTGAGTCAGAACCGTTTCCCTGTCGCCCTGGATCACTTCGTAGCCGTCGAAGATCCGGAAGAAGGTGGAATCCACGACTCCCAATCCACGTTCCAGGAAGGAAACTCCCCCGGCGCGCATGGGACGTGTATCATCAACCAGGCTCAAGCGTGTATAACTTTCGATGTCGGTGATTTCCCGCGACAGATCCTCCGGGATAACTGCAGACACAATAGGCGCAAGCATTTCCTGTTCACTGATTCTCGCATGAAATTCGATGACGTGGATACGGTCCGCATTGGCATGCTGGGAGTCGTAGCTGAATTCACTGCGGACATATTGAGCGATCAACAGGAAAACAGTCAATCCGAAGGTAAGCCCCACGAGATTGATTACCAGCATCATCCGGTTTTTCCGCAGGGTGTGACGCAGAAGACGCGACAGGAGAGAGTGACATTTTTCTTATCCACTATCAGCCATATAGTGCAATAGTCCACTAGTAATGGCGGTCTTCCGGCTCAAAACGTATTTGTATGACTGGGACAAGGGCGGTGAGGTTACAGAGGGAGAACAATGTAGCCTGGGACACAACAAACTGGTCCAGGCGTAGTTTGGCCCTACTGCGCGCAGTAGGGTTTCATATGTATTATTCGAATATTATCCGAAATTTGATATTTTCACTAACTATTTTTGATCTCATTTCATTAAAACCGGATATTATTCCCTTGTATCTCACAATTCTGGAAAAAGCAAATACTTTGTGAGCAAAACATGCCGTCTATCTGCCCTCATTGCAAGGAACCAAGCCTCGAACCCGGCCTGTCAAAGTGCCCGGAATGCCTTCAACCTGTAAAACAGTGCCTCAATCCCGATTGCGGCAAGTTCTCCAAACCGGTAGCGCCGTTCTGCATCTACTGCGAAAAATCCATTTGACCAGGTGGATAAAAAAGAGACTGTCGATCCAAATGATTCCAGGCAGGATATTCTCGCCCATGTGAAGACCGGAGAAGGCGGAACCACGAAAATCGGCACAACCGAAAAATCCGCCGGACGGGATGTAATTGAGGGCAATGTCACAAATGTATATACAGAGAGCAATTCGATAACAAAAAAGGGGAGAAAGTGCCCTATCAAGAAGTGCAGGGAATTGGTGGGAGCAGACTATTTCGATTGCATCCGATGCGGACGGGACTATATTCACAATCATCATAAAAGGGAGGATCCTACTGAAGAACAGGAATTTGAGACTGTTTGTGAAGAGTGTTATGAAATCCTGTTATTGATTGATGAAGGCGAAACGGCACTTGATAAAAGGGAATTCAAGAAAGCAAAGAAGGCTTTACGAAGAGCTCGTACAAAAGCCAACCGTAAGATCGATCCTGATCCCGATCTGCACCGCATCTATGATCTACTAAAGGATGTAGACCGATGCGAGAAGGATGGGGAATCAGAAGAAAACTTGCGTTTGTTTAAAGGGGAGTATTGCAGAGGCGACGTAATTGCTGACCGATTTGAAGTGCAAGAGAAAATCGGTGAGGGCGGTATGGGATGTGTATTCCTGGTAAAAGATCGGGTAATGAATGATCAATATTTTGCTTTAAAGTATCTAAAACCGGAATTAGCGGCCACGCCGGGCGGAATTGACCGTCTACAAAAAGAAGCGAATAATCTGAATCACCTGTCCGATTACACGAAATATTGTGCGGTTTTACGAGATCTTCCCTCACGATGGCAGGTACTTCCTGAAGATGGAATATGCGAACGGAGGTACCCTCGAACAAAAGATGGAAGAGAGGGGAGGTAGAAGAAAATCCCTATTCACCGGAAGATATCCTGCCATGGCTGGAAGCGATTACAAGGGGATTGGATCATGCACATGGCCAGGAACCACCCCTTGTGCATCGCGATCTCAAACCTGCCAACATCATATTTGATGGAAAAGGTATCCCGAAAATTCTTGATTTCGGGATCGCAAAGGTTCTAAAGGAAACTGTAAGTAAAACTACCCTTATCAGTAGCCTCATCGGGTACAGTGTTATTTATATCGCCTGAACAGATCAAACGTCCGCGTGACATCTGTCCGCAGAGTGACATCTATGCGCTTGGGTGTATCATATATAAGCTGCTGAGGCGGGTACCCTCCATTTCATGCTGATTGTGGGCACACAAAAGCCATGTAGACACTGCACCGGAACCGTTGGAAAATGTAAAGAAGACTAGTGAGTGATGTAGTCTTGTGTGCTCCTGGCTAAATCACCGAAAGAACGCTTCGAATCGGCGGGGGATTTCTTCAAGGCTTTCAATGAAGCAGTCATCCAACCGGATTTCCCACTGTGCCCAATCTGTGGTGAAGCAAAAAATACAAAACGTTTTACCCTGCTGGGAATGTGGGTAAAGAGGACATTTGTATCGAGCACGAAGAAGAGGACAATCTTTGTAAGGAATGTCACAAGAGAGCAGTCCATCGCCGGCAGAAGAAGAAAGGAAACGGAAGGAAGCGGAAGCGAAGCGAGGAACGTGAGAAAAAAGAACGGGAAAGGAAAGAAGCAGAAGATAAGAAGAAACTTGAAGAAGCCGAGAGAAAAAGGATAGCGGAAGAAGAGCAGAAACGCAAAACAGCAGAAGAAAAGAAAAATAAGGAAATACGAAGAAGAAAAACTTGAAGAAAAAGAAAAAATAATTAGAGAGAGAAAGGTAAAAAAAGAAAAAAAGAAAAGAAGAGAGAAAAAGGAAGAAGGAAGCAATCAGAATATCAAGAAATATAGCAAGAAAGAAGAAAAAAGATCGTTTTAATAGTAAAGAAATGCGTCGTGTTTATTTTGTAGCTGCTTTTATAATTGTTTGTATTGTTGGTCATCTATGGGATGAATTATTACAGGGAGTATAACCTTCAGCAAACTATTGATTCGCTTTTGGTTGTAGCTGATAACCACTATCAAAACAGGAAACTATCTACAACCATATGATTGAGTGTGCTGTCAACGACTACCGTTCGATCTTATTTTTGGATTCAGAGAATGAAACAGCAAGAGATGGTTTATGGCAAATTATAAATATATATGCAGAAAATGGCGATCAAGAATATGATCAAGAAAACTGGCGAGAGGCTGCAATTCAGTACGCAATGATTGTTAAAACCGGTTATGAATGGGAAGAGCTATTTTACACGATTAAATACATGCATTGATAATGCAAATCGTGAGGATTATCGTCGTTCGAGACGAAGAGCCGGAAGGCTTTCTAACGGACCTGTAAGAAATATGAAATTTTCGTATATACCCGCAGGATTGTTCATGATGGGGGTCCCCCATAGAGGAAGAAGGTCGTTATATAGATGAAGATCTTCATATTGTTGAGCTTGATGCTTTTGAAATGATGACTACAGAAGTAACACAAGGCATGTGGGAATCTGTTATGGGGATTTCTGCCACACGGCAAATTCCTGAAGATCAAAGACATGCAATTGGTACACACTATCCGATCTATTATGTATCATGGCAGGAAGCCATTGAGTTTACTAATCGACTAAACCTGCGTGATCCAGGAAAAAATTATCGTTTGCCTACAGAGGCTGAATGGGAGTATGCATGCCGTGCTGGTACTACAACACCTTATTGGAGTGGAGAAACAGAAGCGGATCTTTCTCGTGCAGCATGGTATGAAGGAAACAGTAATCACTATGCCCATCCAGTTGGTGAAAGAGTGTCAAATCCTTGGGGATTATATGATATGCACGGAAACATTGAAGAATTGTGTTACGATTACCTGGATCACAATTATTATGAAAGGAGGTCCAATAACAAATCCAACTGGCCCACAAAATGGTGATTATCATGTTGTTAGAGGGGGCCATTTTTATACCTTTTCTTTGCACGATTACAGATCTGCAGAGCGCGGTGGAACATATTCGGATAGTGATTTATTCACAGGTTTTCGAGTTGTTCGTGATGCACAGTAGGTGACTTCCCAAAGTAGGACACAAAAAAATTCGCCGCGATGATCAATCGCGGCGATTTCCCCAGGCCAACCGACCGTAGACGGAGCCCTTGCTAATATGCAAGCTTGTGAATCAAGTTGTGACGCTTACCGTAGCGGTAGTACGGTTATCCGTTTCCATTCCGCGCAGTTGTATACGCCACAGACGAAGTGCGAGCTTACGACATTCGGGACAAAGCCCGTGTGACATTGCATGGTGCGCTTGGCCGTCATAAAAGATATGTGGTGACACATATCCCGGCACTCCCATGCATTTGCCATATTTCTCGTAATGTTCGCTCATCGCCTTCCCCTTTTCTGTTTCATTTATAATATCGGCAAATAAGAAGTTTTCTTGAGGTCTGCGAAGAGGGATGGCTCCCCGCTTACTTTAAGTTTTTATGCGGGTTTCAAGTGATTTTACATACTTGCTCTGCGAAGTACAACAATTTCTTATTTCCCACTTTAGGGATGTCGAAAGTATTACTTGAGCTTTTTTGTCTCTCGAGGAGAGCCAACCATGATTATTCGGTTCAAGGTTAAAGTAATGGAAATCCTGATATAAATAACATAAAAATAAATAGATAAATACAATATATTTGAATGGAATTACCGGTTTTGACATTTTTTTACTTTAAGTTTTTTGAAGCATTCTTGATTTACAAGTAAGAAGTTGAAGGAATACGCATTATTCCAATGAGCACTGAATATCCGATCAAAAGCTGTGGTAAAAACATCCCTTTATACACGAGAAAAAATGAGGTATCGACTTCAAGTTTTCTATAAATATTCATGTAATATTCATGATAACAAGTAGTTAAAAATGATATTTACTAAACAGAATCTGACTTGTTGACAATTATACGGGACGGACATACTCATTGAAACGCCATTTCACAGATAGTGGAAAGCAGGTTGAAATCTATTGTCAAACTTCGCATTGCACTTCTTGCTGAGTATCTGCTACGGAATGATTGGATTTGCTGCCATCCGAAAAAATCAAATGAAAAGAACCACGAGAGTCTCCCCTGTAGTATTGCTCCCCTCCAGCCACCGTTTTACCTTAGCCAAGCTGTTGGAATGACACAGCCACACATCTTGTATAGAAAAGAATGCCAGGGGTAAAACATGAGTGAAGAAAGAAAAAACGCTTTAGATGTTTTGCGCGAACGTGGATTTGTCGAACAGGTCACCGACGAAGAAGGAATCCGCAGACTCCTGGAAACACCCCAATCCATATATATAGGATTCGATCCTACCGCCGACAGCCTGCACATCGGCAGCATGATTCCCATCCTTGTTTTGATGCACCTCCAGCGTTGCGGTCACAGGGCAATCGGTCTTGTCGGGGGCGCAACCGGTATGATTGGCGATCCAAGCGGAAAATCGGAAGAACGTGTACTACAGTCGGATGAACGAGTTGGCAGCAACTTGACCGGAATCCGTGCGCAATTGGAAAAGTTCCTCGATCTCACAGGCGAGAGTGGAAATCCTCCTGCAGTGATCCGGGACAATGCGGACTGGACAAAAGACATTACCATGCTCGAATGGCTGCGGGATATCGGCAAGTTGTTCACTGTGAATTATATGGTCGCGAAGGAAAGCATCCGCAGACGTTTTGAGGACCGTGAACAGGGGATCAGCTTTACTGAATTCAGTTATATGCTGCTTCAGGCGCACGATTTTTACCAGTTATTTGTGCAGGAAGGATGTCGTATCCAGATGGGCGGCCGTGATCAGTGGGGCAACATCACAGCGGGAATCGACCTGATCCGCAGGAAAACCGGTGAGCAGGCGTATGGCTTGACTGCACCGCTGCTGGAGAGTTCTACAGGGCAGAAGTTCGGCAAGAGCGAAAAGGGCGCCATATTCCTTGATGAAGCGCGGACGAGCATCTGGGATTTTTACCAGTACTTTGTACGGGCGGAAGATGCGGATGTGATCAAGTACCTCAAGTACTTTACGTTCCTTCCCATGGAAGAGATCGCGGACCTGGAAAAGGAAGTGCAGGAGCACCCGGAACGGCGTACAGCTCAGAAGCGGCTCGCGTGGGAGTTCACAGCGATTGTGCATGGCGCCGATCAGGCAGACCGTATGGAAAAGGGTGCAGAGGCATTGTACTCGGGCAATCTTGGTGAACTGGACAAAGAGCTGTTACGGGAAGTGTTTTCGGACGGTCCTTCACTTGGAATTCCCATGTCGAGAATTAAAGAGGGTGGACCTTGCGCAGAGTTCTTTGCCGAAACCGGTGTTGTGAAGAGCAAGGGTGAAGCAAAACGTTTACTGAAACAGGGCGCTCTCTATATAAATAATGTTCGAGTGAATGAATCCGACCTGTTATCTGAGGCGATGATACTGCCTTCCGGGATGATAGTTCTCCGAAAAGGGAAACGGGAGTACATGTTGGCAGAAGTGTCTGGCGAATAGGAATTCAATACTGTACCTTAGAGCCGCAAGAGACGCAAGAGAAGCGAGAAACGACTCGTTCGGACTTGTTTTCCCTTGACTCCGTTATAACAGTAATCTAACTTTGACCTTAACGTGTTGGACAGCAATCCGTGTGCCCTTAGGGGCACTCATAAGTTAGGGCCAGTTGGTAGAACGGCCCAATTTTTTGTTGCGAAGCCGGATTTGCCAGAGTGGATTGATGAGGGTATTCCAGCAGGACATCGAGGGAAATCCTGTAGGAAATTTTCTGGTAAATACTATTTCGCAACTGGTCAGGGGTGAAGCGCCAGGAGCTTGGGATGCGTATTACAGAAATTAACATGAACTTGCGTGATGAGGAGAAACTTAAGGCGTTTGTTAACATCACGTTCGACGATGTTTTTGTTGTCCGCGGTTTGAAGGTGATTGAGGGTGGGCAGGGGCTGTTTGTCTGCATGCCATCCAGGAAATTACCAGATGGAACCTACAAGGATATCGCACATCCGATCAATAATGATTTCCGGAATGAAATCGAAGAGTTGATTTTGAGGGTTTACCGAAAGCTTCGTGATGATAACCGTACCGGTATGCATCGCGTAGAGCATTTGGAACGTTTTGTAGACGGTTGAACCACTCACCTGGTGGGCATCAATGCACCCTGGTAGGTTGTTCACACCGGGGCTTTGGGGTGTCGCCAAGTGGTAAGGCAGCGGTTTTTGGGGCCGCCATTCGCTGGTTCGAATCCAGCCACCCCAGCAAGAGAGGTATGCATTGATCCCGGGGCTGAGCCAACAGATCAAGATATTTACAGGTACGGCGCATCCGGAGTTGGCCCGATCAATTGCCAATTATATTGGTATTCCATTGGGGGCCGCCGAGGTCGGGCGTTTTTCTGACGGCGAAATTTCCGTTAAAATTCAGGAAAACATTCGTGGCTGGGATGTGTTTATTGTCCAGCCGACTTTCCCGCCTGCAGACAATCTTCTCGAGCTATTAGTGCTGTTGGATGCATGTCGTCGCGCATCTGCGAAGAGAATTACGGCTGTGATGCCATACTTCGGGTATGCCCGGCAGGATCGTAAAGATGAGTCGCGAGTACCGATTTCTGCAAAACTCGTCGCCAACCTGATTACGGCTGCGGGAGCGGATCGAGTGTTGACCATGGATCTGCATAGTGCTCAGATCCAGGGTTTCTTTGATATCCCGCTTGATCACCTGCTTGGTTCAGCGGTATTTGTGCCTTATTTTCAGCGCAAGGAAATCGAGGATCTTGTTGTTGTTTCTCCGGATGTGGGCGGTATCAAGCTGGCACGCGCGTATGCCAAACGTTTGCATGCGCAGTTGGCGATTGTTGATAAAAGAAGAGTTCGTCCGGGTGTCGCGAAAGCGATGAATGTGCTGGGAGAGATTGAAGGCAAGAATGTTCTCCTGGTGGATGACATGGTGGATACGGCGGGCACTTTGTGCGAAGCGGCAAAAGCATTGGAAGCCAATGGCGTCAAAGACATTATTGCTGCCTGTGTTCATCCCATGTTGAGTGGTCCGGCAGTGGAAAAGATCAGTAACAGTCCTATTCGTAAATTATTTGTGTTAGATACGATTCCACGAAATGAAGGGATGGAAGATTTTCCCTGGTTAGCCAGGTTGGGAATCGCAGAGGTATTCGCCGAAGCCATCCTTCGCATTTATCGTGAAGAATCGATTAGCAGTCTGTTCGTGTGAGGAAGAAAGTGGCTGAAACATTAGTCTTGCAGGCCCAAATTCGTGAAGAATCGGGAAAAGGCGCCGCGAAACGCGTACGCGCTGAAGGCAATATTCCGGGTGTGTATTACCATGCACCAGATGAAAATGTGAAATTGTCCTTCAATTTAAGAGAATTGGAAGTATTGCTTTCACACAAACCGCGCCTGTTCGAAGTGCAATGGGGCGACGAGAAACGTGAATGCCTGATCAGGGAAATCCAGCGCCATCCCGTAACCCATACTCCCACTCATCTTGATCTGATGGGGATTACCCGTGGTGTAAAGATCGATACCGATATACCCATCAAGGTCGTTGGTGTGCCGGTTGGTGTACGCAATTCAGGTGGCATTTTGCAGCAGCCCATGCGTGAGGCAGCAGTACGTTGCCTGCCGAAAGACCTTCCGGAATTCCTGGAAGTGAATGTCGATGGGCTTGACATTGGTGATTCTATCCATCTCTCAGATCTTACCTACGATGCCATCGAGTGGATTGATAATCCCAAGAGAACCGTTGTAACGGTCATTGCCCCGACTCTTGTCCGTGATACCGCCGCAGCAGATGAGGCTGAGGAAGGTGAGGGAGAAGAGCTGGAAGAAGGCGAAACTGCGGAAGAAAGCAGCGAGGGATAGAGATTGGGCAGAAAGCTCGTGGTGGGACTGGGCAATCCGGGTCCGGAATACGAGCAGACTTGGCACAACCTTGGATTTCGTATCGTACGACATCTCGCCAGGCGGCTGAAAACCAGCCTGCGGCAGCGCGATGTTGTTCTTTATGGAAAAGCTCGTTTCGCCGGTCATGAAGTAAACCTGATCTTACCGCAGGAATATATGAACCTGTCCGGGCGTGCTGTTCGACGGTGGGCGGATCGTCTGCATGTGGAAGACGAAGATATTCTTGTAGTGTTTGATGATCATGATCTCCCTCGGGGCATGATGCGAATGCGTGCTGCGGGTGGGGATGGCGGTCACAGGGGTTTACGGTCTGTGTTGCGAGAAATGGGTACGCCTGCAATATCTCGATTGCGTGTGGGAATACGGGACGATGTGAGCGATCCGGATGTCGGTGGATATGAGGATCTCGCGGATCGTGTTCTTGAATCGCTGACAGCAGAAGAGACAGAACAGATGGAACTGATGGCTGCCGGTGCATCACAGGCGGTTACTGACTGGCTCGTAGGTGGAATCCGCATGGCGATGAACCGCAATAACGGGAAACATCTTCTACCAATTGACAAGCAGGACTCCGAGGAAAACAAGCAGCAGTAAAAAAATATTGAGGATGGATTGGTAGCATCCAATCCATCCTTTTGTTATTTTGCAAACTTTACTTTTTACAGGTAACTCACAATTGTATCGGGAAATCGATGCAATCGCGCGGAGGGTGGGTGTGCCGACGGGTAAACCGGGTCAGGGATACAACACCAACGTACAGTGAGTTGCGGAGTTTTTTTTATTCGAGGCGAATCTCCAGTGGGGAAGGAGGCTCGCCATACATCGGGAGGCGTCGGCTGAGACCGGCGATTGGAGTTAAGGGAGCGGTACATGGATTTTAACACATGGATCTACATCCTGCCCGCATTCGGTTTGGTTGCATTGCTTTTTGCTGCATTCAAATCAGGACAGGTACGTCGCGCTGAAGCTGGTAATGAGTACATGCGCGAAATCGGTGGTCACATTCAGGAAGGCGCGATGGCGTTCTTAGGCCGTGAATATCGCGTTCTTGCTATCTTCGTTGTTGTCGTTGCCATCTTGCTGGCAAGTGCGTACTTCAACAGCCAGGAATCTCACTGGACAGTCGCCCTGTCGTTTATCGTCGGCGCCTTCTGCTCCGGTCTTGCCGGGTTCTTAGGTATGAAAGTCGCCACACTGGCCAATATCCGCACTGCACATGGCGCCCGGACCGGTTTGAACAAGGCCCTCATCGTGGCGTTCTCCGGCGGTACTGTGATGGGTATGAATGTGGTAGGGCTTGCCATTCTCGGTCTTGGCCTGCTCCTGCTGCTGTATACCTTCATGTATCCGGGTGCATTGACACAGGAAACAGTACTGCAGCGTGTCCTGCAGATCCTCACCGGTTTCTCGCTGGGTGCATCTTCGATCGCACTGTTTGCACGTGTTGGCGGTGGTATTTACACCAAGGCTGCTGATGTCGGCGCTGACCTGGTCGGTAAAGTGGAAGCGGGAATCCCGGAAGACGATCCCCGTAATCCGGCCACCATCGCTGATAACGTCGGCGACAACGTCGGTGACGTTGCCGGTATGGGCGCAGACCTCTTCGAAAGTTTTGTCGGTTCCATCGTCGGCGCCATGGTTATCGGCGCAACTGCAGCCGTAGCAGCCGGTCCGAATGCCACCTGGAGCCAGGAAGGCGCTCTTGGCCTGGTATTCCTGCCGTTGATTATCGCAGGTGTCGGTGTCATTGTCAGCATCATCGGTACCTTCTTCGTAAAGACCAAAGAAGGTGGCAATCCACAGGCAGCCTTGAACACAGGAACCTTCGGCGCGGCCGGTCTCATGGTGGTGCTGTCGTACTTCATCATCACTGCCCTCGTTAAAGATTCTGTTTACATTAACGGGAATGAAATTACCGCGATGGGTATTTTCATCGCGACCATCGTCGGTCTTGCCGCCGGTACCGCTATCGGTATGCTGACTGAGTTCTATACAGCGGAAAACCGTAAACCGGTCCATGAGATTGCACTGCAGTCTCTCACCGGTCCGGCGACCAACATCATTTCCGGTCTCGCCACCGGTATGGTTTCTACTGCGTTCCCGCTTCTGGTTCTTGCCATCGGGATTATCCTGTCGTACACCTTCGCCGGCCTGTATGGTATTGCCATTGCCGCGTTGGGTATGCTTTCCACAACCGGTATTCAGCTCGCCGTCGACGCTTATGGTCCCATCGCGGACAACGCCGGTGGTATTGCTGAGATGGCGGAACTTCCGCACGAAGTACGTGAACGCACCGACAAACTGGACGCTGTCGGTAACACCACAGCCGCTATCGGTAAGGGATTTGCCATCGGTTCCGCAGCCCTGACTGCCCTGGCCCTGTTCAGCGCGTTCTCAACCGTTGTAAAGCACAACAACCCTGATTTCACAATCGATATCCTTCAGCCGTCCGTAATGGCGGGTATTTTCGTCGGTGGCATGCTGCCGTTCCTCTTCAGCTCTTTCGCCATGCGTGCTGTTGGTAAAGCCGCGAAAGACATGATCGAAGAAGTACGCCGTCAGTTCAGCCAGATCCCGGAACTGAAAGCTGCCCTCGCAGTCATGAAAGAAACCCCGGATCGTGATGACTGGAATGAAGAACAACAGGCGATTGTCGCCAAGAGCCGTGGTAAGGCCGAATACGCCAAGTGTGTGGGCATCTCCACAGACGCAGCGATCAAGCAAATGGTCGCTCCGGGCCTGTTGGCTGTTCTCGCCCCGCCGGTTGTCGGCTTCCTGTTCGGCGCGGAAATGCTCGGCGGTATGCTCGCCGGTGTGACAGTGTCAGGTGTGTTGATGGCGATCTTCATGGCCAATGCAGGCGGCGCCTGGGACAATGCCAAGAAGCACATTGAAGCGGGTCACTTCAAAGATGAGCAGGGCAATGTCCACGCCAAGGGCAGCGAACCTCACAAGGCCGCCGTCGTAGGCGACACCGTCGGCGATCCCTTCAAGGACACCGCGGGTCCGTCCCTCAATATTCTTGTCAAGCTGATGAGTGTTGTCAGCCTCGTAATCGCACCGCTGGTCAACAACCCGATCATCCACTTGTAAGTACTGTCGTACTCTTTGAGATAGACAAAACCCGCTTCCTGTCTGGGAGCGGGTTTTCTTTGTGTGGCCCGGGTGTTCGTCACTCGGGTGTCATACGCTGTTTTACAGAAAGGGTAGCTGCTTTACCATTCGAGGTTATATGAAACCCTATTGCTCGTTCCTTCGTCACTAAGCAATAGGGCCACCTCTCAGGATGAAGACTAAATTTTTCCACCAATTGTTTTTACTAATACGTAAGTGTAGTATTGGCCGTCTCCCATGGCAGGACGCCAGACAAGAGTGTTTCCATCTGTCCAGAAGGTGGATTGCTCCCGGGCTGCAAGATTTCCATTCTCTGCAAGAAAGAGAAAAAATGTATCTGTTGACCAGGTGAACTGCATGTCCACATCCGGAGAGGCAAGTGATCCGGTACCATCTGAACTGAATGACATAAAGGTGTGATCTTCACGTACATAGTAAGCTTCCGGTCCCATCCAAATTGCAACAACCACCCAGTTACCAACCAGCAACGAAGGATCGGGAGGAGGCAATTCCTCTTTTTGGGCAGATGCAATTGTTGGCAGCAGTAACAGTAATAGCAGTAAACGTTTCATCTTTATCCCCATGTATTGATAAAATCGAACCGCAAATGTGAATACCCTGATTTGTAATACAAATTCCTGTACAAAATTAGGAAGAGTGATTCAAAAGGTCAATCTGATGACGTAATAATCGATAGATTACTACTGCTCATTGAACGGTTTTGTCCTGATGAAATCATGAGGGAAATCCCTGTTGGTCGAACGCTTCCGTAAACCACACTGAAGCGCACTAATCCAATAGGGATGAGTAGGTACGATCTGGAAGAGGATTGTTTTGTCGTAATAATTTGTTGGAACATTGGAATCGAAAAGCATGATTCACCGTGCCACCCAAATTTTTACTCCTCGCGACGGTTTGCTGACTTTGGCCCGTGTGCTTGCCACTCGGGTATCTCTATTTCGATGAATCAACGGTACTAACAGGTTTGGAGCTGATCGGATACTCGATGGGGACACCCGCGTGACAAGCACACGGGCCAAAGTCGCTTCGGATTCTGTTTATAGTTGGAAGGAGATTGCCACACGATTTTGCCAAACTGCCACTACCGGCAAAATCGTTCGCAATGACATGTTATAAGATCACTTTGGATTCTGTTGAAACCACGACTGCATCCACCTACGCAAACAGCAGCTACGGCGGACAGGCTGCAGTCGGGCCAAACAGACTAATCGTAGTGCAAAGCATCGATAGGATTCATGGATGCGGCGCGTCGGGCGGGATAGTACCCGAAAAATACGCCGACCATGACGGAAAAAAGGAAAGCCAGTAAAACAACGGGCAGGTCGATGACGGTGTTCAGGCTGGTCCAGTGATTGATCCCCCAGGTAACCGTTACAGCCAAAAGAATTCCGATGCATCCCCCGATCAGGCACAATACCACCGCTTCCACGAGGAATTGGGTGAGAACATCACGGCTGCGTGCGCCGACGGCGAGGCAGAGGCCGATCTCACGGGTACGTTCGGTGACCGTGACCAACATGATGTTCATGATGCCGATCCCCCCGACGAGCAGGGATACCCCTGCGATGGATCCTGACAACAGGGTGAGGGTTTGTGTTGTTTCGGACGCCATGTCGAGGTGATCGGTCTGGTTGCGGATGGTAAAATCGTCCTCATCTTTACTCTGGTTGCATATGGATGTATTCTGTTTTGAACCTTTTACGGTCTTTGGGCGAGTGAGATTGTCAGCCAGCTCACTTCGGTTTCGAGAGCCAACATACCGCCCGGTCCCTGCCTGTCACCTGAAGGACCACCTCCCGGAGGACCACTACCCATGCCGCCACCACGACCTCCACCCATACCACCGCCGGGATGCATGCCACCGCCACGCCCTCCACCACGTCTACCGCTGGATGGCATTTTCGCGGTTTCCACGCCTAACATCAGGTCCTGTCCGCTTTCACAGGGTACACTCCATCCGTTCTCCTGGAGAGTATGGATTGGGATAGCAAGTTCGATGCAGTATACGCCGTTGATACACTCATAGGCAGCTTTGGGCCCATAGCTGCCGTCCTGGGGAATGATCGGGATTGGATTATTACCCGGTTGGATGATCCTGATACTGTTGCCCGGAGGCTGGTTTCTGCGCATCCGGGAGGAATCGGGAGGTGTCATCTGTTGTCCGTTATTCCAGCCTGCACTATTTCCTCCGGGCGGCATCATGCCGTTCCCTCCGGGAGGAGCCATATTCGATCCACCTGGGGGCATCCCACGCCCACCGCCTGGACCGCCGCCCATTCCGCTACCACCGCGCATCATGGACAGTTCCTGAATATCCGGCTGGAACTGGATTCCGAGGTTTTGGGTTTCTCTGCATGTTGTATCGATCCAGAACATCACCCCATTTCCCGGACCGGCAAACAGTGTTCTTATATCATTTGTTTGCACAAGCAGGTACAGTGTGTCCGCATTGTTGGCGATACCGGCGGAAAGCTCCACATCCTCAAGCCACAGACGAGGCAGGTCATTCCAGTCGGATGGCGAACCATCCACGATGATACCGGATTGTATCCAGTAGCTTGGTAATGCATTGCCCCGGCATGAGATTGTGAATACCAGAACAAATGCGAGAAGAATGAATTGTGCATGTTTACGATACATAATGGCTCCGACTTGGTAGTTGTTACTACTATTCGGACGGTTGAGCGAAAGGTTGGTTTATTGGTCTGTCGGAAGAGGAGAGGAATGATCGGTCAGGGAAATATCTGGTTGTAGACGGGAGAGAAACCCGGGTGACAAGCACCCGGGCCAAAGTAAATGGAGAAGAAGTTACACTATTACTCCAGCAAAATCATCTTCCGCATCGCTGAATACTGCCCCGCTTGCAGACGGTAAAAGTACACACCACTGGCGAGGTGATGTTGACTGGAAGTATTCCAATGGATGGTGTTCAATCCCGCAGGCATTTGTTGTTGCAACAGGACAGCCACACGTTGACCAGGCACATTAAACACTTCCAGTGTCACCATTTCACTGGTCTGCAGGTCGAACTGGATGGTTGTCGATGAGTTGAATGGATTCGGATAGTTGGCATGCAGTGCGGTTTCCGTGATAACAGCAGGGTTTTCATCAACATCGTTTTCTTCCACCCATCCTGTCAGGCTCACCACGCACTCAGTTTCATCTTCATCATCGCTGTAAATAGTCACTTCACTTTCAAAAGCTCCTGTAATGGTTGAGGAGAAGGAGATACTGACAGCGATTTCGCTACAGGGTTCAATAACCAATGGCAGGTTTATATTATGCGTAAAGCCATCGCCGAAGAAGACAAGATCGGTGACCTCGAGGGATTGCAGACCGGCATTGCGGATCGTGAGATCCCGTGTGGCCGTTTCGCCGACAATTACCGTTTCGAAATCGATTTCCATGGGGTAAGGAGCGACATCCTGAAGCATCTGCCCCGTCAGGAAGTCCAGATACTCGGACATTGTCGCGGTTCGTGTATTGCCCATCCAATCACCAATACTGCCCAGCACAAATGATGAGATGACCACACGATAGGTATCGGCATTGTAGCTTGCCGCTCGTCCAAATCCTTCCTCGTCCTCAAACAACAGGAAACCATCTTGTGCTGCGATTCTGTCGATACCGTACTGGACATCCATTCCGCCCTGGTAGAGAAATTCCTCCTCGGAGGTAAAATTGCCGTCAGTACCGAAAAGATCACTAATGCCCTCATAGCTACTGCCTTCGCCCTCAAGGGTTGCTCCCAGCATCGCATACAGCTCGGTGTCAACGAAGTCTTGCAGCACATTTGCGCCTTCGATGTACAAGCTGCCGCCATTTTCGAGATACTCAACCAGGATATTCTGTTCATAGGAACCCACGGTTCCCGGGGGTGTGGCGCCTCACTCCAGGCAATACAGGCCAAGCTCGATGAATACGATCTCATAGATGGAGAGATCATCAGGTAGGGCATAGACAGTTTCATAGTCTATTTCATTGGCGTCAAGCGCATCGGTGAGGCCACGTTCACACGGTACCGAACCGCCGCCATCCGGATCAAGGTAGGTGGAACCGTTATCGTTATTCCAAACCAGCATGCTGGCGTTGCTTTCAGGTGAAAAACTGAAGATGAAAAACAGGATCATTACTGCTGCCATGTTGGCTTTCAGGAATCGTTTCATGGTGTCTCCAGTACGGTTACGTTGATGGATTCCCCCAAATCCAACGGCTACCAGTGGACCGATCCATGTGAATCGGTCCACTAGTCTAAAGTATTCCATACATGGTTAGATGACAAGCGGAGTGATTTGATGGAGGGAGATTTTGGCCCAACTGCGTGCAGTCGGGTATGTGCGCCTGTGTGTGTGCATGTTCATTGGGGTGTGAGTCCCCATCAGGTATACGCTCTCCGGCCTGTATTCGGACGTAACTGCGTCGTTGCGAGGCGGGGTGGGAAGCAACGGAAGGAGAGAGATCAGTCCGCAGGATAACGAACGCGTTTCGGTCCTATGCATCGACGAGCCTGCATACCAGTGGCGAAGTCCGGATTACTTAGGAAAGGAACGTTGCTGGCGATGAGGGGTAGCGTGCAAAATTGACCAGCAGGATGCATGGGGTGGTTGGCGGTGGAATGATCTCAACGGGCAGGTACATGAAGCAGGGAGACCTGCAGGATACGAGAGTTCTGCAGGAGTCAGAGCATCCATAGTAGCGTTGAAGCATTGTAACGGATGTGGAGCGAAGGGATGCAGGAAGGTGGATGTGAGACGGACATATCGCGGGAACAGTAACTGTTTACAGTGCCTGGAAGAAGGGCTAAATATAAACACAGAAATCTATCGCCGCGTGTGTGGAAAAACTTTCGAAATGGACATAACACATGTTGACAACGCTGGAAAACAGCGTGAAAGGAAAGGTTGGCGCATTTTACGTGCCGAACAAGTTCTTTACCTTTCACTGGTTGTTCTCGACTGTTGCGACCAGTATTGAGGTCTGTCAATCCGTAAGACGGTGAACCACCAACCGGAGAGCCGTGTGCGGGAAAACCGCACGCACGGTTCGGCGGGAGGAGGGATCAGGACACAAACTGATCCTTCCTACCCCTATCATGTCGAATACTAACCGCGAAATACACCAAAAACGCGAAAGAATGGATGGTTGGCCTACCTGCAGTCCAAGGCAGAGTTTCGCGCATGGATTTTTGACACCCGATCCGCTGGCCAGCGGACTGGTCGGGGCACCCACCTTTCCACGTATGTATGAAACCCGGCTGTATCCACCTGCGCAAACAGCAGCTTTGTTGGAAGCAATCGAGCCACAAAGAATCACTGCGTTGGCGTTTTAGCACACTGATGGAACCTAAGAACAAAACAGGACTTACGACAAGGCGGATGCAATACTCAGGTGTTTAACATTCATCAGGTCGATGGTTTGCCGGTCACGTTCCTCGATGGGTCTTCCAGTGGCGGATAGTATCTTCCGTATCACAGGCAATTCCGGTTGTTCACTCCGGGATTCGACTACCACACAGATCTCACCGGAATTCAATCGTACCATAGATCCTTCCGGATACGGCATCACAATTTGTAAAAAGGCGCTCAGGCAATCGGAATCAAGTTTGCTTCGCATTTCCGTGGAACCAAGATGTCTGGTTACTTTCTCCGTCGGCCACGGTTTTTTATAGGGACGGCTGCTGCGGAGTGCATCCCAGATATCCGCCACAGTAAGAACACGTGATAACGGGTTGATATCTTCTTTCATCCGGTGGTTCGGGTAACCGCTACCATCCATCATCTCATGATGCTGCAGTGCGATTGCCCAGATAATGGGATCTGTACCCGGTTGAGAACTCAAGATTTCAAAACCGTGGATGGGGTGTTCCTTGATCTGGTGCGCTTCATTGTCGGTAAGCGGACCTTCTTTGTTCAAGATGTACAGCGGGATTCCCATCTTTCCAATATCATGAAGCAGGGCTGCCAGGGCGATCAGTTCCAGTTGCGACTTGGGAAGGCTCATGTTTTTCGCAATCGCCAGGGACACTGCCGCCACATTCACAGAATGTTTATAGGTATAGTCGTCATAGGATCTCAGGTCATGGACCTGGATTTTGATGTGTTCATTGGAAAGGATCTCTTCGACCATTGAATGGGAAGCGTTCTCAAGAGCTTGCAGACGAGCCGCAGATAGATCATCCGGGTGATTTAACGCCTGGATAACTGCGTCATTAGCGAGGGTTCTGGTCTTTCGGGAAATTGTCCCGACAGGAGCATCATCGAGAGGGGTAGCATCCTCAAGATAGATACAGAATACACCACGTTTTTTCAGGTTCTCCAGATCGCGTTTTTCAATCTGTTTCCCCTTCGGATAAATTGTTTTGTTTCCCGAGGTGACATCGGTCCCAAGTATTTCACCCGGTTCAACAAGATCAATTGGTGTCAGGCGCATCCTGTATCCTGCAGAATAACTTCCAATCACGTCAATTACGGATATTTCGTGATTAATATACTGAAAAATAACTCTGTTTGATCCGGAGATCCTTTATTTCAGGAGAATTGCTTTGCGAACCATCCTGTATGGACCCGCTTCCAGAACAAACAGGTACACACCTGAGGCTGAATTGCTTCCATCCCAATGAACCTGGTGATAACCTGCTGCCAACGATCCCATTTGCATACGTGTCTGCAACCGTCCCAGGACATCGTACACAGAAACAGTCAGTGGCATGGTTTCCGGAACCTCAACTGTCATCGCCACTGTCGGATTAAATGGGTTGGGGTAGGGATGCCCGACTGCGAATTCTTCCGGAAGAGTATTTGATTCCCGAACCGGTAGACCATCCAGGTAGAAACGGAATACCTGGCTCGACGGACGGATATTCCCCGAAGCATCATTTGCTTCCACCCACCAGGTTACTGGTTGCTCGAGCGAAAGTTGCAGGTCGGTTGTATCCAGCGCCGCTTCGACAGCGGTTGTATCCAGGCTGGTCCAGGTGACAGTATCACCATTTGTACTGAAGGACAAATCGAACAGAACCGTTTCGCCTTCCGGATCTTCCGTTGTTTCCCAGCGGAATATTGAATAGGGCCACGACAAGGTGTCGTTGTTGACAGGGCTTAACAGGCTGAACGGCCATGGCGCCATATCATGTACCCAGAACTCAGCCGAGTCAGTCGCTGTATATCCTTCCGGATTGGTTACGGTAAAGTACAATGTTTCCGAACCGAACCATTCATGGGTTGGCGGATGGATGTTGACAATTCTATTATTGATGGTCACAACCAGGTCTTCATTTCCGTTTACATCCCATTCCAGAAGATCATCCGAATAGTAAGGATCGTCGACATACTGGTCCAGTTCAACAGGATCAAATGGCACACCAAGTCCGGATTCCCGGTCTTCAATATCGCTGATGGCAGGCGGTGTATTCCCTGCCGTAACTGTTAAAGTGATTGGAATGGTGACATCATTCACCTCGGGATCATTCGAGAAGAACAGGAGTGTTCCTTCATAATCCCCGAAGATCAGGTGACGGCCGAAAGCTGTCAGTACCGCCACATCCTGTGAATTTGAAGGGGTTATTCCAGTCACCGGATCGACAGAAAGCCACCGCTGGATCATTCCCACCTGGATGGCAAGCCCTTCGAACGGGTAACCATATCCGCTATGATATGAGATTTGTAATGCATCCGTACCCGTTTCATTCTGCATTCCGATGGTCGCGTAGGGCAATCGTGGGTCGTCATCCGGCCCCATGTACATGTACTGGAATTTAATCGCTCCGCTTGCTGAAAGAAGAACCTGGAAGGTATAGGGACCGCCATTCCCGAAGTTCCCTTCCACATGATGGTAGGTGATCACGGCAACCGATTCGTCATCATCCCAATAGAAGACACCATCGCCTCTTTCCGGATCGATATTCACCCAGAATGGTGCGATGATCGCATGATACCCATCCTGGAAAGGCAGAATGTGATTCATCCGCGATTCTTCCCAATTGTCAGTGTACTGGAAGGTGATGAATCCATTCGCGTTTACCCAGACGGTATCATATTCCAGCCCGTAGAACGGGAAGGTGAACGGCAACACAATCGGCTCTGAAAAACCGTCATAAGGATTGGGTTCCCAGTCCGATATCCTAGTTCCAATGTCATAATGCCAGTCGAATTCCGGTCCGTCCAGTTCCTGGGAATCCTTCCAGGAATACCCGAATCCATCCGGGCCGCCTTCATCGTCAAGGGAACGGTCCGGAATCGTTATTCCATTCTGTCCAATGGAATGAGCTTCATTTTCGTTGGGAGTGCCACTTCCGGAAGCGAATCCGAAATTGCCGATATCGCCGAATTCACATCCGTACATATCGACAGCCCAGTACAAGAATCCTTCGCCATTGTTTTCAACTACGAGGGAGTCTGAAACTGACTGGGCGCCGATGATATCAAAATGATACTGTTCATGATTGATCACCGCTTCCGGTTCGCCGCCATACTCTCCCAGGTCATCCGTGAACATGATCGCACGGCCATTCACAATCGGAGCAGCACCCGCCGAGTATTGGTTCCAGTAGCCATATTCAACACCGGAAAGCTGATCCGGGCTTTCAATGCCGATAGTCGCATAATCATTGTCCGTGTTCACATTGTCCAGGATTTGTACATCCTGGTACTGGAACAGGATTCTTCCGTTGCCTGTATAGGTCGGCCACACTGCGGGATCATAGAGGATCGCCTGGAATTGTTCGTCAGTCACTCCATCACGTGCTGCCTTGCAATCCCACTGGATGATAAAACGGCCGTCATGTTCGTCAAAGTAAGAGTATATCCCGCCCCCGGATGTTCGCAGGTCATCCCAGAAGGGAGCGATCATGGCAGGCGGTCCGAGTGGATTCGGGATTGACCAGTTCCGGAAAGTAACCTGACCGCCATGGGAACCGAAACTGATCCAGCCATTCGAAGAAACCGTGATCCGGTCATACACAACACCGTAATACTGGAATTCAAAAGGCAAGTCGATAACCGCGTTGTGGTCATGTTGATCGAATTGATCTACAATCGGCAATCTTTCGCCCGAATTCACAATGTCGATCCAGGTATAGAAGGGCACATAGTTCGACATCGTGTGATTGTCAGTGTTGTCCACCGCCCAGTATCCATAATCATCGGGACCGGTGACATTCCATGTGCGCGGATCTGCGGCGTAGAGGATCGTTCTTAAAGTATCCAGTTTTCCCGTGCTGTCTTCGATGTACAGGGCGAAGGGAATTTTCGCGCCAATTGGTACGGTACTGTCCGCCTGGATCTCGAACGGTGTTGTGGTTGCCGTAGATTCACCGACCTCCACAAGAGAAATGCTGCTCGTACCCGTTTCTATGGTAATACCGGGGAACTCTGCAATGATTTCAACCGACACGTTTTCTGCGTCGAGAATTCCATTATTGGAAAGCTCGATGGCAAACTGTGCAGCCTCGCCGTCGGGCATCAGGAGATTGTTATTAATTGCGGTCAGCTCTGCGGCCGATTCCAGCGACCATGATTCAATGGAAACAGGGAGAGCATAACTGTATCCATCCTGCTCGTCAATGGTGACTGTGATTGATGGCAATTCGCCATTATTCACCCACGGTTGCACCAGAACATCAACGGTCTCATCGTACTGGTAAGTAGCCCCGGGGGCGATTGCAGGAATCGTAAAACTTGTCTGGCCCTGGATGACAAGGCGGTTGTCCGGGCAACTCACCTGGACGGTCGTGGAATTAGTCGCCGAATCCCCAAGATTCCGAAAAGTAAGGGTGATTTCCTGCACTTCATTCGGGTTGGCCGCACCATCGCCTTCATCGCCGTCATTGTAGGTCGCTGCTTCAACAATTAGCGGGTACTCTTCATCGGTATGACTGAGTGTGGTGATGTATGGGACAATGTTGTCGCCTGTGACAGTCAGTGTGATTTCATCGTATTCATCAAACGATGGTGAATACAGGCGCACATTTCCACCGGCATCGAAACGTGAGCTGGCAATGACTTCCAATTCACTGGATAGTGTCGCCCACACCAGGTCCGGAAGGCCGTTGGCCGTTTCGACATGCACATCAACTGCATTCATCCCGTCCGTAAGTAATTCCGTGTGGGTTACTTCGGGAAAGTCCGGCACACCTACCCATGCGCGCAGGGCCGGATCGCCCATGAGGTTGTTCCAGTACGAAAAACTTTCGATTCCCCATGAATCGCTGGTTCCCACATAGGCCTGGTACAGTTTTGTTTTTCCATGGACGAGGGACCACCCCAGGCTGCGCAGGTCACGCATTAACAGCCCTTCAAAAATGCCGGCGTCGACAAGATTGTTGAATCGTGTGTGGGTCTGGGTCGTGGCAGTTCCGATGCATGCCACCGCGCCATGATACCCGTTGGCCCCGATTCCCGTACGGAAGATCCCTTCGCTGGTAGCTGTTTCCTGGGATGCAAACGATCCTGTGCCACAGGTGAGGGTGATAAAAATCGGCATACGGGTGCTGTTGGTAAGGCCCTCATTGTGGCCGTTACCCCAACCGTCCATGCCGTAAAACCCGCGGTAATTCACAAAATGGGCGCCCTGGTTCACCTGGTTGACAATAAAGGAGGGAATATTGCCGTTCATGGTGTACCATAACGTATCAGTAATGATATCACGTTCCACGAACATCCATCGTACGGCACGATTGGTGAGGATCGTGCTGATCCCGGACCCTGAACCTGCGGTAAGACAGGCATGTTCGAGCCATTCGGTATCTTCCATGTACACATCACGTTCGTATGCGACGGTTTTTCCTACAACAAGCACCAGGCTGGTCAGGTTACGTACGCTGAAACGACCAATGGCCAGGTCACCGAGGATGTCGTTGCCATCCACCATGGTGTACCAATGGTCGGTCAGATAGTTATACGCGGCTACGGATATGGGACCGTCCGTATCGCCGATAATAAGGACATATTCCAGGGGAACAGGATTGTTGTCCGTATAATATTGCTGGATCAGGTTCCGAACTGAATTGGATGAAGTACGGTCATTCGGTTCATCCACGACCACCTCGTAACCCTGCATGGTTTTCCATTCCACGTATGGCCGGATCGCCTGGCGCACCGACTCATCCGATTGAGCCACGATCAGGATACGTCCCATGGGAGCGACTTCCACCAGGTCCAGCTCATCACAATTCAACAGGATGGATTCGAGGAAACGTCGGGTGTAGGCGGTTACACGTGTTTCGCCGGGGTCGTTGGATGTCGGAACGGGATCATCAACAAAACGGGCGTTTACCTGTATATCATTTGCGATAAGAACTTCGTTATTGTCACCAAATGAAAATGGGGAAATCTGGACGGGCGCAATCCTGAAACCACGATACCGTGCCGGTTCCTGGACCTCGGCGTGGATCTCATGGTAGCCATCCAGTTCGGAATCCCGGTTGTAATACACACCGGTTGGTTGTAATCCATGATTGGTTTGAATGTCTACTTCGACGGTTTTGCCTTCCGGGAGAGCAATCCATGTGGTGATGACCGGGAGCAGGGTATCCTCTGCAATCCCGGGAATGCTTAGGAGCATGGGACTGCCGGGCTCTTCAATGGTCCAGCGATCTATATGAAGATTTGCGGTGATTCCCGCCTGGTCGGAAGTGATCACCTGCCATTGGGCGGCGTCCACTTCACTCGATGTTGCAGCCTGAAGGAGTGTCAACGGGCATGCTACGATAATCATGGCGCACAGTAGCCCAATGACGGTTCCGGATGCGGCTTTCATATGCTCCCTCCTGAGCAATACTGTTCAACTCACCGTGTCAGGTAGCGAATTGAACGGGTAACCGTACATGTGTAGTCATCGTGGGGAGTATGGCAGGTATTCCGCCGGGAGGATCGATCTACGGGCAGCGTATCACGGTCCCAAAAATCCCACGTCAAGCACAATCTTTTTGCGGCATTTTCAATTGCGACCGGCGCCGAATCATCACCGGTACTATGCACTCTGCCAGCAGTTCACCAGAATTCCTTCCCCTCATCCCGGTGAAAATGATAGATCAGATTAAAATACAAGGAATTGGAATGGATTGCGTACTCTTCTCCGATGATTGACGGAGTTGTTTTCGGTTTTTCGGTGTCCTGGTTCACCGCTGAATGAGAGACGATTGCTGTTTTTCGGTGATAGCATTTTAAATAATTCCAGTGAACAGATAAAGGAAGGAATCTGTTGTCACTATTTTGTTCAGCATATCGAATACGTGGCTTCTCCATAACAAGAAAATGAGTGAGTTACCAATGATCTCAAAACTTCGAAGTAAAACCATCCGTGTATTTATCAGCTCCACTTTCCATGACATGAGCGTAGAACGAAACGAACTGCAGAGAACCGTATTCCGTGAAATGCGGGAAAAATGTGCTGCACAGGGATGGCAGTTTGAGGCGGTGGACCTTCGTTGGGGAGTGAGTGAGGAAGCCAGTATCACCCAGCGAACCATGCAGATCTGCCTTGCTGAACTGGAACGCTGCCAGAAAATGTCCCCGCGTCCCAATTTCCTGATTCTTTTAGGCCAACGGTATGGCTGGCGTCCGATACCGGAGTGGTTTCTGAAGTCCGAAGCGGATAGGGTTCTTGCCAGAGAGAATAATGCAGAAGGAACGAAAAAATTCCACAAGTGGTACAAACTGGATAAAAATGCATCCCCGGAACCGTGCTACATCCTGCAGGATCGAACCGGGGCATATGCAGATAACTATGACAAGTACAGGGAAAACGTCGAAATTCCGCTCGCAACCATGTTTCAAGGGTACGCTTCTGGATTGGAAAAGGATGATCCTCTACGGATTCGATTGGAACGGTCCGCTACCGAGCAGGAAATTCAGGCGGGTGCATTTGCCGTAGAAAACGCGAACGAGCATGTGCTGGCGTTCTTTCGTGAAATCGAGAATCTTCCCAAAGATGAATCTGCCCAACAATACCGGGATATGGTGAATACCGGTAGTGGAATGAGTCCGGATACAGAAGCCGATGGTTTATTAACGGATCTGAAAACACGTATACAAGCTCACTTGCCCGAATCCAACCATGAAGTATTTACGACTACCTGGGACAAAGAGACGAACGAACCGGACCGTGGGTATCTGCCAACGTTTATAGATTCGGTGCGGAAAAAACTTGTAACGATCATCGACAATGAAATCGAGAATGCCGGAAAAATCGACAAACTTGATGAGGAGATAGAGCAGCAACGACTGTTTGCCATAGAACGGGCGAACCATTTCCAGGGAAGAATAGATGAACTTGATACGATCAAGAAGTATCTGAATAACGATTCAAACAAACCGTTGGTAATCTATGGCGAATCGGGAACCGGGAAATCCGCGCTACTTGCAGAAGCCGCCAAACGTGCTAAAAAGGATTATATAGAAGAACGGGTGATCGAAAGGTATATGGCAGCGACTGCCACCTCTTCCGAAGGAACATCGCTGTTACAGTCGATCTGGCAACAACTGGACCGTATCGAAGGTGTCAACAGTGAAATCCCTCAACAGTACTCTGTTCTGTCTTACAAATTCGCGGACCGTCTCCGGAATCTCAAACTTTCACAATTATTAATCCTGATTATTGATGCGTTGGACCAGTTACCTGCGAGTGATCCAGCTCATGACCTCGCCTGGCTTCCCCGTGAACTGCATGAAAATTGTCGAATAGTCCTGTCGACACTTCCCGGGGATGATTTGGACCGTTTGCGGGAGCAGGATGCAGAGGTAAATGAATTATGTGGTATGAAGCCGGAAGAAGGGGAGGATGCAGTTGATGCCTGGTTGGATGATGCCGGAAGGAGATTGAAGGACGAGCAGAAACAACTTGTCCTGAATGGATTTGTTGCTGCGAGCGGCGCACCTCTCTATTTACGTTTGGCTTTTGAACAAGCACGGTTGTGGCGGTCCTATGATCCGCTATCGGAATCACTTCCTACCGATATCCCGGGGATTATCGACCATCTTTTCGAATCGTTGGCCAAGCCGGAAAACCATGGAAGCATGTTGGTCGAGTTGTCCCTGTCCCTCCTGTATTGTGCGCGCAGAGGGTTGAGTGGGGATGAGATGGTGCAAGTGCTGGCATTGGATGATGATTACTGGGACCTGATCACTAAGATCGCGAAAAAGCACGGTCATACGATTCCAGTCATGGAAGGTGAAAACAAACGTATCCCAGCGATCTACTGGACACGGCTCTACCATGACCTTCTGCCTTATCTGACCACGCGTTCTGCACCCGGCGGACAGGTAATTGCCTTTTACCACCGCCAGGTCCGCCAAGTTGTCCAGAAACGTTTTGTCGATAATGCAACGGTGAAAAAACAGCGCATGGTGCTGTTATCAGATTTTTTCCGTGACAAATGGCAACTGCCGGACACCCGCGCCCTCGATGAACTCCCACGTTGCCTGAACAAAGCAGAACTCTATGACGAACTGACCGACACCCTCTGCAATCTCGATTTTATCCAGAACAAATCCGCTGCCAAACTGACCTATGACCTGGTAAAAGATGTCAACCTCGCACTGGAAGTAATGCAGGAAAACCAGGAAAATGTAAAGCGGGAACGTAAACGCCAGGCACGGTTGGATAAATACACTCAAGATCTTATCAAGTATGCAAAGGGTGAAATCGAAACACTTGAAGTACCTCAAAGCATTACCCCATGGTCGGAAGAGAAACGAAATGCTGAAATTGAACGCATCAGGAATAATCCCAATAGGGCGGACAAGTTACGTGATTTTCAGAATTTTTTGGGTCAGGAAGCAGATGTTTTACACAAACATGCTCATGAATTACCTCATTTAGCCACTCAGCAAGCCTGGAATTTTGCTGATAGTGGACCGGTTGGAGATAAGGCAACCAATGCTCCTGAAGAGATATTAGAAGGTTTGCTTTTGCGCATTCCTTCTACCCGCCCTCCCCACAATCCCCTTCCTGCAGCCCTCAAATCTTTATATGGGCATACAAAAAGTGTTAGTTCAGTAGCTGTCACTCCAGACGGTAAAAGGGCAGTTTCGGGTTCTTTTGACGCGACCTGTATTGTATGGGATCTCGAAACAGGAGAAGCCCTTAAAACTTTGTCTGGGCTTAGTCATATTAATGGTTGGGTGCATTCCATAGCTATCACTCCAGACGGTAAAAGGGCAGTTTCGGCTTCTTATGACTCGACCTGTACTTTATGGAACCTCGAAACAGGAAAAGCCCTTAGAACTTTATCGGGGCATAAGAATAGTGTTAATTCCGTAGCTGTTACTCTGGACGGGAAAAAGGCAGTTTCGGCTTCATTGGACAATACCTGTATTCTATGGGACCTTGAAACAGGAAAGGCACTTAAAACTTTGGCTGGACACTTTCTCCCGGTGAATTCTGTCGCTGTTACTCTGGACGGTAGAAAGGCAGTTTCGGCTTCTAACGACAAGACCTGTATTGTATGGGACCTCGAAACAGGAAATGCTCTCAAAACTTTATCGGGGCATGCAAATTTTGTTTATTCCGTTACTGTCACTCTGGACGGTAAAAAGGCAGTTTCGGCTTCACAGGACAAGACTTGTATTGTATGGGACCTCGAAACAGGAAATGCGCTCAAAACGTTATCGGAGTATACTGATTCTATTACATTCGTAGCTGTCACAGCGGACGGGAAAAAAGCAGTTACTGCTTCTGGTGACAAGACCTCTATTGTGTGGGATCTCGAAACAGGAAAAGCCATTAAAACTTTATCGGGGCTTAATGAGGGCATTGAATCCGTAGCAGTCACTCCGGACGGGAATAAGGCCGTTTCTACATCAGATGACAAGATATTCATTTTAGACCTTGAAACAGGTAAAGCTCTCAAAACGTTATCGGGGCATACTGCTTCGGTGAGGTCCATGGCTGTAACTCCAAACGGGAATACGGCAATTTTGAATTCTTGGGACGGGACCTGTCTTGTATGGGATCTCGATACAGGTAAAGCGCTCAAAACTTTGTCGGGGCATACTAAATCGGTGAACTCCGTAGCTGTCACTCCTGACGGGAAAAAGGGAGTTTCGGCTTCTGTTGACAAGACCTGTATTGTATGGGACCTCGGAACAGGAGAAGCCCTCAAAACATTATCGGGGCATACTGCTACGGTGATGTCAATAGCTGTTACTCCGGACGGGAAACAGGTAATATCGGCTTCCTGGGACAAGACCTGTATATTATGGAACCTTGAAACAGGAAAAGCACTAAAAACTATATCGGGGAATAATCAACATGTTTATCCCATAGCAGTCACGCCGGACGGGAAACATGCAGTTTTAGCTTCGTTGGACAATACCAGTGTTGTATGGGATCTCGAAACAGGAAAAATCCTCAAAACGTTATCGGGGAATACTCCGCATGTTGATTCTGTAACAGTCACTCCGGATGGGAAAATGGCAGTTTCGACTACTTGGAATCATGCCTGTGTTTTACGGAACCTCGAAACGGGAGAAATCCTCAATACATTGTTGGGACATACTGATAGGGTGTACTCTATATCAGTTACTCCGGACGGGAAAAAGGCAGTTTCGGCTTCTGTTGACAAGACCTGTATTGTATGGGACCTTGAAACAGGCAAAACCCTCAAAACTCTATTTGGGCATACAGGGATTGTTTCATCTGTAGCTGTTAGTCCGGATGGGAAAATCGCAGTTTCGGTTTCAGATGACAAGTCCTGTATTGTATGGGATCTCGAAAACGGGAAAAAGATTGGTCAATTCTTTTTAAATAAAAGTTGTCAATCCATTTCAGTTTCCTCAGCTCGGATAGTATGTGGAGGTTTTTGGGAGGTATTTTTCCTACCAACAATTCTTTACAGGAAAGCAATTCTTACTCCTCGCTATATCTGGGATTCAAAGTTCAAGGAATGGCAACCCTTGTCCGCCGATTGTCCGTTTTGTGGGCATCGTTTCTCACCGCCGGCAAAGATTGTGGATACGATCCGGGCGATTAACCGCGACAATCACATCACACCTGAGATGTCGCCCTGCATGGAATTGCCGGATGAGGCGTGGGAAGAACCGGAACTGCTCAGTTCTTGCCCGAAGTGTGGGGGAGCGTTGAAGTACAATCCCTTCATTGTGGATAACCGTTCGTGGGAGTGAGGTCTGGCGGCTGGTTATTAGTATTGGTACCTCGCTGTTTTACATGGGTAAGTCAAAATTAAGTTTTCCAGTGATCATGTAGATGATGGTTTTAAAGTAGTTGGTTGACCTGTATCCTTTCGCTATGTGTCTCGCAGCCTGGATCAGGCTGTTGACGCCTTCGGGGATGCCGTTTGTGATCTTTGACAGTGAGAAGTTCAGGATGCCATCCCAGTGATATTTAATCGTATACGCGAGTTTTTTGATAGGTTCCAGTTGGCTATGCGTCGCCCAGATGTACCATTTTTTGAGGTAAGCCGCCGCTTCTTCTTTCGGTTGATCCCAGAAGTCCCGAAAGGCGAGAAGGATCCGCCATACCCTTGCCGTTTTAAGGTTGATTTGTGTCATCGATTCCACTTTTTGTCGCTGTTCCCGGTTGAGGTCTTCCGGGTTTTTCAGCCACAGTTTACGGGTCTTTTTCAGCTCTTTCCATTCCCATGATTCAATCCGCCGGACTTCATCGACTGCCTCATTAGCCAGTTTCATCACGTGGAATCGATCAAAGGTCATCTTTGCGTTGGGCAGGTATTCACGCACCCCTTCGATGAAGGCGGGGGACATATCGCAACAGACATCGGTGACGGTGTCAGGATCGCCTCCGTGGTCGTGAAGATCCTGGTTGAAAGCAGCGACAATGTTTTTGTCCTTGCCTTCTGTGACAAACAGGGTTTTTGACCGGGGCAGATCGACAAACAAGGTGACATATTCATGGCCCCGTTTGCGGGATGTTTTGTCAACACCAATGCGTTTTACATCCTCAAAAGACTGTCTCTGGCGTGCCTCTTCGACATAATGATGCGGCAAATGCCAGATCAGGGTGTCATGCTCCTGAATCAAGCGTGACAAGGCTTTGACTGGCATCTCCCGTGTCAGTGCAAGGATGAATGCTTCGAATAAAAGGGTGAAGCCGCTGCCTGGACGCCCCCACAGAATCTCGATCTGATGCACCCCGCAGGTAGGACAAGTGATCCGTGGAACACGGCAGTGAAGAAAGGTCTTGTGCTGGAAAAAGTTCAGATGTCGCCATTGTTTGTCCGTCGTGTCGTGGACCGCCATATCCGATTCTCCGCACTTCGGTCAGGGAAAACGGCCACCCCGCTGAAAATCAATATGAATGTGCAGTTCCTGATCAGCTTCGGAAAAAGTAACCTGCTGGATCTGCCAGGGAGAAACAAGACCTGAAGCACGGGCAAAAAGAACATCCATCAGGGAAGGCATTGTGGTGTCCTTTTCGATTAATTGACGGTCACCACAATAAAACGACTTCAACTATTAATTCGCGCTATCCACTTAAGACAGCGAGGAACCGAATTATAATTATTCCCATAGCTATAGATAGTATCTCTATCTTCCCGACTTTTCCATCTCCTTCACGATATCCCAGTACCGGTCCAGTTCTTCGAGGGTCATGGTGGTAATATCGAGGCCGTCCTCGCGGATCAGGGCTTCCATGTTCGAAAAACGGTTGATGACCTTGGTGGTGCCTTTGCGCAGGGCTTCTTCGGCGCTGAAACCCGCCAGGCGTGCGGAGTTGACCACACTGAACAGCAGGTCGCCGATCTCCTCTTCGGCGGCGTCACGGTCCCCGCTCATAATCGCTTCGCGTGCTTCGGCGATCTCTTCGTCGAGTTTGTCGAGGGCGCCTTCGGGGGATGGCCAGTCGAAGCCCACGCCCGCCATTTTCTCCTGCACACGGTAGGCGCGGGTCAGGGACGGGAGTGCGTTGGGGACACCGTCCAGGGTGCCCTTGGGTTTGACGTCGTTCTTGCATTGGGAGGAAGACGTGTCCGCTTCGCCGTTGCCGTTCTCGACGGTCAACTTTATCCGTTCCCAGTTATCGCGAACATCTTCGGCGGTTTCCAATTTCAGCTCTCCGAACACATGAGGGTGACGGACGATCAGTTTTTCACGGATGGCCTTGATGCTGTCGGTCAGCTCGAATTCACCCGCTTCACTGGCGATCTGGGCGTGGAAGACGATCTGGAGCAGCAGGTCGCCCAACTCCACACGGAGGGCGTCATAGTCTTTGGCGTCCAGGGTTTCCAGCACTTCGTAGGTTTCTTCTAAAAGGTAAGGGCGGAGCGTGGAATGGGTTTGTTTCCTGTCCCACGGGCATCCGTCGGGTTCGCGGAGGTGACGCATCAGCGCGACCAGTGCGCTCATTTCGCCGCACAGGGTGCCGTCACCGTGTATGTCTGAAAAATCTTTTTTCACAATTTATCCTGTAAGTGAATCCACAGAGTAACGAATTTGTATGTCCAACAGTGTGTATATGTCGGTGCGTACATAATAAGGGTGCCCGTGTTTGCGAATAAACGCGGATTTTTCAGGATACCCGATCCGTCGGCTGTTGGACAGACGGGCAAAACTGAAAACCTGTGAAACCCGACTGCACACTACACAGTCGGGCCACACCCACCGTGCTCTATCCCATTGTGAAACCTGACCTTGAACTGCAGGTCGGGCCACCCTGCCTGCTTCTTCTGACACCCGACTGCATACTACCCAGTCGTGCCACACTCACCTATCCCATTGTGAAACCCGACCTTGGACTGCAGGTCGGGCCACCCAGCCCTTCACAACAACGGTTCCGTCTGGTTCAAGCCAACGTGGGCATACCTGTTTGTAATGACACCCGACTGCACACTACGCAGTCGGGCCACACCCACTGTGCCCTATCCTGTTGTGAAACCCGACTGCACACTACTCGGTCGGGCCATACTCACCTATCCCATTGTGAAACACGACCTTGGACTGCAGGTCGGGCCATACCCGATATTGTGTTATTCACCTTCATGTGAATTTGGATCAATCCCTTCGATCAGTTCTTCGTGTCGATGCGGGGAACCGTACGGTTCAATATGGATCATGATATCCTTGATCTGGTCATGTTCATCCATCAGACGATTTTTTACCTGGTGGGCGATCTCATGCCCCTCTTTCACTGTGATATCCGGATCCACCTCCATGTGCAGGTCCATGTACAGAAATGGACCATACCTGCGTGTACGTAAGCGATGAATATGATGGACACCGTCCACCTTGTACGCCTTTTCCACCGCTGCCCGGATCAGCGAATCATCTTGCGCCTTGTCGGCAAGATCATTCATCGCATCCATGAGGATACGGAACGCTGCGATGAGGATGAAGATCACCACCACCAGGCTGGCGATGGCGTCAAAATACGGGAATGCCGGGTAGACTACACCGCCCAGAAGTCCTAAGAGAACAGCTATGGAGGAGTACGAGTCGGTCCGGTGGTGCCAGGCATTCGCCATCAGCACCTGGGAACGTGTCAACCGTGCAATATGGCGTGTCCATTGGAACAGGTACTCTTTCACTACCACCGCGATGGCGGCAAACACCAACGCCGGCCATGTCGGTTGCTGAACCTCGCCGGACAGGATAGTCTGCACCGCTTCATATCCAAGTCCTATCGACGCTCCGAGGAGAATGATCGCAACGCCGAAACTGGCGATGGATTCCATGCGTCCATGACCGTACGGATGGTCCCTGTCTTCCGGTTTCCGCGCCAGGGGATAGGTGATAAGGGTGATCACATCGGTAACCAGGTCGCTGGCGGAATGGATACCGTCCGCGATCAACGCCTGGCTGTGAAAAAGGACACCGGCTACGAATTTCCCAATCGAGAGAAGCAGGTTGATCCATAACCCGGCAAGGGTGACCTGCTGGGCTTTTTTGTCGCGTTCGGCCTGGATGACTGAGTGGCTATCGTCCATACGTCACCATTATCGAAATTGATGGATACAATGTAGAATGCGAATGTACTTTCCAATAGTACCGCAGTATACGAAATTTCATATTGGTTTTCGACAGGGTGGTTGATATTGTGTATTAATAGAAGATTTCAGATGGATCGCTGTATGGTGTTCTGCAAGATCCTAGCGCCAGTAACTATAGATTGAAACGCTGCAAATATTTGGCGCGAGATCTTGCATACTTTGCCACCGAATAAATGTGCAGGATCTCGCTTATTTATAATTGAAACCATTAAGATGTAAGGAACAATCGCCAGGAACCTGTACAACTCCAGTGTTCGGATTCTATGAAGTGTTCGATAATGAACACTTTCTGCACGCATGTGAAAAGGGTGGCTATACAGGAAAACAGGTGTAAACTCTGGATAAATATGATAATAAGGATGCTGAAATACTCTGGTATTCTAATTGCTCCTTACTCGTGCGAGCCGATTGTACTACGGGAGGAATCATGTGGTTCAGCTACCTGAAAACATCCCTTCGTTCGTTATTGCGTAACAGGTTGTATACCATGATCAATATCTTCGGGCTGGCGCTCGCGATAGCCTCCTGCCTGTTGATATTCCTGTACGAACGTCATGAATGGAGCTACGACCATTTTCACGTGAATGCGGACCGTCTCTTCCGGATTTCTCCCTCGTATGATACCCAGCGGTTTGGTGTGCAGCATGGTGTAAACACCTCTGCGAAACTTGTGGATGCTGCAGAGGGTATGATCCCGCAAATCGAATCTTATGTTCGTATGGGTGAAGGCGAAGCTTCGATCATGGTCGGTGAACGTTCTATCCAGGAAGATGTCCTCTATGCCGGGCCACATTTTTTTGAAATATTCTCTTTCCCGCTGGATCAGGGTGTTGCCGAATCGGCGCTTTCCATGCCGAACCAGGTTGTCCTTTCTCAAAGTGCAGCGGAAAAACTGTTCAACCGCATTGATGTGGTCGATGAAGAGGTGGATATTTTCCTGAATGGCGTAAAAACGCCGTTTCTTGTTTCCGCTGTTATGGAAGATATGCCGGAAAACACGGTGTTTCATTCAGGTGTTGTGCTGCCATTTGAAGTGTTACGGAATACGATGCGTAACCTTGAAGAACAGAATAACTGGGGATTTACCTACTCATCCACCTATGTGCTCGTCCAGGACGATATTGAAGCTGCTAAAGCGCAGGATGAACTGAACCGTTTCCTGGACGGTCTCGGGCATGTGCATGATGAGGGAAGTGGGACAGTGACCACGTTCTGCCTCCAATCCGTCAAAGATCTGCATGTGGATCTGCGTAATCCGGAAGATCACAGGACAGAATCCGCACCGGACGGCCTCCTGATCCTTGCCGCTATCGGTTTGATGATCCTGATTATCGCCTGCATCAATTTTACCACCTTAACCATTGGCGCCTCCGTATACCGGATGAAAGAGGTGGGGATCCGTAAGATCCTTGGCGCGATCCGTTACCAGCTCATGCGTCAATTCTGGGTGGAAACGGCGTTGATCTCGTTGATCGCAATCATGATCGGTCTGTTTTTCGCGGAATTGACCTTGCCGCTGTTTTCGCAGGTGGCGGGGATGGACCTGCAGATATCGATGGATGGCGCCAATCTCCTGTTTCTTGCGGGATTGTGGCTTTTCATGCTGGTGATCGCAGGATTTTATCCGTCCGCGGTCATGTCCGGTGTGCCGATGCTGTCGGTGTTCCATGGCGCCCTGAGGATCGGGGGACGAAGCCGTTTGCGTCGTATCCTCGTTTTCATCCAGTTGGGACTGTCCATTGGATTGATCGCGCTCACCATCATCATGAACCGTCAGCTTGACTTTATCATGAACCGTGAACTTGGGTATCATGGCGAGCAGGTAGTGCAGATCGAAGCGATAAACCAGGATCGATCCGGGCGGGACGCTACCCGAAGATTACGCGAAGCCCTGGCAAGCGATCCGCATTTTCTCGCTGTATCCGGTGGTTCGAACAAGTTTGGCGGTAGCCCGATTTGGTTCAACTGGGAGTACAACGGCGAACGCTACGAGGATTGCCGAACGAATACCGTCGATTACGATTTTATAGAGACAATGGGAATGGAACTGGTGGCGGGCCGTGATTTTGATCAAGAGAATGAGTCGGATGCCACGCGTGCGATAATAGTCAATGAGGCCATGGTCCGCTACATGGAATGGGATGATCCTATTGGTCAACGTCTGCCCGGTGAGTTCCGTGAACATGAAGTCATTGGAGTGGTCAAAGACTTTCATTACGAAGGACTGCAGGAACCGATCCATCCGATTGTGCTGGCGATATCCCCGGGAATAATATTCTCCATACCGCTGCAGTGCGGATGGTCCTATTATGTGACTGTCCAGTTCAGTTACGTACGACTCGCGCCGGATGATATTCCGGAAGCGATGCGAATTCTGCAGGAAACATGGGAAGAGGTCGCCCCCAACTTTGCCTTCGAATACAGTTTTGTGGATGAGGATGTTGCGAAGCTCTATGAGGATGAAAGACGGTGGAGTACGATTGTCAGCGCTTCCACCCTTTTTGCCATCCTGATCGCCGCCCTCGGCCTGGTTGGATTGGCGACTTTGCAGGTGGGGCAGAGAACTCGTGAAATCGGGATCCGTAAGGTACTGGGTGCAAGGGAAAGCAGCCTGGTTCTGTTGCTTACCAGGGAATTCTCTATCCTGGTCCTGATCGCGGGAGTGATTGTCGGTCCGGTTGCATTCTGGATTGCGAAAAACTGGCTGGAAGGGTTTGCGTACAAAATCTCGTTAACACCCGTACCAATGCTGATTGCAACGATTGCGGCGCTGGGAATCGCATGGCTCACCGCAGGCGCCCTGGCATGGATCGCGGCAAAGAAAAATCCGGTGAAAACATTGAGGTATGAATAGTTGATATGTAGCCCGGACGTTCCACCGTCCGGGGAGGGTATAGCTGCAGATAATTTGTGCAGGTTCTCCACTACGTTCAGGAACCTGCACAACATCATATGGGACATTACCTTAGAGGAATATAGCTAGGATACTTTGCCATCCGGGGAGAGGTTGGCCCGAAAAGTTGTGACGAAGGAGTGTTCTTTTCGGGTATCATACATACGTGTATCCGTGATGCCTGCTATGCCCTCGTTAGGTTTGTCCATCGTAATGTTGTTTATGAAGATGGATAGACTAACGAGGAAAATCGATTTTGAGTAGTATTCCAGGAGGATTATCCTCGTTAGATCGTCAACGGAAAAGCGTGTTGACGAACCTAACGAGGGCATAGCTGTTTCAATTCCATTGCAACTACTGCTTTGTGAAACCTGGGAATCAATACAGTGTGATTCCCAGGCCACCCACCAGTGAAACCCGACTGCACGCAGTCGGGCCAAACCCGCCCTTGGCATTCATAGAGAAACCCGAGTGGCAAGCACTCGGGCCATATCCCGCAAAAGCTGGAGAAAGCTCGAATTGGATTGCTTCATCCGCCATTCGGCGAATTTTGCATAGACGTTATTTCTGCGGTCTCTTGGTCAACTAAAACCTCAGCTCCACACCCAGATTAAAGAAGCGGCCCGGGTAGATCTGGGCGATTCGGGTGGGACGGTCACTGCCAGGCAAAATGTTTATCCAGGAATAATTGGCGACATTGGTATGGTTGAACATATTCAGCACTTCACCGAGAATATAGATTTCCATGCCGGTATTGATCGGGATTTCCGCGGAAAAGCCGGCGTCAAAACGTGCATAATACTGGTACCGCTCCGTGTAGTCGTAATCCACTTCAATGGTGGGTAACCCGGTGGCGTCATCGGTTTCCACACTCCTCGGATGATACCGGTATCCACTTCCGAACAGGATACGAAGGTGCGCTTTCATGAACGGAAGTTGCGGCATCTGGTCCTGCAGGAAAAACCTCAGGGTATGGGTCTGGTCGAGAGCGCGACGCTGGTATCCGCCCGGACGGTCCGTGAAACGTTCCCTGGTATCGAGGTAGCTGTAGCCAAGCCAACTGTTCAAGCGTTCGACAATTTTCCCCTGGATCATCAGGTCGAATCCCTTGGCGTACCCTTCCATGTTGTTGTCATCTTCATATTCGAGCCGCATTTGCTCCATGTAATAGGGGATCAGGTTGTCCAGTTGTTTGTAATAAAACGCTGTGGTGAGGGTTAGATCGGGGCCGAAATTGTGTTCCCAACCGAGTATATAATGGATTGCCAATTGTGAACGGAGGTTTTCGGCGATGTCATCCGGTTTGTTTCGCAATTCATAAAAGAAGGGTGGCTGGTAATAATACCCCCAGTTGAAACTCAATGTATTCAACAGGCTTGGTTTGTAGTATATCCCTGCGCGCGGGCTGAGCAGGTTTTCACCGGTATAGTCATAATGCAGGTATCGTACGCCCACTGTCGCCTGCCATTGCGGGGAGAAGGTGATGTCATCCTGCAGGAAAACACTATAGGAATTCAGGTCTAACGTTCTGTCTTCATTAACGATGTGGGGAGCATCCCCCGCAAGAGATTCACTGGTTTCGGTGAAGGACTCATCAACCCGGCTCTGCATTTCCATGCGGCGAAGGTTGGCTCCTACGGAGAACGCATGAATAGTCCAGGGAAATTCATAACCGACCTGCAATTCGCTGGTATTCAGTTCGAGAAGATTGTCCGCCAGTTCTGTTCGTGTTTTCAGAAGTTCCTGTTGAGGATTGTAATACTCGTCATTCTCCCCTTCGAATAATTCCGCATACAGATCAATGTCTTCTTCTTCGACGGTGTTCAGATACGATACCGCTGCATAAAAGCGGCTATACTGGGTTAGTCGTTTTGTGAAACGAAGTCCGGCGAAATTGTTACGTGTTGAATAGGATCTTTCGCCATCATAGTAAATTTTTACAGCTCGTGGATCATACCAGGGGCCATAATGCCCTTCCCACAGATCCGGTTCGATGGTGTAGCTGTTGTTCGATGAGAGGAGGAAAAGATCGAGGGAAGAGGATTCACTTGTACGGTAATCGACGAGTAGTTGTCCATCGATAAACTCGGGGCTGTATTTTCCGCTGGTCTGCTGGCCTTCCACGAATCGTTCCGGGGTGGAATAACGAACACCTGCAATCCATCCGAGGTCGCCGATACGGTTATGCACCACCGCACTCTGGTAAAGCAGGTTTCCGGTTAACGTGCCCTGGATACGCTGTTCATGATCCCGCTTATAGTCCACTTCAAGAGCGGAGGACATTTTGTCGCCATAACGAGCGGGAAACGCACCGCCATGGAACCGTGTTTCTTCCACCATTTCAAGGTTTACAAGGGAAAGGTTCTCTTCAACACCCTCACGAAGCAGGAATGGCCTGTAGATTTCGTATCCATTCAAGTAAATCAGGTTCTCATCGAAGTTGCCGCCGCGTACATTATATGCGCTGCTGAGTTCATTGTTGGACGAAACCCCCGGCAGGATCTTGATACTGCGAAGCACATCGGCATAGACTGTCGGGACACGTCGGATGTCGGTCTCTTCCAGCTCCTGGATTGTTGTTTCGGAAAGGTGACGGTAGACATAGGTTACTTCCTGGTTTACCATCATACTCGATTCGAGGTCGATGTCGAAGGTAATTTCCGATTGCGAAGCGGAAAGCGTAATTGACTCTTCATGGGCTTCATATCCAAGATAACGGAATAATACCCTGTAGTTGCCAAACGGAAGTCGATAGGTAAATGCGCCAGTGCTGTCGGTAGTGGTGCCCCGGTTTCCCGGTTCGATGACAATATTGCAATTAAAAAGTGGTAATTCGGACTCAGCGTCCATGACATGCCCCCGAATGACTCCATACAGGGGTTGTGCAGTGGTCTGAGAAGTGATGAATAGAAGTAGAATAAATGAAAAAAAGACAGTTCGCATACTTGCCCTCAGAGATTGCCATATGATCGGTATAGCTGGTACTTACCGTACACAATCTGAGCAAGTGTATTGTGCTGTCTTCTCCAGAATTATTCCTGTTGTGAAGTATACAATATATTGACGCTGTTTTCTCCAAGCAAGCAAAACAGACGAGAGGCAGGTATGATTAAGGTTTAATTACAGGTGGTCCAGAATAAATCAAATCAATGAATTTTTTGCAATATCAATTCACCGGACAATCCTGTCTTTTCACTTTAATACTATGATTCTATTCTTTTAATAAACTCTCAATTTTGTTAGGATTCTATTAAACCAAATAGACCAACTGACGTCTTATTACTGTTAATTCTCATTTACAGTGGGCTTGGGGCTTCGAGCTGTCACCGTATATTGTTGAAAATCCTTTAATTGATAGCTGGAGGGGAACATGGCAACGGATTACAAAACTACTCTACGTACAATAGTCGGCAGTCTGGTAAACGAGCATTCAGGTACGTTGAGTAGAGACTCTCTACTACTGTTACCCCTGTTTTTGTTGATATTTTTTCTTTCCAGTTTTTCAGTAATACCGGATGCTTCCGCCGAATACTATCCCGGATATACGCTGTATTGCCAGAACAATTCACGTTCAACATATCTGATCAATGAGGACAACCAAACAGTTCATTCATGGTCTCATAATGTCAACGGCAGCTATACACTGTACCTGCGTGAAAATGGTAACCTCGTACGTACCGGTTTTGTTAATAACCAAACGTTTGGCGGAGGTGGCGGCCAGGGATTGGTGCAGGAACTGGATTGGGATGGCGACCTGGTCTGGCAGTTCACGTACAGCAGCAATGATCACTACGCTCATCACGATATAGAGCTGATGCCGAACGGTAATGTGCTTATGATCGCATGGGAGTACAAAAGCACTTCCGAAGCGAGGCAAGCAGGATTCCAGCGGAATGTTCCACTCTGGCCGGATCACATCATCGAAGTTGAACCAGAGGGATCAAACTCCGGTAATATTATCTGGGAATGGCATGCCTGGGACCATCTCATCCAGGATTATGACTCCAATCGCGACAATTATGGAGTTGTTGGCGATCATCCCGAACTGCTCGATATCAATATGAGTGGCGCTGGCGGCATGATGGGAGGAGACTGGATGCATGTCAACGGAATCAGCTTTAATCCGGATCTCGATCAGATCGTTATATCATCGCATAACCTTAATGAAATTTATGTCATTGATCACAGCACAACCACTGAGGAGGCAGCCGGACATACCGGTGGCAATAGCGGTATGGGGGGGGACATCCTCTACCGTTGGGGAAAACCATCCAATTACGATATGAATGGTAATCAGGTGTTCTATGTTGTGCACTGTTCTGTATGGATTCCATCAGGTTGCCCCGGAGCAGGCAACATTATGGCGTTTAATAACCGGGAACACCAGGGAACGTCCATGATCGTCGAAATCGTTCCCCCTGTGGATGAAGATGGGAATTATTCCCGGGAAGAAGGAGAACCTTTCGGGCCGGAAGAACCCACCTGGACTTTCACTGAGGCAGGTTTTTACTCACAACACCTTGGTGCATGCCAGCGTTTGCCGAATGGAAATACACTGATCTGTGAATCCACGAGTGGCTACATGTTCGAAGTGGACCAGGAAGGCGAAACACAATGGAGCTATTCAAGAAACCATGAGGTGGTTCGCATTCTGCGTTATGGAGTGGAATTCCCCGGCGTGTACAGATTAAACCCGATTGATCCGGGAGTCATTGCATTAAATGAGCTTCTCGTACTCAATGATACCACAGCCACCGATCCGGCAGGCGAATCCGATGCGTGGATAGAGATTTACAATAACAGCGATGTCGAACATCCATTAAATGGATTTACCATGTCAACATCCGAAGATGAACCGTTGATGTGGGAGTTCCCGGATACATCGATTGTACCGTATGAATACATGATTATCTGGCTCGATGGCGATATTGAGCAGGATGGTTTGCACGCGAATTTCGAACTTGACGCTGAAGGTGGGATGTTGTGCCTGTTTGCACCTGATCAAAGTATCATGGACCAGATGAGTTATGAAAACTCGGTAACCGACATGAGTTATGGCCGCTATCCGAACGGTACGGGCGATTTTACGGATATGTACCCGACTTTTGCCGCGGAAAACGAGTGGGACGATATCGGTTATGGCATTGATGGAGCCCTGCCATCAGAAACAATGTTGAGTGACTGCTACCCGAATCCATTCAACTCTACGATTACAATCCATTACACCCTGTCCAACCGTGACCAGGCGAGAATATCCATCTATAATATCACCGGTCGGCAAATTATAACTCTTGTTGATGCGATCAGGGAACCCGGAAATTACAGCGCAGTCTGGAACGGTACTAATGGCAGCGGAATGCCGGTTGCTTCGGGTGTTTATGTCCTTGCCTTTCAGTGCGGTGAAACACTGGAATCACGTCAGATCACACTTGTGAAATAGAGTCGTTCAGAAGTTTGGTTTTACAAAATATGATGTACTGAAACGTTTTTTTTTGCTGGGGGATAAAAATGCACTACTTACTTCGTTTCCTGCTTTTTACACTGGTAATCAGTCTGCTTGCCGGTATAACGGTCTCCTGTTCCGATGATTCCGACAGTGTGACTCCCAATTCTTTTACACCGGAAGATATGGTTTTTATCTCATCAACCAATGCGACTTTCCAGATGGGATCGGAATCGGGACTGTGGGATGAAGTTCCTGTCCATACAGTATCATTCACCTACAGTTTCTGGATGGATGAAACTGAAGTAACCCAGGCTGACTATGCGACGGTAATGGCTGAAGCTTATACTGATTATGCAAGTCCAAACTGGCTCGCCCCGCATGGTGTCGGAGATGAGTATCCCGCCTACGCGATTTCCTGGAGTGACGCTGTGTTGTATTGCAATGCCCGCAGCCAAAGAGATAACCTGGATCCCGTGTATACATACAGTTCAATTACGGGTGAACCCGGAAATTTCTGTGAACTCGTCGATCCGGTCTGTGATATGACAAAATCAGGATATCGTCTCCCGACCGAAGCGGAGTGGGAATTTGCCTGCCGTGCCGGTACGACAACCGACTTCTACTGGGGCAAGGACTGCGATCCATATCCCGCGACATCGGCCGATTCAACTGAACTCAGTACCTATGCAATCTGGTACGGTAACTCGTTTATCTTCGGTTCCGATAATAGCAGTTTCGGGACTCAGCCGGTCGGTCAAACCACACCCAATGAGTATGGATTGTACGATATGGCCGGAAATGTGTTCGAGTATTGCAATGACTGGTATGGTGAATACAGTGCAGACGATGTAACAGATCCGACAGGCCCGGAAACTGGCGATTTCCATAGCATGCGTGGTGGAAGTTGGGGTAATAATGCATTTAACCTGCGCGCCAGCAACAGGACTGTTATTGCACCGGACTATATCTATTATTTTATCGGATTCCGTGTCGTATTACCGGAGTAATGCAGTCGTCATAGTGGATTAGTCCTCAACGATTTTGCAGTACATCATACATCAGGCTTGTACCAGTGATTTTGCGATATAGAGGAAAACACTAATGAAATTTATCCTGGCGCTGCTGTTGTTTCTTTTCTCCGCTATGATTTCCTTCGGGCAGAATATCATAATCAACGAATTCATGGCTGATAACGAGACAGTCATAGCTGATCAGGATGATGAATATGATGACTGGGTTGAATTGGTGAACCTGGGGGATGAACCGGTCGAGCTGCATGGATACGGACTTTCGGACGATCCTGATGATTTGATGCAGTGGATGTTTCCGGATACGTCAATCGAAGCGCATGGATTTCTGTTGATCTGGGCAGATGACGATGAAGAACAGGAAGGCTTGCATACCAACTTCAAATTGTCGGCATCCGGCGAAGATATATGCTTGTGCAATCCGAGTTATGTCGTACTTGACCATGTTAATTTTGGGCCGCAAACAGTTGACATCAGCTATGGTCGATATCCGGATGGCACAGGGGAATTCCAACGCATGTATCCAACTCCCGGGTATGAAAACAGATCCGGCGGACCAGACGAAATTAATCCTGGGGAAGGCTTGTTCGATCCCTTCACAATTCATCGCATTGACTTTGATTTTTACGTTGAGGATTGGCAGGACTCGATGGAGTACAATTACGAAGTCCTGAATGAAGAATACATGCCGGTTCATTTCACCTTCAATGATACACTGGAGATAGATAGTGTCGGGATACGGTACAAAGGCAACTCGACCTACACACTTTCCCAGGGAACACCGAAAAAACCATTAAAAATTAACATCGATAAGTTTAATAACTCTGCATGGTTTTTTGATATTGACATCTTGAATCTTCACAACGGTGTCTGTGATCCGACCTTCATGCGAGAAACCATAGCGTACTACATTGCCCGGTCCTGCATGCCTGCACCCCGGACAGCTTACGCAGATGTGTATGTGAATGGGGAGTACCTCGGATTTTACACCCTGGTGGAACAGATTGATGAGATCTTCCTGTCACAGCATTTTGAGAACAGCACAGCAAATCTGTTCAAGGCCGGTGATGATGGAGCACCACTGATCTATTACGGAGATAACCAGGATCTGTACGACGCGGAATATGAGCTGAAAACAAACGAAGATGAGAATGACTGGTCAGGTTTTATCTCAATGATCAATGTGCTGAATACTGCAGAGGACGATGAATTTCTGGATGTCGTTGGGCAACAACTCAATTTCGATTCCTGTCTTCGATCTCTGGCGTTCAACATGGCGATCTCAAACTTTGACAGTTATACCGGTTCGGCGCGAAATTACTATTTCTACGATGATGAATCGGATGACCGATTTTACATGTTGCCATGGGATGTTAATGAAGCATTTGGCGTATATTCCAATGGATGGGATGTTGTAGAGCAGGATTATTATGATATTTCAAACTATAACACGCGGCCATTAAACCGAAGGTTACTCGAGCAGGAATCTCTCAAGTCTGTTTACACAGATTATATAAGGATGCTCCTGACAGGCGCCGCCGCACCCGATTCCGTTGCTGAGATGGTCGACGCCCTGGCGCCGTTGATTGAAGACCATGTCCTTGCCGATCAGAACAAACTGTATACGGATGATCAATTCTACCGCAACCAGGAAGAAGATGTAACCATCCGTGACGGTCGTAGAGTTCCCGGATTGAAAAACTTCTCCGTTCTTCGTACGGCTGCTCTATTCGATCAATTGTCCAGTGAACTTGTTTTTCCTGGTGACACGAACAACGATGGCTTTGTTGACGCTTACGATATTCTTCCCATCGGCGTTTATTTCCTGGCAACCGGACTTGAAAGGAATATTACATCACTGCTGTGGAATGGTGCCCGGTGCCTGCCGTGGACCGAAATTGCAGCAACATACGCCGATGCAAACGGTGACGGAGTTGTCGACGAACGTGATGTCGTCGCAATCGGTGTCAACTGGGGGAACAGTCATCTTGTTTCCACCGGGACATTCCTGATCGATCCCGAAGATCCTGATTTGAACAATGTCTACAGGAATAACTTCGTGCAACTATACAATTCTCTCACCGGGAATTCAACAGCGGCCATTGAAATGCGCTGCCTGATGGATTCATTCATGGATACTGAAAGTACGATTCCCGGTCGATTAACACTTGCACAGAACTATCCCAATCCATTCAATTCTACCACGTTGATTCATTTTTCCATACCGGAAGAACAAATTGTCCATCTAACCCTGTACAATATATTAGGACAAGAGGTACGGTCTCTGATAGATAACCGGAGAATTTCCGCAGGGAATCATGAGATCATACTGGAGGCGGGAGCGAACCTTGGGAGCGGGATTTATTTCCTGCAGCTTGAAACAAATGGTGAGGTCCGAACACGGGTACTGGTGCATAACAAGTAGGAATATAAAATGAGATTCCCATATTTGGTCATTGTACTTTCGCTTTTGATTTTTGTCGGCTGTTCCGATGATGATAATCCAGGTGGAGCAAAGGTTGCTGATCAATTGTTGATTACGTTTTCCGAAACAGATCTTTCCCTGCAGGCGGGTAATGGTGAGTACCTGTCGATTATCGGAGACGGTTTTTCAGATGAGGTGTTTGCGGCAAGTTTTCATTTGCTGCTCTCCGACACTTCATTGGTGACCATTGATACCGACCAGACCGTCGCTGGTTCACTATTCGGAACGGACGCCATAGTCTTCACTCGTCTCGATGGGAATCTCCTTCGAATTACAGCAACCCGGATACAGGGCGATTCGTCTTACGAAATGGAAGGTGAGATGGCATCAATTTACCTTGAAGCCGAGGAAGCAGGAGAGGCAACAGTTTCGTTTGTCTCGGGTACAATGGAAATCTACAACGAAGCCGGAATCCTGATAGATATGGATGTTGTGGGACTTGAGGATATCAGCGTGACAATAACGCAATAGTGTAATAGTCCTCAAATAGACCACTTGAATAGTTGAACGTTCTGGTCGTACTTCGAAAAAAAACCCGCCTGTTCAGTTTCTGAAAGAAACTGAACAGGCGGATTGTATTTTTATCTGGTTAAAATCGTATCCCTTTATTCGGCATTTCTTACCAGTCGGAAACCAAGTGTACGGAAGACATAAGTGGTTTCATTTGTCGCACGGTAGGCCGCACGTAAATTTCCCGAGCTCGAGGAAGCGCCGCCACCGCGGAAGACTCGGTACTGGGAGGTGCCGTCCACCCAGGCGCTGCCGTCAGCCGGAGAATCCTTGTAGCTGCTATGGTATTGATCGGCCACCCATTCCCACACATTGCCGTGCATGTCATACAAACCATATGCATTCGGTTGCAATTGCGCCACGGGTTGAGTGGCATTGCTCGAATTGGTCGTAAACCAGGCAATCTCCCCCAGGTTTGTATCCTTGTTGCCATTGTAGTAGCGGGTATCGGTACCGGCGCGGCAGGCATATTCCCATTCCGCTTCGGATGGCAACCGGTATCCCTTTCCCGGATCACGATCATTCAACCGTGTGATGAACAGTTGAGCATCATCCCAGCTCACCATTTCGGCCGGATAGTCGCCCCCATTCTTGTAATAGAACGGGTCGGTTCCCATGATTTCGTACCACATCTGTTGCGTGACTTCCGTGGTCATCATCTGGAAGGGTTGGATGGTTACCATATGTTGCGGTCCCTCATCCGTACTCCGTTCCGATTCTGTTGTGGGGGAACCCATCTCGAATGTTCCGCCAGGTATGGTCACAAAATCCATTCCCGTAACAGGACCGCTTCCACTGGGGGTCGCTGCAGCCGGTATTACAGAACGTCTCCCTCGTCCAACGGGCTGAGTCTCCGTGAAAATGTCTTCTTCCCGGATATCCAGGTCGGCAGTGTGCTCTAATTGGTAACCTATGCCTGCAATGTAACTGACATTCATCGAAAGTTCGTTAAGGGTCAGCCAAAGCACCGTGAAAGCGCGGATCCTTGGGCGATACGTGAATACCTGCTCATTGAGGTCTACAAGCTGGTAATTGACTGCGAGAGCCGTTTGGCTGGCGACTGCATCACGGAATTCCTGCCGGACCTTTTCGTGCGTTGTTGTTGCGTGATGCTGATAGGCGCTCAACTCGTTCTGCTGACCGGTAAGCCATCCTTCATCCGTTTTGTCAACGAATGTGATCCTGTGGCTGATATGGTTCCTGTAGTCAGTTTCATATTGCTGGAGCAGTGTGCGAGCAGGAATCATTTCGCTTTCTTCGAAATTCTCAAGCTCATCACGAAGTTGTGCGAGTTGCAGTAACTCACCTTCGAGTTCCTGCTGATGACTGGTGATTGCGGTCCTTGCCTGGTGAATATGACGTTGAACCGTCATATTGTTCTGTTCGTAATCGGCGTAGATCTGTGTTACCTGCGCGTTAATTCGGAGATTCTGCCGATTGGCTTGAGAAAGCAAACCGCGCATGAATTGCCGGATGGGTTCACGTGAGCTTTCCGTGTCAAGGCCTTCATTATGCCAGATCTGATCAAGATTATCGTCATCGACGATGTAGATGACGGAACTGACGCCAATGGAATCGCCCCGAACTTCACCGAGCGGGATTGAACGGAAGGGGCGAACATCAATCGCTTGCACACGGTACCTGACCGATGTCAGACGTTCGGACCTGGTTGCAAAGTCGTTCGTGTACGAGTCAATCACCTGTGCAAAACCAGTTTGATCGGACTGGATATAGTCCTTCACAAGTTGATTGTTCGCAACAGCAGTCTCTGCAACAATCCTGGTGCCGCAAACCTCGCTGACCGATTCCAGCAGAATTCGATCATCAATTTCCTGCAGGACAGTATTCAGCTCTTCGTTACGTTCCATCTCGCGTTTACCGAGCACTACAACCATATACGAAATATCATATAGCTGGAGCTCCAGATTTTCACGGAGGAACGTTTCTTCATCCAGGTAACGCTGCAGGTTAAGGCTGTCATTCTCCAGGGATTGACGGAGGGCGTCAATCTGCGTTTGAATGACATCAATCCGTTTCTCATCTGAGATCAGGTCGAGTTGCAGAGAGCTTACTTCCGAGACTTGAGTACGGAGTTGAGAAGTAAGGGTAAGCAGTCGATTCCGCCAACGGTCATTGACCGTTTGTTTTTCTCCCAACCAGTTTTCATACAGGTCAAGAGTCGTCTCATACGGTACAGGTTGTGTACCTGCCTCCATGATGAGGCGCTCAACCTCCGCTTCGATCAAACGATCAATCGCAGCGTCGTCCGATCCCTCCGGGACAGAGACCCATTGGAGTTGAGACGTAAAATCAATGTTGGGCAGTACATTCGGGGATGACTGAGCATTTACTGCCGCTGCACAAAGGAGCAACAGGATGAATACAGAAAGGATCGTTCTGTTCATGGCCAATCCCAACTTCCTTTATAAATACATGTACCGTTTTTCACCAGGTTGTCTTCGAACCGGAACCAATACGGTTACTGAAATTCAACCGGTATCCAATCCAAATGATATTAAGAACTTCTACGCAAATAAGGTAGGAGCGAAAAAAAAAGGACCGCAAGTGTGCAATACCGTTATTTATTATTTGAAAGGTGACACAGCGCAAATGTTATTCTCCATTCGTTTTTTCGAAAAAAGTAGCGGAGTAATGTCGTGGATCAGCTCTTCTTCCATCGGAAAAGACGTAAAAAGGATGTTGTCAATCCAGTGAATTATTAAAGATTTTCTTCTGAAAATTGAATTCATAGAATAGAATAATGATTTTTAAACGCAAATAAACCTTAAAAACAGAACAAATGATTTGTGATGAGAAAATCTGTTTATTAAAACGGCTGAAACTTATTTCATTATTCAAATTACTACATAATGGGGTTGGGTAGGGGTAAGCTGACTGGTAAAATATCTTGTTGTATAAAATATTACATATAAGTTTATTAATAATAAGCAGTAAGGATAGTGAAATGCGAAAGTGGACCGAGATCGTTGTATTTGTAGATATTGTGAAAAATTATTCGTATATTTACTTGATGTGAAACTTCGTACCTGTTGAACGGCTTCGGAAAAGCATGGTTTTTGGTAGCTTTTGAACAGTGCAGATTCGAGGGTGAAACAGTTATTCTTCCCACCAATTGAAACAATAATCAGGTGGGAAACGACTGAAGGCATTTTACACGTTCCATAATTGTTCGACAAAAAAGGTGTGAGTAATTCACGAGTTAAGAGGTATTTTGTTAACGCAAAAACAACTTACGATTTGAGTAGCATTCGATGAATATAATTACCCAAGGAGAACGAATTCGGGGAAGTAGCTCTCACAGAGGAGATGAGGAACTCCTACCTCGATTACTCCATGTCTGTGATTGTATCCAGAGCTTTACCCGATGTTCGTGATGGTTTTAAAGCCTGTCCATCGCCGCATCCTTTTCGGGATGCAGGAATTAGGCGTAACGTCAGGCAAAGCCTACAAAAAATCTGCACGTATCGTCGGTGATGTCATGGGGTAAGTATCATCCCCATGGCGATTCGGCCATTTATGATACGCTGGTGCGCATGGCCCAGCCATTTTCCATGCGTTATCCCCTTGTCGATGGACAGGGAAACTTCGGTTCCATTGATGGCGATGGAGCTGCAGCGATGCGGTACACCGAAGCAAGGCTGGAAAGAATCTCAAGCGAAATGCTTGATGATATCGACAAGGAAACCGTTGATTTTAATCCCAATTATGATGACAGTATGCAGGAACCAACGGTACTTCCTGCAAAATTACCGAATCTCCTGATCAATGGTTGTCGGTGGTATCGCTGTTGGTATGGCAACCAACATTCCTCCCCACAATTTGAATGAAGTTGTTAACGCAATCTGCCACATGGTCGATCAACCCGATTGTGAAATTGATGACCTGATGCGGTTTATCACGGCGCCCGATTTCCCGGGTGGCGGGATCATCTACGGTACTTCGGGCATCAAGGATGGATACAGGACAGGACGTGGTCGAATCGTAATCCGGGGCGCGTGCGATCATTGAAACTGATCGGCGCGAACGTTCCAAGATTGTTGTGACGGAGATTCCCTACCAGGTGAACAAGGCTGTATTAGCTGCCAAGATTGCATCCCTGGTAAACAGCAAAAAAATAGATGGAATCAGCGATATTCGCGACGAATCGGACCGTGAAGGTACACGACTTGTCATAGAATTGAAAAAGGATGCCTACCCGAATGTGGTGCTGAACCAACTGTATAAACACACTCAGTTGCAGACAACGTTCGGCATGAACATGATCGCACTGGATCGTGGTGTACCGAAGCTGATGAACCTGAAGATCATGCTGCAGAAGTTCATCGACCATCGCCACGATGTAATTCTTCGCAGAACCCGGTATGATCTTCGGAAAGCGAAAGAACGCGCTCACATCCTCGAAGGTTTGAAGATCGCTGTCGACAATATCGACAGGGTAGTGGAAATCATCCGTAATTCCAGTGGTGTTGAAACCGCCAGGATCGCTTTAATGGATGAATTCGACTTGAGTGAAGTCCAGGCGAAGGCAATTCTGGACATGCGTCTGGCGCGCCTGACTGGACTGGAACGCCAGAAACTGATTGACGAATTGCGTGCCCTTCGGGAGTTGATCGCCAGAACTCGAACACATCCTTGAAGATCATGAAGAACAAATGCGTATCCTGAAAGAAGAACTGATTGCTTTGAAGGAAACGTATGGCGATGGACGCCGCACGGAAGTTGTTAAACAATATGAAGAGTTCACCATTGAAGATTATGATCGCTGAAGAGGAAATGGTTGTCACCATCAGCCATTACCGGATACATCAAACGTCAGCCGATCACAAGCTATCGTCGCCAGGGACGCGGTGGACGGGGGAAGAACAGGCGCCACCACCAAGGATGAAGATTTCATTGAACATCTGTTTGTCGCCTCAACACATGATTACATCCTGTTCTTTACCAACAAGGGGCAGTTGCACTGGCTCAAGGTGTATGATATCCCGCAGTTGGGTCGTATCAGCAAGGGCAAAGCGCTGGTTAACCTGCTGGAGTTGGCGCCCGATCATTCTATTTCAGCAATGGTGAATGTGAAGGAGTTCCCGGAAGATCAGTTTGTTGTACTGTGTACACGTAACGGAACGAATAAAAAGACAAGTCTGTCCGCATATTCCAATCCCCGCCGTGGTGGGATCATTGCCATCAATGTTGGTGAGGATGATGAAATGATCGCAGCGGATGTGACCGACGGTAAATGTGAAATCGTCCTGGGAACAAGCGCTGGTAAAGCAGTACGCTTCCGTGAGGATGGAAGTTTCGAGCCATGGGACGCACCGCTGCCGGCGTCAGGGGTGTAAATCTTTCCGGCGGACAGAGTGTCGTTGGGATGGTCGTGGTACGCAGGAATGGAACCCTGTTGGTGGCGACAAATAAAGGGTACGGAAAGCGTTAGCGAAATCAAAGATTATCGTCTTACTCATCGCGGTGCTGCAGGTGTCATTACCCTGAAAACCAATCCGAAGGTTGGTGAGATGATCGCCATCATGGAAGTGGTGGAAGATGATGATTTGATGATCATTACTCATAAAGGAGTAATGATCCGCCTGCCCATGCAGAGTGTACGGGTGATTGGCCGAGCCACACAGGGTTGTAAGATTGCTGCGTCTTGATGAAGGTGATGTGATCTCCTCCATCGCAAGGATTGTCACCAGTGGTGAGAATGAAGACGACGCCGACAGCGATGAAGGTATTGATAGCGATGAAAATATAGATGTTGAAGAGGAATAGCTGATTCCGGTTGAGATGAAGCATAAGGGGAAATGAGATGACCCTGTTGGAAGGTAACAGAATTTCGGATGCGACGGTTCGCCGTCTGAGCAAGTACTATCGCTCGCTGAAATATGCGTATGACCGCGGAATGCGCACGATCAGCAGCCAGGAACTGGCCGAAATGAACAACTTGACTGCTGCACAGGTGCGTAAAGATCTTTCCTTCTTCGGAGCTTTCGGTCGGCGTGGTCTTGGATATTATGTTGCCGATCTTCAGAGGAACATTGCGCGCATTCTCGGGATTAACAAAACGTGGAATGTTGCACTTGTCGGCGCGGGTAACATCGGCCGTGCACTTCTCGATTACGATCAATTCCGTCAGCAGGGTTTCATTATCAAGACCATTTTTGATAATGATCCGAACAAGATCGGGAAAGTCTATCACGGTCTTGAAGGTAAAAGACTTCAATAATGTTGCCGAAGAAATTCGTACGAACAAGATCAAAATCGCCATTATCGCTGTTCCGGCCCAGTTCGCGCAATCCGTAGTGGATCGTCTCATTGAATGCAAGATTCGTGCTGTCCTCAATTTTTGCGCCGATTACAATCCAGGTTCCGGACAACATGTTTGTTCGTAATGAAAACATGGCGATCGAAATTGAAGCGCTGAGTTTTGCACTCACAAACCGCAGGGAACCGCAACGGACGCTGAACTAGCATTGTTCCGGTTTCAGCAATCGGAGCAGTGTTATTGCAAGAGCGGTGACATTTGATATAGATGAAAATCCTTTCAGAACGGTGGTATGCAATCGTTTATGAGAGATTTTCGCAACACTTTGCAGCTCGTTTGATCTGTCTCTCACCCAAGTGAGAGACAGGTAATGAAACGAGCTTGTTTATTTGGTAGTATCAAACGAAACACAATGTATCAAGTTGAAAAGCTACATTGGAACATCGCAACGAAAGAGCTATCTTGAATGGGCTATATATAACGATTCGATGGAGGATTTTTTATGAACAATGTATCAAGAGTTTCGTTGTTGTTGCCATTACTTCTGCTGAGTATTGTTCCCCTATCCATTTCGTTCGCACAAGGTGAAGTTTCGCAGGACATGCTGGATTCCATCGCTGTACAAATGAACCGATCAGATCAGTATTTCGATACAGTCAACTTCCGAATGGAGAGTATCACCCATCGTCTGAAAAAATCAGGAGAAATCACAGAGAGCGATACAACCTTCATGTATGCCGTTCTCGAAAATGGCGAGCATTCCATATTCCTGACGGAAAGTGACGGTACCATCATCGATGAAGTCAATCAAGATAATGGTGATGAAGAGAGTGAAGAAGTGACCATGGAATCTCCATTGGGAGCGTTCTCCCGGGAGGAAAGGAACAATTATACATTCAGTTGCTGGAATCCGATGATCCTTCCCGTCTCAGGATTGCGTTTGAACCGGGTGATGAAGATTTCAACGGATTTTCAGGGATACTTACGATCGCTTCTGAAACATGGGATCCAATTGAGCTGCAGGGAAGTCCTACAGAAATGCCGCGTTTTGTAAAAGAAATGGAAATGACGATTGTCTACACAACTTTGGACAATGGTATTATCGTTCCAGGAACAATCAATGTACGTGGTAAAGCAAAAGTCGCGCTGATTATCACCATTTATTTTCAATCAATTCAGCGGTTTTACGATTTTCAGGAAGTTTCCGACGCAGAAGAAACCGACCTCCAGAGGGATGAAGGATGACAGTACGACAGACAGTTGCCTTACTTGTTCTGATTACAGTTGCAGTTTTACTGATTAACGGTTGCGCTACTCGTTCCAACGAAGGATTATCCCCATTGGTTGCGGAGTTGTGGGAACAATATCCGTCGCCATGGAATACACGGTCCGCAATGATGGCGGCGGAAGCGGCAAAATCACTGCTGGAAGATCATCCGGGGGATATCCAACTGATCCTCTATTATCTGGATCGAGTACATGTGTACAATCCCCGGGGAGTCAGGTATGAACTGGCAGCTCTCCTGAAC
>CAXXQY010000024.1:0-101852 GCA_963674515.2 bacterium
ATCGATCATGAACGGTATCAGGATCACCTTATCACGGGCGTGCTTCTTCATCCAGGGGTTGGCCGAATCTCCGCTTTCACCCAGTTGCTAATCTCCCAATCGCCATCACTATTTCTAAAAATATTTTACAGAGAATAAGAGAGAAACCTGAGTGGCAAGCACTCAGGCCAAAGTTTAATGATTCGTAAATTCAGCATTGCTGAAAAGACGCTGTAAATAAGAATCTCGCGACTATTTTATTTAGAAATTTCTCAACAAACCTCAACCGGTTCGATAGTAAACCTTCGATGAAATAAAGACTTAGAGTTGTTCTGAAATTGTGCATTGGTGAGTGAACGGTAAGAGTGCCTGATAAATACGCTGAAAGTGTTATGAGAGCATAACATTTTGCTGTTTTTTACGTAACTGCAATAAAAACATTGTGAAAAAGACCTCATGGAGTCAAAATGCGATTGTTCGTTTAGAAGTAATTGCACTAGGTTAATGATACTTTGGATCAAAACAAACCTCTAATAATGAGGGAAACCTCACTGTTGAAGCATTTCTTGTGGAAATACCTGTTTTGCAATAGTTTGAGAATTACGGGAGATTTGTAAGTAACTTATTTACAATTAAACTCTCGCCCGAAACCTACTTTTGACGCCACTTTTTGCGCAACTTATTAAAAATCATGAATCTGAATTCTCCTGCTTGACTCACAAGTTTTGTGAAGTGTATCCTTAAATATATCAGGCTGCGAAAGAAATGTCTCATAAACTTTTAATTGAAAAGATGTTCTGCAATATCCTGGCGCCTAAACCGATTTTCTTATGTATAGACTTTCTGGCGTGAGATCTTGCAGGATACGTGACTATTTAATGTGCAGGTTCTCGCTTCCGTATAATCAAATCCATGATGATACAGGGATCAAACGATAGGAACCTGCACAACACCCATAAAGGACATTTCTTTCGGAGCAGTACTGTAAGTGTTATAATTTTCAGGGTATAGCCACAACCCACCCACCATGCAACATGAAGTATGTTCGTTCTTGTTCTTTGGAAATACTCACTTTACTTGTGGAATGGTAGTATTTACACATTCCACAATAAACGCTTTGGCGCTGCTGACTGAAGAAGGTAGAGTTTACAGATTCTGAATCAACGGCAAAGGATGATTCATGAATGCAAAACCTATTCTTGTAATCGGAGGTGGTATTGCAGGGATGACAGCGGCACTGGAGGCGGCCGAAGTCGGCCACCGTGTCATCCTCGTCGAAAAGGAAGCGTATCTTGGTGGGCGTGTGATACGCACCCATCAATACTTCCCGAAAATGTGTCCACCGACATGCGGGTTCGAGATCAACACCCGCAGGATCAGGCAAAATTCCAGGATTACCGTTCACACATTAGCCACGGTTGAAGAGATTACCGGAAAATCCGGGAATTTCACGGTCACGATCACCATCAAACCACGTTATGTCACCGGGGGACAACCCCTCGATGATTCTGTTCTTGAACAGATTACATCCGAACGTGATGATGACTATAACCTGGGGATGTGCCAAGACCAAAGCGAAGTATTTACCGCATGATATGGCCTACCCATTCCTGTATGCAATCGACCGTGACGCCCTGTCCGACGCCGATGCCGAAATCCTCAAGAAGATTTGTCCTCCCGGAATGATCGACCTGGACATGGAAGAGAAAGAGATCGAAGTGGAGGTCGGATCGATCATTATCGCCACCGGATGGCGTCCTTACGATGCGACCAACTCGATAACCTGGGTTTCGGTGTTTATAAAAATGTTGTTACCAACGTGATGATGGAAACGGATCGCCGCCCGTCGCGGGCCGACCGGTGGCGAAATTGTACGTCCATCGGATGGCAAACCGGTGGAAAACATAGCGTTTGTACAGTGCGCCGGTTCACGCGATGTTAATCATCTGCCATACTGTTCCGCGGTTTGTTGCACGGCCTCGTTAAAGCAGGCGCGATATGTCCGTGAAAAATATGAAAACGCAAAGGTGACAATCTTCTACATTGATATCCGTACCATCCGGGCGTCTCGAAAAATTCTACTACAACCTCCTCGAAGATGAGAACATTTCCTTCGTAAAAGGCAAGTGGCAAAGATCAATGAAGATTCGGCGACCGGAAACCTTTTACTGGATGTGGAAGACACCATTTCCGGCGACACCCTGCACGATACCTTCGACATGGTCGTCCTGGCGACCGGAATCGTACCCAACACCGCCGACCTGAAAATCCCTTACGACATCGCTTACGACGAATATGGATTTGTGAACGATGCCAACGGCAACGGGGGAATTTTCGTTGCAGGATGCGCGAAACGTCCCCTGCGATGTTTCCCGTACGACAAAAAGCGCCACAGGTGCTGCGCTCAAAGCCATTCAATGCCTGAACAGTGGAGAATAAGACAATGGAAGAGAAGATAGGCGTCTTTATTTGCACTGGTTATGGAATCGCTGATGCGCTCGACATCGAGGCATTGAGCAAAGTGGCCACCGGTGAGTACAAGGTTCCATTCTGTAAGACCGTTGATTCCCTCGAAGCGGATGTGATCAAAGCGATCAATGATGACATCCGAGACAGAAGGCTTAACCAAGGTCGCAGTCGCCGGGTTGTCCCCACGGCGTTTTACGGCTGCATCCTTTCCAAAAGAGATAATCGTCGAAAGGTTCCGATCCTTGAACATGTGGTATGGTGCCAGCCGGCAAATGATGAAGACACCCAGATGATGGCGGAGGACTACCTCCGGATGTACATCGTCAAGTTGCAGAAAATGGATTTCCTGGAACCATTTGAGTAGAGGAAGAGATAAACAAGACGATCCTGGTGGTTGGTGGTGGATCACCGGTCTAACCGCAGCCCTCGAAGCCGCGGCAACCGGTTATGAAGTCAGACTGGTGGAAAAATCGGACAAACTTGGTGGATGGTTGGCGAAACAGCACAAGACTATCCCGACAAAACCGCCATTCTCAGAACTGGAAGATACCGACCTCGAAGATATCCTTGCCCGGATCGAAGCAGACAAAAGAATTACAGTATCACATCGGCGATCACGTCTTCGATAGACGGTGCGCCGGGATTGTTTGATGTTACGCTCAAACCCGCTCCCAACGGAAAACAAGTGACGAGGTGATTGACACCTTCCGTGTGGGTTCCATTATCCAGGCGACGGGATGGCATCCGAGCGATCCGCGCCAGAACCTGCCATACGGGAACCTGGACGATGTTGTGCTGAATGTCGATGTCGAAGAGATGATGAAGGAAAACGGGAAGATCACCCGTCCATCCGACGGCAAGGAGTAAAAAGCATCGCCTCTTTTTTCCAGTGCGGGGGATCGCGTAAAAAAAGAACATCATTCTTACTGTTCATCCATCTGCTGCCTGACATCCCTGAAACAGGCAAAATACCTGCGGGATCTCGATGCCGATTCCAAGGCGTACATCTTCTACGAATTTTTACGAACTCCCGGCTGTACGAAGACTTCTACCGCAGTATCCAGGAGGATCCGGGGATTTTCCTCACTCGTGGCGATGTGATCGAAGTAACCCGCGACGGCGATTGGAAAACTTGTGATCACATCCGATAACACCATGCCTGGCGGGAAAATCCAGGTCAAGGTGGATATGATTGTCCTTGCAGCCGGGATGAAACCCAATTCCGCGGATGGTGAGAAAATTCCGTGCCTTAAAGGATGCCCGGGGAGCAGTGGAACGTGCGGAAAATGATCTGCAACGTAAAAACGCGCAGGAAAAGGTCGATCTGCTTCTCCAGTATGAAGGCACGGAAATCCTGAATCTTGGCTATCGCCAGGGGCCGGACCTGCCGGATCTCGAGTATGGATTCCCCGATTCGCACTTCATCTGCTTCCCTTATGAAAGCCGCAGGACAGGCATTTATCCCGCTGGTGCGGTTCGTTCGCCCATGGATGGCTTATCCAGCCGTGAGGATGCAAACCGGCGCGGCGCTCAAGGCGATCCAGTGTATCGAAATGACATCACGTGGTGAAGCTGTCCATCCACGTTCAGGCGATATTTCCTATCCCGATTTTGCATTGCAACGGTGTACGCAGTGCAACCGGTGTACGGAAGAATGTCCGTTCGGTGTGTTGAATGAGGATGAGAAGGGAACGCCCTTGCTTCGGTGCCACACGTTGCCGCCGTTGCGGTGTGTGCATGGGCGCATGCCCGGAACGGATCGTCTCGTTTAAGGATTATTCGGTGAACATCATCAGCTCCATGATTAAGGCTGTAGAAATCCCGGACGAGGATGAAGAAAAACCGAGGATCCTGGCGCTTATGTGCGAGAATGATGCCATCCCGGCATTCGAACTGGTCGGCCAGCACCGGATGACATACAACCCGTTTGTTCGTGTCATCCCGGTTCGTTGCCTTGGATCAGTGAACCTTGCATGGATCAGGGAAGCCTTCTCGGCAGGGTTCGATGGAGTCATCCTGATTGGGTGCAAGTACGGGGATGATTACCAGTGTCACTTCATCAAGGGAAGTGAGTTGGCGAACTCCCGTAGTGATAATATCCGGGAAAAACTGGAACAGATGGCGATGGAAATTGAACGAGTGGAACTGCACCAGTTGCAGATATCCGAGTACAAGAAAATACCGGAAATCTTCGAGAACTTCGCTGAGGTGATCGAAGAATATGGCATGAATCCGTTCAAAGGAATGTAATTGATTTTGTCCTGCTGGAGGAACCAGTACTGTGGGAACAGACACGACGTCAAATACGGAAAAGGTGGAAAACAACGTGGAGGAAACTCCACAAGCGATCCCACCGCCATTGGATGATTTGAAACCGGAAGCGGTCGAACCGGATCTGAAATTCATTCAGGCGATAGAGAGCAGAACAGGCGAATTTTACAAGAAGTGTATTCAGTGCGGTACCTGTTCGGCCACATGTGATATTTCACCCGATGTTGCCCCTTTCCCTCGAAAGGAATTGGCATGGGCGACATGGGGGATGAAAGACCGGTTGATGAAAGATCCCGACATCTGGTTGTGCTACCAATGCAATGATTGTACGATGCGATGTCCGCGTGGAGCACGGCCCGGAGAAGTGCTGGCGTTGATACGGCAGGAATGTGTAAAACACTATTCTGTGCCGAAATTCCTTGGCAAATGGGTCAATGATCCAGCCTTTGCACCATTGTTGCTGGCTATTCCTGTCCTGTTGCTCGCCCTGGCGCTCTATGTGAAAGAACCCATTGAAGCCGCCATGCCCTTCCTGCAGCAATCGAATGAGCGGATCCTTTTTTCATATTCCAGTATGTTCCCGCACTGGCTGTTGATCAGCTTTTTCCTGTTTTTTTCAGCGCTGGCGTTGATCATGGTGCTCGCAGGCGCCAACCGTTACTGGAGAGCGATGAAACAGGGAGCACCTCAGAATGATGATTTTACACCTGTGAAAGGTGTAATCGCGAGCATGATCACGGCGCTTGGACGTGTGATCAGGCATGATAATTTCGGTAGTTGCACCAAGTCGATTTCGAGAAATTGGACACATCAATTTGTCTTCTTCGGTTTTATTGCGCTTTCGTTTGTGGCGCTGTGGATTATCACTGCTCAAATCAATCCGTTAATTCGCGGCGAATTCATTTACCCGTTCAGTTTCTGGAGTCCATGGAAAGTGTTGGCGAATCTTGGCGGAGTAGCGATCCTGGCCGGTGTCTTTTACATGATGGTCCATCGTATTCGGGATAATGAGAAGACCGGCCCCGGCAGTTATTTTGACTGGGCATTTTTATGCGTGTTCATGCTGGTTGTTTTAAGTGGATTTGCTACTGAAGTACTACACTACGTACGTCTCGAGCCACACAGGCATCTTATCTATTTCGCACATCTTGTTTGCATCTGCGCACTTTTGATGTACTTGCCATATACGAAATTCGCACATCTGTTTTACAGGTATACAGCCCTGGTTTATTCTGAACGTATTGGACGTGAAGCTGCAAAATCGACAGGCACCGTGGTTGACAAAAAGAATACGACAGATGTCGTCGCAGAAACAAAAGAACCGGAAGTCGCCACTTCCGGGGCTCACTAGCAAGCGGAGAAGCCAAATATGAGCGAAAAGAAAAAAACCGGCATTATTGGTTTGATCGTCCTGACGCTGATTATCCTGGTCCCGCTTGTTCTAAGCATCATTCCTGTCGGACAGGCAGGATCACAGGATCTGGATGGAGTATTCCTGGAAATGCCCGCAGATTCAATCCAGAATTGCATCATGAATACAGATTCCATGCGTTATCACCATTGGGAAATCCTGCTTGGAATGCGTGAAAGAGTCGTACGCTATGGAATACGGGAAGAACATGGTTTGCATTCCTGTAGAGACTGTCATACAAGCAGGGAACGTTTCTGCAACCAATGTCATAATGCGGTCAGCATGGACCCGGATTGTTTCGGTTGCCATTATTATCCATGATCGGAACATTCGCAAAGGGGAAACCAAGATGAATAGAAGGGATTTTCTAAAGGCGACGGGTGGAACAATTGTCGCTGTCGGGTCAGGAGCCTACGCGTTCCGGTTTATGACCCAGACAAATACAAGATTCAGACATGCAGGACTCCCGGAAGGACAAACTCAAAAGCTGTATGGAATGGTCATCGACCTTACGAAATGCGAACCGGGTTGTACTGCCTGCATGGATGCCTGCAGGCGGGAGAACAATATCGCAGAGCCTGGTGCTGAAGAAAATCATGAACGTTGGGATATCCACTGGATACGTAAGGTACGTATGGAAAGTGGAGTAGGGGAGGTTCACAGGGAAAGAGAAATCCCGTTGCTCTGTAACCATTGTGATAATCCGCCATGTGCTCAGGTATGTCCGGTGCAGGCAACATATAAACGTCATGACGGTATTGTTATCGTGGACCAGCATCGCTGTATCGGATGCCGTTATTGCATGATTGCCTGCCCGTATAATGCACGGTACTTCAATTTTAAAGACCATCACGCAGACTGGACAAATCCTGACCATCCAAAGCGTTCTCACGGGGTAGCAGAAGCATGCAATTTGTGTGCACATCGTCTGGATGTTGGTCAAAAGCCCGCCTGTGTGGAGGCGTGTGAGCAGATAGGATGTGGTGCGATTATGGTTGGCGATTTGAACAATCCTACTGAAGGTGAACTGCATAATCCAGAAGATCTTGTATCTCGTTTTATCGCGGAGAATCCGGTGCAACGTATCCGGGATGACCTTGGAACGGAACCGAAAGTGTATTATTACGGCTTGTAGAATTGGCGAGGGACGAAGCATGGATATTCAATTTCGAGCGATAGAAGGTAATTCGCTGGGATATAAGGCAACTATGGCTACTTTCGCCTTGTTTGCCATAACAGGTGTGATTGCCACATTCTATATAATTCACAGCGGACTGTGGGTAACGGGGATGTACATGCGTGTGCCCTGGGGCCTGCAAATCGTCCTCGCTGTATTCTACATCGGTTTGTCGGCTGGATCCCTGGTGATTTCAGGATTATACGGGGTATTTGGCAAACTCGAGTACAAACCGTTCGCAAGGTTGGCCGTGTATGTTGCCATGATGTTCCTGATTGCCGGATTGCTTTCGATCATCACCGACCAGGGACGGATAGACAGGGTCTTTGTGCAACCGTTTGTTTTCCTGAATCCTCAGTCAATGTTCTCAATTAATCCATTCCTGTACACAGGACATATCGCGATTTGTGTTGTATATCTCTGGGCCCTGTTCTATGAAAAGAAAAAACTTACAACCTTTATTGCTACACTTGCTTTCGGATGGGCGTTCTGTGTGCATAGCGGTACAGGGATGATCTTCGGTTTTGGCGCCAGGATGCTTTATGAATCACCGCTGTTGCCAGCTAGTTTTGTTGCTGCAGCCATGGCTTCAGGATGTGCATTCATGATCATTACTATTGTTACCCTGTTCAAGTTGGCAAACCGTCCACTCGATGATGGTCTGATTCAATGGCTTGGGCGTTTTCTGGCCATTACAATCATCGTGGTGATCTATTTTCTTTTCGCTGAAAACGCCTATCGAGTTTATGTTGTTGAGCTGAGGTCGGCAGGTATCTATTTCCTGTTTGGGGGATGGCACAGTTTATTCTTCTGGATCGGATTGATGCTTATTGGCATGTTCCTTCCATTGTTCATCCTGTTCAACAGGAGGACCGGCAAACAGATAAAATGGATAATTATTGCGTCGGCCATGGTTGTCTTTGGTGTTCTCTGCGAACGTTATGTGATTGTTCTTCCAGGATTAACACATCCTCCGGAGCTGTTTCCTGGATGGGAAATTACTCAATCACCCCTGATTGAAGGAATTGCAAGTTACCAGGTGAGTTTCCTGGAATTCCTCCAAGCACTCGGAGTGTTCGGGATTATAGGATTTATGTTCGGGTGGGGATTAAAATATTTAAAACTGCTTCCAACCGAAGCGCGCATGCTGCATTAGGTTGTAAATTTATTAGTAATGGTTCATTCGATATGGAGTGCTGAATTATTAGAACAATATTCATTTGATGTGAACCGGTTAGCATAGGATCAGTATGCTGAAGCGAATCAACATATTCCTGAAACTGATTACCTGCAATTTTTTTGCATTTGTACTTATTATAATCATTTTGAATTTCTATCATTCACGCCAGACTTATTCTTATGCACATGATGAATCAGGATTTATTGTTGAGATATTATCAGCTTTCCTTGTTCATTTTGTCGTAACCGCGTTTGTTTTTACTGCTGTTTCCTACTTTTTTGTACGATTTTTTATCAAACGTCCGATCCGACAACTTCAGCGGGGAATGGATAAACTCGCTGAAAAGGAATTTGGTTATCGATTGGATGAATCCAGGAAGGATGAATTTGGCGCCTTGTCGGAATCATTTAATGAAATGGCGTCCATGCTTGAATCATCCTTGAATGAATTGAAAAAGAACCGTGATTATATCGAAAGCATTCTGGAAACATCCGCAGATATTATCATCCAGGCAAGTCCATCGGGAAAAATTATCGCACTAAATTCAGGTGCTGAAAATGCATTGGGATACCAGCGGAATGAGGTCTTGGGAAAACCTGTTGAAATGTTGTTCAGATATCCGCAGGAAAGGGCAGAGGCGCTGAAAAAACTGGGTGATCAGGACAGCCTCGCTAACTATTCCACACAGTTCAAAACAAAAGAAGGTGAATTCCGTGATGTTTTACTGACAATTTCCCAGATCAGGAATCCTTCCGGCGATATCATAGGTACAATAGGTATAAGCAAGGATGTCACAGAGGAATTCCGTCTCCAGACCGAGCTGTTACGTTCTCAACGCTATGCGTCCATCGGCCAGGTGTTCACCAGTGTGCAGCATTCCATGAAAAACATGTTGAACGCCTGCATGGGGGGAGCATATATGGTTCGAACGGGGCTGAAAAAAGAGAATCATTCCATGCTCATTGAAGGCTGGGATATGGTGCAGGACGGCATTAACAGCCTTGTCAAAATGTCCAAAGAGATGTTGCAATATGTAAAAGAGTTCAAGCCGACACTTAGACCTGTGAATCTGAAGAAGGCTTTGTCCGATATTGATGACAATGTTCGCCAGAGTGCCGATGACAGGGGAATAAGGTTTAATGTAAAAATACCGGATGGATTACCGGAAGTGATTTGTGATGAAACAATGATCCGTTCTGCGGTAATGGATCTTGTTTCCAACGCGCTTGACGCTTGTCAATGGAAAGAATACAAGGACGGTGAATTTGCAGAAGTTGTGTTGGATGCCTTTGAAGACCATGAGAATCATAAGTATGTTATAGAAGTACGTGATAATGGAATAGGAATGACCGAAGAAGTCAAAACCAGCATATTTAATCCTTTTTTCAGTACGAAGAGTAAATCTGGAACTGGTCTGGGGTTGTCGATTACTTCAAGAATGATTGGCGTTCATGACGGAGAGTTTGATGTGGAATCGGAACCGAATGTTGGTACAAAATTCCGCATTGTTCTCCCGATTGATGGACCCATCCCAAAATAAGGAGAGGATAGATGGCGAAAAAAGTGTTGGTAGTGGATGATGATGTCAACACGGTGAAATTTCTTTCCGTAGCCCTTGAAGAGAACGGGTATGAACCCCTGGCGGCGTACAATGGTAAAGAAGGGCTGGAAAAGATTGAAGCCGAGCATCCCGATCTTGCGATTCTGGACGTTATGATGCCGAAAAAAACAGGTTTTGTGTTGTTCAAGCAATTGCGTAAGAGTGAAGAATTCAAAGATATGCCGGTCATCATGCTTACGGGTGTAGCCGATTCCCTCGCCGAACTTGACGATCAAAGTGAAGATACCCATGAACGTCCCTATGACAATCTTCGTGAAAAGCTGCGGACGATTATCCAGTCGATGAAGGAAGATGGCCTTGTCAAACCGGATGCTTTTATTGACAAACCGATCGACCCGGAAAAGGTGGTCGAACGTGTACGGGAGTTGCTGGGCGATTGATTTTTTCTGTAAAGTGAGATAGAAGGAATGGATTTCATGCCTGCTCTCTTTTCTGCCTTACTGCAATGAGAGCAGGTTTTCCATTGAAGAAAGCTGTTTGATAGAATTTTCTTAATGTTGTTTCATGAAAATATTGTCCCAATTCTGTCATTCCTGCGATTCGAAGAATAACGGCACGCTAAAAATCATCGACGCGGGGAACCGAAGCTTGGCGTCGTCTTATGCGCTAATATAGAAATAACAATCAGTCAGATGTATTAGTAAGGGATATTTTCTTTAAGAACCACTGTATGTATTGTGATTTTTGCACTTTCATCCAATCCAAAATTATGAATGACATGCATCATTTATTTTGAAGGGTCGAATTTATTTCCTCGAAGCTTGCTTCACATTAATTTTACAACCGGGATGTCAGCCTGAAGGATGTCCCGGCTATTCTAAATTGATACGTCATAGCTGGTTGCGGAGTTGTACATATCCGTTATTATCATGGAAGTATGAATTACATTCATCAGTAGCTGTTTTAGAATGGGTATAATTTCTAAAATATCAATCATCTAAAGTTTCTCTGAATATGTTTCGATAAAATCAGTACTGAATAATTGATCATTGTTAAAGATATTCTTTATAAACAGACGAGGAAAACAAATATAAGTGATGTAAATGTTAAGCTTGGGGTTCTCTCGACTTCTTGGAACGATCTTGACATATCACCGGGTGATTCCCTATTTTGCACCCACTCGCGCCATTAGCTCAATCGGTAGAGCAGCGGACTCTTAATCCGTTGGTTCGGGGTTCGAGTCCCTGATGGCGTACTAAAGAAAACAATGGGTTACGAGACAAATCGTAACCCTTTTTTCATACCCATCCACACACGGGCGAGTGACGGGCGAATTATTGACCTTTATACCTCCTTTTCTGCCCATGATGATGCCGTCCATTCAACCGGAAACTCCTTGCCAACAACTCGACAGACCTCTACTCCTCGCAGCGTTTTAAATGGTTGATAAACTGCATGTTATTGGTCTCCTATGCAGTGAAGAGCCGAATAGTGCGCGAAACGAGTTCCTCTTTGGTATGCCTTCCGACTATCATCAGTAGAATACGCGAGGTAAACCCTTGGAGGGCAACATGTTATCACCATCGGGCGATACGGCTGACAGCCTGATTTCAGAAAACCAGAGTGTGGATCAGCTTCGAATCGCTTGTATATCTCAACTGCCTCAGAAAACGCTGGAAAGCATTCTGACGGTCAGCGTCAGAGAAGCGGCAGAGCTACTCGGGTTGACAAAAGAGACCATTCGTGAAGAAATACGCTCCGGACGATTGAAGGCGCTCCGTCCGGGTAAATCCAAATGGGTAATAAGGATCGCCGACTTGCGCGTCTACTTGAATACAATGGTGGCAAAAGAGCATAAGCGTTTTAACAAACCAGGTGGGTTTCACACCAACGGTTGATTCATACGTGAGTAACGGACTTGGGTAAACTACAAAAGAGAAAATACCCCAGCGGTCAGGTTTCGTATACCTTTCGGTACTACTACGATAACCAGAATCGCCGCCTAACCTTCGGGAACGTAACGAAGAAGAAGGCGGAGCTATGGGCTTTGGAGGCTGAAGCCTTACTGCGAAAGGGTATAGACCCAAGGTCAGACTGGAAGCGTTCATTCAATGATAACCGACAGAAGACTTCTAAAAGGAAACAGACACGGTTGAGTGAGCTGATCGACATGTATATCACCTCTTCAAAAACAGGTGAAAACCGACCCAACACCATCAAACGTAAACGTTTCCTTTTAGGTGAGTTCTTAGCCCATGTGGGCAATCAGAATGTTAAGAACATCAAGGCGACTCACATCGAAGCATGGCTTGAGGACTACGGTACCGGTAAAGCCTATGCGACCAAGCATGGAGCATTCAGAGAGGTTCGAGCTTTGTTCATATGGGCGGAGCGGCGTGAAATCATCCTCCGTTCGCCACACAGGGCGATAACCAATCTCAAACAACCTAAGCTTCGGCCAAAAGAGGCTCTAACACCGAAGGAGATCCATACGATCCTTGAAACGGTTGGGGAGGGAAGGCTCTTCAGAGCGATCCAGCTCGCCAGTCACACTGCGATGCGGGCGAGTGAGGTTGTCAACCTTCAATGGGAACATATAGATTTAGAACAATCACTGATCAAATTACCGCATACCAAGAGCGGTCGTTTTGAAACAATACCGATAGTACCGGAGCTGGCGGAACTATTCTCTGCGTGGCGCGAGAGCGGTCGTGAACGACCAGTGGGTTACAAACACGTTGCAGATCTAAGCCATGAGTTCCGCTCTGTGAGACTAAAACTCGGCTTGCATGAGGATAAGTCTTTCCATTCGATCAGAAGGATGGTGGCGACGCAACTCTTAGCGAACAACGAGTCGACCTTCTACGTATCGAAACTGCTTCGCCATTCGAGCGTCGCAGTTACAGAAGCGAGTTATGCACACATCCTTACAGACAGGTTGCACCAAACTGCTGCTCATATCTCGAAGCTGTTTAACAGTGCAACGGCTTGTAAAGGTACCCTGGATTAGCGACATTTAAACTATAGAGGTAATGATGTTTACAAACCTGTACTTTTACAGGTCTTTTTCGTTGCTGTAACCTTAACACTTATATATCTCTAATCAGGGAAACTCAACTCTCATAATAAAGTGCACCTCTCGCAAATGTGCACCAGTAATCAGACCAAATGGAAATGCAACTGAACGTCAACCGTGAAGAGGTTTATATGTCAACAGGAACTAAAATCTTAACGTTTTCTCCTGAACAGGTTATGGCGGGTGTCCACAGTATGAAGGTTACGCTTCCGGTCATTAAAAATGAGATCAAATGGGGCAACATAAGGAATCAGGCCATATTGAGTCGAAAACCTGATGGCGGAATAGTGTATAGATGGAGAGTCTCAAATGAGCTATGGATAACACGTGTTCACCTCAAGCTCTATTATCACAGGTTTAATTACCTCGTTATCAGGTTTGAACCCACGCATGATGATCGCAGGGAAGGAACGGACATCCTCGAATACAAACATTGGTTGGATACTTGGGCGGATCTGAAGCAGGAAATCTGTGAGCTAACAGAAAACCCCAATCTGTTCGATAACGATTCAGTAAGACTTAAAAAGGTGGAGTTTTCATTTGACGTTTTCTGCGACGACAAGCGTAGCGTTTTTATAAGAAGTATAAGAGACCTGCCGCTATCTGGACCTGTCCGGTCAGTTGAAAGTGAAAAGGATGATCTCTCCTTTAAGAGGCATACAAAGCGTAAGACGCGAGAGCTTTCTGTCTATGATCGTGAAGAAAAATCAAAAGGCTTTCCTTTTGTCAGAATCGAATTCCGCCTTGAGGGTAAAGTGTTAGATACCGCTCTCCAGATACCTAAGGATATGCATGCATGGCCAGAGTGTCTGGCCGACAAAGAACGTGTCGACTACGCGGTTACCAATGCTTTTCGTAAAGCTTGCATCTGGCCAGGGTGCGATATTGTTCCCCTGCACGTGGCAAAGAAACGTGTACAGAATACGTCGGTCAGAAACCTTTTAGACTCATACTCTGAATGGCGCTTTCGTGAGCGTCCACGTTACCCGGTAAACAGGCTCCGGGACATAGAAAACCTTGTTATTGGATCGGACGAGAGTGAGGACGTAGCGACTGTGACAGGTTTGTACGAGGCGATGATGGGCGGGTATGAGAACGCTTGGTAAAATGCGATAACCCCTGAGCTGGTGGTGACGAAAAAACACGGACAGAGCGTCACACGTCGCCACACAGCCATCTTCTCGTGGTTGAGGTAACAGGATGCGCAAATAGTCATACGCCTCGACACAGGGCGATTCATCGCTTGATTTGGCGTAGAATCGACGATCATACTGACAGTCAAAGTGCTAATCATTCAGGGTACAACCATGATCAGACAGAACCAAAACCGCATCAGCTCAAGCAACCCTGATTGTTTCGGTCATTCTGATGTAACAACCCTCCACCAAATCAAACGAAACATGTTGTGAATCAGCGAGACACAGAAAATCATGTAAAATTTTGGTACTAAATTCTCTAACCTTGACAGTTCTACAAGTACAACTCTTTTGATGTGTATACTCTAACCAGCGGTTCTGAAAGCATACCCGTGAGCTTGAGCCAATAATGCACTCAAAGTGGGTTCATGCAGTAGGTCATCACATGGTGCTCATGCTCTATACATCCATACCTGCACCATTAACACGAAGCCACTCTTTTCTGTCACTAAAGTCAGGGAGCACTTTATCGACTTCATTCCAGAAGGACACGGTGTGGTTGGTGTGTAGCAGGTGGGCGAGTTCATGGACGACGATGTAATCGATAATGGTACCAGGTGCCATCATACACTTCCAGTGAAAATTAAGGTGCCCCTGGGTATTACAGGATGCCCATCGGTGTTTTAAGTCTAAAACCTTTATCTGATGTACTTCGAGACCCATTCGCTCTGCGTAGTACCTTACTCGCTTACGAATCCGTTCCTTAGCCTTCTCCTTGTAGAACTCTTTGAAGGCAGTATCAGCATGCCCATTCGTGACAAAATTGGAACACAAGCAGAAGTACCCGTCTTTGAGCAGGAGCGGCACCCTCTGTTCTGAAACGAGCTTTAACCGGTAAGTCCGGCCCATATAAAGAAATCCTTCACCGTTCACGTACTCACGTTGAACTCGGGTTGCGTTCAGGTCTTTCCACTCGGCAAGGTTACGGTAAATCCAAGAGCGTTTTTTTTCGAGCACCTCATCGATAGTTTTCTGGTCAAGCTCTTCTGGGACAAGCATGGTGACCTGTCCATCGCGCTCGATATAAATGCTGGCCGTCTTTCTATGGCTACGGTGCAGCGTGTATACAATGTCCTTGTACTGCAGGGTCATGACAGAAGGTCCTGTTGTCGTTCTTTCGCAAGGTTTACGATCTCGGTTACCAAGTTAGAGTACTTATCAGCCAGAACGTCAAGGCTGCTGCCCAGGATGATTTCGGAAAGTGCTGCCCTGAGGTCCTTTTTCGCCGCCGGGTTCTTCCAGAAGTTGATGATGTCGATCCGTTCTACAAGTACAATTATAATCTCCGAGGTGATGCGCTTGAACTCGTGAGCGTCAGCTTCAGGGATCTTACCATCCTCATACACGATTTGTCCCATGAATTCATAAAATGGTGCTGCTTTCCGGCCCACTCCTTCAATTGTGTCCTGTCGGCCCTCCTCAACCTGGCGCCTGATCTCAAACAAGTCTGCAATCAACTTGTCCCAATCCTCCTGGTGACGTTTTATTGCGTCCTCAAGCTTGTCGCTGATTTTTTTGTAAAACGATGGGTCTTCGTTGAAATGGACCTTTGCATGTTTACGGATGGCGTGTTCCATCTCGCTGGCTCTTGCCCTGGGACTCTTATGCTTGTCGATTTCGCGGATGAACTTGTCCGAGAGTAGCTCGACCGGCGGAATCTTTGGGTTGATGCCCAGGCTGATCAGGTGCTCGTCGATCAACTTCTTCACCTTGCCACCAACCCCGGAAATGGTCATGGTTTCGTCTTTATACCTCTGTCGAACATGTGCCATGATCACACCGAAACGCTTAGCAGGAATCTTGTAAAGGTTCGCGCCAGGATTGGGGAGGACGACGTCAAGGCTGATCAGGAACTTCTTCAGGTACACCTCAAAGTTGGCCCTCTGACGCAGATCTTCCATCTTCTGGACAGCGTCCTCGAGAATCGGGTAGTCCTCCTGCACTGACTTGGTTTTCTGCTCCACAAAGTCCTGGATGCGCTTGATCCCCAAGCCCGTGAAGAGGTTCAGGAGGCGCTTGTATCGAGCCTCCAGAACCGGGATTTCGTCGGAAATGTCCTTCAGACCCTTTTCAAGTTCTTGCCGGTCCTCCTTGGCGTAAATCGAAAGGGCAGTCTTCAGGTGGTTTGCCAGACCAATGTAATCAACGATGAATCCCCGGCTCTTACCCTTCGCCACGCGGTTCACTCGGGCAATCGTCTGCAACAGGTTGTGGTCTTTCACTTTTTTATCGATGTACATCACTTGCTCGATGGGCGCATCGAATCCTGTCATCAGTTTGTCGACCACCACCAGAAAAGCAATGCCCGTGTTTGCCTTTTCCGGGTCCGACGTATCGAAAGCCTTCTTGAAATTTGTGATCGCGTCCATCTCGTGGGCACGCTTACGTTCAGCGGTAATGTCAGCGGGTTCATTCGTCCCCTGGCCGGAGATAACCACAGCCACCTTCAGGAACTCGACATTGCGAATCAGGTCTTCATCTCGGTGTGCGGCGATTTCGTCCTCGGTCATCAGCAAAGGGTCGCCTTTCCACAACGGTTTGGACCGCTCATAAACAAGCCGCTCCTCGATGGACTGTTCGATGAACCTGCGGTACTTCACGGCAGCACGTTGGGATGACGCCACAACCTGCGCTTTGAAGCCGTTGGGCAGAATCTCGTCGATGTAATGGTTTACAAGGTCACGGGCAATTTCTTCGATCCTGGCGTCTGCTTCGAGCAAGTCGCCCGAGGTACCCCACTTTTGCTTTAACTCGAGGATTTCGGCGTCTGTGCGCTTACGAACCAGATCGTCAAGGGGCTTGTGCGTTTTTCCTGCGATCTTCTTCAACTTCTCCACGTTGACCGCTCGGCGCATCTGGGCCTCTACATGTCGACGAGCCAGCTCATCTACCTTCGTATCGAACTCATGCTTGTGGTCAACAGCAGCATCAGCGGTTTTCCCTTCATAGAGAATCCCCACCGTGGCGTTATCCTCGACAGCATCGAGCAGCATATACTTGTCGATGTAATCACCAAAGCGGGCGATAGTCCTCTCATCTTTTTTTACCACGATCAAAGGAGTGCCCGTGAAGGCGAGGCGGGTGGCGTTCGGAAACGCCTCGACAAGGTTATCGCCCAGGTCGCTGCCGTGAGAACGGTGCGCCTCGTCAATCATCAGCAGGATACGGTCACTCTCGTTGATCACGCCGATCCGCTCGAAACGGGGGATAGGGAGTGCTTCCCGCAGATAGTCAGGAACGTCATCATTTCGTTCGCCCATGAACTTGTGCACCATGACCATGTTCAGGTTGGAAGCGTCGGTGGAGAGCACGTCGCGCATAGTGTCGCGTGAATCGATGGTCGTGACCTTCTCCCCGCTGAGGTTGGCGGTACGGGTGAGCTGTTCCTCGAGGTCGACACGGTCACAAATCAGGCAGACCTTGTAGTCTTTCAGGTCCTCACACATACGCAGCTTGCGAAGTACGAAGACCATCGTCAGGCTCTTACCCGAACCCTGGGTATGCCAGATGACACCAGACCGTTCTTCTGGTGTGGATTTTTCTCGCAGGCGGTCGATGATTTTAACCACCGCCCGGTACTGTTGGTGGCGAGCGAATACCTTAACCCGTTTCTTTCCTGCGTCCATGAAGACGGTACAGGTGCGGATCAGGTCGATCAGGATTTCCTTCGGGAACATACCCTGGATCATGATTTCCTGCGCACGCTCCACGCCAAGCGGTGGTTCATACTGACGGTGCTGTTCCGGAAAAATAGAACGCCAGGGATAAAAGAACTCTTCGTCGGTCGAGGTGATGGTGCCGAACTCCGCTTCTTCGCCAGTAGTGCGGATGAGGAGCTGGTTCGTGATGAACAGCCTGGGTTCACCTTCATGAAGGCCGGAGAGGTGCGTCTCTTCCCGCTGGTCCGAATAACGCAGGAGCTGTTCAAAGGCGTCTGCCATTGGGTTGGCGGCGTTCGGACTGATTTTCTTGCACTCGATGACAGCGATGGGGAGGCCGTTGATGAACAGAACGATGTCCGGGATGATCATCTCCTTGACACGGCCCGGAGTGTCGATCCTGAACTGGTTGACGGCATGAAACGAGTTGGCGGCAGGGGTATGGAAGTCGATCAGCTTGACCACCGGGTATTCTTCACCAGTGAGTTCATTTACGTCCACCTGCGTCTTGTAAAGGAGTTTCTGAACCTCTTCATTTGCCTCCACCAGGCTGCGGGTCGAGCGACGGAAGATTTGATCCCACAACACCTCGAGCTGGCCGTCAGTCAGCCAGGGACGGCCATCCTCGGTAAGGTTGAACGAGCGGACGCTGTCGAAGAACACACCCTTAAGCCCCACCTGCCGGAAATGTTCACGCAGACTGGCGGACGGGTCTTCCGGGATATCGCCAACGTGACTACCAGCGGATTGGTCAATGACAGTCCAGCCAAGCGCCTTGAGCTGGTCCAGAAACGGTTTTTCAACTTCGCTGTATTCACTCATTGAGGGATTCCATTGCTTCGTCAATGTGTACGCGGACTTTACCTGTCAAAAGGTCTTGCATGAGGCCGTGCTTTAAATAACGGAACGTCATCAGCTGTTTTCGATTACTATCGATATTCCTATTCATCGTCTCCAATGTCTGCACTATTCTTGTTTGTTCTTCCGGGCCACTTGGGGTACTTATTAATAATTTTCGAATCTGAGTCATTGTTAAACTGGGGGTTGCTGTTACCGCAGTAAAGCATAAACATTTGCGTCTTTATTTGACTTGTCCGCATTATTAATTCCAGGTAGTGAGGATTAGTAGAACGATGGGTTGTAATTTTTGCCACGTTGGGGGCTAAGTGGAATTTATCAGATTCATTGATTAGAAGTACATCTCCAATGTATGCCCCTATATATGTAATTAATACGTCTTCGGCATAAACTCTACTTCTTGGCAATTTTTCTGATATAGATTTAGGAATTGTCTGAATGTTGGTCAGATCGAGCCGTTCATTTTTGATATTTAAAGCTCTTAGGGCTACAATCTCCCCGCCTGTTTCATAATCGAAATAGTTTGTGAATTCAAAGCCAGCAAGCTTAGTTATGTCTGTAATATCTCCAAGTTTTTCAACTTTCCATGTTTTCGGAATCATCCCGAGTTCTGAGGATTTGTAGAGGTTTGGAGCTTCTTCGCAGGTGGGGCGGAGCTGGCCGTTTTCGTCCACACCACGGGTGAAGAGGTCGTGCATCATCCCCTGCTTGATGGATTCCTGCTTTGCGATCAACTCTTCCGTCCGTTCGATCAGGTTGTCCACCGTTGTCAGGATTCTTGCGATTTTGCGCTGCTTATAAATGTTTGGAATTGGAATTGCTATATTGGCCATAACATCATTCATTAGTTTTGGATTACCAAGGTACGAAACGTAGGACTTACTGACTCTGCCAAGATGATAATGAAGGAATTTTAGGTCTACTTTATTCGACTCTTTTGATTTTATTGTACCGCACACATTTGTACAATTGAACTTTCCCTTCCGATAAAAAACAGTACCTGCGTTTGCCCCATCAGTTGTCCATGTTAGAATTTCATCATCAAAATCGTAAGTGTCCAAATATCCCAAAATACCATCATCAGATGTTTGAGAAGAATAAACGGGATATTGACCAGGATGCTGGTTAATTTCATCTTGGCTGATAACTCTTCCTCTTCCTAACAGACAGATGCTCTTTATTTGAGTATCTGCCCACCCAGAAGGCGTAGTCTCAAAATTTGATATTTTCCGAAGGTTTTTTTCAAATATGTTCATAACCCAACTCCTTCAGAAAGCCGTCGAGTTGGATGGCTTCAGCGTCCCGTGCTGCGAGAATCTCCTTCGCGGTCACCGCGTACTTGGACCACAGGTTCTCGACGGCGGCAATGAGGTCGCGAAGAATTTGGCGGAGGTAGCCGTCGAAGCGTTCGGTCAGCAGACGGTGAAGGCGGTCGAGGATCAGCTCTTTCGCCACCTCATCGCTGATCTTCCTGCGCGCCGCCAGAACCAGGTCATCAAGATGCTTCTCCACCTCACGGACATGAGCACGCTTCTCCTTCAGCTCGTTTTCCAACGCCACGTGGTCTGATAACCGGGTACTGATATCATCCTGCTCGCCGGTGCATTCCTTGATACGGGTTTCCAACCGGTCGATTTCCTGTTGTTTTTCGTCGATTTCACTTGTGTCAAACAACGAACCGGCCATTCGCTTCAGGTCCTGCTTGGCAATTTTAGTTCGCTTCTGAAGCTCTTTAACCTGTCCCTTGAGGTCTTTCATCCGGTCTTTCAGCTCCTTGACCCGCGCCTTAGGCAACACACCATCCTCAGACTCCTCCGTTTCTTCACCCTCCTCCACTGCATCTGCTGCCGCAAACAATGCGGTCAATTCGCTGATACGTGCACGATCCTTTTCAAGCTCAGCCAGGATGTCCGGGTACTGAGATTGCAGGATGTCCTCGTCAGGAATTAGCGTGGCGCTCCAGCCGCTGGCGGCGATGGACTTAAAATCGGACTCAAGCTCTTTCATGAAGCTGGCCAGCGCACCCCTGATCTGGTGAACTGATAGGATCGACTGCGGGGCGAGGACCTGCTCTATGTCGTCGAGGAACTGGCGACGTAGCTCAAACAAGGGTTTGTCGCCAGCACGGGCCAGAGCTTCGATCTTCGAAACATTTGTGTCCCACCAGGTATTGAGAGCGGCATGAAACGCGCTGTGCCTGGCTTTTACCCCGGCAGCGTCTTCAATTAGTGGCTTGATCGTTTCTTTTCCACTGATCGCGTCAGCAAAGTCCAGGTAAGATGTGTCTCGAGGTTTGAACAGCAAGTCGCGTACACCTTCATACCGCTCCCAGGCTGTGTTCTGGGCATTCACCTCTGCAAGTGGAATACCGCCGTGCAGGTGCGCACGGACATCGTGTGGTTCGGGGGGTGGGCTGTTGTCCACATAGCGGCGGATGTTCAGGTTCCACTCTTCCGTTTCCAGTTCCGTCACCGGTACGTTTCGAGAGTACTTGGGCTCATCCAGCTTTAACCGGTAGACATGGGTGATCTTTTCAATGTCCTCCGGACGCAGACTGTTCTGGTTTTTACCTTCCTTGTACTCACGGTCTGCGTTAATGAAGAGAATATTGTCTCGTTCGGCCATACCTGACTTGTTGAACACGAGGATGCTGGCGGGAATGCCTGTGCCGTAAAAGAGGCCCGAAGGCAGACCGATTACAGCTTCGAGGACACCGTCCTGGATAAACTTCTTCCGGGCATTCCGTTCTTCACCCCCACGGAACAGGACACCATGCGGCATCACCACCGCCATGCGTCCTCCGGACTTCAGCGAGGAAACCATGTGCTGTACAAACATCAGGTCTGCCTTCTTCCCGCTGGTGGGCATCCAAGTGTGGAACCGCTCTTCAAACTTCATGCCGTTGCGCGTATAGTTTTGACTGAATGGAGGATTGGCGATGACACGGTCAAAGCGTTGCCATTCACCACGTGAATCAACGTGGAGTGGCTCAAGAATGGTGTCACCCTGGCGGATGTCGGCAGAACGGATGCTGTGCAGGAGCATGTTCATTTTACAGATGGACCAGGTGCCGCCGTTCAATTCCTGCCCTGCGAGGAGAAGGTTTTCCGGATTGTTTCCGGACTCCTCTACATACTGCTTTGACTGGATCAGCATGCCGCCCGACCCGGCACAGGGATCATAAATGGACATGCCCTCAGCAGGTTCAATGATCTGCACCATCAGGCGGACCACATAGGCTGGGGTATAGAACTCGCCGCCTTTCTTGCCAGCGCTGTCGGCAAAATATTTGATGAGGTACTCATAGGCTGCCCCAAGGAGGTCAGGGAACTCGAAGTCATTGTTGGAAAGGGAAAGCTGATCGAAGTGCTGGATGAACTCAACCAGAGTGGCGTCGCTGAGGGTGCGCTGGCCAACTTTCCTGTTGAAGTTGATGTGCTTCAACACGTCTTCTAACGTGTCAACGTTGGCGTCTTCAACGGCCTCAAGCGCCTTGTTCAGCTCGGTGCCGACATTCTCTTTAATGTGTTTGAGGCGAGCCCAATGTGCCCGTTCAGGAATGTCAAAGGTGAAAATGTCCGGGTTTTCATCAAGCTGCTTCTGGATACGGTCTTCGGGCCAGCCTTTCGCTTCGTATTCACGCCGTTTCTGCTCACGCTCGACCTCGTACTGGTCCGAGAGACGCTTCAGGAAGAGGATGCCGAAGATGTACTCCTTGTACTCTGAGGCGTCCATGTTTCCACGCAGGATGTCGCATGCTTCAAATAACACCCTCGACAACCGGCCCAGAGTCAGCTTTTGCCCTTTGCCACCGTTGCCATTGCCGTTTCTGGATGAATTACCATTCTTTGACATTGGTTTCTCCGCTTATACAGGTCTTGATCAAATGTACAGGTTGCAATGGTCAAGACAAAGACCCATTCGTTTCATACCACAAGGGGAATGAACCATGTTATACAAGACCCACCTGTTGACATGTAAAGGTTAGCCTTGTGCTTCATTATATGAATTCTCTTCGTTAAGGTCTACTCTTGAACACGAGTGTAGAGAAAAGGATGCTGGTTTGTTGCACAGGAGGAGAGACAACAGGATTCGACAGTGTTTTCCTTCACCAGAATGAGCTGATTTCTTCACGGGCGAGTACGGGCGAGTCAAAACATTCCTGAATCCTGCGGTTCCAACCAGAATCGTGCAGAATCACTTGCATACACCTTACTAATGTCGTTGATTATAGGGGAGTTGGCTCTTTGAAGTCTCTATTTTACAAAGGAGTAGGTAGAACAATAGACGAGCGCTCTTAATCCGTTGGTTCGGGGTTCGAGTCCCTGATGGCGTACATTGGTTTCTAAAGGGTTGCGATTGATTTCGTGACCTTTTTTATATATGGTAGCAGACGTATCAATCAATCTTATGGACTTGGGATGACTTGAGGATGTTTTCCTGCTCTTCGTAGGCGGATGCGGCTTTCTGGAAGAGGGCGGAGTTTTCGAGGGGGGCTGGGTTCATGGGGGAAGGCAGATCTTCGTTTGTTTCTTTTTGTTCCTTCTCGATTTCACGTTTTGCTTCGGCTGCTTCTCTGCGTGCTTCGGCCAGGGTTTGTGAACTCTTAGGGGTGACTGCTCCTCCTGCGCTGGCGGCTTGTTCCGCACGGTGGGCGTTGCGCAGACGTTCTTCCGGAGTGTTTCCCTGTCGGACCTTAATGTCGGTATGGCCTTCCACCGCGTATTGTTTGCCGTCCGGGCCGATCTCGTAGCGGTACTTCGCGCCTCCGGAGGCTAATGAACCCGCCGCACGTACATGCGCCTCTTCACGTTGACGGACTTGACGGTCGCGGTCTTTCAGGTCACGGATCCGTTCCTCTTTCGCCTTCAATGAGATGTCTTCGGAGACTTCTTTGCCGATTTGCAACGTGGCTTGCGTGAGTTTTGCTTCTTTTACCTCTTCCTCGAGATCCGATTCCTCTATGGATTCAGCGAATTCCTCCGCTTCCTCATTGGGTAGTCCCGCCAGGTCGAGGGTTTGAGCCAATTGACGAGCTTTGTAGGTAATGGATACGGAATCTGTGGAATCATCTTGTACGGTAATACGTTGATTGGCCAAAACACGGAAGGCATTGGTCTGCGTAGCCGGATTGAGTGACAATCCCGCCGGGGATGCGCGCCCCACGACGCTCAGTATGTTGAAGGTACTGAGAGGTTGCATAGTGGTTCCGACCTGTGAAGACCCTATTCTTACTATCGGTTTATCCAGCTTCTCTCTTAATACGGAAAAGATGTGAAGTCAGAGAAAAGGATTTCCTGCTGTTCTTGTTTCATTATTATCATGAAAAAAACTGCAATTCAGTTATCCGGCTTTCCCGTTAGCACAGCTCAATGTTTCCTGGCAAAGGAGCTTTTCTATAATAAAGATCGAGTTTACTGGTAGCCAATCGAGTAACAAAGAGTTAAAATCATCACGAACAAAACTGCATTTAAAGGGTAGGGTGGGCGTCACCGTGTTGCCTGACACTCTGCCCGCCAATGGCGCGTTAGCGACATTCATAAAAGCGTACTTTACCATTGAAGCGGATCTTCGAACCGCTGCGGCGGGCAGGGACGCCCGCCCTACCCTTCAAAAACAATGGAATTATGGTAGAAATTCTATAGCTGAGCTAACGGGATAACCGGATTCAGTGAAAATGAATTACTCCACCAGTAAACAACTCTTAGGATGGTAACAACATTAAGAGGTTTTTGGGCAGGAAATGTGCGAAGTGACACCCTGTTTTCTTATATTCGAATCCATAGGAACTCTGTAGATAAACCAACTGAAAGGGATGTTCGATGAATATCGCGGTGCTTGTAAAACTGGTTCCGGACACCGCCGCACCGATCCGGCTGACCTCGGAAAAGGATTGGATCGAGACGCGGGACTTGAACTGGGTGTTAGGACCCTATGATGAATACGCCGTGGAAGAAGCGTTAAAACTGACAGAAGCCAATGGCGGTGAAGTTACTGTAATTACATATGGCAAAGATACGGCGATTGAAGCACTACGCAAGGCTCTTGCAATGGGAGCGCATAAGGCGATTGTCGTGAAAAAAGAAGGATACACGGATCTCCTGGGTACTGCAACTGCACTTGCCGACACAATCAAAAAGGGCGACTACGAAATGGTATTCGCCGGATTCAAGGCGACCGATGATGACTGCGCTGCGGTTGGCCCCATGGTTGCAACCCTTCTCGACTGGGCATGTATTACGGAGGTTTGCAAGCTTGAAGTGGCTGATAGTTTAGCAACAGCGGAACGTGATGTCGAAGGTGGACGTGAAACCATCCAGGCGGCGCTTCCATGTGTTGTTACCGCGCAAAAAGGTCTGAATGATCCCCGCTATCCCTCCCTGAAGGGAATCATGATGGCGAAGAAAAAGCCTGTGGATGAAATTGCTTGTGATCATGTTGATCCCCGGGTTGAAACAGTCATCTTCGAATATCCACCCGAACGCGCAGCAGGGAAGATTGTGGGCGAAGGTGTGGATGCGGTTCCGGAGCTTGTTCGTTTGCTCCGTGAAGAAGCCAGGGTTATCGAATAAAGGGGAGGTGCACAGTGAGTGTCCTTGTTTATATAGAAATACGCAACGGTGAAATGAAAAAGGCATCGCTGGAATCTCTCAGCGAAGCGAAACGTCTCACTGGCCGTATGGGTGGTCAGGTTGGCGCTGTAATGGCGGGAAGCGGACTCGCCGCATATGCCGATACGTTGAAAACACACGGCGCGGACAAGATTTTTATGTTGGAAAGTGATGATCTGGCGTTGTATAACGCAGAAGGTCATCTTGCAGCAGTCGCAGAAGCGGCAAACCAGATGGACGCTAAAGTTGTCATGATGGCATCTACTGCATTAGGGCGTGATCTTGCTCCACGTGTTGCTGCAAAAATGAATGTGATGATCTTGCCGGACATTACCGAAATCCAGGGCGAAGGGGAAGAGGTGATTGTACGTCGTCCGGTGTACGCCGGTAAGGTCCACATGCTGATCAAAGCGACTGCGCTTCCGGTGGTGTTGACCACACGTCCGAACATCTTCGATCTCGCGGAAGATGCCGGGGCAGGGGAAGTTGTGGCGATATCGCCAGCCTTCGAACTGAAGAGCAAAGTCACGGATTTCGCTTCCACAGGCGGTGAAAAGCTGGATGTTGCGGAAGCTGACCGTATTGTGGCCGGTGGACGTGGCCTGAAAGAAGAGGAAAACTTCAAGCTTATCGAAGAACTGGCATTGACGCTTGGAGCAGCGGTAGGCGCGACCCGTGCTGTTGTGGATAATGACTGGCGTCCTCACAGTGAACAGGTCGGTCAGACCGGGAAAACCGTATCTCCGACCCTGTATATTGCTGTCGGTATTTCCGGTGCGATCCAGCATCTGGCCGGTATGCAGACCTCAAAGGTGATCGTAGCGATCAATAAAGATGCCGATGCCCCGATCTTTAAAGTCGCCGACTACGGTATCGTGGGCGATTCGACAGTGGTATTGCCGGCTCTGATCGAAGCGCTTAAGTAATCTTCTGGTTATCATTGATAATTACAGTTGATGGAATAGAAAATCCTCCTCAGAAATGGGGAGGATTTTGTAGTGTGCCCAGCATGTGATATGCTCTTCAAATGCGCCCGTTCTGGGGGAAGCAACTCCGATTGGCAAGGGCGTTGCTGGTAACGGCAATGTCTGAAGGAAGCCATAGGCAGTGTATGGTGCATAACGTTTGTGAACCTGATTCGGCTGTAAGGGTGGGTGAGTGTGCTAAATAGTGCGAAGCCCGATACCAGTTCAGACCCTTCCAGTGATTGAGGATGTAGTCATACACAGGACATATCACTTACCTGGGGATCCCCTGTAGTGTTCCGTATTGCTGGATATGAAAGGTCAAGAGGCGACTCAAGTCTTTCAGATGCACTGCAGGGAGTCAGATGATTCCATAGTAGTGTTGAAGTTCCGGCCTGTGAAAGCGGGTAACCGTGTGGAGGAGAAAACCGGAACGACCTGCGGCTTGTTGTCCATAGTCTTGGCTTGCCATCGTTGGCGCAACATTTGTTCGCAGGGGCTGCGGAAGATGCCAAAAGCGTTCGCAGTTGCGAAGGGATGAGGTTTCCTTGAAGGTTTTATCGCTGTCTTGTCAGTACATGAATGGACACGAGTCATTTCAGAGGAAATGAGGCATTTTCTGACGGCAAACTGTGACGGGGGCGCTGTTGGTAGAAGCTGTCCAGTGGAGTAGGTCAGGTAGTTCAATGCATATTGTCCCGCCTAAGGGAATAGAAGACATTTGGCCCTGATCGAAGCCCCGCAGTTTATGTATTTACATTTCAACCGATACGACGCAGAAGATCATTTCTGTTTCAGTCGAATGAAGGAAAGGAAACAGGAGCCGTATACGAGATCCGTACGTACGGTTCTGTGAGAGGGATGAGGCGAAACTGATCGTTTCGCCTCACCCTACTCGATTAAAGGGACTGTTTTTATGAGGGGAGCGCGGACGTCCCTGCCTGCGAGGTCGCTAAGCGATCTAAGAAGATTGTTTTAAAAAATGGTTTGTATGATGAATATCTCTTTTGTGTCTATGTGAACGTCTGGGGTGCAAAAATGCTTTATCGGGTTTACAGCTCGATTCGCGGGCAGGAACGCCTGCGCTCCCCTTATTATTGGATTGGATTATGTACCCTGGGCAATGATTAATTAGATATCAAGTGTATACTCCAATCGCGATAGATAAATCCGCGTTTGCGATGAAACACGGGCACCTTCTTTCGAGGGAACGTAAACATGGTCACCCTTCTTAATGATGATAACGTAAACACGGTTGCCAGTCTGAAATAAATGCAAAGCAGAGACAGTTTCCGAGTAATTCGTAACATTTATACTTGTCATTGCAAAGACAAACCCCGCCATTATTTGACGGGGTTTGATATATATCGTAACGATGGATAAACCATCGCGATTTACTGCGAAATCGGAATGGATTAGTACATTCCGCCGCCCATACCGCCACCGGGCATCGGGGGCATGGCGTCTTTTTCTTCCTTGGCTTCGTAGATGACCGCTTCAGTCATTACGAGGACACTGGATACGGAAGAAGCATTTTCGAGTGCGGAACGGGTGACCTTGGTCGGGTCGATAACACCGGCTTCCATCAGATCCTGGTATTCACCGATCAGAGCGTTGTAGCCGAAGTTGCCTTTGCCTTCTTTGACCTTCTGGACCACGACAGCGCCTTCGACACCTGCGTTCTGGGCGATCATGCGAAGCGGTTCTTCGATGGCGCGCAGGATAATCTTGCGTCCAAGTTCCTCATCGCCTTCAAAGGTAACTGCTTCCAGGGCGGGAATACAACGGACAAGTGCAACACCGCCACCAGGGACGATACCTTCTTCAACTGCGGCACGGGTGGCATGCAGGGCATCTTCCACGCGGGCTTTCTTTTCTTTCATTTCAACTTCCGTAGCCGCACCGATATGCAGTACAGCAACACCACCGGCCAACTTTGCCAGGCGTTCCTGCAGCTTTTCACGGTCATAATCGGAGGTTGTGGTCTCAATCTGCTTGCGGATCTGGTCGATACGACCCTTGATATTAGCGCCTTCGCCAGCACCTTCGACGATGGTCGTGTTGTCCTTGTCGATGGTTACACGCTTGGCGGAACCGAGGTCATTTACCTGGGTGTTTTCCAGTTTGAAACCGGTTTCTTCGCTGATGACACGGCCACCGGTGAGGATGGCGATATCTTCAAGCATGGCCTTGCGACGGTCGCCGAAGCCCGGAGCCTTGACGGCTGCGACACGCAGGGTGCCACGGAGCTTGTTGACCACTAAGGTTGCCAATGCTTCGCCTTCGATGTCTTCAGCAATGATCAAGAGCGGCTTACCCATCTGGGCGGTCTTCTCGAGGATCGGGAGGAGGTCTTTCATGACGCTGATTTTCTTGTCATGGATAAGGATCATCGGATCATCGAGAACTGCTTCCATGCTGTCGGGATCGGTAACGAAATACGGGCTGAGGTAGCCGCGGTCGAACTGCATACCTTCGACGACGTCAAGGGTGGTTTCAATGGTTTTGGCTTCCTCAACAGTGATTACGCCGTCGTTGCCGACTTTTTCCATTGCATCGGCAATCAGGGCGCCGATTTCATTGTCATTGTTAGCGGAAATAGCGCCAACCTGGGCGATACGGTCCTTGGAGGAACCAACTTCAACACTCATTTTACGAAGCTCTTCGATGATCACGCCGACAGCCTTGTCAATGCCGCGTTTGACGAGCATCGGATTGGCGCCGGATACGACTGTACGCAGGCCTTCTTCCATGATCGACTGGGCGAGGACTGTGGCGGTGGTTGTGCCGTCACCAGCAACATCGGAAGTCTTGGAAGCGACTTCACGAACCATCTGGGCGCCCATGTTCTCTACCGGATTTTCCAGTTCGATTTCCTTGGCGACTGTTACACCGTCCTTGGTGATTGTCGGTGCGCCGAATTTTTTTTCGATTACGACGTTACGGCCGCGAGGTCCAAGAGTAACCTTCACCGCTTTCGCCAGAACATCCACACCGCGCTTCATTCCGGTGCGTGCATCTTGATCAAATAAAATCTCTTTATGTGCCATCTTACTTTTCCCCTATCGAATAAACTTTGTACTGAATGTGTTGAATCCGTTATACTTGAACGGCTGATACAACACAATTAGTCTTCAATTACACCAAGAATGTCGCTGCGATTGACCAGCAGGAACTCTTCGTCATCCACTTTCACCTCGGTGCCGCCATACTTGCTGAAGAGAACCTTGTCACCGACCTTGAGGATCTGTGAAAGGGCTTTTTTATCAATCTCTTTGCTCACGACATCATCGCCAACGGCGATAACCTTGCCAATCTGGGGGCGTTCTTTTGTAGCGGTGTCTGGAATGATAATTCCGCCGACCTTGCGTTCTTCGGTTTCTTCTACCTGGAGAAGAACACGTTCATCAATCGGACGTACCTTCATTGTACTTTCTCCCTTTGTTCACCCGAATTCTTTTTTACGGGGTACAGTTGGATTTTCTTTTCTATCTGTCAAAATGTTTCGCAAGCAGCATACTATCCGGTAATTAATTTTTAAAGAAAATTCTTATCAAATACCGGATGTAAACATTAGTAATACTTGCGAAACTTCTGTGTAAACAATAATCTATATTGTTTCTTTTAGACTAACTTCAGCACTCTGAACGATAGAGTGCCAGCGCGAAAATAGCACTCTGTCTTTCGGTTGTCAAGCCTCGTCGAGCAGCTTTTTCTCTACCCGAGGACTATTTCTGCCAAATCGTGTCATTCTGGCAGAAACACGTCGATTTGACTGGTTTTTCAGGAGAAACAGGCTGTTTCTCCATGTCGAAGTGGTATTTAGCAAGGGGTGTGCCAAAATGGAGTTGAATCGTGTTGATAGTGAAAAGCTGATTCATTTATAACCATGCAAATCCGAGAAGAATACATCTACATACTGTAAACCATGGTACTTCCATCTAAAAAGAAAACCCGGACAATTGCCCGGGTAAAAAAAAACATAATTCTGTGATCAAATGATCAGAAATTAATATGCAATCCAAGGTTTGGATCAACACCGAATTCACCGTCAACCATTCCTGCATTAATTTCGATTGATAGCGAAATTGCCGGGAGGCCGCTGTCCAGTGATCTCCAGTCCCAGTCCCAGCCGATTCCACCACCGACTGTCAACGCATCGTCCCATCCAGAGCGATAACCCGCGAATCCATCCACGTACAGGTCATAATGATTGGAACGCTGGAAGGCAAACCGAAGTTTTCCGGCGGCGCCATTTCCCGCGATTAGTTGATAGGACATCGGACCGCCTGTATCCATGGTACCGCTCAAGCCGCTTACCCCAAGACCGCCAGCGAGGCCCAATCCCCATTTTTTACCGTCATTGGTCGTTGCCATCGCCTCTGCTGCAGAAATTACAAAAATGAGAAGCATGGAAAACACGAAAAGACGTTTCATCAAAATCTCCCTCTTTAATATGAATGAGATACTACCTCTATGGACGTTTGGGCTGTGAGAAAGCAATATAAATGCCACTTGAATGTGGATCATTTTGGAACAATTATTCCAGTAATATGAAATACCAGACAGGTGATATTATACAAATATTAAATATCTGAAATGACAGAATGTCAAATAGAAACAAAAATGTATGCAGTTTTTTAGCTCGTTGGATCGTCTGAGATTTTTTATTATAAAAGACATCTGCACTGTATCAATTTCAAATCAAGTTTATATTATACATAGTGGACCATTAGCGAGCCGGATAGATTCTCCAACATTATGGATGAGGTATGAGTAAACGCCAACTACCGTCCGGAATCGTCCATTTTCACAACCATTTTCTCCTGAGTTATCCTTTCCTTCGTGCTCTGTACCTGTTTATAACAAGTTGGGTGATTGGTCTGATCATACTCGGCGCGATCTACTGTCTTATCCTGCGTGATTTTCAAATGACCTGGGGTGCGACCAGCGAAGAAATTGCCAGGATCATGCCGGGGGATGAGTTGCTCGAATCGCCCACGTTTGATGCTACCCGTGTAGTGAAAATCGAAGCCGCACCGGAAGACATCTGGCCATGGTTGGTCCAGATGGGATATAATCGTGCGGGTTTTTACACATTCGGTGGACTGGATGCGGGAAGTGGGGGGAATTCGGAAACACTCCTGCCCGAATTTCAGGATCTGGCAGTCGGTGATAAAATCCTCCCGATCCTCACAGTTATTTCGATGGACACCAACCATACAATGCTCTGGGTATTCGACGAACATAACGGACCCTGGAGCGGAGCAACATGGTGCTGGGGATTGTATCCGACTAATGATGGACATACGCGCCTGGTCTCACGATTGCGTCAGGATATTATCATGGATTCACTGCCGAGCATAATTGGGTGGATTATCATGGATCCGTTGGAAATAGCAATGATGCGGACCACCATGCTGGGAATCAAACGACGTGTGGAACAGTATCAGCCAAATGATGTAAATGGAGAAAGTGCAGATGAAGATAATGACAGATGAACAGGAACACTCGAAACGAATAAAAGCAGCGAGATGGCTGTTTTACGGGAGCACATTCCAGATAACCATGTTCCTGCTGATACCGCTAATCGATATTCATAATCCTGCAAGATGGACGATGGGACTGCTTGCCATGTTGACAGTAGGGATCCTGTTTGCCGCTCAATACCTGGGTGTGAACATCTACTGCTTTATTCGTGACAAACAACGTTCAGTACTCTACATCATCCTCGCTGTAGTCATGTTCGCATGGCTTCTGTGGGCGACGATCACATGGAAGTTTATCCAACATATGACTTATCTTACGTAAGTACATTCTTGAAAGGTCTATTTGCTGTAAGTAGCACCGTGCTTCAGAGGGTGTCCCACAATGTGTAAAGTTTGAACTAATGTCATTCCTGCGAAGGCAGGAATCCAGAAATAGCGTGACGAAGTCGCGCTTATGCTGTTGATAATTATTAGATTTCGAGTATTACTGAAACTGCTTTCTGGATTCCCGATCGGAGTCGGGAATGACACTCCTATTGTAATTTGTATTCTGGGACACCCTCTTCAGCGCAGTGTATTATGAATATCAACTATTTAGAGTGCGCTTCAGCGTACTTCTCCATGGCTTGAGCCGTTTGTAAGCACGCTGAAGCGCGCTCCCAAGCTGAGCGAATTCAACTCCACCGCGCTGAAGCACGGTGCTACGAATAACAATTAAGCATATTGAAGCATGCTCTTTAAATCATTGATTATTTGAAAGTAATTCCCACAATTTTATGTAGGTGAAAACGTTGAGACAAAGAATCACTAAGGATTACCCACACAAAACAGCGAAGAACCGGTTTATTTGAAGACCTCAAAACCTGTAATGGAGTCCAACACTTGGATCGATCATAAACCTGTCATCCATTATTCCTGCATTCATTTCGATGGAGATCGACAGGGAAGGAAGCTCATCGGAGATTGAGAGTATGTCCCATTCCCATCCAATACCTCCACCTGCAAGAAGATATTCGTCCCATCCGATGCAGTACCCGGCAAAACCATCGAGGTAGTAGAAATAGTATTCCTGTGTAGAGATGTTATATCGGATTTTGCCGGTAAATCCATTTCCGACAATCATTTGAAATGATAATGGTGACTGGGTTGATAAAATACCGCTGACACCACTTTCCTGCAGACCTCCAACGACACCTACCGACCAATGGATAGGCTCACTTGCATACGATCTGGTGCCAGGAATAACTGCCAATAGAATGAATAATGCTATTAGTAACAGTGAACGTTTCATCTTCTCTCGCTTTCAAGATGGGAATCCGTGCTACATCTAAAATCATCACAAAAATGACATATCATTCCAGGATTCTTTACAAGTTCAATCTATTTTTATTCCAGGAATATCTAATAAATTCCATTCATGAATATGAATCGCCTGGCCACCGCCCGGCGCGAGGATCAAGTGCAATTCAGATTCGGATGTGACTGTTTCTGTCCTGATTTCAGTAGGCAGAGGGTTCTCATCCCAGTGAGCATCGGGAGCATCCGCATAAATAGTTGCTGTGTATTCACGTTCCGGTTCCAGAAAATCAAGCGATATGGTGAAATCACGACCGTTCTCATTTGTAATACTGCCCAGGTACCAGTCATTACTATTGCGATCTTTTCTTGCAATCGTCAGATATTCACCGATCTCAGCGTTCAGTACAACCGTTTCCGACCAGTCTGTTGGAACATCCTGGATAAACTCGAACTCCTGGTGGCCTTCATAGTTTTCCGGAAGATCGGCAGCCATGTGCCATGGACTGTAGATCGTGACATACAGCGCAATCTGTTTGGCGAGAGTAGTGGGGATACGATTGTTCTCACGCTCATCATTTTCGAGTCGGAGATCAAAAATTCCCGGTGTAAAGTCAAATGGACCAGCGAGGCAACGAGTAAATGGAATGATGGTCGTATGCGCAGGGCCATTCCCGCCCTCCGGATCCCAGGCATTAAACTCCTGGCCACGTGCTCCTTCACGGGTCATCATGTTCGGCCATGTTCGACGAATCCCGGTGGGTTTGATCGGTTCATGGACATCCAGCATGATCTGGTAGCGTGCCGCGGTTTCCACTACATGACGGTAATGGTTGACCATGTACTGCCCGTGATGCCATTCCATCCCCAGGAGTTCACCAGTCTCCGGATCACGACGCTTGATGCCCCGGCTATGCATGACATATCCGGATTTGATTGCATGGATGCCGAGACTCTGGTAGAGCGCGAACGCATCTTCCATTTGACGTTCGTAGTTGTAAATGCCGCCGCTGGTCTCATTGTGTGCGATCAACCCTACTCCACGTTCCCTGGCATACTCCGCAAGGCCGTACAAGTCATAGTCGGGGTAAGGTTCGCAGAAATCGAAAGAATCCGAATTAGCGATCCAGTCACCGTCCCACCCGATATTCCAGCCTTCCACGAGGACTGCGTGAAAACCGTTTTCAGAGGCAAAATCAATGTAACGTCGCGTGTTTTCCGTAGTAGCGCCGTGTTTTTCGCCCGATGCCCAAGTGTAGATATCAATATGCATTCCCCACCAGATACCGACGTATTTACCCGGATGGATCCAGGAAGTGTCCTCGATCCTGCACGGTTCATTGCAGTTCAGGATCAGGTAGGATGTAATCAGGTCGCCTGCGGATTCTGCGATCTGGATCGTCCGCCATGGTGTTTTTAAAGGCAATGCGCCACGTACTTTTACGCCATCCGACCATGGCACGAGGTCGCACTCCAATGTGTTATCACCGTTGTTCGCAAGTGTCATGCTGGAGTAATCAGTGAGAGCCGCTTCATGGAAACTGAGAAAGAGTCCATCTACTGTTTCCATGGTGACTGGAGTGTGAACCGTATCTACTTCGCTGATGGGTGTGTTCTGGTACAGGTATTCGTATCGGTTCCAGGCGTAGGCCGGAATCCACCATGAGCTGTGATCACCCGATAGCCTGAATTCGGTGACTTCATCCATGATTTTTACAGAATCAACATCATCCTGCTCAAGGATTTCATAGCGGAAAGCTATCCCATCATCGTACGCACGGAAGTTTATGCGAAGCGAACGATTTTCCTCGTCCTGCAATGTGATTCCAAGAGCGTAATGATAATCCCGGATTTCTTCGACTTCTCCCCATGGCTGGGTCCATGTGTAGTCAATGGTTTCTTCTTCGACATTGCTGATTGAGAATCCCTGGTCGAAGAGGGATTGGTCTGCAAGTTCAAATCCCAAACGTGATTGCAGAATGACTGGTGTTGAATTATGAGTAACCGAATAGTAGGGGATGCCGTCGGTCAGGGTGAAGGTGATTTCGTTAATACCTTCGGGCGATGCAACCACAATCGTTTCGCTTTGAGCGAATGCTGATGCTGTGATACACGAAAAACCAAATAGCAGAAAGAACAACCAGCCAGAATAGATGGTTCTCATCTTCATCCCCGCCTTCTGTGTTGTGATGTGATCATCGGACCAGTAATAAAATAGGAAAAAACTCTACGAAATGCTGGATTCTTCTGGTTTCTCAACAGTTGCATTTATACTGTGAAGATTTCGGATCTCTTTTCGATGGAGCCATCCAAAGAGGAACAGAACAGCAACAATCACTGGAGGAGTAGCAAAAATCACATAGACATACCATGGTGAAGAATCACGTATGATGAAGATGAAAAAGACCGAAATAAGCGGGAAAATTGCTACACCGATCCATTCACGCCACCAGGCAAGGAGCAGGACAATTGTAATCCCGAAACTGGGTAACAAGTGTATGAACAGGGCGAGAATCATTTCGCCGACGGGACGCCCTTCATGAAACACATCGAGTGCGAACATCGATACAAACAGGATAAATACAAAAGCAAGGATTCTCGGTGACCAGAACAGGAGTCGTTTTGTTGATGGTCTCATCTTCGCCTCCTTGAAATAGTCCACTTTTGTTCAGCTCGGATTGCAACTTAAAAATATAATCAGTCATGCTTCTAATTTTGAATAGAAACAGGTTTCGTCTAAAATTTTACGAATAGAAATAGGAACGGTCTTAAGAAATGCCTCTGTTAGAGTAAAGTATTTGATTCTAAAGTATTGCATCGACATTCAAAACGCAGTATCATATGGGTAGACATGTTTGTGATACAAACAACACTGCATAGTAAACAAGTTTATGGAGGATGAGATGCAGGAGAATATAGATCTCAAGCAGATTGAGAAAAAGGCATTTGCCACTTACTTCGCGGATGGTTTGTGGGAGCTGTTTGTTGGGTCTGCGTTTCTACTGATCAGTCTCAACAGGTTGTTCAGGGATTTGTTTGATTATGAATTCTACAATCCCGGCATGACTGCGATATTTGTGGTATTGGGTATTCTTGTATTGCGCAGGGTACGAACAAAAGTTACCTATCCCCGTATTGGATATGTAAACCTTGGTAATGTTCGAAGCGGAAGGAAAACCGCTTTTGCAATCATTCTTGCACTTGCCGTGTTACTTCTTGCAGGGTTGATTTTTGCGTTCAATTCAAATATGATTCGTGATTGGTATATCGACACTGTTCCATTAAATGTGAGGATGTATATCGGCGACGTCACCGGTATTGTATTCGCCTTTTTTATCGCAGTGATCATTAGTTTTGTTGGGATTGCCAACCGTATCAACCGTTTGCATATCACAAGCGTTTCCCTGGTATTCTTCTTTATGCTATTCTACTTCCTTCACGTTGACCTCATGTATGGCTTTTTACCGGTAAGTATCATTACGCTTACCATTGGGATTGTGACGATGATTCGTTTTGTACGAACCTATCCGGTTCTTCAGAAGGAGAGCGTTGATGACTTCGGGCATGAATAGTGATACGCCTCCAGGACCGGCAGAATTCGATTCCATTATCCATGCTCCCGCGAGGTTGCAGATCGTGGCGCTGCTATCGGTGGTCGAATCGGCTGATTTTACATTCCTCGTCAACCAGACGAGACTTACCCGCGGGAACATGTCGTCGCATCTCAGCAAACTGGAAGAAGCAGGGTATATAAATGTTAAAAAAGAGTTCGTTGACAGGATACCAAGAACACTGATCCGGTTATCAAAAAAGGGGAAAGTAGCATTCGCACAATACAAGAAGGATATGAAAAGACTGCTGGACGGATAGAGATCCGCGAGGAGGACATAAAAGTGGTATGAATCGTTTTTAATCAATAAGCATCTTAATGAAAACTAAATACAAAATCAGAGGGAGTATGCTGTCATGAAGAAGAGATTTCAGATTATTCACATTCTGCTTATCATTTTATCGTTAGGATTTACAACATCTGTTTATGCCACCAACGGCATGAACATGATCGGTTTCGGCGCACGCATGTCCGCCATGGGCGGTGTATCCATGGGGATGAGCGGTGATGTCAACCAGATGTTTACCAATCCTGCATCAATCGGATTTTTTGAAGGTCAGGCTGTCACCGGCGGTATTGGTTTGTTATTGCCCGGTGTGCATTTCACCAATTCCTTGAATGACATAGATGGTGATAACCAGGTTTTTCCACTTCCCGCACTGGGATATGTAAACGGTTTTGATGATAGTCCGTTTGCTTTTGGCGTGGGGTTTTATGCGCAGGGTGGAATGGGTGCGACCTACCCGGATGTTAACCATTCGATCTTTCGCAATTACCAGGATGGTCAGCAAGTGCATGCATACATCCCGCAGGAGTACCACTCCCAGATTGCCTACATGAAGTTTGTCCCGACAGTTGCTTATCGTTTCAATGATCAACTTTCAGCAGGATTGGGACTGCAGATTGGATATGCCACCCTTGAGATGGCGATGCCATACAGTATGAATCCACTTCTTATGCAGGGTGATACGGGCATGGGAATGACATTTGGCCAGATGTTCGCTGCGCCCACCAGTTCCGGTGGATTGGGGTACTCGGAAGTCACTGCCTATGCAGACATGAGTGACGGCGCCAGCGCAGTCGGTTTTGGTGCACAGCTTGGTCTTCAGTACAGGTTGAATGAAAAGGTCACTTTCGGATTCGGTTACACCATGCAGTCTGATCTCACCTTTGAGGGCGACGCTGCAATGGATATGACTTCCCAGTTTGGCGATGCCTATGAGAAGATGGTCATGGGCGCAATGATGAACGATCCGGGGCTAACGCAGCAGCAGGCGATGGATATGGTAAATACTCAGCTTGGTATGATGGGTATCAACCCTGCTCTCGGTATGGAGGACAGTTATGACGCCGAGATCGAGTTTTCCTGGCCGCAGCAGTTGGCCTTCGGTGTTGCTCTAAATCCATCGGAAAAACTGACTATCGGTCTTGATATCAGTTGGATCAACTGGAGCGCCACCATGGACAAGTTCGAAATGAGCTTCACCGGTGGATCCAATTCCAATATCAACACGATGATGGGCACTCCCAATGGCGATCTGAACCTTGAAATGCCCCTTGACTGGGATGACCAGGTAGTGATCGGTATTGGCGCTGAATACTGGGCGACAGGCAAGTTAGCGCTTCGTGGTGGATTCAACTATGCGTCCAACCCGGTTCCGGAAGAGACGCTGATCCCGATTTTTCCGGCGGTGGTCGAAAGCCATATCACCCTGGGCGCAGGGTATGCAGTGACACGTTCGTTATGCCTGAGCATCGGCTATGAACTGGTGTTGGCGAATGAAGTGGATGTTGCTTCAAGTATCATTGCCGATGAATACAACGGTTCATCCAGCGAATTAAGCGAGAATGTTATTCATTACACAATAACATACAGATTCTAAAGAGTTTTCTCGCCATAAAGAGGGTCTGCCCTGTACATACTTACAGGGCAGGGCCTTTTACTTTAACGCATTCCATATGACAAGCTATTTTTGCAGCACAAGCCTTCGTACATATTGTTGACTGCCAGCCCGAAGGCAGCAGTAATACACGCCAGAAGCCAATCCATCTCCGTGAATTTGAATCCAGCAATCACCAGCCCGCATATGCCCCGAGCGTACATCCTTTACCCATTGACCACGGCTATTGTAGAGAGACAAATGCACATCCTGTTCGACAGGATTGCGGATCATGATCATCGTCGAATTGTTGAACGGGTTCGGATAGCAGGGGGAGAGGGCAAATTGTTCGGGAACTGGGACAGGATCCTCATGCACAATACCTGTCTCAAACTCCATGTGCATTGATGCAATCTGAACCGGTATCGGTGGTGTATCAGTGGTGATCGCGCTGAAAAGCTCAACTTCGGGCGAATCATGACTGAAAAGATCTGTCAAAAAAGCGGGTGAAGCAGTCTGAAATACCACTGCCACGTCGAGTGAGCTTGTTTCCGGGGGAAGACGCAGGTGGATGATATCAGCACCGGTCCCCTGGGAATCTCCATCCCGGTTATAATCAGGATCATCTGCAGCTTCGCCGACAATGGCAATATCCGTATAGTTTTCAAACTGGTCTGTAAAACCTGATGGCGGCAGACGGTTGTCTTTGGACATTCCTGCGGCACGGAGCAGGGTCCATGTACGTTCCGTGTCCACATCATGCATGACAGCTTCATAGATCTGGACCTGGTCCTCATCCGTCAGCCAATTATAATGTGTTTCGAAGCTCTCATCTTCATCGAGAATGACACCGTCAGCATCCCACTCACCCGATTCGAACAACACTTCCGAATTGACGTCCCTTGCGGTAATATGCAGCCACATTCTCCGTAATGGAATACCGGTCGGGAATTTATGACCCGCCAGGTTGGCTATGGACAAGTGGACGATCAGGGATTCATTGATATATTCTGAAGAGCTGGAAAGTTCGATTGTGTTTTCCTGGAGCATCACATCCGTTCTGTCCATGGTCGCTTCCAGTAGTGCCTGCGTAGCCGTGATCCCAAGAAGATTGATGTTGTCATTGATCAGGGATAACACGTAGCGGTTCCCGCCGACAAACTCGTGTTTTGCAAAAGGTTCACGCAGCACTGTGTGCCATGGCGGCATCGTGGAAATGTCCATCGGATTCTCGGAGTGGGGCATATGGCAACCCTGGCAGCTCGATGTCTCGCTGTGATCGGAGTTCAACCATTCGAGGTAGGGCGTCTGTTCCGGGAACTCTCCTGCGACATTCCCTTCATTATCGACATAGGGTGTATACAGCGTATGGCAGGTCGCGCATAATTCCGACTCGTGAATGTGTTCAGATGCAATTGGTGTATACGCTGAAAAGCTGAACATCGGTGCGGTCAACGGGTCGGTGAAGGGACCATAGATCTCGCGTACATCTTCTATTTCATAGTGCCCGGAAAAACTCTCAGTTTCACCGAAATTATCTGGCTGGATTTGGTGGCATAAAGTGCAGGAAACACCATCTAGCGCAAGTGATGATTCCTGCATTTCTGAAAAGGTGTATCCATCGGCTCCGTCAAAAATCGCCTGTGTTCTTCCAAGCGGTGCATGACAGGTAGTGCATTTGTCTTCAATAATCGCCTGCAACGCCGGATGTTCTTCAATCTCAGCCGTGACTTTCGCCTGCCACAGGGGATCTTTATCCGCGTGCGCCATCATGGCGGAGCACCACATGGTTACCGGCGAAATGTCCTCGCCGTTTTCAATCATCACAGTTCCCGATCCCGTATGGCACATTGCGCAGACACCGGAACCGGAAAAGAGGGAGGATGTATCGGCGGGTAATTCCTGTCCAAAAAGGGATGACAGAGGGAAGTAAACGATCGACGTCATTATGATGGTACATATAACAGGACGTGGTAACGTAAAAATATGCATGGGACTCGCCTTTCATTACGGTGAGATTCATATGGTGAGCAGTACCTGAAAAATAAGGCTATCTATTGAAGAGGAAAATAGCGTGACAATAATCCATACATTCAAGAGTGATATACTTTAACATCTCAAGATAAGGTATTTGGGATTTTGGAGCAGATTGATAACCATGATAATGAGAGATTAGTAATTTCTAATTGGCAGGACAAGTACATGGATTGCTGCTTAAGAACATCAAATCATATTTCTGGAGCAGTGTAGCTTAATTGCGGATAGTCAGTCTTTCGTCAAGTATTTGCATAGAAGTAAGCGAGAACCAGTACATTAATTCCCTCAGATTTTGCAGAATCTCTCGATAAATAAAATTGATAGTAAATAAAATAATCCTTGGCCTTGAATCCCGCAGAACACCACATTTCCTTCATTGTCAACCAGATAAACCTGATTCGTAGGAACCTGTTTTCTCATCTCGGCAAGCCGGAAGAAACTAATACGAGAGTATCATGAAGAAGATTGTGGAAAGAATACCACTCTTATTGATCCGTTTAATAAAAAAGGGTTTCTGCATTCGAACAATACAAAAAGGATATTATAAGTTATTGGATGGGTGATTGCTGGATTTGATAATAATCTCGTTTCCTTGATTATCTCGGTTTCCAATTCCGCGATGTATTTTTTATGATGATTTATGTTAAACTGAATTGTTGAGATTTGGAAGAAAATCTGAAAACTCTGATAACATTAAAAAATCCAATCAACTTTTTCCATAAATCCTTCTAAATTTGTGAATCGTATTTCAAAATGTTTACAAATATTTGGGATCTTAGCAGCATTTTTCCTAAATTTTTCTTGGGTAACAACACACCCACCTATGGCATTTGCTTTTGCAATCACAAATGGATCTGCAACAGGTTTTCCTTGCAACCGTTCTTTGCTCCTTATTATTTGCTGAAAGTGTGGGATTGAAAATATTTCTCTTACAAATACAAGTTCTTCAATTGTAGGTGTTGTAAAAATGAATTTGTTAATTTTTACCCATTCTGATAGACGATCATTATACGATATTAGCTCATTATGAAATGTTTCAGACTTCGTGGGACAATTTTATCGTTTTGTTAAGTAGCGGTTTCTCCACGTAAGTGTTTTTTCTTTTCTCTTTCAACAACCTGTTTTTATCAGTTTTCCGTTGTTTCTTCTCTGTGTTCAGATGCGTACAGCTTACGGTTTCCAGTGCCAGGTTCCTTTGGTTCACATTCAGGTTTTCTTCTCGTCTTCGTTGACGCGCCTCAGCCAGCTTTTTCTTTCGTTCTTCAAGGCGTTGTTCCGGGTTGCCACGGTACATGTCATATGGCGTCAGGTAGTTGATCGCCGAGTGCAAACGTTCATGGTTGTACCAGTGTATGATCCCAGCGATCTCATGTTTCGCTTCCTGGAAATCCTCCAGATCTAGTTCATCGATCTTCTCGCCCAGGGTACGGTTACTGCGTTCAACCAAGCCGTTTTCTTCCGGACAGTGCGGGTAGATCCGATGGTGTCCCACACCCTTGTCCGAAAGAACCAGCTTGAATTCATGCGAAACATACCCTGAACCGTTGTCGGTCTGGATCAGCGGTTTTTCACCATTTTCAAGTGTTGACAACGCATCCAAAGCCGCCAGAGATACCGAATTGCCGTCCATGCTCAGCATCAACTCGTGATAGACAATATAACGGCTGTATTCATCAATGAAAATGATCAGGTAAAATGTCCAGTGTTTGATCTTCACATAACGGATATCCGACTGCCATTTATCGTCAGGACCATTACCATTGTGACGGCTGCGTTTCACACGCTTCGAAACCGGTTGCCAGACGCAGATCAGCTTCGCTTCAACCAGGATACGGTACACCGTTGACGCCGATACAAAGGCGACGTTGTCATCCACCATATGCCATGCCAGGGCACGGTGACGGATATCCGGGTGCTGACGTGCATAATCTATCACCGCCTCACGTTCCGATAGAAGAATACGGTCAGGATGAACCGGACGCTGCCTTTCGCTATTGCCCGACTTCGCGTTTTCGCCGCAGTTACGGTAATAACTGGAACGCGATACCTTCATCACACCAAGAACCCTTGTCAAAGACCAACCCGTTGACTCACGGGTCTCCACAACACAACTGTGGATCAACGTCCACCACGCTGGCGAAGATACTTCTGTAATACCGCACCAGGATTTTTTTTTAACTGAAGGTTCTCTTCCGTCAGGTGCGCAATAACCTGATCCTTCCGGATCAACGTCTCGCCAAGCTCTTCCTCACGACGGGATGTCTTCTTCTGCTTCCCAAATATATCGCCGGCAGAGGACATCAAACGCTTTTTCCAACTGTAAAACTGAACCGTGCTGATTCCTTCGCGACGACAGATATCTGCGATACTTTCCACGCCTGACAAACCATGCACTACGATGCGAAGCTTCTCCTCGGGACTGAAATGATGACGGCCATTCGACTTCATCAGCAACCTCCTCGTGATCAATACAAGTTATCACTTACAGAGGTCAACCGCTAACTACTATAAATCCCGTTTTGTCCCAACTTGACTGAAACAATACACATTACTCACCTCCCGAACAGAAATTATTGATTCGTTTTTTATCTGCTCATCAAACTTCTCCCAGAGGGAAGGGAACCTTGTGGGATAATAATTCTGAAATAGATTAATAAAAGGACCGCTATCAAATACAAATTTCATTTAATTCCACCTTGATTTAATATACGTTGCTCAAATCCAGCAATATTCTTTAATTTTACTCCAAGATATTGTGCAACCTGTTTTTGAGTAATTCTGTTCTGATAATAGTTTTTGAATACGAGATTTATATAATTATAGCCCAGATAAACACATCTAGTCGAATAATAGTTACCACCATTTTTGGTTCCAGTAGGCTTTAATTGAAGTTTATAGGAATTTGCACTTTTATCGTAAAAATCTTGATCAATTAATTCCAAATCAAGCAGTTTTCTAAGGATTACTTCTCTACTTACACAATAGTGATCAGCAAGCTTGTAAATTAGGTTTTGATTAATATGCTTATTACGTATTATTTCATGGAAATTATCATTTGGCACCAAGAATGATCCTGCAAACTCATTACATATGGATTCTATTTTCTTTTGGTAATTATTAAAATTTCTAAAATCTGAGCGATATGACACGTCAATACCACCAGTTTTATAAAGAAGATGTGCTAGCTCATGGAAAAGTGTAAAAATTTGCCTTGAATATGGTTTGCTATTATTAATATATATAATAGGATACTGATCGTCATATAGGCAAAATCCTGAAATTTCATCATTCTTAAAAGCATCTTTAAAGACAAAAATCCCATATGATTCAAATATAGCACGCCAATTAATAAATGCTTCCTTTGTATCCCTCCATTCAACTTGTTGATTTACATCAATACCAAAATATGATCTGGTTGAAGATATAAGGTTATCAATCGGATCATCTACATTAAAGTTTAAATCATTTAGTATACTACTAATTGTTGGTCCAGTATCTTCAAGTAGTTCACGTAAATTAATTCGCATTGCTATTGCTGATCTTACTAAATATTTAAAATGAGGTTGTAGGTTTTCTATTTCAAATGAAGGAAGAGTGCGAAATGATTGTTCTGGTAACTCTTCAATGGGAGGTGTTGGAAAAAAGAATAATGCAATGGGTCTGTGATAAATCTTATAAGCGAGGCTTTCAAGTTGGGCATAAGTAGGAGCAGATTCGCCCTGTTCCCATTCAATAATTGTTAAACTTGTAATACTTTTTCTTTTGAGTCTGCTTGCAACTTCAGATACTGAATATCCACCCGTTTCTCTTGCCCATTTTAAAACTGTGGGATTAACAGGAAGCTTCAATGAAGTATCTTGATTCATTTCAAGTTCCTAATTTTGCATATTATAAATTCCATAGTAATAATATACAAAATAAAAATGTATTACAGTCTTTATTATAATTAAAATATTCAGTATAAATACAAAAGGCAACATTTTGTACCCGGTGTACCCGCGGCGAGATTCGAACTCACGGCCTTCTGCTCCGGAGGCAGACGCTCTATCCAACTGAGCTACGCGGGCATTTGTCAGCCAGCAATGTAGGTAGCTCAAGCCTTGGATGTCAACGCGGCATTGATCCCCGTACTCTTATTTGTCCGAATCAAGTCGAACCAGCCCATCCTCGATACGAATCCGGACTCTCGCATTGCCGCCGTCAAGTTCAAGGATGGTTACATGTTCTTCATTTTCGATACGGTTGAATTCACGAGTGGCACGTACGCCGCCATCATCATGGAAGATAGTGAACTCTCCACCACCGCCGAGTACAACCAGGTCGACCAATCCGTCGCTCGCTTCAAAACGGTATATCCCGTCATCAGCAAGCGTGGTCTCAATTTCTATGTCGCCATCTTCACCGGTAACGTCTATTTCCGTGAAATCGCCATCAATGATATCGACATTTCCATCTTCAACATACAGATATAATTCGCCGCTACCACCGGACATCTCCAGCTCACCATCCTCCAGTTCAAATTCGAAATGATCTCCTCCACAATGATCAAGCCGTGCATGTCCATCCTCGAACCTCAATTCGATGGATCCACCCATATCGCGGACCAGGTAGTCGTCATCTTCGCCGCGTAACTGGAGGTTAACAGATTGGGGGCATTCAATGAGAATTTCATATTCTTCCGATATCGATCCAACGAATCCTACATATCCCTGATCACCGGACATTTCACGGATAATCAGATCGCCGTCTTCTTCGGTGACCTCCATCTGGAAGGGTTCCGATTCAAACGAATAATACAATCCCCTCGTCCGTACTGAATAGTTCACAACAACATGAACATCACTGCGGTCCGATCCGAGCACACGGACAAAGGCATCTTCCGAAAACAGGTGAATTGTTCCGGATGTACTCATCGAATAAACTTCATCCAGGTGATATTCTGATTCTTCTGCAAAACCGGTTTGTACACAGATTATTCCAAAAAACAGGACAAACAGGGACAGTTGCCGAAGATGTACAATCATGTTCATCATCTACCTCTTGGTTTCACTATTTCGTAAGACAGGATAATGAAACCGTTGGTTACATGGCGATGGAGACAGAAGGAACCTTCATTATAAGTATTTCGTATAACTTGACGGATTCGTATATTACTTAATGCAGGGTAGTTCGCCTCCATGCTTGCCATAAAATGCTGTAACCATTCAGGGGTAGCCGGGTCTTAGAATCGAATACTTGATCAGTTTTGGGAGGAACCATGAAGAAGGCTGCCATTAAAGGATTATTCCTTTTGTTGATTGTCGCTGTTTTAATCCCATCATTTGCACTTGCAGAGGATACCACACTCTGGGGCCTTGAGCTCGGAGGATCTTTCGAACGAACTCCCTATGATATGGGGCAGGTGAAGTATTTTACTCGTTACCATGCGCAATTGTATCAGGAAAATCCACCCCTGGCGACAAATGGGTTTGAAGAGTTTTCCCTCGCCAACCAGGGAAACCTTCGGCTTGGAGTACGTTGCTGGAGAATAATTGGTGGTATTCAACTCAGCAGATTGTACTCCACGAACACCAGTTTCTCCTATGGCAGGGATATGAATGGTGAGTTTATGGAATCCGGTACGTTCAAGGTAGATGTGGATGCGAAAGAGTACCTGTTCTACCTTGGGTATATTCAACCGGTGCTGCCATGGTTTGATGTTGTCGTGCTTGGTATGATGGGGCCGTCAATCGCAAATGCAAACATGGTGGATTACAGCACTGTCTATGATGAACGTACTGCCCATGAAATGGATACGGATTATACCGCTTCACGGATTGAAGGAAGGTTGCGCTTCCATGTTCGTGAAAACATGGGAATTGAGTTCTGCATGGGGTATCGTCAAAGCCAGCCGACTAACATGCGCGGTGATATCAAAACTGACGGTATTGTGACGACAACAGATACACGAGTCGCAGCACCAGGTGGCGACGAGCTTGAATTCGACTTTTCCGGTATGTACATAGGGTTGGGTATCCTGCTGAAGAACCCGCTTGGAAGGGAATAATATCTCCTATCCCCGGGAAGCAGGATTATTCTTCACGAATACGATTGCAACGAGAGCGAGACTATGGGCGCCATACTGGAAAAGGGTGCCCTTTTTGTTGTTATATTATGAGGCTGAAAGTCAAGTCAGTGGCAGGGGAAATGATTGTTAATTTTATCCTCTGTTCATTACTGTTATAGGTGATTTCTTACCTGCGGAGACCTGCGGAACTACCACTACAGTTCTGGTAGAAACGAGGTCTTGGGGAAAGGGTTATACAATGCAGACTCAACAGGATAACGGAAAAGGCAGTTTTGAAGTGAAAGTCGGTTTGGCGGATATGCTCCGTGGTGGTGTGATCATGGATGTTACCGACGCTGAACAGGCGAAAATCGCCGAGGATGCCGGTGCAGCGGCAGTGATGGCTCTTGAACGGGTACCAGCAGATATCCGTAAAGAGGGCGGTGTAGCACGTATGGCCTCCATTGCGAAGATAGAAGAAATTCAAGCTGCTGTTGAAATTCCGGTGATGGCGAAAGTACGGATCGGCCATTTTGTTGAAGCGCAGATCCTTGAAAAAATGGGTGTAGATTTTATTGATGAATCTGAAGTGTTGACTCCCGCGGATGAAGCAAACCATGTTGACAAACATCAATTTACAATTCCTTTTGTATGCGGTTGCCGCAATCTTGGGGAAGCGCTTCGCCGTGTTGGAGAAGGCGCTGCGATGATGCGCACCAAGGGTGAAGCCGGTACCGGAAATGTCGTGGAAGCGGTTCGTCACATGCGCCAGGTACAGGCGGATATGCGACGGATTCATCATATGGATCCTTCCGAGTTGATGAAAGAAGCGAAGGAACTTCAGGCGCCGTTCGAACTGGTCAAGTATGTCCATGAACATGGAAAACTGCCGGTCCCGAACTTTGCCGCCGGTGGTGTCGCTACTCCTGCCGATGCAGCGCTGATGATGCAATTGGGCGCCGAAAGCGTGTTTGTCGGTTCCGGAATCTTCAAAGCGGGCGCCGATCTTGCCGACAAAGCCGAGAAGATCAAGGTCCAGACTGCACTGGCCAAGGCAATTGTACGTGCCGTAACCCATTTTAACAACCCGGAAGAGTTGCTGGAAGCCCAGCGTGAGCAGGTTGTTGCCATGCAGGGATTGGAAATGGCTTCGATCCCGGAAGAAGAACGTCTCGCTTCCCGGGGGTGGTAATGCTCGTCGGAGTGCTTTCCCTCCAGGGTGACTTTGAAACACACGAAAAAGCACTCAGGGAAGTTGGAATTGATACGGTTGAAATTCGCAAGCCTGAAGATGCAGGTTTTGCGAATCCCTCTGCGCCCCGTGACAAGACGTTTAAGACTGCCAGGGACGTTGAAGTATTAAAACGAGCGGTTCCCGATGGTGTTGTTTTGCCGGGTGGCGAATCTTCCACGATTGATCTGTTGGGGCGCAGGTATGGCCTTGACCAGTTACTGGGCGCATTTGCTGCAGTGGGGAAGACCATATTCGGCACCTGTGCCGGAGCGATCTGGTTGGGGAAAGGTGAACATCACAAAGTGACGCCGCTAGGGTTGATTGATGTTACCCTCGAACGTAACGCTTATGGACGCCAGGTCGACTCGTTCATTTCTCCAATAGAGGTGAAGGGATTGGATGAACCGTTTGAAGCGGTGTTCATTCGGGCGCCATCTATTACGAAGATAGGTCCTGGGGTGGAGGTTCTTGCCGAATACAAAGGGCAGCCGGTGTTCGTACGCCAGAACAATATCTGGATCAGCACCTTCCACCCGGAACGGACAAATGACAGACGAATTCATCAGATGGTTTTTGGATTATAAAAATGTGTTTTGTACAGCTAGAATAAAGCGGGCTTTCGGGCCCGCTTTTCAATAATATTGAGATCCGTCTGGAATAAGGTTACATCACAACAATTGTCACATTATCAGCTCTGATCAGATCGGATATGCCTTCATACCTGCTGCCATTGCGCCTGATACAGTTCCATCAACAAGTTCGGCGCCTGGAAAAAAACACTCGTCTGGATCATATTGCTCACTACTCCACTTGAAAATGGCAAAATCCCATGAATCATCTTCGGGATCATACTTCAGCCTGCAAATCTCGCCATATTTGCCATAATCAATTCGATCCAGGTAACAATAGTCATTTTCAAACCTGGCGACATATTTACAGTTTTTCTTTTTTAAGTATTTCTTGTTATAGTTCTTTACTTCAGAGGTTACTTTTTTCTGGACTGGTATTGGTATACTTGATTCATTGCTATTCTCGGGTGATTCAGACTGTATAATTGTTTCAATAATCGTCTCTATGGGTATTTTTTTAATATTAAGCGTTGCTGATAACCAATCCAGAGCACCTTCTGTCGATTTCCATGCTAAGAAATTAGAAACCACATAGATAGTTGCTTCTTCAGTGCTTCCGATACTATAGGCATAAGGTATTTCTTCTGGAAGTTTGCCAAGATCAAGGAGATAATATGGAATATGCTTATTCGTATCATTTGCTTCTTCGAGAGATTTGAGTGTTTCAATCGATTTTCCTTTTTTTCGGAAATCAAGCAGCACCTTTGAGTATTTCCATGAAGCTGATATATCCTCTTCATATTTTTTATAGAGTTCTTGCGCTTCATCGTCTCTATTGAGAATCATGTAATCGGTAATCAAGCGATCCCGGATGCCCTGGTTATCATTTGGATTCAACAAGAGCATTTGTTCATAATATTGTACTGCATGTTCGAGATTTCCCATCATCTTCAGACTTTCGGCAACACCTCCCATGGCTCTCATGTATGGACGAGTCTCAATAGCCAGCCAGAAATGCCCCTTCAGTTCCTCGAAATTGTCAGCTCCGATGAAGCGTTCACCTGCTTTTACGCCCTCCATGTACCAATGCAATGTTTCTTCAATTGAATCGGAATCATTCTCTGCGAGCCAGCAGTAAGCATCTGCACAGTCTTTGGAAAGGTCAAGCGCTTGTTCAACCAATCTTTTTGCAGTCTTCTTGTCCTTAGTGCTGGCTGCCTGATACAGGAGTTCCTGCGCTTTTTCATCATCTGAAAGGTCGCTATAATCTTCCTTAAGTGTTGATGAGCGAATGTATCTTTCCAATTGGCGCATTACTGATTCAGGTTCAATCGTGTCAGTATCAGGTAACATTTTAAATTGTTCCATAACAGGATCAACTCTCTTTTTCTTTCTCCTGTTTTTTGAGCTTTTGCTTTCTGTTTTAACCCATCTTTTTGATGTGTTTTTAGGGCGTGAACGTTTCCAGTAGGTTGTAAGCGCCTTGTTTACAGCGTCAATGTCAAAAAAGTCCGGGTCAAAATCCGCTTCGAACCAATCCGAAACATCTTCATATTCAGGGTGATCAGGATCCTTTAAAACCTCAAGTGCATCATAGTATGCCCAAATTCCGCCAATATCTTCCGGAGGATTTGCGTATTCACCTTTCAGGCAGACAAATCCCGAATCAGGAGAAGGAGAATTTTCAAGAATGCGTTCCACTTTTATTGAGTGTTCCCAATTGTCGCCATAATCAAAGATGTATAAAAACCTCGCACCTTTTCCAAAACGAAATGTTTCTAATGAAACAAACTTGTCAATTTCAATCTCATCCCTGTCATATTTGACAGAAGCGAAACAACGATTCTTAATTTCAAATTCATACAGGTGATCGTCAGACCATCCCATTACCTTTTGAATGATTTTATGCAATTGGTTTAAATAAATGCTTTCAGGGACAATAATCCTTCGCCAGATAAGTGGTGAGGAACCCATCAACGAGATATGCAACTGTAAATAGGCTTCTTCAGGTCTTTTCGATTCTGATGTTCTTTTTTTCTTTGATTGTTTCATTTTTCCGTTTTTTCCGGTTTACGTGCCTGTTCAAGAGCAATCTGATTTACTGATTGAAAAGCCTTGGTCAACGATGCACCCTCAACAGCTTTGTTTGCAATCTGTTCCACCTGTTTTCGCGATCCTGACAAATCTTCTTTCAAGTCTGCAATCTTTGCTTCTTGAGATGTTATGATGGATTCGAGGTGTTTTATTTTCTCGGCATACACCTTTAATTCCCAAACATGTTCGTTCTTTAATGCTTCTTGCTTTTGTTTCATTGCTTCCTGCAGTTTATCTGTTACAAGTTTTTCTACCTTGGATTCTGCATTTTCTATCTTCGATGGGAATGCTTCTACTTGCTTTCTCAGTGTATGCAGCTCTTTCTCTTGTTCACTCACGATTTTTTCACGATCGGCAAGCTCTTTTTCCTGAATTTCCCGAAGTTCCTTCATTTCTTTCATCTGGCGGTTGCGGTTCTGTTCGTACTCATCATTCTCGATTTTTCTGTCTCTGTCGCGATTGTAAATGTATTCCGATTCTTCACGTTCCCGTTCTTTTTTATGTTGTTCCTGCTCTTCTTTCCAGGATGCACGAATACTGTCAATTTCCTTTTTAAGTTCAGTGTTTTTCCGATCATATTCCGATGTGAGTGTTTCTGTTTTTGATTTGAATTCATCTTCAAGGGAAGACATCTTACTAACGTATTCATTCTCCATTTTTTTCTGACGTTCTTCATAAGCATCAATGAGTTTGGTCATGGAATCTGAAGCCGCCTCAAGATCATGCAACTCCTTCAACCTGTTTTCCTGAAGTTCGATTGCAGTGTTGAGATTTTCCAGTTTTTCTGTTTGCCTGCTCAATTGTTCTGATAGATCATTCAGTGTTTTGCCTATTTGAACCCGCAGCTCGCTAACGTTTTTTATCACATTTTCAACAGTTGCTTCCCTGGACAGCTCCACGGCAACGTCTTTTGAATGTTTTTCCGCTTCACTCGCCATCTTTTTAAACTCCTCCGTCTCCCTCGTTTTCTGCTTGAAAGCGTTAAGGAGCTTGGTATGCATATCAATGATGTCCTTTTTCGTCATGCTGGGTGTAACATTGAATTGGTCAGCCATGGTTTGCCTCTTGAATTGGTTCATCAATCAGAACAAAATATACTATCCCATTTACTGCAATTACAGACTCTCGAAGAGTATTATTCAATTAAAAGGAAAGGTGGCAATTATTTAGACGCAGAAGACTGTCCTGGTTGATTGGAATTCGAATTGTATAAATTGAAGCATAACATTACTTCAAACAATCCTTTTCTCTTGTCGCCCAGACAACGATTGTGGGGGAGAGGATCAGCCTGTTGGCTGAAAGGACTTCCATGATGTGTGCGACAGCGGAGATAAGTTTTTTGGTCATGTTGACGATTGTCAATCTTTTTCCAAAACCATAAGGATCACCAGCGGTGAGTCGTCCGCCTTTCACAATATGGTTCATTCCGAGACGATTGAAGAGGAGATGGAGCGTTTCGGGGCGATAATTATAAGGGTGATATACTGCGGGATTTCTGCGGATCAGCTTTTTACCGCCATGTTTCCAGACAAAATCCATAAAACGTACGACTGCGTGCTGCCTCGTGCGCATAAAAACACATCCGCCTGGTGCCAACCGTTCCATAACAAGTCGCATCTCTTTTTGAGGATGCTCGACCATCATGAACACATCCCAGTAAGTGATAAGGTCAAACTTGCCTGCTTCTTCCGGCAGTTCGGTTAGTGTGCCCCGGTAAACCGTATGACCACGTTCCCGTGATTTTTCTACTAGTCCTTCAACCGGTTCAATTCCTGCCGCTTCCCATCCCTGTTTTTTTGCAAATTCGAGGAATTCTCCTGGACCGCTGCCAACATCAAGAACTCGATGAATTTTATGATGGCGAAGTTTGGCTTCATGCAGCATGTCACGGTATAGTACCTGTTTGCTTGCGCTGACTTTGTTTGTCGGATTACTTGATTTATAGTATGATGTAGTATAATCCAGCGTTGGTTCTTTGATATGCCAAAGGAGTTTGCAGTTACTGCATTCAAGGAAGACTTTCCCGTCAAAAGTAAGCCGTTTTGTATGGGTGGACTCACATATGGGACACTTGATCATAATTCGCTCATTGTTATAAAATGGTACATGATCACAAAAAACTGCAAAGGGCAGACCAAATCAGTCTGCCCGGAAAACTATAAGACTCTCTTATCAACTACAAAACATGTAATGGTCGAAAATCAATCATTTTCTTTCAATTTAGCTGCGAAGGCTCGTCCGTATTCAAATCCTTCCAGGAGCACATCTTTGGAAGGTGCATACTTGGTTTTTACCGGTCCTTCGAATACTTCCACCTTCATCTCTTCAAGGAAGTTGCTCAATTGCGGCAACGAAGCCGGACTCCAGCCATAGGAACCAAATACACCACCCAATAGCTTGTGGCTTGCCGGTTTTAATCCCTTCAAATAGGTCAAAGTATCTGCGACAGTCGGGTAAATTCCTGAATTGAGGTTCGGGCTGCCGATAATTAACGCGTCGCCTTCCAGTAATTCAGTGGAAACATCGCTGCGATGTGTACGTGACAACGGACAGAATTTAACATCAACGCCTTCAGACGCTGCACCTTCTGCAATTGCACGCGCCATTTTTGCCGTGCTTTCCCACATGGTCGCAAAAGTAATGACCACCTTGTGCTTTTTAACCTCTCCTGCAATCCATTTGTCATAGGAATTAAAAATGCTCTCCATGTCCTTCTGTTTGCGGAAAAGAGGACCATGATCAGGCGCGAGCACCTTGATATTCCCGACACCAATGGAATCTCGTGTTTTTTTCACCGCTTTACTCACAGCAGGTGAAAGAGGCCAGAAGATATTTGCGTAGTATTTCGTGGCTTCGTAATTCACGATCCAGGGATCGAGTTCATCAACATAACGTTCGAATGAAGCCAGATGCATCCCGAATGCGTCGTTTGAGAATAAGACTTTTTCGGATTCGAGATAGCTGAACATGCTGTCCGGCCAGTGTACCATTTTGGTGTCTAGAAAACGGATTGTATGACCACCGCCAAGATCCAGAACCTGGTTATCTTTTACTGCTTCGAGCAGGTGTTCATTATGCTCGCCAATCAGGTTATAATCCTTCAGGGTCGCAACACCCTTGGCGGATGCGAATATCTTTTCCGGTTGTACTGTTCGAATAATCTCCGGCAAAGCACCTGTATGGTCCATTTCGGAATGATTGGAAATGATATAGTCAATACGGCTTGGATGAATAAAGGATGATATTCTTGACAATAATTCATCCGTATAGTCTTTTTTCACCGTATCAATCAAGGTGATTTTGTCGGCGATTACCAGGAACGCATTGTAAGTTGATCCTCTGGTAGTCTCATACCCATGGAAATCTGTCAGATCCCAGTCAATGGCTCCGACCCACCATACAGAATCGCTTACCTGCACCGCCTTGAATGCACTGGACATATTCCCTCCAACCTCATCTATTTTGTTCTCTGAATGGAATGCCTTGCTTGCATCAATAAATTTCTACTTCAATAATCCTCAAAGGTACTGCAAATTGTTATCCAGGGATCCTGTGCAAATTCTGAATATCTAACTAATTGACGAGCTCAATCCTTGTTTCTTCCGGTGGCGAAACGATTCTTTGCGAACGTGCCGCTTCGATAAGCACATCCCGGTACAACGAGCCTGTCTGGTACGATTCCCGATTTCCCTGCTCCAGACCGAAATACGTATCAAAATGGTTGAAAACATATGAATTGGTTACTGCGCGGTAGGTCCTGCCCGGATCAACAGGTTGACTGTTGATAAGCAGGTTTTCAACCGTATGTTCGGATGTATTCAACGTGGCAGTGATTCCAGAAATCATCAGGCCTTCCCGTGGACCGCTGGCGAGATGATTCATAATTGCAACTACCTCTTCGCCTGTCAAATCAAACGTAACCAGCTCATTGGGGAAGGGGCAGGCTTCCCAGAAATGACGCAGTGTTACAGGTCCGGCCCCTATGTTTGCTCGAAGTCCACCGGGATTCTGAAATGCGATATCGGTATTTGTCGCTTCCTTGAATGCATCTGTCACCCAACGACCGAAATTGGATTCTTCATCCCATGCGCGTGTCATAGCCGATGTGACTCTTGCGATCTCAGAATCCAGCTCGGGGGCATAGTGTGCGTCCATTTCCGACACATATGCTGCAAGCTCAGGATCGGGTGGGGCTGTTTCACCATTGTTACGAATTAGTTCGCCCTGACAGGAAATAATATCGCCGCCTTTTATCATCAGTGACAGATAACCAAGATGTGAACCACTGGAACCGGCCTGGACAACAATTGTGCCATCCAACCGTGAACCGCCGTCGCCTGTGATAAGAGAATCCGGCATCCGTCCTTCCGGTCCGATCAATCTTGGGGTTCGGATTACGGTGTGACTGTGTCCACCGACAATCAGGTCGATTTCCGGCACTTGAGTGGCAAGCAGACTGTCTTCCCAGTATCCCATATGCGAAAGAACAATGCAAAGACGCCGTGACGAGGGAAGATGTTCACGTACAGCTTCAGCGGGATCGAGTATCTGCAAATCCCCAGTTGCTGTCGCCTGGGTGAGTATTTTCAGATCGGGAGGCAATAACCCGATAATTCGCATGTTGATTGCATTTATTGTCGTATCAAGGTATTCACGTGCGAAGGGGGTGCCGTCCGGGTAGAGAAGATTGGCGCCGCCTAATACTGGTATTCCTGCTGAATCACGGAATGCCTCCGCCTGTTCACGTCCATAATCGAATTCATGATTTCCCAGGGTCATAACATCATAGCCGACATGCTCTGTGAGACTATACTGACTGGCGCCCCGGGTTAAGGTTGATAACACACCGCCGGAGTACTCATCACCTGCGTTCAACCAGAGACTTGCCGAGGAAGTATCCCTGATGGAGGTCGCTATCCCTCGCAGCCCGGCAATTCCAAGGACCGGGTATGAGTTACCGCTTCCTGAGGTTCGTTCATACGCCAGATTCGCAGCGTGCAGATCGTTGTGATGCAGGATCGTGAGAGTGCGGGGGGGCTGGCTGCATCCATCTACTAATAGGATGATCAGGATAAAGACGCCAATGAAACGGAGTAGAGAATTATTCTGCATTGTCGTGAACCTCTACCTGGAGTTGAATCCGTTTGATATATTTTTAATAGAACACAGGAATATATTGAATGCAAACGCTGAATAGGAGATATCGACGTATTTTCACGAGATCGAGCTCTGATCAGTAACGAGTTAAAAAAAGCGGGTTATAAGCCCGCTTGATAACTTGATAGATGGTAATCAGCGCTCAAGTATTTCCACGTAAACATCTTCCTTTAACTCTTCCACCCATTCGCTGTACACCTGATCACGTTTGTAATTGGAAGCCATCTGGCTGATCCGTTCCCAGTCTGAACGAAGGTTGATTGCGCGTTCTTCCTGTCTCTCCGTAAGTTCCATGATATGGATGCCAAAACGGGTGCGGAACGGTTCGCTGATTTCGCCCTGTTCAAGATCCCTGGCTACAATCCGGAATTCGTTGGGCATTTGGGGAGCATCAAACCAACCAAGATCCCCGCCTACGTTTGCGGTTTCTTCATCCTGAGAGTATTCACGTGCCATATCAGCGAATGTTGCTTCTCCGTCCAGTATCTGCTGGCGGATTTCGCGCATTTCAACAAGTACCCGCTGAGCGTCCGCATCGGTAGGGGCGAGGTTAATGAGAATATGGCTTGTATTAATACGTTCGCCGCGCCTCCAGTTCAGACGGATAATATGAAGACCGAATCTGGATTGGATCGGTGATGATATTTCGCCTTCTTCAAGATTATAGGCAATCTCTTCAAATTCAGGTACAAAGTCACCACGCTCCGTTGCCCCCAATAATCCGCCTCGTGCACCAGAAGCCCTGTCATCAGAAAATTCCATCGCCAGGGTTTCAAAATCGTCTCCAAGGAGAAGACGGTTATAAAGACTGTCTGCAAGGCCCTGGGCCACTGCGGTGGCTTCTTCCGATGGTTCGATGCTCAACAGGATGTGTGCAAGGTGGACTCGTTGAGGAGTCTGCGGTAAATCTTCACGATATTCGTGAAAGAATTCCTGTACTTCATCACGGCTGGCGCTTATGTTGCTCAAACGCTGCATACGCAGCCTGTCAACAAGCAAAGACTCTTCAACCTGTTGGCGGAACTCACGCCGGATCTGGCGGATCGGTTTCCCGTAGTACTCTTCGAGTTCTTCCTCGCTGCCAACGTAATCAACCAGTTGGCTGATCCTGTCATCCAATACCTGGTCTATTTCTCTCTCTTCAACAACAACATTTGTATCATCCAGAGCAACCGCCAGAAGGATTTTCTGATTAATGAGTTCCTGAAGTACATTCGCTCGTAATTCAGAGATCGCTGCTTCAGAGTTATATTGCTGGGGATTGCGGACAACAATATCCTGAACATATTGCAGAACTTCCGATTCCAGGATGATCTCATCATCTACAATAGCAATCACTCCATCAACCAGTTGTCCTTCCTGTGCGCTGGCCTGAAAAACAGTTACAAAAAAAAGTATCAGGCAACAAAGCGCCAACATCTTTTTCACAATCCCTCCTCGGGTATCGTATCCAGCATCATGCTGTCTGGTGCTGCAATCTCTTCAAAATCATTCGATAAAGATAGACTTACGAGGCCGTTTCGACGTGCTTCCCGCCGCAATCCGGCGAGATACTCCAACCTGTTGTGAAAACGCTTTTCAGCAATCAGGCATAAACGAATTTCGTCCACAACCTCTTCAAACGAACGTGTAGAACCTGCTGATTCTCTGTCAATCAATCTTGACACGATCCATTCATCGCCAATCTGAATCGGCAAGGTGGCATCACCTGTGCGAAGATTTCTTAAACCCCTCGCCACTGCATCCGGAAGCATCGACCTTCGAATCCAGTTTGTCGTATCAATCTGCAGGTTATCATAAAGGCCCAGCAAGTCATTCCCGGAAATGGAACGATCCATGCTGTTTCTGACCTGCCAACCAAGGTTTCGTGTCGGTACAGTGAGAATAATAACACGAATCTCTTCTGTTGGACGAGTAAACTCACCAGTATGTTCCTGCCAGTATTCCACCAATTCCTGCTCGGTAGGCTCTGAAATCTCGATGACATGATTGTATAACGACTCAATCAGCAACTCTTCATGCAACCGTTCCAACCTTCTGATAATTTCAGGGTCACGATCGAGGTGTTTCCTGTGAGCGTCATAGACGAGGAGCTGATGATCAACCCAATGGTTCACATATTCTGAACGTAAAGATTCATCATCCGGCGGCAATGCCATCTCGGTCAAAGCTTCATCAACATCGTCATGGGTGAGAACAAGATTATCCACACGAGCGATAATGTCCGTTTCATTATACCTGTTACGTCCGCATCCGGATAGTACTAATGCAATAACAATGAAGACAAGTACACTACCAGGGTGTAAAAGTCTTTTCAATTCGTGCCGGAGATTCTCAGTGAGAAATACGGTCGTAAACCTGTCATCCATCGGTACGTGCCGGTTCAATGGGTTCGACGTCGGGGAACAGACGGTGCAGCGGTCTGTAGTTCACCCGTACAGGGATTACATCCCGCAGACTGTCGATCCAGGCCGTTTCAATCGAATCCTGCATACTCCTACGGATAGCGCTCCGAACACGATTTTCAACAACACTCAACGGTTGAGGACTGGGTTCCTGTTTTGATATCACTTTGAAGAGTGACCATTTGTTGGAGTATTTCAAAGGTCCAACGAGTTCACCAATTTCCGCTTCTGCAGCATTTCTTCCGATTACCCCGTACTGGGTTTCTGTGATCGGTCCGAATACACCATTGTTCTCGGTCGCATTTCTGCGTTCAGAATATTCTGTAGCCAGATCTCGAATGTTTTCGCCACGCCTGATCCTGAGTGCAAGTTGGTACGCCAGTACACTGTCGCTTACAAGGATTTCAACCAGTGTGAATTGTGGATCGGAGACATAATCTTCCAGATGGTTTTCATAATAATTGTTCAGTTGATCATCATCTATTTCGATTCTGTCATAAACAAATGTCTGGTTTGATAGCTGAAGAACACTTGCGTCCAGTGTGGCTGTAGCAGCAGTGATTACTTCTTCCGATTCAAAATATCCACGTTCTTCGGCAAGCTGTGGTAGAATGTATTCTGTAGCAATTACCCCTTCGATGATCTGTTTCATTTCATCTACACTGGTAAGTCGTGGGCGACGCGGAGACAATCTGCGGCTGCGTATGTTCAGTTCTTGAACAGTCATTTGAACCCCACCGTCATCAAGAGTGGCGAGAACAAGATTACGTTGATCTTCTGTCAGCATGGTGAACGGATCAACTCCTGCAGATGCTCTTGACATGATAGCAAGCACACGGCTGATGTTTTCGTCATGGAACCTGAAGTTGCGTTCTTCTTTGCCATTTTCAATGAACTCATTAGCCGCGTTACGAAGTTCTTCGTTATAAATATCAGACAACACACGAATAATGTTATTTCTTGACTGCTCAAGGCTTGGTCTGTTTTCTATCCTTCTCCGGCCATGCAACTGGATGATGTGCCAGCCATATATTGTCTGGAACGGTTCAGAGATTTCTCCCGGACGCATTTCCCATGCAGTTTCCTGGAATTCATCCACCATGATACCCCAACGGAACCATCCAAGATCGCCATCTGTGGCAGTTGTGTCCTCATTGTACTGAACCGCAAGATCACGGAATATGGCTCCCGGGCGTGAGGCTTGTTCATACACAGTACGTATGATCTGTTCCGCCTCTTCCGGTGTACGTCCATCTGTATGAATGAGAATATGGGAGGCATGAACCTCCTCGCCGCTATGCTCGTAAAAGTCGCGGATACGATCTTCAGTAATAATCCGGTCACGGATATCGTGGACAAACAGTGCAGTGATCGCTTCACGTTGCAAAGAACTTCGATACGATTCCTGGGCATTGTTTTCGGTATCGATACCTTTGTGGTAGCCATCGATGATTTTCAGTCTGTCTTCCACCAGTTTATCCAGGAATTCCTGATGCTGCTCAAAGGTTCTCTGTGAGGCGCGTTGTGGTCCACCGAAACGGCCTGCAACCATATCTTCGAATTCAGATGTTGTAAGTGTCCAGTCACCCACAACTGCAACCACATTACTGTCCCTGGGGAGTAGAAGGATTGCTGCGATAACTACTACTGCGATGAATAAAATGATTAGAATGCGACGAGACACTTGTTCCTCCCGGGAAAAAACAATCATATAACTGTCTTCTCTACACTTTCAACATCGAGAAAGTTCCATGATTGAAAACAGTAGTTAAAATCGAAGCTAAGGTATGAGATTTTATTCATATTCCGCAAGCAGTGGATTTGTTTCATTCTGGAGTATTAAAGGGACACCTGGACAGCAGAAATCGGTCTCTGGTATATGAACTACTGTTGATTTATCTTGTATTGTGAAAAAATGATGAAAAAGTGCGATTCCTATTACTTCACATGGATTTACTATCCTGCCGGGAATGACATTTTTAAAGTTATATCAACAGTTCCATGAAGTGTTTCATGTCTGTGCTGGTGGATAGTCTGAAATCAATAACGTGTCATTTATGTTTAATGCAGCTATCAATAGCTGAAGCGCTATTCCTCATCAGGATCATCATCAGGCAGATCACCAATGGTTCGCAATATGTTTTCCACACGCTCAATCCTTGCCTGTACGTCCCGGTAATTAGGATCGACTTCCACAACTTTTCTCCAGTTCTCCAGGGCGCCGTTCAAATCATCTTCGCGGAACAACTCGTTTCCACGATCAAACCAGACCGGGATCATTTCCCTGCGTAACCGTCTAAGCCTTTGTATTCTTGACCGTCTTGACTGATCCGGAATAATGGATTGAGCGACTTGAAGAGAATTGATCGCTTCCGTGAATTCATCGATTTCAACAAGGGAATCCACGGCAGATTCAAGAGAATCCACCCTGGCGACCGTTGTTCTTCGGGTATACACTTCATCCGCCCACGATAATCGTCTGGCGATGCCGGGATATTCGGGATCAAGCTCAAGAGTACGGCGCATATGTGCAATTCCCATCGCCAGGTCCGTCAACGGTGCTTCATGAGGATTATCGTACGATTTCATCGCTCGGGAGGCCTCAAGATGGACCAGGGGGATCAGGACTTCAGTATCAGGTACAGGACGGTTGATAATCAGTGAATGATTATACGCGGCAAGTCGAGCAGCGTAAGAAACATCCTGGAAAGACCGCAAGGCAAGATACTCCCACGTGTCACCCGTACGGACAAGGAGAGGTTGGGATGAGTTCCGGATACGTTCGATTCGCCGGAGCCACCTTTCCGCTTCCGTGCGTCTTGGGCCGGGAAGGTGCGACAATTGTTCGAAAATTATCTCTGCACGGTCATAATCCCATCGATCTGCTGCTGCTTCACCGGCGGAAAAACTGATTGGACCGGACAACCGGGGAGAATCCTGCGCCGGTTGCGAAAAAACAGGTGCACCGGTGAAGGTGAAAGCAGCACATATTCCACAAAAAATGATTGCTCTTATGAATGGATGCAAATCACAACTCTTTAATTGGATGCGACAGGATTCGACTTTTTTCGAATCGCTATGAAGGAGATGTCGTCATTGGGAGGGGTACCCTTCCTGAAGGCATCTACCATCTGGTTTAATAATATACAAAAATTCTCCATTGTGCCATCAGGAAATTCCAACATCATTTTTTGCAGACGGTCCATTCCGAACAGAGCTCCTTCCCGATTCATTGCTTCTGTGACTCCATCCGTGTAAAGGAATAGAAAATCACCGGGGATAAGGGTAAATTTGCCCTGTTTGATCAGTTCTTCAAACAATCCGGAATCATCAGCTCCAAGAGGGATTCCTTGCAGCCTTAACTCCATGATGCGGTTGCCTCTGCGGAGAAGGGGCGGGTTGTGCCCTGCAGATGCCATAATCGCTTCGCCTGTGTCCGTGTTGTAAAATACAAGAGCAATTGTGACAAACATTCCCAGGGGAATATCCTGATACAATACCTTATTGCATCTGCTGAGTACTTTGTAAGGTTGGTTTCCACTTTTGATCAGGGATCTCAGGATGCTCCTTGTCATGGACATGACAAGTGACCCGGATATTCCCTTTCCTGAAACATCTGCAATAATAAACGCCCACGTGTTCTCGTTTACCTGAACGACATCATAATAGTCTCCGCCGACTGAAGTGGCGGAATTGTAATGTGCGGCAAGTTGCAGACCAGGGATCTCAGGTATATGATTGGGGAGAAGAGCCTGTTGGATTGTATGTGCAATTTCAAGGTCACGTTTAATACGTTCCTGTTCCAGTAATTTATTCTGGAGATCATGCAGCTCGTATGCCAGGGTGTTGAACCGTTGAGTAAGCATTCCGATTTCTGAAGGATTCGACGCCATCACCTGCAAACGGAAATCACCTTCTTTCAACCGATCCATGGCGTCCATGAGATGCCTCAGAGGCCTCAAGATAATCGTAAACAGGATAATTAAAGCGAAAATAATTGCGGTAGCGGTTAACGCATTCTGAAGAGCAAGATCATAGGTGAAATCACGTGATGTATGCTGGATCTCATCGAGGTCCATGAGTAATTCAGCGGTACCTACGGTCCGCTGTTCGCCATTGATGGTGTAAACCAATGGGCAGCGGAAGCGCAACCGTCTCGAACCATCAGGAGTTGTTATTTCCACGAGTGTATCAGCGACATTTCCTTCATGAAGACCTTCCGGGTAATGGTATTGTTGCCCGATTAATGAAGGATCAGAGTGCGCGATATAGGTGCCAATATCTGTTATGCCTCGTTCTCGTTGCCTTCTGGTTGTGTTTACTTCGATCAGTGATATGATGGATGCTTCCACAACCGATTCGCTCTGACCAACATTCCGCACTATTTCTTCAACAACAAGAAAATCCCTGCTGGCAACCGGGAGAACAGAAGCCTCAGACATTTGTTTGACAAGGGTCTCGCCACGAAGGACTATTTGGCGATAAAGTTCATCATTGACTCTGGAGCTGGTGCGTGTAATAGAAAGCATGGTGACACCTCCCACGATCAGTACAACCACTACGGCTGCCTGCAGGGAGAGAGGTAATGGAACTCTTTTGTTCTTGGCTTTCATCACACACCATTTTAATCAATCACAAACCAGACCAGGCGCTGTCAACCGAAGATAAGGGAAGGCGTTCTCCTGGTATAAAAGACTGTCCCGAAAGTTATCAGTTATGGATTTCTATTGCAATAATACTTGCAGAACAAGTAAAATAAACGATCAATTTGCGAGTACTTGTCTTGAAACAGGCGGATATCCTATTTTATTGGTCAAATCCATGTTCAACCATGTGTTACAATAGTATGAAAAAGCACGTTTTAACGGGAGCTGCTGCTTTGGTATGAAAATTACATACTGATGTCTTCTGGAGCGAGATGGTTTGCTGAAAAAAGTACCTGAACATGTACACATGAATTGTGACTGAGTAAACAACACCGCATTTTCGTGTTATTTGATTCAGTAGATCCGGTTGTTTGTTGTGAGGCAGAGACGATGAATTATTATATTTCCAGGTGATGAATCTGACAATAATTTTCTGTTTGTACAATGAAATGTTTGATCAAGAGTTCTAATTATTCATACTATTCAATGGCAAATCGCTGTAAGTATTATTTCATTAAGCAGAGTAGTATTCTGGGTGTACCAGACATACTACTGGAAAAAACAGATGCCGCTTGTGCAGAAAATAATTACAGCCTGTGCTGATAAATTGTAAAATAAAAGTCGTGGATATCTGTAACCAGATTAAAACATAATTGTCGAAAATATACAGGTATCAGTCATAGGCTGGTCTTATCATTGGAAATGCTGGTCAAGTGAGGTTATCGGTCATTTACGGATTTATAATCTGCATAGTTCTGCATGAAGGCTGATACGTGATGTGACGATTCAGCTCTATTCTAATTTGGGAGAAAGATATGTCTACCAGGAATGTACCAGGAATTTTACTGGCCACAGTATTTTGCATGTTTCTGTTTATGAACGTGTCATCTGCACAGGTTGCGGATAATGTAGAGAATCTCGAAATGCTCCGCGTAGTCAGTACACCCACAGCAGGGTGCCTGGAACGCGGTCAGTACATGCTTGACCTGCGTACTTTCGGTGCAGGTGGCGTAACCGGAGGCGTGTCTGTGGGATTGTTCGATCGGTTCATGTTCGGGATTTCGATGGGCGGCAATAACCTCATCGGGTATGAAGATCCGGATTGGAATGAATTACCCGGTATGATGGCGAAATACCGTCTGATCGATGAAACTCATACTCTTCCCGCGGTTGCCATAGGTTTTGATATGCAGGGATATGGAACCTGGATGGATGATGATGAACGGTACATGTTCAAGTCGATCGGGTTTTATGCTGCTGCATCAAGGAACTTCATGTCGCCATATGGTAATTTCGGAATTCACGGCGGTGTTAATTATAACACGATTGAAGAAGACGACGATAACGGAATTGATTTCTTCATCGGCGTTGACTTTGCCTTGAATGAACAGTTGTCCATCCTTGCCGAATACGACACTGCTTTCGATGATAATGCAGAAGAAACGCCGGAACGGTTTGGGATCGGGAACGGTTACTTGAATGCTGGAGCACGTTTCTCTTTTGCGCAGGTACTCTTAATTGAAGTGTTGTTTACCGACCTGTTCAACAATAGCGCAGAAGGCGAAGGGATTGGACGCGAATTGCGCGTTACCTATGTGGAAACATTTACGCTGTAACCGTAATCATATTGTTATTTTTAAAACTATGCCGACATAAGTATTCCCGCTCAGACGGGAATCCGGAAGATTTTACAGGTAATATGTCGGTATAATACAGGGAATAGCGGCGTAATCTCGGGAATCCTTCGGGAGTGGTTACATTTGCAGCAGTCATGGGGCCGTGATCTGTACCGATCATTACTGTTGTTGATAAAAAATTGTTCTACGGTGACAGATTGGTTTCTAGTACTTTATCTGTCTTAAACAAATAATTGAATGGAAACAAAACCCTGCAAAACGTTGGTGTTGAAAACGGATGAAACAATTTTTTCGAATCTTTTTACTTCTTGCCGGGGTACTGATCCTCGTTGACGCCAATGCGCAAAACATTGGCGTTCATCAATCGTTTTTAGGTGCGGGGAATGCGTGGAATGTCGGAAACGCATATACAGGTACAGCGATTGGACAGGGATTAATTGGCGGAGTAAGGAATCCAGCGGGGTACTACACTAATCGAAATGAGCTGCTGGGGGAAGGTGATCTGTTTAACGCTTTTTCAAAACAGAGCGGAGTTGGATCGCCTGCCATGCATCCCGGTCCCGGTATGCTGGGCTATCTCCTGCATACCAGGTCTGGATGTTTCGCATTCTCATATGTTCCAGTACAACGTCTGAAGACAGGTGCGGAATATTCCTACGGAGAACTTGTCAGTGACAGCAACGTGAACGCTTTGGAATTCGCATACGCTACTCCAGTGACCCCGACAATTCGAATAGGCGCTGCTTTACGGTATATTATGGGCTACTATAAGTACGGATTTGAGGGCGAAGGTTTCAGCGAGCCCACAAAGTACAGCCCCGAGTTATGGGGGATGAGATTAGGTGTGCAGGGAATAGTACAGGGTGAGAATAATAGAAGTTACCACTGGGGGATAGCTTTTGATTCACCCTGCCGAGGGGTGGTTGAAACAGCCGTCTACGATCTCTCTAACCACAGGAGTCGTTCTGACAGCGATTATACAGGCACGACCGTTGTTCATGCAGGAGGCGCTGTAATCAGCAGCACAATGGAAATTGAAGTAGATATCAGTTATACATTCGATACAAAAAACTATGACTGGTTTACGGATGAGACAATTGTCATCGAAGGAAATAACCTGGATCCCTATTTATCCGCAGGAGGCGCAATACGATTCTGGGTCAGGGAAGATGCAAGAATGTCTTTGGGGATAAGAAACTTCAGTATGGAAGATGCTGCCCTCGCATTCCTTCTTGTTGGGATTGGTGGAGAGTATTACTGGATGGAAGATTTTACCATTTACGGCGGAATCGGTTATTTCCATCCCCTTGACTACAATTATATGGCAATTGAAGATGTTCGTCCCTTTGATCTGCGCATTGGAGTTGTCTTTCACGGCGAATAGAAATTCTCTGCGATGGAGGAGTCAATGAAGTACAGTGATTTTCGTAGCGATACAGTTACCAGGCCAACTTCTGGCATGCGTAAGGCAATGTACGAAGCAGAAGTTGGCGATGATGTCTTCGCCGAAGATCCCACGATTCGCAGACTTGAAGAGCGAGTTGCAGAACTGTTGGGGAAAGAAGCAGCACTCTTTGTCCCTTCCGGAACAATGGCCAACCAGATCGCACTGGCAATCAATACGAGAAGCGGAGATGAAGTCTATTGTGATCAGAGTTGCCATTTTTTCAATTATGAGAGCGGTGCTCCTTCAATGATTGCAAGGGTGCAACTCCATCCTGTTCCCGGTGTGCGTGGCGTGTTTACGCGTGATCAGGTCGAGGACCGTCTACGCATGCCTGACCATCATTTCCCACCCTCCGCCATGATTGCTGTGGAAAACACTGCGAACAGGGGAGGAGGAACTGTCTGGCCGCTCAAGGAAATGCGGCGTTTGTATGAACTCAGCAGAGAACGCGGGATGGTAATGCATCTGGATGGCGCCAGGTTATGGAACGCAGCGGCTGCCAGTGGTACTCCCGAACACACGTGGGCTGCCTATGCTGACACCGTGAATGTATGTTTCAGCAAGGGATTGGGCGCACCGGTCGGGAGCGCGGTGTGTGGCTCAAAAGATGCAGTCGTGGAAGCTCACAGGATGAGAAAACGTCTTGGCGGCGGAATGAGACAGGCTGGTATTATTGCCGCCGGAGCTCTTTACGCGGTAGAAAATCACAGGGAACGCCTGGTGGAGGATCATAAACGGGCAAAAATACTGGCAGTCGGTCTTGCGGAAATTCCTGGATTCAGTGTCGATCCGGAACATGTAGACACTAACATTATCATTCTTGATCTCAAAGATCGGGGACTGGAAGCGGTCCAGTTCGCAGAAGCGTTACGTGATTGTGGAGTCCTTGTAACGCTGGCAGGCAAAAACATGGCGCGGTTCGTTACCCACCTTGATGTGGATGATGGCGACGTTGAAAATGCACTCAAGGTTGTGCGTGATTTATATGCGTGATCATTTTTAAAAAATATTGATATGAGTTTGATGAGGATATTGACAACAGTATCCTTTTATATTTTATACACTCAATAAGTTGTCTTATATTGAACAAACAGGGAGGAGACAATGGAACTTACACGAAGTGATCATCCATACCTTGACAGTCTTGTCGCAGGAGAATTTTTTGATGGCTATTATGTTCTCAGGTCGATTCAGTTGAGCACGACCCGGGCGAACAAACCGTATCTCACTTTTGAGTTCACGGATAAGACCGGACGAATGAAAGGAAAAATGTGGGAAGATGCTGCAAATGTATATCGAGCGCTCAAGCAGGGAGATATTGTAAAAATCAGGGCGGGAGTAGTTGAATACCAGGGTACCCTGGAACTGAATGTGAAGAAGATCAGGACTGTCTCCCAGGAAGATCTCGGAGACAATTACGCCCGGTTTGTTCCGGCATCGGAAAGAAATCCGGATTTGGACTGGACGATAATCCGTAATGCAGTGGATAAAATTGAAAACGATGGGATAAAGGAGCTGTGCGAACTGTGCCTGAATGATTCCGGATTTTGCGATCTATTTGAACGGTCGCCAGCAGGAAAACTGTGGCATCATGGATATCTTGGCGGTCTCCTGGAACATACTGCGTCAATGGTAAAACTAGTGGAAATGCTGACAGATCATTATGGATTCCTGAACCGTGATCTGATGGTCGCGGGTGCGTTTTTTCATGATGTGGGAAAAATTGAGGAATTGACCTGCTCTACCTCAATCGACTATTCAATGCAGGGGAGATTACTGGGTCATATTGTGTTGGGGACAACTTTTCTGAATGAGAAGGCGAAACAGTGTGATAAACTGGAGCAGGAAACACTTGTGTTGTTGCAGCATCTGGTTCTCAGCCACCAGGGGACTCGAGAAAATGGCTGCCCGGTGTTACCGATGACCCGTGAAGCATTTGTTCTGTACTACATTGATGAAATCGACAGCAAACTGAATGCAATCAACAGGGAATTGGATAAAGCCGATGGTGGGAGTGGAGAGTTTACAGGATATATTAAACTGCTTGACAGGATGCTTTTCAAAGGTTGAGAAATAGAGTTTTCAGATACAAAAACGGGCCTGCGATTGCAGGCCCTATGCATACGGTCAGCTACGTGACCTCCTGGTACTCTTACTTTGACTCAATTGCACCACCTCCATTTCCGTTAGTGAATGCCGCAGGTGTTCAACACCTGTACCGGTACTTCCGGTAATGATCAAATATTGTAACCCGTGTTGAACAGTTACTCATCACAAAAGGTTGGTTTCGATAGCATTGGGCTCGAATTTATAAGTTTTCTGACACAACAAACATGATTTATTTTATTATTAACAAATAGTTAAAAACAGACAAAAACCAGAACAACTCCTTCTCAACAACAACATAAAAGATATAATGCAATATCAATTTAAATATAATAAAAACTTATAATAAATCAAAATGTGGAGATTTTAGTTGTGTATGTTCGTTTTTGTGACAACATAATCTCCATATCTCCTCATATAGCAAGGAGATACTACTAAAGTGCATACTCAACAAGTGTTAAACTCGGGTTGTAATTTCTCAAAATAACAAATGCAAGAATACGACTTGTAAAATATGATAATTCTACCACAGGTGTTTCTCGCAGGTTATTTCTCCAGGAAAGACTTCACTTTCTCAGATAAGTCTTTCATACGATATGGTTTCATTAAAACGCCAACAACGTTGCCGGGAAGATCATCGGTCTCGATAGCATAGCCTGAAATAACGGCGATTGGTCCGGAAAACCCCTGCTCTTGTATTTTATTTATTAGCTGTCTCCCATCCATGTCCGGCATGGACAAGTCTGTCATGATGAGATCGAATGGTTCAGGACTCTCACGCAACAGTGCAAGGGCGGTTTCACCGGAGACAGCGCTTTCAACCGAATACCCCAATGCCGAAAGCATCATCTTTGACGTATCAAGGATTGATTCGTCATCATCCACAATCAACAATCTTTTTCCGGTGTCCGGATTACTCATTCCTGACCCCCTTCACAAGAGAACACTGCCATCTTCACTAAAGGAAGTAATTATTACAAATATTATAACACAATTACTGATCTCCAGGTATTGAATATAACTATTTTTTTTGAAAATATTTATATTGTTTCAAAACTTTTTCAACTGAAAGGAATATTTCAAGCCTTTATCTTTTGAATACGTTATTTTTATAGTCCAGCGGTCTGTTTATTACAGATGGATTTTAATCGCATTTTCTATTTCAGGTATATCGATGAAAGATGAACCAGCATCCTACGCAGATAAAATGATCGAGGCCCTCGGAGAAATTTCAACGCCCAGTACGGCTGCGATGAAAATTCTGAGCATGTTATCCGATCCGGGAACATCACCGAAACGAGTAGCCGAAATTATCTCTGCAGACTACAGTTTTTCTGCAAAAGTACTGAAAATATGCAATTCTGCATACTATGGAAGACCGAGAGAAATTAAACGGCTTGAACAGGGTGTTTTGATGCTTGGTTTTCACGAGATCAAAAACTTGATATATACTCTTCTCGCTTTTGATTATATCAACAACATCGAGTTTGAAGAAATCCATGCTGAATTGCGCGATCATTTCCGCTCAGTTGCAGTAACTGCAAGAATTCTTGCAGATTATCGACCTGAGGTTGACAATGATGTTTTATATATATCCGGGTTGTTGCATGACATCGGCAAAGTAATTCTCGTTGTCAGTTCTCCACATGAGTACGGAAATTACCTGTTACATTCGGACAAAGCTTCCGATCAGATTCTTGACAAGGAAATGGGACTATTTGGTTGTGATCATCAGATCATCGGTGAACGTTTGCTTGACAGGTGGAAAATCCCGAAAGAAATTTCCAGTGTTGCAGGTTCGCATCATGCACTTTCTCTTCCGGAGAATGACACCATCTCGCCTGGTGAAATAGTTGAAATCGCGAATAACATAGTGTATTCAATTCAATCTGGAAGTGAAATCGTATCAAATTCTCAAGAAAAATTTGAAAGATTGCTTGATGGTGCAAGTTTCGAGGATATATTTGATCAATGCAGGATTGAAATAGAAAACAGCAATATTTTTTGACAAAATGCTATGATTGGACGCGAACGAAAGGAACGATACTTTCAACGACTGGAGCAGATCCAGGAAATTGAGAGTTATTCCCCGATTGTGATACGGATCAGGGAGGTTGCGAGTAATCCCAACGCTTCCGCCGCCGATTTGGCGAATGTTATTCTCCACGATCATGGTCTCACTGCCAAAGTGCTGCGATTGGCGAATTCAGCATACTATTCTCCCGATCGAAGGATTACGACGCTTACACATGCTGTCGTAGTGATGGGGTTTCAGGCAATAAAGAATCTCGCCCTTTCTGTAAGCATTTATGATACTTTTCTTGCGCTGGAAAACAGCAGCAGTTTCAATTTCAGGCATTTCTGGGTTCACAGTGTCACCACGGCAGTCTGTTCGCACTGGCTGGCAAGAAGGACAAGCTATCCATCCGGCGAGGAGGCTTTTGTCGCTGGATTTCTGCATGATCTGGGAAAACTGATTATCGGTGCATTTACACCCGCCGATTGGAACATGATCCAGAGGAAAATTAAACAGGGGCATACGCCTCTACAAGCCGAACTGCAGTGGTTGGGGACGTATCATACGGAAATCGGCGAGTTCGTAGGAAAAAAATGGAATTTTCCCGATCCGTTATTAAACGCTATTCGGAACCATCACCGGATAGGCATGAAAAGTAACGAGAAAAGTGGTGATCCATTAATGGATCTTATCTACCTGGCGAACCTGATGGCGAAAGTTGCATTTTCCGGACCGGGAACAATCCCGGAGAAAAGAAACGAGGTTAAGGATGTTGCACGATCTCTTTACCATATAAGTGAACAGGAGATGGAGCAGTTTTTTGATAGTATTCTTACGAGAATTCAGCAATCGGCAAGGGAATTGGCAATCCCGATTGATGAGTTCAGCATCGACAAAGATCCCGCTGAAGTTAAATCCGAAGAGGAAAAGGAACAACAGGAAGCATCTTCCCTGGTTGAAATGGAACTGAATGCTGTGAAATCCAAGTACAGGGATCGTTTGAAGGAAATGCAACTGTTCCATGCTATTACAAGATCACTGGTACATGCTGTCGATCAGGATGAGATTCTGACATTACTCGCTGAGAGTCTTTTTCGAGCAAAAATATCTGAGAAGATTCTATTACTGAAGTTAAAGAAAAATACCAATAAGCTCTTTGGTTTTATCGGATTTGGCTTTGACATACAGGATACAGTTAAACGTTTCTCATGCGATATCAGCGATGAATCCGATCTGTTTTACAGGATTGTCAGGGATAATCGTGTTCTGCATGTTGCCGATGTCCGTCAGCCATTATGGCGTGATCATGTCAACATCGAATTCCTGCACTTGATACAATCACACAGTTTTGCAATCATCCCGATCGTTGTCTGGGGGAGAACAATAGCCTTGCTTGCCATTGGTAATCAGAAGACAGCGGATGTAATTACTGAAGAGACTGTTCGCGCTGCACATCTTGTATCCATGCAGGCTGGATTAGCGTTGGAACGATATATCAGGCTGACATAAAAGAGATTACTCTTCCTCGACAGTCTTTCGCATCTGAAGCAGATATTCCGTAAACCCCTTTTTCTTCCAGAATGAACAACCTGCTTTATTCATTACCGAAACTTGTAACTGGATATGGTACACACCGTTTTCAGCAGCCCATTGCTCAATATTTTCCATCATCATGGAACCGATTCCCATTCTTCGGTATGGCATTGATACTGCCATATCATACAGATGGACATATCGTTTCAACTCAAACACCGGTGGAAGTTCCGCCAGTTTGGCGATTGAATACCCGACTATCGTATTGTTAGTTTTTGCAACAATGAGAAGCGCCTTCTCATCGGTAAGTAATGAATTGAGGAATTGATGGAAGTTCCGGGACGCATCGACCGACCTGGTGAAGTAGTTGTCAAGGTCTGCGTGATAGTCCATGAACTCTTCCCAGACTTTTACAATCAGAGGCAGATCGGAAGCATCCGGTACTTCAATTGTAACTTCATCTATCATTATTTGATGATCCTTCAGTCTCTGCTGATTTTCGTCTGCGTTTTTTATGTTTTATTTCTGTTGTTTTTTCCCATCCCGGTTTTGGAAAATGGGGTAGCGATAAAACCCACTTTGCCAGTGATTCTATCTGATCTGTAAATATTGTATTATTATCCTGTTGCAGATTGTATTGCGGGTATTCCAGAGTAGAATGATCCTTCTTGCAATACTTGTGTAGAAAATTCAGGATCAGATCAGAGGGGTGCTGTTCCGTGTACAGATCAACCTGTTTCTGGAGTAGCGAGCTTCTCGGGTTGTACGCTGGGTCCAGGGCTGTTTGAAACGTTGTGAGGAGTCTATCAAGCGCGAGTAGTTGAATCTTCTCTTGAAGTGCAGATACGTCTGATTGGGAATCGCTGCAGAGGCGCCAGAGTTGTTGGACAGGAAACGTCGTGACGGATTGCCCTGCGCCTATCAACAGTGGTAATTGTACAAACGTGCAGGATGAACAATTGTTACAGTCATCCAGTAATTTTTCTTCAGCTTGCAGCAAATGGCTGTACTCATCCTGGCAGAACGCAGATGGCTTGTGCTGTGGAAAAATAAAAATTGTTTCATCCGGTGTTTTTATCGAATGAAAAAGGTCAATCATTCTTACAGGTGTTTGCCACAACACATCTTCAATTGTATTCTCCTGGATATTTTTTAGCAGTCCATGTGGAAACCCACAGCAATAGTACACGATAGTTTTTTTCGGTTGATTTATATTGATCAGTTGTTCCAGAATATGGATATTTCTGGCGTCCGATTGGATCATATGGAATGAATCACAGGATGATAAATTATTGTATATATACCTGGTGTGCAGTGGACTGGACGATGCCAGCAGGGCATTGTCAATTCCAGTCACATGATAGCCGGATTTCAGGAGGTTTTCGGCCAGGGATGATCCTACGCCTCCCAATACACCAAAAATATAAATATCACAGCGTTTAGTGATCTCTATCACAGGAATTTCCCATACATTATATAAACATTACTTTCTCAGGGTAGAAAACGCGTTTGACAGATTGTAATGATTCAGACTGAACAAATCAATCTGTATAATTAAACACAATCTTGAAATGAAAATCGGATCTGCTTTGTGTACTTGCAAAAAGGATGTAATTAATACGTATGTAACGATACCAACATTTATATTGCAAAACTGGATGTTTTTTTTGCGGGCGATTTGTACTGGCTTGGTGAAAAGCGAGATTTCTGTCTCAACAAGAATTGAAAAAAGATAGGGTGTGATCGGTAAAAAAAGAAACTTTTACATTCATCCATATGTTTTAGCGGGATATAGATATTTTGATTTCTAACGATTTGATTCTGACCGGGTTTTTTCTTGAATTGATACATCTCCATTCATTGGCTTGACTTGGTTAGCGACTATCGGTTAGATTCGGAGTAATTTGTTGAATATCCGGTGGAGTACTCCATTTTGTCTTTTTACATGAGGTTCTTATGCGGTACCTCACATCTGTTATTGTATTGAATAACATACGTTTGGGGTCAAGGTTGATACGAACAACCTGGAATGTGTTGGCTCTCAGCCTGTTCTTACTTATAGCGAGTAACCAGGTATGGGCGCAACCACAGATTTATGTAGCCCCGGATCCGGAGTTTCTCCTTCAGGAGGATGAAGGGGAGGCTGGCGACTATCTGAGGCGGATGAGCGATCTGAATCAGACGCGCTATATGTTTGAGAATTTCCGGGAGTATTACTATTACCGTGAGCAGGTTCAACTTGATGTTGAAATGCTCCTTCGGGAAAAGTATCTCCTTGGGCTCATGACATCGATTAACGAGGAACTGCATGAGCGCAGGCGTGGAAATCTGTCGGCGGATCTGTTCCGGGTGGGATTCACAATTGATGAGCAATACCTCTCTCAGCCGCAACTCGATTCTACAGCTTATTGGTCCTACTACCTGTACTATGAGGCTACGAGCGATTACATCCGGAATGAATACCATCACAAGCTGATATTTGCTGAGGCGGTGAAAAGACGGTTGATTGAAGATGGTGATCTCGAATCGATCAAGCGCATGTTCGATTTTGATATGCGGCTCGCACATGAAGCGTATCTGGATGAAGATTATTCGCTGGCCATCCTGAGGTTTAATCATATCCTGACGACGTATCCGTACAGCAACATGGATGACGTGCTTTTCTTCCGTGCTGAATCCGAGTATGGTGCAGGATATTACTTGACGGCAGCAGCAACATATAACCGTTTAATCAATGAATATCCAGAGACGCCATACCACGTCTATGGACTATCACGTCTGTTTTATATGTATACGCAACTTGACCATTTCAACCGAGTGTATGAATTGTGGCAAGCGAATCAGGAGAATGAATTCGGACTGAATGTCATCGAGGAATTCGATCTGCGGTGGCAGGAAGTTTCCGATTCGCTGGATCTGGAGGAACTGGCCGATTCAACGAGGGAATATCTCGAGTCTACCCTGGATGATCTTGAGCAGAATGTCCCATATACAAGTGAAATGGTTGATCAGGCTTCTCGTCTGTACTATAACGCAGGCCTGGGGTTGTATCTTGGCGGTTATTATTCCGATGCACACGATGCCTTTTCGAAAATACCTGATTTTACGCCAAATGAGTTCAGAGGAGCTTATCTCGATGGTGAAACACTGATGCGTCAGTCGCTTTTCGAGGAAAGCATCGAACCTTTGCAATTCGTCGCCGGTGGATCCTTCAGGAGTGACGAACCGGAACATGTACTTGCAGAAGTCGCAAATGTGCGGTTGGGCTATGCCTTCTTCCAGCTTTCCGAATTCGAAAGCAGTGCCGAAGCCTTTGGGATGATCGATGAAGATAGCCCAAACTACAAATTTGCACTTGTTGGTCTCGCCTGGACGAATTACGAGTTGAATCATTTTAACCAGGTAGACAGCCTGAGCCAGTTATTTGTCGAGCTCTATCCCGAGGATCCGCTTGTTTACGAAATGACTGCTCTGGGTGGATTTAATCGTGAGTTGGTCGGGCGTCGTTCGGAAGCGTTGGAATCCTATGAAGAAATGCTGGATATCCTAAGTGGACTGACAGATGTTCGCAGGTATGTGAATGAGCGCAGGGTGATTTCGGAAAGAATCCGTCAAGCTCGTGCGCTGGAACGTGAAATTGTCACAAACGATGATCCACAACTGTTTCTCCAGTACCTCGATCTTACGCAATCATTGAACCGGTTGTATCGCCGGATAAAATTGGCGGAACTGGTTGAATTGAACAGCAACCTCGAAGAATACATTATCGAAAGAGATTCAATTCGATCATTGATAAGTGAATATGAATCGCTACGGGATACATTGGCGCGTGACGAGTACAAATCCCTCGATGGAATGTATTCAAGGCTGGCGGAAAGGCTTGTCGATCTGGCAAGTACCATTCAGATGGCAGGTTATCAGGAAGCACACACTGCTCCGATAACTCAGCAGACAGCCGAAGTTACTCATCATAATGAGGTTACCGATTCCCTCATCGCTCGTGCTGAGAACGAAATGCTTAGTCTGAACAATGCACTTGCGAGTATTGTTGACACAAGAATTGCGGTGGAAGAATCAGGCAATATCCATCCGTGGGTTGAGTTTGAAATGACCACATCCAGCCTGATTGATATGAGACAGTCGTACGAAAAAACACTGCTTTCCCTGTCGGAAGGACGAATGCGCGAGATATCGGAAGATATAAACACCTGGCGCGACTTTGCATTTACTCGCTATGCGTTATCCGATATGGACTTTGACTTCCTGATTGAGCAGATGAATCTGCTGACGGAATTGAGTACCCAGATCACAAGTATTGATGAATTGATTGAAATGCGTGAACAGGAAGATGAGGATGGAGCGGATTCTACACCACTGACACCTCCACCACCTGCACTGGAAGATGAAGATGAGGGTGAAATGGAGGGATTGGAAGGTGGAACAGGTATCCCAGAAGTAGCCCCCGTGGGCGAGGATGAGACAGGATCAGGTGATATGATCGAGGAAGAAACTGGTACTGATCCCGATCTTGATTTGCCTTTGGAAGAACCTGCTACCGAAGATCAGCCGGAAGAAGGCGACGGGCAGGACTAAAGAATACTCACTTTGAATTTATGTGTACTATGCTCGACCATGCTGAAAGGCATGGAATATTGTCAGTTAGTTAGCAGGGATTTGCCCTGTAATCTCTGTTCTAAAACATGGATGTTAAGGATGAAGACGCCACACCTTAGGGGTTCTGTAATAGCAATTCTCACCTGGATGTTGGTGATGGTTTCCGGAGCTGCCGCTCAGGATGAAGTTCTGGCAGATGCGTCCGATGGGAGATCCACGCAAGGAGTGATCAGGAATGAACCGCGCGGGACTCTGATTGGACAGGATCTGCTGCGTCGCTGGCGGGATTTGTCCGGACCGGAAGGGATGACGCCTGAAATTGAAATTCTTATCAATGAAGGTCGTCTCCTCCTTTTCCAGGCAGATGAATTTGAACAGCAGATGTCTTCAATTTCACCTGATCTTCAGGGTGCAGCTAATTTGAGGTTGATGCGTCTGCGTTCGTCGTTCACGAGAACATTGTATTCTCTTGAGCTGGAAAGAGCGCAAAATTATCCGTTACCTCAATTGCTGAGCATACGCAGACGATATGTACAGGAACAGGAAACGCTGATGGATGAAATCGCGGAACATCGCCGCGAACTCATTCAGCGTGCAGAACACTTTCTTGGAACCTATCACACTAACGAGGTAATCCAGAGTGTCGCCAACCGCGACGAGATCATTGCCGATGTGATGTTCCGCTTGGGTGATTTGTATTATACAGATGCTGAAGAACGTTACTACGAAGAATTAGATGAGTTTAATGAAATAACCGCAGAAATGGCCTGGGATGCTGAGCTGCCGCCAGAACCCGAACCCGATTATTCACGTGCGATTAACACATACAGAAGAATCATTGATGAGTTTCCCAGTACGTCCTATGTAGCAGACGCGCTTTATAATATTGCGTATATCCAGAGTGAAACACCGGACAATATTTCCAAACGTCAATCGCGTGATACATTTGAAGCGTTGGTTAACAACTTCCCGGACAGCCGTTATGTCGCTGAATCCAATTACCGTATTGGTAACCATTTGTTTGGCGATCTCGCCCAGCCGGAAGATGCTATCCCATATTTCGAAAGCGTCCTGGAGTATCCTGAATCCGATTATTATGATCGGGCGCTCTATATGCTTGGTTGGTGTTATTTCCGTTTGAATAACGCTGAATTTCCGGCATCCTACGATAGCGCAATAGCCTATTTTGACCGGACACTGCAGTACACCTTTGATCAACAGGAATCGGAGGACGCACCATCCTATACATCCCTGGCGGAAGAAGCCACGAATTATCTGGCTGTTACATTCAGTCAGGATGTTGAAGACTGGCATGGTGCAGGTCTGGAAAATGCTGTGACGTTTATTGAATCTGACAGCTCGAGACACGAACGATATGGTTACAACATGATACGCGATATGGGTGAAATTTATCGTGTAGAGGTTCGTGACGATGAAAAAGCGGTAAACACCTATGAAGAACTGGTCGGGCTCTATCCAGTCAATCCGGATAATCCATGGGTACAGATGGAGATTATTGAACTGTACACCAATAGCCGGAGGGTAATGGATCTCGACAAGGCGTATGAAGCTCGAAACGAAATGTTTGAGAATCATCGCAGGGGGAGTGAATGGGATGTCGCCAACCAGGATCCGGAACTCCGGGAAGCTGCGGATACATTGCTCTCCTCCTACTATTATACAAATTATAATATTGCTATCCAGCAGGCATTGGATCGGGAAACACAGGAATCCATTGATGAAGCCCTGGGCATCACGCAAAATTATCTGACTGAATTCCCGTTAACAGAGAAAACTCCGCGTGTACAGTACACCATGGGTGCTCTGCTCCAGCGTTATCAGGATAATGTAGAATTCCAGGTGAATGCCTTTACTGCGTTCTATGATGTTGTCACCCGTTGGGGAGATAACGAGTGGCAGGAAAACTCTGCGGTCCAGATGGTACGAATCGCGATGGATCTGGTAGAACGGGAAAAATCTGGTGTCACGATTCCATCACCCTCATTTGTAGTACCGCGTGAAGAGGGTGAAGCGCCGTTACCATGGGTGGATGCGATCGCGGAAGAAGAACCTCCGACACCTGTCGAGGAACCTGCGCCGACGCCGGTTCAGGAAACACCCATGATGCCGGAAGGCGATGTGGCAGTTCCTGCGGAAGGGACGATGGAAGAAGAATCCGGTGAGACGGGTGAACCGGACAGCTCTGAAATGATAGAGGAAGATGCCGGTGGTTCTGAAGAAGAAATACCTTCCGGTATGATTGATGAAGATGTCGAAGAAGTGCCTGGAGATGTATTGGAGGAAACCCCTGCCGAAGAATCAGGCGAAGGGGAAGAGACTGATACTCCTGAAACGGCAGAGCCGGATTCAACGGTTGAAACCGGATCTCTTCCGGAGCACATGTGGTTTTGGGATGAGATTCCTGATGTGACACCGGAAGGCTGGGATCCTTTGGAGAATGCCTATGTTTCCATTGGCGATCAGGATGTACCGACGGACACTACTACTCAAGCTGATCCGGAGGAAACCCCGGAGGAGACAACTGAAGAATTGACAGAGGAAATACCGGAAGAGACACCTGAAGATACTCCGGAGGAAAATGTTGAGGAAGAACCTGTCGCTGCTGACATGGAATCCACGCCTGTTGACCAGGAAGTAACGACAGAAGAAGAACCCTCATCAGAGATGGTTGATGATTCCGGCGAAGAGGATTTGCCTGGTGATGTTGAATCACAGGAAATGGATCAACCGGAAGAGGGAATCACTACGGAAGAGCCAGGTACTGATGATGCTGGTGAAGAGATGGAAGAAGGTGCCGCTGAGACGACAGTTGCCGGGGAGGATGTGGAGGTAACCCCGGCGGATACTTTGATGGCTGCTGACGAGCCGGACACATTGATGGCGGATGATGTTACCGGTGAAGTGGCGCCTGTCGCTGAAGAAACTGTTGCCGAAGCAGATACGGTCGCTGAAGAGGTCAGCGAGCAGGCTCAACTGCTTCGTAGTGAGCATATGTTACTTGCTGCGATTGATACATTTGCAGATTATTTCCCTGAAAATCCACAGGCTCCGGATATTATTTACCAGGGTGGTTTCATTTTCTATTCCAAGCAACGTTATCCTGAATCGCGCCGGTATTTTGAAAGGATCGTTCGCGATTATCCCCATTCTCGTCATGTTGAAGATGCATACGCAGCGATACTTGACGGGTATTTCCAGAGTGGTGAATACCAGCTTGCTGAAGAGACGGCGGTCCGTATCGCCAATTCCGGTGTCGGCGGAGAACTTCTTGCTGCTGCAGAGACCAGGCGCGCGGAATCGATTTTCCGGAACGCTGAACAGGCTCGTAATAGTGATGATGTCGAATCGAAACGGACAGCGGCATTTGAGTTTCGTCGCACCGCTACCACAGTGAGTGGTTATGAGTATGCGGATGCGGCCCTTCTTGAGTCCGGTATTACCTTCATGACAATCGAGGATTGGGAAGAGGCAATCATATCTTTCCAGTTACTTGCAGATACATATCCACAATCGGAGCATGCCCCCACGGCACTCTATAACATAGGTGTTATCAGTGCTGATAACTTCGATCCGCCGAGATACTTGGAAGCTGCGCAGGCGTTGGATCGTATGGCTTCCCAGTACCCGAATAATCCTAATGTGCAGGGGGCGCTGGCGCGTGCTTCGGAAGGTTATGAAGCAGCAGAACAATTCAACGATGCAATCCGTGTTAACCTTCGGTACGTTGACCTGTTCCCGGATGCACCCGATACAAAAGCATATCTGTTCGACACCGCACGTTTTTATCTGCAACTGGACAACGAAGCGCAGGCGATGGAAATCTATAACGACTTCGCACGTCGATATCCGAACGATCAGCTAACGGTTCAAGCGTATTATGAACAGGCTGAATATTTCCTGCGCACGAACCAGCGGGACAGAGCGTCTGCAACGCTGCAGGGTACTATTGACGCACATAACCGGTTGGTGGAACAAGGAGGGGTCGGGTATCCCGAATATGCCTCTCAAGCCATGGATCAATTGCTTGAATGGCAGTTTGAAGAGTATGCCGCGATTCAATATCGTTTGCCTCAGTCTGCGATGGATCGTTCAAGAGCCCGGAAAGAGGCACTGCGTGAAGAGTTGATCGAAGGATATAACACGCTGATTTCTTATGGTAAAAAAGAAGCGTGGAAAGGGATTTACCGGATTGCGGTTCTCGATGAGTTGATCGCTCAAGCTTTTGCCACAAGGGAAATTGCGGGTGTGGATGGAGATGTGGTTACCATTGACGGTGTGACAGAGGCGCAGGAACGCGCGAATGAAGCGATTGATTTCTATTTCGGAGCCATGGGTCGATACGAAGAATCCGGAAACACACTGGCCGGCTATGTCGATACATTGTCGATACAACTCACGAACATTCAACAAAGATACAGTACGCTTCAAACGACTGTGAACACCCTGCAAATGCAGAGTATCGATATTAACCTGGATGATTCAACAAAAGCCGTTCTGCAACAGACAATGGCAGATTCGCAACGAGTGATGGGGCAGGTGAATCAGACATTGACCCTGATGCGGGAATCGCTCGGGCTGGCCCAGGCATACCGCGACTCTGCACGGTACCGTATTCCGGTGATTTATGTCATCAATGCGGACCTGCAGTATGAGTCGTCCATCTCTTTCTTCGGATTGCCTGATGAAGGTAGAAGACGTATTGAAAAACTGATCTACCGTAACCAGGTCCTGCAGGCGCTTGTGTTGCCGAGGATTCGTACTACGGTTGAAATGTACCTGGATGCTGTCAACGCATCGGATTCATTGAATCTGGGCTTTGAAGCGAATTATGCGGACACGGCTCGGTACAGGATTGTGACTACTGCAGACACATTGTATGAGAACTTCAAGGCCAGTCTCAACGTTGCCGTTGAAGATGGTTACGATTTTTATGTGGGTGTATATGAACGGTTGCTTGAGTGGGAGGATGAAGAAGCGAAAGCATACGGTTTGTACGTGGATGAAGTCCCATTTGAGATTGGCGCCTACCAGGATCAGGTTCGGATTTACTCAACAGCAGCACAGGATGTGATGTACCAGATTCTGGCGCTTACCGCCCAGGACGAAGGCGGACATGACATATACATGCTGCTGGCTGAAGAAGCATTGGGCGATGCCTGGAACAATGCTCAACAGTTTATAGATTTCCAGGCTACCTGTTACGAGTTGCAGGAAGCAAGGCGCAGGAAGTTTGAGCGCAAGATGCTGTTCCTGGACCAGGAAGCTATTGAAAACTATGAAATCCTGGCAGTTAACTGGAATGACCATATCCTGGCGCAATTGGAAGCATGCTGGGTAATTCCAGAACAGCTATTCTATCGTCCGCAACCGCTTACCAATGATATTGCAAGAAAACTGGTGGAATTTGCACCGGCGACATATGCATACCTGCTTGGTATTTCGGAAACGACCAATTATATCCTTTCCGATACAACATGGTTGGCGACGACAGAATGGATTGACGGCTGGGATTTGCTTGAATGTGATGAATCTTCCTTCGTTTTGGCCGATTCCGGCGCTTTTCCCGGGCCGATTGATGCCGATATGATCGAAGGGGCCAATCCGATGGTGATCGGTCTGTTCGAAGTCGTATACGATACAACCATGATGGATACACTGGTTCCAGATCCGAATTACGTACCGGAGGTACCGGATACAACGTTTGGCATGAATGATACGCTTACGGTAGATTCATTGTCGATTGATTCGATGATGGTCGATGCAGGCGATTCGCTTGCAGTAGATGATTCTCTCTCTGTTGGTGATACACTGGCCTTTGCAGAAGGGGATACTGTACTCGCGGTCGATTCATTGATGACGGATACACTTGCTGTTCTTGATTCGCTGGTTGACTCTCTTGCGTTCGATACTACTATGATGGATACTGCGTTGGCTGAGCAGGATACTATCCCGCCCGGATATATGGTACAAACCATCGAGACTGTGGTAGAGCGTCAGGTCGGTGCATATGAAACCTTCTTCAGGCATCATTTCCATATTGAAGACAGGATTACATATGCACAGATACAGGTAACTGCGGACGATAATATTGAGGTGTATCTGAACGGCGAATTCATGCTGGAAGATGATGCATATAATAACGAGGATTGGAATATAGTTGATATCGTTGAGATTACGGAGTACCTGAATGTAGGTGACAATGTGATCTCCATGATGGTTTCCAACCCTGATAGCACCCAGGGTGGTATGTGGTTCAGGCTGGTATTCAATACTATTCCCGAGATGGAAGAAGGAATGGATGTTGTGTTACCGGGTGAGAATATGGATGTAAGCGGTGAACTGCAAGGTGGTGAAGGGCAGCCTTTCGAAGAAATTCAGGATACACCTGATTTTTACATGGAGCCTGAAACAGTTCCCGCAGATACAACAAACTCGGATGCCTTTGATACGCCGGACCAGGAGTAGTTTTTACAGTCGCTGTGCTCTAATCAGTGCAGCAACTTGAAAGAAATTTGCAGTTCATGATTCATCTATGGAGTTTTATCATGAGAATGGGTATTTTGCTTGTGTTGCTACTGGGTATACTTCTCATCACTCCTGTATTTGCACAGGATGATGTGATTTTACTTCTGCCGGAAATTGAGATTCGAGGCGAAGCAGCAGCGCCCACAGCAATTATTGCAATGTCAAGGACGTTACCTGATTATATGCCGACGTCCATTGCGAAAGATTATACATCTGATCTTGTGTTGATTGATGAGGATCTGTTCGCGCCTGCAGAAGAAGAATTGCAGCCGATGGATATGGGAGATATCCGAGATATCCTGGCAATTGAACGGATACCTCAAACGAACTAAAAAAATTAGTTATCTGATGCTCCTCAAGAGTGCCATCAGTAACGAAAAAAATAGATGGACATAAGGGATTAGCTTGCGAAGGAACGACATCGGGGCTATATTTGCTCGCCATTGGGATACGTTTTCCTTCGTGATCTGGTACAAAAGCTTTCCAACAAAAATATACGTATAACCGTAGGAGACCGCGATGTGGAGTGATTTCACCCAGTCGTTTGCTGTTGAAACGCCCGGTTACATGTTCATGTGGATTCTTCTGGCGATGTTCGTATGGATGCTTTCCATCGTGATTGAACGTTATATCGCCATTTATGCACGTGCCAATGTCAATGCGAATCGTTTCATGGCTGAAATCCGTAAGCTCATCAAAGCTGGTGATTACAAGAAAGCGATTTCGCTGTGCAAATCCGCAGGCAACCGGTCGCTTCCACGAGTAGTGCTGGCAGCTCTGGAAGAAGCCGAGAAAAGAGAGTTGATTGACTATCGTGCCGTTCAGAACGCTATTGATGAGTCAACCCTCGAGATTATTCCGAAACTGAATGTTCGCACTGGTCTATTGGCGATGATTGGTAACGTATCGACACTTACCGGTCTGATGGGAACGATTTTCGGTCTGATCCTTTCGTTTAAGGCGGCAGCAGGAACTTCAGAAGGTGCTGGTGCTGGTGACCCGTCTCAATTGCTGGCGCAAGGTATTTCGGTCGCGATGATGACCACGCTTACAGGTCTGTTGGTGGCAATTCCGTCTATTGTTGCCTATACCTTCATCAACACGAAAACCAACAGTATTATCGAGGATATCGACGAACACTCGGTTAAGCTGATTCACTTGTTGACCGGCGGCCGTTAACTCTAGCCCGGAGGTCAATACATGGCTTACAAACCGTCGTTAAAACGCAAAGCGCCGGATGAAACGGTCGAACCGAACATCACACCCATAATGAACTTGATGGTTGTATTGATCCCGGTTCTGCTGTCGATGGCGCAATTCATTCAGCTTGCACTGTTGGAATACATGCCGCCACCCATAGAAGCGGTATCTTCGGATGATTCCGAAGGTGGATCGGACAACAGTGGCGGTGGTGAAGGACCTGCGTTGATTGACCTGTTGCTGAATGTCAGCATTGATGGGTTTGAAGTCTCCATGTTTGGAGATACGCAGGGCGAAAACTTCATCGTTATCCCTCGTACACCGCGAATGATTGGTGGTCAACCTTTGATTGACCCCAATACGGGCCAGCCGGTTCTGGAATACAACTATTCTGCTCTTCATGACACGCTTGTCTGGGTAAGGCAGGAAAAGATTGGGCAACCGATTCATGAAGAAGATGCAGTTGATCCGGAAACTGGTCTGACAGTTCGTAGAGAAGTATTTCGATATGAAGATGCCCAGAAGATTAAAATTGCGTCACGTGGGGATACACCCTGGCAGGTCATGGTCCATGTTCTCGACCAGATCAGGGAATTTGAAGAAGCATCCGATATTACCGGATCGGATGGTTCGCCAATTATGGTTTCAAAACCATTGTTCCCTTCACCGCAGTTAGGGCAGATTCAATAGTGCTGTAATGCTGATGTTGTACCGCAATCATACAAATGTGATGATTGCATGTAATACCATGTTTCGCAGGTAGGAACTTGAGTAATCTTTAATTGTGTAACAGGTAAGGATTATTATAGTTCTAATTGCGGCCATGGCACAAAAAACCGCAACAGCATGGGGTGGTTTCCATGGCATTTGCACCATCAAAACGAAAAAGACTGAAGACAAGAGGTGAAGCAAAAGTAAGTCTGAACTCCATGATGGATATGATGACGATTATTTTGCTCTTCCTTTTGAAATCATTCTCAGCTTCAGGCCAGTTGTTGACCCCTGCACAAGGGATCAATCTTCCGCATTCAACCTCGGAAGAAGATCTCAGGCAATCTATGATGGTCATCCTTATGCCCAATGATGGATTGATGTTGAATCAGGAGGGCAGGCCGTTTGAAGAGCTGCCGAGGATTGCAACACCGGCAGATTTGGCAGTCGAAGATCAGGTGATCATTGACAATCTGGCCAATATGATTATGGAACGGCAGATCAGCAATCAGAACCTGAACATTCCTCCTATGACGGACATGACAATTCAGGCAGATGAGGCTGTACCATACTCGTGGGTGCTGAAAGTCATACAGACAGCGACTGAAGCACAGATAACAACGTTTGATTTCGTTATCATAAAATCAAGTTAGAAGGAGGGTATCGTGGCTCAACAGCTCGCAGGGTTCCCTAAGGAGCTGAATCAGCATCTCTCCGATACTCTAGATAGAGATTACACAGCGATCCTGGTGATCACAACGTTGATCGTCTTTCCACTGATGTGGTACTTTCAATCGTTGCCACCGAGAGAGATGACAGCAGAAGAGTTGGAAGAACTCATCTCGGTTATTTATCGCGTGGAACCTCAACCGGAGATCGTTCAGGTAGTCCAGGAGAGACCTGAGGAACAGGCTCGTGCCCGCCAGGTGACGGAGGAAGAGGTCGTCGAGCAAACCGTTGAAGAACGCCAGGCAAGGCGTGAGCAGCGGAACCAGGAACGACAGCAACGTTTCCAGCAGATGCGCGAAGCCGCGATGTCGCGAGGGATTTTTGCACAAGCGGGCGCCATCCAGGCGGCTGGCGGTGGAAGAAGTCGTGGAGGTGGACGTACGCTCGGTGGCGGCGGCTACTCCGGTGGACTGGGAGATTTAAGCGGTATGGCATCCGGTACTGAAGTGGATGCTGTCGAACGTATCCGCGGCGGTGGAGCTGTAACTGCCGGTGCGGGTGATATCGATTTCTCCGAAATGTCCATGGAAGAGGTCGAGCTTTTCTTGGAGCAATCTACCGTAGAAGTTGAAGATGTTCCGCAAACACGTGGATCCGGTGCATCCTCTGCGTCTCGTGATCCGTCTGTCATCCTCCAGATGGTTCAGGATGAAAGTCGGTCGTTACGGGACTGCTACAATACGCAAAAGCGTCAGGATCCGAATCTGCAGGGACGTGTTGTTGTGCGTTACACGATTATGGGTGATGGAAGCGTCAGCCGTATTCAAATCAGAAACGCACAATGGTCGAACCGGTCACTGGGGAGTCGTGTCGAAAGCTGTGTACAACGTCGTGTACAAAGGTGGCGATTTGACGCTGCTAATGGCGATGTAACCACAGAATTCAGCCTGGTCTTCAACTAAACGTTGGTTGCGTAACCAAGCGTTTATAAAGAGGTTTTCTGGGTCGTTATTTCCGGAAAATGGAATAACGGCCTCTTTTTCTCATTTGAAAGGTAAAAAAGGTGTTTCGTACACACACTTGTGGTGAATTACGGGCTGCCCATAATGAACAATCTGTAACTTTGTGTGGATGGGTCGCGAGGGTGCGTGATCTCGGTGGGTTGATTTTTGTCACCCTGCGGGATAGGTACGGGAAAACTCAAATTGTATTTGATCCGACGGAAGATGAGAAGCTGACACAGGCAGGGAAACGTCTACGTGCTGAATGGGTTGTGAAAATTACGGGCGGAGTACGCACCCGCCCTGATGCGGATCAGAACAAGTCAATGCCTACCGGCGAGATCGAGGTCGCAGCCACCGAACTTGAGGTTCTTTCATCATGTGAAACACCGCCGCTTCTTCCTGAGGATGAGTTTGAACCTTCTGAAGAACACCGGTTGAGGTACCGTTTTCTCGATCTGCGTCGTAAAAAAATGCAAAAAAACCTGATCGCTCGTCATCATCTCCTGCAGACTGTCAGGGCATTTTTAACGAATGAAGAGTTCCTTGAGATCGAGACACCTTTTCTCACTCGCAGTACTCCGGAAGGCGCGAGAGATTATGTCGTTCCCAGCCGGTTGCATCATGGGCAGGTCTATGCGTTGCCTCAATCGCCGCAGACCTACAAGCAAATTTTCATGACAAGCGGTTACGACAAGTATTTTCAAGTCGTTCGTTGTTTTCGCGATGAAGACCTGCGCGCCAACCGTCAGCCGGAATTCACGCAGATCGACATTGAGATGTCGTTTGTTCATGAAAATGATGTGATTACCCTGGCTGAAATGATGATGAAGGAAATCTTCGAAAAGGTGATGGATGTGCCTTTTCCGTCATCCATACCGAAGATGTCTTACGAAGAAGCAATTCATCGTTTTGGCACGGACAAACCCGACACAAGGTTTGGCAATGAGTTAATCGACCTGACAAAGGTATTTGCAGGTCATGGATTCGGCGTGCTTGACAAAGCCGTGGAATCCGGAGGGGGGATTATTGCCTTGCTGGTACCTGGAGAAGGAAAAGCTTCCAGGAGCCAGATCGGAAAATGGGAGCAATATGTCAAGGATCGTGGCCTAGGTGGATTGATGCCATTTCGAAAAACACCGGATGGTGATTGGGCCGGGCCGTTAGGAAAATTCTTGCCTGCCGAAGTACTTGATTCTGCCGCAAATAGTATTGGGATGGGTGATGACGATCTGGTCCTGGTTGCGGCGGACAAGCAGGAACGCAGATTTGCAGTGATGGGAATGCTCAGGTTGTACTTGGCGCAGGAATTGCAGTGGATTCCTGAAAACAGGCACGAGCTGTTATGGATAACGGAATTTCCCTTGTTTGCATGGAACGAAGACGACAAGCGATGGGAAGCACAACATCATCCATTTACTGCGCCTGATCCTGAAAGCTGGAAAAAGTGGAAAGATACTGACCCGTCGAAAATCATCAGCCAGGCGTATGATCTCGTATGGAACGGTGATGAAGTAGGCGGTGGCAGTATCCGTATCCACGACCATAAAATGCAGGAAGAATTGTTTGCGCTGATCGGAATTGATGCGGAAACTGCAAGGAGTCGTTTCAATTTCCTTCTGGAAGCGCTTCAATATGGCGCTCCGCCTCACGGTGGAATAGCATTTGGTTTTGATCGGATTGTTATGCAGGCGACCGGAGAACAATCCATTCGTGATGTAATTGCGTTTCCAAAGACAACAGCCGCAATTTCGTTGTTTGAGGGCGCACCAAGTGAAGTAGATGATATTCAATTATTGGATTTGGGGCTGACCAGGCTCAAGGATAAATAATAGGTGTCATTCAGAGTATTTATAAATAAAAGGAATGACGGGAGCTCTTGACTTTTTGGGCTTTCAAAGGTTATACTACGTGTGGATTGTGAAATATAGTATTTGATTTTACTTTTTTTGCGTAAACAACTCATAATATATTGATTTTCATTGCCAAAAGGCGGGGAAAAGCATGTCTAAAATCGGCGTCAGATGGCTAAGTGCAATTCTGATTGTGCTGTTCCTCATGGTTCTCGGTGTCGGGTGTACGAAATATCCCACCGAAGAAGAGCTGCAAGGACTTGAACGGCAACGTGCTGCTGCAAATTCAGCAGAGGATCGTGTCGAGCAGCTTCAACGTGAAAAAGCACAGTTAGAACGTCAGCAGGAAGCAGCGGAGCGGAGCCTCCAGACTGCAGAACGGGAAAAACAGGCGGTTCAGACTCGTTTGGACAACAGAAGTGTCGAAGAAGCAACAGAGGGAGGCAGCAATGACTAAGCATATTTGCATCGGTCTTGCCATGCTCCTGCTTCTTACCGGCTTTTTAGCGATGCCGGTGATGGCACAAGATCGTATGACTTACGAGGAATATCTCGTAGCGTTGGATCGTGAGGTTCAGAGAGAACAGGAAGCGTTACGTCAGATTGAGACGCTTGAGGCGGAAATGGCTGGAATTCGTGCGGGAATTGCACAGATCGAAGCTGATGAAGCCGCCGTTTGGCAATCAATCTATGATATGCTGAACATCCTGGAATCGGATCTTCAACCATACCGCGATGATCTGGCTGCCCTGGAGCAGGAAATTAACCAACTCGCAACCAGGACTCCTGCCGAACTAAACGCTAACATGGAAGAAATTGAGTCTCTTCAAGAGCGTTTTGAAGAAGTGGCAGGCAGGGACATCAGTCTTCTGACCGAAAACTGGGATCGCATTGACCGGATGCGTGACAACCTTGAAGCTGTCCATTCTCGTGCAGAGAGTTATCAGCCACCGAGTCGTCAGTATACGGTTGTCAGGGGTGATTGCCTCTGGGGTATCGCCGGAATGAGGCAGCATTACAACGATCCAATGAAATGGATGAGGATTTATTCCTTTAATGCTGATCAGATCGATAATCCCGACTTGATCTTTGCGAACCAGAGATTCACGATTCCAATGGCAGTGGATCGCAGTCATTATCTCGTACAGTCAGGCGATTTCCTTTATAGCATCGCCCAGTCGATTTATGGCGATCCGTTCCAGTGGCGTCGGTTGTATGAATCGAACAACGGATTCATTGAAGATCCTAACACGATTTATCCGGAAATGATTCTTGCGTTGCCAGGACGTTAACACTGGTGAACAGTAAGGATTATCTCTTGTAGGGTTGTGTTTTCTAAGAGGCCGCTTCCATATTTTTTCAAAAATATGGAAGGGGCCGTATTTTTTGGAGTGATCATTAAGAGGTATACAATACAGTTTGCATCTTCCCTTGTCCCGGTACTGGTCGGGCAGGGAGATGTCAATCTTGCTCGGTTGCAATCGTCCATACGTTCGCGAATCACGGTCCGCGGGGACAGGATCTTTATTGAGGGACCTGAAGAGGAAGAATTGCCATTACGCCAGGTGTTTCGTGATCTGGAAGGCATGGCTAAAACCGGGGAATTGGATTTCAGTGCCTTGGATTCTATCCTGACCCTTGCCGGTTTTTCTGCAACTCCTGAGATCAAGAAGATGAATGGCGGTTCGGGGATGGTAGTCTTTGAGCGATCCGGTTTTATCGTTCGATCCAGGAGTCAGAATCAGGAAGCCTATGTCCGTGCTGCACGGTCAGCGGATCTTACATTCGCTGTGGGACCAGCAGGGACAGGGAAAACCTATCTTGCGATCGCCATGGCTGTCCAGGCGTTTGTCGCTGAAGATGTGGAACGGATTATTCTTGTACGACCTGCAGTCGAAGCAGGCGAAAACCTGGGATTTCTTCCGGGTGACCTGAAAGAAAAGGTCGATCCATATTTCAGACCTCTTTATGATGCGTTAATGGATATGATCCCGCAAGAGAAACTGAATCGGTACCTGGATCAGAACATGGTTGAGGTGGCTCCTCTTGCCTATATGAGAGGACGGACTCTTTCCAATGCATTTGTAATTCTTGACGAGGCGCAAAACACATCCAGTGAACAGATGAAGATGTTCCTGACAAGGCTTGGGAGAGGATCGAAAGCCATTGTCACTGGAGATCTGACACAAATTGATCTTCCTGAGCAACAAAAATGCGGATTGGCTGAAGTTTTACTTATTTTACGAAACATCAAGGGGATTCAATTTGTCACTCTTGACGAAACCGATGTCATCCGCCATGGTCTGGTGCGTGACATTATAAAAGCTTACCAGAATGAAAAAGGAAGGAAAACCGGGAATGAGTAAAAAACCTCCAGAACATAAGGAGGTCGGTTTGTTCAAGGAGAAGTATTATCTTCTTCTCCCGATTGGCGTATGGTTATTTTTTACCATTGGTACAATATTTCTTTTCCCTCGCCAGAGCAGTTTCAGGTTTTCCGATTTAACCCCCGGTGTGGTAAGCAGGGAAGAAATTATTGCCCCATTTACATTTCCCATACTGAAGAGTGACGAAGAGCTGGAAGCGGAACGATCTGCGGCAAGTGCGGCAGTATACCCGGTATTTGCGAAAACAGACAGCATATCTGAAGCGCAAATCGCGCGGTTGGCGAGAATCCTTGAATGGTTTACACTCCAGGCGGATTCGTTACAACGGTATCAATCTCTCCAGCAATGGACCCAGGTGGACAGTCTGCGCAGGGTCATGCGGATTGAATTGCAAAACCTGTATAACATTGAGTTACATCCCGATACCTGGACTTTTATTCTCGGTGATCAAAGAAGAAGAGGAGTCCTTCGTTCACGAAAGATCTTACAGGTACGTGAGCTGCAATCATTATTGTCTGAGATTTACAGCCGCGGAATATTGGATCGTCAGCGGAATAGAATTGAATCAAGAGATAATCGTATCCACCTTCTTGTTGATGGAATCGAACGATCCCTGGATGTAAACGAGCTTTATGAATTGCAGGACGCCCAGGAAGAAGCATTACATTTGCTTAGAGAATCATTTATAAATGTAGACACAGTAGTTGCGGATTCGGCCATACGTGCCGGTTTTGAAATTCTTGCACCTTTTATTATTCCCGATATTATCTATGATTCAGAGGAAACACGATCACGTCGGCAACGTGCGAGTGACAGTGTTCCTATCTCTAAAGGTTTTGTATTAAAAGATGAACGTATCATTGACTCCAATGAGAGGATAACGTCGCAGCACATCGAAACACTGCGATCCCTGGAAATCGCAAGAGCGGAGCGTGCTTTTGAGGAAGGCGGTTTCAGCCGTTTACAACCAATCATTGGTCGGTTCATTCTGTCCGGATTGATTTATTTCATCCTTGGATATTTCCTGGCTCGTTTCAGGAGTGATATTTTTTATACGTACAACAAGTTTTTACTGGTTGCTTCGCTGTTTGGTTTGTCGGTGGCATTGTATGGGTTGATAATTCTTCCGCAAGAAGTGAATCAATTTCTTTTCCCTGCCTCATTAGGTGCGATAATCCTTACAATTGTATTTGATGCACGTCTTTCTGTGATTTTTGCATTGACATTGTCATTAATGATCGGCGCCTTGTCCGGAAGTGATTTTTTTGCGATGCTCAGTGTGTTTTTTCCATCCTTCCTGGCTATTTTTTCAGTGCTCAGGGTTCGAACTCGAGTACAAATCATCCGTGCGGCACTGTTTATCGCTCTTGGATTGGTCATTATTACTCTTATCCAGCGTCAGCTTACCTATTCCCTGGGCAGCGAGATGGTTATGGACCTGTTGTTTGCAGGAGTAAATGCAATCGGGACTCCATTGCTTGCGCTTGGATTGATGCTGGCGATTGAATTCATGTTTGGGGTAACCACCGATCTTACGTTGTTGGAACTGGCCGATCTGAACCGTCCATTGTTGAAACGACTTTCGCTTGAGGCGCCCGGGACCTATCACCACAGCATCATGGTTGGTAACCTTGCCGAATCTGCTGCGGAAGCGATTGACGCAAATCCATTACTTGTTCGTGCGGGCGCTTACTATCATGACATCGGTAAAATGGTCAGGCGAGAGTATTTTGTAGAAAACCAGATTGGTTTGGGTAATGTTCACGATACTCTTGAACCGGAGCAGTCAGCACAGTTCTTGAGCAGCCATGTATATGATGGATTGAAAATTGCGGATGAATACCATTTGCCTCAGGCGATCAAAGCATTTATCCGAGAGCACCATGGCACCAGCCTGATGATCTATTTTTACAATAAAGCGCTTCATCTGCGGCCTGATGGATCAGTGAAGGAAGCGGATTATCGCTATCCCGGTCCGAAACCGCAATCGAAAGAAACCGGTATCTTAATGTTGGCCGATGCTTCCGAAGCGGCTACTCGTACGCTTGAAAATCCTAATCACGAACAAATTAAAAAAATGGTCCGGGAAATCGTAATCAATAAATATCGTGATCGTGAACTGGATGAATGTCCTCTTACGTTGAGCGATGTTCATAAAATCATTGATGCTTTCACTTTAATTCTCGAGGGAATGCATCATCACAGAATCCGGTATCCGTCCCGTGAAGAGGTGGAAAAAGCGACTGGTGAATCGGAAACAAAGAATGCAACGGAGACAAATAAATGAGACTTGCTTATTCCATCGAAGGTTGGAGTTGCGATCAACCTGAACAATTTCTTGGCTGGCTGAAAAAAGAAGCGGAAATGGAGAACTATAAAGGTACAATTGATATAATATTTGTTGGTAATGAGTATATTACTGAAATAAACGAGTCCTATTTACATCATGACGGCGCTACAGATGTCATTGCTTTCGATCTCTCTGATGATGATGAACCAACTTTGCCATTGGAGTCAGATGCCAAGGAAAGTGATGATTTTGTTGATGGTGAAGTGTATGTTAACCTTGAACGGGCCGCAGAACAGGCAATTGAATACAATGTCTCGTTAACTGAAGAAGTAAGCCGATTATCCGTGCATGGAGTACTCCATTTAACAGGATGGGATGATACTTCGGAAGAGGATAAATTGGCAATGACGGAGAGGGAAAATAAGGCCCTGGATCATGCACGTTCAGGGAACAAGGCACTGCCTTGGAGGATCATTCCACCCTCTCGACATGGAGGAAACAACTAATTGGAATCGGCTGATATCGTTCCCTTATCCTTTGCCTTCTTGATATTACTTGTTTTATCAGCTTTTTTTTCGGGAAGTGAAACTGCATTCTTTTCACTCAGCAAGGTAACCCTGCGTCAATTAAGGGAACAGAATGATCCTGCAGCACGCCGTGTAATACGCCTCCTCGATCGCCCCAGGAGACTACTGGTTACATTCCTTATCGGGAATACTCTTGTAAATGTAGCATTTGCCAGTCTTTCCGCAATATCAATTGATACGTGGTTTCAATCAATGGCTTTACCGGAAGCGCTGGCGATTGCAATAAATGTTGTTGTGGTTACGTTTATTCTTATTGTACTCGTTGAAATCTCGCCAAAGGTTTTTGCACTTAAAAATAATGAACGATGGGCGCTGAATTTATCGCTGATCATTCTGACATTCTATTACCTGTTATATCCGGTGACGAGAATATTTGTTGCATTTGTGAAAGGTTTTTCCAAAATCCTCGGCGTCGAGTCCAGCAAGGTTCTGTTTAATGAAGAAGAAATCAGGACACTTGCGGAAATCGCAGAAGAACATGGTGTACTCGAAGAGGATGAGAAGGAAATGATTACTTCCATCTTCGAGTTTGGCGAGACTGAAGTGAATGAAGTCATGATCCCCAGGATTGATATGGAGGCGTTGCCCATGACCGCGACCTTGAAAGAGGCGGCAGATCTTGTGCAATCCTGTGGGCATTCACGAATACCTGTATATGAAAATGATTTGGATCATATTAAAGGAATCCTGTATGCGAAAGACCTGATCGGACGTTCCGATGAGGATTCTTCCCGGATTTTGCCCGAATTGATCAAGGAAGCCTATTTTATACCTGAAACGAAAAAAATCAGCGAGCTTCTTAAAGAATTCCAGACAGAAAAGATCCATATGGCGGTGATTGTCGATGAATATGGTGGGACGGAAGGTCTTGTAACACTTGAAGACATTCTTGAAGAGATCGTTGGTGAGATCCAGGATGAATACGATCAGGAGGAAAACCTGGTTGTACAATTGGACAATGGTGAGACAAAAGTTCTTGCAAAACTTGAAGTTGAAGAGTTTAATAACCTGATGAAAGAAAATGTTATTCCGACGGAAGAAGATTATGAAACAATCGGGGGATTCATTTTTGCGTTAGCTGGTGAAGTGCCGAAACCAGGCAATGAGTATTCTCATCAGGGTTGGAGCTTTACAATCACTGGAATTGACGGGAACAGGATTGTATCTCTGAGAGTCAAACCACCGGAAGATGTTCAAAACCCATTCGAAAATTCCCTAAAATAATCGGTGATTTCAAGGGTGCTTGATACCCTGATGTAATCGTAAATTCTGAGTTTCCCGCTGTGAGACTTCTCGCAGTTCATCAGAAGACCGAATTGGTCTTCTTTCTTTCTGAAAGAATCCGTCAGGTTGCATAGGCCTGGGGGATGGTATTACATGGACAACAGGCAACAGTTTTTCGACAAAGTCCTCCCGTATGTTCGGAAACCCAACCGGTACACCGGAAGCGAACTGAACGTAATCCGTAAAGAGAAGGTGGATTTTCGCTGGGCTTTGGCCTTTCCTGATCTGTACGAGATCGGAATGAGTCATCTTGGGATGGGAATTCTGTACCACCGGATCAATTCTCTCTCTGAGTCAATTTCAGCCGAGCGTGTATTTCTTCCGGATATGGATGCTATTGAACGTATGCGTCTCGAAGGGCTTTCTCTATCCACTCTTGAAACGTACACTCCGCTGAATAAAGTCGATATTCTCGGTTTCAGCCTGAATTATGAGCTTTCACTTCCCGCAGTACTTGAAATGCTTGACCTGGGATCTATCCCCGTTCTATCCGCGGACAGAGAGGAAAACGATCCGATTGTCGTTGCCGGTGGTCCATTGGTCTTTAATCCAGAGCCTTTAGCCGATTTTATTGATCTTTTTGTTATCGGCGATGGCGAGGAGATTGTCCATAAGATCATTCTTGAATACCTCTCTGCCAGAAAAAATAGCGAGAGCAGGATCGGAGTTTTGAGAAGACTGGCTCAGATTCCCGGAATATACTATCCTGCAGGTTACAATGTTGCGCAGGATAGTTCAGGCAGGACAGTTGCTGCCCAACCAGATGACATTTCTCTGCCGAAGGTTGTAAAAGCAGAAATATTACACGAGTTGAAAGCAGAATATTACCCTTCCTCACCGTTGGTTCCCATGATTGAAACCGTACATGATCGAATAACGCTTGAAATCATGCGCGGATGTACTTCCGGGTGCCGTTTCTGTCACGCCGGAAATGTATACAGGCCAGTCCGGGAAAGGGAAGTACAGGATATTGTCAACCAGGCAATGAAGAACATTGAATCTACCGGATGGAATGAAATCAGTCTTTTGTCACTGTCAACATCGGATTACAATGATCTTGTGCCACTATTGAAATCACTACGGGAGACATTCCGGGGGATGGGGATTCATCTATCATTCCCGTCGCTCCGTGCGGAAAGTTTCACCGAAGAGATGTTGAATGCTTTTCCGGAAGGAAGAAAGGGTGGAATCACTTTCGCGCCGGAAGCGGGAACACAACGGCTGCGAGGCGTAATCAACAAGCATGTCAAGGATGAAGATATTCTGAAAGCTTCAAAATTAGCATATGAGAATGAATATAATGGTGTTAAACTGTATTACATGATAGGGTTGCCCACTGAAACAATTGATGATTTGGATGCTATTGTCGATCTGTCTTTGAAAGTTGCCGGATTGCGAAAGAGAAAATCGCAGAAGATATCTGTTTCCGTGAATGCCTTCGCTCCGAAATCGCACACGCCTTTTCAGTGGCACAAGATGGAAAGTATTGACGAAATCCGTAAAAAATCAGACTACATAAGAAATAAACTCAAAGGAACTGTCGTCAGGTTTTCTGGAAATGATCCGGCTGGCACATGGATAGAGAGTGCGATATCTCGTGGTGACAGAAATCTTGGAAAAGTTTTGTACCAAGTCTGGAAATCAGGGGGAATACGTGAGGCATGGTCTGACCAGTTTTCACCGGAAAGATGGTGGAAAGCATTTAGAGAGGCTGGATTACGCATTGAAGATTACACACAGAATTATTTGGTGACGGATCAATTACCGTGGAATCACATTTCAAAAGGAATAACACACAAATTCTCTGAGCAGGAATGGAATAGATCTGTCGTTGGAGAATCATTGGCAGATTGCAGGCATGGCGAATGCAATTCTTGTGGCTTACAGAAGTTTATTGAGAAAAATAGTACTGTATGCAACCGTTTCATCGGGAAAGAATCGAAAATGGTGGAAAGCATTCCACTCAAGGAAGCGCCGCGAAAGTTGCCCGGGGGTTGCGGACAAGTATTACGATTACGATATTCCCGAGATATTCTTCTCAGGTGGACGGGTCATCTTGACATTGTGCGGATGTGGGACAGGGCGATTCAACGTTCAAAAATCCCGGTCGCTTATTCGCAGGGGTTTCATCCACATCAAAAAGTGAGTTTTGGACCACCATTGCCGTTAGGTCTGGTTTCTGAAGATGAATATATTGATATTGAATTGGCTCAGGAAATATCACTGGAGGATGTGGTCGAAGATTTGCGACCGTCCATTGCCGGTGATATAACATTGCTCGCAGCAGCCATATATGATAAAAAACCTGGATCGTTATCGAGTACGTTGCGTTACATTGATTATTCATTTTCTATTGATGCATATCCGGGAATTGATCGAAAGATCAAGGAATGGCTTGAGCTTGAATCATATCCGATTGAACGAACGAAACGGGATAAAACCCGAACGATAGATATCAGGGCATTTGTTGAAAGTATTGAACAGCAGGATGATACTGTGCGGAAGATCAGGTTAAGGGTAAATAACGGGAGCATGGCGCGGTTAACCGAGCTTGGCCTTGCTCTGGCCGATACTCCCAACCTGTTTATCAATGCCAGCAGGACTGCCGTATTTATTGACGATAATGGCACAATTTGCCGCCCGATGGAATCAAAATCGAATCCTCCGGTATTATATCAGTCGTTGAGGAGGATCGAACAATGAGAAAAGAAATAATAATCAATTCTTCCCAGGCGGAGACACGTATTGCGTTGCTCGAAGACGAGATCCTGGCTGAAATTTTTGTGGAACGTCCAGAGAACGAAAGAAACGTCGGGGACATCTATAAGGGAAAGGTACGGAAAGTCCTGGTAGGGATGTCCGCTGCGTTTATTGATATCGGATGGAAACAGGATGCCTTCCTGCATTTTAACGATGCCGGCAGCCTTTATGAACCAGATGATACTCAACGGAAGGGGCATACCCTTAAAAATGGAAAGAGCAACATTAATCTGTATAATGGGCAGGAGCTATTTGTCCAGATAACCAAGGAACCTATTGGGGGAAAAGGCCCGCGGGTAACCAGTGAGATCGCACTTCCCGGTCGTTTTGTCGTATTGGCGCCAAATTCGACAACAGTGGGTGTCAGCCGTAAAATAACAGATTCAAAAGAGAAAAGACGTTTGCGGAATATCGCGAAAAAACTGAAGCCGGATGGTTGCGGTTTAATCGTGAGGACCGTTGCGACCGACAAGGATGACGAAACTCTCACCCAGGATATTGAACTGCTGCACTCACTGTGGAATCGTGTCCTGAGAAAATCGGAAACTGTTTCCGCACCATCCCTGATTTACAAGGAAGTATCCCTTGCCAGCAGTGTAATCCGCGACCTGTTCACACCGGATATCGATCGCCTTGTGGTTGATTCCAGGAATTTGTACAAGGATATCCTCAAGTATATCGAGAATGTTTCTCCACAACTTGCAGATCGTGTGGAGCTATATAAGGACCGGATTCCGCTTTTTGATCTTTATCATATAGAAGAAGAGATCGAGAAAGGAATTCGTCGCAAAGTATGGCTGGAAGGTGGCGGCTATATCATCATCGAACATACGGAAGCGATGGTGACAATCGACGTGAACTCCGGACGATTTGTCGGGAATCAGAATCACGAAGAAAACAGCCTCAAGGTGAACCTGAGAGCTGCGCGAGAATTATGTCGTCAATTACGATTACGGGATATTGGGGGAATTGTCGTCGTTGATTTTATCGACATGTGGGAAGAGGTAAATAGAAAAAAAATCCATGATGAAATGAAAAAAGAGATGAAGAAAGACCGGGCGAAGGCAGACATTACTCCAATCGGTCCTTTCGGAATCATGATATTGACTCGACAAAGAATCAAACCTTCTCTGCTGTTTACCTTTAAGGAATCATGCCCGGTTTGTAATGGTACAGGGATGGTTGCATCAAAAGAAACAGTTATTACCGAGCTTGAGCGCTGGATTACGCGATTCAAGAACAGGAGTGGGGAACTTCGTCTGCAACTTACTGTTCATCCTGAGCTGTATCATTTTCTTACAGATAATGGACCTATGAATATCATTAATCGAATTATGCTGCAATATCGATTGTTCATACGTATGAAGCAGGATTCGAAAATCGCCCCCAACGGTTTTACCGCCTACAGTTATCGCCGCAATATGGATGTCACGGATCTTTACAAAAGCTGATGATCCGGACTCCTTACCTCTAAGAACTTATTGACACGGAAATCGAAATCGTGTACTTTCACTACGAGGTTAGGTGCTCCTATCGGTTAGGAAATCTTAAACTCCGATACCGACAGATATAGAGAATGCGAGGAATTCATGCCACATCGTCCAAGACAGTCTGAATTGAGTTCAAGTATGGAAGACTACCTCGAGACCATTTACCTGCAGGATCTCGAAGGGCATACAGCAAAAGTAAAGGATATCGCTGACGCCATGGGTGTATCGAAGCCGTCTGTTACGGAGGCATTATCTGTTTTACAGGATCGTGGATTGGTGCACCATCAAAAATATGGAGATGTGGAACTCACTGAGCGTGGTCGATCGACAGCAAGTCAGATCTATTATCGTCATCAGCTACTCTTTAATTTTTTCCATAGCATATTAAACGTTCCAAAGGAACTGGCTGAAGATGATGCCTGCAAGATCGAACACCTGATCAGTGAAACTTCGGTAAATCACATAATTACTTTTAACAAGTTCGTGGAAGATAGCAGCCAGAACAAGGAAAGCCAGTTTGCCGGATTTTTGACAGAATTACACAAAATGATCAGAAATCACAACAATGGAAAAGAGGTCTGAAAACACACTGGAACTGGATAGAGTAAAAACAAGCTGATTGTTGAGCGGATATCAAGCTCGAAAATCAGCTTTTTGATGCTTAGCGGGTGCCACGAAGCGCCATTTGCAACATGCTATAACGTTGACCCATCACCTTTGACGCTGCTGCGAAATGAATCTGGTTGGTCGCAAGAATAGCCATTTCTCTGTCAATATCAACATTGTTCACGCCATTTATCATTGAATCATATTCAGCATCGACGACCTCTGCTTGAAGTCGTTCCAATCTGCGCAGACCTCCCCGTATTGGAATATGATTCTCATTTGTACGGCTGACGCCACTGGAGGAACGATCAAGAATACGGGCCAGATCCTCTTCGAATTCCACACGACTCGCGACAAAATCCGGCGTTTCCGCATTAGCTACGTTTGATGCTATAGTCTTCTGCCGCAGTGTATACGCATCCAATGATTTGCGCAATGCCAGCATACCGTCCATTCGACGGAAGAAAAAATTGGATACAAGGTTTTCACTCATTTCATACTCCAAGGGTATACATGCTAATCGAAGCAATTACCATGCCCTTGAGTAATATCTTGAATGAAATCCTAAACAGATGATTATATTCAGGATAGCTATTGGCCATAGCATGTAATAAACCAACATAATAACTGGAAGGCGGAAAAATATTCCGTTACTATGTCACTGCGGCCATTCAATCAGCAGGTGTAGTCCCAGAATGTCATTTCTTTTTTCTAGGACCACGTTTACGGTCTTTTTTCGTCTTTTTCATTTCAGTAAGCCGTTGATTCAATTCATCAGCGTCAAACATGTAGACCATGTTGTCGCCCTTGCCGCTTGAGAAAAAGCCGATATCCAGCCTTTTGATAAGCTTGCGAACTTGATTTACATCCAAGCCCATATCTTCGGCATACTTTCTGTCGCTTACATTTTGCATCTTCGGACTCCTTCCATATAAACTACTTTATAAGCTTTTCCTTTACTTTACAATAAGATATGTTTTTTTTTATTAATAATGTCAATTGAATTAAGTGGTTTCATATTATTCTACTCCATAGATTTGGTAAAATACTTTTTAGAAAAGAAATTGCAATAATGGAGAACAAGCAAGTACTTACATCATAAATCAACATATAGTCTTTTCAGATAGTATGTTGACATATTACCAAAAAACCTCCTGGATTCTCAATCATGTTGGGAATGGAACGATCAGAAACCTTTCAACAATCTTTCAATATGACGGAAATCCTTTGTATACATGTAATTAATCATTCCGCATAGAAGCGACTGGATGGAAAAACAATATTTATAAATATTCAGCAACCTGTGTCTTTCGATAAAAGAAATACCACGATCAACCTGGTTCATCACTATTATTCCTTGTTTGTGTCGATTCCAGATTTCCCTCCTGCTAAGTGGTGCATTGGACCACTATTGTCTGATTTCTAAAAGAACTCGCACTCTGTTCCTGTTGATGCAGATTCTATTCTTGGAGATATACATGAATTCTGCTATTTTCACATAGTGTTGCAACAACAGGGAATCCAGATGAGTTTTTTCAGGAAATGGAAATCGAAAAGCAGTCAACATGCGTTTCTACTGCTTATTGCCAGCGTTCTGATCTGCATGGGTTCAGGAACTGCTACCGGGCAGGATTTTCGTTCGCTTCGTTCTTCTTTAATGCCCGACAGTGTTGGGACGCAGATACTTGAGCAATTATCCTCAGCATTGGAATCCTGCTACCCGAACGCCATTACAATGGAATGCTTCAGGGCTGAATTACAGCAGCCGCATGAGGATGCAACTAACGTATTTCAGGACGTACTCGATTCAATTCTGATAGAATGGCCGAATCATGAGAACCAGGTGTACTTGATAGCCTTGGATTTTGTCTCCTTCATCGAACGGGGGCCACTGGCTCAAGGTCTTTTTAATCATCTGATGGATAGATATAACGCATTAACCTATGAAGAAATAGGAGCATTAAAAAGACTGGCTGTTCGCATGCATGAATGGGAATCAGTCTATCGGATCACAGGCGACTTAATGGCTGCTGATACAGATATTCTTGATTCCCTTGAAATTAATCATCAGGAAATCCACTGGAATCGGATTTCAGCGCTTATTTCGCTTGATTATGATGAGGAATTTCTGGAAGCAACCAATCCTTTGCTGGACTCTCTCCTTGTTATTTCAGATGCTACATGGCCGATTTTGCAACAGACTGTAGATTCCTATACACATCTTGGAAACCTGGATGC
>CAXXQY010000025.1:0-53926 GCA_963674515.2 bacterium
CCCAAACCTGCCCACATACTGCAGAACCGGGCTACATCCGGCTTCGAATCCAATCGGTGAACTTATCCAACTCGTTACCAGTGCTCAAATGATAGCTGGAAATGGCAATCGACTCCCAACGGTCAATATACCAACGTACAAGACGTGATTCTGGTGCACGACCTTGCTTCCAGCGGGTTATGGTTGCAGGATCAACCATAAAATGAACAGCAGTCTCTTCCTGGTTCCATCCCATCACGTTCATGATGAGCGTTATTTTTGACGCTATGGGATATTTTTCCATGTGACAATCCTCCGGAACAAATTTTAATCTTTAATGAATTCACGAACACCCGGGATACGATTGATAACAACAAAATGAAGCTATACAAATTCCGGGGGATACTTGCTATATAAATTATAGTTAATACTTTACAATTGTCAAGCAATAATATTTCCATTTTCCGTGTATTTGTTATTTTTACAGCGTTTTAATGATTCCAAATCTTGGTTTTTTCGTTCTGTATCTCATGACTTTCTGATTTGTTTCCAACAATGTCTGCACAATGTAGATATAGGGTGTTCAACGGTTTACAATAGTATTAGTGAGGCTTGCTTGTATAAAGCTGGTAACACTATTTAGGATTTTTCCCTGTTTCTCCATGTCTCCATCCTGCTCCAGTGTTATCCGAACTGCATCATCAATGAGATGCAGGATGATCCATGATGTAGTCTGGACATCATGGATGCGAAATTCCTTATTTGCAATGCCCGAAACCAGGATCTCTTCAAGATTCAAAATGCATTTTGCAACGAATGGAGTGGCAATATGCAATTGATTCTGCGATTTACGATTGATTGTGATCCTCTCAAGTATGACAGGGTGACGAAAACAAGTATCAATATAGATTTGTAAATAATTCAGGAGATGTTGCTCTGCATTCCATTCTGATGACTCATTTTCTGCTGAACTGGTAAACTCCATTTCGAATAAAAAAGCGATGAGTTTCTCATGAAGATCATATTTGTCTGAGAATGTCTGATAGAACGTTTTTTTTGGATATACCGGCAGACTTGCAGATTTCATCAATACTTGTGTGACGAAATCCTTTCTCATAAAAGATCTTTTCTGCCACAGGAAACACTTTTGTGCTTACATCTGCTGACATCTGCAATGTGTCATCCCTGCTGGAAACGGAAAATAAGAAATCGTTTCCTGATGATTTTTGCTTCCAGCCAATCAATGAAATGTCATCTCAACTCTAATAGCTGAGAGTTGTTTATAATACATGGAAAATTCCTGCTTCTACGATAGTACTTTTATTTGCATAAAATAGTGATGTACGTCTATTCTCCCGGAGCATTTGGCTCCAGGAGACGGAGGAAAAAGAGTGGAAAAAGCGATACGTCTGGACCATCTTAAGGCCTGTTTTGGAAGTGAATGATTATAGTGGATCGATCCATGTGAATTGGTCCACTATCCGCCCAAGGTACATTGGAGGAGTGGGATGCCGAAAAAATGGACTCCTGAAGACGAAGCTTTTCTTGTCGCCAATTATGACAAGATGCAGATTGATGAATTAGCGAAGATTTTTGGTGTTACCAAAAAAGCGGTACGGGTGAAATATGGCAAACTTCGGGATCGTCCCGATTTTGAGATGATCGCCAAACATGCTCCCCAGGCGCCGCCAGCGCCCACCCAGGGGCAGCAACCGCGTGGTCCGCGTAAGTGGACCGAGGATGACGAACGTTACCTGCTCGCCAACTATAATACCATGAGCCTGGATGAACTCGCGACGCACTTCGGGGTTACGAAAAAGGCTGTGCGGGTAAAGTATGGTAAGATCAAGCATAAGGCCTCCGAATTAGTACCGGATAAAGGTGTCAGCGAAGCGGAACAGCTCCAGGTCGGTCCGCATCGTTGGACGGAAGAGGACGAAAAATACCTCATCAGCAATTATGAAGAACTCGGACCGGAAGTGCTTGCACAGCATTTTGGCGTAAGCAGCAAAGCTGTGAAAGCCAAGTATGGCAAGATCAGGGACCGTCGCCGTCCAATCGTCCAGATCCCACGGTTCCGTCAAACGCCCAAAACCCGTCCCATTGACGAGTTCCAGGCGAAACGGAAACCGGTGACACCGCTGGTGAGCATGTCCATGCCGAAACTGCTGCGGAAGAAGGACCATGAAGGCCGTGAACTCGAAGGAAATGAGAACACCCATCTGATGGTAATGACTGCGGATGGTTGGAAACCGCTTTCCATCCAGAGGAAACGTCTTGCACGATAAATTGTTGAATCAGGTTTATATACAGAACCCGTCTTTCGCGACGGGTTCTGTGTTTTAAAACAAGAATGAATCGATGAGTCTATTCATATTTCAACACATTTACAGGATTGGATTGTGCAGCGCGAAAAGCGATCAGTCCGCTGGTGATGAGGGCGAGCAATAGTGCAGCGCCACCTGCCAGGAGATAGGACCACCAGGGAAAGACAATCTTGTAAGCGAAATCCTGCAAGAAGTAACGTCCCAACAGCCATCCGGGAACAACAGAAAACACGGTGGAAAAGATAATCAGCAGCAGATACTCACGAGTCAGCAGTCCCAGCAACTGGTCGACACGCGCACCTAACACTTTTCGGATTCCAATTTCTTTCAGTCGTCTTTCCGTGGCGAAAGATGCCAATCCAAACAGTCCCAGGAAGGCTACAACAATCGCCAGACCTGTTCCCGCTTCGAGGATGGTGACGATATTTGCTTCCTTATTATAATCTTCCATGTAATACTCATCCATAAAACGGTACGAGAAGGGAACGTCCGGTATTACCGTTTGCCACACTGATTGAACAGATGTTAACGCTTCCGATATGTCGCCATTCAGAACCATTACGATGTGATGGCGGTCCGTAGGAGCGCATGGGATAATCACCGCCGGTTCTTTTACCTCGTGCAGGGAACGGAAGTAAAAATCTTCAATTACCCCAACGACGATCATATGACGGTCATTGTCATCGAGGGATTTTCCAACAGAGGAACTCCATCCGGCGTTTTCCGCAAAACCACGTGTAACCACACAGGGCATCAATCCCGGGTTACTGGCGTCCGCAGGCATATTGTCCTGCTCTGCATTAAAAAACCGTCCTTCAATGACCGGGAAGTTGAACACGTCTCTTGTTGCAGGGTCCATATGGTATCGATAGGTATCGATCTCCTGCCCATCAGCCATCCCCTCGGGATGCATGTCCGTCATGCTCCACCCATTAAACGGGGGAGTTGATATCCCAGCCACGTGCTCCACTGCAGGTAAAACGTTTAATTCCTGGATCAAGGTCTGGCGTCTACCCTCGAACTCACTGCCATAGGTGGATAATGACAGGACTCGGGAACGTTCATATCCAAGGTCGAGATTGCGGATGAACCGCATTTGTCCATTGAGGACTGTAATTCCAACCAGTAGGGTGATTGTTACTGCAAACTGGAAAAGAGAGAGCAAACGTCGTATCCGAACTCCCGATTGACCATGCGCCACAACGCCTTTTAACACACGGGCGGGTTGGTATCCCGAGAGAAGCAGGGCTGGATACAGACCTGATAATACACTCAGGATCATGACGCATATTGGAATTATGAGGATAAAGTTCCCCGAGAACAGGGCCTGCAGATTGATCGGACGACCTGCCCATTCGCTGCCGATCGGGTCAAACAGATATGCTATTCCAATCGCCAGAATAAATGCCAGTATCAGTTCGCCGAAAACTTCGAGAAGGAATTGGAGAACAAGTTGTTTACGATTTGCGCCTGCTACTTTTCTGATTCCTACTTCCCGAGCTCGCAGGATCGCTCTTGATGTAGCGAGGTTGGTGTAATTTACCAGGGCCAGCAGAAGAATGAATAATCCAAGGGATATGAGGCCGTATACATAGGTGATGTCTGAAACATTCCAGGCGTAATCAAACTGGATGGTTTGCGGATTGAAGTGGATGTCAGACAACGGTTGCAGCATAAATGGATTCAAATCTTCCGCCCATTGTTCGGCAGTTTCATTGATCGTTTCCTCAACTGTCGCAATATCCGATCCCTCTTCAAGGAGGAGATATGTCATCAGGAACTGGTTTGTCCAGGATGAAGTGGGTGTACGAACATGGTTCCATCTGTTCATGGAGAGGAAAGCATTAAATTCCTGATGCGAGAGAGCGGGTCCATCCGCCATGATTCCGGTAACCTGGAACTCTGCGTTGGACGAAGTTATCAATGTCTGTCCAATCGGATCTTCATCGCCAAACAGGGTATGAGCCGCAGTTTCTGTCAGCACAATGGAATTGGGGTTCTGCAGCATTTCACCCCTGTTTCCCCGAAGTATCGGGTATTCAAAGATGTCGAAGATTTCATCTTCCGTGATCACAACATTTTGCAGTTCGACAGTCGCATCATTCACACGTACCAACAGATGGCTTGACGGCCAGTAGGTGGCGGCGGTTGCAACTCCCGGTACATTCTCACGGAGCGCCTGGCCGAGCCTGCCCTGGGTAACACCTTTAAATGGATACCGGGTGTCGCTGACATCATGGAAATAAACCCGGCAGATGCGGTTTGAATTGGGAAAGGACATGTCATAGTGGAACTCATCGTATACGTAGCTTGCAATGAGTAAACAGACGGCAAGTCCGATGGCAAGTCCGGAGAGGTTGATCAGGAAAGTGGTACGGTTACGTAGAGCCGCACGATACCCCGAGAGAAATATTCTACGTAGCATCTTCGAATCTCCCGTAGTTCACCGGCTCAATAATCTGTCATTGTCAAGATAGGAATAGTCAGGGATAGTAGCAACAAGTGGAGATTTTAAAAGATCCAAAATGGAATGAAGCACCAAAGGTGCGGAGCAATCCGCACCAGAAAAACCATGAATACTGCAGTGTTTTGTACTGAAACCTTCCTGTCAATCCGTTGGAGCTGAACCGTCCGTGACAAGACGAAGATGATTGGTTTCCGCCACCTGCCGTATCTGATCATGAGCCTGCGGATCGGTACGATCATCCAGAACGATATAAGGCGGCGTGGTGAGGACTGTCAACGGATCGACCGGTTCCTCATCCAGGTAGATACCGAAATGAAGATGAGGACCAGTTGAACGTCCGGTGGTGCCGATCTTTCCAATTGTCTGACCTTCTGTAACTTCATCTCCTGCTGAAACCAACAGTTCGTCCATGTGGGAATACAGGGTCGTGTAACCATTGGCGTGTTGCAGCCAGATATGGTTTCCATACGCCTCATGGAATTCCGCCTTAGCTACTGTCCCCGCTGCGCTGGCATAAACCGGATCACCGGTGTCGCCGAAAAAGTCTACCCCTTCATGCAAACGTTCACGGTGGTTGAACGGATCCTCTCTCATCCCGAATGCCCAGGAAATATGATGGGAGTCGCAGGGGAACCGGCACGGCGCTTCGGATTGCACAAGGTCTGTATCCTCCGCCATGCTTACCTGGCTGAGGGGCATGGACAACGCCAGCGAAAACACGAGTACTACTGCAATGGTTATCGCTGATAAAAGCTTGCGCGATGGCGAATGCAGCCTGTTGTGTGTCAGGATCGATGCGATCCGGTTATGAAAACGTTTCTTCCGGTAAAACAGTGCTGCAGCTAATTTCATGTGTTGTCTCCTCTGTTTGTGTTGCTCCATCAATCCCACCAGGAGATGCGCATACATGGCCGGTTCCGTGCCCGACTGTAATACCTCTTCATCAGCGGATGCTTCTCCGAGGGATCGTAAATGATGTATGAGAATCCAGACCAATGGATGGAAAAACAGGGTGCATCGAAACAGTTCCAGGATGAACAGTTTTATCGGATCATAATGTTTGAGATGAGCAGTTTCATGCATTGCGATCACCTCAAGATCCCTGGATGAATACTCACGCCACTGGTTCTGTGGTAATAGTACCGTCGCATGTCTGACACCTGTCGCAACCGGGGTAACCACCCTGTCGGATTGAACAAACCGGATCAAATGAAGGTACCCAACCTGTGAACTCGCTGAATGGAGGACATTTACTGCAAAATGGTCGGAAATCGCCCTGGCGCTTTTTTTCCAGGAATGAATTTCGAGAATCCCGCCAATGAGTCGTACAGTGAAAAGAAGCCATCCAAGGGAAATACCGATCAGAAATAGTAAGCCGGGATTATTCTTTACATCATCGAGTAAGGAGGTTGAAGCGGATGACTGATAGAAAGCAGGTGAATTCTCATTTGGGACCGGCTCGAAGTATTCATGTGGTTCGACTGATGGCAGCAAAGGGATTCCATCGACGGGTGTTTCCAGAACTGTCAAAAACCGGTTGGTTACAGGCAAAACCACAATCAGCAACAATACGATGAACAGGATCTGATAACGAAACGTTGCTGAATATTTTCGCAACAACAGCATATCCACCGCAAGGAACCCGCCGAGCAGGAGAGAGGACTGCCAGACAAAAGAGAGCATCGAGTTGAAGAGCGTAAGCCCCAGGGAATGTAAAAGAGGTAGTAACGGACTCATGATCGCCCCCGGGTTTCATGTTTTGCGATCATCGCTTTGATCTGTTCAAGCTCTTTGTCCGTGATCTCCTCATGATCCAGCAGGCTTGCCACCAATTGAGACGCTGACCCCTGGAACGCTTTGTGGATCATTTCTTTCACCATTGTACCCTGGGCTTGATCACGCTGGATTGTTGGACTGTACACAAATCCCCGCCCTGATTTTTCACGCGACACATATCCCTTTTTCATGAGGATCGACAATATTTTGCGGATGGAACCGTCGCTTAACGGATGGTCCAACATCTCCAGGTGCGACTGGATGCTGTCTGTTTCCAATGATCCATATTCCCAGAATAACTGCATGAACTTCAGTTCAAGATCCGTAAAAGTGGATGTAGGTCGTCCTGCCATTTTGCGCTCCGATAAACAAAACGAGAAATAATTCTCGGTAAATATGCATTGTTCCAATGGGAATGTCAATATCAATCGAGAAATAATTCTCGAAACGGCTGATCATGCCCTCGTTAGGTTTGTCAACACGATTTTCGTTGACGTCATACGAGGATTTCACTCAATAATAACTTTGGCCCGTGTGCTTGCCACTCGGGTATCCCTGTTCAAATCCGATCCTGGATATTTCTTACTACAATTCGCTCCACGATATAGAGAAACTCGAGTGGCAAGCACTCGGGCCAAAGTCTGTTCAATCCACCCGTCTATCTGTTTTATTGTGCACAAAAAACCCGGGTGAGTATCCCGGGCAACTGTTTATCAAATTGTGTGAAATTGTAAGCTTAGAAGAGCAACCTCACCGTCTGCAGTCCTTCCGTTTCAGAAATGATCAACAGGGTGGTATCATCGAGGAATTTGGCGCGTTTGCATCCGCGCACTTCAATCATATCCTTGTACTCCGGGTTGGATGGATCGGTGACATCCATCAGGTAGACACCGTCATACTCATCCACCAGGGCCAGACGATTTCCTCGCACCGCAACCTCGGTCGCATGATCAAGTCCGTCAGTACGCCATCCGGTCACATACTCCAGTGACATTGCATTGGTCGCGTCAATCACGGCAAGTCCCATGCCGCCATCCGCCGCGTAGATGTATCCATCGGAGTAAACCAGGTTGGTGGCGTTACCGGGAGTGTCTACCTGGCTAAGCCATTGGCCATCCGGCGCTACGGATCGGTCGAGGCTTGCAATGGCGACGCCCAATTCCCCGATTGCTGCTGCAATGGTATCGGCGCCCGCGACAAAGTCAAGTCCTTCCGGCGGTCTTGTAAGATATTGCAGACCATCAATTTCAATGTCCGGCGCTTCATAGTGCCATTCCTTGATATAAGGATCGCCAAAAGCGAGAGAATCTATATACAAAACGTCCTTATTAACTGCGACACCATCCAGTGGGATGGACATGATCACTTGCATCATGGAGGAAAGATGCATCTGATCATCGAAAGTGGATTGAACAGAATCTTCACGAATGGTCACCAGGAGGTCGGTAAGTTCGCCGATTCCCCAGGAAATGGTCTGCTCCTGGGTTCCAAGGCTGTCCATCCAGAGTAGAGTTACTCCCTGGCCTGTCAGGTTAACTAACAGGGCGTCCCACTCCTCATTATAGGCGATCTCTTCCGCTGCTCCGAACTCTGTCAATTCGATTAATGTATCAATTCGAACAGGTGAGTTGGGATTGCTGATGTCAAAAATGCTTACACCCGCATACCGTTCCGAGATATACACATAATCACCGGCTATGGTCAAATCGAACGGATTTCCCCAGGTTTCGGCCTGACCAAGGATACGGTACGCATCCGAAGTATCTCCGGGTTCAACATTGTTGGGCTCACCGCATCCGAACATTATCATGGCAGCGATGGCACACACAAAAACTGTCAATGTTACCTGTCTGCTGTAAACGGCTTTTCTGATCTGCATCTTTACTCCCGCGATGGTAACCGTATATCGCAAAAACAAAACCTATCGAACGATAATCTCTAGTAATCTATTTCCAGGACAACCAGCCCGACATTTTCGATCAATAGTACGGCCAGGTTATCTCCGAAGAACTTCGCCATGCGGCATCCCCGGACTTCATATGTCCCTACATACCTCGGATGCAACGGATCGGAAACATCGAGGAAAAATACACCGTCATACTGATCGACCAGCATAAGTCGGTAGTCGTCCAAATCCAGTTGATCCACATGGTCCGATCCATCATAGTCCCAACTGGCAACCAACTCCAACTGTTCAATGTTTCCAGCGTCAATCACCGCCAATCCTGCATTGCCGTCCGCCACGAAAATATAGGGCGCCTGGTATCGCAATTTCATCGCTTCGCCCGGGGTATCGACATGACCTAACCATACACCGGGACTGTGTCTTCTGTGTACGCTCCCAGCGCATACACCGAGGTCAGCCATGGCAACGGCAATTGTATCCGGGGAATCCATTAATGCAATCCCTTCAGGCGGGCTGCTGTTGAAAGTAAACCCATCACTGTTGATATCATTCAGGATCATCCATCTACGCTGGAATTGCCCATCTTCAATCAGTGAATCGAGGTAAAAAACACGCTTCTGTATGGCGTCATCCGTGGTGGGGTCGGCAATCAGCAATTGCATCATATCCACATAGTGGTAGGTATGGTCCCACCTGGACAGGACAGTGTCTTGCCTCATAAACGCATGAAGATCATTCTCGATGCTGCTTCCCCACTGGTATGTCGTAATGACCTGGGTTTCAAGACTGTCCAGCCATCGCAGCAGAACAACCCCTCCGATGGGACGTTTTACGTTCAGGATCATTGCATTCATTTCCGGTACAATCTCTACACCACGAGTGGGAAGAGGATCGGCCAGGAAAAATGTGTCAACAACGGATGGGGCAGAGGGAATGGAAAAATCATATACACCGACACCGGCCTCGTTTTCAGCGACGTAGGCAGTGTTACCATGAAATGCGATGTCATACGGATCGCCCCAGGTGCGAATGGAACCTAGTACCCTGTACGCTTCTGATCCGTCCGGTGGCAATGATGCCGTTTCCGGATCACCGCAACTGATCATGAATACCGGGAGAAGGGAAACCAACAGAATGAAAAACCGGTAATAAACTGAACAAGGATTTTGCTGTAAGGACATCCATGCCTCCGCACTGTAACCCGTAGCATATAACATTATAAGGTAGCAAGTGTCTTCTTTTCGTGCAAGAACTGACGACGGAGTGCTCCCACAAGATAAAGACTTCCCGTTGCGACGATAATATCGTCGCTGGAAGCAGACTCCAAGGCTGAATCAATGGCGCTATCAACAGGTGAAGGTTGGCAGGAAATGGAATAGTGCCTCACCAGATGTTCGAGATGATCCAAAGGCATTGCTCTCGGAAAATCAACCGATGTTGCCACAGCCGTTGAACAATGCGGCGCGATCTGTTGGAGAAAACGTTCGACATCTTTGTCTTTATTAAATCCAAGTATCCAGATGCACCTGCGATTCGGCCAGCAGTCTTTCAACATACGCACCAGGGTTTCAGCTCCCTGGGGGGTATGTGCACCATCGAGGAGGATCACGGGATCGCTCTGTACGATCTCGCCTCTTCCCGCCCAATGTGCTTTCTCCAACCCTTCACGAACATGGTTTTCATCAATCCGGAATTTGTTGTCATGTGCTAACCGGTCGGCGGCAAGCACCGCAATTGCTGCGTTTTCTACCTGGTGACGCCCCAGGAGAGTGAGATGAAGGTTTTTCCATTTCCGAAAGGGAGTCGTGAGATCGAAGACAGATCCTTCCGACGAAACAGAATGAACATTCATCTTGCAATCTTCCTGAAGACTCCAAAGATCGCTCATCGTTTCTTCGCATCTATCCTTCAGAATACTCAGTACAGAATTTTCCTGGTATCCGGTAACTGCCGGAGATTTCTTTTTGATAATCTGTGATTTGTCGTGCGCAATGGCTTCGACAGTATCCCCTAATACTTTCATGTGATCGAGGCCGATGCGGGACAAAATCGAAAGCTCAGGATGTACAACATTGGTTGCATCCAGGTTTCCGCCCAGGCCCACTTCGATCAGCCCAATATCTACCTTTTCTTTGTTGATGGCGTAAAACGCAAGTGCGGTCAGGACTTCGAATACTGTACGATAATTGTTGTCAACCTGCCTTGATCTGGCATGATCGGAGATCTGACTCCAGTAGTCAGCAAACTTGTTTCGAGCGATTGGGGAACCATTGATTCGAATACGTTCTCGAACCTCAACCAAATGAGGGGAGACAGTGGAACCTGTTCTGCATCCCGCTTCACGGAGGATCGATTCAAGCAGGATGAGTACTGAACCTTTTCCCACGGTTCCAGTAATGTGAACAGTCGGAATCGCAAGATGGGGGTTTCCAATAGTGCGGAGAAAGTCTTTGTACACCTCGAGATCCCGGTGTACCGTACGGAACGTGGCTGGATCAATCCGCTCGGTATCGAGGAGGTTATAAATCTCATCCAGAGCTGCTGCATAGTCCGGATCGAGAGAAGCACCTGCATCAAAACCGTAAATATCAATACTCATCTGATGTGCTCACTGGTACAAATTTCAAATGAAAAATCCAAAATTCATTCAGTGAATTTTGGATAGTGAAGTCTATCGTAAAATGATCATCGTTATTACGCTTTGATATGCAAGGCGGCCTTTACTTTCTTTGCACTGAAGGATGCATTGTGTGTCATGGAGATCACAAAATTGGGATCAAATCCCTTCGGCGCCAGTGGTGGTTTCCCTGCAGGAATGACAACAAAAATCGGCAGTTTCGCCAAACCGGGAATTTTTTCACGCACAGCTTTTAAACCAGCTGAATTCAACATCGTAATAAAATCTGCCAGGATTTCATCGGAAACGATGTAGCAGGTTCGGATAATGTTGGTATCATTTAACCGTTCAATCACTGCCTTGACCAATCCTGCAGGATCAGACACCGTTGTCAGATGCGAAAACTCCATCCGAGTAAAATAGCCACCGATTTGCTTACCGCGAAAATGGTTAGTGTCATAGACCACAAACGATGCAGCGATTTTTTTCACATCTTCGCCACGGTGTGCGTCGATTTCCTGCTCACGTCTGCGTATACGGTTTTGTAATTCCCGCATTTGCCTCTCTTGAATCGCCTTCTTTGTTGGCGGTGGTGGAGGCCTTTTTGATGATGTTTGAGGAGCCGATGGTGTAATCTTTGGTGGAACTGAAGCTGCAACTGCACCTGGATCAGCTCCCATCGCTTGTGCGACCCGCTTTAAAACTTCCGGGTCCAATTGTTTTCTAAGCGCTTCCAGCTCTTTTCTCTTTTTTTCATCCATAAATAGTATCTTGCTTATTGGTACGCTGATTCGTCAAGGATTGGACTAACAATATAGATCATCGGTTCTCGTGACAGATCTATTCGTTCTGACTTGGCAAATGGTTGTCCTTTTGCATCCCTGATAATTTCAATAACTGGACGAACCGGATATTGCTTGTTTGTTTCCAGCACCTTTGCCACTCGACCATCATTCAGTTTTACCAGGCTGTGTACCGGGAAAATGCTGATTACCTCGATGAGAGCTTTTATAATGCGGGCGGAAAAATCAACATTACGCCGCTCAATGATCGATTGCATCGCCTTATAGGCAATGAAATTGTCACGGTAGTGCCTCAGGTGCGTCAATGCTACAAAAGTATCCGCCAGACCCAGGATCTGAGCGTATTCATGAATTTCGTTTTCTTTCAACCCGAAAGGATACCCTTTCCCATTCCAGCGTTCATGTTCCTGTGATACAACATCCGGCAGGAAAGGATATTCATCGCGGAAAGGTTCGAGATAATTTCTTCCATAGATTGGATGCTGCTTGATCATTTCAAATTCGGAAGGTGAAAGCTCGCCTTTCTTATTTAATAAATCAGGCGGAATTTTCATCATTCCAATTTCATGGACCATACCGCACATTCCCACATCAACAATCTTTTCCGTTGGAAGTTTTAACCCGATACCCACCTTAATTGATATTATTGAAACATTTGCAGAATGTTGTGCTAACGAGGTCAGCGAACTTCTTGTGGACAAACCTTGCAGGAAGAGCTGATCACTTTTGAATAAAGATTCAGAAAACAGTTTTGCTTTGTTTTCAATCTCTACCAGATCATACGGTTCATCCGAAGCAGCTCTTGTAAGCATTTCGTGAATATCTGCAATCGCGTCATGATACAAATCATTCCTCGAGATCTCCTGCGCCGCATCGGTGGCGCTTGCAGAAGTCTCGTTGTGAACGCCAATAGCACTTACATTTTGCAAGTTCCCTTGGGATCTTGCCCATGCTGGTTGCGCACCAGAAACAGCGTTTTGCTCTTGTTCGGTTTTTCCACCCGGTTGCGGAAAGGATAAACCCGAAGAATCAGCTTGTTCGCCGCCTTCGCTATACGGGCGCGATTGTGATGTACGAGTCAAGTCACGTACCGACTTGAGAACTTCGCGCATCCTTACCATTCGAATCGACCCCCGGCAGTTTCACTATCGATAATTGAACGAATTACATTGGCTTCGATTTTCTCTAAACGGTTACCCGCACCTATTGCCAATGCCAGATCACATAAGTTATTTATTTTACGCGGTGTTCCACCACTATACGAATAAATATCTTTTATCGCATTATGAGTAAAAATTTCGCGCAAATTGCCTGCAAGTGCAAGCCTGTATTCAATATACTTAACTGTCTCTTCAAGGTCGAGGGGAACAAGGTGATATTTTACAGCGATCCGTTGTAGTAATTGAGGCAATGGACGCAGTTTCTCACGCAATTCCGGCTGACCTGAAAATATCATCGTCAGCATGAATTTATCATTCATCTGAAAATTCAGAAGAAGACGCAACTCTTCAAATGTCATCGGATCTTCAATGACTTGCGCTTCATCTACAATAACGACGGTGTGTTTGCCTGATGTCAGGCTTTTATATAACAACTCGTTAATCTTATGGACAACATCAATCTTCCGGTCCGGTACTTCATCCTCACCCAATTGGAAAAGAATCTCACGTAACAACTCTTCTGCATTCCATCGAGGATTGGTCAATAATACGACAGGAAATAAATGCGGATCAATTTCATTAATCACTGTACGGATCAATGTTGTTTTGCCACACCCGAACTCTCCTGTAAGAAGCGATGCACCTTTGGCCTCATGAATCGCATATTGAAGACGCATAAGCGCTTCTCTATGCTGGCGCGATTGAAAGAAAAATCTTGGATCTGGTGTATTCTCGAAGGGCTTCTCTTTCAATTCCCAGTGTTCAAGATACAATGCTTTACCTTTTCTAAGATGATGAATTCAATTCAGCAGCCGATTATGTCAACATAATCTCCAGCAAACAGACATACAGCTCAATCTCTTGTATCTGTCTCAGTATAGTATTTGATAATGAGTCCATCAGGCAATATTTACATTTTTCATGCACGGATATCTGATTCAATAAAACCGAATATTCCTGTTTTCAAGGTACAAAGAATACCTGTACATAAGAAAAATAGTACATCTGATGCAAATGTTTCTTATTCAAATTCTTAAATCGAAAGATGTTTCAAACAAAATAAGCTATTACTTCATTGTGTAAAATGCAATCCCTTATAGGATTTTTGGATTTTTAGGGAGTCCAATACGGGCCTATCATGCAATAAGCGAATTCCGTTTTTCTTGATTTTGCTGTCAATTCGCGTTGGTGCAACTGTGTCTCGATGTGGGATTTCAGTGGTTCACTTCAAGTAGCTGGTCTAATCCTGTTATTTTCAACAACTCTTCGATGTAGGCTGTCGGGTTTAAAATCGTCAATGTATATCCGGATTTGTTAAGCTCCTGGTATGTTTTTAATAACAATCCAAGTCCAGCGCTGTTAATGTAATCTACATCCGAAATATCAACAATAATGTCCTGCCTCAAAGATTGCAGGTTTTTCTCAAGAATATCAACCGTGTTAGTATCCAGCCGACCATGCAATACCAGATAATTGCCTTCGGTAAACTCTACGGATAAATGAGTCACGTGAAATCTCCGATTGAAAAACGGTTACCATATATTTGTAACAGAAAGATAAATAGTCCCGATAGTACGGGCAAGTATTCACAAAAAATCCATAAAAATCAGATTTTCTCAAATGTAAGTGAGCTCCTGACGAGTCTTCCACTATTTGCACAAGAAACTGTGAAAACCTTTAATATCATTAGAAGCTGCCTGTTCTACCTATTATATTTAGATTCTGAAGAAAGGATTAAGATGCAGATATGATGGACCAGTGAGGGAGAATTGACAAAGACGGTTCAAAGTACAGCTCTTGTTTTACGCAGGATACCCCACCGGGAAACAAGCCTGATTGTTCAAGTGTTTACACGTGATTTTGGACGGATTCACTTCCTGGCAAAAGGCGCGCGAAGTGGTGGCAAGCGTGCTCCAGTTCCATTGATCCCCGTAGCGCTGTTGGAACTGCTGTGGGCGCCGTCGCAACGGTCGGAACTCCAGTTGCTGCGAGAAACCTCTCTGATTAATGGTTTCGGAAATATTCACAAGGATTTCGCACGGTTGATGTGGGCGCAGGCAGCGTTGGAATGCCTATCAAGGGCGCTAAAACCTGAGGATATGCACACCGATTTGTTTGACGCCACTGTGGAATACCTGGAAGTTCTTAACAACCTGGACTCGCGTTGGGAGTCACTCTTTTTTCGGTTCCGCCTGACAATGATGAAAGAACTGGGGTATGAAATCGACACCAGCGAACCGGAAGGCCAGGGTTCAGCATTGGCATTTCTCCCATCGAAAGGGAAAGCGATCCGAGTTCAGAATACGATAGGTCCCGGAGTGCCGGTAAAACTGGGGACCTGGAAACTCCTGCATGCGATCAGCGAATCTCCACTGGAAAACCTTTCTCGTTTACGTCTGCCTGCAGATGCCGTAAAAGAAATTCATATATTGCTGGATGCATCGGCGCGTGCCGCTTTTGACCATTGGGCGCCGTTGAAAAGCCTGAATCTGATGGCGAGTATTGAAAAACAATAATAATAAAGGCAATATGATAGTTGACCTGTCCGATAAAGTGTTACTATCGGAAGGAATTATGACAATCATTATATAGAAAATCAGGTGGTATTTGATTATAATGGATTACTGATCCATGCAATACGAATCTGGTGAAGTAGTACACCGGGTGATGAATTCTTATTCTGATTCCGGGCATTCTGATTCTGATATTGATTGTGTTTGCAGATCTAACTGAATTGCTGACAAAGAGGTGAACATGCAGCCGACAGCGAAGCTTGCCAGCCTGGGTTGTTTACATGCATTCCTGCTTATTTTTCTGTTTGCAACCTGTGCATACGGTCAACATGATTATGGTAACAATGGAGTTGCTCTGCATGTAGGTGGAGATGCACGAATATCCGCAGAATGTGTACCGCTTGCTGATGGCGCTTTAGCTGTCGCATGGACTCGTATTGACAGCAGTTTTTATCGACACGCCTATCTCCAGGTGATCAATACCGATCAGTCCTTACGTTTTTCTGACGGTCCGCTGGAGCTTGTCGAGTACGGGATTATGGTGCGGGATGTTCACATCGTTCCCATGGATGATGGAGGCTGGACAGTCGTTTATGTGAAATGGTTACCGGGAAGTGGGGGAGAATCCTATGTCCAGAGGTATGATTCGGATGGTATTCCGCAGTTCGCAGATCCGTTGCGTTTTGGATTCGGAGCAAGCGATCCGGATATGGATGAAACCATGCAATCTTTTGCTTTTGCCAATGACATGGATGGTGTGTTCTTCCTGCTGACCAGGCGAGTGAACGATTCACGTAATGATGTACGACTGTATGGCTCAACGGGAGAAGGTGAAATTTATCCCGGATATAGCTTCATTGGAAGGATTCTGTTTAATTACGCTAATCCATCACTTGGCGGTGTACGTTCTTCGAATGGCACCTGGTTTTCCTTTGTTCCTGATGATAATGCGCATGTTCCTTGTCTCAACAATCTTGATAATACGGGCACGCTCCTGGAAAATACGTATATCTCGCTCTATTCACTGGAAGATTGCGACAATATTGTAATGGCAGAGATAAACGATGAAGGCGAATTGTATGTCGGTGGATTTAATGATCAATCCAATCAATTCCGGGTTCTCAGAACTACTTCAGAAGGGAATGCCCGATGGAATAACAGTCTGCCTTTGACCTCTTTTAACCAGTATCCATTCCAGTCGCCCTGTATGCGTTCGATGACCGACGATGAATTGGTCATTGTCGCAGAATCGGATAGCAGGTTGCGAGCATGGCGTATAACAGGTGAAACACAAGGGGCTTCCATCTGGCCGTCCAGCGGCGTTGGCGTACATACCAACAACATGGCCAGACAACGATTTTCACTTCTTGCACTTCCCGGTGATGAAGCCCTGATCGCATGGGGAGGTGTTCCGGAAACCAGTGAGGATGAATCAGGCGGTATGGTGGTATTAAACCGTCCGGGTATCCGAACAGACGTTCCTTTCTTTGCTTCCGATATGGCGACGATCCATGATGTCCGACTGCTAAATGATGTCGGTGATGCTTTCTATATCATTGTCGCAGGTTCACAGGAATTGAGGATGGGGCACTATGAATCCTACGAATCTGAACCTGATTGGATAATCACTTTGGATGAATACCCGGCGGAAACCATTGCCGCAGCGGCATGTGAAGCAGAGAACGGATTGATTGTTACGCAACTTCAGGTTGATGGATATCGTCCTTTCAGAGCGTTTGCAAATACTATTGACCCCGACCCGGGTTTGATCCAACCCCCGGTTTCACCCAGGTTTAAGAGTGAACCGGTAATCGGTGCATCAGCTTTCCCAGTAGGAAGTGATTTTGTCGTCGCCGTCGAATATGCGGATGGTACCATCTACCAGGGATTCACCAGCGAATTGGAAGTCGCGTGGGACAATCACGTCGAATATGCATACACCCATCTGGGTGGATGGGGAAACGATGATGGTTTTGTTACTTTCAATACCACAAGCGACAACGCTTTTATCCAGTCATTCGATGTCAATGGAGTACGTACAGAGGTAGAAAGTTTCCCGGATACATACGCAGGTTTTAATGATCTGCTCATCATCGGCTCCGATGATCAGGGCGGGTGGATCATCGATCCCAATTCAACCTATTGCACTGTCCATCGTGTGATCATAGGAGATGAGTCGCTTCCCTGGAATGATGGACTCCCTGTGTATGCAGGCGCAAACCTGGAAGGATTAAATGGCGGTAATGCTCTCATGGGGTATGATGTTGCCCTCGGAATGACCAATACAACATCCAGTTCCAGGGTGATCAGTGTTATGCGTTACGATATGGACATGAATCCTATCTTTACCGGTGGGGTACCTGTTCCGATCATTGAATTTCCCGAAGAAATCGATGGGGATATTCACACCGTCTTTGCCGATGGTGATAATATTTCCACATGGATCCTCTTTTCAACGGATGGAGAAGGTTTGTTCCTCCAGCGGATAAGCTGTAACGGTGTGCTGGAATTTGAGAATCCCATTATTGTTCAGGAAGGTTTTGCATTCTCCAACCTTCGACTCAAACCGGATGAGCAAGGCGGTGTCTGGATTGGATTCTCGGATGGTGGCGACCAGGATCAGTTCAAGGTGTATCATGTGGATGCCGACGGCGATCCTGCATCGGACTGGTGGATGGATGGTCCTGTGAAACTGGTGCCATGGGCGTCCGCGACGACACCGTTGGGGAGCTATGTCGATGAACTCGGCGGATGGAACATCGCAGCGTTAAATGAAAAAGGTTCCTCCTATGACGGCAGCATCCCGCCGGTCGTGATCCAGCGTATCCTCGATGACCTCGATGATGTGACAGAACGTTCGAATCCATCCGTTCCCGATGTATTCGAGGTTACAGGATGCTGGCCGAATCCCTTCAACAGCACTGTTCGTGTCAATTTCAGGGTGCAGTCGACCTCCCTGCTGACCGTCAAGGTGTATGATGTCCTGGGGCGTGAAGTAAAACAGTTGGAGCGTTCGCTGTTCAATGCCGGTCAGCACGCCATCCATTGGGACGGCATGGACCAATCCGGCACCACTGTCGCCTCCGGCATATACTTCATCCGTTTTCACGGACCGGGAATCAACCATATGGAGCGTGTGACAATACTGAGATAACAGGTATTCAATGAGAAAATACACAGTTGTTATCCATTTGTTACTTTTCTTGATGTTTCTGACCGCAACCGCATTCGGCGCTGTAACAGGGAAACTCCGTGGAACAGTCGCTGATTCTGAAACCGGCGAGGTGCTTGTTACTGCAAATATTGTCGTCGAAGGAACTTACCGCGGTGCTGTGACCGATCTGGATGGCGAGTATACGGTGGTGGGTATCCCTGTGGGAGTGTATTCCATTGTGATATCGTATGCCGGATACCAGTCGCAACGTTTTGAAAATATCCCGATAGATGCAGATCGCACCTTTTATCTTGATGCACATTTAGTTCCGGGACTCGTCGAGCTGGAAGAGGTGATCGTTCATGTGGACCGTCCCGTGGTGTTGCTGGACATAACCAGCCAGCGGATTTATGTGGACGGTGAATCGATACGGGAAATGCCTGTTCAATCGATGAATGACATCCTGGAGACACAGGCGGGATTATCGACAGACACCGATGGAAACCTGCACCTGCGTGGCGGTCGGACCGGAGAAATCGCGTATTATATCGACGGCCAGCGTATCGAAGATCCTCTTCATGGTGATGCGCCGACCGGGTTGGATCGTGAATCCATTGAGGAATTGGTGCTACTGTCGGGAACGTTTAACGCCGAGTATGGTGAAGCGATGAGCGGTATTGTGAATATGGTGACCCGTGAAGGCGGTGAGGACTACCATGTCTCGGCGGAATACATGACGCCCATGATCAACTCCAGCCAGTATCGTGAAACCGATTGGGTGCGGGGTGGCAGCGATGCCGTGCGAAATCCGGATACCGACGGTTCAGAGTACAGCCCGACAGATGTAGCAAATATTTTCGATCCACCTGTGAATCATTACGGCAGAACCAGTCTCACATTGTCCGGACCGGTGCCGTATTTGTCACGTACGACCTTTTTCCTGTCGGGAGTGCATGATCTTGTGGATTCGCACCTGCCCTTCGGGGGACGATGGGACCGTTCGGGAACAGGAAAACTTTCCTGGTCGCCGGGGAATTACAAGGTGACCCTGTCCGGCGAGCTACGGGACAAGCAGTACCAGCAGTACAGCCACGCATGGAAATATCAGCCCGACCATTACCACCGGCACTTTGTCAATACAGGGCGGGCGAACTTCGCTTTTACCCATTATTTGTCATCCAGGGCGTTTTATTCGATTAACGTGGGATGGTTCCGTCGAGACCATGACATTAAAATTTTCGAAGACTGGTCGGACTATGTGAACAGCGATTACCAGCCGGAAGATTTTACTTTTGCATCCTATTTTTACGACGAGGAGGACTGGTCGAGCACCTGGCGTGAAGGGCGTACAGAAACATTGAGCGCCAACATCCGCACCACCTGCCAGGCGAGCCCGCATCATGAAATCGGAATCGGTGGCGAAATTTATGCTCACGATATCGAACTGGAAGATATTCGTGAACTGGATATCGACGAGTATGGTAACAGGATGGGAATCATCGACCAATACACCGAAGATCCCATCGAATATGCTGTGTACGTGCAGGACAAGATTGAACTTGATTACCTGATTGTGAATGCCGGGTTGCGGTTTGATTATGCCGACCCACGTACGCAGGGATGGGTGGATGCGGAAGATCCTTCGAGCGAGCTGGAAGATGTGGAAGCATCCTGCCAGTTCAGCCCTAGAGTAGGGCTGGCGCATCCGATCACCGACCGTCTTTCGCTCCATTTCTCCTACGGTCACTTTTTCCAGTTCCCCGATTATGTCAACCTGTTTCTCAATTCTGCTGACCTGGAACCGGACACATTGGCGAATCGACGGTTTGACGCTGTCGGATCACGGACGCTGAAACCTCAGAAAACGGTCGCCTATGAAGTGGGAATCACGGGAATTCTTACCGATCAACTTGGATACTCCCTCACCGCTTTTTACAAGGATATTACCGACCTGGTAGGAACACGGTCGGTGCGTGTGGGGACCGCCTACAATTATGCAGCGTTTGTGAATGTGGACTATGCCAGTGTGATCGGGTTCGAGATCGGGATCAACCGGATCTTCGCGGACAACTGGAGTTTGCAGTCGAATTATACGTACAGTGTCGCCAAGGGGAATTCATCGGAACCGTTAACCGGGTACTGGGATGCCTACAGCGGGCAACCCATGGCGACGCAGGAATATTATATGGACTTTGACCGCAGGCATGTTGCGAACATGGTGTTTACTTACGCTACCGGGATGGAGAACTATCCGGATCTGTTCGGGACCGATATTCTTCAAAATTTCAGCGTCGGGATGATCGCACAATACTCCAGCGGGTTGCCGTATACCCCGTATACAGGGGCGGGTGAACAGTTGGCGCTTCGGAATTCGGAACGGATGGACGCATCGTTCCAGGTGGATCTTCGTATTGCACGTGAATTCCATGTCGAGCCGGTATCCATCACCGCGTTTGTGAACATCGACAACCTGTTCGATACTGTGAATCCGTTAACCGTGGACGCTACCACCGGTCAACCGTGGGAGACGACACGTATCGGGGATGACATCCAGTATGACCAGATCCACAACCCCGCGCGGGTGGATATCCCACGGATGATCCGTGTAGGGTTGTCGGTGGAGTATTAAAAGTATCAACGTGTATTTTCTGGAATCCGATCCAACGATATTAACTCAGTCGAGATGACAGATGATGATAAACACTTCAAGTCGAAAACCCGCAGCGGTATTTTTCATAATCTTCCTCGCTGTAATCGTTCTCTGCTTCGTTTGCCTGAATTCACTGCAGGCGGTTGATCGTAACCTGGATGAGGCGCTTCCCGGTGAGCATGTGATCAAGGCAGCGGATCTGTATGATCGCACAATCCAGGGAGTGGAAGACCGTGGAATCGGCCTCCTCGATAAAGGCCAGCTCGCCAACATGGTCACCAATTACGGGATCATCAGCAATTTCCATGTCGGTACCCCTGCATTGCATTGGCCAAGGGAAGGATCGGATGTGCAGCATTACGGGTTCGGCGTCGATTTTATCGTGGTCACCGAGGAGGAAGTGTTAAAATCGGTGTATGATCCTTCATCGCCCGCCCTCGATTTTTCGTGGAGAGCAATGGATGGCGGGCTCGGTGCATTGTTCAATGATGAACGTACCGAGGCGAATACCGCCGCAGATGAAGTAACCCCATTTCTTGCCACATCGGATTTGCGTGCCACCTGGCCGGTCGTTGACGGAGAACCTCACTGGCCGGGGCCATACCGCGCTCGTATCGGGAGCCCGGGCGTGGAAGTCGAGGGAGAATTCACCTCGGACCGTGATGTTTACTGCGAATTCCAGGACAATCGCAACATCGGATTGCGTGTAGAACAGTCGGCATTTTCCTATGCACGGCCGTATGCGGAAGACATCCTGTTTGTCCGTTTCGTTCTGTACAATGAGAGCGGTGAGACGATGGAGGATGTACATGCGGGATTCCTTGCCGACCTGAAACCCGATTTTTATGCGGATGACCGGATTGGCGCCTGGACCATCGACCCCTATGAAACGGAACCGTCATTCATTTTCAAGCAGGATTTGAACGGCATCCCTCAGCGTGATGATTCTTCGTATTTCGAAGATGTCTGGAATGGTCCCCTCGGATGGATTGGAATGGGGCTTGTTCGCAGTCCGGGTGATGCAGGGGTAACGTCTTTCCATTATTTCCACGATGATCTCACCCCGGTTGAGGATTCGCAATTCCGTGCGATCATGACCAACACACCCGATTCGATGGAAAATTCAGAAGACTATTTCCATGGTGAGAATCTGGCGTTCGATGACCCACTGTTTTACATGGAAACGGACCGTGACACTTTGCCCGGTTCCGAAATTACGTTTTTACTTTCCAGTGGCGGGTTTACCATTCCCGCGGGCGATTCAGCAGAAATAGCGATTGTTTTTGCGCTTGGCGTGGATTCGCTCGATCTACGGTCGAATGTGGAAACCGCGTACCAGATGGCATACGAGGCGGAATTCCAGGGGAGCGGTCCGCCATCCACACCCCACTTGACAGCTTTTGCCGGGGACGGCTATGTACAGCTCACATGGGACAATTCCGCTGAATTCAGCATTGATGCTCTCTCCGGGCAACAGGATTTCCAGGGATACAGGCTGTACAGAAGTGAGGATCGTGGTGAGACATGGGGGCAGGTGCTCACGAACTGGTTCGGAGATGCTGTTGGATACGTTCCCCTGTTCCAGTGCGATCTTATGGACAGCATCACGGGGCTCGATCCGGCATTCGGTCCGGATTTTCCGAATGCGTATGCATGGCTGGGCGATGATAGCGGACTTCAGCACAGTTACGTGGATTACGATGTGACCAACGGGCTTGAGGTCTGGTATACGGTATGCTCGTATGACCGTGGCGTTTTCACACCGGCCTTCCCTGATTCAATCGAGCCCAGTTATGAGTCACCACGGGGGATCAGCACATCCGAGCAGAGTACTGTTTCCGTTATCCCGGGAGTCAGAGCGAGCGATATGACCGAAGGTATTGCAGGGAATATCATGGAAATAAATGGTTTACAGGCGGATGGCATTCTGAGGATCGATGTTGTCGATCCATCAGCGTTAACAGGTGATAATTACCGGATCACATTCGACTGGATGGCGGATACACTTTCTGAAGAGGAAGAAGAAACAGGCGAGATCACCTTCAGTTTGTACAACATCACCCGGCAAAGTTACCAGTTCGTTGATAATTTGACCGGTGACCTGGTAGTGTATCAAAACATGCCTTTAGGATTCGAAGACCTTCCTGTCGTGGATGGTTTCCGTCCATATATCGAAAGCCTTGGCGTGGGGATTCGCTCCACGGGATGGACAACTATCGCTGGTGATAGCTGCACATTTGACTGGTGGACAGAAAACAGGGAACCGGGGAACTCATCGAGTTACGATGAGGTTGTGGAAGGTTTGGATGACTGGCGGATTACGGTAACAGAAACGACAACCCCGGTCCGGGTAGTAGCTGCCGGATTTGGCGAAGATCCGCTTGATACACTGGAGCTACCGATCCGTGTGGAACGTTCAATTTACGAACAGGGCGGAACCTGGGAGGATGTTACCGATCACCTGCTGCTTTCCGATCTGTGGCTCGCCATCCCGAATCCGTCGGCGGTGGGACCCTATGGATGGGATCTTGAACCGGGTGGTTTGGGCTACAATCCTAACGAACGGGGCTACAACATCTGGATGGATATTCTGTTTCTCAGGGATGATGAGAACGATTCCACAGGTTCCTTGATCTGGTTGAAAACGGAGAACGGTCCGGAGACGGCAATACCGCCTTCCATCGGAGATGTTTATACGATTACCACATACAAACCGTTCAGCGAAGCTTTTACCTATGAGTTTTCCACTCACCCGCCAACTGGAATCGAGGGAAGTTCGCTGGGGACCATCCGCGCTGTCCCGAATCCCTTTATTGTCCGAAGCGGATTTGAAACCGATCCATTGCAGTCGAGGATCATGTTCACCAATCTGCCGTCACAATGCACGATTGACATCTACACAGTAGCTGGAAGAAAGGTGCGAACACTGCATCACGATTCAACCGGGAATGAAGGATTTACGTACTGGGATGTTCGCAATGAAAACGGGCAGGATGTTGCCTACGGGTTATACGTTTACGTTGTGAAGGCGCCGGGCGGGCAACAGTATACCGATAAAATCATGGTGATTCGTTAAGATGGAAAAGCCGGAAAGTTTTTATGATTACCTCGCGCTGGACAGTTCACCACTCGATTCACTGGAAGATGAACTGACTTATCCTGCGGTAAAAGAGCTGTACCATATCACTCGCGAAAACCTGTTCCGCATCATTTCACAGCTCTCGCTGCCGTACCTGATGATCATCCGTCAACTTACCGAGCGTGATTATCTGAAAGACTACCTTGAAACCTATTTTGCCCTCACCAGTGAACGAGTCGATATCGCTCCGACACCGGAATGGGAAAAGATGTTTGCTGCACTTCAACAGCAGATCCCACAGAAAATGCAGGAATCGCTTCGACAAGGGTATAATGATGAGCTGATCCATGACAGCCTTCGTGAGATGTCCGCCAGCACTCCCGCCATTGCCGATTCACTGCACGCAACCCTGAGCGCTTCGTTGATCGCGGCATGGAATGCTTTCACAAAGATTTCCAGACAGATCTGGGTTCACGCGGTAAACAATTGGCCTGATGCGGTTATTCTTGTCAATGAAAGAAGACAGAAGAGAGGGCTGCCTGCAGTAATCCATCTTTCCTATAACGAATTGAAGAACGTTAGCTATAATGTAACCGGAAAAATCGGGATGATTGCTGCTAAGGATTACCGCTTTCAATCGCTGAAGGATATTCGAATTGCATTTACCGACCTGTTCGGAACAGTGAAAGATGTACAAGTTGTATTCGCCGACCAGGGATTAATTCGTCTTGAGAATATTCAGGAACAGATCCAGAACGGTGAGCCGAATGTTCTGTTTGATGGCGGAACCATGGAAATCGATGGCCGTATTGTATCACAGGGGATCAATGCAGTCTTCAAAGGTGTGGCGGCGTTGCTTCAGCATATGAATTCCTGGTGCAATGAATGGGAACGGGGAGATAGAACTCAGTTCGAGTAAGAAACCATATTCATTATATTTGTTACGTTCCACTTCATTCCTTACATTCAATAATCCGAAAAATCCGTAACGTTGATTTTTCTAAAGAGATTGGCGTTTGTTTTAACTGATTGTAAATCCAGTAAATAAACATAAGATTTGTAAAATGAACCAGACACGTGCAGAAGTAATTCAGACGATTATGGAATTGAAAGAACTTCCGACATTGCCGGAAGTTGCGCAACGAGTATACGCGAAGGCTCAGGATCCAAATGTTGGTATTCGCGACCTGAAAAAATTGATCCTCCCCGATCCTCCTCTTTCCGCAAAAGTAATGAAACTGGCGAATTCAGCAGCATTTGCCCGTCGTAACCCGGCCAAAACCCTGGAAGAGGCACTTGTTACTGTCGGGATCAACAACCTAGTACAGATCTGTTTAAGCATTGGTGTTTTCAGCTCATTCGATAGCTGGAAAGAGATGCATGTCGATCGTAAAGTTCTTTGGCGTCATGCGATCACAACCGCATTTCTTTCTAAAAGCCTTGAGCTTCGGAAAGATATGATGCGTCCCAATGCACCGGACATGTTTCTGGCCGGTTTGCTGCACAATATTGGCTGGATTGTGTTTGATCATCTCCACCCGGATTTGCTTTCTGCTGCGATCCACACCCTCGAAGAGACAGAAGAATGGTCATTGGATATAGAACGTGAACTACTGGGTCTCGATCATGCAGAAGCCGGTGGTTTATTTCTCCGAAAATGGCGTCTTCCTGAGAGCGTAACGACAGTTGTTGAAAACCACCATACTCCTAATCTTGCAGGAGAGATGGCGCCATATGCTGGACTTCTCCAGATATCAGCAGCGCTTGTCCCGAATCCATTCCCATTGGATGTTCCAATTCATGAGGTCAGTGAGCATGTACCGCACCTCTTGAAACACCAGAGTGGCGAGGATGCTATCAAAGAGATGCAGGAACGGTATGCAGCTCATATCAAGCAGGCAGGAGCGATTGCCGAGTTGATGGTCGGCTGGTTGTAACTATTTCGTGTTGCTGTGATTTGCTTACAAATCTTCCATCGAACGAAAAACAATCTTGTTTCACATTTCTTCTTTGTAGAGATGCAATCTGCAATTCTCTCCGGTGTTGAGAGGAAAAATTCTCCATTATACTCGATATAACTAACCATTTACTATACATTATACAATAGTTGTAACCGTCGCTTTCCTCGACAGAACCATTGGAAGGAGGTGCTTGATGCGTACGTCGAATCGAAACCAAAACCCCTTGCACAACGGTTCTATTGCTCTGTATTTCTTGATTTTCCTCTCAGTGCTGTTGGCGCCGATGTGTGCTGTGAGCTACGAATGGGAGTTGCTCGGCCCGGAAAACCAATGTATCTACCAGTATTCTGTTTCCGTTCAGACACCTTACATGGATATCCTTTGCGGGCAGGAAGGATTGTTTGTCTGGGAGGAATCGGGATGGACATCCTACAACGTGGTAACCAATGATTTTCCCTGTTGGGATGCCATGGACTTCAACCAGGATACACTCATAACGATTATGGGTAACGGTTCCTGGTCGGATGCCGCGTACCTGTTTGATTGTGTCAACCACACCTTTACCGTCACCGAGTACGCCCCATGGCCAACTTTCCTTCAGAAATGGGGAGATACATTCTATCTTGGCTACCGGTATGGAATCTTCACATCAACTGATGGCAGGAATTGGACTCCTATTGATCATTTCACCAATGAGAATTGCGAAGCCATGCTCGCATTTGGATCGACAATTCTTGTCTCAGTGATCACCGAGAACGGAAATGCGAATGGTGTTCATTACTCGCATGATGGTGGAGGAACGTGGAACTCACCGACGAATCCTACACCAATTATTTCGGAATTCACTCTCGCCGAAAACAATCGTGTGTACGGGATATTCCCGGATGCCTCCAATTCCTCAGGATTGTGGATGAGCGATGATCACGGCATAAACTGGCAGGTACAGTGTTACTCGGATAATTGTACCTCATTGTACAATGCGTATAATCGAATCCTGGCGGGATGGTCCGGCGGTGGAGTCGCGATCTGGAATACGGAGGAAAACAACTGGTTTTCGATTAACGAAGGATTGCCCTGCCTGATGGTGAACGGGATCCGTGAAAATCCCCTGATCGATTGTGAAAACTGTGCGGTGGCAACGGACGAGGGATTGTATATGCTGTACCAACTTCCCATTGTGGAATCACCCGAGCCGAGCGAAGCGCCGCATCCCGTGTCACTTGCCTTGAACTGCTATCCGAATCCGTTCAACCAGTCCACAAATGTGGTGTTTACGCTGCCATATTCTTCCCCGGTTGAGATTATGCTGTTTGACCGGTTGGGACGTTCGGTTTCAACCCTGTCCCACGGATACTTTCCTTCCGGTTCGCACAGGTTTTCCTATGATGCTGGACATCTGACCAGTGGAACGTACTTCATAAGGATTCAGGCGGGAGATCTGCAGAAAACAATACGGACTGCTTTGATAAAGTGAAAATCACTCAGAAGGTGTTTTGCTATAAATTGCCCGGGAAAAGATCTCGGGCTTTCTTTTGTCCTTCATAGATGGTTTATTTTTACAGATTGTGAACTACTTCGATCCCGTGTAGTCGAAAAACATTACTTCCTGCAGCCCGGAACCTGGTTTGATTGTAAAAAACTTCGCGTAGCTTCCCTGCCTGCCCTGTACAGCGCATCTTCGTTGCGGAAATCTGCCCAATGTACATTTCCCACATCCGGTGTGATGACGCCATCTGCCCAATTCAAAAAGACCTGGTTGAGGTGATATTGAGTAATAAATTCAGCCCGTGCGATGACTTCGGTTGATGTCGGAAACGGTCCTTCATCCTTGATTGCCGCGCCAACATTTACCGCGAGTCGATAGTATTTCCTCGGATGTTTTGAGTCGGGGATGGGAACATTACGGATTACGCCACCATCGACAAGTAACTGTTTCCCCCGTTTTACCGGATGAAATACTCCGGGTAGAGCGATACTGCAATGCACGGCATTTCGCAGTAATCCTGAATTTATTTCCACATCATCGCCGTTAATGAGATCAGTAGCAAAAGCGGCAAAAGGAATTTTCAGATCGCTGAACTTTGCATCTCCAAACAGATCTTTCAGGATACTGGTGACTTTTTCCGTTGGCAGGAGACCATTGGTCTGCACCATGCGGGCAAGAGTGATTTTTCGTTGAATATATGCGCCAAGCTCTTCAAAACGATTGGTGGTATTTTTATCCTTTGGGACAATCATGTCGAGATTGAACCGCAGGAACCATTCCGTCTGAAGGGTACTTGATATAAGATTTCTGACTTTATGAGAATCGGCATGGAGGGCATATAAAGCTCCGATCAATGCACCGATACTGGTTCCTGTGATTTTATCGGGTCTCCATCCAGCAAGTTCCAACTCTTCCAGCACGCCTACATGAGTCAGTCCACGGGCGCCTCCCCCTCCCAGGGCCAGTATCTTTTCAACTTTATAAGGATGAAATTTTGATCTAATCCATTCAGTCAACATGAGTCTTCCCTATGGACAAAGATCCCGGAGAAAACCTCCGGGATCCGTAGTAGCAATGGTTTCAAGTAACAGGTAATCAGTTTGCAATATGCTCCATAAGGTCATCAACACACCATATCAGGTCGGGCATAAGCTCCGGGTACTTCTGAGCAATTTCGAAATCGGAAAGATTGATCTCATTTTCCATGCAAATCTGCATCATCTGCGCTTCATACATATCGATCTCTTTAGTGTAGTTCTCACGGTTGTCCCAATCGGTGTTGTACAAGTTATAAAGAGAATCGAGTGCCGCACTTGATTGTAGCAGTTCACGAGTAGTCCCGGAACCCATTTCGTTCGATATGGTATTTCGGAACAACCGCAGGTATTCCGCTGCATGAGGACCCAGTTTATTCTCGTTCATTACATCGAGAATTGTTTGTCTTCTCGCAAGATAAATCGCTCGTAATGCCGGACCGGTTCCAAACAGTTCTTTCGCACGTTGTAGTGCTATGTTCTGCGGACTGTCATAATAGTTGAAGTTTTCATCGTTATACAGGGTTTCTCCTACAAAATACATGTCAGTGCCCAAGAATTCGTTAAACACACCGGGCTCATAACGGTATCCGGAAGCATATACATGGTCATTTTCAATCCAGTACCGGAAATATTCTGCTGCTGACTGGATCGACTCCCTGGAGCCGAAAGAGTTTTCATCAATAACCACACTGGCAAGGCAGATAAGGCAAGTAACGAGGACGGACACAATAAGGAGTGAAATCAAGACTGGCTTTCTCATGTTACACCCCATCGTTAGACTATTTTTTATCCCAACTGGTTTTTAAATGATCAACTACTTTTGCCTGATTATAGGTTTTGTTTTTAGCATCGAAATACTCAGCCATCCCGAAGACTCCGGCCTGTTTGCAGCAACTTTGCATCACTTTGAAAGTGTTTTCGTTTTCGACAACAATCAGGAAACGTTTCATTCCCTTTTTATGCATCTTTTTTATTCCCATCTGCAGAATAGGCCAGACACCACTTTCAACCGCCTGCAGTTCCCGAACATCGAGTATGGACCAGTTAATCCTGGTCATTGCCACCAGATGCTCCATCCATTCATGAGCCATTTGCAGTTTCACGGAACCCGATAACTTTGTGATTGTACCGCCTTCCACTGTATAAAAGGTACATTTCGGGGGTTTCATTGCCTCTTTTTGAAAGTTTGACATTTCCTTCCTCCGTTGGAAAAAGATGAACAAGAATTCGAAGTGTACAGTCAATCGGACGGAATAGACAGGACGATGTCTTTACAACACTTAATAATATAGAGAAACTTCAAAAGAAGCGACTCGAAGTTGAGGATTTTTCATGTTTCATATGGCTCACGAGACAAAACCGGATAATTCCCAAAAAACCAGTGACCACAGGATCACTGGTTATTTAGTGTGCCCAGCATGTGATATGCTCTTATTGTGCGCCCGTTCTGGGGGAAGCAACTCCGATTGGCAAGGGCGTTGCTGGTAACGGCAATGTCTGAAGGAAGCCATAGGCAGTGTATGGTGCATAACGTTTGTGAACCTGATTCGGCTGTAAGGGTGGGTGAGTGTGCTAAATAGTGCGAAGCCCGATACCAGTTCAGACCCTTCCAGTGATTGAGGATGTAGTCATACACAGGACATAGCACTTACCTGGGGATCCCCTGTAGTGTTCCGTATTGCTGGATATGAAAGGTCAAGAGGCGACTCAAGTCTTTCAGATGCACTGCAGGGAGTCAGATGATTCCATAGTAGTGTTGAAGTTCCGGCCTGTGAAAGCGGGTAACCGTGTGGAGGAGAAAACCGGAACGACCTGCGGCTTGTTGTCCATAGTCTTGGCTTGCCATCGTTGGCGCAACATTTGTTCGCAGGGGCTGCGGAAGATGCCAAAAGCGTTCGCAGTTGCGAAGGGATGAGGTTTCCTTGAAGGTTTTATCGCTGTCTTGTCAGTACATGAATGGACACGAGTCATTTCAGAGGAAATGAGGCATTTTTCTGACGGCAACCTGTGACAGGGGCGCTGTTGGTAGAAGCTGTCCAGTGGAGTAGGTCAGGTAGTTCAATGCATATTGTCCCGCCTATGGGAATAGAAGACATTTGGCCCTGATCGAAGCCCCGCAGTTTATGTATTGACATTTCAACCGATACGACGCAGAAGATCATTTCTGTTTCAGTCGAATGAAGGAAAGGAAACAGGAGCCGTATACGAGATCCGTACGTACGGTTCTGTGAGAGGGATGAGGCGAAACTGATCGTTTCGCCTCACCCTACTCGATTATCGAAGACAAGTGGTTTACATAGTCCTGGGTCCGTTGGCCGCGATATCTTTTACTGCTTCAATCGCTTTGTCGATGTGTTCCTCGGTGTTGAATGCGCCGATGGAGAAGCGTACGGTTCCGTGGATTTCTTCCGTTCCCAATTGACGGTGAACCAACGGTGCACACTGCAGACCGGTACGGGTGGCGATGTTGTGATCCACATCCAGCATAATGCCGGTGTTCATCGCTTCGATACCCCTGATATTGATCGAGATTGTCGAAAGGTGATTCTCAAGGCTGTCCACCTTGTACAGGATCACATCCTCAATATCCTTGATGCCATCGACAAACTTCCGGGCCAGTTGAGATTCATGCATGTAGATATTCTCAAGACCTGTCTCATCAATCCAGTCCTGACCCGCCCAGAGACCTGCGATTCCCATCAGGTTCACTGTGCCATACTCCAAACGATAGGGGTATTCATCAAGGTGGTAAGGATACGCTGAACGGACTCCGGTGCCACCAGCGCGAGTACTACGGATTTCCACATTGTCGCGTACCAGCACACCACCGATGCCGGTCGGGCCCATCATCGCCTTGTGCCCGGTGAAGGCGATCACATCCAGATGCATTTTCTGCATGTCAATGGGAATCACACCTGCTGTCTGGGAAACATCGGCTGCGAATATCGCGCCCTTTTCCTTGACTACCTTGCCAATCGCTTCGAGGTTCTGGATGGTTCCGATAACATTCGAGCCATGGTTGACAATCACTAATTTTGTATTAGGTCGGAAGGCATTGGCGACATCATCCGGGTCAATAAAACCATCGTCGTTGAACGGAAGATATGTTGCTTCCACGCCTGCGTCACGTACCAATTGATTCACTGGACGGATGACGGAATTGTGCTCGACGTTCGTTGTGATGACATGATCGCCGGATTGAAGAAGACCGTTAATCACGATGTTCAAACCGTCTGTGGCGTTGTAGGTGAACACCATCCGTTCCGATTTGTCGCCGTTGAAGAACTTTGTCAGACGTGCGCGGGTTTTTTCCACCATATCGCCCGCACTGATCGCCATGTCAAAGCCGCTTCGTCCGGGATTCACCCCTGCATGACGATAAAAATCGACCATAAAATCATACATCTTCTGGGGTTTTGGCCAGGCAGTCGCCGCATTATCAAGGTAAATGATGCCTTCCATCGATTGTCTCCACTATTTGGGGATACAGTTTTGTAAAACGATCCTAATATAGGAAATAATTCGCACAATATAAACAACGATGAGGCTCTAATCCGCAGGGAGAGTCGGGAATCTGAAACTGTTGCACTACTGAACGATGAGTATTTCTACTACTGCAAGAGAATGATGGTATAGTCAACTAAATGCATTCCATGTTTTCGTTTATCCTGTAGGTTCATCAATAGAGTTTCGACCATTATTTGTTAGCTATAAAGGGGAGGATGGATGTTCCTAACCGTCAATCGGATCAAAACCCGATTAGTATTCTCGAGTTATTTTTTAATTGAATGTCGTAAACGCGCCATTGGCGGGCAGGATGCCATTTCTCCCCTTTAAAATATGTAATTCAGATAAAATATGTAATTCAGACTCGAGGCGAGAAAAGATAACACCTTGTTTCTTCATTGGTATACCAGTTGCTGAAAATTCAGAAATTTCAACGATTATTTGGCGAATATAGTAATAGATTTGCTGTAAATTTTTGTATTACAATATATAACAATTCCAACAAATGGTGAAGTGTGATCACGTTCCTGAAACAAATGTCACACCTGTGACACAGGATATACAATCGACAATACAGTTGAACATGGGTGATGGTTATGTGGGGAAAGCAATCTGGATACTTGTTCATGTGTTTATTTTTTATCTGTTTTGCAAAGGCATCGTTTGGGCAGGAAACTGGCGGAAAGATCCTGGGACAGGTTGTTGAAAACGGCAACCGTTCGCCGATAGCCGCCGCCAACGTTCTTGTTGCGGGAACTACACGCGGTTGCGCAAGCGATCTGGATGGAAATTTCGAACTGGATGGTCTTGAACCCGGAATCTATACACTTCGTGTGAGTGTGATGGGATATGAGACACGGAGTGTATCCGAAATTCATGTTCATCCGGGACGATCAACGACAGTGGAAGTGTTTCTTACCCCGACAATGCTCGAGGGGGAGGAGGTGACTGTAACCGCCGGGTATTTCCGCGGATCAGTGACAGAGTTGCCTACCTCGTCGAGAACATTACGATATGAGGAAGTACGCCGTGCGCCGGGTGCTGTGGAGGATGTGCAGCGTATGATCCAGGCGCTTCCCGGTGTTGCGGGGGAGAACGATCAGAACAATGAGATTGTCGTACGCGGAGGAAGTCCGTACGAGAACCTTATCGTAATGGATGGTATCGAGATCGACAACATCAACCATTATGGGTACCAGGGCGGAACCGGTGGGCCGATCAGCCTGGTCAATCCCGAATTCCTGCAGGAAATCACTTTTGCCTCCGGAGGATTTTCCGCGCGTTACGGCGACCGTTTGTCAAGCGTCCTCGCGATTGATCTCAGGGAAGGGGACCGTGAATACTACCAGGGAATGCTGGAGTTTTCCATGGCAGGCGCAGGTGGGAATTTCGAAGGCCCTATTGATGGCGGACGCGGTTCTTTCCTGGTCTCTGCGAGGAAAAGTTACCTGGACCTGTTGAAAGATGCTGTTGGGCTTACCGCGATCCCGGAATATTGGGATACACAGGCAAAAATCACCTATGACCTTTCGAATCGCCATACTCTGTCTATAAATGCTCTATACGGCAATGATCGTATCTTCATCGAAGAGGATGAAGAGAGCGGCTACAGTCGGGGCGCGGAATCGGTGGATTATTTCGGTGACAGGATGGTTTTCGGAGGCCGGTTGAGAAGCATCTGGGGGAATGGCTACAGCGACCTGATTGTGGCAGGGGTGAGAAATACCTACGAGATCGATGTGTTCCAGATTGATTATGGCGCTAATGACGAACAGATCAAACGGCAGATCTATGAGAATCGAAGCATTGAGTCCAACCTGCAGTTCTCCCTCAACTATAATGGCAGAGGCTGGAATCATGACCAATGGTCGGTGGGGGCGTCCGTAAAGCCGATCCGTTTCGATTATGACAACTGGTTCGAAGCCGATACTACGGTCTATGACGATGGCTACCTCGCTCCGCCAGATTCACATCCGGATGTGTTGATCACTCCGCAATGGTCTGTCGATGAGACAAGCACCTCGAACAAGTATGCCGCGTATGCGCAGTATTCCTGGCGTCCTCACTCAAGGATCACCTTTACAGGCGGAGTACGCTATGACGGCTATGAATATTCGGATGAACATACGGTTGGCCCACGGACGTCATTGACCTGGGATCTTTTGCCGAGGACAACCTTGAACCTGGCGTATGGCATCTATTACCAGGCGCATCCGCAGATTGTGTACACCAATGATCCCGCTGGCGGCAACCGTTACCTCGACCACAGCAAGTCCTCCCAGTATGTCGCCGGTTTGAACTTCCTGTTGCGTGAATCGACCCTGCTGAGTGTCGAAGGATATTATAAGGATTATGACAAACTTCCGGTGAATGAGCAGGCGTATGTGCGTGAGTTGACCGATGATTATTCGTTCCGTTCGTACCGCTACCTCACTATTCGCGACAAGGATGCCTGGGGAATGGAGCTGTTCCTGCAGCAGACGATGGCAGACTGCTGGTATGGAACATTGAGCTATTCCTACGGTGTCTGTCGGTCGAATGACGATGCCTGGGGAACCTTCGATTCCGACTATGATTTCCGACATGTCCTCACTGCAGTATTGGGGTACAGCACCAACTTCAGCGAACGTAGCTGGTACCGGAATTTCAAACGACATTGGTATGGTAGCTGGATTGGACTGCTTCCCTTTGACGGCGATGAAGTCATGTTCTCTTCACGGTTCCGTTACATTGACGGACGTCCTTATTCTCAGCGTGCATGGTATGCGGAGGGCGCTGATTCTCCCGATCCCGTCTATGAGTCACACTGGGCGACAGACGAGATCAACAACCGGCGTTACCCGGAATATTTGCGCTGGGATGTGCGGATTGATGAAAAATATTATTTCGGCAACAGTGCGCTTGTAGTCTTTATGGAAGTACAGAATGTACTGGACCGTATGAATGTCGCGGATTATATCTATGCGGATGACGGCGAGATCGATACCGTTTCCCAGTTCCGTTTCTTCTTTGTCGGTGGTATACGGTACGAGTTTTAATTATTACGTCGTTGCGAGGACGGCTGCACGTAGTTGTTGTTTGTGCAGCCGGACGAAGCAATCCAGTTCCAATTGTATCCCATTGGGGATTTTGGCCTGTGTGCTTGCCACTCAGGTTTCTCTTCTCTGTTTGCAATATGCCCTCGTTAGGTTCATCAACATGTTTTTCGTTGATGATCTAACGAGGTTCTCCGCACCAACCCGTCTGCCACCCATCACCTCTAACATGTTACCAACCTCATTTTCATGAATCCGTAATGTACTACGGTTATTTATGCGACCAGAAAATGCCTGCATTTGTTTACGATAGTAGAAAAATCGAATATCCGTAATAGTGTGTCATAGACGATGACAAACTAATACCATCAACTCTAACAGAATCCCAATAAAATCCTTACAGGTACCTCGCGAGATTATTACGGAGCCCAAACGAACTTCACATGAAGTCCTAAAGCAAGGAAACGATCTTCGGTCAGCCTGGAGAAGTTATTCGAGGACCATTGGGGCGTCCGGTATTCTTCAGGATGGGGAGAGGAGTATAAAAGGTGATACGAAAACTTTTACTGATTTTTACACTAATTCTATATGCTGCTGGCGCATATGCCGCTGAAATCCGTGGTATAGTTGTAGATAACGCTACTTCAGAGCCTGTGATCGGCGCCAACCTTGTTTTAGTGGACACGAGGATGGGCGCCGCAACTGACCTGGATGGAAACTTCATTATCCGCCCTGTAGCAGCCGGTACATATGATCTCCGAATTACGGCGATTAATTATGAAGTACGAATAATCGAAGGCATTTCGCTGCTTGATAACCAGGCCGCTGAAATGGAAGTCAGACTTATTCCGACCATGTATCAACTGGAAGAAGTTGTGGTAACTGTCGGAACCGAAACGGGTAGTGATGAACGGGCATTGCAGGAACGGATGGAATCGGTCACCATCACAGACGGTATTTCCGCTGAATCCATTTCACGGATGCCTGATCCTGATGTATCCGATGTTATCCGTCGTGCCACGGGTGTTTCCACGATGGGCGGCGATCCGGTGATCCGCGGTCTTGGGGTACGGTATTCCAAGGTGTCATTAAACAATGCAGCACTTGCCGGTACAGAACCGAACCGCAGTTCTGTGTCGCTGGAATTGTTCCCATCCTCCATGATGGAAAATGTGACTATCAGCAAATCTTACACACCCGATCAATTCGGGGAGTTCGGCGGCGGTCAGATCAACATGAATACATGGGAACTGGCAGGCGATCTGGATATCAGCGCGAGTGTAGGCGCAAGCTATCATTCAGAAACGACCGGCCGGGATTTCCTTACCTATCACGGCGGCGATCTTGACTGGTTGGGAATCAGCGACAACCGTCGCGATCTGCCGGATGCCATCGCCACAGCCACTGATATCATCCGGCTGCGTGGACCCTATAGTGACGTTGGTTATACCATGGATGAGATGACCGAACTGTCACGGTCATTTGAAGACAACTGGAGTCCCTATGTTGTAAATGCGGGGCCGAATCCCAGCATGAACCTTTCCATCGGGAACAGGACAACCTTCCTGGGAAGGAATCTTGACTTTATGTTCAGCGGCGCCTATCGTCATTCAAGCAAACTTCTCGAATCAGAACGTAATGTGTACAGGATTGGCGCGGATGATGAAATAGCCGTACAACACAACTATAATTTCGAGAACTATACTAGGAACGTAGCGCTTGGCGGAATGGGAACATTGCGCTACCAGATCAGTCCCCTGCACCGTATCGCTTTCAACACTCTGTACAACAGGGATGCGGAGGACGAAACCCGGTATTATGAAGGATTCAACTCGGACAGGGATAAGCAGATCCAGGATACACGCCTCCGTTATGTGGAGCAGACCACGCATACAACCCAGATGTCCGGCAGCCACATGTTCCGAAATATTCTCAGTTCCACATTGGATTGGCATGTGACCTATTCACGCGGAACACGCTATGAACCGGATACACGTGAATTCCAGTATGAAGCGGACCAGGATGACGACAGGTTTGTATTGTCTGATGAAACCCAGAGCGGTTCACGGATTTTTAATGACCTCGTCGATAATACCTACTCAGGTGGTGTTGACTGGAACCTCGAATTAATCGACCGGAATGAGAATGGGAATCATGATCTCGAAGTAAAGATGGGATACGCGTTTATTTCACGCGACCGTACCAGCGAAAGCCGTTTTTTCCAGTTCACTCCTCGATCAGGCAATGATGTCGATCTCACCCAGACTCCGGAAGAAATCTTTGCTGATGCAAATTTCGGAATTGACGGTTTCCTGATCAACGAAGCGACTCGCCCGACAGACAGCTACGACGCCGGATTGAGTGTAGGCGCTGTGTATGCGATGTTTAACGGGGAATACCGCAGCTTCCGTTACAGCATTGGTGCGCGTTTCGAACATGCCGATCAATTTGCCGTATCCAAAGAATTGTTCCCTGCGAATCCCGATGCCCCAGTTTCCGTCAACAGCGGTTTCAAGAACGATGACATTCTCCCCGCATTCACATTGATCTACCAGTTGGATGATCTCACCAATCTCCGGTTCGCAGCGAGCCAGACAGTATCCCGCCCCGATTTTCGTGAAATGGCGCTGTTCGAGTTTACAGACATTATCGGTGGGCATTGCTGTTATCGGTAATCCGGATCTTCAACGCGCACGGTTGAACCATTTTGATCTTCGTTATGAAATGATGCACCACGGCAACAACCTGGTAGCAGTAAGTGCCTTCTATAAATATTTCGAAAATCCGATAGAAACAGTCATTCAACCGACTGCGCAGAATCGTGTATCCTACGAAAACGCCGAAAGCGCTACCAATTACGGATTGGAATTTGAATTACGCCAGGTTGTGAATTCCGCTCTTTCATTCAGCGCGAATCTTACCCTTGTGAATTCGGAAATACAATTGAGCGATGAGACGGAAGGAATCCAGACATCAAACAATCGTCCTCTTCAGGGACAATCACCCTATCTGATGAATTTCAGCATCAATTATGTCAGCCCGTATTTCGGGACGACTGCTGACGCTTTTTTCCACGTGTTCGGGAAACGCATTACTCAGGTAGGTTCCAACGGAATGCCGGATGTGTACGAGCTGCCACACCCGGAACTGGACATAATCCTGCGTCAGCCATTTGGCGAAAACTTCAGTTTCAAAATCGGATTCGAAAATATTCTCGATCCGGAAGTGTTGTTCGAACAGGGCGATGACAACATGTATCACTCCTACCATCTTGGGCGGGTGTATTCGATAGGATTCAGTTGGAACTACTAAAACGAATTGAACACGGTGTTGTGCATGTTCCTGGCGAATTATGGTACCTCGCAATGTATTAGATAAAAAGGAAGCGAGAACCTGCACATTGAATTGTAGTTGAACCAAAATTCTGCAAGATCTCGCGCCCAATGGCATTGGTATACATAGTAGCGATTCAGGCGCTGGGATCTTGCAGAACACCATTCGTCGAAGTTGGTCAAATGGATCACTAAAGTTTAGAAAAGATCTTTAAGTAACGATAACTAACGGAAGGAGCCTGGTTGGGAGTCTAACCGACCTTAGCAGACCAATCAGGCGACAGAAAGTCACATTCAGGAGGAAAGATGTTGCGCAAGTGGCCACTTATTCTCACACTTATTGCAGGTCTCGTGATGTTTGGAGTAGGATGCTCCAACGACGATGACGACAATGGCGTGGACAAATTGTCTGCCCCGGCCGGTTTGGCAGCCGACGCCAATGAAGATGTAGTTACCTTTACCTGGAATGCTGTAACCAATGCAAGCGGTTACCGTCTGCAGGTAGCTTCCGACAATGCATTTGCGAATCTCATCGCAGATGAGAACGTCAGTGGAACCCAGTATGTCTGGGAAGATGTTGCAGAAAACACCTATTATGCCCGTATCGCAGCCATCGGCAACGATGACTATGGCAACAGCGATTTCAGCTCTTCCATCGAGGTTGATGTTACCGGTGAAACCGGAATCGTGATTCTGACCGGTACCATTTCTGAAGACATGACCCTCGATGCAGACCGTGAATACCTCCTTCGTGGCGGTGTATTTGTCGGCGCCCATGAAGGTACTGATCGTGTCACCCTGACCATCCCGGCAGGAACCATGATTTACGGTGAATCTTCTACCTATGGCATGCTCGTTATTACCCGTGGCGGACGTATTGACGCCCAGGGTACTGCAGATGCCCCGATCATCTTCACATCCGACCAGCCTGAAGGACAGCGTTCCGCAGAAGACTGGGGTGGTGTTATCATTAATGGTCGCGCTCCGTTGAACACCGGCGACGAAGCCCTCGGTGAAGGCGGCACAGGTCCTTACGGTGGTGAAGATCCTGCAGACAACAGCGGTATCTTACGCTATTGCCGTATCGAGTTCGCCGGCCGCGAAATCTCCCCGGACAATGAGCTGAACGGTCTCGCGTTGCAGGGTGTTGGCTACGGCACAACCCTCGAGTACATCCAGGTTCACATGAATAAAGACGACGGCATCGAGTTCTTCGGTGGCGCCGCCCGTGCGAAATACATCTACATCACAGGCGCTGCAGACGACCAGTTTGACTGGACAGACGGTTGGCAGGGCAAAGGCCAGTTCTGGGTATGCCAGCAGTATGCGGACGATGCCGACCAGGGTATCGAAGCGGACAACAGTGGTGAAGACAACAGCGCCACCCCGTGGTCCAACCCGACTATTTACAACCTTACCCTCATCGGCGCTGTCGATATGAACAACGATGAATCCGACATCGGTATGCTGCTCCGTGAAGGCACAAAAGCACATATCTACAATGCCATCGTTGCCAACTTCGGTGAATCCGGTGTTGATATTGATGAAGAGCAGACCTGGCAGCACGCACAGGCCGGTGACCTCGTCGTTGACAATTCCATCTTCATCTGGAACGGCAAGTTCGAAGATGACGTCCGTGTAGTCGCAAACTGGTCCGGTGACGATGATGATATCGATGAAGAAGCCTTCATCACAACCATGAACACCAACAACCATTTTTATAATGCACAGGCTGACATCGCCATGGTCCTGACGGATCCGACCAATGTTGATGCGCCGAGCTTCGTGCCGGTCGCCGGTGGTCCTGCATTGACCTATACCGCCGCTGACCCGACAGCCGCTGGTTCTTCGTTCTTCGAAGCCGCCAACTTCATCGGTGGTGTTGACCCGAATAACAACTGGCTTTCCGGTTGGACAACATCAGCACAACATTAAAAAAGGTTTGAAAGATCGGTTGATCTGTGAGGTGTAGTAAGCATACAGATCAATTGAATAGAGATTTTGCCCCAACAGAGTCGGAGAGAAAGCCCCAACTTTCCGACTCTACCTCCCCCCAGGTGCCGCAACTCTTCACAGAGTGTGCGGCATTTTTTGTTGTATTCCCTGAAATAGTGCGTCGATCCAAGTGAATCATTCCAATAGCCAGAAAGTCCTGAAGAGTATGTGTATCTGAATTGATCTATTGTTGAATTTATTCTATGGATCAAGGCAGGTAAATCGGACAGGTGGGGGAAGCAGGTCAGGCAGGGTAGGGGCGGGCCTCTGTGCCCGCCAATGACGCGTAAGCGGCATTCAAAATGGGTTTCAAAGGATAGTTTCTGAAACGGATCTTTGATCCGCTACGGCGGGCACGGAGGCCCGCCCTACCCTGCTGGATTGAAATTGCGTGGAGTGAAAATTCGGAGCAGATGTGTAGCCCGGACGCAGAAAATCGGTCTGGGAAGAATCTATGTATTCCCTGTATGTCGGATTTATCCCCGGACCGATTTTCTGCATCCGGGCTACATGTCTATCTCAATTCCGTCTTGCGGATAACGACTACTCCGATAAAAAAGGTTATCATTCCCACAGCAATCAGAATCCCGCATGGTTGCAGCATATCAATTAGTGAGAAATTTCTCCACAGGGCACCCTCAAGGGAGAGGATCGCCCATTTCACCGGGCTGATAGTTCCGATTGTCTGCATCCAACGCGGCATGAACATCAACGGCACCATACCGCCGCCCCAACATGGACATAATCAACAATACTGCCCATCCAATTCCGGCAACGGAACGCTCAGTACGACCCAGAACTGATAAAAGCATCATAATCCCTGTAAAACCGATCGCAGAGGATACAACAGCTAAGGCCAAAAGTGGCACGGAAGCAGGTATCACTTTAAAGACTATATACGCAATAAGAAGCAGGAGAAGGCTGATGGCGATGACGGTTGAAAAACATGCCAGGGCTTTTCCCGCGAGGATCTGCGTGAGGCTGACAGGCGCGATCCGTAGCCGTTGCATGGTCCCGCGGGTGCGTTCAACCACAATGGAGATTCCAAATGCTGCTGCAACCCCGATAATCCCCCCAGATAATACCTTGGGGAAAAGTGATCGCGAATGCATTGCGAGGACCAGTGCTGATGCGTGTAACATCGGTCTGGCTTATTACCAACGGCTGCATGATATTTTGGGTTTCGGCACTAGCGATACTGTCGGCAATGGTTCCGCCTGCTGAATCTGCAGTAGCATCGGCGATCAGGCTATCCTCTTCTTCAAAAAAACGGTCCAGATCGCCGAAAAGCTGATTTATGTTTGAACGCCATGATTCATCAATGGTAGTGTCCTGGTTGAGGCTTTCGCGGGCGTTTGTCAGGTTATCCATCATGCGCCCGGGATTGGAAAACATCTCCTGGTATCGCCGGGAACCATACTTCATGAGAATACCCTGCAGCATGGCTGCTTCCGCTCTCCGGGATGGATCCACGCCAATTTCCACCTCAGGTGGATCGCCCCAGAACATCTGCTCGGAAGATTCCCCGAATCCCTCTTTCAGGGCAATAAATGCAATATTCCTTCCCCTGCGGACATTTTCCATGGCCGTTGCACGGTCTGTGCGTACCAGGTTCACTTCCGAACCTTCATCCAGCAGGGTGAGAAATGCTTCCGATTGTTCTGTACTGTCCTCATCGACAGCCAATACAGTTATTGCCTGGGTGCCTCCCCCTCCGGACCCGAAGATAGAGCCAAACAGAACCGCGATGATAATTGGGAAGAAAAAGGTGAAGAAAAACCCCGATTTGTCGCGAAGCATCAGCTTGATGTCTTTTCCGGCGAGAGTAAATACCTGGTTCATAATCAATCCCTCAACTTTCTGCCGGTAAGATTCAGGAAGACACGCTCGAGGTTCGGGTAGTCAATTCCGATACGTCCTGATATGTTTTGTGCTTTCAGTTCATTCAACTTGGCGATGGGATCATCCGTTTCATAGGTTTCCCATTTTGCCATTCGAACGTAACGTGACCACTGGTTTCCCGCCATGTTCTTCGATCAGGTTGTCCACGGTGTCCAATGCATGGATTCTGCCATTGTCGATGATGGGCGATACGGTCGCAGAGCTGTTCCGCCTCTTCCATGTAATGAGTGATATAGATGATGGTTTTGCCTTCTTCATTAAGCTTCTTGATCTGCTCAAAGATGGCGTTAACGGGATTGTGGATCAACACCGACTGTCGGTTCGTCAAGGATGATCAGTTGAGGATCATGCAGGATACCGCACGCGAGATTCAGCCGCCGTTTCATTCCGCCGGAGTACTTGTCCGGTTTATCTTTTCGTCGGTTTTCGAGGGCGACAAATCCCAATGCCCAGTCGACACGCTCTTTAAGAAGTTTTCCACGAACACCGTTCATCTTTCCGAAAAAGTAGAGGTTCTCTTCGGCGGTGAGATCTTCGTAAATGGCTAACGCCTGGGTAGCGACGCCGATTTTCAGACGGCTGGCAGAAGATTCCGGGGAACCGCTCTCACCAATAGTAATTGTTCCTGCATCCGGTTTCAGAAGCCCAACAGCCATATTGACTGTTGTTGTTTTTCCAGCGCCGTTGGGTCCAAGAAGACCCGAAAATCTCGCCATCCTCGATTTGGAGGGATAAATCGTCAACCGCCTGGATAGTACTAAATGATTTTGAAACGTTCTGGAATGAAAGCATAACACTCCCGTGCAATTCGACGAATTACCAAGGTAAACGAAAAATGTTTGGATTGGATGACAATACGACAGTCGAATAGATAAATAGTTACACAATATATGTTTTTTGTGTCTATTCGTAGTTTAATCTACCTCGGTGAATTTTTTAATGTTGGGGAGGGGGGGCGTCACCGTGTTGCCTGACACCCTGCCCGCCAATGGCGCGTTTGCGACATTCGAATATAAATGATCTTCAGGCTCTATTTCATTGTGAAACCCGACCTTGGACAGCAGGTTGGGCCGTCCAATTGGCGGGAAGGGACGCTCTCCCTCCACTGATATTTTCAAACAAGCGCTTATTGTATGTAGAGAAGTTTTCTTGTGATTATCCTGTTTTCAAAGGATGTTCGCAGGAAATAGATACCCGAACCAGGGTGCTCAGGATGCCATGTAAAATCGTACTGACCGCCAGTATAATTGCCATCAGCCAAAACCGCTACCTGCTGTCCTAAAACATTGATGATTTCGATAGTAAGATCGCCATTGTCCGGAAGTTCAACCTGGACACGCGTTTGCTGATTAAATGGATTCGGCCATGGTGAAAACACGCGGAAACTTGTGGGCAATTCGGTTGTTTCGTCGTGTGTTCCGGGAAGTTGTTTCGAAAATGCTGAATAAGCGGCGTTGGCGGCCTCGCGTAGTAATTGAACATTCTCCGCAGCGACAATGGCAAACTGGACGTCTTGTGACTCTCCAACGGGTATATATCCCGCGTCAACAGCAACCATATGTGACCAGTCACGTACTTCATCCGATTCTGCGTTGGCGACGCCATCCTGCATCAGCATCAGCTTGTCCTCATCGCTGAATCCATTGTACACAAATTCCTCGTTGGATATCGCCCGGACACCGGTAATCGTATGCTCATCCAGTGCAACAATACCGCCCGCACCATGTTCATTATAGATGTACGACAACCGAAGATCGGAATCATATCCAACCTGGTTGTCGATGGAGGTGAAGATATCCCAGTCCATGTACAAACCGACAGTGTAATTGGCACTTCCCGGAATTATTCTGCTGATATCGAAATCCATGATCACGAAGTTATCGCCCTCGGGATAACTTATTGTACACTGGTTTACCTGGACTCCCGTACCGACATGCGTATCGGAGTAACTCGCCTCAAAAACCTGCTGTCCGGTTGAACCGTTAGCCTGGTGTATAATTCCGTTCGAATCTGTTTCAAAATCGTACTGGCTGCTCCACTGGTTTCCATAGGCGCAGTCAGCAACGTCTGATCCGTCAGAAACCATTAGTGAACCGTGATAAAGGAACCCTTTCGGATTGTCTACAAGACGCACGCCATCTGGAAGCTCACGGGCATTCCGGTAATCATAATACCCGATGGCGCCAAAATCAGTAACACTGGCGACCATGTCACCGGCGTTGTGAGTCCGCCAGTTCATGGCGACCGGTACGCGAATTTCCAGTGTATCCGAGTAAAAACCCATGGTGGTGGCAAGCCCAAGGAAGTGTGTTCCGCGGAATGTGTTAGAGTTCACAACGCCGTCGAAGGTGGCTATGACTTGTGATCCGGCAGTTATCCCGTAAAAATCCTGTGATGTACTGCCAATAATGCTGTCGTCATAAGGCGCCATTCTCAATCGTACCATATCGGCATCATCACCGAATACTTCCCATTCAACATCCATTGTAAAATCTTCGCCGGGTTCAATAATACCGTCTCCGGATTCATCGGTGAATTCAACGTTCGTAATGGAAATTGCTTCCTGCTCGTCACAAAGCGCACACCAGGCATTTACAATTCCGCTCTGCACATAATTGTCCGGTTGAGAGGTAATGGGGAGTGCGCCTTGCCCAAGCCGGGAACGTACCTGTGCAGGGGTGAGATCCGGTTCCTGTGCACGAACCAGGCAGGCAACACCTGCGACGATGGGTGCCGCCATGGAAGTGCCGTCCAGGAAACCGTATCCGTCAATAACCGTGCTGAAGATGTTGACACCCGGTGCGGCAATATCCACCCAGGTTCCACGGTTACTGAAACTGGCCAGGCGGTGATCGATATCAACAGCGGCGACAGATATCACATCCTCGTACGCGGCTGGGTATTCAAGATCCTGACGGCTTTCATTACCGGCAGATGCGACAATAACACATCCTTGCGAAAGTGCATAACGGATGACATCATGCTCCACTAATGACGAATTATATCCGCCCCAGGACATGGAAATCACATCGGCGCCATTGTTTGCCGCATACAGGATCGCGTCAAAGCCATTGGAAATAGAGCGTCCTTCGCCAGCACGGACCGCCATAATCCGTGCGCCGGGAGCGACGCCGGAAATTCCGATTCTGTTATCATGAGCTGCAGCGGCGATACCGGCGGCATGGGTTCCATGAACATCTGACGCACTTACCGGTGAAGGATCATTATCATTGCTGTGAAAATCCCATCCCCTGTAATCATCAATAAAACCGTTATTGTCGTCATCCACGCCGGTTGTGCCATATATTTCGCTTTCATTTGCCCAAAGCACCGGGTGTATATCGATATGTTCCATGTCTACACCGATGTCGGGCAAAGCGATAACAATGCCGGATGCATCGGGAACAATGTCCCAGGCTGTGAATGCATTGATCAGGGTCAGGTGCCATTGATATCCAACCAACGGATCAGCCGGGATTTGATCGAGGCCATCTACGTGTAAGGTTCGTACTGGCGGAGTGTCTACTGCTTCGATAGATGGGTTCGTGAGCAGAAAGCGCTGAACCGTTTGTGGATCGGTTTGATCATCCAGATTCAGGACAGCCCACCTGTGAATTCGATCATTTGCCGATATGTCAAGACCGGGAAACGCTTGCGAGATAACGGCGTCTTCCGGGAGTATGGATCGCCAGGAATGATAGGGAAGAACGTCAAGCGACGGATCGCCCTCCTGCATGATCTCGGCAGCCAGGTCACTACCTGCACGCGGGAGGACATAGAACGTGGCGGCAGAGCTTCTGATACTACCTGCAAGAAGAAATAGTGCCGTTAGAAAAACACTGGATAGTATACTATAACTACGCTTCATCTCAACAGCTCCCGTATGACGTTCATCGTCCTTTAATTAACGACACACGGGGGAGAGTAGGCAATAGATGCGGAGGAGTCTTCCAAAAATCTGGCAGATTATCTCATTCGTTCAAAGATTAATCTCAACTCGTAATACAAATCGGAAAGACCTTCTGTACGATAATATTTTAAGACCTTCGGATACCAGATACCTCTATCGGTTTTGCCAGCATTTTCTTCCACAAATTTCTGGATTTTCGCCGGTCGTGGACCCCAGGTGCCAATCAGGTTCATGTTGTCATCAAGGAACGCAACTTTCGGCACACTCATTTTCCCGTTGGTAGGCAGCATTTCCATGAGATCTGGATTGAGAGCCTTTTGGAAAAAACGGGTTGAAATAGCTGCTTCATCGAGGAGACGCATGATGCGTGGAACTGACCATGCACAGTCACCGCACTGGGATTCGCTCAAAATTAAAGCATTCCCTGTGAAATGCAGGGTTTGAAAATACTGCTGTATATCTTCAGGTGGATCTTCTGCATATCGTTTCTGCTGCATAGAGCGGGTTGTAGGAGAATTTTCAAGATATTCCTGCCAGGTTTTGCCTTGCTGAAATCGTTCTTGTGTGAGGAAAAAGTCCATCTCTGTGCCTTGGTTAATCTGAAAGAAAAATCGTTTTCCACCTTTAGATGCAACAATCGTTAAGAAGCTGCCAATAAAACATGAAGAAAAAAAGGAAGCAAAGGCTTCCCATTTGACAATTCATCAAAACAGTTGATCATTTAACCATTACAAAGACAGGATCAGATCCGTCGCTTCCAATCCCTTTTTGGCAAATGTTTCAAACTGCTCAACCTGTTCGTCATTCATCTGCAATGCGTCGAAACGGTCACGCGTAAACGTATCCTTCTGCAGTCGAACATTGACGCCGTTGTTAATCTCTTTGCTGTTGCAGTAGTCATTGGCGAGAATGACCAGGCGGCTTACGATTTCAAGCTTCTGGGCAGATGCATTACGATGATGGTACTGGATTGCATGCACAACCATCTTATCCAGGGGCCACCAGTAATCCACATATGCGGCGCCTACAGATGAATGGTTCGCCATGAAGGAGGTTTCTTCCAGTTTCTGCAATTCAAACGCTGGATTGTCTTTATGATCGCCAACAATCTTCCTCAGGAAATTGGAATAGGAGTCCGGTGCAAGATAGGTGAAGACCATAATCCCGATATCATGCATCAAACCCGCCAGGTATGCCATTTCCTGCTGTTTCGCATCCAGTTTCATTACACGTCCGAGCGCATTAGCGCAGAAGCCGACCGCAAGCGAATGACGCCAGAAATTCATCTGGTCAAACAGGATCGAATCCTTGAAGGCATTCATCAGGGAAAAGGATATGACAATATTTTTGATCTCTGTCAACCCCAGCCTTCCAATCGCCATGGTGAGGTCTTTAATGGTTACCCTTCCCGCTGAATAATACGCACTGTTGGAAACCTTGATGATGTGTGCGGTAAGCGCTGGATCAGCAGCAATCAGGCGTGTAATGGTTTTAATGCTGCTGTCGGGATCTTTCAGCTTTTCATTGATTTTGGCGACAACCTCAGGAAGAGGCGGAAGATCCTGTTTTGTTTTAATCAGGTTCAGGATCCCGGGCGAAATTACTACGTCCGTGGAGTGCTGCTCGGGAGTAACATCCTGAGAAGCAGTCTGTTGACCAGAGTCCTTTGGTTTCGATGCCGGACCTAATCCCATTTTCTGAAGAGCATTCTCAGCCGCATGGGCAACTGCATCATCATTATCCATCAATAGTTCAATCAATGGCTGCTCCGCACTATGGTCGCCAATTTCAGCAAGAGCCTGTATTGCAGCGATTCTGACATCAGCGTCTTTGTGACCAAGTGTTTTTACCAGTTTTTTTACATTCTTTTGTGCGAACATCTGTTGAATATCAGGTTTTCCAAGACCGAGCATGTGAGTTCTCCGTAATTGAAATACAAAAAATCCTTAATAGATTTCTATAGTAGCAAAGTCAGTTTTGCTTATCAAGGGAAACTCTAATTGCTTATTCAACTGTTTGAGGATTTTGCAGCATTAACCTCCAGGAGGATTTGTATGGAAAAATTGTGTGATTTCTGTGTAACAGTTTGTATGGTATGAGAGTTGCTATAAAATCGCATATCAATGCGGTTTGCACTATTCTGGAACACGAGCAGAGACAGGTCCTGACTTGTTCTGTAATTCACATGATAGTCTGGGGGAAGAGGTCTGGAATGTTTGGATTGGGAAAAAGCAATATAAAGAAACTGAAATCGAACAACGATACCGGAAAATTATGCAAACTGCTAAAGCATAAGCAGAAATCAATTCGCCTGCAGGCGATCCGGGCATTGGTTGAGATTGATGATCCTTCCACAATTACTTCCATTATGCATCTTCTGGATGATCCCGACCCGGAAGTTGCAGAAGCGGCGGATGAAGCGGTAGAATATCTCGGACGGGAAAACGATGCAAGCACAATTGGGACATCGAAAACCGCCGTTCATCCGAAAACGATTGAAGAAAAACGAGATATAAACAAGCCTGTAGTCAAAAAATCTTTGGAACCAAAATCATCTTCAGGATTCAGGATTGAACAGGTTGCGCACATCTCGGAAGGTGTCGATTCACGGACTACAGATGTTGTGATCACGGATGCCATTCTCAAACTGATACGAACCAAGAAGGATCTTCCGCCATTACCGGATGTAGTCGCGAAAATCAACGAGAAACTGAAAAGTCCGGAGAGCGGCATTAAGGAGGTTTCCAAGCTGATTGCCGCCGATCCAGCGTTAACGGCGTATATCATCCGTGTTGCAAACAGCGCGTACTATTCGGCGGGACGAGTGACGATCAAGGATCTCGCCATGGCAATTGGACGATTGGGACTGAGAGAAATTAAAAATATCGTCATTTCCTTTTCACTGATCTCAGCTTTCGAAGACAGCATACTGATCAATAAAAAACAGTTCTGGAAACACTCCCTGTGTGTGGCATTCAGCACCCATGCTCTCAGCCGTGTTTTGCGTCTGCCTCCGGAAGAACAGGAACTGGCCTATATTTCCGGGCTCATGCACGATATCGGGATCATGGTGTTCGGGTATATCGCCCCGCAATCCTACGCCAATTTCCTGAAGAAGGTTGTTGGCGACCATACCAATGATCCGGATTTTGAATTACAACGGGCGGAAGAACAGTCCTTTTATGCAAACCATTCCTCGGTTGGCGCCGCATATGTCGATTTCTGGTGGCCGGTGGACAAGCAGGTTGTGAGATCAGTGCAGAATCATCATCGATCGGCACTGCAAAAGGATCTGGGGCAGTTGGACAAGATGGTCATCATCGCGAATCATTTCTGCAATTCCGGTGAAATCCACAATGGTGTCAATGTGAAACTGCAGAAAGGCACGTTCGACAAGACCATTCTTCAAGGACTGAATTTGACGAAAGAACAATATGCAAAATTCGAAGAATTGGCGAAAAAGGGACTGGAAGCCGCGGATCTGATCCTGTCGATGTAAGACGATTTTCCACCATTCATTTTACAAGGTGAATTCTTGCTGTCGAAGTTGGTATGCCATCGCCCTGAAGAATCAGGAAATAGGCACCGGAGGAAAGGTCTGTTGCATTCCAGAGGGCATGATGATTTCCCGATAGAAGGAAAGAATTGGTGAGAACTGTCACTTGTTGCCCCAGGAGATTGTACACCGATAATCTTGTCTGAGCGGGTGCTTGCAACTGGAACTCGATATGGGCGATGGAATTGAATGGATTCGGGTAGCAGCCAGTAATCGAAGAATGTAACGGAAGAAGTATCTCCGAATCTTTCCTTGTTGATGACCACGGCACCGATACTGCATGCCCCAGGCCAGTGAACGTCGGCTCATTATCAGCACCGAAATAGAGCATTTCGTAAAATCCACGGTTTCCATTTACCTGGATACAGGTAGCAACCTGTGAATCCCACATATTGAGATCGCCTGTCAGGACCGGATTGTGCCCCGATTTTATCCATTCGATTCCTTCTGTGCTGGAGGCAAAACCGGTAGAAATGCCATCTCCCGCTGAGCCAAGATACCACAGCAACACATCCGTATCTGTCTCCATGGCAAATGGATACGCACAACTGAGTTCATCCCATTCGCTGCTGCAACCGATTTCGATGATCGGGTCCGCTTGCACTCGTTGCCAGTTCAAACCATCCTCGGAAATCGCATACCCGATCTGGCAGACCTCATATTCACCAACACGATGGAATCCTGTATAGGCCATATGATACATATCATCAATGTAGAGGACACAGGGTGTAAGAACGCCATCCGAATCCCACTCACCGTTCATCACATCAAAGACCGGGTTTTCCACATACTTCATCCAGGTGATGCCATCAACAGAATTCGCGTATCCGATTCGAATCACATCCTCAGAATCCATTCCGGCATACCACATGGAATAGAGTCCCTGTTCTCTGATAATCCATCCGTTGCCTGCACCGGCTTCATCCCACTCACCGGGAGTCCCTGTTAGAACAGGGTTATCGGGATATTCGGTCCATCCCTCTCGTAACGAAGGAGATTCTGCGAGTCCGATGCTCCATGTTTCACCGTCATAACCGCCGTAATAGAGCATTTCCGAATCAACGTCACGGAAGAGTCGTGGTAAAATCAGCGTGGAATAATCTGCGACCGAATTCCAACTGTCCGGTTCGCCCAGGAGTGAAAAGACAGGATTACCATCGTTCTTAAACCATTCCTGCTCATTATCGGGTATATGAAACAGTTGATTGTTCCACAGTGTGATCGCTGCAGTGGGTTCCGTGGATGCAACCAAATCGAGGTCATAGTCTCCGTCAAAATCGGCAGCGTCGATAAAATTGATACCGATCTCCTGGTCTGATATTTCATTTGCAGTGAAATCATTCATTCCATCATTGATGAACAATACCAGTGAACCGTCAGCATACCCTCCACAGGCTATATCAATAAATCCGTCATCGGTAAAATCACCGGTGATCACAGGAGAGACACGGTCGATGTTATAAGCAATCAGGTGGCTCTCGAACTGGACATTACCAAACTGTTCCCACCAGAACAGGATATCGGACCCTTCGGCAGTGCTGATGATGTCATTGTCGCCATCCTGGTCAAGGTCAACAACCACAATCTGGCTCGCATAGGACATGCTGCTGACAATAAAGTGTTCATGATCAAATCCCATGGAACCGTCATTCTCCCACCAGATGATATCATTCCCCGTGAAAGCTGTTGCAACAACATCAAAATGGTTGTCGCCATTGATGTCGGCAATTTCGACACAGTATGGTCCGCTTACATTACCGGAGATCATGTGCTCAGTAAAATCTCCTTCGCCATCATTTTCCCACCAGGTTACCTGGCCATCGGCGTAAGCGATAGTGGCGATATCGAAGTCGCCGTCATTGTCCATGTCTTCCGTGTCAGCGCCAAAGGCTCCGCCATAATTACCGGCAATCAAGTGTGGTGTAAATCCTTGTTCACCGTCAAACTCAAACCAGAAGATATATCCCTCATCGACCACTGCCGGCCAGCTTGTCGAGCAGATGGCAATATCCAGGTTTCCATCACCGTTGTAGTCGGCAACAGCCATTTTACCGCCAAGTCCGCCAATTTCACTTGTGACAGCGATTGTATTGAAGATCTGTTCGCCTTCATTTTTAATCCACCAGAGAATGCCTTCATTGGGATAAACACCCAGGATATCAACGAGGCCATCCTGATCGAGGTCCACAGCACAAACACCACGGGGAGGAGATTGCCCGATCTGCAGAGCCCTGCTCTCAAATTCAACCTGGGCATAGAGGGGAGCGGTTACAGACAGGAGGATAAGGTGAAAAATCGAACCACGATGTAACAGTACACGCATGAAAAACCTCCCGGAAAACCTTCGATGTGGATCTCCTTTCAACAGTGGATAAGTCTTTTCTTCAGCAAATCGGCTTGCACGATTCGAAGGTAATACACCCGATTATCTGAATATACAACGGTATAGGATTGTTTCCATGGAAGGATGGCATGAAATCAAGAAAAACAAAATCAAGATAAAAAAACGAATCTGCATCGTTTCATTTCAGCAACAGTATCCTCGATGTTGTTGACTGTACATTGTCTTTCTCAAGGACAACAAAATAGGTCCCGGAGGCAAAACCTTGGGCTGCCCATGGAAACTGGTGAATCCCCTGGTGCAGCAGTCCATCGTGAAGAAGTGCGACACGTTGCCCGATCACGTTGTAGATACTTATACGTGTATTGGCTGGGGCGAGTAACTGGAACTCGGTGTTGATGATCGAATTAAAAGGATTCGGGTAACAACTGAGCAGAATGGGTGACTCCGGTATGTTTCCCGCATATTCACGGACTCCGGTCCAGGGTACGGATACTGCATGCCCGAGCCCCGCATAGGATATATCTGAATCGCAGCCGAAATAGAGCATCTCATGAAAACCGTAGTCTTCAGCGACATGCACACAAGCGGTCATGCGGGAATCCCACATGTCAGCATCCCCGGCAAGCACGGGATTCATGGAGGATCTTTCCCACTCAACACCATCCGTAGAAGAAGCGAATCCGATACTGTATCCATCACCGGATGATCCTATATACCACAATGAGACACCATAATCGGTCTGCATGGCATAGGGATACGCACAGCTTATTTCATCCCATTCACCATAGTCGCCGATTTCAAGCAGAGGATTGCTGGATGTCTTTTCCCAGTGTATCCCATCCACAGAAACAGCATGGCCGATCTGGCAGATATCCAGATCACCGATCCCGTTGAAACCCGTGTATGCCATGTGATAAATGCCGTCTATTTTCAAGACACAAGGGGATAGAACACCATCTGTGTCCCAGTCGCCAAGTGTTTCGGAAAGGATGGGATTTCCTTCGTACTTGTCCCATATGATTCCGTCATCCGATGTCGCATATCCGATTCGGAAAACCCCGTTATTGTCCATTCCGGAATACCACATGGAACAGGTTCCATCCGATTCACTTACCCAGGCATTACCGACACCTGCTTCATCCCATTCACCCGGTGTACCCGTAAGAACAGGATTTGCAGCGTACTCAACCCATCCCTCGCGTAACGATTCCGATGTGGCGAGCCCTATGGAATACGTCGATCCGTCATAACCGCCATAATACAACCGTTGTATGGCCTGGTTTTCAAAAATGCGCGGCAGGATCAGCAGTGAATTGGATGGTGTAGAATTCCAGTTTCCCGGCGTGCCGGTCAGGGAAAAGATGGGATTGTTTTCATTCTTGTACCAGGTTTGTTCCAGGTCCGGGATATGGTACAGTTCATTGCGCCAC
>CAXXQY010000026.1:0-351591 GCA_963674515.2 bacterium
TCAGATCTGTGAATTGTTTTCGGCAGCAATGTCGCCATGTTCAACTTCCCCTGGAACGTAAAATCCGTTTACTTCTTTCAATAGCTCGTTCAACTCCCGTTTCCACGTCCCTTCGCCCCTGGATACAGACCGCATCCCATTCGGAATTAATGGCATCGAACACTTCCTGTAACGCTGTGTTCTGATCGAATCCACGAGTGAAGGGTACCTTTTCCGCAAAAGGACGCATCATCGGGTTGGTTTCGAAGTATTCGGCAAAAAGTGTATCTGTTAAAAGATTGCGACGGAGGGGTAACTGGTTGGTGATTTCCAGTAACCTCAAATCGGCTTGTCGGGATGTATAAAACCGGCAAAACGCCCATGCGGCTTCAGGATGATCCGTTGTGGAAAAAATCCCTATACTTTTCGGATCGCCGAAAGTATAATGATCGCCTTCATAATCGTCCGGGACAGGAATCGGACCGAATGCGTACTCAAAACCTTCCGGTTTAAACCGTTCCACATGGGCGATATTCCAGGGGCCGGTTACGTGCGCTGCAATACTTCCCCGGAGAAAAATATCCCCGACAAAAATAGAATTCGGGTAATAACCACGTCTGTAGCCATCATGAACAAACTGGAACACATCTCGTGTCGCCTGGTTGTCGAAATGCACCTGGCCATCTTGCAGAAGGGTCTGGCCACCGGACGCAGCTATATAAAAGGTATAAAAATCAAAGAGTCGCTGACGCCATTCGGAAACGACATTAAAATCCGCCATCCACTGGTCATATTGGCCGTCACCGTCATTATCCCTGCTTACCAGTTGAGCTACTTCATTCCATTCCGACCATGTGGTCGGCAGTTCAGTTATACCCGCTTCACGTAGCAATCCCATGTTGTATTGCACGAGGATGGAATTTCCCTTCCATGGGATCTGGTAGAGGTTGCCATCCGATGCAACGAATGTTTCCAGCAAACCATCAGGCAGACGTTCTTCCATAACTTGACGTCCATCCGGGAACCGGTCCAACGGTACAAGCGCCCGGGCCTTGGCAAGAAGGGGCACAATGACAGGGGGAACATTCGCGCAAATGTCCGGTGCGGTTCCCCCGGCAGCAGCGATGATCAACACCTCCTCGCCGCTTCGGCCTTCCGGAAGGGGTTGTAATACGACTTGAGTATCGGGGTGAGCTTCATTCCATTCCGTGATTCGTTCTCGGGCAAACTCAACTTCATAGGGATTGGTGGAGGACCAGAACAGCAAACGCACACCACTCTCCTGCTGTTGCCGGGCACACCCGGACAACAACATTAGGAACAGGAACGATATGCGCAGTACATTCTTCAAATGATCCTCCAGACCATCAAATACCTGTCACATCAATACGCTTCTCTATCTACATGTATAAATCACTTCCTCAAATAATCCAGCAGTTCATCCAACCGAACACTGATCACACCGATTACCGAATCAGCGCCGCCGTAATAAAGGTCAATCACATTATCCCGAACAGCGAATCCTTCCGGGAAAACTACTTCATTTACATCACCGACTTTTTCCCATTTTTCTATCGGTTCGAACAATGGTTCTTTTGTTCGTCCTATGATCTTCTGCGGGTCATCCAGATCAAGTAATGCTGCACCGGCGCGGTAGGTTTTCACTTTCGACGAAACGCCCGGATAATTCGCGCCGTGGAAAATAATCAACCAGCCATATTCGGTTTCCAACGGTACCGGTCCGATCCCCATATGGCTCGATTCCCATGGCTGCTCACGTTTCATGAGCCGGAATTTGTCCATATTCTGCAAATACTCTTTCCAGTACTCCTGATCGCTTAACTGCTCGATGGTGTCGAAATAAGCGATTTGCATATCTGGCCGAAGGCGATGCACGCAGGCGATCTTCCCGTTGATCCGACGTGGAAAAATCATCATGTCTTTTTCCCAGAGAAGCTGATCTTTCGGATCTTTTGCCCAGATGTCGAGATACACCTGCAAGTCCGGTTTTCCGGACACCAGTTTCATCGCCTCTTCATTCGTATACAGGGGTCCAATTCTGGATGCTTCACCAAAGGAAAGCGGTGTATCCCCGACTGCCATTGCCATTGTGGCGTTGTAACCGTCATACGCGGTATAAAACAGGTAGTATTTATCTTCAAAGCGCACTATTCTCGGGTCTTCCACTCCCATTTTATCATAATCATACCGTGGAGCAAGCAGTGGCCTGTCCCATCGTTCCGTGATTGTTGCTTTATCCCCATCGTACGTCAGTCGTGCATAGCCAAGAGTCGAAACCATATCAGGCGCCACAGCCCTGTAATAACAGTGAAAATCATCGCCTTCCGGCCACAGGGCCGGGTTGAGAACAGCCCTTTTTTCAAACTTGTTTTCACGACAGACCATAAACAGGCGACGATTGAATACTTCCGGTTTTTTCACGTTTATCTTCTCCTGACTCACCTTGGTTTAAACTCTTCCGTCGATTGACGTACAATCAACTCCACCCCTATCCGGGTGGTAATAGGTCGCTTTTCGGGATTCTGGATACGATCCACAATTGAGCGCACTGCTTCCGCACCTAAATCCTCTTTAAACACCTTTACGGTAGTAAGTGGTGGATGCATAATCGAGCTTGCCTCCACATCATCGAATCCAACTACCGACAATTGTGTTGGGACTTTGATCGAATGACGCCTGGCTGCCCGGATGACCCCAAACGCAGTAGCATCATTAAAACAAACCACGGCCGATGGCGGCTGACACCTCTTCAGTAAATTCTCGAAGCCAAAATCACCCAATTCCATGCTGGCAGGAATATCCGAACATTCGATCCAATCCTTATTGACTTCGATGTTTGCTTCGCCCATCGCCTGGCAATATCCACGGAAACGTTCTTTGCCGCTGGGATGGTAAGAAGATCCGCCTACGAACCCGATTGCCGTATGGCCCTGTGCGATCAAATGACGGGTAGCCAGACGTACCCCCTGCTTGTTGTCAATCAACACACGGGTGACATTCATGTCCTCATTGCCAAAATCAATGAGCACCAGGGGCACATCACGGGAAAGAATATCCTCAATCAACACATCTGGTACTTCACCTGCGATAATCACGCCATCCACGTTCTGTTCCTGCAAAAAACGTGGAAGTTGTTTGGGTGATGAATAGGATTCGTCTACAGAAGTAAAAAGCACGTACAGATCATGGTTTCGCGCCTGGAATTCAGTACCCAGGAATACGCGAGTGTAAAACGGTTCAGCACGGTTGAAATACCGTTCATTCAGAATAAAACCGAGATTCCCACTTCGCTGGTTTGTGAGATTTCGTGCGGACCTTCGCGGGGTGTAATTCAATTCGCGAATGACATTAAGAACACGAGTCCGGGTTTTTGGGTGTACGTATCCCTTGTCGTTGAGAACGGCAGATACAGTGGAGGGCGACACTTTCGCCCTGTTGGCAACATCTCGAATGGTAGATGACATGGTTCTCGAAACGTTTCGACGAAAACACCGATTTTACAAAAAACATTACCATTTATAAAATATGCAATTTCCATAAAATAAGTATCATAGAAATGTTGTTTATCTGTCAAATAATTATCGAACCGGTTCGATATTACGACATCTTTATAGTGGATATCAATACGTTTTTAGTATTTTCCTGACAAAATTCTGATACTCCAGGAGCATCGGTGTGAAATGCCAAGACAGGTTACGTCATGCAGTTGACGAATGATTCAGCAGGTGTGGCAGGAATGCAGCGCCTTTTAGCTACCATTTCAATCGAAAAATAGGATTTTGGATCATTTTAATCGGGTTAGTGTTGGTTAAGATTGACGTGAGTTGAGAATTGATTCAAGCGTCTGTTTCATAGTATATTATTTCAGGCGACTGGAGGTGGTCGGACCTCTATTAATGTTCCAGGAATCCTGGAACATCTGAAGAATAAGTTGCCATTTGCGCAATAACGCCTGCCCACTGGGCAGGCGTTGCTCTTTTATGGATAAATAATAAAATGTCTCTCATTTCGGAATCAATAATGAGTCAAATGATATAAGATTGAAAATCCGTATACCACGAATGAATTGTTGTTGCCAGAAATGAATACATATGTCTCTTGTGGTACAAAGATTTAATGCAACAATACGATCCGTTTTGTATTGGTATGCTGATTTGAGTCAAGTCGTAAAAAATACACACCTGAAGCTAAAGAGTTTAATTCAGCAGGAATCGTGTAACACCCCGGCTGTCTTTGTTCATCCAACATTGTTCGGACAAGGCGACCTTCTATGTTGAACAGTTCCAATCGTACCGGACCTGGAGAGGTTAAAGTGAATTGGATTCGGATGGAACTGTTGAATGGATTCGGATAAACAGACAGCAAGTATGGATCGGACGGTTGGAATTGCAGTGGACCATCTACAGAGTTTAACTGATCAATTGTAAGATAACATAAACCCGCACCAGTAGACGCCCATAAACGTCCACGCCAGGGATCGTATTCTAAATCTGTAAAACTCCAAGTCTGGTTCGGCCAGGGAAATTCTGCAGGATGCTCAGACCATGTATATCCCAAGTCATACGATATATCAAAATGTGAAAAATTGATATCTGCACTAATGAAAATAGTGTCATTAGGCAAGCGAACAATCTCAAATAAACGGCTGCCGCCTTCAAGGGTACTCCGAAGTTCCCATCTATCGTCTTCCCATCTGTAAGAGTAAAATCCAATATTTTGCTGTTGTTGGTTGCATGAAAGGAACACGTTTCCGTCTAATTCAGTAAATAGTTTGATTATCATATTTTCAGGGGATGAAATAGTTTCATACGATGTAAGAGATGAATCCGAAATGTACAAATTATTAAGATCTGTAAAGAAGAACATAGAATCATTTTGTTGGTAATCTCTAAAGAAAAAAGGCAAACCGTATGATTGCCAAGATTCGCCAAAATCTGTGGAAATAAATAAAGAATCCTGATTCTTGTTTGGAGTTGTCATTCTAACAAAATCAGAACAATCATGGATACAAAATCGCTCATATGAACCTGAAGGCAAGAAAGGTAATTGCTCCGAATAAATCCAATCAATTCCAAAATTATTACTATAAGCCATACGGAAATAGGCGTCTGAATCATTGAATGGGCGTAACCATACGCCTGATACTAAACATGCTTCATTTTGATATATAATAGGGCGAAACATAGTAATTGTATCCTGATATACGGGATATAATACCTCATCCCAAGTTTCGGCATTTTCGTTATTGTACCACAGTCGATACCCTGTATCTCTATACCATATTGTTTCTTCAAAAATAGACAAGTGTCCCTTGGACCCAATTGGCGGTTGAGCAACAGACTGCCAGCTTGCACCGGAATCCACACTTTCAAATAATCCAAAACCATCAACACTCGCGAAGATAACATTGTTTTCGCTATCGAAACTAATATCATTGATCATTGAAGCATTTTCCGGAAGACCACTTAAACACCTTTGCCATGTTCTACCGTAGTCATCCGAGGTATATAGGCCATAATAGGATGTGCCGCAAATGAATAGTTTACCTTGATGTGACGTGTCCTCAATTACCTTAAGAGGGTGATAATATGGCGGTAAACCTGTTCCAGCTCTTTGCCACGTTTCACCATCATCTGAACTCACCGCCAGTGGATCTATAAACCAATCATCACCTTCATCGTAAACATCGGGTACACAAACAAGCCAATCGTTATTCGAAAGAACTGTTATTGACCAAACTGATGCCATGCTGACACCAAATTGTTCATACATATTCAGACACTCTGTCCATTCGTTGAAGTTATTTGGTGCAGAAACAAGCACTCCGCCATAATCATAACCACTCTGCTCCCTTATATAGAATCCTGTCAAGAATATACGATTCGAGCGTTCATCATATAAAACATTTCTCTTTGAATAAGAAGTAGTGTCAACTGGACCATAGCGTTCCCATGTTTCACCTGCGTTTTGACTAACGAATAGATGGGCAGAGCTTGCACAAAAGATCGTAGATGCATCTGAAGGATGAAAAGTTGAAGGTAATTCTGTTGTCCACATATCCTCATTCATTCTTGTATCAGTAATATTGTCCCAAGTATGACCAGAATCCGTTGAGATGTAAAGAGTCGGAGGATCATGTAATGCCATTGCTGTTAATGTGTCAAGTTGTGAAGTCGCTGTAACTATTCTTGAAATATTAGGATTTGGTAATTGCTCAAAACCAGAATTGATAGGTATCCAACTTTCACCATGATTCTCCGAAAGCCAAAAGCCACCCCAAAGATAAGATGCTATTATTTTAGTGTTTACATCACCCGTTACAAAAACAGATGGAGTAGAATTGCCTACCGGATCACTAACAAAATCGGCAAACAAAGGAGTGATTATTACACTTGATAATACTAAACATTGCAACGAATGCTTTAGTAAAAGAAGAAACGTCCAATATATTTTCACCTGACACCTCAAGAACAAATATTCAGCCAATGATTTTTGGTTTAAAAATCTCAGCAGGTAAACTCAATCGTTTACCTGCTGAAAATATATAACTATTCTAACGCAGTTTCACCAACCTTTCCATTACCTTCAACATCGTACCAAATGGCAGAAAAATATGCAAGCAATGGACCGCCCTGATTACCTATTCTACTAACAGATATTGTACTATGCCATAAATTTATCCCATATTGAACTTCACTACTAAGTGAAGTGTTCGTAGATGCTCTAGCATCAGTTTCGTTAATTGTTACCGAACAATTCGTATATCCATGTCCAGATTGATGTAAATATCCCATAGCCACTTCAATATCCGTACCATCATCATCGTCTTGCTCTGCTTCCCACCAAGTTAAGGTTCCAACAACTGAACAATCATAAAGATTGTTAGTGATAGTAGCTGATTCATAGTCATCATCACCACTATTAATTTGTACTTGATGAAAAAACGGTTGTGTCAATCCAATCCCCGTCTGAGCAGACGCTAATGACACCATCACAAAGAGCAGACATAGCATCAAAAATCCGTTACGCATTTTACTTCTCCTTTTTGTAAGATAAACAATAATTGAAACTGCCATATCATTAATGTAGATTAAATGCTTTTTTTTTGTCAATTAGAAACAATCCACAATTGACAATTATTCTCTCGGAGTTATTAGTTGCTCTCTCGGAGTTATTAGTTGCGAAAATATACTAAATCAAGTTGAATATAAAATTTAGAGAATAATTAGTAATTAATAATCAGGAATTTTAAAACCTTAGACAGGAAAACTGTGGTGTATTTAACTGGAGACAAGGATATGTCGTTGCACCGGAATGGTTTTGATTGTACACTTCCATGGAACTATACAGGGAGAATTCATGGCCGCAAAACTGGAAAATGTGCGCAGGGATGATAACCGTGTAATAACCACTATCCGTGTGCCCTACGCAGATACAGACCAGATGCAGCATGTCTACTACGCCAATTATCTTGTATATTTTGAGATCGCCCGTAATGAATGGATGCGTGCCGCTGGGTTAACTTATCGTTCCTTTGAAGAGATGGGATTTTTTGTACCAGTGGCGGAAGCACACCTGAACTACCAGGGAAGAGTGTTTTACGATGACCTGATTGAAATCTCGACCACAGTTTCGATCATCAAACATACACGGTTTCAGTTTTCTTACGAGATCAGGCGAGTGGAAGAAGACAAAGTCCTGGTCCAGGGCCATACTGTTCACGCTGTGACAAATGCCGAAGGACGTACGAGACGAATCCCGGATGTTCTCGTTGATCTTGTCGCTTCTTTCGAGAATAAAAATCCATCTTGAGTTGAAAGAGGTGAGAACGGTTTTAACCGGGATTACGATACATTACATGTCGTTGCAAGCAGGAAAAGACGGATGAAAAAATGGCGAAAGAATACTTGTACATATTGATTGATCTGCAGAACCCGAATGGTCCCATTGTCACCTCGGTACGAAAGGACGAGGAGGAAATGGCCGAAGCGCTGACATCCAGCGAAAAACAATACGCTATCGTATACTATGTCAGCAATGGCGATATCGCTCAGACCAGGAAGGTGTTGTCTTCCATCCTTGAATCCATGGGATATGTGGTAGATGCTGTCAATGGTTACAAGCGGGTACCGTTTAAAGTGTTGATCGATGCTGTCAACTCCGCAGACCATGTTGTACGTGGATTAAGCGATCAGTCCCCTCCTTCCGACCGTAAAACACAGATCAGGAAAAAAACTTCATCAAAAGAAAAAATGGAAAAACGTTCTACTGCCAAATCAGGTAAAAAGAAAGAAATAATTCGCAGGGATGAAACAAAAACAGAAGTCGAAACACCGGTAAAACATCCCTGGGAAGAATATGAAAACAAGTTTCAAATCGCCGAAACCAACCTTGCATTGTTGGAATCGATTGAGAATGCCATCAATGATCCTGACAAAGTCGAAGAAGCAATTAAAATCAATGAAAAGGCGGCAGAAGATGGTAATGTTCATGCCTATGATAACCTGGGGCTCCTGTATTCATCGGCGCTGAATCCCGCGTTTCAGCGATCTGGATTAAAGCAGTCTATTATTATGAAAAAGCGATTGAAACCGGGTTTTATGATTCCTGCATTTCACTGGCGGACCTGTACCGGCAACTGGGAAAATCCCAGGATGCATTAAAGGTGTGGGACAAATACATGGATGTGGTAGAATCACAGCTTACCCAACGTTCCCGTATTTCGGACGGTTTCCTGAACGGTGTCGCGAACTACATTGTCGGGATGATGCATCATGAACGAGAGTTGGAACATCAGGAAATGATCAAGTACCTTATCCTGGAACCAAAGCTGCGCAAAGAGATCGTTAACCAGTTGGGCGACCTGGAGATCAGCGAAGGTGAAGAGATCCGGCGCGATTGTGGTCCGTCGAATGAAACAGTATGATTTCCTCGATTTCGCCATGACATAAATCCAACACGTTATTGCAATTCTGTGTGGCCCGATCCGCTGGCCAGCGGATCGGGGTGTCAACAGAATCAAAAGCAATCGGATACGCGTCATTGCGAGGATGTCCGCCGGAGTTTTTTGTCGTTACCGGCAGACGACGCGGCAATCTCGTTCCGGGTGTGGGTAAAGTTTATAGAAGTGCCATCCAGGATTGTGTGTGGGAATGGAAGAAGATTGCTTTGGTTTTCTGCGTAAAAAACAACAGCACGCCGAAAATCTCGCAACGACATGTCAACTCACTTCCCTTGACAAAGCCCCTCCTTTGTCCTACATTTCGATATATGTCGAACTATAAAAACGAAGAGATCGCAAAGTTTTCGTCAGCGTTTACTGCACTCTCGAATCCGAACCGGCTGAGGATGCTGCTGGACTACCTTGCTTTGAACCAGCCGGGAGAGGTGGATCATTCCATAGATGACATCCGTAGTTGCCTGCGTCGGATGGGCGATGACCTCGAGCTGGCGCCGTCCACTGTCTCCCATCATTTGAAAGAACTTCGCCAGGCGGGATTGATTCACATGGAACGTAAAGGCAAGCAAGTCGCCTGCTGGGTGAATTGGGACATGATCAGGGAAATTTCGCAACTGTTCGGTGGGCTTGAAGAGAAAACAGGGTAATTTTTTTACTTCGTCAGTTCGATACTTATCGTATTATCGAAGTTTCAGGAAACGGACAAAGCTATGCTGGAGAAGGAATCATGGTAAAAGATCCTGTCTGGACATCGGAGTTTCCCTTCGATCCGGATACTGATACGGGAAACCGTCTGTTGCCGTCAATGATCCGCTATTTTGAAAAAGCAGCCTGGCATGATGCGGCTCGGCTCGGATTTTCCAAAGAGGAATTAAATGCGGACAATCTCACATGGGTGATGGTGCGGTTTTATCTCAAGGTGGAAAACTTTCCATCGAATGGGATGGAAACGGTAAAAATCACCACGTACCCCCATGGCGTCGAGAAAAACTATGCCACCCGTGCGTTTACCGCCGACACTCCCTACGGAATCCGTCTAATCTCATCGCTTTCCTCCTGGATGATGATGGATATGTCGTCCCGCAAGGCCGTCGCCCTCCCGAAAAACTTTGAATCACGCTACCACCCGGACCGTCCCGATGCACCCGTCCAGTTTCAATCACGTATGGTTCCACGACTACGAAAGCACGAGTGGGAGCAGTCCATCCTCACGACAGAGAAGGACATAGATGTAAACGGTCATGTGAACAATAAACGGTACCTCGAATGGATGATGAAGTGTGTGGAGTCCAACCGTGGTGACAGTTCCCTGTTGCGCGAGGCTGATCTGATGTTCCGTTCGGAGTGTTTCGCCGATACGCCGATTGTCTCCCGTTGCGCCTGTGAAAACGAAGAACCGTATACGGCTTTGCATTCACTGAATCATGCGGGAAACCCAGGCGGAACTAGCTCGTGGCAGGACGGTTTGGTTCCCCAGGGAATAACAATTGTTCGAACATTGGTATTTGCCTGGAAATTCTGTGAAGAATTCTTCAGAAAATGATACGATCCTATCAATGAGGCTATGCATGGAATAGGTAGCGCCGTCCTTCAGGGCGAATCCAAACATACTGAAATTTTTAAAACGATGTCATTCCCGCGAAGGCGGGAATCCAGAAAACAATTTCAGTAATCTCGCTATCTTATAATTATCAATAGTATAAGCACGACATCGTCACGCTATCTCTGGATTCCCGCCTTCGCGGGAATGACATCTACATAAACGTTTCACATTGTGAGACATTCCCTGAAGGATAGTGCTATAAGGCAATGCTACTGTGTACTATCGAGATGAATCATTCGTCTTTCTAGTCACGAAGCACATAACAAATGCTTGAAGTGTGTAAAAGAATTTGACTTTCTCTGTTCTCCCGAAATAGTTTTACCCCATGAATAACATGACAGAATCCAACCCCCAGGCGCCGCCTGACAAACCGATTACAACCAAAACGGTATTGATTGTCTATGCACTTACATGGGCTACCGGAGTTGTGTTTTCCCCGTTTATCGGTTGTGTTGTTGTCATTGTGATCGGATTTCAACTTTTGCATTTCGCACCGGGACTGGGTGGCGGGTTCTATGCCATGCTGTTTGTCCCTGTGCTATTTGCTGCGGCCAACCTGGTCTATCATATCATCATGTTTTTCGTATTGCGCACCAGGCAAATAACCCCTGTGATCATCACTCTGAACATGGCGATCCCTCTTTTTGCCCTGGTGGCATGGCTGGTTTTTACGACTCCAATGGAGAACGGGCCGTATTATTACCAGGAATTATGGGCTCTTTTTTCAGGATAAAATTCTGTTCCTATTTTAACAAAATTACCTTTTTCGACAAGGTGACGCCATTATTCTTGATTGTCACAAAGTATATTCCGCTGCCCCGCAGGATTCTATTATTTTCACACTCTACCTGTATTGTTTGATACCCTTGGGAAAAGAATCTGCATTCCTCGAATACTCTTCTTCCAAGGACATTATAGAGTGCAAAGGATACGTCTCCATCCTGCGGTAAAGAAAAGGAAACAGTAAGTGTTGAATTGAAGGGATTGGGCCAGGTGGACAGGATTGCAAAGGTGGATGGTGAATTCTCCTGCCGGGATTCAGGCGTACTATCCACAGGATCAATATGCCCCTGGACAGGTACTTCAATCTCAGGTGTAAGCAGACTGTTCGTGGAAAGCCGGACAACACCGGTAACGTTCCCGGTATCGGAAAATGCATCGGACGAAAGATTCAATCGAAGCAAACCTTGCCCTCCAGGCGGCAGGAGTGTGTCAATCGATGGTTCGTAGCTACCCTCATCCGGCAGAATTCCTGTCCATTGTATCGCATCAATGGATAGCAGCAATGTGTCGACGGGACTGCGATTGTAGAGTGTGTCTGCGGTTTCGGCTACAGCCTCAGTAGTACCGGTGACTTCTATGTATGCCGGATCGTCGTCATAATTGGATGGATACAAGTATCCCCGTACAGGAACTTGAACATACACTGGCATATACATACGATGGGAAAAAATCATTTCCAGGTAGATCGTACCTTCGATGATTCCCGCTTCGGAAAAAGCGTTTTCGGAAAAACTTATGTCGAGAAGTGTAGAATCTTCTCTAAGAAGCATCCAATCGATGGTGACATTGTACTGTTCAGGTTCAATAACCGGGTGAGTCCAGGCGACATCGGTCACGTCGAAATAGAGGGTGTCAATTCTACTTACATTTGTAAATGTATCAGGTAGTATTTCATACGATTCCAAGCTTCCTCTGATTACGATGGAATCCGGATTCTGTTCATAGTAGGATGGTGTGTGATAGAGGAGATTCCATGATTGACAATAATCAAGGGAATGATAAATGTAAAGCTCGTAATGGGTTGTATCAGTGTAAAAAGGATCAAAATAACAACCATACCAGATGGTTTCTCCCGGTCGCCAGCCTGCCTCAAGCTCTGAATGCCAGAAACCACCATAGAATGTTGGAACAAAACCGCTAACCTGCCATGTCCGACCCGTGTCAGTAGTGAAAAACAATGTATCGGGAGCATAATCGAAGAATGATTGATAGTAATACTCGCCTGGACTAAATCCTAAATTCAACTTTCCATAATCGAACCTGTCTGAATAACTCATAACCTCAAACGTATCACAGTAGGAATCTGAAAAGAAGAAACCCATTGAATCAAGTCCTTGAGGGCTCTCAAATCCTGAGAAAGTAGCATAGTCACCACCTGACCAACCAAGATTATAAGTTCCAGTACTAATGCCCTCATCGTGCAAACCAGCGCCTCTTGCATCATTAAGCCATGTTTGGCAGGTGTCATGTGAATATGACATATGATATCTAACAGCTACTAATGAATCTTGTATCGGAAGCCAAGCGAAATCATATCCAACTGGATAGTCACCTATACCAATAGATGAGTACCCACTATCATTGCTCAGAAATAGACTCCCTTGTCTTATCATAGCATGACTTAAAACATTTAATTCCTTATGATATTTTATGTATTGAATTTGATTCCGTATAGGGTCAACAGTATTCCCATAATCACTCACGATAGTCAAATGGTTTGGTTCGCTCCAATCTTCATCATCACCCCATTGAAAGGTTAGTAGAAAAAAGGAACCAGGTTCATTCATTCTTGCGATGAATCGGTTCGGAAGGGCATAGCAGATGGCAGTTAGGAAGGTAAGACAACACACAGCTATCGTGGGCTTGATCCGCGACATCAGAATCTCCATGCAAACACGTCTGCCAACCGTGCTTTAAAAAGGATTCTTATTCACATTAACGAAGTTGTTTTTCCACACCCACATGTCATCAAAATAGACATGTTTTTCCCGAGTTTGCAAGCGGACACGGCTATCCGAGTGATCATTCATCAAGCAACCTTTGCTATCTATATCGTCTTCACTTCACTGATAGACAATGAGTAGCTGTTTTTCCCACAGTCGTGTGAAGTGCTATTCGGATTGATGATACCCGACTGTATCAACCTTCGCAAAAAGCATCTTCAGTGGTTAAGCTGCAGTAGGGCTATACTTCCTACTCAAACTGTGCGTTGTACTGATCCACAATCTCTTTCACAATCCGTACCCGTTCGATATCGCCTGTGGATGAAATCTCATCAGAAATCCCAAGCACTAACTTTGGGGCGAAAAGCTCGATCAGGTTGTGCGTGGCTTCGATCAGGGTGTCCACGGAATAGGTGTCGTCAAAGTACACCGCCGGGATGCCGTCCAGCAGGAACATCTCATCGCCTAAGGCTTCCCTGATCTGCTCGAAGGTCACATCTCCCTGCGGTTTCGGGGTGATCGCTTCGATGCCGTCCAAGCCAGTTTGTTGGGCATAGGGGAGTAACGGCGCCGTGTCGCCATCCCAATGAGCGCTGACAAATTTCCCCGCTGCATGCAGCTTTTCGCAGCGACGCTGGCATTCGGGCAGGTGATACTTTTCGAAAAAATACGGGGAAAGGGTTTGCGCATGGACATTTTCGCCGAAATTGATGATGTTTACCGGGGAAGCATTGATCACATCAATCAGGCGGGACTGGTTCTCCTCAAGGACACGGAAAAACACTTCGATCTCTTCCGTCCAGTCGAACATGGCGTACACACCTTTTTCCACACCCATCTTTTCGATGTAGAGGCATTGCACATTCATTCTCGGCATGAACATGGTCGGCGCTCCCAGGTCACCGATGGATGCCTGCAGACGGTCAAACGTTTCACGGTCCCATTCCCACGTAGCATTTTCCTCACGCCATGTGGCGACCTTTAACTCTTCGAGCGATTCCACCTCCCATTTTAATGTGATCGGGTGGCCGCTGTTGTATGATTTACGATGTATCGCTGTTTGTTTGCCGACGGGGGTATGGACGGTGGTTTCTGTGTCGGTTTCGTTGAGTTCACGCATGGTAACCGATACTCCGGGAGGTTCAATTCTACGGAAACAGTCATTGTATTCATACAGGCGGGCGGAACAATTCAGGTCGCGGAAGATCTGGTAGATGTCCATGTCCTTGTACCGTTCCGGCAACCCTTCCCCGAAAAATTTTTTATCATCATACCAGCAGAGGATCCGTGGCTGCCAGATGATCTTCCTGTTCGACCGTCCGAAAACAACATCTTCATGAAATGTGGCGAAATTGCTGGACATCCCGGTTCCTCTTTTTCTATTCGGATTATCCCACTTCCTGCAAGTCGTACCGGGAGGAACCGCCATAGACCTCCTCCAGGAACTTCACCATCAGGTACGGGTCTTTCCCATGGATCCGTTCGAACAGGTGACCGTCCCCCTCGAGCAGCTCCCGTGATTTTGGGAGGCCGTGCGGGAGGAAATTCTCCGTTTTGATCAGGTCCAGCGATGCGGATTCCACAGCGACTATATCACGTGAGGCGAGGATGCCGATGTCCGGTACGAGGGACGGTGTAGACATGCCCCAGCAATCGCAGAACATGGTGATATTCATCAGCACATTGATAAACAGGAGGTCTTGAGGGTCGAACTTGCGCAGGAATTTATCGGTGATTAATGCCATCCCGTGTGAAAAATCCTCAAATCGACGGTCTTCCATCTGCAGCGCTTCATTCGGGCACACCAGTACACAATGCTGGCAGTACGTACAATGATGAAAAAAGATTTCGATTTCCTGCTTTTTCTTGTTTAGAAGAATAGCATCGTTCGGGCATGCGTTCAGGCAGTCCTGGCAGAGATCACACTTGTCTTTGTCATAGGTGATCCCGCCCTCGAGCTGATGAATCTTCTGCCGCGTGGTATTTGGTACGACACCCATCGCAATATTCTTTAACGCCCCTCCGAAACCGCAGTCGCCATGCCCCTTCACATGCGAGAAGTCGATAAAGAAGTCGCAGTCCACCGCTTCTCCACCGAATTCGGCGAAATCGACGCCCTTAAAACCTATTTCTTCACGGTAGAGGTATTTCCGGGTTTGCCCGAAGGTAGAGACCACCTCGCATCCAAGAATCTCACGAGTGTACCCACGCAGGACTCCATCCTCCACCTTGTTGTCCATAACCGCGATCCGTTTGGCGCCCATCCGTTTCAGCTCATCCACCAACAGCCGGATGAACAGGGGATGGATCGTGGTGTAGCCCAGGTTGCCGCCATAATGCATCTTGATGCCGACGGTACGATCCTTGATACGGTCATCCAGCTTGAATCGTCGGATCATACGTTTGAACTTGGACGGCAGCGTTTTGCGAACATCCAGGCTTTCCACGGCAACATCGGAAAAGTAGACAGTGGATGGTCTCTGTTTCCCCGGCATGTATACCTCACAGTTTTCTGATGCTTGTCCAGCAATATACATGAATTCTGTGGGGGTTCTCATCTTCGAGCAGGATTTTCCCAACAGCTAACTACCTGGTGTATCGGTAGAATTCCTTGTTGTCCGGACGTCGATTAAGAGACAGGATACTGGCGCAGTACTGTAGCTCTTTTTCCATATCGCCAAATCCGCAAACCAGGTGAGTTCCCATCAGGTTCTCACGAATTTCCTTCGAAGAAGGCACCCACATATGCAGTTGAGAATGGCATGTCGGCAAATGATCTCCGTCCTCTGTCATAGCATTGGTGAAGAAGAGGTCTCGAACATTATTGCCAATACGGGCGAGTGTTACAGTCTGCTCTGAGGGGAATGTTACCTGCAGCGATACACCTTTTCCGCTTTCATGATGCGGTTTCATCGTATAGGGTAAACAAGTATCGCCGCACTTCATGGGGGCGGTGCAATGGACGAGCTCCATGGTATCATCCACATGGATCACTGGATTACCCATCCACACACATTTAGAACCAATCGCTTTCAGCAGTAAAAGGGTAACCGCCGCATCCAGGTCGCCTTCGCAGGCGGCGATAAACTCCGGAGATTGGTTCAGCATGCTGACCGCCATGCAGCCGGTAACGCCAAAATCCTTGATAAGCTGGAAGCAGGCGAGAGTAACACCGTCCGCGTTAAAGTCCTGCACCAATTGTTGGACACCGGAGTATATCTGTGCTGCTTTTCTCAGCTCTTCTGCTTTAATTCCATCGCAGTGTTCGCAAGCATTATTCCATGATGCTACGATTTCGTTTATGGTTTCCGGCGGTATGGTGTCCAGGGTTGCATACAACTTGTTCAGGGATACTTTTTGAATTTTAATACCCAGTGATTTCTTGAATGTTTGAGGATCACGGCAGCTATTGATCACCCAGGGTTCCGTTTCGCCGATCTGTAGCAATCGGGAATGGTTCAACCGTGTACATGCATGATTCGCAGTGATATACCAGGACCATTCTTCCATTGTTGAAAGCCAGTCGCACGGTTTCCCGGTCAGTTTCATACGTGCATAAAAATCGGTGCAGGAGGGGTGCGCATTAAACGAAAGCAACTGCTCCGAAAGCTCTTCAGGTAACTTCATTTCCGACAGATATGTGTTGATCAGGGCAACATGGCGGAAGTTTTCACTCATTTTCAGCATCCATGGTTGCACACCGCCGCTCAATGGTATAAATCCGGCGCTCCGGGCAGAGGAAGTTACCTTCAGGTTTTCAACATCTGTTTCTGAGAACAACAATTCCGATTGAATGCTTTCCCGGTATTCCATCGGAATACCGGTACGCAACTGATCCACCAGTTTTGAGAAACAGATTTTTACCGCTTCACGGTTCTCCCAATATACCGGTGAAGCGAAACCGTAGAGATGTAATGGAAAAATGCGGGTAAGTACTTTCACAACTGTATCCTGAATGTAAGCCGGAACCTTGTCGTTCTTCTGCCTTGACTCAACGGAAAAGTGAAAATATAACAAGGAATTGTTACTAATAAATGAGCAATTGTATTATCCGAAATTAACCTCGTAAGAAATGGCTGTTCCTCATTAAGTTTGTTGTAAGATTACCTCTTAGTTCATAACGTGTTGGAATCAAACGGATTCAATAGGCATGCAATCCATGATGAATTCTATTTGTTCAACCTCAATTACGCTTATGCCCTCGTCAGGTTCATCGTGTGCTTCAAGAGATTTACTAGAACCGCATTTTTCACGATGTACTGACGAGGACACTGTCTTGCTTCATTCTACACAAACATCATTTGACTGTTAACCAATCGAGGACATACTTGGATTAAATCCATTCTATCTCAATTCAACCTCATCCCTCCAGTACCGTGCCTTTCCCACACCGGACTGATCCGAGCTGCCGTCAAAAGCGAGTCCGAAGAAGGATGGTGCCTGGTCAAACAGAACCGTTCCGTCAAAGACAGCCCGGCTCATGTTCACCACCGTAAACGCCAGGTCGTCATCGTTCCGTCGAGTCACAAAAAAATCACAGTTGGATTCCAGATCGCCAAACTGGATGCGTCCCGTTTCCCATGTGTATCGTGGACGGCGGTAGTCGCGTTGCATGTCCATACGCAGATCGTTTTTCACTCCGACAGTGATGGTTTCATCGCCGTTCTCGATGGTCACCATCATGCCGGCGCCTTCGGGAGTGGTATCGGAATAATGGATACGGGCCACCCAATCGCTCGCACCAACACTTGCATCATGCGGAATCAACACGGTGGCAAATCCGATATGACGCCCAAGTTCAAAATACTGGGCGGTTGTCTGGGAGATCGTTATTTCATCCTGGTAATGACGCCGTTGCGGTTCCACCTGCTCGATCCGGTAATGAGTGCTTGGGAAATAGATCAGCAGGTTGCTGTTGTCGCCCAGTGCGAGGTTGCCCAGGGAATCGTAATGGGTGTCATACCAGTGTTCCCCCTGATCCACAATCTGCCGTGTGTGCCACAGGTTGCTTGCGGTCAGGTATCCCTCTTCCGTGGCTTTCATGATGTCGAACACCACGATCATTTCAGGATCTTTGAGGTAGCAGATCACACGGTCGGATTCATAGCCTCTACGGTCGTCGATTACCCGGGTACGGCTGTAATCGAAGTCATCGAATGTGAGAAAATCGACTTTATGGGTGCGGACTTCGTGGTAGGAACCGGCGTTATGCAGGAAATCCAGCACACTTTGTCCCTCGATGGCGGGATGATCGGTTGGGCTGTACCGGTATTCGCCCTCTTCCTGCCCGAACCATATTTTCTCGGGACGAACGCACAAGCGGTTATGGAAATAATCCTGCCGATACGCGCCATACATCCCGCTGGGCATGTAGTCACGGTAACCGCCGTCATGCAGCAGCACCGATCCGTTATGCATGAGCAACACAATGCTGTTTTCATCTGAGTGACCATGCGTCATTTTCTCTTCTTCCACCGGAATAGCATCCCGCAGGTACGCACGGTATAAAAATCCATCCTCCCCCTCATCCTTGTAGTTCAGGAGCATGTATGTCGATTCCGGTTCCCACCCGTTCCTGAACACAATCTTTTTCCCCTGCACATCCTCCATGACTTCCATGCTCAACGCTGTCGGGATTTCCGAGGCGACATCATCCGTGCCGTACCGGTAACAGTCCAGCAGGAGGTAAGCAAGCCCGATGTTCTGAATGCGATCAAAATCGATGAAGTTCCGGGCGATCACACTCGCTGCCCATTTTAGTTCCGGGTTATCATACTGCGCTGCCGCCGCTTCGAAAAACACGAGGTACCGTTGCCAATTCCCACGCCAGTTTGCATCGCCGAAGTCTGGGATCATGCCGTCAGGGCACATCAGGTTCAGGAAATACTGGCCGTAATAATACATTTCCGGTGTACGGAACAGCTCTTCCATCTGCTGCTTCGCATCCGCATATCCCAACAGGGAATAGAGCCAGACACCGTGATAGATGGTGGCATCCTCAATCTCCCATGCCCCCCAGTTATCGAATCCGAGAGCATGTTCGTATTGGCGCCAACGGTCCACATCGGGATGATCGTGCAGCACTCGTACCGCCCAGGCTAATGTTTCCGCGCGCAGCATCGCACGGTTCATCGCACCCCATTCCTGGGTCTGGAAGGTGTATTCAATGCTGTGGGCAATGACCTCGTCAATGTGCCGTCGTTGCGATCTTGATAGACGGCCATGCTCTTTCAGGATTTCATATGGACGGATATACCGCATCGTGGTAAAAAAGTCAGGCAGGGCGGGGACACCGTTGGAATAATCGGGACGCAATGCTGCCGCTTCTTCCGGGTACTCGTCACGGTAGTCGCCATACTCGATCAGCACTCGTTCGGCACGGTCGGCGTACTCTTCGTTGCCTTCCAGTTCGTACAGGGTTGCATAAATGGTTGCCATTTCCAGCAAACGCGGAGGGGAACGGTATCCGAAAATATTCTCCGGATCAAGCGTCTCCCGCCATCTGACAATCAACGAATCATAATGTTCCCAGGTCCAGTCCGCCGATGCCCGTGCGAACTCGAGGTAGTCGTTCATGGGAACCGGTTCGACGGTGTTTTGACCGAACACGGAAAATGCAACCAACAAACACAAAACAACCAGTGTCAGGCGACCCATTCTTTCTCCCCTTACCGTATTTCAATCCTGAAACAAATGCTGTATAAGTACATGCCCTTTCAAGTTCATCAACATGTTTGTCCGTTGATGAACTAACAAGACCATAAGTAATCGAAATTAATGATATGCCCTCGTTAGGTCATTTCGTCGGAATGTAGTGTATGAAGACGAAATGTTCTAACGAGGTGAAAAAGTCCCGTATTTGCGAGGATTCTGTGTGGCCCGACTGCGTAGTGTGCAGTCGTGGTGTCAACAGAATCCAAAGCAATATGCTGTACGTCGTTGAAGGTGTTCGACAAGTTTTTCTTTCCCGATAGACGACACCGTAATCTATTCAATACCTTCTTACGCATGGATATTACTGAAAGATTTAAAATCAACCAAGAATTTTATCCCACATTTTAAACACTTCGATCACATTATCCGGTTTTGCACCGGCGCCGAACTCGCATTGAGCGATCACACCGCCATTCTTGAACAGGTTCCGTTGCACACGTTCCACTGCATTCCGGATGTCTTCCAGGGAACCATAAGGCAATAATTGTTGACGGTCGATTTCACCCCAGAAGGTAATTCTTCCGGCATACCGACGTCCAATCTCTTCGATGTCCATGCAAAAAAGCTGGCTGTTCACCGCATCGACACCAATCTCGATAAGGTCCTTATAAATATCAAAGATGAAACCATCCGAGTGCATGAACACACGTTTGCCATGATCCTTCGCAATGGTCGCATATTCCTCGTACATCGGTTTGAAAAACTTGCGGAACAGGTCCGGTGCGATCAATAAACCTTGCTGCGATCCCCAGTCATCCATAAAACTGATCGCATCCACATCGGTGCGCGCCCAGAGTTCAATCTCTTTGCAATACTGTTCATGAATGATGTGAAGAAGATCAGCAAGTTCCGGCGGTTCCATGAGCAGGTCCATAAATGCCTGCTCCATGGTACGCAGGAACTGGAACCGTTCAAAGGGACGAGGGCAACATCCGGACAGTACAAATGTGTCCGTGGAACGGCAGAAATCATTCACTTTATCAACATCAACTGTCAGAACCTCTTCCGGTGGATGCAATTTTTCCAGGTCGGACCATTCTTTGATCAACGGATCTTTGACAATCCCGATTACACCATCATGTACATTTGTAAAACAACAGCCCCAGTCATCAATGAATTCACCGATTGCATATTCGTGGCCTGTGAACGTTGGCAATGTTTTTAAATAAGGTGGCGCTGATACAATGTCAGGCGGATAATGTTTCTGCAGCCATGAAAGCTGATCGGGATGATGTTGATGCGCCCACGGCAACACCCACAACTGCCGGGGTACATGCTCCGGGGAAGCAAAATCCAGTGTCTGGTAGACCAGTGTTCGGGGATCTATCATACCATACTCTTTTCCCAATGACCCGTTTTCGCCCAGGGCACTTTCGCTTCGGACAACAAAAGACCGCTGTGATAGCAGGTTTTCAGTTGATCATCCAGGTCTTGCACGTACAGGCGCTTCTCAACAGGATCACGCTGGATCAATTCATCCGGAATAGTAGCCGCTTTGGGAAATGCCGCGTGGATTCCAAGTATTGCCACGGTATGCGCCCGTGCTGTTTCCGGTCCGCAGAGAACAGGAACCGGAGATCGTACTGCTTCTAACGCTTCCTCCAACTTCAGGAACTGGTTCTCTTTGTCCGGGGAAGTATAAGATTTTGTTGTTCCGTCGGTGAAAGTTACCTCGATGCCCTTTTCGGGATTCTCAAAACGGATAGTGGCTCGTTCAAATTCCAGCTCGAACACGGGATGAACTGTTTTTTCGGTCACATGGGAGGCATAAAATAAAATTTCAAATTGTCCGGTTGTAATGATTTTACAGACAACTGTATCGAAGGTTTCAATTTTGTTGCAACGGTACACTTCACATGTCATTGTATCAGGTTCATCGCAAGTATCCATTGTTTCCCCGCTGAGGTACAGCAGGTTGAACAGGAAATGCGCCATAGCATTGTTTGCAGGGCTGTCGAGAACCCAGTTCCCCAGCGGATCTTTCCGTTTTCCCGCCCATGTGTTCCGTCCGTAATAATCATCCCCACGTGGCCACAGGCAGAGAGTTTTGAACTTGTGTGGTTTTCCGAACTGACCTGACAGAATATCCTGCTTGAGCGAACGGATCGTATGCGTGTACGACCATTGGAATCCGATCCGCACCTGTTTACCGTAACGGTTTTTCGCCGCAATCAGACAGTCCACTTCCTGCAACGTTGCCGCGACCGGTTTTTCGCAAAGGACATGGCTGCCATTTTCGAGAGCGGTGATGGACTGGGGGACATGGTATTGTATGGGTGATGAAACGACAGTCAAATCTGCGTTATGGTGTGTAAAAAACTCGTCCACAGTTTTAAAAACAGGGATCTTCTGTTCGGCGATTTGCGGGTGACGTTTGACCTGGGCCTCATCCGGTTCGACAACTGCCACCACCTGCGCCATACCCTCAAACCGTTTTTCGAACAGGGTTTGCAGGTAGTAGTAGCCATACCCGCCCGCACTGACCATCAGCACTTTCACGGGTTCTTTATTCGTAAAAGTCGTAGAAGTCTTCATTGTCTTCATAGTCATCAAAGTCGTCAATGTTTTTCCAGGGTTGTTCCATCAGGTTAGCTGAATAAAAGGTTCTATTGTCAGGATCGATATACAGTGTTTTCAGCTCAAAGGGCCGGAAAATGAGTTCTGTCTCGAACTCAAGGAAAGGAATGGACAATGTCGTTTCTCCCCGTTTTCCCGTGGATTCAAAAAGTCGTAATACAATGCCTTTGCCACTCTCGGCAAATTTCAGTGCAGCAAGCTGAATTGCAGGATTAGAGAGAATCGGTCCCTGCTGAAGTTGTTTTCCCTCTCCCGGTGGATAGCAACAAAGAACGGGCGGAGTTTCATGCCGGAACAGGGCGCGGTTATCGACCTCGCGTGAAAGAGATTCTGTAACACCGCCTTTTATCCAGAAATGGTACAAATGTTCGCCCTGGTCCATACGCGGTTCGAAACGATCCTGGGGAGTAATAGGATGATCATCCTTCGATGGATGCCCGGAATAGGCTGGGGAGCGGAGCAAAGACACACGAAGTTCGCCAGCTTTGCAATCGAATCCATACGTGCAATCATTAATCAACGATAATGTGTGTAAATGATTCCTTGGATGGACCATAACCCACTTTTGGGCAACCTTCTCCAATCCATTGGCGTAAAATGTCTCACGTCCATACATATCCTGCCCTTCGCAGTCGCCTTTCTCAAACTGTGTCGGAACAGACAATTTCAGCATTTTGTCTTTTTCATTCCAGTACACACGTATCTCGAGTTCCAATTCAGCGCCCTGCCTGGGAAGTTTATACCGGATACTCATGGTGGACTGATTGTACCGGAAAAACGCCTCTACTATGGTACGAATGGGGCCGTTCTCAATGATGCGAATTGGTTTCAGATGATCCGCATCCACTCCGGCAAACCGGGCGGATTCTTCTTCGTTCATCAGAGAAAAATGTCCGATCACATCACGGAAGCTGTTGACATTCATGCCCCAGGAATCCGCGGTATCGGCGATCACCAACGGTTGGAAAGAATTCGGTTGCAGATAATTCACGTCGTCCACCAGGTATTCGTCAACCAATCCTGTGTCAGGGTTGATACATACCCGAAGTTCGCCATTGTCGAATGTGAAGGATTGTTCTTGTCCTTGAAAATCCCGGCTGTTTCGATCCACAGGTTCCAGCCTGCAGGAATAACGGGCAATCGAGGAAGCTTTTGCATGTGCAAGGAATACGATCTTTTTCCGGAAATCCTGGCCGAGGTTGCTGCGTTCCTTTTCTACCTGGCAGGCGACTTTTTGGCCATTGTTATCGACCAGTTGAGGGATCATCAGGGTGGCTTTATCAAAATTCGGTTCAGTCGGTTGCAATTCTATTTCCACAATCTGCTCGAAAGGAACCGGATGCGGATTGACAACAAAAACGGGGAATTCATCTTCTTCCGCCGGTTTTTCGCCCGCAAGAATTCGGAACAGGGTTTTTGTCCGCAATCGTGACAGGATCTCCAACCCATGCCCGAGGCGACGGAGTGCATATTCTTCCACCTGTGGAATGGCTGAACCGGGCAGGATGTCGTGGAATTCGCAGAACAGGAGATCCTCGAGGCACTCCCGCAGTTTATCCGACGGGTATTCCATAAATCCCTGCGAACAGGCTATCGTCAGCAGTTTTTCCGTAAGGAAATACTGGCTTTCCAGCTTGCGATGCTGCTGTTTTACGCGCATCATGGATGTGTAGCAGCCGACCGCGAAAGGATTCAGGGATTCATGAAATTCATGGTCATAATAGTCATTAAAGGCGGTTTCCGCACCATAATGCTCAAAATAAAATTCCGGCGCTCCATGGAGAATTTCCCATCTTTGGTAAACAGGTGGGTAGCTGTTAATGTCCTCCAAGTCTTTTCTGGATGGTCCACCGCCATGATCTCCTATCCCCCAGAGCAACATCCCGACAGGTTGTCTTCTGTTTTTTTGTATCCATGTATTGATGCGTTCTTTAATTTTTCCTTTTTGAGAGTTGTAATGCTCTGCAGCGCGGTGAGCACAAATCGTGGAGTCGTCATATCCATACCAGTCAAAATCGTCTTTCGGCAGAGACAGCCATCGTTTGTCGGGACGACAGAACAGGTAATTACGGTACCCTGATTTTTCAAGGATCTGCACTAACCCCCGTGAATGGCCAAACGAATCGAAGTTGGTTGCCGTGTCAGGTTCTACGCCAAATTTTTCAAGGAAGTACCGTTTCCCGACAAGGATCTGACGTACCAGCGATTCCCCGCAGGGCATGTTGCAGTCCGGTTGAAGATACCATCCGCCCATGATATACCATTTGCCTTCACGGACAAGCTGCCGGATTTTTTCGAACAGGGACGGTTCATGTTCTTCCACCCACTGGTACAACAGGGACTCGTTGTGGTTAAAGATGAAACCGTCAAATTCCTCGCAGAAACGGGCAGCCGTGCGGAAGGTAGTAATCGTTTCCGCAAGCCCTTCTTCCCATTCCCACAACCACACCGGGTCGATGTGGGAATTGCATACGAGGTACAGTGTTTTCATGTTTTGACCACCACCGTCGTTGCGAGCTTCTTTCGTACAGTAGTTGTTGTTTGTACGAAAGAAGCGAAGCAATCCGCTTCCGACTGCTCACTCACCACCAAACATCGCATCGTCCAAATGCTTCCACATACAGCAACATGCCCTCGTTAGGTTAATCCAGCCGAAGTGCAGTTTACGAAGGCTGATTGACTAACGAGGTTCATACCAGCATATCCTCGTTAGTATGTCAACGATACTGCATGTTGACAAACCTAACGAGGGCATATCGCAGTCCGGTTGAAGATACCATCCGCCCATGATATACCATTTGCCTTCACGGACAAGCTGCCGGATTTTTTCGAACAAGGACGGTTCATGTTCTTCCACCCACTGGTACAACAGGGACTCGTTGTGGTTAAAGATGAAACCGTCAAATTCCTCGCAGAAACGGGCAGCCGTGCGGAAGGTAGTAATCGTTTCCGCAAGCCCTTCTTCCCATTCCCACAACCACACCGGGTCGATGTGGGAATTGCATACGAGGTACAGTGTTTTCATGTTTTGACCACCACCGTCGTTGCGAGCTTCTTTCGTACAGTAGTTGTTGTTTGTACGAAAGAAGCGAAGCAATCCGCTTCCGACTGCTCACTCACCACCAAACATCGCATCGTCCAAATGCTTCCACATACAGCAACATGCCCTCGTTAGGTTAATCCAGCCGAAGTGCAGTTTACGAAGGCTGATTGACTAACGAGGTTCATACCAGCATATCCTCGTTAGTATGTCAACGATACTGCATGTTGACAAACCTAACGAGGGCATATCGCCGATTAATCTGACGAGGGCATATTTTTACCAATCAGGATATTCTACTCTTATCACAACATCCTTCCCTTCATACCGGAACTCAAATACACCATCCGCCACTACATCAAAAACTGTGTCTCCCGTTGCCGCAAACTCTTTCCCCGGTGTGAAATGCATGTGAATCGTTGAGGTACGGAACGGTATTGCCACTTTGATATTCCCAAGATCAGGCAGAATGTGTGGATGAAACCGTATCCTATCGCCCGTAACTTCCATCCCCAGGATGTGTCGATAGATCAGCAGGAGGATCTCCGCCCATGTCCAAGGGATAATACCAATCTGCGGGAAGGGGGGAGCAAAACGGTCGCCGTAATACTCGAACCACGATCCGGCATCCGCGCCGGGCATCTTGTTTATCCAGTTCAGGATACGCCACACCTTGTCATACTCGCCCGCTTCGGCATACGCCCGTGCTATAAAAAGGGAAGCAAACGGCCATGGTCCCGCGGAATCGGGCTCGGAGCTGAAATGGTAACGGCCATATCCGCCATGATCCCATGCCTGGTTCCACAACATTTCCAGGTTAGCCAGCGTCTTTTTCGACAGGTCGGAGTGTGGATTGATAAAACCAAGCGCTATCGGCAGTGCAAAGGATGTGTCCGGGTCCAGGAAATGTTCCTTTTCGGCACGAAGCGGCACCGCCTCAGGAAGATCATCTACCTCACTTGCCACAATCGTTCTCTGGACATTGCCGACGAGATCCTTACGTTTGACAAAACCGGTCTCGTTATGCATGGCATAGACTGGATTATTCAGAAGCGCGTTTTTCAGGCTTTCCGAGGCTTGTCTCCATCGTGTTGCAGCATCTTTCTCGCCCATCATTTCAGCCAGGGCGGCAGCATCATTCAGTCCGATGGAACAATACACATTGTAGATCAGCTCGATACCGGGTTCAATGCCGTGCGCCGCATGCCGTTCCCAGAATTCACGGCAGTTGGCAAGCAGACCGGATGGCGGGTGAACAAACACCTCCCGCAACGGGTAATCGGCGACCGCACGGATTCGCTTCCAGTTGTTCGCGACAAAGTCGAAATCGCCTGTCCAGTCCACATACAAACGGATCGTGTTCAACAGGATGCCGTTCTGGTCCAGCTCCACCTCATCCGGGTTACGTTTTTCGCTGGAGTCGATGGTATCTCCATCATCGGTCACAAAATCGTCAAGAAGCCGTTGCAGTAATGTCTTTGCCAGTGCATGATGCCCCCCGAGCACCAGCCCCTGGACCATGAAACCATGATCACGCACCCATTCACGGTTGTACTGCCAGATGCTCGCATCCACCACACCCGATTTCGACATCACGGAGAACAGTTGTGTTGTCGCGGTTTGTACAAAATGGTTCAGCAGCCCTGATCCGGATTCAAATTTTGACACATTCTGCCAGTATTCCCGAGTGTTTTCCGAGATGGCCAGCGAGGAGTCCATATCGAATTTTAAGACGTTCTGTTCGGAATCGAGGTCATACAGGAACCCGGTTTCCCTCGTTGCGCCAGATGAAAGACGAAGTTCCAGCCGTACTTCTTCGTCCGGTAACCAGAGGGAAATTGTCACATTGACCGCTTCCGATGACTGGTTTAAAAGATGAATCGTTCGGGCTAACTGTGAGGATTCATTGTCCGGACAATAGAATTTTTCTGTTACCTGTAAGGGGCCATGCTGTGTGGTAACCTGGACCGTGGGAACATCTGCTTTCGACCATTGCACGGATAGCTTGTCCAGCGGAATATCCTGCCTCGTTGTGTGATCGTAAACCCTGAGCATGGTGTGCTCGAGGCCATTCTCCGGATAGAAGGTCAGGGCATCCCGCTTTTTCCCGAGCACTTCCGGATTCATGATCAAAAGGCCATACTGACTACCCTGCCCGCCTTTCGCATACTGGATCGCCGTTAGGATGTGTCCGTTTCCAAGGAAAAAGTAGGAAGTATCTTCCAGGTCGGTACGCACATCCGGATGCCCACGGTTGGGGTCATCGTCATAGATATGTTCCGCAAAGTCGATCATGGTTTCAAATCCTACCGTTGCACTCGTCCGCTGGTTGCCCCGGCGGCAAGTTTTTGCACCTCTTCAACGGTCACAAGATTATAGTCCCCGAAGATGGTCTGTTTCAGACAGGAGGCGGCCACGCCGAATTCGAGGGCATTCCTGTCATCCATTCCATCGATCAGTGCGTAAATCAATCCGGAGCTGAACGAATCACCGCCGCCGACACGGTCCACAATATGGATCGCATAGGAGTTGCTGAGCAGAAATTCCTTGCCGTTGTACAGGCAGGCGGACCATTCGTTGTCGGATGCGCTGATGCTTTTTCGTAAGGTTATCGCAACCTTCTGCAATCCAAATGTTTCCAGCAACTCTTTGGCAACCATCTCGTACTCTTTCCGGTCCAGGTCACCCGCATCCAGGTCCATGGAACCGGCCGTGATGCCGAAAAATTGGGCTGCATCCTCCTCGTTGCCGATGCAGATGTCCACATACGGCATCAGGCTTCGCATTACCGCTCCGGCTTTCTCCTTCATCCAGAGTTTTTTCCGGTAATTGAGATCTACACTGACTGTGACGCCGTGCTTTTTTGCTGCTTTGAGTGCTTCGATGGTTACTTCTGCTGCGGAATCACTCAACGCCGGGGTGATCCCCGACCAATGAAACCATGACGCATTGGAGAAAATCGAATCCCAATCGACTTGCCCCGGTTGAAGTTCTGATATGGATGATCCTGCACGGTCATAGATCACTTTCGAGGGACGTTGCGATGCTCCGAACTCAAGGAAGTAAATCCCCACACGTTCACCTTGGCGCTGAATAGCGGATGTGTCCACGCCATAGCTGCGCAGGAGATTGATTGCGCACTGACCGATTTCATGGGCGGGAAGAGCGGAGACAAATTGGGATTCGAGACCATAATTGGCGAATGCCACCGCAGTATTCGCTTCCGCTCCGCCATAGGTGGCATTGTAGGAATCGGTTTGCACAAAACGCAGATGGTCCGGCGGCGACAGGCGAAGCATGATTTCCCCGAAAGTCACAACTTTTCCGGACGATGATGGAGATTCTGCAGGTTTTTTCTGTATCACAGCAGATTTCCTGGCGACAGCCTCTTTCCATTGTCGGATTTCGTACTCCATTCGCAAGGGATCATCAATGTGTTTCGTTAACGCAGAACCGCAAAAGATGCCATCTGGATCCTGTTTTACAAGCTCGGGTAGTGTTTTCAGCGATACCCCGCCGGTGTAGACAATATTGAGGCCCTTGTATGGTCCTTGCCATGCCTTGGACAAGCCCGTATTCGAGCCGGTGTATGTCACAGCCGGGAACAGCTTGTATATCCATTGGTAGGGATATTCTTCACGCAATGTTTCCAGTGTGCAACCATATCCCTTCGCCTTCCGGTGCAATTGTTTGCCCGCATCGCTCAAACCACCGGGAATGCACATCACATCATGCTGAACACAAATATCCACGACTTCAGGGATATAATCTGCGCTCACCACGCCCGCAACTCCCGCTTCAATCGCCGATTCCGCTTGTTCAGCAGTCATGACAGTTCCTGCCAGGAGCAATGCAGAAGGATAGCGCTTGCGAACTGCATGGATGCCGTCAACAGCACCTTCCGAACGAAATGCGATTTCCAGTAGAATATCATGTTTGTCAAGGATCTCGTACGCTTGTACACACTGTTCCGGACTGGAAGGGGTCAGCAACGCAACCAATTGTATGGATTTGCACTGTTCAAAAGCCTGCATGGATTTGTTCATGATCTATCCCATAAATTGCTTTTGCTCTATAACCTGCGGATATTCATCCCGCCGCTTATTTCGAATATACTACCCGTGGCGAAATCGAAACCGCCTCCGGCAAGTGCAAGCACAGCGGATGCAATGTCATCCGGATATCCCCATCGTCCCTGGGGAACCAACCCTTCACCGATCAGGGTATCGTACTTTTCCTTCACCCCGGCCGTCATATCGGTCTGAATAATCCCGGGACGGATTTCGAAAACCTTGATGGATGTACTGGCGAGACGGTCTGCGAAGACTTTAGCCGCCATACTCAACCCCGCCTTGGAAATGCAGTACTCCGCACGGTTGGTGGAAGAAACTTCTGCTGACAGGGAAGTGATAAAAATGATTTTCGGGTGGTATGATGGAATTTGTTCCGCCATCCCCAACATTTCCCGGGCAATTGACTGTGTAAAAAAGAATGGTCCCCGCAGGTTGATCCCTGTTACCCGGTCATAGCTCTTTTCGGTGGTTTCGAGAATATCCAGACGTTCCAGCGGCGCCACTCCGGCATTATTCACCAACAGGTCGATCCGTCCCCAATGATCCAGGATTTGTTCAATGCACTCATGATGACGTTTTGTGTCGCTGATATCCAGTGCCAGGGGGAGATATTCAACACTTGATTTTTCCACCAATGGCTGTAGATGGTCCAAACCTGCGGTCTCACCTTCCGACTTTATGGTTCGGGAAATGGCAATAATAGAATACCCTGCTTCAGCAAGTCTGAGTGCGATGGCCTTACCGATTCCACGGCTGGCGCCGGTGACTACCGCTACCGGATGTGAATGCATATTACTTTTCCTTCCGGACAATCCTGTCTTCCCGGTACTCTTTCCATGTTGTCTCAAACCAGTTGTTTTCCTCAGGTATGGGACGGGGGTCGATCCAATCAAAGAGAATCCCCTTTTCATCACGGCAATAAAGTTCCAGAATATCTTCACCGTACGGGGTATCATCGCCCACCAAGCTGTATCTCCAGGCAGAATCCAGGATTTTCAAATCTTCAGTTCCATTTTTTTCCAGTAAGAGAAACGATCCTCGGCTCTGTCCGCCTTCCCGCATGTAATAGAGAATTGCATGCAGGTACACAAGGTGAGTAAAGCAGGAATCGAGAGTAACGAACGCTTCCGGAAGCTCTGAGGCAGAAGTCACCCTGAGGTTTTTCAGCAAGTTCTGGTATTGCCATCCCGCTTCAGGTACTTCATTAAACAGCCGTTCGGGATCACGCAGAATGGATCCACAGGAAGTCATCCTTTCCTGGAATTCCGCCTGTGCGGATTGGCAATTGATGGAATCTTGAGATGATCCGGAAAGCATCTGTCGGATCTGCTCAACCTGTTCTTCGATTAATCGGCCACAGTTTTGTTCGAAATCTTTCAAACCTTGTGGATTGCTGCTGTACCGTTTGGAAATGTACATAGCGGCACGCAGGCCACCCACCTGCCCGGCATTCAAAGCGGATCCTCCTGGACGATACACTCCATGTGTACCAGCCACTTCGCCGACGGGGAACAGGTGCCGAATGTTCGATTCCCACCATATATCTGTACTCAAACCGCCGTTGTTGTGCTGTGCGCAAACAGCGATTTCGAGGCGTTCCTTTGTGAGATCGATTCCCTTGTTCCTGTACAGTTCAATGGCGGGTAGATTGAGTTTCTTGAGACGTTTTATCGGGGTGTCCGCTAAAGCATCTGAATTATTCAGGTAGGCATACGCTTCATCATTGAGTTTATCTAGAGCAAAATTCTTTTGATCCGGGTTTCGGGTAAAATCGAGGAACACTCGCCGGTGTTTGATTTCTCGTTCACGATATACCAACAGGTCGATTAAAGAGGAACCAAAGTTTTCCACCTTCTTCGGATCGAATGGCCATTGGTATCCTTTCAGGAAAATCGCGGAACTCATGGTTTCAAAATCGGGAAAAACATCATTCAGGAATTCGCGTTCATCATTGCCGTCCGCATCGGTAGATACATAACGAGGTATCACCTGCTGGTACGAGCCAGACAGGTTCCATCGTACTTTGGTGGACGACAGCCCGAACTGTGATTCGGTAAGGTTGCGTGCTTTCGCACCGATCCGCAGCGCCATCCCCGTTGATCCCGACTGGCTGTGCGGGTAGACGGATGTTTTGTACATACCCGCCGGACCGCCAGTACCGAGAACCACATTCACTGCGTTGATCAGCACCAGGCCAAAGTTGGGGTCATGTACTCGGCTTGTGTCAATCGCTATCGCACCACACACGTATTTACTCTCGCCTTTTCCTGAAGCAAGCAGCGCGATCACTGGATGATTGTCGAGAACCCGAATCCCCTTACGTTCCACTTCCGCCGACAGTGCTTCAAACATCAGGTGCGACGTTAATGGTCCCGCCGATGTCCCGCGTCCACGGGGATCATGGTCGGTTTTGTATCCGACAAAACCGCCGTACTGGTCATGCGGAAATGGTACTCCCAATTGTACCAAATGGTAAAATGCCTGCAGGGAATGCTGTGCTTCGCACAAGGCGATGTCACCATGCATGCAACCGCCGCTGCACAGGTCTTGGGCCATGTCAAACGGGGAATCGGCCTTGTCGCCCGCTGCCGACAATTTGTAATAGGTCTGTTTATCTGAACCTGCATTGTTGGAGGTTCCGGCTCCCCATTTTGTGGTTGCGATCAGGATATCCGTTTGCCCGAAATCGTGCAGGCTCACCGCGGCCTTCAAAGCCGCTGTGCCGCTTCCGATCACAAGCGTGTTGATCGAATGTACTGGAAGCTCCAGCCCGTGGATGGAAATAGTGCCTGTTTTCATCGGTTATCCTGAAATAAGGTTATATTCCGTTCGATAGATGTCACGATCCCGGATAACACACCCTGTTTTATGACCGCTTTTCATCAACTCGGTACAACGTGAACAACTGACACATGCCTTTCGCATACTCAACTTTCTCTGTTCCATCAAGTCTTTGGGAGCATCGGGATATGCGAAGGAACTCCGTCCCAGCCCGATCAATGACGCCATGTTTCGTTCGAGAACTGCCGCACCGACATTCGGAAAAAAAGTGCGCAACCATGTATACCCGGTGCCGACAATGGGAAGTTCCGGGAATTTTTTCTGCATTTCCCCCGTGATTGAAACCATACGCATCACACCCCGTAATGGATGCTCTTCCGGGTTGGGAGCGTTGCCAGCAGTACGGTCAAAGGGACGGACCATGAATGGTGAATGGTACGGTATCCCTGCCGTAAGGTTCAGCAATTTACAGCCGTTCAAATTCAGCATTTCAATCAGTCGTTCCGGTTCATTCAGGTCAATCTCCATTGAACCATTGGATTTCATCCCGAAACCGTACGGATAAGGAACACCGTCCGTGGCATTCATACGGACCGCAGGCAGGATTCCAGGTACTTCCTTCACGGTGTATTCGAGAAGATCCATCAGGAAGCGTGTACGGTTTTCGAAGGTTCCTGCATATTTGCTGTCTTTCCGGGTATGCGCCCCCAACATCTCGTGCAGCAGATAACCGTGACAAACCTTAATGTCCACAGCATCAAATCCTGTTTCGGCCGCCAGTTGTATGGATTTTTCGTACTGTTCTTTGATCTGCTCGAGTTCAGCATCCATGTATAATTCGGGTTCAATACCATTGTTCAAGTGCGGATTGGACGCCATCGCCTTGTGCAACGGTTTCCCGTCCGGTTTGCTGTAGCGCCCGGAGTGGGTGAGTTGAAGCACAAGATAGGGAGTGTGACTGGCACCGAATTCATTTTCAGCAGCTTTGTGGGTGGATTCTACAAGCCGTTTGAATCCATCCACCGTCTGTTTCGCAAGCATCAACTGGTGGGGATTGGAACGTCCTTCGTGCATGACACTGGTCGCTTCGAACCAGATCAATCCGCTGCCGCCGGATGCATACCGTGAATATCGCCGGAAGGTGAACTCGCCGGGGGAACCGTCCGGTTCGCTGTCAAACCCCTCCATGGGATGCACCGCGAGACGGTTGGGGAGTTGTTTCCCGTTTATCTCAACCGGTTGCAGAAGAGGTGATATGTCCTCCTGGAAAGGAAGCTCAAGATCCAACTCGTTCGCTTTGTCCAACAAAGATTCTGCTGTTTTATGCCTGAATACGGAATAGTCACCCATACTATCGCCAGTTGTTTTCGTAACATCGTTTGTTTCTTGACACCCCGCCTTGAAAAGCAGGCAGGGCCACCCGCCAACAATTTGTATAAATGTCATTCCCGCGCAGGCGGGAATCCAGAAATAGCGTGACGAAGTCGCGCTCAATGTGTTGATAATTTGTAGATTACAATTATTCGCTCAAAAAAAAACTGGATTCCCGCCTGCGCGGGAATGACATCTTCTCGTATTTTCCTCAAGCTGATGTAATTAATTATCTATCATAGAGATTTGTAAATAAGTCAGTCACATTCCATGCAGTATATATTTCACCGCCTGAACATCGTCCGCCATACGTTGTTCACAATGATCCGGCCATTCTTCACGCGGCAGGATGTCGCATCCACCATCCCTCTGCTTCTGTTCACTCCGTTTGGAAAGTTCAATCAACATCTTGAACTCCTCCACGGAAAGATCCGGGAACTCGGAAAAATACCTTCCCTGGAACAGGGGCAAATCAAAATCGCCACCATGATCCTCAATGGAAAGATAAATTTCCCTGTCCAAAGTGTCCAATCGACGGATGATTTCCTGCAGGTTCACAATGCCTTTTCCCGTTGCACAGGGATAGGATTGGAAACCGTTTTTTGTCAGCTTGATACCGCCATCCTTGAAATGAGTGCTTACTGCCCATGGCAGCACACGTTCGGTCGCCATCAACGGATCTTCCAGCATGGTCAACAGGTTCATGGTATCCAGGCAGATTCCAAGATAATCCCCCGGCTCCGCTTCGCATCGTTCAAATATCTTCAACAGTTCGAAGGTAGTAAACTCAAAATGGGTTTCGAGGGCGAGAATTACCCCATGATCCCGCAGCATCGATCCCTGTTTTCTTAATTCTTCCGCTGTTTCCTGGATATAGATTTCTGTGGATGGGCTGGAGGAATCCCACCGCATCATTCCCCCGGAACAGGACCGTACAATTTGTACTCCAAGTATTTCCGCCTCTTGTGCCATCCTGCGGTTGTTTTCGAAGATCTCCTTATGGTCCCATGAACCCATTTCACGAGGGATGTGCTGTCCGCCGCCCCATTCGAGGTACAGGTCCAATTCCAGGGCATATTGTTTGAGGTTCTTCAAATAATCATTATCGATTATCGCGCGCATGCCCGGTGTCAACCCGGAAAATGCCACCCCTTCTGCGCCGTGCCCTGCGGCCCAGTCGAGAGTTTGCATCGGGTCCAACTCGAGCGGATATAAACCGTAATTATCGATCCCTGTTTTGAAGGATTTCATTTATTTTCCTTGTGACACCAGCTCCTTCATGTCTTTGCGAGGTTCTCTGCGTGTTGTTGTTTTTTATGCAGAAAAACGAAGCAATCTCCTTCCAATACTACAATACATATAGATGATTGCCCCTGAACTACAATGCAGGGCATACCACCCGACCTCGCTTATACAGTTAATCACCCATCCATCAGTAAATAGTGACAGCAGTCATAAAAGCCTTTTTAAAGGTTTACTATTTCGCGCTTTTCGTGTATTTCGCGGTTAATATTCAGTTTGACACCCGACCTTGGACAGCAGGTCGGACCATCCTCAAACTACCGGTTTTCCGGCCTGTTTCATGATGTAATCGTGATCAATATATGGATCATCGTCAAAATGATCTTCCATCAACTGTTTCCGTTTCCGAAGGTTATCACGCAGGTTGGTGCCGTAGACTAACGGCGTCTCTCCGGAATCTGTCATCGCCATGAACTCCACGCCGGAACTCAGCAAATCAGCCAACTCGTCTGTGTTCTGCAATTCGATCTTCATCATGAGTTGTACCGATTCTTTGTGCAGGTTCTTTTCGGCTTCCGAATCGGCATTTTCAAAACCGTACACTCCATCAATCCAAGCTGCTACATTCCGTTGGGTAGTAATCCAGCTACGTAGTGCTCGCAAACGGATCCATTGGTCATACAGGGCGGGCAGTGTTTCAGATTGACCGTCGGCAACGGAGAGAATTTTTATCGCTTCATCCAATGGCGGCAATGAGTTCTGGTCAATCCGTTCAATAATCCTGGCGCAATTGGACGGTTTCACCAACTGGAACAGAACATCCCTGCTCAGATCCACATTATTCGGATTGTGCGGGGTAGTACACATATGGTCCTGGTACCAGGCACGTTCCTGTTCGCTGAGAGCCTCGATGTCCGGCACAAAGGGACGGGACCATAAACGGTACCACGTAAACCCGAATGCTGAATAAAGCGAAGTAACATTGGGGAAAGAAATAATCGCTTCTTCCGCAAGATCCCATGCCTGCAGTAGTTTACCCGCGTACTGGTTACCGGCAACGGACATCGCATAATCATGAACAGCAGAATCGATGTTCATCTCAGCGTCGTACAGGTACTGCCGCACAATCTCATGGTTAATGTTGAACGGAACCAGTTCCGGTGGAGTTGTCCCGCCGGAGTGGGCAAGGTGGTAGAACTCCGCTTTGGTCATCTGCTTCAGCTTCAGGTGTGTCAGCTTCGGATAGGGCACACCCAACAAGGGTTCGAACATCCAGTGCGGTCCGACAGTGAAGTAATAATGAGCCTGGCTGTCCCGTTCTTCCAGCTCTTTTTTCAGAGCAGTTTCCGTTTCCTGGTACTTCTGTTGGTATACGGTACCGGGATTTATCGCGGTGACATCTTTGTACCGTGGATGATGAGCGGGTTCCTTCCAGCCTTTGATCGCCAGGCCGGATGTTTCCACTTCCAGCTTGTCACGCAGGCCATTCCATACCGTGTCATGCTCCCCGTAGAACGATTCCATCCGTGTAATCACACGAAAGTCCGGGTTAATTTCCTGCCCGGCATCCCGCAATGTTCGCAGGAACCGTAACGCATTGTTCCCGGCCAGACGGGCGATTTCGCTGTCGTCTTTCCATTCACGGATCAGGTAAGGTCCGCCATTACGACCCACATACAGCGATTTGGTATGTTCGAATCCGGCCCCGCTGTCATTGGTCCAGATGTTGATATACCCAAGATCCGGAACCTCCCGCATCAGGTTTTGCAGCATTTCAGCGTAATGATCGAGCACAACAGGATGGGTAATGGTCATGTTGTACCGCGGCTGAAAACTGCGGAAGGGATGATCGATTCGTGCCCCGCGCAGCATGGGATACTTCTGGAAAAACTCCTCCGGAACAGAGCGCGGTTCAAAACAGAGCATTCCGGGCACAAGACCATACTTCCGTGCAAGCGCCGCATTCTGTTTCAAATACTCAAGATTGGCAGAGAGATAATAGGTTGGATACAATCCTTTGTTCAGCCGACTGGTGACAAACTGGTCGAGCGCAGGGCAATACGTGTAGAACATGGGATAGGTTTCGCCTTTGGGGCCATTCTCCAGCGCCATGGGATACCCCAGTCCGTTCACCTCTAAATGTGTAAAACCTGTTCTCGCCAACTCGCGTACATAGGTTTCCCGGTTTAATCCCTTCTGGCTCCGTCCTTCCTGGGTCAGGAAATAGTCATATGATACACGTTGCCAGTGAAAGGATGGTGATACTACAACGGGCAGAGATAGAGCTGACATCATTTTTCGGCCCAGAACATCCATGACATACCGGGCAAAAGAATACAGGTAATACGGTTGTGTGGACAGCAACCATCCGGAACCGTTTTCATCCACAGAGAAACTGACCCAGTTTTTATCAACATCCAACTCAGGTTTTCCGGTAATCTTCCGCATGGATTCACGAGATACAATTCCAATCCGGAAGGATTTCTCTTTTTCAACCCACTCTGAGCTGGTTTTAATGGTTACCGGTTGAGGGAGCCCAAAAATTTTCAACTCCTCAAGTATTGTTTCGATCACTTGAGTTGAACCAGGTGATATGCTGATGGTTGTAATCTTTTGCAGAGCCTGTGCGAGGTACATGACAATTCCTGCTGTTAAAGAATAGTGTTCAAAACGCCGACGATACGGTCCACATCGTCTTCGTTGTTGTAAACGTGAAATGAAACACGGATGGCGTTCAGGCCAACCTCATCCACCACACGAACCCGGATCCCTTCAGCGCTGAGTTGTGATGTGATGTCACGGTTGTTCATGCCGTCCACACGGAAGCTGATCATGGAGGTCCTGTATTCTTCTTCAGCAGGGGAAATGATCTCCACTCCATTCATTGGGGTGATCCGTTCAACAAATTGCTCCGCCAGGCGTTTGTTGTGATTCCTGATAGTATCCAGGCCGATGGTCTTCACAAAATCCATTCCGACCTTCATCCCGCGGAACAGCGACTCGTTCTGGGTGCCATACTCAAACCGTTGGGCGGTTGGCTGAAATTCGAGGGTTTGCTCTATGATGTTGTGCCCGGCATCCGAATAGGCGCCGACAGTAATGGGACGAAGCACATCGAGTCGGTCAAGTCGTACGTACAGCACTCCTGTACGTTTCGGTCCAAGTGTCCATTTATGGCCGCTGAAAGTATAAAAATCCACTTGATCTGTGACAATGTTCATGGGCATGCTGCCCGCCGCCTGGGCGCCATCCACAGCAAACAGAATGTCGTGAGAACGGGCCAGTTCCCCGATCTCACGCAAGGGGAACCGTTGCCCGGTGGTGCAGGTAATGTGGCTGATGAAGATCAGGCGTGTACGGTCTGTAATCAGCGCCTCAATCCGTTCGACATTCCCCAGTGCTCGTTCACGGTCCGGATCGAAAGTTCGTATCACGATGCCATCCCGCCTCATACGGTTCAGAACCGGTACACAAACCGCCGGATGTTCATGCGTGGAAACAATGACCTCATCACCGGCCTGGAGCGGTAAACCATTGATGATGATATTGATTCCCTCGGTCGCTGTGCTGACAAGCGCCAGCTCATCTGTGCAGCATTGAGGACTAAGCAGATCCTTTGTGTTTTCCTTAATCGCGTTCCATTCCTGCATGTTCAGGGAGGGGGAGGGATGTACTTCCAATGCATCCATTTCCTGTTTTACCGCTTCAAGAACGAGGTTTGGTACAGCGCCGATACCCCCAGTATTCAAATAGGTATAATCTCGTGGAAAAACGAATTGGTCACGGATCCTCGCCCAGTATGCAAAAGGATTATTCGTTTCCACCAGGGAAGCAAGGAACTCGGACTGATTCGCCAGTGCAAATGGCGCCTGCCCCAATGCCATCCCTCCGGCCAGGGCGCTCATCGTAACCAGAAATGATCTTCGTTCCATCCTGTTCTCCCGCTCGACTGGCGTTATGCTACTTTATTCAATGTCATTCCCGTGAAAACGGGAATCCAGAGATAGAGTGACGCAGTCACTCTTAATTACTCATTTATCCAAAAACTCTATGCGAAACTCCGATCCTCCCGTTACCTGCGAATGAAAATCCACATACCTGCTGTTTTCGATCATGTCGATTCTAAACGGAATCCCTTTCCCATTCATCAGCACAAATTCGCAGTCACGGTCGGAGGGGATCAGTACGTGGAAGTCTATCTGATTTCCCGAAGCTTCAGTCTTAATGGTTGCCCCATCACGTCTTGCTTCGTACGTATACCCGAATCCTGCGCCTGATGCGCGATACCCGACCTGTACCTCTGCCCGGTCAACTCCCGCCGCCAGCCATCGAGGAGCGCAACGCACTTCCCGGAACAGGGTTGTTTTGTCCTGTATCCCGGCGAGACCTTCGATAAACGCATACAACATCGCGGAGGATCCCCAGCCGTCCGTTGGTTCGGCATCCGGGCTGGTGCTTGTCTCGATCCCTGCCGGGGTGCCATCAGGGTGATACCACAAGTAGGTTTTTCCGGATGATTCGATCATGTCCATGTACTGCCGCAGTGTTTCCACCCCATAGGATTCAAAACCATGCTCAAATGCCGCCCGCGCCAGTTCACCACCTACCAACGGCATGATCCCGCCATTGACATACGCACCCTGTTTCAGCTTTTCATCGCCAAAGATGCCGTCCGGGAAGGGTGGATCGATGGAGAACCATTCGGCGAAAGCACCCGTCTCATGCTTGCGTTGTTGATATTCCTTCAGGATTGACACCGCCTGCTGATGATCTGCAATCCCACGGTTAATGTTCATCGGGTTGCTCAGGCTGAGTTGCCGGTCTTCATCCATCCCCGGAATTTCAACATCGGACAGCTTGACAAAATGAGTGTAAAAGGAGCCATTCCAACAGACACGGTTCATGGCTTCTTTCAGCGTTTCGCTTCGTTCGATCCAACAGTCTGCTTGGTCCTCATTTCCGAAATACCGGTACAGGTCCGCCATGATCCGGAATCCTTCAAAGTACCCGCTGTTGTCGCCATGCATGATTCCCCAGAAGGTGTTCTCGTCGATCTGGAACTGCAGCCAGTCATGGTGTCCTGCGGTGTAGGCGAAGTCCCATGTGTCGATAGTATACGGACGTTTGACCAGCCCGGTTTTTTTATCCCATCGCCATGGATGGTTCAGGATGTACTGGAGTGCTCGTTCCAGATTCGGCATGAGTTTCTGGAGCCAGTCATCGTCGCCAGTAGTTTGCCATGCAAGGTACGCAGCTTTGACAAACCGGAACTCCACATCCGCTTCCGCCGGCACACGTACATACTTGGTCCAGTTTTCCCGTTCACTGGGGAGTTTCTCCGGGAAGGTGGTGAAATAATCGAAAATGCGTCCATTGGCGGACTGGGTATCGGCGAAATGCTGCACAGTGCTTTTCAGGTCATCTTCGAAATATTTGAACCCGCGCATCATGTCGGAATAGTCACGGATCCATATGGAACGAGCGTCTGGAGAACGATACCCCCGGATTAGTTCACCGTCAATGATCACATCGAGGATGTCTTTTTCGAGGAATTTTTTAACCCGGGAGTAAAAACTGTCGAATTGACGGTCGCCTGTGTGTATCTGGATGTTTTCCGGCATTTTCAATCCTGTCAGAGTTTATTGGTATTCGTGAAACCCTCAACGATGTCATTCCCGCGAAGGTGGGAATCCAGGTAGTAGTTTTTGTTTTTTAATCTTTTATTTATCGTTAGTATAATCGCAACTTCGTTCCGATATTTCTGGATTCCCGCCTTCGCGGGAATGACATCGTTAAAAACCTACCGAATATTTACCATTGCCCATAGCAGAAAAATAACCACACCGACCAGCAGCCAGCTCCCTCCGAAACCGATATAATCCGATTTGGATGGTTTACAGATCTCCCATGAGGATCCCTGCCAGATTTTATCGTTTTCAAACTTGTCCGGATGGTTGTACGAATGCTCCAGTGCAGCGACTTCCTCCTCCTCAGACGGTTGCACCGGCGTATGCATTTTCGCAAAGAAACGGTCTAGCAGGGTTTTCTTCTCCGGGCGTGTTACAAAGGATAATCCGAACAAAAGCACAAACGGGAACAGAGCTGTGAAGAAGAAAACCGTGTGGCGACCAGTTGCGCTTTGTTGAACCCTGAAAAATCCATTCCGAACCACGAGAGGAACCATAATTCCGCATGGAAGCGCCCCATACCCCATTTTTGGTGAATCCGGATCGGATGGATCGATCCGCACTACCCGGTCAAAAAAGATCCCATTCGGTTCCATCACATGCTGCTTGGTGATCTGCTGCCCCGTTTCAGATGCAAGACCATTTCGACACATCTTCTTCGGTCGCCTCTCGGTCTCGATCATCACCTCACGTTGCTCCGTCTCCCTCAGGAAATAGGGATTATGGGTGACTGAATCGAGTGACTGGAACAGGTTGGGAATAAACGCATAGATGATGATACAGATTGCCACTTGGACAAACACAGCCGTTTTGGTGAGACGTCGCCAGATAAATCCCAGCCAGATCGAAGCCCCAAATATGGCTGGAATCGAGATGATGTATTTGAACAGTTCCAGCAGGTTGTTGACATATAACGCCACCACAATCCCGCCCAACAGGATAAATGCAATGGAGATCCGTCCAACCAGCAGGTAATGTTCTTCCGATTTGTTGGGAATAAGGGGTTTGTAAATGTTTTTGATAAACAGGGCGGAATAGGAAACCGAACCGGCGTCCAGACTGCTCATATTCGCCGCGAGGATTCCTACCAGCATCAGGCCAATGGCGCCGGGCACCAGGAGATCACGGGACATGAATCCCCAGATCAAATCCGGGTCATGCAGTTGCCCGGCATAAATTCCCACTGCAAGAAGCCCGGCAAGCGCCCAGAAGAGCATGATAATCCGCTTGGTGAACATACCGCCGATCATCCCGATCCGGGCTGCGAATTCATTGGTCGCCGAACCGGCGGTTTGCATGCCGGAAGCCACCGCCACAATGGAAACCAGGTTGGACAGGACCATTGCCAGAATTGTGTACCAGGCATAGTCGCTCATGGACGCCGAACCGAACAGCTCGAACATGTAATCCGGCACACTGGCGTGCAGCCCCGCAAATCCACCAATCCGCGCCAGTCCCAATGGTATCAGGATCAGCGAGAACACAATGATCAACAACCCCTGGATCGCGTCTGTAATGGCTGCAGCACGGAACCCGCCCAACATGGTATAAATAGCGACAATGATCCCATACACGAGATAAAACCACAAGGGATTTGTGTACGAGTAAAAGGAATGCAATTCGCCACGTTTGGACTTTTCATTCAACACATCGTAGCGTAGTTGCTCTTCAACGGTGAAACCTGCATCCATACGGGAACGAAGTTCACTGAACTCCTGGAATTCGTCGATGCTTTGCTGCTGAAGAACGGTGCATTCCTCGTATGGTTTCGGGGTCATCGCCATCATGGTTTTAGCCGCGACCATGAATCCCACACCACCGCCCAGGATGGAAATCGCGAGGATGAACACCGCATAGCTCGCGCCTAACGATTTACTGTTGAACCGTTCCGTGAAATAATCGCCGATGGTCACCAGCCGTACACGACGGAAAAAGAGTGTGGTAAACCAGTAGAAGGGTGTGAGGAAGAGGACAAGGAACTGGATCCACATGCCTCCGATCCCTTGACGGTAGATCTCGCGGGAAACTGCCACCGCCTGGTCGGCGTTGGTCGAGCATCCGAAGTTGAGGAAAAACTGGTAGAACTTGCCTAATTTACGCCCGGCGAGGAAAAAATCATCCGCGTCTTTGGTCTTGTCCGCTGCACGTTTCCCCAGGTAGAGAATGACAGCGATATACAGGCCAATAATCCCCACATCAAGAACATGCAATCCCCAAACCGTCACAGTTCCCCCCTGTCAAACACTAAGAAGATATCTCATGAAAGTGTTGTGTGCCAGTGTAAAGTTTTCACGGAGTACAGGCAAGATAGAATCGGGTAGAAATAAAATTGATGTGAGGAAGTAAAAACATTGAAATTGTAACAGCAATAAGTCGGTTCGTCCAATAATCAGATGTTATATTTTTCGTGAGTTGTGGACTCTGATCTACCTATCGAATGAATGTAACAATGCAAGAAACAAAATATAGGATTCGAGAATAGACTGTAATAAACGATTGAAAGATTAAATATTTATGACCTACCAATAGAAATATGGCCTGTTTGCACTTGGCCTGTCCCCTGATTGGGTATGCCGTAATTCATCATGTATTCCTGTTGTTCAAGGATTCTTTCATTCTGTTGAATAATTTTGTCCATCTTTAATGAATTGGTGTTCGCTTGAGACAATAGATGCACGATATATTGATTCAAGCTTATGTTTTCAAGATTGGCATGTTCCACAAGAGCTTTGTGAAGACTTTTCGGAAGACGTACTACAAACTGCCCGCTATATTCCTTTTCGTTCACGTAAGAATCCGGGATTTTAAGGCCGTCTTCAAACATACATTCAATCACTGTAGAACGTAATGAATCCAATTCTTCAAGCGCTTCCTGTTTCGTGTCGCCTATCCCACATGCTGTCCATTTTCCAAATTCAGGGTGCCATGCTTCATATCCATCTTCACCTTTGGACAACACAATTGTATACTCACATTCCAGATATTCTTTTAATGGAATTTTTTTCATGATACCTTACCTTCCTCTACTAGAAAATTAAGCACTTTGCAAATCTTTTTTACATAGGCAACTTTTATTACGCCATCTTTTTCTGGAAACGAAATAAAACCGTATTGTGAATCTGGATGTTTCAAGTTCTCATTTTGAAATGCATGGTGGCTACCTTTGCCACGCTTGGTTTTTTCGACAAATCCTGCCAAGCCAAGAACACGTTTGATATTGTTAAAAGAAGTACCACCTTTTGACGGTGAATTGCATAGCTTATCCAGTTCTTTTTCAAGCCGATTCAGTGCCATTGCATCCTCCTGTATATAGTACTATATATAGTATCATTTGTCAATGGAATACTATATCTCCCGAAGAGTTTTTATGCGAATACTTGTCTTATATCTTGAATTAACAACATATATACATGCCTCGGGATAGTACAAATTACCTCACTGATCATCCCCTCTCGTAAAAACATACATCGTACTTTCACTGTCTGATACGATATACAGCGTATCGCCATGGATCGTTATGCCTTCCGCTTTGTCGATATCAATGGACCAGTCAAAAAGCAGATCGCCGGACGGTGTCATATGGTACACTTTTTCCGCTTCATCGCTGAGCATCAGGAATTCATCCGTACTGGGATCATAGGTAATTCCGGACAAATCGGGTGCGAAATCAACGGGAATACGATTCCGTATGGCCCCATTCATATCCATTACAACAACAATAACAGGATCTGCTTCCCTCACCAGGTAAAGACGATCCTCCGGCGGGTAATAAGTGATCCCTTCGAAACCACGGTTGGTGCCGGATTCGTATTCCGTGAGATGGAACTGGTGCAAAACTGCCCCGGTAGTGTCTATCTGGACAATATCACCGGCATGTTCTTCCACGACAAACAAGGATTGCCCGTCAGGGTGGATCGCAATTCCCTCCGGATCGTCGCCCTCATAGTCGAGTGTACGGATGACAGTGCCTTCCGTCGTCATCTCCGATACGGAAGCATCACTGTCATCCACAACCCACAAGCTGTGCCGGGTGGAATCATATGCCAACCCGGAGGGCTCCTGTATGGTCAGCAACCTGTATCCGTGTTCGGTCCAGGCTGTTGAATGGCTTGTTTCCGAATCGTCACATCCGGACAGCAGAATAGAGAACAGCCAAAAGAGGATCAATACGCCTGCATAGTCAAACTTTCTCTCGGATTCAAAACGCCTCAAGGATTCGCTCCTCCCGGTGAAGGCGATTCAAATGATTCCCAGGTATCGCTGCCATCCGGAGATCTGCCATAGGACACATCCGACGTCTGCTCGGAGAAATTCACCGCGTCAAGGATCTGGTTGCCATGAGCGTCGATATCGTACAGGCCGATGGATTCACCATCCGCGGACAGTTTGATATTCACATGCAATGGTCCCTGGTCGAGATCCTTATCCGCCCACAGGAGCAGGTATCCGCCTGCCGGGATGGTAGTAATGGTTGGATGACCTAACGGGATCTGGTAGAAATTAGTGCGTGACAGATCATCCGTAATATACATCCCACCCAGGTCAACCGGTTCGGATCCTGCATTGTAAATTTCGATCCAGTCGTCTGTTTCTCCCGCATTATCCGTATTGATCGACTCGTTATCTGCAAGAAACTCATTGATGAACAGGGTACGATCTCCGGAAAGGGATATGACGGTGAATCCGTAAACACTGGATGGAGCAAACTGAGGATCGGTGATATATTCGCTATCGGTATCCGTTGCGCCGATGTAATAGGAAATGATCGTTCCCGCATCCTGTCCCGGCAGCACCGCTTCGTAATCAAAACCGGATTCAGCCTGCATGGGAATAGAGGAAAATTCGCCGTCATCAATACGGTAAAACAGGGAAACACTCGAGACACCGAATTCATCAATGACATAGGCACTGATAGTAATATCTTCTCCGGGTAATGGTATCGCGGGCCAATGGTTTACATCCGAAATGGATGGCGGTTGATTGGTCGCCTCGGTGGTATTCATTGCACCGGGAGTGGGAGGACTCAGGAATTTCCACGCTTCTGCGCCATTGGGAAGACGGCCATAAGCGATGTCTTCAACCTGTGGACCGAAAAGGACAACATCAATTGCATTGCCGTCCAGATCATAGAGCGCAACATTTTCGCCTTCACCGCTCAAGTTGAAATTGGTGTGTAACGGTCCCTGCTCCGGATCGCCGTCCGCCCAGATGATCAGGTATCCGTTGGGTGGAATTGTTGTTTCGTCTTCAAACGCTGTTGGAATGGTCCATTTGTCGGGTGCTTCAATATCATCGGTGATCGAAAATCCACCGATATCAACAGGCTCATCCGTAGGATTGTACAATTCAATCCAGTCATCGAACTCTTCCTGTTCATCCTGGTTGATGGTAATATTCCTGGCGAGGATTTCATTAATCACAATCTGGGTGGCGGGATTTGTACCATTGGATGAATCGTCATCATCACACCCTGTCAGAAAAACAACGATGAATAACGGCAGGATGGAAATCGGAAGAATCAGGCGAACCATTGCTCTCATTTCAACTACCTCCTTGGGTCTGTATCCAATCAACGAGTCTGCAAGTAATACGTACGATTTCCCAGATCGTTGCAATCAAGATCGCTATAAGGTATGTTAAAATTCCATAAGGATGCTATTGGAGAATGGAATGCACTCATTAAGAAAATCCCTTGCAGGCTCGTTCGTCGTTTTTGCGTGTGTCATACTTTCTCTATCAGTTGGTTCCATTTACTGCGGTTGCAGCAAATCTGATCCTTCTTCGCCAGACACAAATGATACTGATGGTTGGCAATTCGATTTAATCGCTCCTGACACAATTCCGCCCGGGATCGAAATTCCCTTGATCATCCAAATCGAGACTATCGAGAAACGTTCTTACGGATGGCATTCCGCAGCAGTTTATATTGATGATTCACCATCATCCACTCTCACGTTGAAGCGTGGAGCGCTGACCACCTCATTTTCAAGCGACATTCCCGGATATCACGAAGTTGTTATCAGTGGTTCATTTCCTGCCTATGGATGCTCTCTGGTTGTAGCAGAGCCATCTGGATATCGTGTGTTAGAAGGACACCTCAGCGGTGATGATCTTTTGTGGACTCGAGAAACCCCTATCCATGTTCAATCGACAGTAGAAATTGACGAAGGGACAACATTGATCATTGAGGCTGGCACGTTGGTGTTACTTGATGAAGATGTTGCTCTCCGGGTGGAGGGAGCTATCGAGGTTTACGGGACCGAAGAGGATCCGGTCATTTTCGCTCCGCGCTTTACCGAAGAGCCTTGGGGAAATATATATCTAGACCATTCCAGTGCAACCATGCAATGGACCGTATTTACCGGTGGTGGAGGAAATGAGGAGGCCACTTTCGGGCATTCGGACAGCCAGCCGGTTTTGTTTGCCGATGTCAGCCAGGCAAATCTTGATCATTGTTTTTTTGTCGATAATCCCGGGAAGGCGATGGCCTCGTATTTGGCTGAAGTAGAGCTTCATTCCTGTATCATTACCAGGTGTGATACCGGGGGAGAGCACTGGAGCAGCCAGGTGACAATTACCGATTCATGGTTCCTGGATATGCCGAACGGTACGAGTGAAGAAATAGATGACGACAATGACGGAATCTACCTGTATGACGCGCTGGATGATTCCCATCCGAGCCTGATTCGAGACTGTGTATTCGCGACGGGCAAAGATGATGCGATTGATCATAACATGGCAATTGTACGTGTGGAATCTTGTGTTATCGAGGATTTTGATAACGAAGGAATTGCCGCTTCCAACGATAATAGCATTGAAATTGTCAATTCGCTGTTTCTGAATAATGAACAAGGTGTAGAAGCGGGATATGGCAGTCCGACGGTTATTGTGGATCATTGTGTCTTCATCGGAAATGAAACCGGAATCCGTTTCGGAGATTGGTATGAGTGGCGCGATCCCGAAGGAATTCTCACAGTTACCAACTCGATATCAGTGGACAATTCATTGTATAATTGCTGGAACTGGGTGGCGTCTACGGGGCAAGCACGCGAGAATGCATTGCAAGTGACTTACTCCCTGGTGAATGATATCCTGTACGATTATGGTGAAGGCAACATCACAGGAGAGCCATCGTTTCAAGAAGATTATCTGTTGACTCCGAACTCTCCCGGAATCGGTGCGGGATCTGATGGTTCCAACCTTGGATTGTACTGAGTCAAGCAGCAAAACTGTTTTTAAAGGAAGTAATTTCATAGCCTATTCGGTCAGGTAGGATGTTTTTTAAGTTACGTCATTCATTTGCGTTGAACAGGCAATAATAGTATTTTGTATACGAAGACTTGATCAAGCTTGGTAAAATTTCTTGATCACTTTTCCCTTTTATCCCTCCATTTTAACACGCACAAAGAGTTGTGCGAGTACCCGGTATCTCTGATTCAAAGACAGACAACCACTGGATTTATTAGCGAAGTGTTCCTATTTTATTACGATATAGTAAGATTTCTTCTTTATATGTTAGAATATGGTTCAATTTTCGTTAGCGGAATTATCTGAAGGTGACTCAAAAGAATCGTGTTAGCGTTTTATTTACAATCAGGTTCGAAAAGTATTATTGATAATAATCCGATCGCATATTCAGACGTCCAAGGACCAGGACGAAATTTGAGGATACGAATTGAGCGCTGTGATGAAACGAAGGTTGCTGGTAATTTTGATTGCATGCGTGTTCATCGCTTTCGGTTTACTTGCTCCTTTTGAACAGACAATTACGGGTCGTGCGTTAATCGAGCCAGCACATTCCTGGTCGTTAAGGCACTTTGGATCCGGGCTTATCGCAACAGAGTGGGACCGGAATCTGACAGGTCGTGAGGCGGAGAATCGTTACTTCCAACTCGAGACACCCGATATCACCGATATAGAACTTGCTCAGTTTTTGCGTGAAGGAGTGATGGTCGATTCGGGCGATACAGTTGCTTCTCTTCATTCACGTGAAAATGAACGTCGTCTTGCAGATTACGAGCTTTCACTTTTCCGTGAACAGAGGCGCAGAAATGCTCTTGCCTCCGGAGCCAGGGTGGAAGACCTGCAGGTTGCACAGAGACGGGTGGAAGAGGCACGGATCAGGTATGAGACGGACAGGCTGGAATATGAACGAGTCCAGTCTTTGTACAATCAAGATTTGATGCCATTGGCCGAGCTCCAGGAAGCGGAAGGCGAATTTCTGCAATCCCAGGCGGAATTCCATGTGGCAGAAGCGATTGTTGAAGCTTCGGAAGCGGGAGCACATCCGGCAGAAATTGATGTACAAGATGCCGAAATCTCACGAATGGAACGGCTGGTTTCTTCGACAAGGGAGATTGTGACAGCAGAAGATGCCATAGTGTCACCCCTTGCGGGTGTTGTTCGCAGGCAAACCGATGTCCGTTCACTACTGTCCATTGACGGTATTGACACCTTGAGTATCAGGGTGGTCATTCCGGAAGCATTTGCGTATTCACTGAACCCGGGTAGTCAAATTGAGCTATGGCTTCCGGGAATGACTGAACGTTGTATCAATTTTGAAATAGACCAGGTTGGATTTTTTGGCAATGACACCATTGCAGTGTATGGTCTGGGTCTTGTCGGAAACCCTGATGGTGTTCTGCAACCCGGGATGCATGGAACAGCGAAGATTCCGGTGGGTACGATGACGTTGTTCGAACGAATCCGTCACATCGTATTTACAAACCAATAGGGGCTCAGAAACGGATCATGGAACGTTTTTACCGAAAAGAATTCAAATATTTTGTCCCCTCGGACCAGTGGGATTACTTGCGTGAGCGTATCCTGGCCCACATGACTCATGATCCATTTTGCGCCAATCTCGAGCAGACCCGGTATACTGTTCGCAGCATTTATTTTGACACACCCAATCTACTTTTCTATTACGAGAAAGTTGATGGTCAAAAACTGCGAAAAAAACTCAGGGTACGGGTTTATAACGAATTGACCGAAGATGCCCCGGCATTCCTTGAAATAAAACGGCGAATTGATGACACGATCGTAAAAGATCGAGCAAGTGTTCCTTTCAAAGAGACATTAAAATTAACCAATGGCGCTCAATTAAACCTTTTGCGGGAAGGGGAAGCCGCTTATGGAGACAAGGTTGTACGTGACCGTTTTGTCTACCTGGTGAAACGGTTACAGCTTGAACCAAAAGTATTGATCACTTATGAACGCGAAGCATTTTTCGATCCTGAAAATCCGGATCTTCGTGTCACATTCGATTATAATGTCCGCAGTTATTATTCTCCTGCATTGGAAGATATCTTCCGCGAGAATGACCTGCGTACTTTTACAGATCCCTGTTTTATTCTTGAAGTGAAATTCTCCCTTGCCATTCCGCTGTGGTTACGTATGGTTTTACGGGATTTCCGACTTCATCTTCAGTCAATTTCCAAATATTGCAACGGTCTTGATCGTTGGTATGATCAGGAATCGCACGTGGAAGCATCAGCATGAACAATCTTCTCTCGTCGTTTCAGACACTCGGCCACCCGGTAACTGTTGAAGAAGTTGTCCTGAATCTCCTCCTCGCCTGTGGTATGGGGATGACAATTGTCACTGTCTATCGCATGACCAACCGTCACCGCGCTACGAACGTATCTTTCCTTCTCACGATGGTCATTCTTGCGATGGTAGTGGCGCTGGTCATGATGGTAATCGGTAATAGCATCGCCAGGGCATTCAGCCTCGTGGGCGCCTTATCCATCATTCGGTTTCGTACCGTTGTCAAAGACAATCGTGACATTGCCTATGTCTTTTTCGCTCTTGCCGCGGGGATGTCCGCAGGTGTGGGAGCGTATGTCCTCTCGGTTTTTGGTGTCGGCACCATCCTGGTTATGCTGCTAATGATTGATTTTATCCGTTTCGGCCAATCACCCGCAGGATTGTATCTTCTTCGTTTTCAATATTTTACTTCCGATACAGATGAAAACACGTATACACCAGTTCTTCGTGAACATTTGAAGGAGTGGCGCAGGATCTCTATAAAAACGGTACGTATGGGTCAGTTTGTCGAGCACACGTACCTGGTACGGTTGAAAAAAGAGGTACAGGAAGAGACGCTGATAACACGTTTAAGCGCGCTGGAAGGAATGGAACGAGTATCACTCTTGCGTGAGGACGATGAAGTAGAAGCGTAATACGAGGACATAACAATAGTTACCGCACGATAACAATGCGCCTTGTCGATAGTTTTGATCCCTGCTCAAGCTGGAGAAAATAGACCCCGGAAGCGACTGCCGTTCCGGACGACGAATTACCCTCCCAGCGTATTGTGTTTGGACCGTTCAGGAGTCCTTCCCTGTGAGTTGCATACACCTGTCTGCCCAGGATGTCATAGATCCGCAGGTGGATTGAATCGCCATTTTCCAGATCATAGAAGATATTCACATGACCAGTGGTCGGATTGGGATAGACATGAACCCATCCCGGTTCATCCGGTAATGGTCCATGTTGAACCCCGTACTTGTACTCGTAAATTCCAATATCCACATATCGCACAACTCCTGTTCCCGCATTTGGCATATCAAGTACATCAACTCGCGGTTGACCGACAATATCAAATTCCGGGGCGCCATATCCGCAACCGGCGTCAATTAATGGCGAATGCCACATGGGTTCCCAGTTTCCATTCCATGCATCGATCACCAATAGGTCGCCTGTTACTGTTCCTGGATATACAGACCCGGCGTCAGTATCAAAATAGTTGAACCCCAAATCCATGGAACCATGATCGGTTTGATACAAATCTGTTTCATTGCCGTAAAAAATACTGTTCCGTATATATGGTTGCGCAATTCGTCCGCTTTCTTCGGTGACTGTGCATGCGATCCTGTTCCTGAAAAAAACAGAATTGTAGATTTCGAGGATTGTTTTTTCGCCCTGAAGATAGACTGCTGTGTCGTACAGCAGGAACACGCTGTTTTCCACCTCAATTGTGTTGTTGTGTCCACTTACGCGAAGACCATTTGCCAGTGCGCCGCCATTCGACTGTACTCCGGAAATGTAAATCAGACCGGCATTACCATGTTGATTAATCATATAACCATTTTGAAGATGCACACTGGATTGAGCGAAACTTGCAATTAACGAGTCACCTGTGCTTTGCACGATAAAACAATCGGCATCATCGGATTGTGTCCGTATTGAGCCTTCATGGAATGCAATTTGTGAATCATCTCCTGCTGTAATGAATCCATGAAATGATCCTGCAACGGTGCATTCATGCATTGATATCCTGCTATCCCCGATATCAACAACTGTCCCATTATCCAAAAGTAATTGCGAATAGACAAATTCAGCCGTCGCATTATCCTCGATCGCCAGGAAAACACCATCGTCTGGAATATCACCACGGAAATCCGTGTACAACGCATACAATGATGCGTCGTATCCTGTCATTCGGATAGGAACAACCTCAGAGGATTGTGGTGCAAATTCCACGACAATGCTGTCTTCAAGCGTGCCGCTCAGGGAGACGCTTCCATAATTAACAAGGGAGGCATTTTCCAGGAATATGATATGCGCTCCTTCTTCCACCTGGAGAGTTATGTTTTCAGGGATTACCAGGGAATCTGCAATCCATATCGGGTTGTTTTCAGTCGTCCATACAGTGTCCTCATTGAGAACTCCCGTCACAACCGTTCCTTCCGGAAAATTTTCCGGAATAGTAAACGATCGATACCAGCGAAGACAGGTGGTAAATCGACCTGAAGGCGAATACGCCACCACTTTCCAGAAATAATCGCCTGGAGTTAAATCGGGCAACAGGAACGTAGTATCTTGCCCGACCGAATAGACGACAGGATCAGGTATATTATACGCAGTGTCTATGTAAAGATCATAAGAAGTGTTTTCACCGGAAGCAATCACAGCACGGTCCCAGGAGAAGCGTACACCTTCCCTGGTAAATTGAACTGGGGAAATATCAAAAGGTAATGGTTCCTGTGAAATCGCTTCGGACATATACACACCGCGATCCAGGATTTCACCTGCCAAACCTGCAATGCTCCCACGCACTTCCTCGATCGTATATTGGCAGTATTCATCCTCCTCCACGGCATCCCTCAAAAGTGAATCCAACTCTACCACAATTGCTGTATAGTACTCCTCCGTGACCAGGGAATCGATCATATTCCGGGTATGTTCAAAAATCAGGTTGCGCATTTCGTCATTTCGCCAGCAACGGACAACAAGGGGATTGGTGTCTTCCATGTAGGGATGCGAATTCAGGTAGTACTGCGGATACATGGAATAATCACCCCAGAAGTTGAAGCTCCGGTCAATATCCCATGGCAATACTGTCCAGAGGCCCTGAGGGGACAGATCATGGATCAAATAATAATTATGATAATACGTGGAAGAGTTGCCGATTATTGTATTCACTGCCATGTGACGAGCGAACTGGTCCCTGTTGAAGACAACATCCATCTCTTCGAAAAAACGTTCTTCCGGGACAGTATCTATCCATTCGATCAAATCGGCAAGGTCATAAAATCCGGTAGTTTCGTTTGTTTTTTTCTCCCACACCTCTTCAATCGGTTCGTGCATTCGAAGCATTGAGCCGTCATAAGATGCCTTGTAAATGCTCGCATCGTTGGGGAGATGAGAACCTGCAAGATACTGCTCATCGATCTGCTCTACATCAAGATATAGTCCCATGTATTCGCCGTTGATATACACACGGCAGAACCATGTTCTTGATGCCGGTAAACCGGAGCGATGGAAAAAATCGTAGGAGAGGTATTCCCTGGAATAACTGGCGTCACGCCATTCGGAAGTCAAATTCAGCTTGTCGCGCCCGTAAAAACGTTCGTCAGCATCAAAGTTGACCTTATAGGATTTTTTCGGGTAATTGCGGCTTGAGTCGCCACGGATCCGCAATCGTGCATCATGCCATACCTGCCCATTATACACCAGTTCGCAGGAGATGTAGATGTCTTCATGGACCTGCTCCGGTTCATGGATGTAGGCAAAAGAATCGGGATCACAAGAGATGTAGTAAGTTCTCAACTGTGGAACAGTTGCATGAACATGTGCAAAAGAAGCAAGTGCTAATGTGATGGAAATACAAAGGTGTTTCTTGATTAAATACAGTATATCGTTAATGGGTAATCCTCACCTGACCGAATGTTCGCTAAAAACAACCTCATTTAAGTAATACCGCTCTTTGCACTCCACCTGTCACAGGGCAATCAATACGGAAAAAATAAACACCACTTGCAAGGGCGCTTCTCCTGTTCTCGAAATTCCAGGGGATTCTGTGAACGCCTGCACTATACACATATCTTCTCAGCCGCGGCAACTTCCTGTCCTAGAATGTTGAACATTTGAATGGTTACAAAACCGTGATCGGGAGTCTCAATCGTTACCGTACACTGTGAATCGAACGGATTAGGCGTAATATACAAAATTGAGTACGTATTACGGTTAGATGTTGTATCTCCGTTCGAGGTGTCTGCGATTGAGTTGATTTTTCCGGGTGTCCCCAAGGGGCAACAGAGAAGACTGCTGTGCCAGTGTTCCGGCCCACGGTTCGGTAGGTTCGTAGCATCCAGTTCAAGTGTCAATCCACTGCCGTCGCATCCTGTCGGCCATGGTGGGTCATCTGTGTAACATACAATATCCACAAGATGATCCTGGTCATTGAACAGTCGTACATGATCCCCCGAATTTCCCAGGGAGAAACTCACATTTCCAACCACATTGTCCACACTCGGAAAATATCTCCTGAAAGCTGCAGTATCTGTCGCCAGAACAACATAGTACCCATTGGAAGCAGCCATATCAAAACTCTCGTCCGGCAGCATCCAGCAATGATCCACCCGTTCATCACAAAGGTACCATCCTGTAACATCCTGAACATCTTTTCGAAAATACAATTCAATCCAGTCGCCCGGATCCTGTCCCGATCTTCCATTATAGTTGATTTCATTAATCACTGCCTGGTTCACTTGTTCCATGGCAGGGATATACACGACCGGTTCAGACAGGATTTCCACTCCACTGGCGGTACATAACAACAGTGATTCGCCCTGTTCGGGAAAACCGGAAAAACGCCCTTCGACATGCCTCCATGGTCTTTCGGCAAGCTCCCTTGACGGATTCTGGGCGACAAATATGGTGTCACCACCGTCAAGCATTTCATCCGAGGAAAACACCCAGCGGTTCACTTTGGAATCTGTGCTGACAAAACATCCGGCCAGTGAGACGGGAGAATCCGAATCATTAATCAGCGAAACAATTTTCTCTCCTGAAGTTTCATCAATCCAGCACGGTCCGATCCGGATATTGGATTCTGAAGGAGCATGCGTACTGGAACGGAGAGACGGGATCTGAGAAATTGTATACGGATAATAGTATCCGCCTGAGGCGGGAGTGGGGAATTTTACTCCATCCTCGCCATAGGTATAAAAACAATAATAAACAGGAAGCGACAATTCATCAGGTGATACGGTTACCGAGTACCACTCATCATCATCGTCCAGGTCATCCTCTTCGGTCATGTTGAATGCGATTTCATTTTCAAGGTCCGTCATCCACAATTGCACATATCCATCGTCCTCTTCAACTCTGGCGCGGAAAGTCACCTCAGTATCTGTTGATGCCAAATAATCCCGGTCAACATTCCATTCAAGAATTGTTGTTTTGGGTGTCAGATGCAGACGATCCCTGATATAATCTGCACGCCGTTCAAGAAACACATGCAGTGAATCGCGTTCGGAAAGGAACTCATTGAAGCTGCACCGGATATGGTCATCATATTCCACATCATGGCGGATTTCTTCATACACGCTGTCAATGACAGTATCAAGCCAGGGAAAAGAATCCTCGGCAAAAAAGTGTATGTCTTCTTCAAAGAGATTACGGAACATTTCCTGTTCCATCAGACGACCATACAATGCATTGTGCTGAAGTGTTGTGTAATAATAGGCGCTGGAAAAAACTGGACGCCAGATTCCCTGCCAGTCATTCCCGAAACTTGCATCCATATCCCAGGGAATTACATCGTAACGTCGGTCGAACGATTCAAACGCGATGAAGTTTTTACTGAATCCATCATAATTGGTAATCACAAAATTCAAAGCAAAGTACCTGAGGAAATTATTTGCATTGAACATATGCGGTAAGTGGATCATGATCGATTCCGGCGAGCTGTATTGAAGCAGTTGATTTCGGGTTAAAAAGGTATCAAGTTCCGCTTCTGTCGCCTGTTTGATATCATAGTTATAATCGAACTTGTCAGATTCAAAAAACGGTACAAACCTGGCCCCGTGACGAATCCCTTTGATACGGAACCTGTCGGTGGGCAGGTGTCTCCGTTCAAAAAACCGGTCATCAACATCTTCCGTCTCAACAAACACGCCGAAAAACTCCCCATTGACAAAGAGGGAAACATGACGTACATCCGATGCTGGCATGGATACACGCCGGGCCAGTCTCATGGCAAGATAATTTCTGCAGAGAGAATTGTCACGGTACGCGGCGTCCCAGTTTAAATCCCGTGTCCCGTCAGGACTCGGGGTGGTATAACGAAATCTCCATGATTTTTTCGGATAATGACGAGATGTCGCTCCGCGAATCGCAAAAATCCCGTCAAATTCATGACCGTTATACACCATGGTCGCTTCGATGTCAATCTCGTCCAGGTAATTGTCCAGTACATGTTCGAGATCTTCTTCATCAACAAATATCTCATACACCGGCAAGGTCAGATCACCAGGTTCAACGGCGAAGGTGATTTGCGGACTCCCAAACCAGGCAGACAATACACCCACGAACAACAGGCATGATCGAAACTCAAGTGGGAATAGACGGAAAGTGGTAAGCAGGCGCGCGTAAAGAGCGTTCTCCCGTTCAAGTCGATGATACATTGATTCTCCGGAAGGAAAAGTCATTCAAGTCGATGCTGTAACGCCCACTCCAAACGAAGCCATTCGTTTCTGATTAGAATAATGTAAAGAATATTAGCATAGGAGTCCATTCATTCCTCCTGGCGAAATCATCAAAATAGTGTCAGGAGCCATAATTTTTTGTATTTGTGGATATGATATAGAATATGGTTCCGCACAAGAACTTGAGCATGGAATCATTGTCTATCTCGTTGTCAGGATCACCGGGAGGTTCTGTTTGTTTCCAGTGTGTCTTGACAGGAAACCAATAACTTCTTGAGAAAAAACAAGGTTTGCTCAAAATGTGTGGGTTTCATTTCTGTATAGTCGTGCCGCAAGACCGCGTTGCGCTTGCCTCTCGACGAACTTAACAGCTCAAATCTATCACAAATTCTTGTGAGCAGCCAGACTTTTAAATGACGAAACACAGAAAATGACTATAATAACTCAAACCAGGCCGAAGACTTTAATAAACCTGACAGCAATAATAAGGACCAGGATTATTGTTGGGAATATTCCCGCATTCCAGAGAATAAGACGTAGTTGTCGTCGTTCCAGTGCAATTTCAGTGTTATAATAGTTCACGGCGAGAATAATAAAACCGATGAGCCACTGGACAAAGAACAGCACCAAAAAACCAGGATATCCGAATCGTGCAATAATGTCCGGAAATTGCCCTGTACGAGTCAGAAAAATTGATAGAATATAGATGACATTGAGCGAATAACATATCGAATATCCCAGCCATCGAAATCTGGTCATCAACACACCGGGACGTGGATACATCAGCACCAAGTGCAACCATGCCCCTCCCACAAACACCATGATACCGCCAATAGCGCTTCGAAGTATTTCTTCGGAAGGTATAGTGAAAGCAGGGTTAAACAGGTTTTTCGGGGCAAGATACAGGAAGGTTGCGCTGAATGTCAGGTAGTAGAACGCCAGCACACGGAAAACCTCCTGATTACCTCGTTTTTGAAGTAACCATACTCCAAGCCACAAGGTCAACGCTGTAATAAAATACAATAGAAGGTTAGAAATTGTCTCCCCACCATATTGAACAGAACTTCTTCGCTGTGTCTCAATCGTTGTATGCAGAGTGTCCCCATGATGTGTGAACACGAGGGTGTGCTGAACACCCGGAGGAATCGGTTGAAACATCAAATCAGTAAACTCATTACCAAGATACCATGGAGTACGTTGCTGATTCACCTCTATCAGGGTATCACCGATCGCTGGGATAGGACCGTCTACAAACTCCGAACTGTCCACATTTGTAAAAACCGTTATGTACATATGATAACCGAACCCGATAACTCGACGGCCGTCATCGGCATCGTAGATACTACGGTCCCATCGAGTCGGCATCGTCGCGGTCAAGGTGTCTTCACCACGGAGCCAGGTAACAGTCACAGTGTCATTTCCAAGAACAGGACCGCGAATGTCATAAACCGTGTGGATCGCTGTGTCATTGACTTGAAGAATACGGTCGCCGCTACGTATTCCCGCTTCCCATGCCGGGAATCCAATCCGGACAACATTTACGACAGGTTCATCGCCGGGATCGTTAATAGAGTAGCTTTCCACTGAGGTTCTTACATAACCGTACTGGTACACTTCAAATCGGTTGATGACATACCTGGTGAAATGAATGGCTGCATAGAGGCTTAGAAAGATGATAATTAAGAAGAATGCGTACTTGATGATTCTGCCGACCATAGTCCCCCCTGTCAGGAATTTCGGTAGGATGAACTATGTTAGTCGTTAGTGAAAGCCAAGTCCACAGGAAACAATCCTGTTTTCAAAAAACTGTACCATGATTCAAGCGCTTATCAGTCAGGCGGCTCCGATTTCAACTTGGTTATGAGATACATTGCATTTGAACAGGGTCTATTCTTGTATGAAACGTCGGTTCCTGTCAGATTCATAGGAAACCTGTACTACAGACAAATGGGTACCCTGTGAACATTCAGAACATCCTGTTTGCAACCGATTTCTCCAAAGTGGCTGAGAATTCACTCGATCATGCATTGATCCTCGCACATCATTTTGAAGCCAGTCTTACCATCCTGCACGTGGAAGTGCCTTTCGGTGGGAAAATTGAGAAATTGAATGCAGAGATGGAAAATCTTGACGGAAGGATGATTTTCGCCGGAGCCAATCAAAAAACAGAATCCATGCTCGCTATTTCCAACCTCACCTCGGTTTTTGCTGCATATTCGGACATTGAAACCGCAATCTCGGCTTTTCGCTAACGAAAACAGCTTTTCATTTTGAAATTTATTCTTCTGTTATACAATATGATACGCTTGAAATGTCAAGTCAATCCTGGAGCAAAAACCGTCCTCCATGATAACCTGACATTATATGAAATACAGCTTGTAAGCCGAACCGAAAATCAAACAGAAGAAACCTCACCCACGAAGATTGAAGGAGAATCCTGTTTTTCAAGAAAGAACAAAATACAGTAATCAAAGGAGAGCTGTTCACTATCGTTCTCAGAATTTTTTCTGAGAACAGCTTAAGATTTATTTTTTATATAAGTTGCGTCGCTATTAGAATATCACTTTAGTTGATGCAGTTTGAATAAAAATTTACAGATAATCCTTTAGTTCCTTGAAATACATTGTATGAAATGTTTAATAATCCTTGTGAAAATTAGAAGAGAAGGGGGAAAGAAAAAAATATTCCTTAAGAAAATCATCTTACAAAATGACAAGATTGAATCAGTTTAACTTGAGAGTTGTTCCAGTTAAACAATAACCCGCCATCTAATGTGTGTAAACAATTATACTGAAACTGTCAAGTCAACACATCATTTCAATAGATTTGCTGATAATAAAAAACCTCAAATTCAGGTATTCTATGCAAAATGACAGGGAAAATCCAGGCTACGAAGAACTTCGGGAAAGATGCAGGCAAGCAGAAGCAAGGGTACGAGAACTGGAATCAAGATCGAATTCTTCCGAAGAAACAAGCATCAACTTCGATGAAAGCAACACCTTCCTCAACGCTGTAATTCTAACCTCTCCGGATGGTTTCTGGGCTGTCGATAAAAACGGTTACATCATTGAAGTGAACCAGGCGATGTGTGATATGACTGGTTACTCGCGTGAAGAACTTCTAACAATGCACATTTCTGAGATTGAATTTGTTGAATCGAAGGATGAAGTTGAAAAACATATGGGTGACATTGTCAGCAAAGGTTCAGACAGGTTCCAAACAAAACACCGTAAAAAAGACGGCGAAATCCTAAGTATTGAGGTGTCCACTTCTTATGTGAAAAATGATGAAGCCGGAACTTTTGTTTCATTCTGCAGGGATATAACGGAACGGCAGAAACTGGAGGAGAAACAACGTTTCTCCGAGGAGCTGTTCCGGAACACGTTCCAGCACTCGCCCATGCTGATGACAATCAGCGACCTTGCCGATGGAAGTTATATTGATGTGAATGAATCCTTCGAGCGTTTCACCGGTTATTCTCGAGATATCGCCATTGGCAAAACTTCCACAGAACTGGGTTTCATAACTGCGGAAGAAAGAGAAAAAATATCCGTCGCTATCCAAAACGAGGGATTTGTTGAAAACCTCGAACTCATCCTCACCCATGCAGAAGGTCGCAGGATTACCTGCCGTTTTTCCGGTGTAAAACTTATTGTCGATAACCATGAACGATTGCTTTCCATCGCAACGGACATCACTGATCTCAAGCAGGAGGAGGAAGCAAAAGAGACCACTATAAAACTGCTTCGACTCCTGGGGCAATCGAACCAAACCCGGGAATTGATGCAGGGAGTCACTGCTCTTATGCAGCAATATTCCGAGTGTGAAGCAGTTGGAATACGGCTGAAAAAGGGCGAGGATTTCCCGTACTATGAAACGAGAGGATTCCCGCAAAAATTTGTCATCCTGGAAAACAGGCTTTGCGCGTACGACCAGGAAGGGGAAATGATCCGCGACAGCGAAGGAAATCCTGTTCTGGAGTGTATGTGTGGCAATGTGATTTGCGGTCGTTTTGATCCATCGCTTCCGTTCTTCACCGAATATGGCAGTTTCTGGTCCAACAATACTTCAAAACTCCTCGCAGAAACCTCTGAAGAAGATCGCCAGGCACGTACAAGAAACAGGTGTAATGGCGAAGGCTATGAATCCGTAGCTCTGGTTCCGCTTCGACATGGTGATCAAATATATGGATTACTTCAATTTAATGACCATGAATTAAACAAGTTCAGCGAGTCTTCCATTGCATTGCTTGAGAGGCTGGCTACGAACCTCGCCATTGGAATAGCACATCGTTATGCCGTTCAGGAAAAAATTGAAAGCGAAAAAACGTTTCCGAATGTTAATAGAGTCTTCTCCCGTAAACATTATGCTGTTACGCGAGGGGAAATACATTTACGGAAATCCTGCCGCCATAAAAACGTTTGGCTTAACCTCCCATGAAGAATTAACAGAAAAAAAAGTTCTCGATACTATTGCTCCTGAATATCATGAAACGATTATCGCTCGTATGAAAAACATTGGCAAAGGATGTAAGAATGAACCCATGGAAATTCAGCTCTTACGGCCAGATGGCGGGCGTATATGGACTCTTACAGCTTCCGTACCCATTGTATTGGACGGAAAAGAAACAGCAATTATCGTCGGCCAGGATATTACCGCGGAAAAAACTGCAAAAGATCTACTTGAACAAAGCGAAGAAAAATACCGTCTCTATTTTGATCATGCTCCGGTCGGGTACCAATCTCTTGATGAACATGGGCATTTCCTCGATGTAAAACCGGGCCTGGCTTGAAATCCTTGGCTATGAACGTGATGAAGTAATTGGAAAATGGTTTGGCGATTTCCTCCATCCTGATCAGGTACCTGTATTCAGGGAATTGTTTCCAGTCAATATTCAGCGGCATGATGTTATCCGAAATACCGTTTTTCGCCTACGTACAAAAGAAGGCGATTACATACATGCCGAATACACTGCCAAAATAGGGTTTGATGAGGAAGGTAATTTCCTGAGAACACATTGTGTTTTCCAGGATATTACGGAACGGATCACAACAGAAGAAGCGCTTGAAGAAAGCGAAGAACAATACAAGGCGATCTTTAACAGCAGTTTGAATGCAATCCTTGTCACGGATGACCTTGGTAAGTACACGGCTGTCAACAAAGCTGCTACGGAAACTCTTCGGGTATTCCGAAAAAGAGATGCTCTCCATGAATGTGGGTGATCTTCGGACCGTAACGGAACCGGAAGCCGAAAAAACGATATAAAGAATACCTCCAGAAAGGCTACGAAATCGGTGAATTCGATTTTGTCACTGCTGATGGTGAGGAAAGAATTGCACAATACCATGCTGTACGTGTGGCGGATAATTTCCATTTGAGTATTCTGTCGGACATCACTTCACGGAAACAGGCGGAACACGATCTTTGCGTCAGTGAAGAAAAGTTCCGGTCGCTTACCACTATGTCGCCTATCGGTATCTATGTCACAGACCAGAAAGGAAAATGCACTTTTGTCAATAAAAAATGGTGTGAATTGACTGGTATGTCCTCCGAGGAAGCTTTGGGTGATGGTTGGACAGAAGCGCTTTATCCGGAAGACCGCACGGATATTGATGTAAAATGGGATGAGATGATTGAATCAGACAAGAATACAGGATATGAATACAGGATTCAATCAAAAACGGGTGAAGTTCACTGGGTATATGGCCAGGCGTCATCGCTGACAGACTCCTACGGTGAAAAGATAGGGGTACATTGGAACTATCATAGACATCACCGATCGCAAGCAAGCTCAGAAAGCCATTCAGAAAAGTGAGAGGCAGTTATCAAACGCGGCAAGTATGGCCCATCTTGGACCATGGGAATACGATGCCGCAACGAACCTGTTTACTTTCAACGATGCATTTTACGCGGTATTCCGAACCTCCGCAGAGCGCGAAGGCGGCTACCAGATGTCTCCTCAAGAGTATGCGCAGCGTTTTTGTCATCCGGACGATGCTCCGCTGGTAGAGATCGAATCTCGCAAAGCACTCGAAACGGATGATCCAGATTACAATCGCCAGATAGAGCATCGGATTATTTACGCAGATGGCGAACCTGGCTGGATATCCGTTCGCTTTCTTATTCTGAAGGACGAGAGTGGTCGCACTATTAAGACTTTCGGAGTCAATCAGGATATCACCGAACGCAAGCAGGCGGAAGAAGCTCTCAGGGAAAGCGAGCAAAGATACCGGTTGATAGCGAACCATACTTCGGACGCCATCTGGGCCATGGACTCCGATTTCAGATTCACCCTATTTGTCCTCCTTCCACAGAGCGTCTATTCGGTTATACCGTTGAGGAATGGGCGACTTTGGATTGGGCTGAGTTCGTGCATCCAGAGGATCTTGGCAAGGTAACCGATACATTTGAAAAGCTCGCGAAGGATGAGCGGAACAGTTCCGCAACCATTATCAGGGCGTGCCATAAAGACGGAACGGAGATGTGGGCGGAGTTTACTGCTTCACCGATTGTTGAACAGGATGGCAATATAATTGGATTTACCGGGGTGACGCGTGATGTTACTGCCCGAGTACTGATCGAACAGGAACGGCAGAAGTTTTTCCTGCTGGCAGAAAGCAGCGGCGAGTTTGTCGGCATATGCGACCTGGAGATGCAACCGATCTATATAAATCCAGCAGGCATGCAGATGGTCGGCCTACCGGATTTAGCTGCTGCCTACCGTGTCAAGGTGCAGGACTATTTCTTCCCGGAAGATCAGGAGTTCATCGCCAGCGAGTTTTTCCCGCGTGTGCAAAGGGATGGACACGGCGATATTGAAATCCGCCTGCGTCATTTCCTAACTGGTGAGCCGATCTGGTTATACTACTACCTGTTCAGCATCCATGACACCGACGGTAAGGTGTTAGGATGGGCAACCGTCAGCCGCAACATCACCGAGCGTAAACGGGCAGAAGAAGCGCTGCAGGCTGAACGCGACCTGTTTCAGACCGTGATGAACGCCCCCCGTAATATTCACCTGGTTTATTTGGACAGGAATTTCAACTTCGTCAGGGTCAACGAAGCGTACGCGGAAACGTGCGGCTATAAACCTGAAGAGATGATCGGGAAGAACCATTTTGTTCTCTATCCTGATCCCGAAAACGAGGTCATCTTCGCACGAGTCCGGGATACAGGCGAATCCTTCGAAGTTCATGACAAACCTTTCCTGTTCCCGGACCAGCCAGGCAGGGGGGGTAACCTACTGGGATTGGACTCTCACCCCGGAAAAAGATTCCACGGGCACGGTGACAGGCCTCATCTTCGCCCTTGTTGAGACAACCGAGCGCAAACGAGCAGAGGAAAAATACGCAACTCTTTTCCACAAGATGCTGGACGGCTTCGCTTTGCACGAAATTATCTGTGATCCGTCGGGAAAGCCAATAGACTATCGCTTCCTGGCTGTCAATCCTGCTTTCGAACGCATGACCGGCCTTAAGGCGGAAGATGTTGTGGGGCATACTGTCCTCGAGGCTCTGCCCGGCAAGGAAACGTATTGGATCGAAACCTATGGCAAAGTGGCTCTCTCGGGTGAACCGATCCTTTTTGAAGACTATACCGCCGTATTCGGAAAGTACTTCGAAGTGACAGCATTCCGTCCTGCGCCAGGCAGATTCGCCTGCATTTTCCAGGATATCACCGAACGAAAGAAGGCAGAGGAGGCTCTGCGGGAGAGCGAAAAGAAATACCGGCTGCTCACCGAAAACTCATTGCAGGGAATGGTAATTGCGCAAAGCGACCCAGTACGATTAGCATACGCATCAAAACCGATGGAAAAAATCACAGGTTACTCTATTGAGGAACTTGAAAACTTTGGTGTTGAAAAATTAACGAACTTGATACATCCGGATGACAGGCCAAGGTTTTTCAAGAATTTTTCAGATCGTCTAAATAACATTCAAGTTGATAACCGCGCAGAATACCGAATCATCAGAAAAAACGGTGATGTCGCCTGGATTGAGATATTCAGCAGTTTGATCGAACATAAAGGCTCTCCCGCAACCCAAACACTCTTCATCGATATCACCGAGCGCAAGCAGGCGGAGGAGAAACTGCGCGAGAGCGAAGAGAAATACCGTCTGCTCGCCGATAATCAGGCTGATGTAATCTGGACGCGTGATTTTGACTTAAACCTTACTTATATAAGTCCATCAACATTCAGACAGACCGGTTTTACGGTAGCTGAAAGAATGAAACAATCGTTTTCGGAAAGCGTAACTCCGAAATCATACGCGCTGACGCTAAAGGTAGTTAAAGAAGAAATGGAGCTGGAAAAACGGGGCGATGCCGATCCGAACCGATCAAGAATGCTTGAAATTGACATGTATCGAAAAGACGGCTCAATATTTACTGTTGAGATCACGGTCAATTTCCTGCGAGATGAAAATGGAGCGGCGATTGGTCTGATGGGCGTCAGTCGTGACATCACCGAGCGCAAGCGGGCAGAAGAAGAACTGAAACAATTAAACGAGCGCTTTGTTCTCGCTACAGACTCAGCTAAGATTGGCGTATGGGATCTGGATCTGATCGAAAATACGCTTACCTGGGACGACAGAATGCTCCAGCTATATGGAGTTGACCGGGATAATTTTACTGGAGCTTATGACGCCTGGCAAAAGGGAGTGCATCCGGATGATCTGGAACAGGCTGACAAGGAAGTACAGCAGGCGATTACAGGTGAAAAGGAATTTGATACAGAATTCAGAATCGTATTGCCGAATAAAGAAGTAAGACATCTAAAGGCATATGGTCAGGTAATCAGGGACCAGTCTGATACGCCCGTGCGAATGATTGGCGTGAATTTCGACATCACTGAACGCAAGCAAGCCGAAGAATCTTACCGCCGTGAGATGGAGCGAAATCAGCAATACCTCGATGTGGCGGGAGTGATGATCCTGGCATTGAATACAGAAGGAATTGTAACCCTTGTAAACCAGCAGGGATGCAAAATTCTTAATGGCCAGGAATCAGAGATTGTCGGAAAAAACTGGTTTGATCAATTCCTGCCTGAAAGTGTAATCGAGCAAACCAAACATGTTTTTGCAAAACTTATTTCCGGGAATGCTGAAGTTTTCGAATATTTTGAGCAGGCAATCCTGACTTGTGACAAACAGGAAAGAACGATTGCCTGGCATAATGTTCTTCTACATGATGAAAAGGGGAATATTTCCGGAACACTCAGCTCCGGGGAGGATGTTACAGAACAGCGAGCTTCCGAGGCGGCGCTGCAGGAAGCCGTACTTCGTCAGCAGGAAGCAGTGAAAGCGGGGAATATAGGTCTTTGGGATTGGGACTTGCGTACTAACCAGGTCTACTATTCCGTGGAGTGGAAAAAGCAGATCGGTTACGAAGATCATGAAATTACCAACTCTCTTGATGAGTGGCAGGATCGTGTTCATCCTGATGATCTGGATGCTGCACTGGAAAGCATAGACACAATGATAAAGGAGGTACGTCTAAATCACCGCATCGAGTTTCGTTTTCGGCACAAAGACGGTTCCTACCGCTGGATCTATTCACGGGCTTCTGTGCATACGGATGAAAATGGTGTCCCTGTCAGGGTTTTTGGGTCCCACTCGGATGTTACTGAAATAAAACAAGCGGAAGAAGCACTGATAGAGAGTGAACGGCAGAAACACCTGATCCTGAATTCCACCGTTGAAGTCATTTCCTATTATTCAACGGATTTGCGCTTGATATGGGGAAACCATGCCCTTGCCAAAACGATTGGCCAACCCCTTGAGCAGTTGGCAGGAAAACATTGTTTCGATTTCTGGTATGATTGCGAAACACCATGTGAAGATTGCAGGATCTTCGAAGTCCTGGACAATAAAAAGCCGCAGTTCCTGGAAAAACAATCAAAGGATGGGTCTTATTGGCATATCCGTCGGTATCCAATTATTGAAGAGAGTGGTGTTTTAGCTGCTTTTGTTGAATTCCGGCAGGATATTACAGAACAGAAGAAAGCAGAATTATTGCTCCGTGAGAGTGAACAGCAGAAAAACCTGATCCTGAACTCTTCTGCAGAAATGATCGCCTATTACGACACCGATCTGCGTGTTATCTGGGCAAACTTTGCATCTGCCGTATCAGTCGATAAAACACCGGAAGAACTGATCGGTCAGCATTGTTATGAAATCTGGCAGCATCGGGACACACCTTGCGAAGGTTGCCCTGTTTTGAAAGCTTTTGAGACGAAAACTGACCAGCAAACGGAACAGCAAACTCCCGACGGCCGTTACTGGTACCTCAGGGGGTATCCTGTACTTGATGATGACGAAAATGTAATCGCGCTGGTTGAATTCGGACAGGATATCACTGACAGGAAACTTGCGGAAAACAAATTAAGGGAAAGTGAGGAACGGTTCCGTTCTATCGCAGAGCAATCATCATATTTGATCTCACTTACTGATAATAAAGGATTTATAAATTACGCTTCCCCTGCCAGCAGAGAGATTTTTGGAGTAGAACCTCACGATATGATTGGTAAGCACTTTACAGAATTCCTCAATGAAGTATCCGTACCTCTTGCTGTTTCAGAGTTTGAAAAATCTCTGAAAGATGGAAAACGGATCCGCTCCCTGGAATTGGTAATGAAACGAAAGAACGGTGATACGTTCTATGGGGAATTAAGCGGCACACTGTTCGAATCGTCATTTACATCCGGAACACTTGTTGTTATTAACGATATTACCGCAAGGAAAGAAGCAGAGAACGCCTTGATTGAAAGCGAACGCAAGTTCAGAAATGTGATTACCCAGTCCAATGATGCAATCTACATCCTGGCCGATGGAAAATTCGACCTGATCAACCCCCGCTTTACGGAACTTACCGGATGCACGGAAGAAGAAGTCAGACTGGAATCCTTCGATATTTTTGATCTTGTGGCGCCTGAAGACAGAGATATCATCAAGGAGCGTATGAAAAAACGTGAACTCGGAATTGAACCCAATCAGGTGTATGAGTTCACAATTATCCATAAGAACGGGTCCCGGGTTCGCGTACAAACCTCCGTTACCGAGGTGGACTACAAGGATGGACGTGCAACTCTTGGTGTTCTCCGCAATATAACAGACCAGCATAAAGCAGAAATGGCACTGCGGGAAAGCGAAGAGAATCTCAGGCGCTTGACGGATACGATGCAGGAAACCATGTCTGTGATAAACCTGGGTGGAGACTTCCTTTACGCCAATTTAAATACCGTACAAAATATGACCGGCAGCAAAGAAGAAGAAATCATTGGAAAGAATATCAGGGAATTCCTGCCCGAAGACCAGGTGGAAGACTTAATTAAACGGTACAGGGAGGTATATAATTCCGGTAAAACATCTCAGGCGGAAGTACCGGTTCATCTTCCCGCTGGAGAGAAATGGTTCTTAAACACTCTTAAACCTATTGATTATGGACATCCACCTGTTCAGGCAGTTCTTTCAGTATCACTTGATATAACTGAACAGAAGCAGGCGATTGATTCTCTTTTCAAAAGTGAAGCAAAATTCCGATCCGTCATTGAACAATCGAATGATGCAATATATATCCTCTTTAATGATCGCTTTGACCTTTTTAACGAACGTTTCCTTTCGATGACTGGATTATCGATTAAAGAAGTCGAAGATAAAAATTTCACTCTCAAACAGACGATTCATAAAGATGATATACCGTTAATTGAGGAACGTAAAAGAAGAATTGAGGCTGGCGAAGAGGTTCCGCATGTGTACAGTTTCAGAATTGTAAACAGTGATGGTACACTGAAAGATGTTCAAGCCTCTGACTCTTCGATCAAGTACAAAGATGGTACAGCCACATTAGGCATACTTCGAGATACGACAGAAGCGAGAATTCTTGAAGAACAATTACGGCAGGCGCAGAAAATAGAATCCATTGGACATCTGGCTGGTGGTGTTGCCCATGATTTCAACAATCTGCTTACACCTATCCTTGGAAACACAGAACTTGCATTGATGCACATGGATTCTTCGGATCCTCTCTATGAGGATATTAAACAGATTGCTGAAACCGCTGACCGTGCCAAGGATTTAACAAGGCAACTGTTAGCCTTCAGCCGTAAGCAGGTTCTCGATGTAAAAACGGTGGATTTGAATACTCTTATTGAAAACTTCCGCAAAATCCTGCGAAGAACGATTCGTGAAGATATCAAGCTCACAGTGAAATACAACTCGGATATTCACCCCGTCAGCGTTGATATATCGCAGATTGAGCAGATCCTTATGAATCTTTCCGTAAATGCGCAGGATGCTATGCCGGATGGCGGGACATTATCCATTGAAACAAACGAAGTAGAACTGGATAAAGACTACGCCGCCACTCATCCGGGAACAATACCGGGACTTTACACCCAGTTAATTGTCAGTGATACCGGTACAGGTATGGACGAAAACACAAGGCAGAGTATTTTCGATCCATTTTTTACTACAAAAGAGGTTGGAAAGGGAACCGGACTGGGTCTTTCAACTGTTTACGGCATTGTGAAACAGCATAATGGCAGTATATGGGTCTATAGTGAATTAGGGCATGGAACTACTTTCAAACTTTATTTTCCTGCTCTGCCTTCCCATGAAAAAGAATCCAAACAACTCCAGAACGATTTGGAAAAATACATTGGAAACGAATCCATCCTGGTTGTCGAAGATGATTCTGCAGTGCGAAAGATCGCGGAACGGTTCCTGAAAAACTATGGTTATAATGTGTACGTGGCTGAAGATGGCGACAAAGCTTTGCGCTTTGTAAACGAAGAACATCCGGAAATCGACCTTCTGATCACTGACGTTATTATGCCCAAATTGAATGGTCGCCAGGTCCATGGAATATTGAGCGGAATATTCCCCAATCTTAAAGTCCTCTACATGTCCGGCTATACTCAGGATATTATTTCTCAACATGGTGTTCTTGAAAAAGGGATCGATTTTATCCAGAAACCATTAGACCTGAAGTCATTCATTGCAAAAGTAAGAGAAATACTTGACAAATAGATGTAAGACCAGTGTTTTACCCCGGGAGTAAAACTTGAAGAGCAACGGCAGAGACCAGAAAAATATCCTCGTTGTTGATGATGATTCACAGGTCCGAAGTTTTCTGCAAAAAAAGCTTCGGGAACATCGTTATCAAGTTTCAACTGTTGACAATGGAATCTCGGCACTTGCAATGTGTAAAAAACACAATTATGCAATGATTATTCTCGATTATGAAATGCCTGAAATGGATGGAATGCAGGTTTTAAAGGGTATGCAGGAAATGGAAATACATGTTCCTGTGGTAATGGTGACTGCCCATGATACCATGGAAAGGGCCGTTGAAGCCATCAGCCTGGGAGCGAAAGATTTTCTGACAAAACCGTTTGATATGGATGAATTGCTGAATGTGGTGAAGGAATATTCGTCCAGTGATCTCCGCAAAAATGTCGACGATGATGAAACCTCTCATGAAAGCACGCAACAATATCACCTTGTCGGTTCAAGTGCGGCAATGATGAAGGTCTATAAAGCAATTGGGCACGTTTCACAAACGGACAACAGCACTTGTGTTCTGATTACCGGAGAGAGTGGGGTCGGTAAGGAGCTGGTGGCTAGGCAAGTACATCTGTGGGGGAAAAACCGGAATGAACCATTTGTGGGCATTAACCTGAATGCTCTTCCCGATACCCTGACAGAAAGTGAATTGTTCGGCCATTCCGAAGGCGCGTTTACGAATGCATTAAAAAATAAAACCGGAAAATTGGAGTTCGCCCGGGGAGGTACAGTCCTCCTGGATGAAATCGGTGATCTTTCGATGAGCATACAGGTAAAACTCCTGCGAGTTCTCCAGGAAAGGCAATACTATCCTGTTGGAAGCAACGATGCAAAAAACGTCTCTTGTCGAATTGTTGCCGCCACAAATGCTGATCTCGAAGATAAAGTAGAACGGAAAGAATTCCGTCAGGATCTATACTATCGGTTTCGGACCATATGGATCCAGATCCCGCCATTACGTGAACGGCCGGAAGATATACCGCTGTTAGTGGAGTTTTTCCTGCAAAAACATAAAAATCCCGAGTCCGCAGGTTGTCCGATAAAACTGTCCGAAGATGCCCTGGCGCTTTTGAAGTCGTATTGCTGGCCTGGTAATGTACGCGAGTTGGAAAATATTATTCGGTCAGTAATTGCTACTCGTAAAAAGAGCATTCTGGAAGTAAAAGATTTTGAAATGATAGTAAGCTCCGCCTCTTCTTTCAACGAAAATATTCATATGACAACGCTGCAGGAAGCACGGCGAATTAATTCCGAAATGTTTGAACGACAATATATCACTTCGTTATTGCAACGTCACAGCGGAAAAGTCTCCAAAGCGGTGGAACAGGCGGGGATAAACCGTCAAAGCTTTTACAAGCTCATGAAAAAATACAACATCCGTTCTTCCGATTATTAAATTGTTTCTACCCCACATTTGTCTCCTAAAAGGAGACAAATGTAACCTGCCAGGATACAAATCTACTCTTTAAAGTGTAAGTAAATCGTTGTTATTATTAACCTCAACTATTTGGCACAGGGTATGCTTACTACTCGATCACAATGCCAAACATGAGGAAATAATGCGCCTCTTATATGCTGACGATTCATCCTTCTTCCTGTTGAAAATAATAGAGGAACATTCTCTGCGGAATGCTGTCGGCTTCTATACAGGACATTTAGCATCTGAGGATATGATTCCTGTAAACAGCCTTACAGAAACAGAAATGTGCCAGCATGTCTTTGTTTTCAATAATGCTTTTGAAGTTGACCAGGTAATTCTTGCGATGAGAAATGAAGTCTGTACTGCCTTTGGAAAACCGATTAACAGGGATAAAATACTTCATCTTCTGCAGAAAATCGAATCACAGACTATGATCAGCGAATCGTACTATCGCAATGGAAACAATGATCACAAGTTGACAATAGAGTTGAAAATACTATTGTCCCAGTTGAAACAGGTGATTTCGTACAATCAAGCAGATTGTTGACCAAGTTTAACATGAAAGGAATATCAGATGAATTCCAATGATGAAAAGGAAAGAGAGAATTTTACTTTCGAAGAAGAGAAAACCGATGAGAACAAGTTTCTCACTTTTATGCTGGGACAGGAAGAATATGGGATTGAGATTTCCTGTATTAAAGAGATCATAGGGATTCAGAAGATCACGGAAATTCCTGATATGCCGCGTTATGTTCGCGGTGTGATCAACCTTCGAGGGAAGGTAGTTCCGGCACTTGATGTACGTATCCATTTCGGGATGGAAGAACGAGCGTATGATGAAAAAACGTGCATTATCGTAGTGGAACATGATGGTACTTCGACCGGATTGATCGTTGACCAGGTTTCTGAAGTGACAGATATCCATTCTGATTCCATTGAACCACCCCCCAGGATTAACCGTTCATCTCACAACCGGTTTGTTCAAGGTTTGGGCAAAGTGAACGAGACTGTAAAAATCCTGCTGAATATACAACAGCTACTGTACGAAGATGATCTTGAACCAGTGATGTAAACCTGACGAAAAAAATTGATGATTGACTATTGCAAAGCAATGGGAGGAAATTATGCCCTGGATCAGTAAACACAAGCTCCAGCAACAGGAGCGGGAAACAGAATCAATTCTGAAAGATGCAACGGAATGCAAACAGATTCTCAGCTTGTTGCCGACTCCGGTCATGTCGATTGATCGCGATTTTACTGTCACATTCATGAATCCGACCGGTGCAAAGTTGGTTGGCAGATCTCAGGCGGAGTGTGTTGGCCGAAAATGCTACACGCTTTTTAATACAGATCATTGCAGGACCGAAGAATGCCGTTGCGCCCAGGCGATGCAAACTGATAGTGTCGTGTCCGGCGAAACCATCGCAGGAAAAGGCACCCTTGATATGCCGATCCAGTATACAGGTGCACCACTAAAGGACGAGAGTGGCCGTATTGTTGGTGCATTAGAGTATGTTGTTGATTTCACACAAACACGTGCCGCCCTCGATGAAGCCGATCAGGCAATTACCAACCTTGCAAATCTGCCAACACCTGTGATGACTATCGACGAAAAATACAATGTCACCTTTATGAACACTGCTGGCGCTCAAGTGGTTGGTGGAACGACAGAGAGTGTCGTTGGTAAAAAGTGTTATGATCTCTTCAGGACCGAACACTGTAATACCAATGAATGCCGTTGCCGTCAAGCGATGCAGAACAATGGCATTTTCAACGGTGAAACCGTAGCAAGACCGAATGGATCGACAATCCCGATCGGTTACACAGGTGCCCCCATCAAGAACGAAAAGGGAAATGTCGTTGGTGCGCTTGAGTTTGTCACCGATATGACGGAGATCAAAGCAGCGCAGAAGAAAACGGAAGAGATTGCTGAATTCCAGTCCAGGGAAGTGGAAAAACTGTCTATGGTATTACAACAGATGGGCAATGGTGATTTGCGTCATTCCTATTCGGTTGCTGAAGCCACTGACAATACCCGTGAAGTAGCCACTGCTTTCGGTGATATTTCCAACAACCTGAACCAGACTCTTGACTCCCTCAATGACATACTTGGCCAGGTGAATGTTGCGGTGGACCAGGTAACCACTGGCTCTGAGCAGGTATCTGACGCCAGCCAGTCCCTTTCACAGGGCGCTACCGAACAGGCATCCTCCCTTGAAGAGATCACCTCTTCCATGGTTGAAATCGGCAGCCAGGTAAAAACCAATGCAGAAAATGCCACACAGGCAAATTCACTGACGACGGACGCCCGCACAGAAGCAGATCATGGCAACGAGCAAATGCAGGAAATGGTTGCCGCGATGAATGAAATCAATGATTCTTCCAAAGAAATAGGCCGTATCATCAAGGTAATTGATGAGATTGCATTCCAGACCAATCTTCTTGCGCTCAATGCTGCGGTGGAAGCTGCTCGCGCGGGAGTCCACGGAAAAGGATTTGCAGTAGTGGCGGAAGAAGTGCGTAATCTGGCGCAACGAAGCGCGCAGGCGGCAAAGGAAACCACAGAACTCATTGAAGGATCTACAAAGAAAGTGGAAAATGGTGCTGGAATCGCGAACAAGACCGAGCAGGCGCTCCAGGGGATTGTTGACAGCATCAACAAGGTAACCGACCTGGTGAGTGAAATCGCCTCAGCTTCAAATGAACAAACACTTTCTATCGATCAGATTAACCAGTCGCTTACCCAGATTGATCAGGTGACACAGGCCAATACTTCCAGCGCTGAAGAAAGTGCTTCGGCCGCAGAGGAACTCTCCAGCCAGGGAATACACCTGAAACAGATGATCAGTCGTTTTAAGCTCAGAGGATTTAATACAGCAGGAAATTTCCAGAATACATCCTTTAAATACCTTCCATCAGGCCAAAAAGGGAATGGTTCGGGAAATGGCCATCCTGGTCATTCTGCCAAAGAGAAAGAAGTAGTACCCTCTGAGGTTATTCGCCTCGATGATGAAGACTTTGCGGGGTTTTAATCCCGCTAAAACTCCCATCCCATCCTGTAATACCACAAGGATGGGAGTTGTTTTATAATAATCAACCCTGTGGAAGCACCTCCTCCACAGGGTTTATAGTTTGAAATCTAATAGAGAAAATGTCCGTGTTTTGCAATATCCTCATAGTAGCGACGACTGAAAAAGTGTAAAAAACGTATGTAGCTGATAATGAATCAATTATCGTTTCTTATTGACATATGACTATGCTTTTTTCAGATAATTCATGAATCTGTGAATCACGAAGATCATATGAATTTATCAGGACATCACTCGAACGTCGTACCTCCCCTGAAAATGCCAGTTGATGTCATGATCTATTACGGGAAGATACGCCAGAAGAGATTGGGAATTGCAGCAAATGTTCCATATTGTTCCCGCGGCACTTTTCAGACGACGAAGCCCCAGTCATAACACTGGGGCTGTTCGTTTCCTGTCAGCGGAGAGGGTGGGATTCGAACCCACGATACGCGTCAACGTATGCACGCTTTCGAGGCGTGTGCCTTCAACCGCTCGGCCACCTCTCCAGGCGGCGAAAATATACGGCATGAACATAAGGAGATCAACGTGTTTACCGTCTCTTTCGAGCAAACGCCGTGAAAATCAACCGCATATGAAATACTGAATGAACGGGATGAATAAATTGAATCATTCCATCGGGATCACTGAAAAAACTCCTTCGGTACTTTACATGGAATGATCCGTTTATCACACAACAAAACCTGCAAGAATCAATGCCCTCCACAACCGCAACCGCCGTCATCTCCGCAGTCGCCTTCACAGTTGCAGTCGCCATCGCAATTGCAATCATCTCCGCCACCGCATCCGCAGCCACCACCACCTCCGTGGCCATCACCATGACCACCGCATCCGCATCCGTCATGGTGGTGTGTTGGCTGATTGATACCCGCCATCATATCCTGCGCAAGAGGAAGATGTTCTACAACATCGCTCGCTACGATTCCGGTGGAACCGATTTCACGTGCAGCAAGATTTCCCGCGAGGCCGTGAATTGAGGTTGCTACAATAGCAGCTTGCGCTGCGGTCAAACCCTGGGCCATCATCCCGGCAACCACACCAGTCAGCACGTCGCCCATGCCTGCTGTCGCCATTCCGGGATTACCTGTAAGCACCGCTATAACTGTTCCCCTTGCATCTGCGATCAGCGTAGGTACACCTTTGAGCAATAATGTCACATTGTATTTCATCGCAAATTCACGTGCGACAAAAACACGATCCTTTGCAATTTCATTTGATGATAAACCGGTAAGCCGTGCAAATTCGCCCAAGTGAGGTGTAAGGACCACATCAGGGTTAAGATTTTCAAGTAATTCCGGGTGTTGAGATAGTGCATTCAAACCATCCGCGTCAATCACGGTCGGTAGCGGGAGGTTTTTCACATGCTCTTTGAACCAGCTCACAGTATCTTTGTTCAACGAGAGCCCGGGCCCAATCACCTCGATGTCCGCCCATTGCTGAGCATCCTTGATTGTCGTCTCCGCACCGGGAGTAATGGCGCCATTCTCATTGTCCTCGACGGGAATGGTCATGATTTCCGCCATACGTCCCGCCAGGATGGCTTGTGCATTTTTCGCAGTGGCGACCTTTACCAATCCGGCGCCGCTACGCAGGCAGGCACGTCCCGCCAGTTCCGCCGCTCCGGTCATCCCGACAGACCCGGCGATCATAAGCACTTTACCGGCATCGCCCTTGTGAGCGCTCCGTCCACGATGGGGCAGCATACCATAAATATCATCCGGTTCTGCGAGGTATAATTGCACGGGAGTTTCATCAACAAACTGTTCGGGAATCTGGATATCCACACGGCTCAGGCGTCCTGCCAATTCGAGTCCCGGGGGAATAATATGACCGATTTTCAACTCGCCAAAGGTCGGAGTTACATCTGCACGAACCGCTACGCCGGGTGTGTCGCCTGTGGCGCCGTTTACCCCGGAAGGAATATCCACAGCAATAACCGGTGCGGAATGGGAGTTGATCGCTTGAATGGCATCTTTGATCAATCCATGTGGAGCGCCGCTGATCCCGGTGCCGAGAAGTGCATCAATGATCAGGTCCGCACTGGGGAGTGCTTTCAACTGGTCGGTGGAACTAACCTCGATCACTGTACCGCCAAGGTTCTCATAGACCTTGAGATTTGTCTCAGCATCACCCTTCACTTTGTCTCGTGGGCAACACAAATACACTTTCGGGTTGGCTCCGTGGTTCAATAAACGCCTTGCAACAGCGAAGCCGTCACCGCCATTGTTGCCAGGACCGCAAAACACAAGCGTATGAACGCCAAAATAATGACCACGTACAAAATTCTCGACTTCCAGCATGACACCGCGTGCTGCAAGTTCCATCAAAACAATTCCCGGAAGTCCGAGATCTTCAATCGTACGGCGGTCAAGCTCACGCATCTGGTTCGGGGTTAGAATCGGTCGCATCTATTTCCTCGCTTTGTCTGTCAATTCAATTATAAAAGGTTGCTGAAAAGGTTAGGCTTGGTTAAAGTCCTGAAATATAGAGAAAAATTGGGTACGGATAAAGCAGTTGATACCAGACAAGCTCGGTTCACGAGGATGGATGAGGTCCGCTATTTGTTATCCGGTAATAAATGCAGGATAAAACGAAGCATCACATATATCACTATCGAAAGGAATACCCCGAAAACAGCCGGATCAATGGTTTCGGCATATTCCGAAAACCGGTAAACCCATGTGCCGATCACCGCAATGATCATTGTGAGTACAATAGAAATATTCAGGTGAGCACTTCTTTCTTTCGACAACGACCCAATGACGACAGGTAATATGATCCCCGGCGCCCAGATGTGATACGTGAAAAGCAACAGGTCGATAATGTTCGGCCAAAGCATCGCTATCAGCGTGGAAATAGCGCCCAACAGCAATGTACAGTATCGTGCCACCCGGAGTAACTTCTGATCGTCCGGTTTCCATTTTAATTGATGTTCAAACAGGTCTTTGACAAAAATGGTTGTGGAAGAATTCAGAGCCGAATCCGCAGACGACATGACAGCGCTTAACAAGGCAGCAATCATAATTCCTGAAATGATGGGATTGTGCAGATCACGGATGACCATGGGAAGTGCGTATTGCGGATCGATTCCGGGGAAATGGTATCTCGCATACAGAGCGATGAAGAAGATCATGGCGGGGGAAAACGACAGTCAGGGTCAGTCCAACCCCAATAATTCCCTTCTTTGTATCCTTGACATCTTTGCCGATGCAATACCGTGTAGCATAACCGGGGGCGAAGGTTTCGCCGAGTAAAAACGCGAGGAAGGTCGTGATCAGGAATGCAATCCCTTTTCCACCGTCAAACGCGAAAAAATCATGAGGTAGTACACCTTCGAACTCATGCCAGTTTCCAAGAATATCAGGAACCAAAATACCTAACGTGAGCAGAAAACCGGCGAACAAGATGATGAACTGGTACACATCCGTATGAATGACTGCGAGTAATCCTCCTACGGCGCTGTACACAATTACAATTATCCCACCAATCAGGATCGCCCAGGTCAGGAGTCCCTGGTTATCGAACTCTGCACCCATGAGTGTCGCCAGTACAGAACCAATAGCAGCAATCTGAGCAGCGATAATGAATACGGAAAACAACAGGGAAAGGATTAACGCAATAAAACGGCTGCGGTCATCAAAACGGTATCCGAAATATCCGGCGACAGTGTAGAGGTTTGCCCGACGGAATTGCGGGGCGACAAACCATCCGGAAAACACAAAATGGAGGTATCCACCCATGGAGATCAACACCATGAGGATCCCCCATTCGTAAGTTCGCCCTACCGCCCCGATGCTGTATCCACCGCCGATAATGGTCGCACCAAGAGTGGCGAACAACAATGGCCAGGGAATGGAACGGCCGGCGACAAGGAAATCATCCGAGGAATGGATGTGTCTGCCTTTAAGCAAACCTTTGATGAAGATAAACGTAACGTAGATTATGATTATCGCCCACTGCAACCATTCACCGGAAGTCATAATATCTGGAATCCGTAGTTGTAATCGTTCTTACGAGTATTTTTCTTCTTCAATGACAGGTCCGACGGGTACCTCGGCATCTTCTTCTACAATCTCTTCACTGAATGTGGATACGGACGGTGTGACAATCTTGTCGATGTACTTGCTGATCATCAAACGAACCAGGGCGCCATAGGACGGTTTAAATTTGATCGTATCTCCGACAGCAATGCTTTCGGGATTCTCACCAACATTTACCACCATTACATCACTGCTGGCCCCTGCAATGACATGTTCGCTGTTGCATGGTCGTAACCCGGCGACATCCGTGTCCAGTTGCCCCATTGTCAGAACGGCTCGATAACCGCGTTGGCCCGGTGAATACTCCTCCTTCGATACAGATTCAAATGGCGTAGTGGCAGAAGTTTCGCCCATGGGAATCAGGCTTTTCTCCTTTAATTCCACTACCTCCGCCTCAAGGATGAATGCATCATCGCGTAAACCGGGAAGCATTCCGCCGTTAATGAGGTCTGTCCCCAGAAACGCTGCCTCTCCAATCCTGAAATGATTGATCGACTTTGGGATACTCCCTTCAAGCAGTAGAGGAAGAAGAATACTTGAACCTGCTGAAATCGTTGGCAGTTTGCGTTCGAATTTCAGTTCCAGTAATTCACGGTACAGAACCAGTTGCATCAACTGATCGATCGATGGAACTGAACCGGAAAGACAACCCAGGTTGGCGCCGATTCCCAACACTTCGATGTTGGAAAGCCGGAAGACATGATTGTAAAAATCGATCAATGTTCCAGGAAGGATACCTTCACGCAGGTCGCCCAATTCAATCATCACGATGATGCGATGGATTTTTCCCTGTTTTGCAGCAACAGAATTCAGCTCTTCAATAATTTCTGTTTCCGAATTCAGGCTCACATCCGCAAGCTGGACAATTGTATCAATGACCGAAATATGCGGCAAACGCAGGTACCAGGATTCCACATCAGGAATAATATCCTCGATAGTGATCAAATTGGCGAGGCGAGAGTCGGCAATGGAACGGATTCCCAACTGTTTTAACGCTTTCAGCGTATCCGAATGACCGCACAGCACCTTGGTCACCAGGGTCCAGGAAGCGTCATGATCGGTGATCCATTTGTCGATTGTCTGGATATTGTCATGAAGAGCATTCAGGTTGATCACGAGCCGGTTCATTTTATAAACCTCATCTCCGCGTACTTCGTTGTAAAACCAATTCGCTCGTACAACCGTTTGGCAGGATTGTCATATTCCACGTGCAGCTTCACGTTCCCTTCCGCTTCTTCGATGGATTTTTTGATGATCTTTTTTCCCAGTCCCTGGCCACGCATGCTCGGGTCTACAGTGACAAACAACAGGATGTTTTCCGGGATATACCCAGCCATTCCGGTACGCATCATCAATAGTGCGCCACGAAGGACGCCATCCTCATGGGCGAGCATGAGAAAACCGCCGGGGCCTTCAAAGACATAATCAAGCGCACGTTCCACATCTTCCGGTGTGTCTTCGTACGGTTTCATGGTCGTATGGAAAAAATCGATAATATCCTGCTTGGATGTCCATGCGGGTAGTTCCGTAAACCAGGTGATTTTTTGCAGCGTGATTTCAGCAGTCTCACTCACAACAGCCTCCAAAATTTGTTCTCAGGCGGAGCTTTTTCCACCTGCTTTTTCACTTTCATCGATCAATCCGGGAGATAATAACGGCGCAGCATCCAGATCCTCGCTATCCATCAATTGAGCGAGCCGTTCCACGGATGCGAGAAGCATATGCTGTTCCCATACATCAAGTTTTTGAAAACGGCTGGTAAATTTGTCATGCAGCAGGGGAGGAGCATTTTCCACCGTAGACTGACCCTGGGCTGTCAGTAACACTTCCGATTTTCTCCGGTCCGTTTTGCTCTGCTCCTGCATTGCAAGTTCCTTCGCTTTTAACCGGGTCAGGATATTGGTAACCGTCGCCTGGCTTAGCGAAACCCGTTTTGCCAGTTCACTTACTGTGACAGGCTGGTGTTCGGCAATCCCCTGCAAAACAACAAGCTGGGGAACAGTTAATCCGTGAAGTTGCATGAGTTTGCGCGAATGCAAGTCAATCGCGCGGACCATGCGACGCATGGCAATCAAAACCTGGTTTACCGTGTCCATATACTCTCCGAATGATCTGCTAAAATATATAGAACACTATGAAAATATGCAAGTACTAATTTGTAGGATAGTCATAATAAATTGATTAATAGATATTTACAATTGTTACATTAGTATTTAACACTATGGAATAATGGCGATTAGCATTAGAACGCAATTCCAGGTAGAGGATACTGGAGAATTCGCTGTGGATCATGTATTTTGAATTTCGAGCCAGAGGAAAGAACTCTACGATGAACCCATTGTTTTACGATGTATTCGAAGCTTTGCCGAGGCAGGGGCCGGGACTGACAGATTCCACGCTAAAGGCGTTGCACCTGATCCCGGATTTGCCGGAAGATCCGATGATACTCGATATTGGCTGCGGCAACGGCACACAAACCATGGACCTGCTACGTGCGCTGCATGGCGGAAGAATCGTAGCGACGGACAACCATCTGCCCTTTGTAAAAATGCTATCCGACCGGGGAAGGGATTTTTTTGAAACGGGAAGGTTGACGCCTATCATAGCGGACATGGCGAAACTGCCGTTTGGCGAACGATCATTCGATCTGCTCTGGGCGGAGGGATCGATTTTTATCCTCGGTATGACCGGGGGATTGAAGGCTTTTTATCCGTTTCTGAAACAGGGCGGCTATTTTGCCCTGACCGAGATTGCATGGCTGAAGGACAATCCACCGGAGAAGGTGGTTGAGTTTTTTGCGCAGGATTGCAATGAGGTAGGAACTCCAGACCAGTACTGCGCTATCGCCCGGGAAAAAGGGTATGAAGTAATAGACCGTTTTATCGTTCCCGCCAACGGCTGGTGGGATGAGTATTACACGCCCATGGAAAAGGTCATTCAGGAAAAACGTTCCACTCACACTGATCCTGTGGATGTTGATATTCTCGACATGCTGCAACTGGAGATTGACATCTGCCGCGAGTGCCAGGAGTATTATGGCTATGTGTTCCTCGTGTTGAAAAAGGTGTAGTGCCTATGTCGATTTACACCTCTACGTCGTGAACCTGACTAGCCCAGCACTGCGTTTTATAATACCCTACTGCACGCAGTAGGGCCAAACTCATTATTGCCGAAGATGTGTTACATTCAGTTATAACGCTTAAGCAAATGAGGACATATTTCCATAAGTTTTCGCGTTTTTCGTGTGTTTCGCGGTTGATTTTTTTGAACGTTGGAATCCGAATAGCGTTTATTACCGCTACGGCTACTGTAGATTGGGAAGGATTCGGATCCACTTGCCTTCTACTTCCCGGACCGAGGGCGGTCCGGGCTACAACGACCGTTTTACCGCAAAACTACCTAATTCGACCCCGGCATCTTCGGCGATTACCGGGCATTTGGCTTTGAACAGGAACCATACCGGTTTTGGATAAGTGGAGAGGGTTTCGTAGTTGCCCTGACCCTTGGCGATACGAACATCAGCGTTTTCCAGCAGCTCACGGCATTCCTGCGAACAGGCATGGATGACAGTTCCGGGGTACCGGGCGCCATTGTTTACCACCCGCACCAGTTTGTCCAGCCCCACCTGTTCGGCGTCTGCAATAGTCACATCATTCAAGACCGGACCGCCCCGCACGATATAAGTAACCCCGCCCACCGGCATCTGTTCGATCAGGAGTTTATCGAACACGATTTCCCCGGCGTTGTCGCCAATGAATACAATGGATTTCGCCTGGTCGATCTCACTGCGTAGACGCGAGGCTGCAACCTCATCGACAGTGTGCTGAAGTGCATGGATCACATCACGTTCGATGTCCTCCCGTTCGATCTTCAGGTAGACTCCCATGTCAATCGCGTTTCCGGCGATAGCTGCTTTCAGTGCAGCGGTCCACGGATCTGGAGCATCGGTGATCTGCTGTTGAATAGTCGGCAGGAGGGAGAGGGCGATGGCATTTTGCTGGAACCGTTCCTCGCGGTAGGGATCATCCACACCGGTATGTTCACGGATGATTCTTTGGATATCCGCTGCGATTTCGGGGGGAGTCAGCGAAAAATCCATATGGCTGAGTGTGGTGAACACTTCACGAAGGATCGCCTGGCGTTCATTGTCGTCTTGCACGTAGAGCAACGTACGGTCCATGGCCTGGCGGACATAACAGGGAAGACATTCATACCGTGTTTTCATCGAGGTGGTTCCTTGCAGGTGAATTCTGTCAGCAGAATGGATGACCTGAATAGTTTTTCCCCGCCGTCACTGCTGTTTAGCGTAGGGGGGACGGGTGGCCCTACCTGCTGTCCAAGGTAGGGTGTCACTACAACATTGGAAAGATATTTTCCAGTGAAGAGACCGGTTAGCCTGAGTAGTTTGTTAACACAGGAACGGAATATTCAGGTCGCATGACTATTAAATCAGCCTTGAAACCTGAAAAGCGAAGCTGTCCGTGCCAGCCGTTATTGTTGTTCAGTGAATCAATAACAGGAGAATACATTACTGATGATTAAGAGGCAATAGATCGGCAGAATTCGTGAGATTTCTGAAAGCCGGTTACAGATTCTGCAACGTAGATACAAAAAAACACCCGGACCTTTGAAAGACCCGGGTGTGAATATCTTCAGTACGTCACTGGATTACCAACCTCTACCCCCTCTATTGCTCGCGGGCGGATTAATCCGCTTTACATCTTTGGCCGCTGGGCCTTTCTGATTGTTTTCCAGTTCAAACTCGACTTCTTCGCCTTCTTCGAGGGTTTTGAAGCCATCACCAAGAATTGAACTGTAGTGTACAAATACGTCAGCTCCATCGCTCATTTCAATAAAGCCGAAACCTTTGTCACCATTAAACCACTTCACTTTGCCTTTCATCACTTCTCTCACTTTCTTACTAAGGTTGAACACAGGGGGCGGCAAAGCCCAAAACACAATTAACTTACGCGATAGATTAGTAAAAAACAAGCCAGAAGACACATTGGCTCTCACGAAGCAAACACCGTAGCAAACAGGTAGGACCTACTCCGGATCTGTTAATTACGTATCGCTGTATTGTCAATCACCCGGATTGATTATGTCAGGCTATACTGCGGTAAAATTCAAACCATCAACACTATCAAACATCTAGGGTGTTCTACAACTCATTTGGTGCTAATGTACCACTCTCCGGGTTGCATGGCAACAGTAAAAACATGAAAACGATTGATAGCTCTTGCGGAGAGACCATTTGGAGGCAACTAACAGGTTGATCCCGCGCTCAAAAATAAAAATCTTTCTCGTTCCTGCAATCATCCAAATGGAGAACATCACGGGATTTTTGTATACGGTTTGGTTATATTAATATACTTGGTTACTTCTCAGAAATTGCGCAGCATGGTACCTGTCAGATTCGCTGTAAAGCCTTGACAGGTGTGCCTCTCAGCGAATGTGACAGTCGAGGGTTCACTATGGTCCGCGCCAATTGAAGTGAGGATCCATGCTCTCGCTGTATGATGAACGACGTATCATGGAAACCTGTCAACAATGGGATTTTTCATGAAGCATATGTACGACCACTTTTTCCCGGACCATCGTCCGCAAACGGTCTCCGAAACAATCCTGAACAGCGTTGCATGCGGTCTTGGAGTGCTGATCGGAGCGGCGGCGATATCACTACTGGTGATCCAGTCAAGTATCCGGCATGATCCCTGGCGTGTGGTCAGTTTTGCTATTTATGGCGCCACGATCGCTTTACCATTTCTATCCGCGATATTCTATCACAGCTTGCACGCTGATAGTGCCAAACGGTTTTTCCGGAAATTCACCCACATCTCACTGTTTGCCGCTTTCGCCGGAACATGGACCCCGATCGCTATAGTAGGTCTTGGGCATGGCGGTCTGGGATGGAGCTTCTTCGGTATCGGATGGTTGATCGCAGCCGGTGGTATCCTGCTGACCATTTTCCTGTTCGACCGTATCAAGAGTACACTGGGATATTTCTACTTCGGATTTGGATGGCTGGGTGCGGTCATGCTCTGGCTTGGGTATCACGCGACAGGAGTTACATTTGTCATTTTTATGATCGCTGGCGGTGTTGTGCTGAGTGTGGGCCTTATCTTTTACCGTCTCCGGGATCGTAAATATTTCTTCTCAATCTCCCATGGACTTGCATTGGGAGGTGTTGTACTGCATTTCTTCGGTTTTCTGAACGGGTTGATGTAGTACGAATGGCAGTGCAAGTATACAGGACTTTTTGAACAAGTGTTTTCCAATAAACAATAATCATTCATTCCTGCTTTCTTCATGTGGATTTGCTGCATAAATTTTTTCCATATGGGTAGGGCGGGCGTCCCTGCCCGCCAATGGCGCGTCAGCGACATTCAACCTGTTGTTATTAATCGTGTCTTCGACCCGATAGGCGGGCAGGGACACCCACCCTACCCTAAGGAGTGTTAAAATTGTTTCCTGAAAAATACGACTTAATTCACAGAATTCGGATTGTATGTGCATGGTTTTTGGCTGGATTTTACGAAAAACCTTGCACTTGAAGTTGATCAAAATCGCTTGAAATACTTGTCAATGCTCAATTACGGACTTTTTCAGGAGATCCTGCATACACAGTACCGTGAAGTGAGTCTTCGATCATAGACGGCGGCAGGGATGTCAGCCCTACCCACCATAGTATTGTGGTAATATAGCCGTTTTTACATAAGAACTACAAAAAAGCAAAAGCTACCGATAACTGGTCGGTAGCTTTCGCTTTCAAAAGTCTATATCAAAATTTTTACCGTAACAGCAGCAGTTTTTTCGTTTGATGAAATTGTCCAGCGTCCATCCGGTAAAAATAGATTCCACTGGCGACGGCATGGTCGCGGAGATCCAATCCATCCCATAGTAGAGAGTGTGATCCGCTTGCAGTGATTCATTTGCGAGCACCGCAACTTCACGTCCGAGAATATCAAAAATCCGTACCTGTACCAACGATGCTTCCGGAATATCCACCTGGATCATCGTCGCAGAGTTGAATGGATTCGGGTAGTTTTGTCCCATAGCAAATGTTGACGGCAGTGGTTGATCTATTGCGTCAATCTGCACAGTTTTACTGCCACTCGCGATGAGTTCGCCGGAAACACTGCGCAGATCATAGCCAAGAACCGGCTCAGACGGGGAGTCAGAAACAGAACGAAGTTCAATTGAAACATGTCCGTCGCTGGTTAATGTATTTCCATCCATACTCAGACTCGACAGGAAGAGCTGTACACCGTAGGGACGTTCATACCAATGGAAAATACCTGCATTATCCGCCTGGCAGTTCTGATTCACATTCACCAGCTCCCAGTCCGTCCAATTCAGTTGCAAGTCGTACTCTGCCGCCATGAATGTGGGATCGTTGCAATAGATGTCCAGCAGAATGTTGTCTCCGTTCAATGTTGATTCAATCACCAATGGATCATTCGCTGAGGTGGTTCTGTCGTCGCGGCCGGATGGAGACGGCTGCAGTCCAGCCACGCTTCCACCGTCAAATCCCTGTTGCAGGTACCAGTCGAACATGGTGGTAAATGCCATCAGGTCGAGTACATTCAGCACGCCGTCCGGTTCGCGCCAGATATCGGGGATATTGCCATACCATGGGGCGAGGTCGGCGATGGGATCCCATTCACCTCCGAAGCCATTCCATGCAATTGAGAATACGACAATATCATCCAGTGAAAAGACACCGTCAGGCATGGGTACAAGATGAGGGAAGGTACCACGATCCGCACCCGGTTGAGCGATATCGCCAAGGTAGGCAATACGCAAGTTCAGATCGTTCATGCGCGGTATTGACTGGTTAACTCCAAGCACATCCGCCCAATCACCGTTGCTGATACTGAGTGTCCCCTCATACAAACGATCACTTGTACCAATGGCATCCGGTAATACCTCCAGGGTCAACACGGCGACAACGAAGTGAGTTATTTCGCCATAGGTCAAACCTGTGTTCGATCCTAATACAGCGGTGTTCACCTGATATGTACCGGTTGTGTTATTCCACGTCGGTTCGAAAATCACACCCTGATTCTGAATGGTAGACCACGCCGGACCTTGCGTAATGGAAACAATCTGCACCTGATCCGCCGGGAAATAACCAGTGAACTCAATCGCTGCGATATTCTCCGGGTAGATAGCGGTGAGATTCACCTGACGCAGAGAATTGTTCTGAAGATAGAGATAGGAATCTTCATCAAGAGCGTCATATAAACCGATCCCTGTGGTCAGTTCGGAGTTGATGATAATCGGCGATGAGGCGGGTGATCGATGCTCACTCAATACAAAACCTTCTTCGCTGTACAGCCGACCATAGATATAATAATAACCATCAGCCAATGCGCCTGACGGAGTTTCGGTAAAGTGCCAGGTAAAGGTACGTCCATCTACTTCGAAGTGACTGTTTGAACATGCGATTGGACTTGCCTGTCCTGCAGTGGTAGTATCACTGTAAAAGAAACGGACATATGAATCTTCCGGGTAGTTTGTGGCTGAATACTGGAACGTGTATTGTCCGGTGGGCATATAGCCGATTTCGGAGATATTACTGTAGTCCACCATGATCTGTGGAGGAACACCGGGCTCAAACTTTGTGACAATGTTCCGGTCAGCATCAGCAACAAAAATATCATATCCCGGATCTGTATGGATGACAGAGATTCCTGTTGGATGCGCGAATCCACCCAATCCGGTTCCAGTGCCGCCGAATGTCGTGACATACTGTGGAGCGGTTGATCCGCCATTGCCTTCATTCTCAGCAGCAAGGTCACGATAGACTACAATCCTGTCATTTCCTGTGTCGCATGCAAACACATACACCGAGTCGGTTGCGTCTGCTTTCTCATTATCCAGCACAACAAGATCGCTCGGGGAACTGAGTGGTGATCCGGTGTATGTATTTGTCCAGGATGTTACCCATTCCATGGTTGCGTAGCGTCCATCGGAAGATGGGGTAAACTTCATTTTTGCAATACGGTTATTACCGGTATCCGAGACGTAAACGTCGAACCATCCTTGGGCTTCATTCCAGCGTGCTGTAATGCCCGAAGGTTCATTAAAACGACCGTTTGAACTTCCGCTGGATCCATACTGAAGCACATCCAGGCAGGGAGTGTACTCGCTGAACAATACGTCACCAATCTCGGGAATAAGTCCAAAGTTGCCATCGCCAAAGAGGATTACCTGTGATCGATAATCGAACATATAATGAGTATCGTTTGGACCGGAGCCTGCAAAATTGTCTACGCGAGTCCATTCAGTGGTGTCGATACCATCAACTGAATACAGCGTAAAGGTATCTTCCATCGGCTTTAATGCAGTCACCAGGGTGTAGTTGGGTACATTAGAGCTGGCATCTACAATACCGTAATAGTCTTCACGCTCCGCATCATCCTCGAAATAATCGGATACTTCGCCATTATCCTCACCATTATCGGCAGCTTTGACAACTTTTATCCGATGGTTGCCGGTATCGCAGACAAACAGGTAATCATTCAATTCCGCCAGGGCGGCATTAGTCGGAGCTACTGTGAGTACCTCATCCACTGGTACTTCGGTTGTTGCATCCGGTGAAATTCGAACTGTCAGTCCCGGCAGGATTTCCAGGTCTATAACATCACCAGTCGATGTAGGAGTTGTCTGCTCATAATGATCTATCAGGTTTCCTGTTGATTCATCACGTACTTCAAGCATCAATCCCGTAAGATCATCGCTGGGCGGGACAGCAATAGGAGCATTGGTAACTGTGACTGAATAGTCGTGGTTGGTTACAAACGCATTGTTCCGGACGACGATTTCCGTTGTGAGGGTAACTCCCCCAGACCAGGAAAAATCGACGCCATCGGTGTACGCCGGAACCACATTGTCATCGCTTTCTGCAAATGCGATGTCCCCTGGAGTATCCATGGGGCTGTTATATGTGGATACCCATTCAAACGTATTACTGGCAGAATAATGAACCCGGTAGGCGTGAATTGCGGGATCCATCGTGGCCGATTCCCCACGTTCCAAGAGATACAAATCCACAACTTCCGGATCAGCGGAATTAATGGAGGTTGCTATGGCAGCCAGGTTCTCAAAATCAATGGCTTCCGGGATCACTTCCGTAATCTCGAACGGTTCCCCGGTGATGGTTCCACCTGCAGGATTAAGACCTGTTATGGCGTAATCCACATCCCCGTACCAGTCATCGTCGTTTTCGGCATCCAGCACAAACTCAAGCTTGATCGCATCCGTATTTGATCTTGGTCCTGCGGACGGTGCAGTCGTTTTAAACTGGATATGTGCGCCAAGGGTAGCGCCGGTCGCATCGTAATCGATGGTATAGACCGGATCGTCATCATCGTAGCCGTCAAGAGAGCCTACACGGGAGTACAGGACATTGTTGATCGTCAATTGCTCCGAACCACGGATGATCGGATATGGAGCATTTGTCGCTCCAACACCTACATAGATGTCGTTCTCGTCGTATTCACCCGCTTCGTCTGCAGCACCGGCCATCCATACCCAATCCGCATCTGTCTGCTGGACACTTCTCAGGTCTGACTGGAAAAACTTGACACGGTCATGAAACGAATCAACAACATAGACATACGTATTGCCTGACTCCCGCCATGCTGCAACACCATTCGAATTGGAGAACGGTACATCTATCTCCGGAAAATGCACTGGTTGCCATTCATATGCTCCGGAGCCGTTCATAATCCTGTATTCAACACCGTTCCACTCTACCACCGGGATGTACGTATACTCAGTGGCCTGCAGGAGCGGCGTGATGAAGCAAAGCAACACAAGCAGCTCTGCCAGAATAAGTGTACTAAACCATTTGTTTTTCACCATTTTTTACCTCCGCTTCTGCATATGTCTGAGATCCGAAACAATGTGCTATCCCCGAAAACGCAAGAATGGATTTTCAGTACAACTTTACGTCGATCGTTCGTAAAGCTGAAAAATCCAATATGAACACTAAAACCCTGTTTACTTACTTGAAGTTCTGTTTAGATGCAAAACAATCCCAAAGGCATCTACTCCCTCATTATCTCTATCGTCAAGACTTCTGAAGACCTTGAGAAATATCCAGGTGAAGAGAGTAATGAGAGTCATTCCGAGAGAACACTGTATTTCGATTATTTTCACGAGTAAAGACTAATGGTCCATTGCTCCAGTTATGATGTATCTGAATTTTGAAAAAGATGGCGTTATGTAGATTCCAGGCGTTTCTGCATTCTTACAGCAGGATTGGTACAACAACAAGAGAGAACCAGCACGACTAATTGTTGTTGAATAAAATATTTAAACCAAGCGAGTAATGAGAGCCAGTTTGAGAGAACACCTTTTCCGGTGATTTTTGACTGAAAAGCCTGTTGGGAAATGATGCGCAGGTTTTCATTCTTTCCAATGCGAGATAAATAGTGGCCTGCTATGATTTAAAATTGTGATAAAGAAACAATTTCTTATTGGATTCATAAAATATATCTCGGAAACAATATCAGATCATTTCGAAAAACAAATGTATTTGTTGTTGTACCGCATTGCAATATAATTTTTTGAAACACTGAAGGATTGAAAACAATTATTGTTAGTTCCTTTGTACGAACATAATACTGTCAAAGCTATAGTATATATGTATTTAACTATATTGCTATAATAATATTAATTATTGCTTGAAATGTAAATGTATTTGTACTATAATAATATTGCAAAATGAAATGTGATTGGTGGTGAAATATGGGTAAAATTAAACGATTCATGATCGAAAATCACGGTGGGAATGTTGAAATTCTTAAATATGGTCTAAATTGTTGTCTGAAGATCTGCGAAGAAGAAAGACTAAATAATCTTCACATTTTAGTAGGAACCAATAATCAATTGAAAACGGGTGATTTGTCTTCTGTTCTTGGTAGAGATATATGTAATAGGCTATTCAAAGGAAGAAAAATTACATCAAAAAACAATTTGCAAATTTCTGGATCTGGCATTAGTACTTTTAAAACCTACAGCAGTTTTGATTTAGTTTTTGGATTACATCTTTGTAGAAAAGCAATGATATTTATGGATTCGCTTGAGAATACAAAAATTATTGTTTTTCTGCCATGGAATAAAATAGATGGAATTAATTGGATTGAAACATGGGATCCAATTATTCTTGGTTCCAACACTTGGGTGAGAACAAATGAGACACTATCAAGTGAGGCAATCTCGCGTCTTGAAGAAATGAATACTTTAATCAATGTAAGTACTGGTCTTGTTCACACCGATGATCGAAAAGTAGTCCGTGAGGTTATTAAGGATATTATATATATAGAGAGTAGTCTGAATCCAGACTTGATCTGTCAATGGGCAATTAAAAATGGGTGGTCTGCAAAAAATGCTGAAGAGTTAAAAAAACAGGCAAAAAAAATAATTAAAGTGTAGAAATAGCCTTATTTCTGACTCAATTTTACGGGAAAACGATGGGTTACTTATTACTTGAAACGCTTGACTTTTTGATCGAATATCAGAACCTTATAGAGCAATATGGTGATAAAGAACTATATCTACAAATTCAACCTCCTAAATCCTCAATGCCTGATGGTACAAAAACAGGCAATATTAAAGTCAATATTCATAGGTTATTACTTGAGACAGGTATTGCGACCACCTCTGCACAAAATTCTGAAGATCCGCGAGCCTCTTATGCTTTTTTTCGTTATTCAAGTTTAATTGACCATAATAACGATCATTTATGCTTTAACAATACGTTCTGTGAAATGGATTCCCATTGGAAACAGGTTGCTTCTGATGAGCTTGGATGTGGTATAACTGCCTATTTGATGAGGGATTATTTTGATACAATTCATTTAATTGACACTTCATTTATGTTAAAACAAAATACAGTAAACAGAATAGATAATACGAAGAGACCACCTGATTATTGCTGCATTACATCTACAAATGAATTACGATTTGTTGAATCAAAGGGGAGGTCATCATATAGTCAAGTAGGGAAAACTATTGAATATGCAAAAAAACAACTAAACGCGGTTGAAACCAGTTACTTTAATTTGGCGTCAAGTTGGCCACGTGTTGCAATAGTAACACTTTTTGATCATTCCAAAAATAGAAATAATAAATATTTAAGAAATACAAAGTCAATTATTATAGATCCACCGACAGGAAATGCTAATGAAAAAAAGACTGTTCCCGACTATATATTTAAAGCATCATATGCAAAAATTTCTAGATTTTGTCATAATGAATGGTTCGCAGAGAAAATACTTTCAAAGGAGAAAACTAACAAAGAGGGCAATAGGTTAGGTATAGATATTGAAATAAATAAGATTCCATTCAAATTGATTGGATATTCGCCGTTCGGTGACTTGGCACTTTTGTATACACCTATATGGGAAAAACTATTGTTCGCTGGAGATGTAAGTGAAAATATCCAACACTTTACAAAAGAATTTATGAGTTTTAAGTATGAAAATAATAATGACATGCATATCTTCAACAATGGTGTAGTATTCAAAAAAGGTGATAATAATATGAAATATTTAAAAGATGCAGTTTGTTCTGCGATTTGTCCCAAATATTAGTTAGGAACTGATTGGATATCAAAATTAACGAATCGAAACCAAACAACAAAAAGCTATCCATTTGAATGCATTGTTGAAATTATCTAACAAATACAATCTCAATTACCATTAAAGAATAAGGGCTTTCTCTTAGACAAAATCCAGCTTCTTCATCGAGTGCAGGTACTTGTCCGCTTGCGACAGGTAAAACGCCAACGTGTTTTCGAAACGTTTTCCCACGAGTCCGTTCAGGAGCATTTCCGAGATCACACGTTTTCGTTTGAGCACGTTCTGAGAACGCAGCAGGAACTGTTTTTCATCGGAAGACATGGTTTCCATCTGCTGCAACAGGGCGATGCGCGCTCGTGGCTGGTACATCCAGAAGTACAGCAGGTCCAGCGAATCGATCACCATATCACGGAAAAGGTTCGGGTTTTTATCCTTCAAGTCTTTGAACAGCTCATCGGGATGCTTCAGCAGCGTAAGCACATCCTGTTCGGGAAAAGTCGTTTCCAGTCGTCCATACACATCATAGATCTGCGAAAGTTTTTCCTCGAGGTCGATTTTTCGCAGGGAGAGGTTGTATTGACGGTCCGCGGCACCTTCAATGATAGCAGCGACCGAATCGGACGCCGTTTTCGAAATGATCGCCGCCGAGAGTTGCATACCCGCAAGCGCCGCTTCCACAGACATACCGGACGCGGTCAGCAGGCGCAGGATGAGGTAATTCAATCCGAGCGCTACGGGGATGGAGAGGATCGTACGGAAAAAGTTGCCAATCACTGCACCCAATGGCAACCCGCGATATGCGTTATGGCTGGAGATGTAGATTCCGTTGGCGAGGGCCATAATCGAATAGAGCAGGAATGGATTGGTTGCGGTAGTAATACCGAAACCTCGTGCGAGGAAAAGATCTTTCACCAGGAAATCGAGCAGGGGCACGGAGAATCCGGTAAAAAACAATGAGTCGGCCACACGCGACCAACTGATGAGGTCGTTCCATTCAAGCAGGGGGGACCGTTTTAAACCGCCGCCGCCCACCACCGATTGCAGAATGTTCCGGAATCCGGTGATCGCAAACCAGATCACCGCACCGAAGTAAGCAAGCAGCCACCAGTCTTTGGTCAGATAAAAGGTAAGGAATGCCGGCAGGAATCCCAGGAGTACCTTGGTAATGTTCAACAGCCTCGTATTCAGGTGATGCAGGCCTGTCCTGTACAGATCTTCCGAGGCATTCGACAGATCACTCGGCCGCGTCCCATTTGCCCGTTTGGGTTTTCCGCCCAACGATGCGATGTTTCCTTCTGACGCGAGAGTGGTGCTGTTCGCGCCCTGCGACCATGTCACTTCCCGTGCACGATTCCGTTGCGGGATTACTTTCACCGTCGAATCCCGTTGCGCACGGATCCGTTGAATGGGACGTTTCCCCGTGGTCTGGGCAGTCATCACGTGTCGTTTTGCCAGTGTTGTCACCGGCAGCATCCGGTCCGGCTCCCGCCGTATCTGCCTGCGCGCCCGCCAGGGAAGGCTGGGAACTACCACAAGCCCCATCCCGCGCGTGTATTTCGATTGCCCGATGGAATCGCTACCCAGACGGCTGCGCAACCGGCTGACACTGTAATACCCTAACAGCGTGCCAAGATCACGGAGGATTGCGCGAATCCTGACGATGGCATCGGAATCGGGATTGTTTTCTTGCTCTAATCCCGTAAGAATTGTACGGACAAGGTGTTTGGCTTCGACCACATTGCCGCTATTGAGTACGAGACGCATTTCGTTGATGATGCGCCTGTCCTCCAAGTGCCCCTGTGCCCATTCTTTCATGTTGAAGATTTCGAGATGAGTGATTCGTCCACGGCCGTCATACAGCACTTCAAGCACATCTGCCGGCGAAAGGTTGGATGGATGAAGCGTAATGCGTGAACGGCAGGGGAGCTGCTCGAGCCTGTTGATCATTTCCGGTACATCCAGGCGGAGAAGTTCAGGAGCGCTCTCATCATCATCGGGCAGACAGGGATTGGGAACATCGGGATTCATATCCGGTTGCAGGTATTCCTCAATAATCGATTCCGGGTCGATCTTTACAAGTGTTTCGAGCAGTTTCCTGTTTCTGTCGCCATCCGGTCCGTATGTGCCTTTTGTTTGCTTCTCCAACTCATCAATCCGGTTTTGAAGATGCGGCAGGATGTTTTGATACGTGTATTCTGACAAATGCACCAGGGAGGCTTGGCCACTCCCCACGATCTCCAGAAATGCCTCCTCTTCAAGAGGTTGCATGTTCAATCCGTAGGTTTCGTTGAGAACCGGCAGATGATTCCGGTTAAAGCTGCGAAGCAATTCCAGGATATTCTGCTTTTCATGCTCAATGACCACGCGTCCCTGTTCGAAAAACTCACTTACCTTTGGATTCTCAAGAAAACGCAGGAAATCTTCCCGCCCCAGAAATCCACGCGGAGTCCAGATCAGGTGAACATATTTGTTCCGCAACCGTGCTTTGACCTCAAGACAGATCCTGACTTCAATTCCCATGATCTCCGCAGCTTCCAGCAGTTCGGCAGCCGCTTCGGTGCGTATCTCGTTATAATAGATGACGCCGAGTTTACAGATTCCCTTGATCCATGCATCGAGGATCAGGTGAGTAGGCGATTTGCGTCCCTTGGTATTGGCGTCATGAACATGATGATCGAAGGCAAGTTGATTCCAGGTCTCCGGCATCTCGAGAAGATGAAACTTGCGGAGTTGCTTGCGGATGAGTCTCGGTTTCCCCGATGATGCTTCACGGAAATCATGGGCGAGGGCGAGTTGTTTTTCTTTATCTCCCCCTGCGCGTACGATTTCCTTCATGATCTGCAACAGGACTCGGGCCGAATTGAGCCGCAGAGTGTCGCTGCTGTCATGAAGGGATTCGGCTCGTACTGCCCGTAAAGCAGTGATACGTTCGCGTGAGGAACCATGTTCGAAGGTGTCCAGCAGGTCGATCATGGCGGAAGCGATACGGAGCGATCGTGGCGCAGCAAGTTCTTTAATGCCGCGTGGATGAAGGCCCGGTTCGAACAACCGGCGGAGCATGGATGGATTTTTCCTGCGTGCGAGGATCTTGTTGACTATTTCCAGGAGGCGATAATCATTTTTGTCATAAAACAGACGCTTTTGCTTTTCCAGTCCGTTCACAATGCTCACTCCGCATGGTGTAACACATAATGAATACCACAGTATAAACTTTCAATATAAATCCGTTTGCATGTGCAGGGAATACTCCGGGCAATGATGTTTGAACTTGGTGTTCTGGAAGATCCTATCGTCAAAATCCATTTATTAAATATCAAGTATGCTTGGCGCGAGATCTTGCAGAATCTGTTGCTGAGCTATATGTGCAGGTTCTCGCTTGCTTTTAAAAAAGGATCTCTTTCGATCTTAGTGGGTAGATAATAAAAGAGGAGGGACATATTATCTTCTTCGTGTATTCTTTGCCGAGAAATCACTAAGGAGAATAACGATGTCCCTCTTCCGTAATGTACTATCGGGATTGTTTTCAATCCAAGACTATTCCCTCACGGATATCTCTATTGAACCAGATCATGTCCTTCTTTCCATTTCGCGTGATGTTGACAGTCTTTGTTCTCGTTGTGGCCGGGTTTGTTCTCGTTATGATTCCCGTGTTCGGACCTTTTTCACAAGCAGTCTTAACGGGATCGCGATTTACTGCAGAGTCAAGATTTATCGTGTGACTTGTCCGGAACATGGGATTGTAGTGGAAGATCACGGGATCAGCGATGGTCAGAAGCGTTATTCGAAAGCAGCGGGCGCCAGTGTCGTTCAGTATACCCGTTACCTTGATAATGTTTCCACGGGAAAACACATGGCTTGTCTTCCAGCACAGTTTACCGGATTGATCGGGAGGCATTGTGCGATCTGGTTGACGCTTACTGTACAAGTATTGCTTCCAATTCCGTGTTGAGTGTGGATGAAGTCGCCAACAAACGGAATCATCATTACGCGACAGTTCTTTCAGACTTCGATCAGGGCAAGGTTTTGTGGCTGGAAAAGGACCGAACCTGTGACAGCTTGAAACGTGCCTATTGCCAACTGTCGAATGCGTCGGAAACAGTGCATACCGTCACCATGGACTTCTGGCGTCCTTTTGAGAAAGCGACACGGGAAACTCTGCCGGACGCCAGTATTGTGTATGACAAGTTCCACCTCGCACGATTGTTGAACAGGGCTGTGGAAAACCAACGACGGCAGCACCGATTCGGACGAACGTGACCCGGTCTTTACCTACACGGCAGAAGGCGACTATACGGTCACCCTGACAGCCACGATTAACGGAACCGAGCACACCGAGGTGAAGGAGAACTACATAACGATTGTGGAAACGTCTGTCGGCGAAAGGGATCCGATTCCGACCGATTTTGAAGTGGGGGAATGTTACCCCAACCCTTTTAACCCGGAAACCGCACTCGCGATCTATCTGCCTCGTTCCACCCATGTGACCGTGGACGTGTACAACCTCGTCGGGCAATGTGTCGCCACCCTCGCCGATGCACGCATGCAGGAAGGCCGTCACCAGGTAACCTTCGACGGTTCACACTTCTCCAGCGGTACCTATTTTATCCATGTGAACGCACGCGATTATTCCTCTGTCACACGACGGGTAGTGCTTTTGAAGTAAGGGAATAGGTGGGACTGTTTGTCGCTAAATGTGTCGTTTTCAGAACCAAATATTACCAGAAATAGTCAAAACTGGTAAGAATAATGACCACTATTGATCGTAAGTGGTAAGAAATATTACCACTTTTGTGAATTTCTATCAATTCAGGTTCATAACCTATTCTTCAATACGGAAAGTCTGAATACCAGTTGCAAAAGTGAGGGTGAGCTGCCCTGCGACGGAACCGTCAATGTGTCCGATTTCAAAAAACACTTCCTCTGTTGTCACAGGAAGTGTTAAAACCTCAATAGATTTTAGAGTGTTTGTCGCTCGAATTGTTCTTTCCAGGCTCGCATCGGGGATTGTTGATATTTTATTGTATTCAAATCCTGCGAACCATATACGACCTTCACGGTCTATTTCGATAGGATAATCTCTGTGATCACGCATAAAATAGGCTTCATTACTTCGATTAGCACCAATGAAATAAGAACCAAACAAGCAGTCTTCAAACGTAATGGACGTTTCTTCAACGGGATGAATATTGGATCCTGTTGGATATCCATAACCTGAATGAAACCGTTTGATACTTGCGCCGAATCTGTGGTAAACCAGAAATCGTAAACATTCCGCACCATCGGCATAGGGTACTGTCCTTCCAATAATGATTTTATGGTTGACATGTTCATAATCACGAAAAAAATGAAAAGGATCGTCAGGATTATCCGGTAACCATTCCCAGAATGAAAAAATCGGACGCCAGTATCCGATCCCGCTGCCATTTCCGAGGGAATCCCCGCTTAAATAAAAAGAGTGACTGGGAGTTCCCCCATAAAATCCAAGACTATCTGTTCTTTCCAAAGCTATTTCATGGGTATTACCGTCAATGGTAAAGTAGTTTAATTCGGCAAGAGGACGGTCGAGGCAGATTATTTGTGTGTGCAGTGTGTCATCTGTGGTAAGATTGTTGGGAGGTAGTAATGGTGGTTCAAGACTGCTCGGTCCATTTGCGATATCCTCACTCTCAAAGACAATACGATCACTGCCAAGGATACGATATTCATTCCTGTGCAACTCGCAGAACCAGGCTATCAGGTAGTGAGAAAAATCATCCCAGATCAATACCGCCATTTTATTGTCCGGAAGGTATACAGCACGGGTCCATGTAGCCTGAACCGGGCTGAAGACTTCTATTCTTCCGATGGATATTGTTTCCTCATTGCTGAATGCAAGATAAGGGAGGTCATGGATATTGTATAGGTTCATTGTTCCTGCTAAGAGGGAATCTGCATAGCATATTCCGGAAGGATATGCAGCAAAGAAGACAACGATAATAAATACAATACAAGAAGCCAATTTTCCTAGTTGTAACGAAGGCATATTGAAAATCCTCTCGAGTGACTTATGTGCTGAAAAATAAATTAGTTATTCGACTGGTTCAAATGCCGCCTGATAATTATAAGGGTATTATCGCGCAAATGCCGGTGATTATCCGCATAACGGTGGATCCTGCCCCGGTAATCAGCGGATACGATTTCAGGTTCAGGCGATCTGTCGATAAAATCAATATTGTTTTCATACATCTGGATCAAGAGTAACGCAGTATCCCATGCCCTCTGCCATTCGCCATGTCTCCGGTAAAACTCCAGGCTCTCGGAACGCAGCTCCCGATAATTGGGATAAGCGGCGAGGACATCTTCCCATAAGGCAACAGTCTGGAGATGAATCGGCAAGGAACGTAACCAGAGCAACGAATCTACAGAATCCATGAGTGGTGTGATCAGGATTGTCGCAGGAGTTGATTGCCCCACAATATTTCCAGTTGAATCGGTATTGTCCAGGATTAACAGGGAAAGCATATAGATAGAAGTATCCCGGGGAATGGGAATGAGATCAACAGGAAACGACATTTGGATGCGATGACGTTCTTGTGTACGATTGTAATCACTTGCAATACAGTGCTCAGAAAAAGATTCCCCTGTTTCCGCTGATTCAATTCTCCAGAATAAATAATTTTGAAGCTCATCCCAGCTCACATAAAAGAAAACACTTTGAAAAGATGCAAAGAAGCTGAAATGAAGTGTACCGGGGAGAGAATCCTGCTGCATATAAATAAAATCAAGATCTAAACCATATTTTTCCCTGCAGAGTGTGCCCAGACGATACGTGTATCGGGAGGTTTCAACAGGTAGTATCTCATGATAATCATATGGTCCACACATCCTCAGACAATCATCTGGATCATAGGTGAAAGGGGAATCGGCATAGGCTGCTGTAACGAGCAGTAGCAAATATATAATAGCAAAGATTCTTTTCATTGACTCACCTTTGTTCACGCAGGTTACGGTCAATCCTCGGTAAAACCACCTCACGTAATTGGATATATTCCCGGGAGCTTCTTTCAACACTAATGTGTCGTGAATAGGTCCGCCGTCTGGTAAAAAAACTTTGCGGTGCAGAATCTACGTTGTTTTCGTACATCCACAGCAAACGTGAAACTGTATCTTGTGCATGTTGCCATTCGCCTGCGTTCATGTAATATGACAATGCACTTAATTGCACTAATCGGATCCCGCCCAACTCGTCACACATGAAATCCCACATTTCCAATGTTCGATCAGCATGAGGAGTGGAACAGATCCACAATAACGAATCAAGATAGTCATCTGGAGTTTTTATTAACACACAATAAGGATTTGATCGGTAAATCATTTCGCCTGTGGTGTCGGCTTCACTGAAAATCGCTATGGATAGATTGTATGCGGTTCCATCCCTTGGAATCGGAATAGATTCGGAAGGAACGATCAACTCGAAAAGATTCGGATTGATGTATTCATTGTTATTCCTGGATTGTATCGGAGAATAAAACGATTGATTGGTCCTTACAGCATCGACATGCCAGAATATTCTTTCACTCAGATCCTTCCACTCAACCGGGTAAGGGATCGGACTCCCGGAAACCTGGAAATGATAATGCAGCATACCGGGAAGAGAATCTTCCGGCATGTAAAAAAGGTAAGGTGCCGCACCATACCTGCGTAAACAGATGGGATTCATTTCGTCATGAATGTAGGTGATCCGCATTTCAGCGATGCCATCGCTGGCCCACGGTCCAGTAATCCGCCATTCTCCATGAAGGTCCAGTTCTTGTGGAGGGGTGGAGATAGCCTGCAAAGTGAGCAGGAAGACCAATGCTGTTGAACCGAGCACTCGCATATTGTTACCTGTTTTACTCCCGAAGTCAGACGACACCTTTAAATGAATCTCTAACCACCTTGATTAAAAAGGTTTCTCCTCAGGTAAATGGAACCTTTCCCGGTTTAGTCTTTCAATGCTACTGGTGTTCAATTTCAGGAATCTGCCAAGTTGAGACGCGTAAATCGCAGCCTGCTGGGTGCGGATCAAATCGGAATCGCTTACCATAATCCCGGATGAATCCCTGCAGGCGTAGTTTGAATGTGCAAGATTTTCGGAAAAGGTCAAGTTTAAAATGGTAGAACACGGTCCTGTGTTCTCAGGAATCAAACTCCCGAACGAACCCATGAAAACCAGTCCGCTTTCAATCAATGCGGGTGGAATTCGATCTGTTTGATAGCAATAAGCGGCGACAGCAGGGCTATGCCCTGGCAGATTACACAGGTTGTTATTCAGTAGTAGGGATTTTTCGAAGCGCGCCAGATATGGATGTTTGGTAATCATGTCCTGATTATTTGCCGGACAAGAATAGCGTTCTTCGAAAAAACACTCGTTGTCACCTAAACCAATATTCGGGTGAAGCAAGTAAATAATTGTATTTGAAGATTCTTCAATGTCGCGTAAAAAATCCAGTCCAAGTTCAAGAAAAGGAAATTCATCCATCTTGGAAACAGAATCAAATGGCAGCAAAAACAGGTTCGAACATCGCGGATCCAACCGTACATGGGATAAAACTGTATCGGATGGAGAATGAATTACGCCATAGAACCCACGGTACTTTTCGAAGTTGGTCAGAAAATCGCCAGTATCCTGCTGGTGATGAAGACGGTAGGGAGGAAATCCCGGAGGAAAATACCCTGAGTTTAACCAAATAACGGTAGGGTAGGATCTCAAATCTTCAATGGACCAGTATGTGCGATCATACTGTGCAGAACCATGAGGCGTTGTCCCCGAAACGATATACTGTTCCTCCCATGAATCAGCGATACGGTCCCCTACCTGCAAATACACAGTGCCCGAACTGTCCCTGTTCTGTTGAATATATTCACAGTCTCGTGGGACAGGAAGGACGATATCCTGGGTGCCATACAGGCTGTCCATTACCACCGGAACCGACCGCCAGCGATTGAATAATCCCTGATTTGACGTATCTACTGCCGATACGTAAGGAGTCACCCAGCACCGTCCGCCAAAGTCATAGGAGCTGAGGGTAATTTCAAAAGTGGAATTCTGAGTGAAGGTATCGAGGAATGTGATTTCATAATATCCCAGTCGATCCCTGTCAGAATCCATACTACCTGTTGAATCGATCAGGAATTCGATTTCGCATTCCTGATCCGCATTCAGGGAATCATGTACCCGAAAATCTGCGAGAGATGTGTCCAGGCAATTCCTCCAGCTTGTTTGTTCATTCCATTCAGCCAACCGAATTGAATTCGGAAATGGATTCACAGGATACAGGTTCGTGTTGTTGTATTGGCACACACTGTTGGTCCGCGTGCCGGGATACCATGTTATATCCCATACCCTGAATTTCACCCGGAGGCGCGCTTCTTCGGTATTGGAATCATCGTGCCTGAGTTGGAAGCAAAGTGTAATGTCCTGGTTTGTCGTGTCGGGAATGCCGTATACACTCGGAAGCCATGAACGCCATTCAGACGCATTGAGCAACTGCATCCTGATAGCGAGATGGTCAAGCGGAAAGTAGTCGGGTATAGATACTGTCATGGAATCGAGAATACCATAAGTATTCCACATTTCCAATGGGTTGGTATCTTGCGGTTCCCTCGTTCTAAAGTCTTTGCATAACCATCGGATTTCATAGTGATGACCGGAAGGTAATACCGTATAAACAAACCTGTTGAAATTTGTGCGATGGTAGGTGATGGTTCCATAATCCCGGTTATTTCTCGTCACCGATTCCGAATCAGTAAAGTGATAGTGATAAGCGCTGTTAAAAGGTGTACGTTCAAAAGTCCTGATCGGCTGAATGAATTCGCCATTTTCGTTACGATACAGGACGATAAAGGATGTGTTATGGATGGACTGCGATGTGCGCACTTGAGGAGTGTGCCGGTTGATTCTTCCAGCGTACTGATACGAATAGATCAAATACACTTCTTCAAATATGATGCCATTCGGCCAATTACGCAACAAAACAGTATCTTCCACTGCCAGATGATGCCTGCCAGCAATGTTGGCAGAAACCTCATAACGCCAGTTATCTTCCCAACCATTCGCCATCTTCGGAGAGAGGAAAAACAGCAGAGAAATACAGAGCAGGAACATATAACTCGAAGCGCCAATTCGCATAGAGAGAAGCATAGGCAACCGTCAACTGTTGACAGAGTGAGACTAAATTTTATTTTTGTGTTTGCTTTAGATAAGATACAGTGAAACAGCGTTGCGGTTCAATTGACAGCAAGAGAATTCCATATATTCTTCGCGATGACTTGGGCAATACCAAAATCGACAATAAATGACAGAAGTTATTCCTATTCTTCAATACTGAACGTCTGCATGCCATTCACGAAGGTGAGCGTGAGCTGCCCGGAAATAGAGCCGTCAATGTGGACGATGCCATCCCGGTAGACTTGCGAGAAGGACAGGGGGACATCAACGGTGTAGCAGGTGTCGGGCCAGCCGACTGCGCGGCGTTCGTCGGCGAAGTTCGCGTTGTCAACCATGAACACAGCTTCTCCATCACTGTGCGCCAGCCATAAGCAGCCATCACGATCCACTTCAATGGGATATTCGATGATCCTCCGCGCGCGTGAATCATTCTGGAAGAAGTCGGTGGGATGGTGTTGTTCGAGGACATACATCACCGGGTATTCAGCGACTTTTGCCGGACGGACATCATGCCTTGTCGTTCCGGTGAGAGGGATTCCGTAACAAGAGTCGAACCGCCAGATCGTTTCGGCGAGCGAGTGCATCATGATGAATTGACGGCTTTCCTGCCCGTCAGCGACAGGTACTGTGCATCCAAGAGAGAAATACTGGAACTCCTGCTCAAAGTCCTTGATGAATGAGAAAGTGTCGGCGGGAGTTTCCGGAAGCCAATCCCAGAACCTGAAGATAGGACGCCAGAAAGCATAGCCGGCTCCGTTTCCGTCTTTATCGCCGCTCAGGTAGAACGAATGGCTGGGTGTACCTCCCCAGAATCCAATATTGACGGTGCTGTCCTGTGTGATTTCATACTTGTCGCCATCCAGTGAAAAGTAGTTCAATTGCGCGAAAGAACGGTCAAGACAGATAAAGCCGGTGTGAATGGTGTCACTGCTCGCAAGATTGTTCGCGGGCAGGAGCGGCGGTTCAAGATAAGAGGGACCATTGGCAATATCTTCTTCCTCATAGGCAATATAATCGCTTCCCATGATGTCGTACTCACCGCTGTTTTCCTTGGAGAACCAGACAACAAGACGGTGGTAGAACGAATCCCAGAAAACCAATGCCATTTTATCGCTTGGCAAGTAGATCGCGCGGGACCATTCGGCTTGCATCGGGCAGACCACTTCTGTGGCGCCAATGGTAATGCTGTCATCAACTAAAAATTCGAAATAGGAAAGGTTATTGATGTTATATACGTTCAAAGTGTCTAATGTGGGCGAAGTCCCAAATGCCAGCACAGGTAACAGCGTCATGAGAATGCCGGTAAGACACTCAGCAAAAAATACCCTGTTTTTACGATTGAAATTTTCCATTTCCGATTTCCTCACATAGTGACCAAGACAACTCAAACAAATCACTCATCATTTTCTAAATGCCACGTGATATTACGTAATGCGGCTCGCAAACTTTCATAAGAAGCGGCATAATCTTCATACAGTCCACGTTTGTTGCCGCTGTGAAAGGTCAGAGCATAATCATATACTTCAAAATCGACATTGTTCTCGTACATCCTCAACAAGAGCAACACAGTATCTCTTGCCCGTTCCCATTCTTCCGCCTGGCGATAGTAGTACAAGCTGAGCGATCTCAAAGCACGGTCATCCGGAAAGTTGGCAAGAATATCATCCCACAGGTCAACTGAATGGCTGTCTGGCGATAAAGAGCAGAACCACAACAACGAGTCTAACTCATCAATCAAAGGGCTGATCAGAACAGGATGCGGCAAAGATGAGGCAAGTATACTACCGGTCGTGTCTTTACTGTCGAACATGACAAGCGAAAGATTGTATACTGTCGTATCACGAGGAATGGGGATTGGATCAATCGGCATCATTTTTCGAAATTGATAAGGATTGATCAGTTCTTCATAATCACCTGCCAGACATGGCGAATAAAATGATCCGCTACTGTCCGCCGTTTCAATTTTCCAGAAAAGGTAATCGCGCAATTCGCCCCAATACATGGGATTGTAAGCATAGGTGTGACTGGAAGAGAAGTTAAAACCAATTTCTCCGATCAGGGAATCGCGTCGTACGCAAAACAAATAGGGGCATTCTCCATATTTCTCTTCGCAGATTGGACGCCAACGCGGACTATGAATAACAATGCTCGAAGGGAACACTTCTTGGTTTCCAGAAAATCCTCTTATGCGCCAATATCCTTGAGGAACAAAAACAAATGGTTCATCCGCTGTTACTATAAAAGGATATAATAGCAGCAGGACTACAATAGTGCGTTTCATTCTTTACTCCTCACATTATAAAAATAGAAAACAATGTTCTATATTACTCTTAATTCTCGACTGGTTCCAAGTGATTAAATACTATTCATTTAAGACTTCAATATTCTATCTAAATTCCAGATTATGCCTTTCGAATACTATTCTGGTTTCTTCAATGTAATTTTGCCTTAACTTCCTGATAAGAGAAAGCAATTCAAGCCAGTCTTTATCTGTTTTCGCTGTTGCCAAATCTGTTTGAAATTCATTTGATAAAACCTGTTCAAACCAAAGAACAGGGCTTTTTTGATTTTCCTTTGGAAATTGAAAATGGACTTTTTCGTCATTCCTCTTCCCAACTGATGCTATTGTTGTATTATGAATAAGATAATTTCTGATGTTGGATATTTTTTTCTGTAAACTATATACTTCAAATTTAATATCATTGCACTTAAATATTGGTTTCATAATTTTATCATAATAATCCTTTAATTTGCTACTTTTAAGTTCAGTTAATTTGTCCCATTCATCCTTTTTTTCGTATTTGTCCATCCTATAGAGGAATGCCCAAAGAAGCTCTTCTATATCAATTGAAGTCCTCATGTGTGCATAAAAGCAATAGACGTTTTGCCATATCTCTTCTGAGTATTCTCCTCGATCGGAATATTTTTTCAGCACTGTCAGGATATTCAGAATGCTTCCAAGGTGTGCGAGCTGGCTGTACTGAAATTCATGGATTTGTCTGAAGTATTTCCTTAAATCTTCAATTTCATGATTGTTAATATTATCACCAGTAAAGGAGAGTTCTCTTTTAATACCGTCTTGGTATACTGGTGACATTACAAATTCTTCCCAATAGTTTGCATATTCAGGAAATTCTGTTTTTATAAACAGATAGTACTTTCTTTCAAGCTCTCCTCCTGCATTTGAAAAATCCCTCTTTTTCATAATAAACACTTTCTTGTTCAAGGGTGATATCTACTAATAAGCAAAAATATGACATCAATAATATGTAAACGATGCTTGTTGATGAAAAATCCGAAGAATACACAATCAAATAAAATGTATTACTAACAGTTTTGTACTGGTAATCCGTTTTCACAGGGATGATGTCATTCCAAGATATGATACTTTCGGACATATTCCTCCCCAGGAATATTACATTTATGCAATTTGGACCAATACTATTATAGCTGTCGAGTACCCATATCATTTCCGATGAATTAACTCTAACTCAATTAATTGACAAAAAAAAACCGGATATCCTCTGCGAATGCATAGCTTCGGCAGTGGAACCCGGTACTCAAAATTTCGTATAATTACAGGGCAATGTCAGCGTGTGACGGTTCAGCCTTGCATAGATTTTACGACACGGTGCAACCGTGATTTACGGTCAGCGGCGCGGTTTTTGTGAATGATGCCCTTGCGAGCGAGTCGGTCGAGCAAACGTCCGGCTACTTTCAGGGCATTCTGGGCGTCTTCCGGCGACTTGGCTTCACGTACGTCCCGTACAGCTCTTTTCATCCTGGAACGGTACAAACGATTCCGTGAGCGCGCCTTGGACGAGGTCCGCATCCGCTTTTCACATGACTTGTGTTGAGGCATGATCTGTATCCACTAAATAGATTTTTATGTTTCATGAACAAGGTCGGAATTTAAGCGATGGCGAAACAACAGTCAATATCTAATTTGGACGCTCTCGCGGAGCGTCTTCTGAGCGCGCAACGAGTGGCGGTGCTCACCGGCGCCGGAGTCTCCAAGGAAAGCGGAATCAAAACCTTCCGTGAGGCGGACGGCCTCTGGGCCAAGTTCCGCCCGGAAGAACTGGCGAATGTGAACGCTTTCCTGAGCAATCCCAAGCTGGTCTGGGACTGGTACAACATGCGGCGTAATATCGTCAATGAATCCTCTCCCAACCCCGGTCACTATGCGCTCGTGGAGATGGAGAAGATGCTCCCTCACTTTGTGGTGATCACGCAAAATGTGGACAGCCTGCACTTTACAGCGGGCAGCACGGATGTGATCGAGCTGCATGGCAACATCCAGCGGAACAAGTGCCACTCCTGCGGCCGTTATGTCGAGCAGAGCGATGTTGTGTTCGATGAGGGAGAGTTGCCACATTGCGAGTGCGGGGGAATGATCCGTCCGGATGTGGTCTGGTTCGGCGAGCAATTGCCACAAGATGCCATCCAGAGGGCATGGAACGAAGCGCAGGCTTCGGACGTATTCTTCAGCATAGGAACCTCCACTGTGGTTTTTCCGGCGGCGCAGCTTCCCTATGAGGCGAAACGCTCTGGAGCCTATGTGGTGGAGATCAATCCGAATCCTACAGGGTTTACCTTGGAAGCGAACCTGGCCATCCAGGAACCATCTGGGGAAGCATTGCCGAAAATCGTGGAAGCAATGAAACGGAAGATGTAGCGGTTCTCGAAAAAAATCATATAAAAATTTTATGACCAACTATCATTTCTGGATTCCCGCCTTCGCGGGAATGACAAACGTGTGATCTTTTCTTCGAGAAACAGTATAGAGAGTAACTCTTGAGATTTCGCAGAAACAGTACGCTAAGAATCACCTTCCTGTCCCTCGGTGTGATTCTCCTGTTGTTTTCGCTGGGATGCAGTTACTTCAACGCATTCTACAACACGAACCGTACGTTCGAAGAGGGTGAACGGGAACGGGAGAGGTCCACCGATCCGAATGTCCGTCCTTCCGGCTACACCCAGTGCGTGGAAGCTGGCGGAAAACTCATCGAGTTTTATCCGGAGTCGAAATATCTCCCCGAAGCTCTTTTCCTCATGGGGCAATCCCATTACTGGTTGCGGGATTACCACAAAGCCAAGCGCAAGTTCGAAGAACTCATCAGCAACTATCCCGGTGGACCATTGGAAGTGGAGGCGCGCCTGTGGTTAGGGCGTTGCCTGGTGGCGCTCAAACAACGGCAACCGGCGACAACCACCCTGCGTGGGCTGATCGCCGAGACGGACGATCCTGAAATTGTCAGCGGCGCCCTGTTCGCCCTGGCGGAACTCTATTACCTCGATTCATTGTATCACCAGGCAGCGGAACGGTTCAGCGAGATCAGCAATTCCACCGATAACCCCGAGATGCTGGGCGAATCCTACTGGCGTGCCGGGGATGCCGCATTCAGGGATCGAAATTTTTCCGGGGCAGTGGAGTATTTCCGTGAAGCGTTACGCTATGATTTGACACGAAGCCTGCGGTTCCAGACACAACTCTGGCTGGGGCGGGCACTGTATGAATTGGCGCAATACAACGAAGCGAAATCAATCTTCGAAGACTTGCTGGATGACAACCGGTTTTTCGAGGAGCATCCCCCTGTACGTGTGGAGTTGGCCCGTTGCCACTATGCGTTGGGCGATATGGAGGAAGCGATCGAGCTCCTTGAACAAGTCGCCGAGATGAATGAAAGGACTGAAATCGCCTCCCGTGCTTTTTACGAAAAGGCGATTATCCTTCTCGACCAGCCTGGAATGAGAGTGGACGCGCAGGATGCCCTTTCCGAGGCGCGTGTGGCTCGTGCACGGAGTCCCTATGCCCTTCGTGCCGATACCCTGTTCGAACGGTTGGAACGGGTGGATGAACTGGGGTTGGAACGGTCCCGTTTACAAACCCGAATTGATCTCACCGAAGATTGGTTGCTGGAACCGGTTAACCCTGCCGATACGGAGGCATTCTACGCGACAGCCTATTATGACTCCATGCTGATCGACAGCCTGCAACTGGTATTGTTGTGGGAAGAGGCCTGGCGGGACAGTGTGATTTTGCCGGAGCTGCCGGAGGTGGAAGCGATAGACAGCACAAGCCTCGCACCGGATAGTGTTGCAGCACCGGCGGATAGCAGTGTCCTCTCGGCGGTGGCAACCGACTCAATGTCCATAGCCGATTCTGCATCTACTGCTGATTCCACGCTGACTGTAAATATTACAACCCCTGAACAACTTGACTCGTTATATGCCGCGAGACGAGCGGAGTCACATCCGGATTCAGAAGAGGCAGGAGATAACGGAGGACGTCCGTTACGAGTTCCGGTGGCATGGCAGACACCCGCAGAGAGTGAAGGAACTGAACCCGATCCCTTTGGCGAGATAGCTCCCGGATTTGAGCAGATGATGGAAGAAGGGGAAGAGATTCCCGGGATGATCGATTCTGCAGGGCAAGTGTCCGAAGCGCCGGAGGTTACCGAAACACAACCTGTTCCGGACGATCAACCGGATCTTGCAGAGGCAAATTCAAGTCCTGCATTACAAAGTGAAGTAGAAACCATCACTATTTTCGATTTGACCCCTGTTCTGGATTCGCTCGCACACATGAAAGCGGATTTGCAGGATACGCGTTTCCAGTTGGCGGAGATCCTGCTGTTCGATCTGCAGGAGCCTGATTCCGCGATCTTGTTGTTTAACGAGTTGTCACGCCCCCCAAATGCGGATACGGTGCAGGCGAGAGCGAGCATGGCCCTGGCGTATATCGCAGAGAGTGCACTGGAGGAAACCCGCAGGGATTCGCTGCTCCAATACATTGCCAACACATATGCGGAAACGCGATTCGGACGTTTCGCCATGGGAATGTTGGGAATTGACCTTCCGGAAGAACCTGTCGGGCAGGATGAAGTCGCATTTCGTGAAGCTGAGGATTTATGGTTCGCTGAAGGCAGCGACGCTCAAGATGCTTACACCCGATACCGGTGGATTGCAGATACATATCCTGCGTCCAACTACTCTCCCCAGGCCATGTTTGCTGCTGCATTTATCGCCGCCGATCGTCTCGAAGACAATGAAACCGCAGAAGAATTGTTTAATGAGATCATAGAACGATATCCAGGAACAGACCAGGCGGTTAATGCTGGCAATATTCTCGATCAATGGATGCAGTTGCAGACGATGAGCACTGAGACGGATTCAGGTGGTTTTGCTGAGATGGAAAGTGACATTGAAGCCATATTGGAAGAGGATGTTGAAACAGCACCCTTTATTATCGGAGGATTGGAAACCCTCGGACGGGTGCTGGAGCTTCGTGATCTGTTGCCACCGGAAATTATCAATGGAACCGGTGGTGAGGTGTTAATCCGGTACGTGGTGAATGAGGAAGGCGACGCTCTCGATTTCCGTGTGCTCGCAGAAGACCCGCCCGGACGAGGCCTTGCAAGAGGATTGATTGCAGGGTTGGAGGATGTATCATTCAGTCCCGGACGTTTGGAGGGTGTGGATGTTGCGACCCGGATCGAACGGCGTTATACTTTACCCTTGGATGCACCACCGAATGTGAGGCCATTACCAAGGAGACGGAGGTAGTGAAACATCTCGAAGATGCAGTTGTAATATCCATCCGTGAAGTACGTCCGGGTATCTGGTCCATGTGGCTGAAATCGCCGAAAATTTGCGCGGACGCTCGTCCCGGACAGTTTCTCCATGTACGCACCACAGATACTTTCCTGCCATTACTCCGAAGACCGTTGAGCATAGGCCGGGTTCATGGCGATACCCTCGAATTGGTATGGCGGGTGGTTGGTAGTGGAACCTCAGTGCTTACGGATGTGAGCGAAGGTCATTCAGTAAACCTTCTTGGACCCTTGGGAAATCCATTCACCATTGATGACGACATCCAGCGGGCGGTGTTGATCGCTGGAGGACTGGGATTGCCGCCGTTGGTGTACCTGTATGAAATCCTTACAGAAAAAAAGATTGAAACTACCCTGTTTTTAGGGGTGCGTGGAGAAGCGGATATTCCCATGGCGGATGATGACCCCATGTTTGCAAGCATGCAGATCATAGCCGAAGAGGGAGGCAAATTTCCCAAAGGTCTGGTCGTTGATCCTGCAAGAGAGCTGCTGTGCAAGCTGGGTACGCCCGGTCTGTTGGGGACAACGGCCATGTATTCATGCGGTCCATGGGGGTTGGTGAGTGCGTTGCAGAAAGTCATCCCGGGAAATGACCTGAAACGGGCGGAAGTGTCCCTCGAACAGCAGATGGCCTGCGGAATCGGGGTATGCCAGGGATGTGCTACCCCTGTAAAAGGTGGAGGCAGCCCTTACAAACTTGTCTGCCATGATGGCCCGGTATTTGACCTGTTTTCAGTGGAGGCGCCCAATGGATAAGCGACTCCAGGTAACCCTGGGTTCATTGACCCTTTCCAATCCGGTCATCGCAGCCTCCGGTTGTTACGGTTATGGACTGGAATATGCCGAAATTGCAGATCCGATACATTTGGGCGGATTTGTTACAAAAAGCATTGCACCGGTGCCATGGGTCGGTAATCCTCCACCACGCCTTGCGGAAGTCGGTCCGGGATTGATCAACAGTATCGGTCTGGCTAACATGGGAGTCGATGCATTCTCGCAGAATATTGCGCCCGTAATCAGGGCCTTGGATACCAGAAAAATTGTATCCATTGCAGGGAGAGTTCCGGAAGACTATTTCACCGTAGTGGAAAAGCTGGAAGAGGTGGATGGACTTAATGGATACGAACTGAATATTTCATGCCCGAATGTAAAAGAAGGTGGCATGGCGTTCAGCCAGAACCCGAAGGTGACGGAAACTCTTGTAAAAGAGGTTCGGAAACGGTCAAAACGATGGATCACCGCCAAACTTACTCCGAATGTCGCTGATATCGGTGAAGGCGCCCGGGCGGCGGAAGCTGGCGGTAGCGATGCCATCAGCCTGATTAACACCATTGTGGGGATGGCGGTGGACTGGCGGAGCAGACGTCCGAAAATTGCGACAATTACCGGTGGTTACTCCGGACCGCCCATAAAACCGGTTGCGTTGGCAAAAGTATGGCAGGCGTATAATGCAGTAAAAATTCCCGTGATTGGGATGGGTGGTATCGTTTCCTGGGAAGATGTTCTGGAATTCTTTATCGTCGGTGCGAGCGCCGTGCAGATAGGTACAGCTTTGTATGCCGATCCTGCTTTACCCGAGAAAATTACAAAAGGATTGAGTGCCTATCTTGATGAAAACAGGCTGTCATCCATATCAGAAATTACCGGAACTCTCGATACATCGTCTGCCTATTCCACAGGTGTTCCGAAATAAATATTTCCGGAGACCGGCCATGAGAGCGATTCTTTTTTCAGGACTCATGATAATTCTCCTTATGTGGACCGGTTGTACAGTATCGCCAAGGTATCACCGGTCACGTGGAGAGGCGAGACCTGCGAGGCCTGCACGACCTGCTACAGAACAGGCAGAAAGTCGGCCGTCACATTCAGACATGCCAGTAGACTATCATGTCGGGCAGGTATTACGAGGTACAGCCAGTTATTACGGTCCTAATTTCCATGGCCGTTTAACGGCGAATGGAGAGACCTTTGACCGGAATGCAATGACCTGCGCACATCTCCATCTACCCTTTGGAACACGGCTCGAGATTACCTACCTTAAAACCGGTCGTACCGTGATCCTTCGAGTGAATGACAGGGGACCGTATTCCAACAACCGTATCCTGGATTTAAGCGAAGGCGCAGCACGACGGCTTGGTATGCATGAAGATGGGATCGGGGAAGTGACTGCACGAATTTTATCGCTTGGGGAAGAATGAGCCGGGAACTGAAACTTCGATTCTTGTTGGCTGTTTGGGGTATTCCCCTTGTATTTGTTGTATCCTATTTTGGCGGGATTTATTTTGCCGCGCTGATTGCCGTAATAAGCGCCGGGGGAGCCGTGGAAGTAATGCGCTTCCAGCATCGAGCCACCAAGGGCGCATTCCTGGTCGCCGCCCTGGTGACAGGCGCCGGAACTCCATTGCTCGTCCATCTCTGGGGAACTGTTCCGATAATCCCTCTCATGTTGGGATTAATCCTCGCAGCAGGTACAATTTCAGTGATCCGTGGTCTTGACTACGGTTCAAATGACATGCTGGCAATGTTGCTCTCTGCGCATCTGTTTACTTTCCCCATCTGTACCATGGTCCTTATCCGCGACTCATTCATCTGGACAACCAACTGGGATGGTCTCTTCGGCATTGTCTACATCCTGGGAGGTGTATGGATTGCGGATAGCGCTGCGTATGGTACCGGAAAGCTGTTTGGCAAACACCAGATATCCAAAACGATTTCGCCGAAGAAAACCATTGAAGGGACAATCGGCGGAAGTCTCGGGGCATTAACCTGGGCTCAAGTCGCTGTGCTTTTGCCATGGGCTGAATTTTTAACCCTTCTTGACAGGATTGTTGTGGGTGTTTGTATCGCGGCCTTCGCGCTTGTCGGCGATCTTGTGGCAAGCATGTTGAAACGCCAGGCGGGTGTGAAAGATTCCGGGAATGTTTTCCCCGGGCATGGCGGAATTTATGATCGATTTGACAGCGTGGTCTTTACCTTTACCGCAGTCTACCTCTATTTTCTTCTCAGGGGATATGTGTAGTTGTTTTAAACTATATCCAATTCCAGATCGTCGAATTAGTTGTTTCAATCATTTCAGTATGAGAGATTTATGGAAGCTGCCTGTTATCATCAGGAAAAGGACAGGTTTATCTGCGACATCTGCCCGGTTCATTGCAGCCTCAGTGAAGGGCAGGTCAGTGTATGCCAGGGACGGCAAGTAGTTGACGGCAAACTCCAGGCGATCAACTATGGTCAAGTGGTTGCTCTCCATTTAGATCCCATTGAAAAAAAACCACTGTACCATGTCATGCCAGGCAGTGAAATCCTGTCGGTCGGAGCGAATGGATGCAACCTGCACTGCCAATGGTGCCAGAATTGCGAAATATCGCAGGGAACTGTCGTTACACGTTTTATGGCGCCTGAGGAGATCGCACAGGCGGGAGTGCGCAGTCCATCGGTTGGAATAGCCTATACGTATACAGAACCGTTCATCTGGTATGAAACACTACGGGATACGATACCGCTTGTTCACGCACTCGGTGGTATCAATGTATTGGTCACCAATGGTTTTGTAGAAAAGGAACCGCTGGAAGCCCTGTTACCATATATTGATGCAGCCAATGTGGACCTGAAATTCCTGGATGATGAACTCTATAAAAAGTATACAGGCGGACGATTGCCAACAGTGCAGCACACCATCGCCAGAATGGTTGAATCAGGTGTTCACGTGGAGATTACTCACCTCATGGTAAGCGGTCTCGTGGAACCACTCGAACATATACGGAAACTGAAGTGCATGGATTGCGAGTGTAAACCGCAAAATTCCACTTCATCTCAGCCGTTATTTTCCAAGATACAAGTGGGATCAACCGCAAACGTTGTCGGAAACGATGATCGAAGCGGTAACAATCGCAAAAGAAACACTGGATTATGTGTACCTTGGCAACCTCGGTCTACCTTTTTTATTCGGACACTATCTGTCCGGCATGCGACAGCCAGGTCGTGCAACGATTTGGCTATTCCGTGAATCATAATGGATTGAGTAGCGAAGGATTATGCAGGAACTGCGGCGAAAAGATGGGATTTTTAATTGCAACTCGATAAAGGTTGTTGTCGAGAGTATTGCTTGACTCCCTCTCGAAAGGGAAATAAATTGATACTTTTGTAACAATCTGCGTTGTAAAATTGTTACTTTTCTGCCTTTATATGTCGCATTCAGTGTAGAATCCGGTTGTCTTTTTGCAGAGAACATAATCCGGTATAGTATCAACCGCTAGCAAAGGGGATTGAACCCCGTGTGTTTTGAAAGACGAAGGTGCATGCGCACTTCTCTATTGTCCCTGCCAATTGCCCTCATCGCCGGTTTTGCTGATGATAGCGGGCTGTGCACAGTTTGATTCGGATGTGGGTAGTAACATTTCATCGGAAGATCTCAGCGGTGTTCTCCATGACACTACGCTCTACATTGATACGACTGCCATTTCTGTGCTGGGAGATGTTCACAAGTATACTTCTGCGAACCTCTCACTTGGACACCAGGCAGGTATCACTTCCGACTTCGTGTTAAGCTTTACCAATTTCAGCGCTTTAGGGGATTCGATCCTGTCGCTTGATACAGCGAGACTGCAGCTTTTTGCCAGCGGACTTGTGGATTCTGCAGGAGCGGAGGATACGACAGCCTGGTCTGCGGTTATGTACTGGTATAGCGATGTCGCGCCGGAAACTACGTTCACAGACACATCTGTCCTTGTACCCCTGGATACCTTTGAAATAGGTACATTTGCCAAGCTGGACTCTTTTTACCTTGATCTCAATGCCGATTCAGTCCGTACATGGATTGAAAGGCATGTCGCATTAGAACAAGCGGAAGAAGACGCCGGGGAAGAAAGCACGGCAAAACCGGGAATCACATTCCGGTTCAGACCCAATGGTACATCGAGCTTTCTCAAGAATTTCGTGTCCAACAGGGGAAGCAACGCCAATCACCTGCCCATGCTTCAACTCACGGGAACATACCTGAGCGATTCAGACACGCTCCGAGATTCCACGATGTTGCTCACTGCCCAATTCTCAGCGTACATGGTAGATGACACAACGACAATTCCCGAGAATTTCCTCGCGTTAAGTGATGGATATGCACGGAGAATGCTATTCTGGCGCTCATTGGACATGTTCGATCCGACAATTCACAGCTTGAACAAAGCGGAATTGAGGCTCCATGCGGACACAGATACTTCGAGAATATTCGGGTCGGTTGTGTTGATGACGGCGTACGAGATGGACAATGACTGGGTCGAGTATCCCGATTCTGCCGATTATGGAACGGTATCCAGCCTGGCCTATACAATCTCGGATGACACAAGCCTCGTCCGTTTGGACATCACGTTGCTGGTCCGTTACTGGATCGCCGATCCAACGGAAAACCTTGGTGTTGGCGTGAGGTCCTACAGCGAATACACCTCGATAGGCCGTCGTCTGTTTTACGGACCCGGAGCCGATGAAGCATTAAGACCATCAATACGTATCATCTACACGGAATTTGAAGAACAATGACAGGCCGAATCCTTATAGCAATACTTGCAATCGCCATCGGGTTTTCCACCGCAGACGCCACCACCATATTCGGTGCAGGTGGAATCGGGTACACACCCCATTATACCACCGTACGTTCGACAGCGTTGGGAGGAGCAGGTCTCGCATTGGCAGATTCCCTGTATATTCCCATGGAGAATCCGGGCGGGTGGTACAGTAACGGAATGGCAAGGTATTCCGTGGGCGCGGTTTTTCGCCGAGCTACTGCGAGTGATGATAACACCAGTGATACCATGGATGATTTTGTGATTCCCACGGTGTACCTGGTGGTCCCTTTTTACCGGACCTTTTCGGTGGGACTTTCCTACTGTGCCTTGTTTGATCATGAATACCTGTTCTTCCAGGATGGCACCTGGACACCGGAAACACCCCTCGATACAACCGAAAGTTATGATTATTCGGAACGGTTCCAGGGAAAAGGCGGGTTGTCCCGGGCGAGCCTGACTGTTTCCACACGCTTGTGGAACATCGGGATCGGACTTTCCGGCGACATGATGTTTGGTACTGTGGAAGACCTGTGGAAACTGCAGTTCGAAAGCTCAAACTTCGAAGAGTCCGGTCGTTTCAGCCGTTATGAAATGTTTGGTGTCAGTGCAAGACTGGGTCTTCTCGCCGATTTATCCCCGCAAACGAGTGTTGGAGTGACAGTCCAACTGCCGACTCAACTTGAAGCGACCAATATCATTAAAATTGAAGGTGGGGATTCCCTTGGTGCAAGAAATCTCCGGTATGACCTCCCATTATCAATACAAGTCGGTGCTGCGCATTCCATTCATCGGATCCGTGGTGTGATGGATGTCGGCATGGAGTTCTGGGAAGAGGGAACCAGGGATTTTTATGCGTACGAACAATACAACAATACACTGAATGCAGCGTTTGGAGTGGAGAGACTTCCGCTCAGGAGTGCACTCGATCCCTGGTATGAAAAGTGGATTTTCCGTGCAGGATTCCATTATTATCAGAACTATCGCGATATCAGCGGCGAACCGATGTCAACCATGGGATTTGCGGCAGGCGCAGGAATACCACTTCGAACCGGGGCAGGAATCCTTGATTTTGCGTTCTTTGTCGATCTCCGTGGTTCGGAGAGCGCCAATGGCGCCACGGAAACGGTATTCGGGATGCAACTTGGCTGGGGCTCCGCCCAGAGATGGTTCTACCGTCGTCCTCGTTAAGTGCTAATGATTTGAAAAGATATTTGAAAAAAACAAAACACACATAAACTGAGTTAAGGGAGAGGGGATCATGCGGAATAAAGTATGGCTTCCGCTCATTCTCGCGTTCGTCGCGTTCACTTTCATTATGGGTTGTGTTGCAACAACTCAAATGGAAGAAACAGCCACTGTTGATACCGCGCGTGAAGATTCACTGGCCGAAGCCAGACGTGATTCGCTGCTGCGCCTGAACCGCATGTTTGCCTATGACAAACTGCGTACTCGTGACTGGGATAATGCACGGCGTTATCTGTGGCAGGTCGTTGAGCTGGATGTAAACCTGGAATACAACGAATGGGACCGTTTGTATCAGACCTACACTGAAACCGGCGATCATGACAGCGCCCAGGTCGTGCTTCGAATGGGACTGGAAATGTTCCCCAGCGATGCATATCTCAATGCTACACTTGGCTACTACTTGAAACAGACAGGTCAGTATGCAGAAGCCCAGGGGCATTATGAAACCGCGATTGAGAGCGAAGCTGATAATACGGAATATCTTCGGAACCTGGCGGAGATTTATGAAAACCAGGGGATGGGTATTGAGGCGATCGCAACCTATCGTCATCTTGCAGAACTGCTGCCCGATGATATGGAAATCCAGGATCGTCTCACTTCCGTAATCCGTGAATATCAGAGCCCGGAAGAGTATCTGAGTGCTCTCCAGCAATACGTTGCTGAAAATCCGGAAGACCTGATCAAACGCCAGGAACTGCTTGCCGCCTATGTCGATCAGCAGATGAACGAGCAGGTGATCGCCGAAGCCGACGAGATCATCAGTCGTTCACCAAACGATGTTAACACCTATAATGCCAAGGCACAGGCTCAATTGAACCTGAACCAGCAGCGTGCAGCCATTGCCACCTACGAAGCGCTCCTCGAAGTCGCTCCGACCAATACACATGCCATGCTGCAAATCGCGGATTCACATCGTAACCTGGGCAATTTCCGTACAGCGCGCACCTGGATCATGCGGGTTCGTGAACAGGATGCGGGGAATGATGCCGCCACCTACATGTTAGGTCGTATCTACGAATCCTGTGCAGATGCCTGCACACAGGGTCGCGGTCTCGAATATGATGACAAACTGGTGTTTATCATTGCGTACGGACTATTCGAAAACGCCGCCAATGGTGACGACTATACGGCGCGGGAACAGGCCAACCGTCGTAAGCAATACATGGAAAGTTTCATCCCGGCCTATTCCGACTGGTTCATGAACCAGAGTAAAGAGTTGCCGCAGGCGGACTGCTATGGCTGGATCAATGCCAACTGGCCGGAAGTGCGTTACATTGCCACCTTCCTGAACAACTTGAGTAACAGCCGCTAGTTTTAACACTATCGTAGTATTTTTCATAATCCGCACCGGTTTCCCGATGCGGATTTTTTGTGTTTTTGTCTCCCTCCAGGGACTGTACTACAAATTTTTTATGAATCACACAGATGTATGCTCTGGCGCACATAGCACATCGTTTCGTAATTTTATGTTGTTTGTGTTAATTAAGTAGTACTATTAATTTTATAGCAGCTATGTTCTATTTCATCTCTTGAAAGCAGGGACAGGACAATCTGTCCATGCTTATGCTGGAGGAATAAATCATGAGTAGAGCTCTCCTGTTTGTTTTCGTATTGCTTCCCGGAATTTCTTTTTCACTTGATTGGGTCGAACGTCCGATTCGCGGAAACTTTGACTACGCGATTCATACTACAGCGGCTGATTTTAATGGCGATGGGACATTGGATGTGGTCGGTGCCTCCCTTAATGACGATCAAATCCTGCTATGGCTGAATACTGATGGAAGTGGTGTCCTATGGGAAGAACATGCAGTATCAGACAATTTTAACGGCGCATACTGGGTAGTCGCTGCGGATGTGGATGGTGACACGGACAATGATATTATTGGCGCCGGATTCACTGAAGATATGATTGCCTGGTGGGAAAATGTCGGCGGTACCGGTGAAAATTGGGAATTTCATGTAATAGATGATGAATTAAATGGCGCTAATTGTGTTCTCGCCTGCGATTTTGATAATGATGGAGATGTCGATCTCGCCGGTAGCGCACAATACAATGATGCAGTGAAATGGTGGGAAAACAGTGATGGTGCAGGATCTGAATGGATCGAACACGTAATTGATGACAACATTGATGCTATCCAGAATATTCATGCTTCCGATATGGATGGTGATGGCGATCTTGATATTCTGGGAGCGGCGGCGGGTTCGGAAAATTCGGTGGTAATCTGGACGAACAACAATAATGCCGATAATTGGACGCAAACGGTTGTGGAGGGAATCCCGTTTAACGCGGAATCGGTTTCTGCTGGAGATATCAACGGTGACGGTGTTCAGGATATAGCGGGTGCATCCAATGTAACCGATAATATCGGATGGTGGGAGCACTTGCCGGATGATACATATGTCTTTCATATGATCGAGTCTGAATGTATTGGCGCCAGAAGTGTCTGGCTGGATGATATCGATGGAGATGCAGATCTTGATATTCTCGGGACTTCATCACACAATTCGGCTGATCTCGGTGATATTGTCTGGTGGGAAAATAATGGCACAGGGACCATTTGGATAGAACACCGTGTCAGCCGACGACATACAGATGCTACTTTCGCAAGAACTGTTGACATTAATGGGGATGGTGTTCCTGATATTCTCGCTGCTGCCTGCATGAGAGATAGAATAATCTGGTGGGAACAGGTTGAGTCTGTTCCGATTGAGATTGAATCCCCGATCGGTGGTGAAGACTGGCCGGTTGCAACTACGCAGACAATCTACTGGACATACAATACGGACACTCCGGTTACCATTGAACTGTATGATGATGAAGAGTTGGTTTCGACCATTGCCACCGATGTTGCCAATATTGGTGCATCTGACTGGACGATTCCGGGGCTACCGGTTGGTGATCAATACTGGATACGATTGATTACCTGTATTAATGACATTCCATACTGGAGTGACAGCCCATATCCTTTCAGCTTAACCTTACCAATAAGAGTGCTTTGCCCCGATGGCGACGAAGAATGGGCTTTAGGGACCGAGCAAACCATCTCATGGCTGTTCTACCCTGATTGCCCTATCACCATTGATCTGTACAGAAACAATTATCGAGTCATGCAAATCGCCGAGTCGATCGAAAACGAAATGCAATATTCATGGTTGATTCCACCATTAACGCTCTCTGATTATTACGAGGTTGTTGTTCGTGCGGAATATGACGGCCAGGAGTATGTCGCGGAGAGCAATGAAACATTTTCGTTAATACATCCAATCGAAGTACTATCGCCGGATGAAGATGATGAAGTGTACATCACTGAAAACTACACAATATTATGGGAGTCGCAAATTGACCAACCTGTTTGTATTTCATTGTATCGGGATGGGGAATTGGAGACGGTTATCGTTGAAGAAACGGCCAATGACGGCGTGTATAGCTGGAATATAAGAAATGTGTCTATAGGTGATTCCTACAGGTTTCGAGTAAGCACGGTTGTCGACGAGCATGAGTATTACGATGACTCAGACTATGAACTTTCCATTCTTTCACCTGTTGAGATTGAGGAACCAAATGGTGGAGAACAATGGCGGATAGGAACAGAGGAAAACATCAGTTGGAGTAGACGTTTGCAATGCGGGGCGACAATTGACTTGTACCGTAATGGTGAATTTTATGAGCATCTTGGTGAAACTCCCAGTCAATCTCGTAACTTTCGATGGCAAATCGGGGCGTTGCCGGTAGACTATCGATATAAAATTCGAGTTTCTATCGAAGTAGACGGGGAAACCTACTGGGATGAAAGTGCATCGGGATTTCAATTACTTCCACCCATGGAATTAACTGCACCCTCTGGCGGAGAAACCTGGCTCGTGGGCTCTCAACACACCATTCAATGGGATCACTATGCAGGTAATCTGTTCAATCTGTCACTAATTCTGGATGGTCAAATTGCTTTGAGCATTACGCCATCAGGTGTTCCACCTTCCAGCTACAACTGGACAATACCAGGGGTTGATCCTTCCAGATTCTACAGTATCCGAATCTATTGTCATTATGGCGATATTGAGTATTACCAGCAAATGGACAACACTTTCGAAATCACATTGGATGATTATTTAATTTCACCAAACGGGGATGAAGAATGGGCAATAGGATCTGTCGAGACTATTGAATGGATTCCCTGCACGGATAATCCTGTAACACTCGAACTGCGGCAAAATGGCGATTTATCACAAATTCTTGCATCCGATATAGAAAATGACGGCCAATATGAATGGAATCTCCTCGGATTGGAATTGTCAGATGATTACCGAATTCGTGTTAAAACCCGAATCAATGGTCATAATTATTTCGATATGAGTGATCGTGATTTCTCGATAATATCACCCCGCTTCTCGTTTCAACAGATGTGGTCCGATACAACACATCCCGCATATGTCAGCAGTATTTTTCTGGCCAGGAGATCGAACGGTAGAGGAGGGGTGTCTGCCTTGAATGATCTTGAGTACTTCGAAGTACTAGAAGACGGTGAGCCTGTCGACAGGGATTTATCTGTTCCACTACTGAGTCAGAAAGATTCTTATCCAATGGTCTTAAACACTCTGCTGATGTTGGACAACAGCTACAGCATAGGACTTGATCTGGAGCATTTAAAAGAAGCGGCAAGGGTGGCTGTCCGGAACAAGCTCGATCAACAACGGTTTGCGATCTGGACATTTTCTGAAGATGTAAATGAAATAATTCCATTCACAGCGGATACAACAGAATTAATGGCGGCAATTGACGAAATCACCGTCGGTTTACCATCCACGGATCTCTATGGCGCCGTAGTGACTGGAATGAATCAATGGGAAGATATTTATTCAGGCGATGGAGTCGATCATGGAATAATGGTTCTTCTTTCCGACGGAAGAGATACGCAGGGTTCGACCAGTGAAGAGGAAGCGCGAAATGCCGTAAATGGGAGATATGTATACTCGATTGCACTGGGCGAGGATGCAGATCGCAATACCTTGTATCAACTTGGGACCATAGGCTACAGTTTCCTCGAAGATCCTGAACAGCTCCCGAATGTTTTCACTTCTGTACAGGCAGAACTTGAAGGTTTTGCGAACAGTTTCTACTGGTTCGCCTGTCTGAGTTCTTTCCGGGAGAATGATGAACACAGCATTGTACTGTCCGTTCCATCCAATCCAAACCACGGTTCAAGTTCCGAACTTGAAATCTTGTTTACTAGCGACGGTTTTACGGATCTTCTGCCAGGTGTGTACCTCAACCGAAGCGTTACTTCATTGACAGGCATCTCCCAATACAATTTCGATCATGAACAACAGCAGGCGATTATTGGCGCTGCAACTCTATTGGGTGAAGACTCAGCGGCCTATACCTGGTCATTGGCGGATGAAGAGTATTTTGATCTGACCTCGATTGGCGAACATAATGAAATAGCACAACTTACCCTGCTGGCGACAGAACCATGCAGTACGTCGCTGATTGTTCAGGATACCGTAAATCAGTTTATCCAAACCATACCTGTTTCCTACACATGGCTGAGTGCTGGAGACCATTCTCCAAACCTGCCCGGTGACTATGAGATCACGGGAATTTATCCCAATCCTTTCAACTCAACGACCTTGATACAGATGTATTTGCCGGAGCCGTCGTTTCTCAGGATGAAGGTATACAACCTGTTAGGGCAACCGGTCGAGACAATCACCAGTGATTTTTACCAGAGTGGAGTGCAGACATTCAGCTTTAACGGTGATGGTCTCGCGTCGGGGATATACTTCCTTCATGTGGAAGTCCCGGGAAGGATGGATCGTTTGCAAAAATTGTATCTGATCAAGTAAAATCGTTTTCAATTATTTTGTCATGATGCTTATGGATCTGTAGCAAAGGAATATATAAAATGAGATCGATTCTGTTGACTGGTCTGCTGTTGCTGCCGGGTTTCCTTCATGCGATGGACTGGCAGATTCGGCAGGTAAATTCTACGAGATATAATGCGACAGACATTATTGCTGTGGATATAGATGATGACGGAGATCAGGATCTGCTGAGTGCAGATGTATTCATGAATGCGACCCATTGGTGGGAAAACCTGGATGGAACAGGTGTCAACTGGGAGTGCCATGAGATAGCGCAATCACAAGGATTACGATTCATTCGGTCAGGTGATATGGATGGGGATGGCGATGTTGATGTTGTCGGGGCATGTGAGCATCCAGGTAATATTTTCTGGTGGGAAAACACAGATGGAACCGGTGGAGAATGGACTGAACACCTTGTTGGATCGGATAGTGAAAGCAGTGCAGGTGTTTACGCTGTTGATATTGATGGTGATCTTGATGAAGATATCATAAGCTACTGTTGGAGGGATACGACGCTTCTCTGGTGGGAAAATGCGGATGGTTCAGGCGAAGAATGGACTATTCACGATATCCCCGGCAATCATTTCCGTCTGGAAACCTTGAGCTTTACAGACTTGGATGGAGATGGCGATACGGATATTGTTAAAGGAGACTTCAATGAAGCAGATTTTGTATGGATAGAAAACATTAATGGTGTTGGAACGGAGTGGGTTGAACAGGAAATCTCTGAGGATCAGGGTGGAACAACTGGGATCAGCACTGCTGATATAAACGCCGATGGATTTGAAGATATTATCTGTTCTGCATATCATCTCGAGGATCTGGTATGGTGGGAGAATACAAACGGTACAGGCGACAGTTGGGATCTGCATATTGTAGATGATAATATTGTGCGGCTTGTACACACAAAAACGGCTGATCTGGACGAGGACGGCGATCTGGATATCGTCGGCGCTTCCTGGGAAGAGGATGAGTTGAATGACGATGTAGCCTGGTGGGAAAATGTTGACGGGATTGGCGAAACCTGGGTGAAACATGTTGTGCCGCATGGTGGCACACGGTCCGGTCGTCTTGACATTGCAGACATGAATGGTGATAATATCCTTGATATTGTCGCTACTGCTAATTGGATGGATTGCATTTACTGGTGGGAGCAGGTTGATTTTTTACCGATTGTGCTTGAGACTCCAAACGGAGGAGAAAATTGGCCAGTTGGTACAGAACAGTTAATTGCATGGGAACAGGTAGTTGATGAGCCGGTAGCAATCGATCTGTACCTGCGGGATACACTTTTCCAAACCATTGTTACTGACCTGGAAGATTGCCTGGAATACTTGTGGACAGTACAGCCCGTTCCAACACAAAATCAATACAGGATCAATGTGAATACCATGATTGACGGTATTCCCTATTTCGATTACAGTGAATCCAAATTTGAGATATCCAATCCGATTGATCTGACTCATCCAAGCGGTGAAGAGAACCTTCGACTTGGATCGACCCAGGTTATCACGTGGGAATCCCCGGTAGAAACACCAATAACCATCGAGCTGTACTGGTTTGAGGACCTCCAGGAAGTGCTTGCCGAAAACATCGAAAATGACGGTGAATTTGAGTGGATCATTCCACAACTGCCGCATGATGATCACTACAAAATTCGTATATCCACTACGGTTTTGGGGCAGGAATACTATGACGAAAGCCGCTATTTCGGATTGCTTCCACCGATTGAACTGACAACTCCAAATGGTGGTGAACAATGGAGGGTAGGAGAAACCCATTCGATTGAATGGGAGTATGGCCCGGAGAATCCAGTAACGATATGTCTCTATTCCAATGAAGAATTGGTAAGCACTATTGCATCTAATGAACAGAATGATGGTGAATTTTCCTGGAACATTATGAATTTACCAGTTGCCGATAATTATCGGATAGTCCTCCAGACAACCTTCGATTCACAGGAGTTTTTCGACACCAGCGACAGCAATTTCTCCATTCTCTCACCAGTGGAACTGCTCAGCCCGCAATCAAATGAAGTTCTCATCATTGGAATTCCCTATACCATCACCTGGCAATCGACATTGGATATTCCAGTGACACTTACGTTGTACAGGGATTCAGAGTATGTTCGAACCATCGCTTTGCAAACGGAAAATGACGGCGAATTCCAGTGGATAGTCCCGCAAATCCTTCCATCTGAACAATACCGGGTTCGCGTCAGTTTGCAGTCCGGAGACATACAATATGAAGATTATGGCAATTCGTTGTTTTCCATTACTACACCGATGATTGTGTTCGAAGAACTCTATGCAGATACAGTTCATCCATCCTATGTGAGCACGATCTTCCGGTTGTACCAGCGAGACGGAATTGGAATCCCATATCTCGATGATCTGGAGTATTATCAATTCCTGGAAGACGGTCAACCGTTGCCCGAGTCGGAATCGTTCCTGGAAATGGGGCAGAGGGATGAGTATCCGTATTCCCAGAAGACAATCCTTATGCTTGACAATAGTGCGAGTATGGATCTTTCCGCCCTCCAGGAAGCCGCGTCGTCGCTTATCCGTGGTATTTTTCCGGATCAGGAAGCAGCAATCTGGACATTCGGAGAATCTGTGCAGGAGGTTCAGCCATTTTCCTCCGATACAACTGTGCTGCTGACTTCTATAAACGAAATGACGCTGGTGTCGGAAGCTACGGATCTGCATGGAGCCATTGTCACCGCAATAGAACAATGGACCGACAGTTAACGGATGCGAGGGAATTGATCAAGGTACTCTTGTGATCGTAACCGATGGAATGGATACCGAAGGTTCTGCAACTCGTGCACAAGCCTACGGAGCGACACAGGGCAGAGATGTATTTGTCATTACCGTTGGGGATGATATAGATGTCGGACTTATGCGTTCCCCTTACAGTGCTGGACCGTTATTACTCTTTGGAAGCGTACCAGGAGCTGACTGGGGCATTCACGCTGGTGCAAAATCAGATTGAAATAAACTCCAATAGTAATTACTGGTTGGTATATGCTTCTCCTCTGCGTAATGAGGAAGAACATGTTCTTGAAATATCCATTCCTTTGAACCAGAACCAGGGAGTGGGAAACATCCTCGAAACCGAATTCTGCAGCGATGGTTTTTCAACCGTGGTTCCTGGAGTGTATCTGAATCGGTCATTTGTCGCGTTGAACGGTATTTCAGAGGCTGTTTTCTCCGGGGAAGGTCAAACGCAAATCATTGAAGCGGAAACACTTTTCCCGCTTACCTGCACCCACCTATGCGTGGTCTGTTGAGCATCCGGAACTGTTTGAACTGAGCACAAGCGGTGCAGCAAACGAAGTGGCGGAACTGACCTTGCTCGTCTCAGATCCATGCAGTACTTCGTTGACAGTTTACGATACCGGTAACAATTTTCAGAAAGTTATCCCACTCTACTATTACCTATCCGATGTTGGTCCAACAGATGTGCCGGAATTGCCATCACAATATTGCCTGACTGCTGCCTGGCCGAATCCATTCAATCCAGTCACCAGCCTGGACATTCATTTGCCCGAGACCGCGGAGATTTCCATATGTGTCTTCAATGTGTTGGGGCAACAGGTCGCTGAACTATTGCACGGTACCATATCAGCTGGGAGGCACACCGTTATGTTTAACGGAAATGACCTGTCGAGCGGAATATACTTCGTGCATGCATATGTGCCCGGAAAAATGAACCAGGTACAGAAAGTGATTTTGTTGAGGTAACCAGGAAACATATTCTTAGAGAGTCACATATCTAATGCTACGGGATGTTTTCCCGTGGTTATTTTGTACGCTGTAGAATGATTCTGTACGTGAATGGATAGAGCGATCAACGCCAACTGGCCGGAAGCTCGTTACATCGACGTCCTTCCTGAACAACTTGAGCAACAGCCGTTAGTTTTACACATAAGAGCTGTACTATCTATAATCCTCATCGGGAAACCGGTGCGGATTTTTCTGTACGCTGTTGTACGTTACTGTACGTGAGCGGACAGCCTTGGTTTCAATGAATCTCTTGAAAACCTGAAATGTTCATGGAATCATGCGTCTTCTGGATATTGAATGTAATGGCACCCGTATTGCTCTGTTAACATTCCAAATGAAGTATTAACACACAATCTTATCCCGAGGTGTGACGATGATCTGGAACTACCTGCTGTCCGGATTTCGAAATTTGTGGCGTAACCGTCTGTTCAGTTCGATCAATATCCTCGGGTTATCGCTCGGAATTGCAAGCGTGCTCATGGTGGCGTTGTATTTACGGTACGAGTTGACCTTTGATCGTCACAATGAAAATGCGGATCGGATTTACAGGATTGTACGTGATCGTACCGACGAAAATGGCGATGCGACTTTTGTCCCTTCGAGCAGTACAGGTGTGGTTGACGAGTGGTTTCCACAACTCCAGGGAGTGGAAGCATATACACGGTATGCCGTGGCAGATGCCAGGTGTATCGCGAAGATAATGTGATTCCACAATCCCTTGCCTACTTTGAGCCAGGTTTTTTCCAGGTTTTTACCAATGAAATCATTGTTGGAAACAGGGAGACCTTTTTACATGATCCATATGGTATCATACTCACCAGGGAAACAGCAGAAAAGTATTTCGGACATACACAATGCGTTGGAGAAATCCTCCGAATTCGTCTGGATGGCGAAATGCGGGACATGCGTGTAGACGGTATCATTGAAAACTGGCCGGAAAACAGCTCGATACAATTCGAAATGATATTGCCTTTCAGTTGGCGACATGACCGGATGATGCAGTACAGCGAATCGCAATGGTCAACTGTTTATTCGCATACGTACGTCCTTTTACAGGAAGGCGTGGATGTTGAGCAGTTCACTTCCTCCCTCCATGCGGTTCAGAACGGTGAAGAGGGGCACTGGTCCCGTGATCCATTGAATTATGATCTTCAACCGCTCTCCATGATTCACATCGCGCCCAATAATCCACGAAATTTCCCCCGTGCAATCGGATGGTAAAGCGCTTAAGATCCTCATGGGGATCGGAATGGTAATTCTCTCCCTCGCTTGTATCAACTACACAATGTTGACCATAGGACGTTCGCTTACACGTCAACGGGAAGTAGGTGTACGCAAGGTTCTTGGCGCTTCACGGAACCAGGTGGGCAGCAATTCTGGATAGAAACCATGATCCTGACCTCTGTAGCAATATGCCTGCGGTGGCCCTGGTGGATGTGGCCCTGCCATTTGTACGGTCCTTTGCCGGTGTCTATGCAGAAGTGGAAGCGGATGTTTATTTCTTTGGAACGATGTGGCAATCTGGGCGTTGACAGTTCTTGTCGCCGGATTTTATCCTTCCCTGGTGTTGTCTGCTTTTCCTGTTCTTGAATCCTTGAAAGGTTTACGTCTCACTTCCGGACGTGGCAGGCTCCGTAGTGTGATGATCACCTTCCAGATTACCGTAACCGCAATCTTGTGTTCCATCGCATTGATCATGCTGTTGCAGATGAGATTTGTCCATACGAAGGAATTGGGATATCATGGCGACCAGGTTGTTTCCATCCGGGCGACTTCGGTACCCGGATTAGCGATTGACGCTTTAGGAAGACTGCGTCATGAGTTGAACGGTGAAACGGGAATTCTCTCCATGACAGCGGCGGCATGCACTTTTGGGCCTTACTGGAACAGGTTCTTCTGGGAGGAAGAGGATGGTGGATCGGTTGAAATGTGGCACAATTCGGTAGATGTTGAATTTCTCGAGACCATGGGAATCCATCTCGAAGAAGGACGGAATTTTGATCTGGACAATCCGGCAGATTTTCACAGCGCCATGATCGTCAATCGTGCTTTTGTCGAGTACTGGCACCTGGAAAATCCCATCGGCGCCACCATCCCAAGATATTTCGGGGATGGAGTGATCATCGGTGTCACTGAAAACTTCCATTTCCATGATCTTCGTGAAGAGATCGAACCTGTGGTGATCGGATTGAGCCGTGAAATGATGCGCGAAGCGGACCGTATGGAGATCGAGCAGGAACATTTCGACCCTTCCTTTGTCCTGGTGAGTCTGGATGCGGGATCTATTCCGGAGAGTATGACATTGCTGCGGCAGACATGGCAGCGCGTCGTTCCCGAATCAGCGTTCCGCGCCGAGTTTATATCGGATATTGTAGACGCGCAGTACCGGGAGTATTACCGCTGGAACCGTGCGATAACTACCTCGACAGCCTTATCCCTGCTGATCGCATTGTTCGGTTTGGCGGGAACCGCTGCGATGCAGGTGGCGAAAAAGACCAAGGAAATCGGGATACGGAAAGTTCTTGGCGCCTCTGTCTCACAGATCCTGTTGCTGTTAAGCTGTAATACCGTTGTACTGGTTGTTGCCGCTACTGTCATCTCATGGCCGGTCACGTGGTTTATCATGAAAGGCTGGCTGGCTGGCGGATTTGCGTACCGGATTCCGATCAGCCCTGTCATTTTTGTTGGTATTGGTGTCGGTATACTCATCATGACAGTTGTCGTGATCGCTTCCATTTCCTACCGTGTTGCGAATTCAAATCCGAGCCTGGTGTTAAGGGATGAATAAACCACTCGAAGACTTTTTGTACAACACGGTCACTTTAAAGAGGAAGGGAATCAGGTTAGTGAGAATCAGACAAATTAATACGGACAAATTCTATTCTGCCGGTATTTGCTGTAAATTACCATGAGTGTTCGCGGTTTACTTATTGTTGCAACAATATTGAATAGTTTTATTGTCTACATCGTTTTGTCTTGGAGTATGGTACGATGAATATCGGCAAAGCACGGGTTATTATTCTCATCCTGTTAGTACATGTCTCACTGTTATTTCCGCATGTATCCTATTCCCAGGGGCGTAGTGTTTATGATCGTGGTGTAACCCTTCTTGGCGATTGGCATTACAATCACGATCATGCGTCTATCTATTTAGAATCTCCCTATGTGTATATAGCAAACAACCATTGCCTGTTTCTCCTCTGGCTGGCCCGGCAAAATGGTTTGCGATACCCTGTACCTGTCGATACACTTGGCGAAGCTGCACATACATCAATGGTTGTGAAGGATGGTGTGCTGGTATTCGGGGTGAATTACGACCTTCATGTCGCGCAACGGAATGATGACAGCCTGACAATACTTTACAATGATGAGACATATGCTTTCGTCCCAAGCGAAATCACGGATAATAACCTGATCATTACCGGCAATCAGATTATTGATCTGAACGATCCTTTCCATCCCGAGGTTCTCTGGACCAATTCAGCACCGATGAGATATGGAGCAGTTTTAGTGGGCGACCGTATGCTTACCCAGCATTATGATAACGGTCCTATCTACCTGTATGATATTTCCGATCTCCATCAGCCAACAATCATCGATTCGATCCGAGGGTACAGTAACAATCCATTTAATAAAATGCGCCGATTTCCATCACAGGTAATCGACAATCGTTATGTACTCATGAGTGTTTCTGACAACACGTACGGTAACTGCTTGATTTTTATTTCGCTGGATGATAACAGAGATTTGCAGGATGTGTATTGGTGGAGTTGTGTTCATCATGGCGGTAGCAATAGTACTGCTTTGAAAAACTGCGATGTATACCAGGATTCTTTGTTTGTTGTGTTCTCAGGGTATGGCAGGCATGCATCGTTGTACTTTTTCGATCCCGATCTGCTGCCGGAAGATCCCACCCTGATGCAGGTTGAGCTTCCCGGGAACTGGGACAATGCGCACCGGTGCAATGTTGCTTTTGATGACCCCCTGTTAATCGTTGATAATGATATAGAGGGATCATCGTTCATCTTCAATATCAGTGATCCGGAAACACCGTTGATCCTGTATGAAGATGAGAACCTGATAGATCACGATTATTATCTCGAATACCTGGATCTTGATGGACAGAATTACCTCGTGAAACCGCATGGACGGAGGGGAGTAAGCGTCGATATTGATGGATACATGATACTTGATCTCTTTTCGGGAGGTTATCCCGATACGGTTTGTGTATTCGACAATATGGGCTTCGACAGTTATCATGCAAGGTTGTGTGACAGTCTTCTTTTGTACATGCATGAGAACGATATGTATCTCCGTACTTTCTCAAACGGTGAACATGAACTGGCATATGTCATGGAAGAAACCGTAGGTGAAAATTATCCGGTTTTTACTTTTGATTTGACAAGGATGGAGGACCGCTATTTTGTCGCTATAGAAGACACGGCACATGTACATATCTATGAACTCCTGGAAGACAACTATGTATTGCTGGACACTATTTCCTGCAATGGAAGAGAATTTTATGGAATGACCTTCACGGAACAAGGGCTTTTCCTTTGCACACGGGATACACTTTTCTGGTATAATCTGAACAGGTTGAACCAGTTCGAATTTCTCGATTATCAACCAATCGAAGAATATAATCCATGGTTCGGTATTATCGTTCAGGATGGAGAGTGGTTGGGGTGTACCAACCGTCTGTTTCTTCTGCATGATAATCATATGGGACTCATGCATGAGTATGAAAGCGATTCGGAAGAATATTATGCATCTATACGGGCGATTAATGGGAACCGTATCAATCTTGATATCTATCGTAATGGAGTCAATGTGAATACCATCTATGAATTCGAGGAAGGATCCTATACCAATTTTGTCGCATCTACTTACTTTCAGGCTGATCATTATGCCCTTTTCGAAGATACTCTGTGGGCGATGGATTATGACTATTTCTCCAAGTACCTGATCACCGGTTACGATGCTTCACCTGAACCGGACAGGGTTTCATCGCTTCCCAACGGCTGGATTCTGTACCCGCCGTACCCCAACCCCTTCAACTCCACCGCCACGGTTCGGTTTAGTGTGCCGCAGCCGTCCCCGGTACGGCTTACATTGTACAACCTCCTTGGGCAGGAGGTGCAGGTAATCTCGAACCGTACGTACAACGCAGGGCAGCATGTGGTCCATCTGAATGGAACCAGCCTCGCATCCGGCATTTATTTTGTTTCGCTGGATACAGGTGTGCAGTCACGGGTGAGGAGGTTGATACTGTTGAAATAGTTTGACACCCGACCTTGAGCTGCAGATCGGGCCACCCTGTCTTCCAATAACGAGTAGCAGGTTGTTTCGGATTCTGTTGAAACCACGACTGCAAACTACGCAGATCGGGCCACACAGAATCCTTGTAATGATGTATATAATATGCGACTTTGGCCTGAGTGCTTGTCACTCAGGTATCTCCATTCTGTCTGCAGAAAAGGAATCCGCGGAAAACTGGATGTACTTCTGAGTATATGAGAGATACCCGTGTGGCAAGCACACGGGCCAAAGTCTCCTGTCAGCTATGAAAAATCTGTGAGCAGCAACAGGATTGAGATTACCCGTCGTCTAACGGACAGGTCGGGCCATACAGAATCCAGATGGAGCTTCGTACAAGCACAGCCACAACCGGACTGAGATTGCCGCGTCTTTTGCCGGGAACAGAAATACTCCGGCAAACTTCCTCGCAATGACGTATCTGACACCCGACCTTAAGCTGCAGGTCGAACCACCCTTCGTGCGGCAATCAAGGGTGAGGAGGTTGATCTGGTTGAAGTAGGTTGTATTGTTTAGTATTGGATATGTAACAATCCTTCCAAAACAACAGATACTTATAAGATATTCGTTTCGGATATTTTGGAAATCTGTTGTTTCATTCTTCATTTGTAATGGACAGCATTGCGTCTCCGTATCCTTGTATTTACCTTGTGGCAGTACTGACCCTCTATTCTTTTTGTCCATTTAACAGGAACCGATTTGTACTGGACCGTATTATGAAGCTGAAACTCCCGCCGTATGTACATACATTTCCCGCGCCGGTTGTTCTTATCGGATGCGGAACTGTGGAAAAACCGAACCTGATCACCTGTGCATGGTTTGGCACAGCATGCAGTGAACCGCCCATGGTGACTGTGGCGATACGGCCATCACGGCACAGTTATCCGTTGGTTGAAAAAACCGGTGAATTTACGGTGAACATCCCCAAACGATCCCAACTAATGGAAGTGAAATACTGTGGGACACAATCGGGACGTGATGGCAACAAGTTCGAAGCGTTAGGACTTACCGCTGTACCATGTCCGCCTCTTAAAAGCGCGCCGATGATGGAAGAAGCGTTTCTCACTCTTGCTTGTGAAGTCCGTCATTCACTTGACTTGGGCACTCACACCCTGTTCGTGGGGGAAATGGTCGCCATTTACGGGGATGAAAAATGCATTAAGCCGTCAGGACGTCCATCCTCCCTGCCGGAAGAACAAATCGTATATATGGATGGCAACTACTGGCGAATGACTCCGTTGGCTCAGAGGGGAAAAGAATAAACCAGTCGGATACATCAACCGCAAAAAATATTTCCGAGAAATATCCAACATACCTCACAACAAATGTTGCTCAATTTACAACAGTTCAGCATTTGTTCTGTCGCAAATCTTCTTGTCTTTTCTCTGAAGCCGCTGTCTAATGCCTTGTAAAACAGGTGAATATACGGAATTGCCCTCTCAGTCATTTTCCCACTTTCAAACCTGAAGCTGATCACTGCAAAAAAAGAGAACAATTACTATTGCATCGTGAAAAGATGAAATACTATATTTGGTAGAAATATCTAACAGATATAGGGTGTTTTCCCCCATCAGATAATCATGAAATATCAGATATACAAAATTTTGTAATGAAACGTTGCGGCAAATAAAAATTTTAATCATCTATAAGTGCTTGAAAATAATATAACAAGGTGCATATATCGTTATTAAAATCACAAAAAAGTGACAGGTGGTTTGATATACTGAAGGTATTGTATACAAGGGAGGAACGATGAGAAGGTTTTTGTTATTGATGTTATTTGCTGCGTGTATGGGAATTGCGGGGTCATTATTCGCATTTGAATTCCATGCGCCGACGGTTGATGTTAATGTGACCATGCAGGCTCAGCGCTTCGGGGGCGATGAGTTTGGCGCCTTTGGTGGATATGCCGATGGCCCCATTGACAGGTATTCACTGCGTCACGCCACGATAGGATTGGAAGGCGGTATTGGCGAAAGAGTCGAATTCGAATTTCGGGCTGGTTCCGCAACCTGTTTCGCTGGTGGCGCTTTTACGTTGCTTGATGCGGCTGCTTACTACCGTCCCACTGACTTTCTGCGTTTTGGCTTCAAAAAAGGTGAGATTCTGCGCGGATTTGAGTTTTACGAAGAATGTGTAAAAGTGTTGACTGCGGAGAAACCGCGGTTTGCAAAAACCTTCGCACCATGCCACCCGACGGGTGCTGTTGTTGAGATCGAACATGACTTTGATGAGGTAATGGGTATCAGCGCGGAGATTGCTTACCTGGATGGCCAGAGCCAGAACCTCGATGATGAACACGATCTTAATGTCGGATTTCAGTTCCGAACGCCGTTACGGGGATTAGCCGTTGGTGGATTTTTTTCGGCTATTCGCAAGAATTATGGTCCCGGATCGGACTTTGAACAGGTTAATGATTCCGGAACCCGATTTGGTGTAGGTTTTGATTTCGAACGGTACAACCTTGCCTTGCGAAGTGAATACTATCGCTTGCAGGGGTTTTACAATGATCCATTCAACAACACATTGTATGAAGACAATTCCGATCCTTCCAGCTATATCGAGTCGGCTGATCTTGAGATGAATGCGTTTTACGTTGAAGCGGGGTACATGGTAGCGACAAACTGGGAGCAGGTGCCATTTGCTCAACCATATATCCGTTATCAATCCTGGGACAAGGCTGCCAATGCTGACGGTGATCATACCTATACCTACCTGACAACGGGGATTTCCCTGTTTCTGGATGAAAACAGGCACACGATGCTGCGCGTTGATTACGAAGACAGCATGGATACACCGGATGGCGCTTCCGAAGATGCGTCCCTGTTGATCATCCGACTGCAAGTGGATTTCGACTGGACACCCGGTACTAATGACTGATTGGAGAGATAACGATGAACAGACTTGCAAACATAGTGAAAATGCTTCTGGTGTTGTGTGTAGCTGTGGTGCCTGTGGTTGTATCAGCACAAGTAACCCATACGATAGCGCCATCGGATGATATGTATACAGACCCGGACAACCCGACGGGCCATGCGGCAGGTGAATTATGGACAGCCGACTGGGCCCCGATAAACAATTACCAACGGATCAATATGCGGTTTGATCTGCAGGAAGTGGAAGGCGAAAATATTGAGAGCGCAACACTTCATCTCTACCGTTTTTTTGGATGTCCATCTGGTGATCCGACAGTTACCAGTTTTCATTGTATCAACCAGCAATGGGATGAGAATTCATGGCCGGAAAATGTGCATGTCGCCTGTGACGATGAAGTGTGGGCGAATTATGTGTTCAGTGTGAATGGCTGGCATGAGATCGATCTTACGAATCTTGTGCAATCCTGGTCGGATGGGACGCTGGGAAATTACGGTTTTGTGATCATAGCAGATGCAAGCAAATTTACCAAGTGTTATTCCAAGGAAGCCTCAAACGCAGATCAACATCCGTGGCTCGAAGTTATTACGGAGGAGACAACAGTTAGTGATGACGGACAGTTATGGATTCCTGACGATTTTGCGTTTGAGGCATTTCCTAATCCATTCAATTCCATGATCAATTTTGGTTTTACACTGTCCCAATCTCAACCGGCGAACCTGTCGGTTTACAACATGCTTGGGGAAACTGTCGCAGAAATCCATTGTGGAATGATGTCAGCAGGCAGGCAGCAGGTGAGCTATCACCCGGAAGGACTGGCGTCCGGAGTTTATTATATCCGCATGCAGGCTGGAAGTCAGAGTGTAGCCAAACGGATTGTTTTGCTGCAATGACAAACAATAGTGGTACAATTACATCGCTGAAACAAATAAGTGAATTTGACGGGATACATTCGCGTAGATTGGAGAGACAGTGGAAGCCAAACTGAAAGGCGTACCGGAAACGTTGCTGATTCCATTATGGGCTCGTGCGGCAGAGTCCGAGATGCCGGAACCCATTGTAAAGGATACAAAAGCAGCGGAAATTCTCGCACAAATCGATTATGACTTCTGCAAATTCAAGGGCGCAAAAATGTCCCAACTGGGTGTTTCCGTTCGGACGATGCTGCTTGATCGTGAAACACGCCGATTCATTGATAATCATCCGAATGCATGTGTTATCAACCTTGGCGCAGGACTGGACACCCGGTACGAACGTCTCGATGTAAAAAATATTTTGTGGTATGAAGTGGATGTGGCGGAAGCGATTGAATTGGGGCGACGATTCTTCCATGAAAACGAACGTTACAAATATATATCAAAATCCATGTTCGACTACACATGGTTTGATGAAATTGAAGACATGGGAAAAGACGTCTTGATTATCGCTGAAGGATTACTGGTCTATTTTACAGAAGATGAACTGATTCCGTTATTTGGAAAACTTGCAGAACGTTTTCCCGGTGCGGAGTTGCTCTTGGAAGTCCATGGTCCTGCATTGGTTGGCAGGAGCAAACGGCATGATTCAGTAAGCAAGATTGACGGCGCCCCTGAATTCAAATGGGGGATAACAAACGCACGCGATATGGCGCGCTGGCATTCTTCCATCCAGTATTTGGAAGAATGGTGCTTTTTTGATTATCACAATAATCGTGGGGGACTTGCTGCGAAGATTGCACGTTTGCCATTTGTCCGGCCAAAGATTGCACCCCGGATTGTCCATTTGCGTTTTTCGTCCGTAAACGATTGAGCGTGACAAACATGGAGTGCAGGAACTGACAGAAGGATAGTGTATCACCAACTGATGTACATACACCAGTGCAGATAACCATCAAAACCTCGTCAGATCAAGAAAGCTAAGTCGATGATCTGGCGAGGTTTCGTATGAAAAAGTATAGAATTGTATTTTCTGAATAGTCCGTTAATACCGTACATCAAATCCTTTGAATTCTCCGGTAGCATCAGTCCAGTTTTCTTCGATGCCATACACCCGTGAAGAGGAAGGCCCCTGCCTCAGATGCACGAGAAAGGCTTCCAGAGACTCACGTTTTCCTTCTGCGACAACCTGTACACGACCATCCGGCAGGTTCCTGGTCCATCCTGTTAATCCAAGGGGACGCGCCCGTTGCAGAACAAACCAACGGAATCCCACTCCCTGTACCCACCCGGAGATATATGCCTGCAGACGTTTGGCATCGGCCACGATTTTTTATCCTGTAAAATGTCTACTGAATACGTTTATACCTAATCTGATTTATCTATTCGAATTCTGTCTCACAGGGTAGAGCGGGCGTCCCTGCCCGCCAATAGCGTGACTTGTCCACCATAGCTTTTGCGAAGGTGGAAGCAATAATTTTCAAATAGTTCAACTTATGAAACCCGAGTGACCAGTATTCGGGCCAACCTTGAAAGGCGGGCAGGGACGACTTTCCTACCCTATGAGGGTGTAACCATTGATTTTCCAAAATCCTGTCTAATCAGAACTCAATCGTTTGCAACATGTGCCTCAGCGATGGTGCTATGCTGTTTCATCTCTTCAGGAACCGTCCATGCGATACGGAAACCGTGAGCCCTGCCACGGAACCATTTTTCACTCGCGCCACGATTGGCACAACGCAAAGCGGCAGGGAGGCTTTTGTAACATCCACCCCGGAAGACGAACAAGTCACTCTGCTCATACAGTTTTTCAAGCACAACACGTTCGATTTCTTCCGAGGTTATTTCATTGTCAGTGCTCAGGGTATCTTCAATTTCTCCGAGGATCTTTTCCTGGTCTGCAAGAAAATCGTTATGGGATCCGAGATAGGGAGAATTACACCATTCCCACACATTGCCATGCATATCGTATAGACCCCAGGCGTTGGGAGTGGTTTGTCCAACTCTATGCAGCCTGTTTTCGCTGTTCGGCGCATACCAGGCTATCGGCGCAAGCATCTCTTCATTATCCGTATTGAAAAAACGGGTGTCGGTTCCCGCACGGCAGGCGTATTCCCATTCTATTTCCGTGGGCAAACGGTATTGACGGGTTCCATCCATCTCATTCAGATGGTCGATATACTGCAGGGCTTCCTCCAGGGATACGGACGAAACAGGGAGTTCCATCTCACCAGCTTCTCCCTCATACACATTTCCCATTACAGCATTCCATTGCCCACGTGTCACTTCGGTCGTCTGGAGAAAAAATGCTGCGACCGCCACCTGGTGCTGGCCGTCTTCGTCAGCGTCACGTCCGAACTCGTCCTCCGGGGAGCCTACCAGGAACATTCCCGACGGGATATAGGCGAATTCCATGCCTCCGAGAGACCCCTGGACAATCTGGCCGGCATTCCACACGCTTGAGGGAGTGGTTTCATCGGCGGGGGCATTTTGGGCAAACAAAGATAACGGGAAGAAAAGAAAGCAAATCATGAGAGTAGAACAGAGCTTCACAATGGTTTCCTCCTTGTTTATTAAGGAATACAGCGGTTTTAAAGATACAACATTTCAGCGCTTATGCATGGTTTTTCCTGAAAGTTTTCCATGTCAATGTAAACCTGACGTCAGACTGGATAAAACCTCAAGTGATACTTTTGGTTTTGCTCAAAAACGATAAAGAAATGACAGTAAAGAGTTAAGTTCTGAAAAGGGCAGCCGATAATAGATATGTAAATCAGGTTAAAAATTAGGAGGACTATCTCATGGATAGTGGAGTTTCTCCGGCACCGGCTGCCAACAATGAAGTAACGCAGATGGAAATGCGCGCCGCTGCTCTCAAGGGCCAGGTACATGCAAGTGGTGAAGCATTCGCAGGAAGCCTGAATGCAAACGCCGCTGGCCTGAATGTCCAGGATAGCGTGTCGATTAGCGCCAATGCTTATGCGGCAGCAGCAGCAGCCGAGGCAGATACGGAATAAGTACTCGCGGTTTGCGAGGAGAGTTACTTCTCGAAAACCAATGCAGAGAGTCGTTCCCAGTTCAATACTACTCCCGAGTTGGATTGAGGCAGAGGAATGACTCTTTCTCTCTCTCTACATGTGACTCCATTTGTATATCCCAATACTCACACTGTTTTTCTTTGGTACAAATCCTGTGTAACATATGTGGTGGATACTCAAGAACGCCATAGAACACGGACAAGGTATGCTGAAACCTCCTGTGAAATTGTTGTTACCTGCTCCAGGTCTTTTATTGTGGTCAATAGTGTTTCTCTCTGCTGGATGTTCACGGTTTATTATCCGACCGGGGAATCCAAGTCCTGTACCGGGGGCGTTGCCGGGAATGGTGTTTGTCCAACTTCCTGCTGGAGAGTTCCTGATGGGATCGCCCAAAAGTGAAGATGGCCGTAAAGACGATGAACAGATCCCCACGCTGACAGAAGTGCAGGCATTTGAGATCATGACCACCGAAGTAACCCAGGCGATGTGGTTTGAAATCATGGAAACAACTCCTGCACAGCAACGGGATCTTATGGAACCCTCATGGCCGTTGACAGCCGTCGGCGAGAACTACCCCATGTATTACATCTCCTGGCGGGAGGTGCAGGAATTTCTGCGGCGTCTGAATGAATGTGATCCCGGCAAAGGATACCGTCTGCCGACCGAGGTGGAATGGGAATACGCCTGCCGGGCAGGAACGGAAACACCGTATTGGAATGGAAGTACCCTCGAAGATTTGAACCAGGTGGGGTGGTATGACGGCAATGCCGACAGCACCATCCATGAAGTTGCGCAACTCGAACCGAATCCGTGGGGATTGTATGACATGCATGGCAACGCCTACGAGTGGTGCGAGGATGTGTACATGGTTGCGGACGGGATTGTGATGCACGTAAAACGCGGTGGCGACTGGATGGGATTTGGCCGCCTGTGCCGCAGCGCCAGCAGGGCGGGCTATGGCGAAGACCGTCGGGCATATGATGTGGGATTTCGGGTTGTGAGGGATGCGCAACGATAATATATAGTCAGATCAGTACAGTATGCTGAAGTGACTGCAAAAAAGTGTAACGGTATCTGGAAAATTGGAATAAATAATTGCATTAGACGGCAATACGCAGAAATTGGATTTATCAAAAGGGCCCACTCCAAATCGGAGTGGGCCCTTGGTTCAGATAGTCCAGTGTATTACTTCAGAAGCATGATCTTCTGGACCGCATTGAATGTGCCGGATTCCATGCGGATGAAGTACACGCCGCTGGACAGGTGTTCGGCGTTAAAGGTTGCGGAGTAGCTGCCTGCGGTCACATTGGTGTCCACGAGGCGGGCGACTTCCTGGCCCATGACGTTGTAGGCGACGAGGCTTACATGGCCGTCGACAGCGACATCATAGGTAAGTTGGGTTGTCGGGTTGAACGGATTCGGATAGGCTGCGTTCAACGCGAATTCTGTCGGAATACCATTGTTGGCTTCCGGTTCTACATCATCCTGCCATTCCATGGTGGAAACATGGATGAAGTAGTCGTATGCGGTTTCACTGACGGTTGTGCCGTCATAAACCTTCTGGTTGTTCGCGTGCGTACCCGGGTTGGACGCCAACGGGAACGGCAGGCAACGGCTGTTGGTGCCCATGGTATACAGCTCGACCCAGACCCAGCAGTCGGTAAGACCCTGGAGTTCTTCCACGTCGCTGACATCGAATGAGTTCAGTACGAAGTTTCCGACTTCGGGATCATACACTGCCGTATGGGTGGTGGACCAGAGTTCTGCACCCGGGGTGTCGCCACCGGCATAGACGTGAACATCATAGTCGACATCAACATCAGGCCATTCATTGCCATTGTATGCATACCACCAGTAGTCGATCACGAGGAGATTGAACATAAATCCATCGAGGTCTTCATGGTTGTCTGCCGGGTTGACATGAATCATCGGGCCGATGTTGGTGTTGTCGCCGAAGTTGATGAAGGATTCCCAGGAACGGTCATCATAACCGAACTGGTAGTAGTTTTCTTCATCGACAACGATGTCCCAACCCAGTTCATCGTTGCTTTCCACCTGGTCGCCATCCAGCAAGTGACGAGCCAACAGTTCAGTATCACCTGCAGTGGTGGGAATCCAGCCGTCAATACCATCATCCAGCCAGTCGCAGCTAACAGTGATGGATTCACCCGGATTCAATGTGTACGGAGGATTCGGGGTGAAGAGACGGGCGGTATTGTTGATGTACCACAATGCGTTGAAAGATTCTGGGTTGACACCCTGATTTGCAAAGGTGACCGTCATCGGTACCGGGAAGTTCACAGTAACCGGATAAGGTACCAGCCAGTCGAGTGTGGCAACATCATGTTCGACAGAGGTGTGATCGATGATGAAATCATCGAAATACGCATAGGTAAAGGTGTATTCATTGCCACCGTTCTCATATTCGGACGGGGCGAAGAATTCTACACGGATCTTGATGTTGCTGCCGGCAGCGGCAGTGATGTCCCAGGGAGTGCCATAGCCTTCGCTGAACAGTGTCCAATCGGTCGGGGTATCTGTGTAGACATAGTTGTTACCGGATACACCGCCAACGTTGCTGGCGTATTCCCAGCTATCAAGATCTTCCACATACACAAAGCAGGTCCAGTGGGGACGGTCACCAAGCGGAAGGGCATCATCGCTGGCCAGGTCACCAATCATCATGACATCCAGGAAGAGGCTTTCTCCTTCTTGCAATTCCGGGAGTTGGATGAATTCATCGGTTTCCCACCAGTGCGTGATGGCCCAGGTATAAGTATCACTGCCAAGCACATGGTCGGGGGACGGGGCGCCGGTTACACCATCAAAGATTTCCCACACAGTACCGGAAGCGGTGAGACCACCAAGCATGGTCATTTCCGAGTTTTCCGGGTCGGAAGCATCATCGGCGAAGAGGTTAGTATCACCATCATCGACGGAGATGTTGTCAACCTGGTAACCTGTGAGGCCATCGGCATCGCTTGTGCTGTATGCCGGGTCGGAGCAGAATGCAAACACGACCTGAACATTATTATAATCTGTGTAATCGGATAGGTCCATGGTAACTTCAGCCCAGTCGCTGAAGCCTGTGCCGCCCCAACCACCAATACCGGTTCCCATCAGCCATTCGTTTCCAAAAGAATAGAAAGAGGTAACATTGTACGCGGGACCTGTGGCCGGTTCGATGACATCCATCATCCCGTCGCCATAGAATACCCACACATTGCCGCCGTCCCAGCCATCGTATCCTTCCGGTTCGCCGCCTGGATCTTCGCATTGGATGCGGAAATCGAAGGTCACTACCGGGTCTGAAGTGGCAGTCAGGTCGAGTTCCGGTGTGAGCAGCCATTGCAGCCAGTGATTGTCATAGCCGCCGTTGGTGCCAATACCGGGATCATAGCAACGCCAGTTGTCGCCATCAGTCGGCATGTAATCAGAAGTCATCCAGTAATGATCTTCCTGAACGAGGCCGTTGACAGCATGCCAGTCGATTGTTTCACCTTCCCAATCTTCGGTCCAGATAATCTCATCCAGTTCATCTGCAGAGTTGGTCGCAGATTCAATGGGTGTTGCGAAGTGTGTACCTGCGTTTAATACACTTGTCTGGTCCACAGGCGTGGCTCCGAAAGCCAGTGGGCCAGCCAATAACAATACACACACTACCAATCCTACCATTCTACGCATGCACTTCCCTCCTTATGTTGACAAGAAAACAAAAATTGTGAGCATATAAATCCCCCCGTAAGGGAATTCACCTTACTTTCAGTTCACTAGTAAATTCGTCGACAAGCGTTGAGGGGGAAACGAACGTATGCTCGTTTCGATCTTATAAGATACTAGCAGAAAACATTAGCTCACAAGCAATCAAGGAAGATTTGAACAAGTTCTCCGCATGTAGAACTTGCAAAAAATGAGAGAGTACACCTATCTTCGGAACCATGAGGAAACATATGTATACAACATCGTACGAAAGCCGGATTCTCATTGTGGCGGATGCTCATCTCTACCTGGATGATCGAAGTGGGTATGAAACCCACATCCGGGATTTCAGAGAGCTCCTTGCGCAGGAAAGAGAACAGACTTTTCTGTTGGTCCTGCTTGGCGACCTGTTTGATTTCTGGTATGAATGGAATCATGTAATTCCGAAAAGGGCATTCGGTATTTTGCAGGACTTTCAGGAAATGGTGCGTGATGGTATTGAAATACATTATTTTGCAGGGAACCATGATTTTCGCCTGAAGGGTTTTCTGGATGAAGTGGTTGGTTGCCATATACATATGGATGAATGGTGCCCGGTAATTGATGGCAAACGGTATTATTTCCATCATGGCGACGGTTTTGCGAAAACAGATGTCGGGTATCGTCGGCTGAAACGCATTTTACGAAATCCATGTATGCAGTTTTTATTTCAGCGTTGCGTTCATCCCGATCTGGCGATGTCATTGGGGAAACTTGCCAGTATCGCCGGTCGTGCAAAGCATAATGGATCAAGACCTTCGGACCGTGAATATCTTGCGGCTGCAGAACAACTGTTGGAACGTGGGCGCGATCTGGTTGTGTTTGGTCATAATCACCAGGCGAAACTTGAAGAAATTCCAGGTGGATGGTACCATAATCCGGGCCCGTTTTTTGAGGAACGCAGGTACAGTACGATTGCAGGCGGTTTGCCTGAATGCAAGGTGTTTACCAGATGAGACTTCCACAAAGTAAAAAGCGTACAGTGCGTGTCAGACGTACGAAAAGGAACCCACGCCTGTTATCAAAAATCCCTCAGCATTGGTGGAAGGCTCCCACATTGAAAAATATGGCGGTTTTCGGGTTTATTTCTGCCTTATTCATGCTGGTAGCGGGGATGTTGATCGTCGAGTTTTTATCCCGCGATCTTCCCAGCCTGGAACAATTGGAAACGTACCGTCCGAGACTTATTACCAAAATAATGAGCCATGATAATGCCGTTCTGAAGGAACTATATACCGAACACCGGGTTCAAGTCCCCCTTGACTCCGTTTCCCAATGGATGACAAAAGCACTTATCTCTACAGAGGATCAGGATTTTTACAACCATTGGGGAATATCGCCCATTGGAATTATGAGGGCAGTGGTAGTAAACACCATAAGCATGTCCCGCAGGCAGGGCGCATCCACAATAACGCAGCAATTGGCACGCGACTTATACTTGAATCGCAGGCGAACCTATACTCGCAAGATCCGCGAAGCGATCACCGCCATCCAGATTGAAAGGACCTATTCGAAGGATGAAATCCTTCAGATGTTCTATACCCAAACCCATTTCGGGCATGGAGCTTATGGAGTTCAATCTGCCGCGAATCGTTATTTTGGTGTAAACGCTTCGGAATTAACGATATCACAGGCTGCGATTTTAACGGGATTGTTGAAAGCGCCACGGCATTATTCTCCATTTTTTGAGCCTGAAGCATGTATTCGCCGTAGAAATGTTGTACTGAACAGCATGTATGAAGCAGGATTCCTGACGAATCAGCAGCTCGCCGAAGCCAGAAGCGAGACTCTTGCCGTTATGCCTTTTGATCAGGAGCAGGAATTGGGGATTGCACCCTATTTCACGGAGGAGATCCGTAAGCGCCTCGAGACCATGGAGAGCGAATACGGATTTGATTATTACCGTGACGGCCTGGTGATCAGAACGACCCTGGATACCATGTACCAACGGTTGGCGGAAGCGGCGATTGACAGCCATATCGTAACCTACCAGGCGGAATTTGACCAACGCTTCCGGGATTATGGATTACGTGACTGGCTGGAAGATAATTACCGGGATTCATTGATAGCACAGCATATTCTCGTTCCCGAGGATACCCTTGTCACCCCGGAACGAATCCTGGAGTTGGAAGACTCTATCCGTTTCCTTGCAGACAGCACCATGCATGATTCCCTCGCTGTAGACAGCCTGATGGATGCACATTTCAAGATCCAGATTGCATTCATTGCCCTGGACCCGACGACAGGTGATATTCGCGCCATGGTCGGTGGACGTGATTTTACGGAATCGCACTGGAACCGTGCTGTGCAGATGCAGCGTCAGCCTGGATCCGTATTCAAACCTATCGTATATACAACCGCTATTGATAACGGGATTTACGCCAACCATCGTGTCCTAAACATGGTTCTTCCCAGCCTTATGGATGACGGAACCTGGTGGCGGCCGGAAAATTATTCGACAAATAACCGTGGATCGTATGTAAGCCTTCGCAATGCCTTGCGTCAAAGCCTGAACAATGTGACCGTACGCCTCGTTGCGGGAGATGACAGGATCATACCTGTCGAAGAAGTGGTTCGGTATGCGCACCGGATGGGCATACGTACAGAGTTGTCCCCGGTACCATCCCTGGCGTTGGGATCTATTGGTGTAATTCCCATTGATATAGTCACGGTGTACAGTGTTTTTGCTACGGGTGGAAGTCGTCCCACACCAAGATTTATTACGAGCATCGAAGACAGCCGTGGTACAGAGATCGCAACTTTTGCTCCGCATCGTGAAATTGTCTTAAGCCCGGAAACAGCATACATCATGGAGGATTTACTCTCGGATGTGGTCAATCGGGGTACGGGTGGAAGTTCACGTTGGCGGTATCATTTTTACGATCCCGCCGCGGGAAAAACCGGCACAACAAACAACTTCAACAATGCATGGTTTGTCGGATTTACCCCAAGGGTTGTCGCTGGAGTATGGATCGGTTTTGACGATCCCGCCAAGAGCCTTGGGCCGGGCCAGGCAGGATCACGAGCGGCTCTTCCCGTTTGGGCGATTTTTATGAGAGAATTGCACAAAGAGATGGGATGGGAGCGTCTCGACTTTGAAATGCCGGTAGGAGTTGTCAAAGTACCTGTATGTGAAGATTCTGGGGAGCTTGCAGGACCGTATTGTCCGCATGTGGTAGATGAGGTATTCCGTAGAGGCGATGAACCGTTGTCCGCCTGCTCTATCCACAGGGTCTCGGGATTTGGCCAGTAAAAACATGGCTGTGAACTTTCTTCATGAATACCGAGTATGCAGTATAACGTGCAGAATAGACAAGGAAGACTTTTGCTGTTTCTGACTCTGCACCTTCAATTGAATTACAACCGGAAATTGTAATCCATGTTTGAAAATGATGGATTTCACGCCCGGGGTGTGGGTGTCGATATTGTTGATATCAACCGTTTCCGTGACAAAGTCCATAATGAACGGTTCCTGGATCGGATTTTTTCTCCGCGCGAGCAGCGTGATTGCGGCAAAGGTATTTTTCAACCTCACCGCCTCGCGGCACGCTGGGCGGCGAAGGAAGCGGTATCAAAAGCTCTCGGATGCGGATTGGGTGGAGATCTTAGCTGGAAAGATGTGGAAGTATATCATAATGCTGATGGTCAACCCCAGATTTGGCTGTCCGACGCCGCTAATGAACGTCACAATCACCCCCAATTCGCAGTGTCACTCGCTCATGATGGATCGTACGCCGTCGCTTTTGTCATTCTGATCGCAACAAAACACGTGTAAGGGTACTATGACACGGACCAGACCTGCCGTTTCCGCCTCCGCCAGACGTTTCGCGATTACATCTATAACTCTGATATTGATTGCGTTTGCATCGGCCAGCCATGCACGGATGCGGTTCGAAGAGGGGGACTGGATTGCATGGGGCGATGCGCGTGATGTACGCGATATGGCTGTCGGGAACCGTACGGTCTACGTAGCGACAAACAACGGTATTCTTCGCTGGGACCGGCTGGATGAAACCTGGCTGTTCCCATGGTTTTCCGTGCCCGGACAGTTTGATGATCCCGTGTTCCTGCGTAATTGCACCAGGGTTCGTGAAGATCCTTCCACACTCGATGTGTATGTTCGTTCCAGCGGCCAATGGTATATCCGGGATATCAGCACCATGAGATGGCGTTCCGTGCCTTCTCTTACCGAATCGCAATTGCAGATCCTGCAGCAGAATGCTCCGGATGAGCTGGAAGCGCCGCCCCAGGGAATGATTGTACCGATCCAGTATGATGTTACCATAGACAACGACCTGGAGTACCGCTTTGCCAGATGGTCCTATGCCACCGGTGTGAGTGACGGCCGCAATATGAATTTTATGGGTTGGTCCGGCTACGGTGTTGGTGTCAGCGGTATGTACAACATGGTACTGGAGCTGTATCCGGGCGGTCCTGGCCCTTCTCCTTATATGGATGTCAGCGAGGATGAGATCTGGTGTGCCGGAACACTGAACCGCGAAAACGGCTGGATCTGGCACAGGGAGCGGGACGGCGACCGTTGGGAGTTCTTTCATCCCGATATGGAATGGGGGCTTGATCCGGCGAAGATCAATCGGCTACGTATCGGGCCGGACGGCATTGTCTGGCTGGCGACCGATGAAGGGGTGATGTACTGCGATGATGATGATTGGCGATGGCTCCGCAGGCAGGATGGATTGCCCAGCAGAGTTATACGCGATATAGCGCCGGGAAACGGGCATGCCTGGATCGCCACGGAGTTTGGACTTGCAAAAATTGATGCCAGCTCTGGTGCTGTCATGGAAGTAAACCCTCACCAGTTTCCCATTCCCGCCAACGAACCGATCTACCGTGTCACCTACGATGGAACCACTCTCTATGCCGCCGGTGTCAGCAGAATCCTCCGTAAAGCGCCCAATGAAGCATGGGAGCTGATTGAACCGCCATTAACTGTCTCGGCATCCACCCCTCCTCGTGCCCTGTTTGTCGAGGATGGATTCCTGGCGATTGGCGACAGGTACGGGATCGCATGGCAACAGGTGGGTGACGACTCATGGAACCAGGCGATGAAGGAACGCTGGTTTGGTGGAGTTGTACGTTCTCTCTGCTACCATGACGATTTTTTCTGGATCGGGACAGACCGTGGATTGATTAAGTATCATCCAGTGGAAGGAGATGCTATCCAGTACACTCGCCAGGAAGGGCTTGCCGGAAATACTGTATCAGAAATCATCCCCGAAGGCGACTGGTTGTGGTTGGGCACCGACTGGGCGCTGGTACGATTCCACTGGAATGTTGTTGGCAGGATTGACTGATTTACAGTAGCTCCCTTTTGCAGTAGCTCCCTTTCGCCGAAAGTGAGTTGTCTTTAAAACCCGACTTTAACAGTTGTCACACATTATTTCAAAAGTGCTGCTTGTAAACATTGTATTTAGGAGTGTTGTATTTGGTGCTGTGTTGTGTATGCAGTGCTCTTGGTGTCTCTTGATTATCTGTGTATTATGTTGTATATTGTGTGTATGTATATACGCAAAAGCAGCTCGACCCGTAACGGGAAAACCTATACCACCGCCCAGATCGTGGAAGGGTACCGTGATGAAAACGGTAACACCAGGCAACGTATCCTTTTAAATCTCGGTTCCGTAGAAAAACTGCTCGACAAGGATGTTGACAATCTGATCAATGGATTTCTGCGTCTCAAAGGACAAGGTATCCCGGATTCAGACAGTGTCATTCACAGCTCAAAAAGCTTTGGCCATCTCTGGGCGGCGATGATGTTGTGGAAAGAGCTGCGTATCACCAAGACCCTTCAACGCGCTGCGTACCAAAGCAAAACAGAATTCGATCTGATTTCCCATATCAAGGTCATGGTCCTGAACCGTCTGGATGATCCGGGCAGTAAGCTCTCCCTGCTCAGTTGGCTGGAAGAAGTGTACCTGCCCACCATTGACCGTAGCAGTATTACCTATCCAAACCTGCTTCGCGCCATGGATTTTCTGATTGCGCATAAATCGGTTATCGAGCAGGAAATTGCCGACCGCTTTCTTTCCATTTTCGACAGCGAGTTGACGCTCTGTTTCTATGATCTCACGTCCAGCTACTTCGAAGGTATGACTGTACAGGAGAATGATCTTCGCAAGTTTGGCTACAGCCGTGATCACCGCCGTGACCGCCGTCAGGTGGTGATCGGGGTTGTGATGAACAACGATGGCATCCCCCTGGCGCATTACACCTTCGATGGCAACACGGCGGATCGCAGCACCGTAATCGAAGTGGTCCGTGATATCCGTGATCGTTTCCATGTGGAAAAGGTGGTTCTTGTTGCGGATAAAGGGATGACCAGTTCGTTGAACTTTGGTTGGCTCCATGAAGCGGGCGTTGCGTTTATCGTAGGGGAATCAAAACGGATACGCCGCGATACCTGTGAGGGGGTGATGGCAGCGGAAGCCTTTCGCCTGTCACGCAACGAAGCGGAACGTGATACGGAATGTGTGTATGAGACCACAGGCGAAGTCACCATGACCACAACGGTGGGGGAACGGAAGCCGCTGGCTGTACGCCGTATCTACAGTTACAATCCGGCGACAGCGGTGAAACAGTGCGAACGTCGGCAACGTTCCCTGGACAAATTGTTCGACATGGCGAAGAAAATACGGACAAGCAACAAGACGTCAAAGGAGGGATACCACCTGCTGCGAGACCTCAGCAAACGCCATGGACTTTGCCGTCTGGTCACCCTTCCGGATGATCCCCTCCAGGAAGAGATCCGTATCAACGAAGAAACGCTTTCCTTCGAACAACAGGCAGATGGCTGGTTTGTGGTCTCGGCAACAGTCCCGGAGAAAACGCTTTCTACGGAAGAGGTGATCAAGCAGTACAAACAGCTACAAATGGTGGAAAATGGCTTCCGGACACTGAAGAGCAACCTGGACATTCGTCCGATGTTCCACTGGAATCCGGAACGAATACGGGCCCATGTTTTCATATGTTTTCTGGCGTTGCAATTAACCGTGTTGTTCGAACTGCGGTTGAAGAGCATGAAGATGACATTCGAACGCGCGAAACAGAAACTGCGTCAACTCCACGTGATTGACTGGAAAAGCTCGAAAAACAGGCACAAAGCACTCACCCAAACAACACCCGAACAACTGGAAATCTTCAAACAATTACACGTCCCAAAACCCACAACTAAAAGCCTTGTTGTGTCAGATTTCTAACCCAATCTCGCCACAAATACCACTATAACAAATACTTATGACTATTCAACTGTTAAACTCGGGTTCAAAGGTAGCAAAAGTAGCAGGATTAACTGAAGATGGAGTAATGCAGGTGTTTCAAGCCACCTGGAACAAAGATGACAATGTATAAAACAGTAATCAAACCTGAATGACTACTTTATCTGGTTTTGTAAAGTATTCTCAGTAGCATTCCTGGATAGCGGCAGGTGTAGACACATATTTACATCAACCACCCATCACGGTTTACTTTGGCGGAAAGGTCGTTGGAAATGGATGCGAGGGTTGTGATATCTTCCCGAATATCCATTAAATCCGTGTTGTCCATCTTCTCTTCATCGTAACGGCGTTTGAAACGGGAATCCAGTACGCCATAGGGAACAATCGCCAGGAAGAGGAACATCACTCCGGAACTGCCTGCGCTCCAACTGGAAACATTGGCGAGAACAAGTATCAGTGTAATCAGTGTTCCGACCACGATCCAGGATGGGAGTGCGATTCTCAGTATTTTGTTCCGGTCATTCTGAATACGTTTTTCCACATTTCGATTGTATTTGTCGATTTGTTCTGTACGATCATTCATAAAGAGGGTTAGTTCATGGCGCACTTCCCTTGGATATGCACCGATGACAGGAGGCAACCACTTGTTGAATAATTCCAGGTAAGAGCTGTAACAGTTTTCCTGCAAGGTCAGGTTGGCCGCAGTGAGTTTATCGATCATACGGATAATGTTACCGTTATTTTCGATGATATTATAGGTTTCGGCGATTTCTGTCACGCGGTTAAGCTTGCTGATCAGTTCCCGGGCGCGGTTTGCGTACACTTCCGTTTTTTCTTCAACCAGATCGGTTAATGGTTGACGAAGGTTCCGAAAATCATCATCTACAAGCGAGAGCATGAATGTGCTGGAGTGGTCACGCAGGATTGTCTCAATGGAATTTAATGCTTCCGGACGCTGGAGGTTCAATACCTGAAGTCGGGCAACGTTATAGGCGACAATGGGTGATTCCGGATAAACCTGCCGTAGTTGACGACAGGATTGAATGGCGTTTACAAGTTGGTTCGCACGTTCATGTGCAAGAGAAATCAGTTGAAGAGTGATCAGGTAATAATGTTTTGTCGCGAGGAAAGTTGGTGTACTCATGGCGCGGTTCAAATACACCAATGCTTGCCGAATATTTTTTCGGTGGTACAGTTCAGCATAACCCAGGGACAGGAGAATGGGGAAAAAACGTGGCTCCCGTTTGGATAGCTGCTCCAGGACATTAATGCCGATATCAAAATCATCACGATCACAGGCTGCTTCCCCACGCAGGTAAAGTTCCGCAGTGTCATGTCCCAGGCTGAAAACGGACTCTTCGTAAAAATCGGTCACTTTTTCCAGGTGATAGCATACTTCTTCAGACCCGGGAGGGAGTATTGCACGCAAGTCTTCCAGGTTTTTTAATGTGATCTGACGGCTGAAAAAAGTCATACGTTCGTTGAATATCTCTTTCCGTTCTTTCCAGGTCAGAATCGTGCTCTTGAATTCTTTACCAAGACGAGTGGAGTCTCCTCCGGCAGCAGCATAAGAAATGTCCAGCTTTTTCAGCCAGTCATTATAAATCTGTTGCGCCAGCAGGTTGATTTTCGGAAAAAGTTGGGCCTGGTTTTCCAGCATTCAGCATCCCTGAGAAGTGATTACCCAAATGTTTGCTCGAAAAAAGCGGTTGTCAAGAGCAAGCAGTCTTCTATTCATTGTAAAATTTCTACTTTGGGATTTTTCACTCCCGGTGAACAAATCCGTAGAAAGTATCGGCATAAAGATAAAAATCCTTCAATTTTCTGACTCTGCAAGCTAATAGGATTTTTGTGGCAGGCTGCAACGGTTAACATGGTAGTAATCGTCAATCAATTCCGGTAGATATGCATCTACTAGTAATACATGTATATTTACAGCAGAATCGAAAGGAATAATTATGATATTGGGAGCGCATATTTCCACCGCCGGTGGAGTGGACAAAGCGCCGGCACGGTCGGAACCATTAGGAATAACCGCCATCCAGATATTTACGAAAAACCAGCGTCAGTGGGTTGCGAAACCATTGCCCGATGATGAAATACAAGCATGGCATAAAGAGGTGAAAAAATACAATATCACTCATGCCATCAGCCATGATTCGTACCTGATTAATCTTTGCGCGCCCGATCCGGAAAAACTGGAAAAATCACTGAACAGCATGACAGATGAACTGGAACGTGCCGAGGCTTTGGGATTGTCCCATGTCGTAGCCCATCCCGGAAGTCATTTGAAAGAAGGGGAGGAGTGGGGGGTAGAGAAAATCGCAGAATCGATCAGCGAATTGCATCGACGATTGCCGGGTTACAAGGCTAAAATCGCCCTGGAAAATACTGCTGGGCAGGGAACAAACCTTGGGTACAGCTTCGAACAACTGGCAAAGATGATCGAATTGTCTCAAGAAAATGACCGTCTCGCCATTTGTTTCGATACCTGTCATGCATTCAGCGCCGGGTACGACATACACACAGAAGAAGCTTACGAAAAAACATGGTCGGAGTTTGACCGGATCATCGGCAGGGATCGTCTTGCAGCCATCCATTTGAATGACACGAAGAAGCCGCTCGGCAGCAGGGTGGATCGTCATGAACAGATCGGGGATGGTTTGCTGGGAGAAGAAACATTCAGGATGCTGATGAATGATGAACGTTTGCTGAAAATTCCGGCTTTTCTTGAAACTCCCGGTGGCGAAGAACGGTATGCTGTTGACCTGGACTATTTGAGGTCTCTACAGGGTTAATAAATACCATCTATTCATAACAATCATGGTACATGTTCTTAAAGATAGAGATACCGGTTTACAATGGAGTGATCATGACAGGGCAGCAGGCTCAGGACATAAGGGAATGGTTCACAACGTTCACGGATGGATACCGCCAACGTTCGGAGGAACTCGGACCGGGGATTGTCCTGAAAATAGACCATACCCTGCGGGTTGTGGAAGAAATGGATTCACTCACAACTTCCCTGAAGATGGGTGAAGATGACAAGCGGATTGCGAACATCATTGCCCTTCTTCACGATGTGGGACGGTTTCCCCAGATTGAAAAGTATGGAACAATGAGCGACCGTCGCTCAGAAAACCACGCACTGCTGGGAGTACATACGATTCTTGAAAACAGGGTACTTGATGTTCTGAGTGCGGAAGAAAGTGACCTGATTCTTACTGCAATTACGAATCATAATATGTTTGCACTACCAGAAGGACTTTCAGATCGTGTTCTTCATTTCAGCAAGTTGATACGTGACTCCGATAAACTGGACATATGGCGGGTAATGATTGCTGCGGATGACGGGAATGACTCGAAAGACAAAGAAACAGTATTTTACGCTATGAATGAAGGCGATGAAGTAAGCCCTGAAATTATAAAGGATTTAGTTGAACGAAAAGTGACCAGAGTAGAATATCTCAAAACCCGTAATGATTTTCGTCTGCTTGTACTCGGGTGGGTTTTTGATCTTCAATTTTGCCATTCCTTTGAACAAGTACAGAGACGGCAGATCATTGAGACATTCGAAAAGAAACTTCCGGAAACAGCGGATGTAAAACAGGCAATCCAGGCAGTTCGTACGTATCTTGATAGTGAACTTGAGAAGTAAAGAATTCACTCGGTGGAAATGTAAACATGCGAATTTCTCGATGAGGGAAACATGCAGGATTTACGGGTAGCGGTGGTAGGAGCAACCGGTCTTGTAGGCAGGACAGCACTGAACATTCTCGAAGGAATGGAACAGTATCAATTCAAGGTGATTCCCTACGCAACCGAGCGGAGTGCTTCCATTGTTATCCCCTGGCGATCACAGCAGCTCACAATAGAGTTACTGAATGATACACCTTCCAGCCCTGTTGATTATGCTCTGTTCTGTGCTCCGAATCCCGTAGCGGAACAATATGTTCCCCTTTGGCGGAAATCCGGAGTCAGGATTATCGACAACAGCTCTGCATTTCGAATGGCGGATGGAATCCCGTTAGTGGTCCCGGAAGTAAATGCCAACCGTATTGCTGATGCCGATACCCTCGTTGCGAATCCCAATTGTTCGACAATCCAGTTGGCGGCGGCCATAGCGCCATTGGATCGGGCGTTCGGTGTCAAATCAGTATCAGTCGCCACATACCAGGCGGTGAGTGGTGCGGGACAGGATGCTGTAGACGATTGGAGAAGAGAAGTTGAGGGAAATGAACTGAAGAAATCTGTTTTTCCCAGGAAAATCCACGGCAATGTAATCCCGATGATCGGAGCTGTCGATCCATCCGGGTATTGCCGTGAAGAAACCAAAATGATGGAAGAACTTCCGAAGATCCTTGAGAAACCTTCGCTGCATGTGTCTGTCACAACAGTACGGGTTCCTGTGGAAACCGGGCACTCCGAAGCGGTGGACCTGGTACTTGAATCTGAGGTTTCCAGGGAAGAAGTAACCCATGCACTGCAATCCGGAAAAGGCTTGAAATTATTTGATTCAATTGACGACTATCCGACACCATTTGAAATTGCAGGAACAGATGAAGTGTATGTCGGGCGAGTTCGTCAGCATCCAACCCTGAAAAATGTATTCCAGCTATGGATTGTTGCTGATAACGTGCGTAAAGGCGCTGCGACAAACGCGATCCAGATCATGGAAGAATGGATGACATTATAAGGGAAAGCGTTACCAGCGAATATTCAATCCGTAGGATGGATAGGATTCGGAAGGATTTGCAGGTGTCGAGTTCAGTTTGAGTGCGGGTTCAATCTGCATGTTGTGCCAGTGCAGGTGCAAATCGACCTGAGATGACAGGTAGACAGTAACCGTTGCAATCCCCCACCCCCAGGATTTTTTGTACCATGAATTGTACTTGTCGTATGTATCCTGGATTTCTCCTTCAGTTCTTGCATCAAGATAGTGATCGTGCGCTTCAAACGCCTGGTCAAGAGAGATCAGGAACATGGCAGCGCAACCGGCTTCTGCAATAAACCAGGCTGTACCACGAATCGACTGATCCTCCGCGAAAAAACCAAGACCGGGAAACGTAAGATTAAGCAGCGTTGCCTTCCTGTGCAAGGTACATCTCGCGTCCACAGCATCCCTGTAAGCGAGCAGTTCTTCAAATTGAACATCAGAAGTGTCAATGTCGGATTGTCTCATTCTGAAGTATCGTTGACGAGCTGTCTCAAAACTCTCGTAGATGAGAGGCGGAACATACACAGGGTCAAGACGTAAATCGGGGTCGCGATCGAGGACGTGGAAAAACTCACGTTCCGCAGCATCTGCATTGGCGGATAAAATTTCTACAAAACCCAGGTAGAGATAGGCGGTCGTGATAACTTCTTCGCTGAAAATGTCAGGGGAGTGCAGGATTCGCAGTGCTTCCATTTCGACCTGATCAAATCTTCCACTGGTGAACAAACTGTCCAGAATGGGATGGAGTTCTCCCGGACGGACCGGGGTTACTTGTGAATACCCTTGTTGCGAAAATAAAAGAATGGCCCCTAAAAGAGGTAGCAGGTATTTTACTCCATGAATTCTACTCATGGCAATCGGACAATCTTTAATGTTTGTTCTTCAGCGCCATACAGGACCCTGAGAAAATAACTTCCCGCAGGAGCCGGTGTGCCATTGATCGTTCCATCCCAGAAAAGTGTCACTGTTGGCGATGATGAATGATCTATCTGCCAGGATGTCACCTGTCTGCCAAGCAAATTGTATAGAGTAACGTTCAAATCGTTTGAACCGGAAACGTCAACACTAATCCGTACCATACCATTGGCAGGATTGGGATAGGCGGTCGCATGAAACGGTTGCGGCAAAGGAGGAAGAGTCTCTGTCGCCACATAATAATCCGTAACGTCTATGTACCACACCTCGTTAACCATTACACGGTTGTTATCATAGGAGAATGAACCTCCGACAACAACAATTCGAGTGAGGGTGTCGCTTAACTCATAGGTTCCGATGGAATGATAGGCACGTCCGTATTCCAGATCATTTGGGAATATCAACGTTTCACCCATTGAGTCAATCAGTAATCCCGATTCGGATTCATCGCCGGGATCAGGAACAACTCCTCCCTGGAGAAAGACAAAATCTTCCAGGAGAGTAGATGCCATACCGCCACGGGGAGTATCCAGTTCACCTGTATAATTCCAGCCATCATCGTAACAGTATATCGCATCTCGCGGACCGATATCGAAACCGCCCATGAAATAAAGCTTTCCGCTCATGATGGATATGCTGTGATGAGACGCTGGTTCAGGAAGCAACAAGCCGAACTCTTCTGTGCGGACAGGCGTTCCTTCCTGGGCGAGAACAAGGCGAGTGATGGAATCATAGGGATGCACAGCGCTGGTGTCGCGGCCGCCTGTGACCAGGATTTCCCCGTTATAGAGCACAGCTCGCGATCCTTCAAGGGCTAAATCCGGCATCGGGTTTGATAATAACCAGAAGTGTTGCCCGGGAGACCAGTATTCCACTTCCTGCACAAAACCATTCTCATTCATTCCACCAATCACATATACAATTGTGCTGTCAGGATTTCCCGGGAGCTTATGGATGGCGATAGCAGAATGAGAACGTGGAATCAACAATGGCGGTGGCGAATCCATCCACTGCATGGTGTGCAGGTTCAGGGCCAACACTGAATCTGTGGTTGTCACCGTTTCATCATGATAACGGTTTCCACCGGTGAGATACATGATTGAATCAATCACAACCGAAGCCATACCATCCCTTGGAGTGGGCAAAGGCGGCCCAGGCAGCCAGACTTGCGCATTCACCCCGAACAGGGGAATGACTATGGCGATGAATAGAAATATATATCGTTTCATGTCTATCGTATGCACCTTCATGGAGACCTCCGTACATGAGGATCAGCAAAAGGTGTGCCTTGTTCAACCATGTTTACAGCGACTTCCCGCACCTGGCCGGGTGAGATGATAAACTCATTCCGGTATATGCCAAACTCCGGGTGGTTCAGGCGTATTTCGTGCATTCCCGGTGAAAGGTATACAGGGCGACCAAGTGGAGTATCACCCAGGGGAACATCATCAATAAACACATGCGCCCAGGGGATAACTGTCAATGAAATTGTGCCAACCCTGGATGCAAGGCTGATATGAACAATCGTTGTATCTTCAGCGATAATCGTTGTATCGAAGGTTATTGGTGGAAAACCGGGATTATCAAATGTGAGGCTGATGTCGCCTGCTTCACAGGATATTGGTTCAAGATGGGGCGTTGTCCCATACCGAGTACCATTCAGATACACTTCCGCCCAGGGTGAAGTATGCACAATCAGGATACCTTTTCCTGCAATAACAGGTTCAGGCTGCCGTTCGCTGATTCTATTAACAACCGGAGTGTCTCTGGTGTCTCTACCCGCTTCTTCGTGTCGCCCGATATCCCGCTGCTGGTGAGCATCCTCTGTGCTTGTGGTGCGCATTGATTGTGTTTCGTGTTCACTCGGCTCGACGGATGCCTGATTTCTTTCAGGAGTTTCAGTGGATGGTGAACGGTGTTCCATACTGTCACGAAACAGGCTGTCCGGGAGATCGTTTAAGGATTCGATTACAAGATCTGGCGGAGACATCTGGCTGCGGAAGGATGGCTGCAAGGCTGTTATAATCAGCGCCAATCCCAGGCCGATCACCACTGCAGGGAGCAAAGTTGCGGGTAAACGGATCCAGGGTTTATCCTGGCTGGGTTGTATTTCTTCTTCAGCCTGCTCAAGCTCCCGGACAATCTCTTTAAAAGAATCCAGGGCAACGGCTGCATTTTGCCAACGAAGTTCCGGATCTTTCACAAGGAACTTGTCCAGCCAATTTCCAAATCCCGGAGGCAGGTTTTCCACTTGATCATCAATAGGCGGGGCGGGTTCGGTACGGACACGCTTGACTGTGGTGATAAGATCTTTGTCACGGAACAGTGGTTTTCCTGTCAGGCATTCATGGAGTAAAACACCCACAGCAAACAGATCCGCCCGTTGATCAATCTCTTTTCCGGCGGCTTGTTCCGGCGCCAGGTAACCCGGTGTACCGACTACCGATCCGGGCATCGTGAAACGGGGGTCGTATTTCCCTGTCGCTAATCCAAAATCGGTGATTCGTGCCTTACCGTTTTCCGTGATGCGCACATTCGCGGGGCTGAGATCCCGATGTACCACCCCCGCGTTATGGATAGCGGTTAATCCATTGAGGAGGTCCTGCACGAGGCGAGCGACACGGTCGAATGAAAGCGGATTTTCCCGTTGCATCAGGGCTTCAAGATCTTCCCCTTCGATCCATTCTATAGCGACATAAGGACGACCATCCGCTTCGCCGACTCCATAAATACGTGCAGCATTGGGATGATCAACAGCGGCACCGAGGCGTGCTTCACGTTTGAGGCGGCCGGCCATCTCCTCGTCACCCTCGTGCTCCGGGTTCAGCCATTTCACGAGAGCACGACGGCCGAGAACCCGGTGACGGGCTTCGTAAACCGTAACCCATGGACCGCGACGGAGTTCACGGATTATTTCGTAATCTGCACCTATCCGTCCGCTCACCTGACAACCTCTTCCGAAGGCTTAATAGGGATGTTTCCATCCACTGTGGATCAAATCACCTGAACCAGGCCACCTGTAATATACGGTACAAAATTGTATTCTAAAATTCACTACTCATTTACATGCACAGAGGCGAAGCCTTGAAAGACCTTATTCATCTGAACAAAAGCTATGAAACCTGGCTATAATTCATCCCGTTACAGGGCAGACACCCACCATCCCAATTTATCACGCAAACCGCCTTCGTAGCCGACTTCTTTGTAACGGATATGTCCTTCACTGTCAATCACAAAGATAGTTGGAATACCCGGGACCTCATATTGTACTGGCAGTTCGTTGGTTCCATAGAGTAATGTCATGGCGTAATCGTTCGCCATCATGAACAGGCGTGCTTTTATCGGATTGTTTTCCCACACATTGACAGAAAACACCCGCACATTTTCTCCGGCGTCTTCGCGCAGATACTGATCAATTTCCGGCATCGCCATACGGCACGGTCCACACCAGGTCGCCCAGAAGTCCAGAATAACAATGTAACCACGCAGATCTTCGAAGCGGACGGTGTCGCCATGACTATCTGCCAGGGAGAACTCCGGGGCTTCTACGTCGATCTGCGACGCGAGCGCTTCACGTCGTCTTTCTCGCCGTCCACTATTCCAGTTGTTTTCAAAGGACTGCAGCACACCGGTCCAGCGTGGGTCATCATGCAAGGCGAACAAATCGCTGTCTCGTTGCGGCCATACCGTATCGGAATAACCGGCTTCCGCAGAACGTTCGAGATAATCGAGTGCGAGATCCGTGTTGTTGTTCAGAGATGCCAGGCAGGCCAGATTGTAATAATGCTCTTTACGTTTGTCGGCTGGCAGGAAGCGGTGAGCACGTTGAAGAGCCGGGAGCGCACGCTCATACATGTACGCGGAGCGCAACGCCTGAGATATCCGTAAAGGCACTTCATACCGGGATTCTTCCTGTGGAATTGTTCCTTCTTCGATTTCAGCGTTTACTTCATTGCTCACATCTTCAAAAAGCCCGGCAGGATCATCCTGCATCGCTAAAAGAATCCTGTCATTAGATGATCGCGTAGCCCAGCGTAATTCACGTTCCCTGGCAAGTTGAAGGATCTGCTGTGCGTTTTCGGCCTGGTGAGAATACAGGTAATATTCAAAGAGATAGCGTAAATTGTCTTCATCGTTGGGAAAGGTTTCCAGGAAATTTGCAAATACAAGTACATCATGGGGAAGATGACTGACGAGCGATTCACGGTCCCCCGGATTTCGTCCACCATGGAACAGGGTTCGGTAGTACGTGGACATGACCAGCGAATATCCCCACTTCTCTTCGGGTGTCATACGAATCACGGATCGTCCGAGTTCAATCGCTTCCCGAGGGGATGTGGTGACCTTCCCAAGGAAATAGGCGTTCAATGGCGAATCCTGATCCTCTTCATATTTGGAGCGGAAAAAGGATCTCATACTATCTTCATCGAAATCTTTCCATATATCCTGCACATGAGCAACCAACTCCATGTCTTCCGATGCGGAACAGTATTCCTGGCACACCTGGATCACCTGTTCTGCGGTCGTCGATTGGTTAATAGCCGCTTCAAATGTGTCTATCGTATAGTTCTGAGTGGAACAACCAGTGAAGCTGAAGACGAACAACAATACAGCACAAAGATACATACACATGTTACGCATGAAAGACTCCCTGTACTTCGCCAAATGTTCTGCTATTTTCCGGTTCTTCTTGAAGCGAAAAAGGTACGCAATAATTCCCTGGATTCTTCTTCCAGTATCCCGGAAGAAACATAAAACCGATGGTTCAAAGCAGGATCATCATGAATCCTGTACACCGATCCGCATGCTCCCATTTTGGGATCATCTGCAGCGAATACCACTCGATTCACCCGTGCAAGCACCAGGGCCGTAGCACACATGGGGCATGGCTCCAGGGTGACATACAATGTAACACCTGTCAAGTGTTTGTCACCCAACTTGTTCGCGGCAGCAGTGATTGCTTCCATCTCGGCATGTGCCGTCGGATCACTGAGCATCTCAACGCGGTTTCGTCCCAGCCCCAGGATCTGATCCTCAAAAACAGCAGCCGCTCCCACCGGAACTTCACCGTCTTTGTAGGCTTCCAGCGCTTGAGCAAGCGCTTTTCTCATGTAGAATTCGTCCAGATCAAACATATACTTTTCCTGAATACTGATTCATCCACAACCGCAACAACCGGAACCTGCGGTATCTAATTTTTCACCACAAGGGAATTCATATTGCAAACGAATTTCCCGCACGATCATATCCCTTTCAGATAGCCGACTTCCCGGAATGGAGTAAATCGCAAAATGATACTGGTCTGCACAGTATTTCAACCAGCATGGGATTCTTTCATGTGTTCGTATTCCCGAACGCATCTCAAGCGCTTGATCAACATCCAACATGAGTATTTCTTCGCTGTTTTTCATGCTGAGTATAATGAATATACCCGCTGTGTCGGGTATGTCTTCAATGTTTGAATAAGGACCGTCGAAAGAAAACCAGCCAACAGGGATACTCATAATTCAACCATAAATGTGATAGAGGTATCTTCTCTTCTTTTCTCAATTCCGTACATTGAAGTGTCGTCAGTTCTTTTGTATTGTGAAGGACAGGGATATTTCACTCTATAACTGACAGATCGACTGATACGTAAATATGAGAAAGAGTACTATTATAATAAAATTGTATATGGAACCTGCATGATAGTGTTATTCCCGGAATAAAACAATCTTAGAATGAAAAGTGTTGAAAAGTTGCAGGAAACCCGGAGGCAAGGGACATGAAATCGCGTCGTTTTCTAATCGTTTTTGTTTTGATACCCCTGATTTGCGTTACGATGGTCCAGGCGCAAAACTATGGGACTCCGTCAAACCTGGCGGGTGTGTGGACAATGACAGTTTCACCCGGAACCCACTTGATCTCATTTCCTGTTCTTCCGGATACAGCAACATTGGATGATGTCCTCGGAGATCAATTCCCGGGCGGCGATGCATGGGAGAATTCGACAAGAATTGTTTCTATCATCGACGGCGTCATGGTCGGCGCTTATTTTAATTCAGGGAGCCAGGCCTGGGAAGGTGACCTGGAGGAACTTGACCTGAGGCATGGGTACTGGATGGTTGTTCCGGATGATGCCGATCCGGTAGAGTTGCGACTGTTAGGCGCTGCGATGAATGTGGACGAGATCGACATGGGAACCATGAGTCCCGGCATGAATCTCGTCAGCGCCGGTTATCCGTTTCCAACAACCTATGCCGGATCAGGATTGGTCACATCAGGATTTGCATCGGCTGAATACTCAGTAACCTCAGACAGGATTTACTCATGGTCTGCCGGTAACCTGAACGGTGCCTGGTATCACCCGGAAATGGGATGGCAGGGGTATGGGAACACCTTCCAGCCGGAAGCGGGATATGTGATCATTGTGGTCAACGGTTCCGATGGTTTTCAATGGACACGCCCTGCCCCGGGACACACACCTCATGGAGGTACTCGTCCACAACCCCCTGTTGGACCGGGCCAGTCAATCCAGTTGGCAATTCCTGCACCCGACTTTTCAACTCCCCCGTGGAATAACCCTTCTCCATCACGGGTAAGGGGGCGGTAGAAAGTGAAGTGCCGCAGTTCTGATCTATTGACAGCAACATTGATCCGGAGGAATATAGATGTGGGATATCACAAACAGGGTAACAAAGCAGAAAATGAGAAGAAGCTCCCTGGCATCTTCAAAATCTGATTTTGTACTCATCACAGTAAACCTGCTGCTTTTCCTGCTTATTCCGGCTCAGCTTGGTGCGGTTCCTGTCCCCTGGATACTCAGCAACCTCGATCCCTCCGGTTCTACTACATATGCAGTTGACGAAAACAGTGTTGTGCTTCCCGATTCGTTCCTTGTCCACTTTATCGTGGATACTGAGGGTGATGGGATTGACCCGCCATCCCTTGAAACTGGCGAATACGGAATGCCGGGAGGAGATGATTTTCTGTCCGGGGAATGGATATCAAGACCTTCCATAGAAACGGGGAATGAAGAAGGGATTTTTGTTCTCCATTCAACCTTTGATTCAGAAGAACCTCCGATTCCGGAGGGGGTGCAGGGATACATTCGTGTATTCAATGGTCTCGAACCTGAACCCAACATGTATTTCGCAGAATCGGAATTGTTCGACGGACCGTCAATAAACTCCGTGCAGACCATTGTGTACCTGCCGGATCGTATGTATGGCTGGCTTGGAAATACACCACCGGATGTTACACTGGACCCGGCTACTGTCGAGATTCCAGCGGGAACGGAGACCAGTACGGTCATTTCCGCTGAAGACGATGCCGACTATATCGAGTTTTACATTGAGACCGAAGATCTGCCCGGAAGTCCGGAGAATATCCGAGTTGAACGACTCGACTCTCATTCCATCCGTTTATCATGGATTCCGCCCTTCGAAGCCTCAGGAGAATACCAGGTAGAATGCACCGCTTCCGACGGCCAGTATTCTGTGACAGAACCATTCATCGTCACTGTTCAACCTGCAGGCGATCTGCCTTCTGTATTTCATCTTCTGGAACCTTCCGATAACGGCACTGCCTGGGAAGGGTATCCATTCGTCTGGCAGCCGTCACTGGACCCGGATGCGGAAACCGTGTATTACACTTTCGTATGGGCGGACAATGCCGAATTCGAGGGTGCAGATTCGCTTGTCGATCTTGAAGAACCATCCGTAATCCTCGAATTCGAAAATGTGACCTTGGGCAGAACAACTCTATCATCGGGATTGCCTTCACAGGATCGCAATCAAACTGTTGAAAGTGCTTTACTCCAGTCAAACCGGATGAATAGCTTCCGGATACCGGCAAATGAAAGAAGTGAATTGAACCCGAACACAGGTGAATCATATCAATCACTGATCACAGGTACAAATACTGGCTATTCGCGCAATGAGAACAGGGATCGATATACATTGCCGTACGAACCCCAAGTCCTGCCGGTTTCTGTTGTAGAGGGTGACACAGTCTACTGGAAGGTGAGAAGTTGTGATGTGGATGGAAACTCGGTATGGTCGCTGGAAACATGGCGAGCGGTTGCCGAGACCCCTGATCCGCCTTCTGCGTTCCAACTGGCAAGCCCGGAAAATGGTGTAACGGTGGAAACGCTCAATCCCGAGTTCCGTTGGTATTCTTCGGAAGACCCGGATTATGGTGATATCATCATGTATGACTTGATCTGGTCGCTCGATGGTTTTGAGACGATGGATACTGTGTTTGCTATCCCGGACACATTCTATTCGTTTACCGACCAGGTGATGGGATCGCTTCCCGGCAGCCAGGGATTCCGTGAAGCCTTGTATCGTGCGTTATATGAATCGTATGAAAATGTGAATGACGGCCTGGATGACTTGACGGATGAAGTTACCGTTGACTGGTATGTGGACGCGGTCGATCTCACCGGTTTACGTGCTGCCTCCAGTGAATCATGGCAGGTGTCTGTGTCCATTCCCGATTTTCCGGGAGTGTTTGCCCTGAGTTTCCCCACGGATGACATGTTGTTTAACCAGTCAGGTCCGGTGCCGTTGGCGTGGACTCCATCACTGGATAATGATCCGGGCGAAGGAGTTGTTTATGATCTGCTGATGACAACCGACTTGGATATCTCCGATCCGCTCGAATTTGACGTTGTGACACAGATTGATGTAGCGGGTTTTGTCTTCGATCCTGAAGGTCTGGATGACATGTACTGGCGGTGGACAGTACGTGCTGTATCCGGTGATGATACTGCCTGGGCGGCAGCGGGAGAAAATGGATTTTTCACCTTTGGTTTGTCTCAACCGGAACGTCCGGAACCCTTCCTGCTGCGAAGTCCATCCAATACGGCAACAGTGGATATCGCTGCACCGACTCTAACATGGAATCCGGCGGAGGATACCGATTTTAACGATTCCCTGACCTATACGCTCTACTGGTCGCTGGATGCATGGGAGACAGTGGATTCATTAACCGGGATTGTGGACACATTCTACACTTTCGCAAGCGAAGACAGGAGTGTTGAATCACTTCCCGATGATTCCGAACATCGGGTCAGGAGTGACCTTGTTCTGCGAGGTACTGATAGAAGTGATACTGGCCAGCCTTCTGTAACAGGTCGTGAGAACCGCACTGCTCTTCTCGCAGAATCGCAGGAGCAGAATGCAACCCCCACTTCGGAGCTGGATGAACTGCCGGACAGTGTTTCTGTCTGGTGGCGGGTTCGCGCTCAGGATACAAACAGTATCGGAAGATGGTGTCGTCCCTTCGAAGGCTGGAGCTTCGATGTAGATGTGGAATATCCTCCGGAACCGTTCTCACTGGTTACTCCGGACAGTGGATACGAAGCAGCCGATACAATTCTCGCATTCCGGTGGATGTCTTCCAGTGACCCGGATGAAGGCAATACACTCCTGTACTATTTTGTTTATTCGGACAACGAGGAGTTCACAGATTCTTCATTCCAGGTGCTGCTGGATACTACCGCGTCACTGAATCTTATGGAATCAGGGCCGGGAACCTATTGGTGGCATGTGATCGCGGAAGACATTGCACACAGAAAAACTGTTTCAGAGCAAACCTGGAGTTTTACTATCCCGGTAAGCGCGTATGATTCATGGAGGCAGACGGATCTGCCCACGGAATTCGGAATCCGTGATGTATATCCAAATCCGTTCAACCCGTCTGTGAATGTCACTATGGCGATCCCGGTTCGGTCTGAAGTAACATTACGCGTGATGAATGTATTGGGACAGGAAGTTTTTGCACGCGAACCGGCATGGTATGATGCAGGGTACCGGACAATCCTGCTTGATTTTCAACAGTATGCATCAGGCATGTATTTTGTGGTACTTGAAGGACCGCAGAACTTGAGGCTTATGCGCCGGATCATGCTCGTAAAGTAAAGAGCATTCCGGTTTTCACGTTCTGAATACAAAATTGGACAATTCTCAGAATCACTGAGTTTCGGTTGTTCTGCGATTTTCTCCGAGAAAAAAAAACCGGCTCGGAGCAAATTGGATACTGATATTGTATATTGAGTGTCCTGATATTTATAAAAAGTATGGTAATTATAAATATTGTAGATATTATTGAAAAATATCTCCAGGCATTCATTTACCATTACTTCGGGATAACGTTTTTCAAACGTATTTCATGATTTTCTCTTGTTATTTACTAACGTTTTTTTTCTTACACAGGTTTTAATTGTGCGTTTATGTTCAATTTCACGAGTTTCCGCCGGGTGCGATTGTCGCCCGTGATATTTATGATCCCAGCCATGGCATGCTCCTGCGGGCAGGTTCGCAGATCCATCCGCAAGATGTCCGAGTTCTCTTTCGTCGTGGATTTCACAGCGTATATATCCGGGATGCATACACGTCCGATTTAAATCCAACGCAGAATATCACAGATGTCACCCGTATCACTGCTGTCGATGAAGTGTACCGTTTCCACCTCCAGCAATCGAGTATCGATACAGCGAATGGCGACATAACCGGGCTGATATCGGTTAGTGAACAAATGGTGGATGAGGTCAGCTCCAAAACCAACCTTACCCTGCCTGCGCATGACCTGCGGGGGTATGATGACTACACGTTCCGTCATTCCGTGAATGTAACCGCGATTGCACTGGTGATCGGGCGTGCAATGAACTTAACAAAAACCGAGCTGAGTGAGCTGGCGTTGGGCGGGCTTCTCCATGATGTCGGCAAAACCTATGTGGCGCTTTCCATCCTGAACAAGCGCGGTAAACTGGATGATTTCGAGTTTTCCCAAATCCGTAAACACACTGTGGATGGTTATAAAACCTTAAGTGAACGTACCCGGACCTCTCCGCGAGTGTGGGCAATGGCGTTGCAGCATCATGAAACCCTCGATGGATCAGGTTACCCGGAAGGACGCAAAGACAGGAATATTCACCCATGGGCAAGAATTATCGCTGTCGCCGATATTTATGATGCCCTGCGCAGCGACCGTCCCTATAAAAAAGGGTGGGATTCCGGCCGTGCGATGAAACTTCTTCGGGAACTGGCCGATGAAGGGAAACTGGACAGGAAGATTGTTGAACTGTTTCTTGAGTTCTCGAAACCTTATCCGGTTGGGACAGTCGTCCGCCTGAAATCCAGTGAAACGGCAGTAGTGATGGAGCAGGATCCTCGTGACAGCAATAATCCTGTCGTTCGAGTGATTACCGATTCGAAAGGGAAATATTATACGACCAATGAAAGTCGCATCGTTAAACTCGTCGATCACCCCGAATTAGGTATCCTGATGACGGTCACCTGATCCTTTCAACACCTTTTTTACTCCAGGCGAAAAACACATTCCGAAACAACGTCTCCGATGTCAGAATTCCCCAATCAGACCGTATATTATTCCAAAATTACCGCATTTTTCTACCAACAGGAATTCAACCATGCGATTTTCGACAATACGGTATATGGAATGGGTGAAAACATCTCTCCCCGAACCCGGCAGCAACGAGATCAAACTGGCGACATCCGGAATGCCTTCATCGGCAGCCACTATCAAAGAGCTGGGGCTTTCGCTTCAGAACGCTCCGATCACAGGTGCCAATGAATACGGTTTCAATGACGTGAAAGAGGCGATTGCGGCACGGTATGACCGTGATATTGATGAGGTGTTTTACGCCCAAGGAACGAGCATGTCCAACTTTGTTCTGTATGCGACGTTGATCGAACCCGGGATGAAAATCGCTGTGGAAACACCCGTGTATGAATGCCTGCAGGCGCCCATCGAAGCGCTAGGCGCTGACATTATTCCATTACATCGTCACGAAGAATCCGGTTGGAGACTCACAGTGGATGACATCCGAAAAGTGGTTGAACAGGGAGTGCAGGGCATTGTCATGACGAGTCCCCACAATCCAACCGGAGTGGTTACCAGTGATGAGGAATTGCTCGCATTTGCCCGGGAGATCGCGCCGGATGCCTGGCTGCTTGTCGATGAAGTGTATCGTGAATGGATTCCGGGTAAATACAAGACCACCCTCGGGAACAACGAACCCAATTTGTACACCACGTCCAGCCTGACCAAGGTGTTCGGATTCGGCGATCTGCGCGCCGGATGGGCGATTGTGCCGCCGGAACTGGCGAAACGTATGTATCGGACGTATGACCATATGGGTGTGATCACTCCCTTCCTGTCCGATTGGGTGGCTGCCAAGGTGCTAGCCAATGACGACTATTTGAATACCGTTCATAGCCAATACCATGCGCGTGACTAACGAGGGACACGCCGAGGCGAACCGTTTTCTGTCGAGTGAAGTCGGACAAAAAATTCAAGCGGTCATGCCCGATAGCGGTGGGTTTGCCTTCTGGAAAAATCCCCGGAATGGACGGGGAGGAATTGTACCAACGACTTCGCGCCGAGCAGGGAGTAATGGTTGTGCCCGGAAAATTCTTTGGCGATCCCGATTGTTTCCGTATCAGTTGGACTGGTGGAGTGGAACGCTTCAAGGAAGGATTGTCACGATTCGAAAGGTTTTTGTCATAAAATTCTCGCTCCGACAGATAGACATGCCCTCGTCAGGTTCGTCAATATGTTTTTCCGTTGACGATCTAACGAGGTTAGTGTAATGACGAATATTGTATGCCCTGTTGGCTTGAACCGTGCGTAACGTAGTTTGTGAAGCACGGCGCCCAGCAGGGTGTTTACCAAAACAGATGATCATGGAAACCACGATGGGCATCACCCTTCACAACAACGGTGGAGTTTCAGAAGAGTACGTCGTTGCGAGACCTTTTGCACGGTAGTTGTTGTTTGTGCAAAAGATCGAAGCAATCTCCTTCCACTCCCACACACATTCCCAAACGACACTTCGTATAAACTTTACCGCACCCGGATCGAGATTGCCGCGTCGTCTGCCGGGAACGACAAAAACTCCGGCAGACATTCTCGCAGCAATGACATCAATGGATATGCCCTCGTTAGGTTCGTCAATATGTTTTTCCGTTGACGATCTAACGAGGTCTCCTGGTCGGAGAGTGTAACTCTATTTCACTAACACCAACTTCCGTATTGCTTCACTCTCTTCGGTGATCAGGCGGAGGTAGTACGTGCCGCTGGACAGGTTGCCCGCATTAATCTGGATTGTATGTTCGCAAGGATTGTTCGCATCTTCGAGCAGGGTTTGCACTTCCTGGCCGTTGATATTGTACAGTTTCATCGAGAACTCGCCGGAGGTATCGATCCGGAAGTTCGCCGTCGCCACAGAGTTGAACGGATTCGGGTAAACGCTGAGGATCTCATAATCCACGACCAGTTCCGGACGGTCCCGTTCCACCACATCGGTAAAGTAGTCAGCATCCTGCCACATCATCCCCAACGGCGAATTGATCCATACACGATGACGGTAGGGGTCGTACTCAATTCCATAAAGTCTGGTCATCTGCTCTGTATAGAGTATTGATTCTGCCAGAGGAGACCATTCATAACCACCATCCGTACTGATGTATACGGTGGAACTGGCAGTGCATGTTAATAAAAATATCATCCCATGATCCGTTGGGATGCCGGTTGCATCGGAGAATGGATCCTGTTCCGGAATTAATCCAAGTGTATCCCAACTAATCCCGTGGTAGCGGTATCCGACAATTCCACCAAAACTGTAGATGTCATCATTTTCTTCATCAATAACAACAGCATTTGTGCCAGATAGATAGAAGGGATTCACCAATTCAAGATTTTCCCATGTTTCACCATTATCATACGAACGAAAGATTCCTTCTTCACGGTGGGCCGCGAGAATATATTCAGCAGTCTGATGAAATTCTGAGTAAAGGCCGGCATGAAGTGGAAGATTATCATAGGTTGTCCATGTTCTGCCAGTATCAAGCGAGACATGGAAATTCCAGGAATTTAAATCCTCCTGGGGAGCGAATAGCAGGATTCGTGACAGATTTTCACCAAAGTAAGAATCAATGGGATAGCTGAATATATCCTTGTACACGGGTAAACCGTCACCAATCGTATACCAGTTGGTCCCATTGTCTTCGCTGACCATCGTCCTGAGCATACCGGTACTGGTTTCATCTTCTATATATGATGCAAATCCTATCAGTTTGTCATCTTGTTTGAATTGAATCGGATAAGAGAATCTAAGTGAATCTTCTGATGGCAGTGGATAATAATATGGACCGGAAATGTCTGAGTTTTCATTATAAACGTACAACGCATTCCCATGTCTTGGTTTGTAAAAAACGAAGTTTTCTGTCAATTTATACTCAGATTCACTGCCCAAATCAGGAGAAAAATACTCGCACCAGGTTTGGCCACCATCATTCGTTTTCCAGATTCCTTCTCCAATGGAACAAACGAAGGTCGAATTGTTGAATTTGTTGGCATACAATCCATAAGGATTAATCATATCAATATCAGATCCCATTTCACAACGTGTAAAAGTCATTCCATAATCGGTTGATAAAAAAGCAGGAATGTTCTCTTCGTAATAACCACCGATAAGCAAGTGACCAGGAAATTCAGGTAACTCCACCAACCGTTCTACCGCTTGACCGGAAGCGATATCAGGATACTCCTCAGACCATGTTTCACCATTATCTGTACTTCGAAGGATGCTGTTTAATGTAATTAGCTGATCATTAATATCTATCCCTACAGGAACACATGCTACAAGATCACCATTGGACAACCTATCTATATCCATAATAGGAATAAAGTAATAGTTGTTACATACCTCACTCGCATCCAAGATAAAATCCCATGAATCACCTCTATTTTCTGAACGTAATATTCCTCCAGGTTCAATAAGATTGTTTCCATGTATTCCACAGCAGAATAAAGATGAATCGTTAAATGGATCTTGTATGAATTCGAATTTCTGCATATAACCGGGATCAACAACCTGCCTGTCGCTCCAAGTTTCACCAAAATCTTCCGATGTTGTATAATAACAACAATCCATGTAGTACAACTTATTTCTGTCATTTTGATCGATTAACATATGTTCTGTGTAATTGCTCACTCCCGCTTCGTGGGGGAAGTACCATGTAGTTCCACCATCCAATGTCAACGAAATTTGTTGTCTAAGTATGATACCGCCTCCATTTCTAGTAAATCTACTCCTGGCGACAATGGTATCAGCATTCGAATCATATGCCTCAATCTTATTACATGTTATTGTGGGATGAGTACTGCAAACGCTTGTGTTCAAAGGATCCCAGGTGATACCTCCGTCAACACTTCTCCAGTAGCCTCCATAATAAAGATGAACAATAATCCTGGTTTCTGATGAGTCGGTTACAATGGCTGTACAGCCAACTTTTCCCGGAAGGATTTCCCAAACACCATTTGCATTGCTGATAATAAACAGTAGTACAATTATTGATAATAATGTTTTACGAACAATTGTATCAGTCATGTCGAAGACCTTTGAAGACGTTAATAAGTTGGGGGCATCAAGGTTCCAAACCATTAATCCTGCGATGGATAGAATACAGTAACTCGATACAATCCGCTTTCCCAGAAATTCACTCCTGTACCAATTTTGATCTGAATAACATCATCAGTTAGAGATATAGGATCTGTATCGACAGAATTTGTTTGAAAAATGCTCAAACCTGCAACAGTATGTTGGTTCGGCCATAGCGAATAGTAGGAAGCTCCCCACAAATTGCCATATCCGACACCTTCCAGATGAGCTTGAATCTGGCAATCTTCATCAATATTAACGTTCAGTACAGGATTCTCAAGGGTAACCGTATACTGAGTCGCGGAAGAACTGCCGACAAACACAAACACCAACGCGATAAGGCAAAGCAACATCGTCATGCGTTTCATAATGCACCTCACTTTTTGTGATCAGAACAAGTCGTAAACGAATCCTTGATGCCCCTTTCATACGTACCGGCGGACCATTACAGTTGAATCAGTCCACAAGTGTAATACCAATATCGCGTTTTTTTTTTTTTGCATTTCAAGATAAATTTGCAGTTTTATCCGTATTTCTAAATCCTCTCGGAGTTGCCTTATCTCCTATAGTGATAATATTATAAAATCAATTGATAAAAGCAATGTTATAAACAATGAATTCGACTTGGGGATTTCTTATCACGTTAGTATTACAATACTAACGAAACAGCTCTATTGGGAAATATTGCTTCTGCGTGAAATGCAGGACTCTCTGAATGGAAAGAATAATGTTGTGGTATTTCAAGTAAAGAATAAACAATATAATATTTTACTGTCAAGGATTCCTTTGTACTTTGGGGAAACAATAGTCACTTTCTATAGGGGAGAGTGGGTGTCCCTGCCCGCGAATGGCGCATTAGCGGCATTGAATGAAAATGATTGTCATGTTCTATCCCATTGCGAAAACCGACCTTAAACTGCAGGTCGGCCACCCGACTGGCGGGCAGGGATGTCCGCTATTCACATACGGCCGAACTACAGGATGAATCGTACAGCGGACTATTTCAGTAGTAAATACTATGACCATTAATCAAGTGACGGGATTTCCCTGACCAGCCGTACACCTATGTCCAGTTCGCCTGCATTATTGTTCGAAACGCTACGCTGGGCGGAACGGCAGGATGCGGGATCGCTGGAAAAGCATCCACCCCGGACAATCCTGTACAATGTCCGTGGCGATTCGATCCATGGTGAACCGTCCTGAGGAGCATTTGTATAGTCTGTGTGCAGGTCATCCTCGCACCATTCCGCCACATTACCGGACATGTCGAACAGGCTCCAGTAGTTCGACAGTTTTTCCCCGACAATATGGGTCATTCCATCACTGTTGCCGGAATACCATGCATAGCTCTCTATCGTCACATTGTCAGGATCATCGCCCCAGTAAAATCTCGTTTCCGATTCCGCACGCGCTGCATACTCCCATTCTGCTTCCGAAGGCAAGCGCCAAAACGTAGTACTTTCCGTATCGTTCAATTCTTCGATGAAGTCCCTGCAATCATTCCATCCAATATTTGTCGCTGGAAGACGAGGATCGCCGGAATGCGAAAAGGACCAGCTCCCCATAATCTCCACCCATTCACGCTGGGTGATTTCATACCTGGACATCCAGAATCCTTCGGAGAAGTTCACAATATGACGGGGGCGTTCCGAATCATCCGAATCCGGATCGCTTGTTGGCGCCCCCATGACAAAACTGCCTGCCGGGATCCAGCACATTTCATGGTTGAGATCGGAATCGCCCAACCGGAAAGTCCATGTATCTCCTTCATCGGGCAGTTGAACGGTCAATTGTCGGTCCGCTGTCACTTCCGGGGTACTATTGCCGGCACGGTCCTGGAATTGGACTCGAACCGGACGATTCCTGACACTTGGTACAGACCAGTCAATAATCCCTTCAGCGGTATAGGTTCCATTTCCCAGTTCAACAAGGGGAATAGGATCCCAACCGTTCACCAGCACATTTCCCTCTCCGCCGATTTCCTCACCTATATCATCCGGTTCCATTCTCAGAATAAACCTGATTGAATCGCCGATTGTCAGGGAATCTTTCTGTGCAGGAAGCCAGAAGAAGGTGTCAATTCCTGCAGAATTGTCGCCGATAAAGATTTCCGCCGGAATCAGGTTGGTAGTGTCCGCAATCATTCCATTATGTCGCGCGACAACCAAGTACCTGACGAGTCCATATTTCAGGTTTCTATCGAGATAATGATCGACGAGATAAACATTCGCATATTCCTCAAAATCCGTGTTGTTTGTCCTGCGAAAAATGGAATATCCTTCATAGTTGTTGCTCGGAACCTCATTCCAGGTAAGCTCAATCCCTTCCGTTATCCGTTGCACAGAAAGCTGATAAGGGTCCAACCCACTCTCCGGATCAAAGGGATTTCCATATGCAGGATCTTCCGGCATGGATTGGCATGAAACGAAGAGTACGGTTGAAAATATGATCAGAAAAAGCACCTCAATTCTTATTGTCCGCATGATACACCCCACTTCCTCACCCTGATACACCAATACCAACGTGAAACGGATCAGTTATTCAAACAATGAAAAACGTAATGATACTCCGATTTCATTGGAACCTGACGGTTGAAATCCGGTCAACTGGATTCGTTGTTCCGAAGGATTGTATGAAGATGCGGAGGAGGAATCCTCTTCGTATCCGTCCATCAGGTAAACATCGACCAGGTTTACGATGTAGATCAGCGAGGAAATGATCACCATTCCATTCACTCCGCTCCTCGAATCTTCAACATCGCTATACGCTTCATCCATCTGGTATCGCGTATAAAGTACTTCTCCCGGAGTCACTGCGTTTCGATAGTCTTCACGGGCATCATTGTAAACATCAACATTGTGGTTATAATTCCCGATAGTTCCCGCAAGAAGAATCAGCGATACACCTTCGCCAATTGTATAAGCCCATCCCCGTTTCGTATAGCCTGCATATCTTTGCCCCCAACCGGGGAAAACCGCCGATCTCCACATGATATCCGATTTCTGAATCGGTTCATAGGTAAATGGGATTGATACTGAGGCACCAAAATCCACAGTCAAGTCAAAACGTTTCCTGCGTCCATATTGCCTGTTGTCCAGCTCGATCCGATGGCTTCCGATCTCAAGCCTGTACTGATTCAGGGGGGTAATGCCAATTTCATTGTCATCCACGATGATGCTTGTCCCTCCCGGAACTTGATCGAATGTCAGGAAACCGGTTTCCCGCTGGAGATTCGCTTCGATTCTTAATGTTCTCGATTGATTCAGAACAAAAGATGTGTCGTAAGGTAGATGACCATCCATTTCAACCCGGATGGAATGTTCGCCATATGGCACTCCTTCAAGTAGTGCAGGCAGGCTTGTCGATACAATTCTCTCATCAAGAATGAGATTTCCACGTTGAACATTTGATTCAACTCGAATATTGGAGCGTCGATATTCCATCATTGCATTAATCGATTGCTCTCCCCCTTCTTCGAGGTTCACCGTTGTCGACCAGTCAAAACAGTACGGATGTGTGAGTTTTACGATATGCAGACTCGAGGCGATATCATCAATGGTAACCGGTGATATACCATACGAACGGTATCCAATCGAAACTTCCGCACCTTCCGGTTGCGATTGTATGGTCAGGCTTGCGGGTTCATGAAGGGCTATATCTATACGATTCTCGCCTGGATTTAACGAATGGACATTTTCATAATCCGCCAGTCCTTCATAAGTAACACGGATTGTGTGCGATCCTGCCGGAAGATCATTTACTGTCTGAGGTGTCGGTCCGATATAGCGGCTATCTATGTACAGGTCTGCATTGTACGGAGTCGAATACACACGAACGAGCGCATTGCCCCGTTGCATTTCAGCATTTACTCTTGTCATGGTGCCCGGAATAACCGTAATGGAACGGCTGTCATAATAATCATCCTTCTCCAACTCAAGGATATGCTGACCGGCATCCACCCCTTCCAGTGATGTCGGTGTTACTCCTTGTTGATCGATTCCATCCAGCCGGATTGAGGCGCCCGCAGGCGTGGAAGTGATGAAAAGATCGCCATAGCCGGTCATCCGTTGAACCTGAGTCTCACCGGTCGAAAGCAGGTATGCGATTTCACGAATCCGTGTGGTCAGTACTTCATCAATGGGACAAGCACAATCCACCGAACGGCCTGTGAGGATCCTGCCTGTTTCCACATCAATCATGCGTACATTCAACGTATGAGTGGATCCTACAATTCCCAGCGATCCCGCGAGCATACGTTCCACACCTAACATTCTTCCCACTTCAACGGCGCATTCATCTGATGTGCATCCGCTCAACTGGAATCCCTGTTCTTCGAGAATGCTTTCCATGTTGTTACGTTCGACAACTACAAAAGAACCGGTATTGAGCAACTCCTGGCGCAAACGATCAGAGAAGGGACGGCTGTAGGCTTCCGAAACTCCCCCTGTCATTTCAAGATCCAGAACAGCGATAGTCATTTGATCTCTATCCTGGGCATACACCGGGTACGCCAACATGCTCAATAACAGCAAAATCCTGAAAAACCGTTCCATCTATTTCTCCCGAAAATGGTTTTACATACCACTAGTAAAAGGTAACCTCGTAATTTTCAGTAATTATGTGATTTCAATCTCATGACAATTGTTATTTGTAAAAAATAACTCCCAATTCTAATATTGTTTATAAATTATAGTATTACAATAACTTATAGATTTATTACAGATTTTTTGAGAGAATATATAATTCCAGTAAAAATCATCATAATTCATTGATTTGCTTTTAATTTCAGGAGTTTTCACCTATATTTCAACCATCTGTGATCAAGTGTTTTGCTAAACGTCTCATGGGAATTAAATAACATAGTATTCCAGATGGAAAAGCAGAAACCACTCGTACTACTTGTTGACGATGACTGTGATTTCCTGAATGCTCTTGAATTATCCGTCCAGGAGCTTGGATTTCGGACGATTACAGCCGTTGATGGTGAAGACGGATGGAAGAAATATATCAATCACTTACCCATGCTGGTAATAAGTGATATTTACATGCCGAAAAAGAATGGTCTTGTGCTGTTGGGACAAATCAAGGAGCATAACTTTTCGCAGGTTGTCATTCTGATTACAGGATTTGCACATTACCGACAGATGTTATCCACAATGCGATTCCCTCCCGATGGTTTTATTCAGAAACCTTTTTCATTAGATAAGTTATACGAAACTATCAAAAACTGTTTTCCCTCTGAATAATTCTATTATTCTGAAATTATTTATTCGGAATCATCTTCCGGCTCGGGACAGGTACATTCATCGGTTTGTGGTGAACGTTGTCTCTGTTCCCGAAACCGACGGTTCCGCCCTCGTCCTCGAAACTGACCGCCACAACGGTAGCAGTAACCGCCTTCGTCCTCAGTAATGACAACATTTCCGCCGCCAATTTGCAGGGCTTTGCCCTCTACCAGCGCTTCAGCAACTTTTTTTCGTGCTGACTCAAGAATACGTGCGGCAGTCTGGCGTGAAATTCCCATTCTTTTCGAAATGGCAACCTGGTAAAAACCTTCCAGATCTGCGAGCCTGATTGCCTCCAGTTCATCCATAGTCAAGTCGATAATTTCAAGATTTCGGAGTGGGATCCCCGCAGGTTTAAATTCTTTATGGATCGGGGATACGGCAATTTGGCGGGATTTGTGAGGTCTTGGCAAAACGATCCTCCATTACAATAATAAATGACATCACAAATGCTGATAATCACTGATCAGTATACTTATTCGGAAAGAGATAGAGCAAGCCTGTTTTGCGTCCACGGAGGTTTTTTACCACGAACGCAACGTTTGATGTGCGACTACCAGAACACCTCTTGTGTCAAACTCATGCCCAATCAGTATGGAATTCTCCCGTATCTGCTCTGGGTGTTTGTCGTGTACGCGCCACGGGCGACAAATACCCGTCCAGATAAGCGTGCATCGCATCTTCAACTTTTGGAAGGTGCGTGAGGATCAACTCCAAACCTATGTCACGCAGTTTGTTTGAGACCCCCGGAGCTGCGTCCATGCAAATAACCGCTTTGCAATCCAGGAATGGCGCGACACCATCACCTGCCAGAATGCGTCCAATTTTCGGCTTTCCAACACCTGGATTCGCACGTAGCTCCCATCCAGCCATCTTTCCACGTTCCACATTAAACACAGCAAAGTACTCAGCATGGCCAAAACGGGGTGCTACGCGAACGCCATCATCGGTGGCAATCGCTACTTTGTACTTCATGTTTCCTCCCGTTTGCCTCTTTTCTCCTATCCTTCCGTCGTCTCCTCTGACGTTTGCTTTCCAATGGTTCCTGTTATCTGTTCTTTTACCCAATTGATTTCCTCTTCAAGCCATTCTGCATAGGACTGAAGGGATTCATGTGCATCAACTGGACGATCGTGAAACCTTCTGCCGAAACCCGGTCCAAACCCACGACCATATCTACCTCTACCGCCTCCAAAACAATGTCCGCGACCTCCACCCCAGGGGGCTCCCCCTCGACCGACTCCATAAAAACCAGCACGACGATTTGGAGTGCCGCAGTACCCAAATCCTCCACCCGTTAATGGTCCCTTCCCTTCAGGACCTGTACGATCAAAACCCGGCATTTTATTCTCCTTCACTAGCGGAAGTAAGCCTTATCTATCGTAAATATTACTCTTCCTGGTGCTCCGTGTTACTCTTCAATCTCTTTATAAGAGATTGTCTCGATCTTTTCCTTCCTGCGAATCCGGCCAGCATTGCCAGGTAACATCCCTTTTGTCCTGACCTCGGAAAGTTTATTCAGAACCTTTCCACCCAGCTTCTTAAGTATACTGTTTTCATTAGAAAGGTCAGCAATAACTGCGACTGTGGCAGGTACGACGATTGTGCCTATCTTGAGAAGTGGAAGAGTATTTACTCTTTCCTGCCCTGAAAACCGTTGTCTCCAGGACGTTCGGCATCTTCCCAATCCCCGTCCGGTGCGCGGTCCCCTGCCCAACGGTCCGCTTCCATCACCCAATGGCATTTGCAGAATCTCCTTTCACGATATACTAATCCATTTTGAAAATAATTCTTTGCCTGAATTCATTATCCTTTATATGCTCTCGCTATTTCTCCAATAGCTTCATCTGACTGCTGATTAAGAATTATTCCTGTTTGTAATTAGAAGATCAATTATAGAGGAACAGTACGCAATATTTCCTCTACAATATTGATAATAATTTTTTGTAACAACTTATTTATTCACACTTTAATAGTACACGTTCAAGTTCTAAACAGGTTCCAGACAAGGTATCCACCAAGCGATTCTTATCTCATTATTGGGCTATTATCGCCTTCCTCGCCCGTTCCCGCGACCACGACCTCTGCCGCCTCCGTGGCCTTTGCCACCACCCTGACCTTTTCCGTGCCGACCTCCGGAGGCTCCGGAGCCGGAAAATGCAGATAACCCCTCTTTTGCAAAACTCTCCAATGCAGAGCTGATTCCTGCATGTGTCTCGTCTTTATGTCCTTTTCCCTGTTCATGGTGTAGCTGATGATGATGATGGTCATGACGACTTCGTTTCATTGTCGGTTGATCTGCAGGAGTGCATTCTCCTGTTTCTACTTTTTGAATCGCCTGCTCCACATTCGCATTCCTGACGACAAACACATGCCAGCCGCGATTTCGAATGTCTTCGAAAGCGTGTGGTCCAAAATTCATGGAAACCACACCCTCGATCCCCAGCTCGTCCGAAAACCGTCTGACCCCATGCGCGGGCATGGACTCCACCATTCCGTCAAAAAAGGTGAATTGTGATGTCTTCGTGTCAACAAGAAGATGATACTTCGCATGTCCAAACACTTTGCTCAACTTTGCATCCAGATTCTTATCCTCTGCAGCAACAAGCAGTTTCATTTTTCCTCCGCTTTCTATTATGGGCATATGCTAATAATAATGTATAGAGATTATTTCACTTCCGCAAGAGAACTCCGTGAAAATCCTCCTTTTATCCCGGTTGGATTACCATCAATCAACCATGAAAAAGTATAATTATTGAGTACATTTCGACATGCTATATTGCTTTTTTACTTTGGAAATGATATTCTGATGGGAGAATTTCGACTACCAATTTTGAGGAACCAGATCACGTGAAATTTGCAAAACCTGGTGTAACGAACCCTGCTGGACAAGCAAAATTGTCACCGACGCAACGATGGCTTACCGATAGTTTCGCCACCGGTCTGGGAACAGGATTTCTGCCATTTGCCCAGGGAACGTTTGCAAGCGCTCTTCTGGTGCTGCTATGGAAATATTTTGTTCCAGAAGACCGGAAGGTGGAAATGACAGTTGCTGTTTTATTAAACGTTCTAAGTGTACCTCTTTCCAATTGGGGAGAAAAATCCTGGGGGCATGATCCCGGACGAGTTACTATTGATGAGTTCGCAGGCCAAGCGGTGGCACTGGTTGGTGTGGGACGTTCGCCATTTCAACTGGTCATGGCGTTTCTGTTCTTTCGGCTTTTCGATATTTTTAAATTGCCATTCATACGGAAGCATTTGGAAACGCTTCCGTCCGGCTGGGGGATCACCCTGGATGACACCGCAGCCGGACTGCTTGCACGAATCTGTATGATTCCACTTCAATATGTGCAACGGGTGAAATAGATCATTACAGTTTTGATGTGTCCACTGTTAACTCTATCGGACAATGGTCGGATCCCATCTGATCCATGTGGATTCTTGCATCGGTTATTGCTGACTGCATGTTTTCCGACACAAAAAAGTAGTCAATCCGCCAGCCGATATTCCTTTCCCTCGCGCGGGTTCGCAGATCCCACCATGTATATTGATCCGGCTGATCGTTAAATTCACGGAATGTGTCTACAAAACCGGCGTCAACCCATTTATCAATCCAGGCACGTTCTTCCGGTAAAAATCCTGAGCGTTTTGTGTTGTCTTTAGGTCTGGCGAGGTCTATTGGTTTGTGCGCAGTATTGTAATCACCAACAACAACAATGTTCTTTCCCGCGTCTTTTAATTTCTTGAAATACTCCAGAGTCGCATCATAGAATTCCAGTTTGTAATCGAGTCGTTCTTTTTTCGATACGCCGTTCGGAAAGTAAATGTTTGCCAGAAGGAATTTCCCATGATCGGTGATGATTACTCTCCCTTCCTTGTCATATTTATCAATACCGAAACCTTTTTGATGAACGGTGAACGGTTGACGGGAAAAGGTGACAACACCGCTGTATCCTTTTCGCTCTGGACGGCTGAAAACAGAATAATATCCCGGGGGTTGAATTTGCTCGCCTGAAAGTTGGCTGTCCCAAGCCTTTGTCTCCTGAAGACAAACCATATCGGCATCTGTCGCATGCAACCATTCCAGGAAGCCCTTTTTCCATATAGACCTGTATCCGTTTACATTCCATGATAGTAACTTCATCACTCATCCTTTCCGGATCTACACCTTGTTTACATTCTCACAACCTTATTGTCAGAGAAGAGAATGCTGCCGATACAAAATCGTTCTCATCAGTGATAATCTTGCAAATTTGACAGAGATGTGCGATTTTGTTACGATCTTTCTATTATACTTAACGAAGCCAATGCCTGACAACGAAAATTCTCCCATACGCCCATCTTCCCAAAATGGCGAAGATACATACAGCAGTATTCTGGAGATCAATCGAACCATCTCCCGAAAAAGAATACTCCAGGCAGTCCTCGTCACAATCCTGCTGCAAGTTATGCTCCTGATCGTTGTACTCTTTTATGAAATCATAGATAAAAACGACTCCCGAGGCTTTTCCTATCATGCAATCAACCTTGAATCTATTGACGAAAGCAGTAATCCTGAATTCCTTTCAATCCGTTATCCAAACCATGAAGATTACTCTCTACTGAAAGCATATGACTATCTGGGAAACCGAGAGTTCACCATTCACAACCCCAACCGGATAACTCAATTCCAGGGAGAGATTCCAGGCAATCCCTTTTGTTTCCTGCGTCCAGTTGACATGAACAATGATTCCCTCGAAGAAATCATGTTCGCCGAAGTATATCCTGAATCAAATAATCTTACGGTTTCCCCGGACCAGGACAGCGTACGGCTCTGTATGTACCAGGTCAGTGATGAAACCTGCCTACCCGTATTAAGCATGGTACGACCCGATACACTCCCGGATTCGGCGACATGGGGCTGGTCCATCAAATCAGCCGTACAATATGATTGTGTCACCCCCGCTCAAACAGAAGACTATGCTGTTTTCTTCTCCAATGGTAACACTGAGCCATTTGTACGTTACAGGTATGTGCATCTTATCAGAAAAAACTCAACATCTCGTGAAACAATTTCGTTTCGTACGACTTTTTTCCCCAACATGGGTACCTGGCAGACAATTGATAACCAAGACTGCTTCACATTTTGCGGTTCCAACCCCCAGAACGATATAGAAATTCCCGTGGAATACACAGACCCGCATGGGCGTACAATCATTGAAACTCTTGGTGATATGCGCGGTAGTATCCAACAGATCACGGAAGCGGGTCAATTGCGCTGGATACGCCAATTCGACAGCAGCGGAGGTGCAACCTATGTGTACCCGCTGGAAGATGGACAATTGCTTGGCATGTTCGTCCGTGAATCCTTTCACTCGATGGAACATCCATTAACAACACTATACTATCTCAATGCACGCAATGGCGTCATCAGCGATTCATTGGAAAAAACAGGTATCTTTTATCCATTCACAGGAGTTGGTGTGAATGAAATTGATCGTTTCGGATTTTTCATTGATAATCATAAAAGGATCACCTACCTGCATAAAAATGGAAACCTTACTCCCGGTCCGAAATTATGCGCGATTCCATCAAATCGTTCCTGCCCTGTTATCCGCCTGTCGGACACTGAGTATGCATTTGCCACTCAATGCTCTAATGAAACGATTTCAGTATATGGTTTTAATGGCCGCAGACTCTGCAGTACAGGAGGTATACTGGCAAGCACTCCTGTTCGTGTATCCTCGGCGACAAACAGCCTTGATTATATTATCGCGGAATATGAACAGGGAACATGCCTGTTGTTTCTGCAATCCACCGGTTTTCCATTCTGGTGGTTATGGCCTTATCGCTGGCTTGTGGTCGTGTTGTTCCTTCCTCCCGTAATCGCGCTCAGCACCTATGTATTTTACCGGATCCGTATTGCAGAAAAACAGCAAAAATCGACATTGAAGAAAATCGTAAAACAACTGCAACTGGATTATATACAAATCAGGAACAAGCTATCAGAACGGGAAAATGAGCTCGAAAAGAAAGTGGAAGAGCTTGAAGAACTGTCTGAGAAGAACGAACGCCAGAACGAAGCAATGCAGGCTATTGTTAATGGAATTGAAGATGTCCTGTTAACAATCACGCAATCATTTACAATTGATTTTGCAAACCAGTCGGCGCTAAATCAATTTGGAAAACCTTTAAAAGAGGTAAAAGGGCTTCCGATTTCGGAGATCGCTTTCGGCTCGACGGAGGGATTGATAGATCTTATCCAGGCAACATTTTCTTCCAGTGAAGAAATCAGGGAGTACAGCCTGTTTCTCACGTTGAATCCTGTTGGTGAACGTGAATATCGAATTTTCTCCACCAGGCTTGAAGGACGCAGTAAAAAATATCCTCTTGTGCTTCTCATCCTGCGTAATCTGTGTGACAATGAACCCCTGGAAGCATCTGACGATGAAGACCTGCTGATGAATATTATCGGCCGAACCGAGGTGATGCGAAAAGTCCGCACCGAGATATTAATGGTCGCGGACTATGACATTACAGTGTTGATTACTGGCGAAAACGGTACAGGAAAGGAAATCGTAGCGGAATCTATTCATAATAACAGCAAACGCGCAGATAAACCGTTCCTGATCCTGGATTGCACGACGATTCAACCGGAACTGGCAGAATCCCAGTTGTTCGGGCATAAGCGTGGAGCCTTTACCGGCGCCAGTGCAGATAAAAAAGGTATGGTAGAGCTGGCTTCCGGCGGTACCCTGTTCATTGATGAAATTAACAGCCTTCCCCTTAATGTTCAAGCCAAATTGCTTCGGTTCCTTGAAAGCAAACAGTATCAACGGCTAGGCGCGGAAGGAAAATACTACACTTCTGATGTAAGAATTATTGCTGCCTCAAATCAGAACCTGACTACACTTGTTGAAATGGGAAAATTCCGCGAAGATCTGTACCAGAGATTGAAACAATTTATTATAGAGGTTCCAGCATTACGGGATCGTAAAAATGACATTTTACTACTGACGGAATACTTCGTTCGGGAGTTTTCCAACGAGTATTCCAAAACAATCAACTCCATTTCAAGTGATGCGAGAAAACTCATCATTGATTATCGTTGGCCCGGAAATGTACGCGAACTTAAAAACACAATTGGAACTGCTGTCATTCGCTGTGATACAGAAACAATTACCGTTTTTCATTTACCTGACGAAATAAAAGGACCGATTCCGGATAAACCAATCGAGATTGAATCAAACAAGAGTGGATTTGTAACCAGCGATGAAAACTTCACAGGAGATGAACTGTCCGAAAAAGTAAAAATCGAAAAGGTGTTGAAAGAAAACGATTATGCGATTCTCAAATCAGTAGAGATTCTGGGAATGCATCGCGCGACACTTCGAAATAAGATCAGGAAATACAATATTTGGATGCCAGAGAACAGGCGCGGACCAAAAGTGAAGAAAAAGTAGCTGCATTTAAATGTCGATCCTCAATGCGACAATTCGACATTTAAATGTCGAATTCTACATTTACGGGTCATTCTTAAAAAACCTTTGTGCTAGAGATAAAACAAGTCAGAACGTGCGTTAATTATTGTAATTATTTGCAGATAGATATTCTCTGGGAGACGTTTTTTGAGTTCTGGCCTTGGATTTGCAAAACCTGTGGGTGAAATGATGGTTAGCAAAATGATGGATTTCTACAATCAGAATGTATCGAATGAGGTTGTTATGCAACCATATCTGACAGTCGAAGAGTTTATCAAATTATCCAGTAGTAAAACGCTCTTTCTCGCAGTGCATGTTGGCAGTCAGGGTGAATACCGTAAACAACGTCTGGTTGTCGCCAATCTGCGCGTACGGTATCAGGACCGGATGATCATCCAGTTTGTCAATCCGGATGCGGCTCCTTTGCTTCGAGAGAAGTATGGAGTCTTTGGAACCCCGACATACCTTGCTATTCACAATGGAAAGTTGCTGGGTAGATTGCTTGGAAGAGTGGACGAAACGCGACTTGAAAACTTTATTCTTGATGTTCTGAAGAGAGTCGAGTTGGAACAAAACAAAGATAGTGTTATCTAAGCCTGTTATTCTTGTAATGATGAGCAATCAAACCACAATATAATCAGCTTGTTCCTATTCTGTTTGTACCGCGACCACACCCATAGAGTCGCAGGGGCCAGGGCGGCGAGAGCCGCCTTTTCCCTTTTAAACAGGTTCCAGACGTTTTCGCACCAGTTCTGTTTCCAGAAAACAGCATGATTTTTCCTCACATTATTCCTCCTGCCCGAGTGTGATACTTGCCCCCAAAGACTGGGAAGTGTACATTTTACCCTTTCACCATTTGAAACAAAAAGCTCTACCATAACATACCATTTAACTTCACAGGAGGTCCATGGTGCCGCGAAGTTTACAACGGGCTACCTGGGTACTGTGCCTGTTGACGATCCTGTTTTCAGCATCCATCGTCAACAGCCAGGGACTACCCCCGGGAGACACTCCACCGCCCACTTGGTTTGACCGTCTCGCCAGTGCGGAAGAGGAAAATCTGTTCCCGGATGCCAATTACCTGATCGTGTACGAAAATGCCGTGAACCGTGTCAAAGAAACCGGTGTCACGTATGTTGATCATACGATCCTGTACCAGGTGAACAACGAGGATGGGGCTCGCGCCCTTGCAGTGCTGAACTGGCACTATGATCCTCAAAGCAGTTTTGTCGATGTACAGGCAGTGACTATTCTCCGGGATGGTGAAGAAATCTCGGTGCCGGTTGATGCTGTTCTGGATCTGCCTGCCCCGCAACGAGCCATCTACTGGAATGACCGAGTTCAGCTTCTTCAGCTTCCACGGCTTCAGCCGGGTGACGGTGTTCTGGTCGAAGTCCAGCGTATGGGCTACACTTATGCATTGCTGGAACAGGGAACCGCTGGTGGCAGTGGTGGCGCTCAGCGTCCTGATGAATCCCGCTTTGTTCCACCGGACAGCGGCCAGTACTTTGACATTGTTCTTTTTAACGCTAATGTTCCCATGCTGGAAAAACGGTATACCCTCGTTCTTCCCGCCAGCAAACGGCTGCAATCCGAAGTCTATAACGGCACGCTGTACGCTTCCACGCACTACACACCGGACAGCACCTATTATTCCTGGTGGAACTTCGATATTCCGCCACGGATTCATGAGCAACGTCAACCCGGTGAAAGTGATTTTGCGCCGAAGGTCGTGATGGCGACTGCGGAAAGCTGGGAAGCGAAAAGCCGCTGGTTCTTCCATGCGAATGACAACCAGTTTAACAGCACACCGGAAATTCAGGCCAAGGTGGATGAAATCCTGAGCGCCCTTCCCCGGAATGCAACGCAGGAAGAAAAAGCCGAAGCTTTGCTGCACTGGGTCGCCCAGAACATCCGCTACAGCGGGCAGACCATGGGCGAAGGCGAAGGATTTACGCTTCACCCGGGTGAGATGATCTTCGAACAACGCAGCGGTGTTTGCAAAGACATCGCCGGAATGCTGATCACCATGTTCCGCGCCGCCGGTTTCGAATCCAACCCGGCAATGACCATGGCCGGCAGCAGGATCGAACTTGTTCCCGCCGACCAGTTCAACCATTGTGTTACGGCACTTCGTAACGAGGATGGCGAATGGGTGATGTATGACCCGACCTGGGTTCCCTACAACAACGACATCTGGTCAAAGCTGGAAACGGAACAGCATTACCTGGTCGGATCGCCCGAAGGCGAATTCCTGAGCCAGATCCCGTACAGCCCACCGGAAGAATCGCCGTTGCATATCACTCATACAGCGACAATGGATGAAGAGGGCAACTTGAGCGGAACCTTCCGTTTTGAAGGTGGCGGAGCTCTCGACTCACGCCTGCGTCGCGTTGCCAACTACACCCGCAAACGTGAACTGCGCTCCTCCATCGAACACATGCTTGAACCCCTCGGTCAGCAGGTAGAATTAGGTGATATCACGCATCGTCCCGTGGATAACTTTGATGGCGACATGTGGCTGGAAATCACCTATACCATCCCGGATTATGCACTGTCTGTCAACGGCGTTCTTGAATTCCACAGCCCGGCTTCACAGGTGTTGAATCGTCATGTCTACCTGTTCCGTGCCGCTAACTACGATTGGGAAGATGAACGCGAAACCGATGTGTTCCTGTATTACACCCAGTTACTGGATTGTACGGAACAGATCACATTGCCGCGCCGCTACACGGTTGCGGATCTTCCTTCAAGTGATGAGATCGACGAAACCTACGCGTATTTCCATGCAACCAGTGAACTCAACCGCAGAGTGTTGACTGTAAACCAGCGCGCCGAGGTTCGCCGTCGTCAGATCCCGCCCGAGGGATTCCAGGGATTCCGTTCTGCCATCCAGGCCCATTGGGATTGGGCGGATGTGATCTTCCGTGCGGAAGGAGGTGCACGATGAGAAAGCTGCTAACCACCGCACTGAGCCTCCTGTTCGCAGGAATGATGCTTACCGGATTTGCATTTGCCGAACCGATGTCCTTCATCGGGAATCATGACATCGGCGAATTGATGAGTGTCGCCGAACAAACCTACACACTCGCCGACGAAGATGCTGTCATCCTTTTCGAAGGATACAGAGAGATCATGCTCCCGGATGGTCGTGTGCAGGAGCAGTACCATGAAATCGTATGGATTTCCACTGACCAGGCGATTGATTTTTATGCCGACTTGCGTGTTCCGTTCAGCAAGGAACACCAGACTTTGACCGTAGAATCGCTGCGTACATGGATGGATGAGCGCTGGTGGGATGCGGGCGAAACCGCCGTGGTGGAAACCCTCCCGGGAGCAGTGAACCATGCGTATGACTACACGGATGTCCGTGAAACCATGATGCTGCATGATGGTGTCCAGTTACCGTGTATCATGGAAACCGTCTACACCATTGAAGACAAACACCCATACCGCGAAGGCATCGAAGGCGTGTTTGTTTTTGCGCAGGATGATCCTGCAGTCCGTGTAAACCTGACCGTTGGCACCCCGGTGGGCAATCCCCCGCAGTACCGTGGTGCGCAGGGTGTGTCCACCCCGGAAATCACCACCGACAACGATCTGCATGTTGACCTGTATTCCTGGACCGTCGAACCGGTAGATGCACTTCCGCGTCCGATCACAGTCGACCCGGCGGCCTACATGGCGCATGTTTCCTGGTCCACATGGGACAACTGGGAAGACTTCGGCAACCAGATCAACACATGGTTCGAGCTGCGTATGCCACTTTCCGATGAACTCAAGGCGGAACTGGCGGATGTGATTGACGGCGCCTATACCGAGCAGCAGAAAGCGCAGGAAATCGCGGATTATGTTGCGGCTTCCACCAATTACATCAACTGGCATGATTCCTTCTGGATGGCATTTCCACGCAGCGCAACGCGCACCTGGAATACCGCCTACGGCAACACGTATGACCGTGCCGGACTGGCAGCGGCATTGTTCCAGGAAGCCGGATTTATGGTCTGGCCCGCGTATCTCGGCAATGGTTACGGTGCGATTAATGAAGGCGTTGCGACCATCGGGCGTATGGCGGACAACTTCGGTGTGTGGGTCAGCGGCGATGGTGTAGAGGCATTCTACAATCCCGCAAACAGCTCCCTGTCCAACGGCCTCAGCCCCATCTACGGCCGTGCGGTATGGTTGCCCGGCAGCGAAGATGAACCGACGGTTCGCTGGAGTGGCGAAGGCGAACCAAGCCACATCGCCTATGACATCGACCTGTACTACTGCCCGGTGGAAAACAAATGGTACGGCAACGGCGTATTTACAGCCACAGGCCGCGCCTGCCCGTTCGAGAGCATGGAAGGCATTGGTACCGAAGCCAGGGATCACATTGAAGAAATGGTCGGCGGGATGTTCGATGGCGCAGAATTAACCTCGTACAACCCGACCATTTTCGACCGTTTCACTGTCACAGCCGGATTTGCATTCAACTTCGACAACTGTAATCAGGACTACCTGGAACGTTCGAGTGTCGTGATCGGCAACCCGGGCGGTGGAGTGATGGATATGCTTCCGCATGATGTTCATATCTACAACAGCGAACGTCAATCGCCTGTCCGTGTAGCCGGTGTGTTCCATCAGTCTGTGGAAGTGACCATCCATCCGCACGATTTCGAAGCGGTGTTTGTCCCGGAAGCGATCCAGGTGGAAAACGAAGCCGGTACCGCTGCCATCGCTGTGGAACAGGATGAGGATACAATCACCATCACCCGTACCCTCGAGTTCGCAAAAACCCGTTTCTCCGCCGAGGAATGGCCGGCCTTGCGTGAACTTCTCCTTACCGAGACCATGACGAAGAACCGTACGGTGTTGCTTGAATAGATTTTTATAAGTAGCCCGGTGGTGCCATCCACCGGGAGTCAGTTCTATACACGGAGACACTGGATTGTGTCTCCGTGTTTTTGTTTGGCCCGACTGCGTGCAGTCGGGTTTCATAAATGGTATGCCCTCGTTAGGTTTATCCTCATTTTATTCGACGCCTTTTGTTACTCTGCGGATAATGGGTATCTCACAAAATTTCGGATAAACTAACGAGGAGGAAGATGGTCTATTAGCGTGATCCTCGTTAGATCGTCAACGGTACTGCATGTTGACGAACCTAACGAGGGCATAGCAGTTGGGTTTCATATTTACAGGGCAAGGAGTCGGCCCGATCTGTCAGCTAACGGATCGGGTGTTAAAAATCTATGCGAGAAACCCTACCTTGGACTGCAGGCAGGCCAACCAGCCATTCTTTCGCGTTTTTGGCGTATTTCGCGGTTAAGACTCGACATGACACCTGCCTTGAAAGGTACATGGCCACCCAGCCAGCTACGACAGGTGAGCGCCTGCATTATGTTGTGATCCTTGTTTCGGACGGCGGAAGACGATATCCAGTTCAAGCCCGAGAGCAGAAGCAAGCCGTACAAGGGTGTCCATCCTGAGGTTATCCTGGTTGCCGGTTTCGATACGAGCGATCATGGATTGGGAGGTTGCAGCCTTTTTCGCCAGTTCAACCTGGGTCAGTTGATGTTCTTCACGCAATTCCCGGATACGTACGCCAATATTCAACCGTTTTTTTTCCTCGGCAATCATACTGGCAAACTCGGGATCATCCCGTTCAACCTGCTCAATCCAGTCCATCGCATTGCCCGGACTACCAGACTTCTGACGTGGAATTCCGGATGCTTTTTTATTCTGACTCATGTTACACTCCTTTGCCGCGCATCTCCTCATAAGCCTTTTTCCTGGCAATGGCGAGATCTATTTCTTTGTCCGGAACCTTTGCGGTTTGTTTTGTGAAACCAGGGGATAATAAAACAGCTTCTTGCCCATCGAAGAAGTACAATATCCTGTAGTTGATGTTCTCGGATTTCCATCGCAATTCGAAAATCCCATCCCTTAGCAGATCAGCATGCGGACGACGTAATTCATGCCCTTTCTCGTGAAGGAGCTTTAACCGTGCGACACCTGCAGCCCGTGCTTTCAATGGGAGTGAGAGTAGCCAATCCTTGCATGGCTCGTTCCCTTTAAGAGCGTCCTTGTAGAAAAGCACAGTAATCTGCGGCATCCACTCACTCCGTCATATCCAATAGAAATATATCATATATGATATAATATAGTCAAATCTTTTCCATTCAACTCTTGTGTCTAAACCGGTGGGGTGACTTCATGTTGATGAACCAAATGAGGGTATAGGATGTTCAGTCATAAGTAGGTCGGTTTCCCTGAAACCGACAATAGTGTTGGGTTCGGAGAACCCAATCTACAAGAGGAGCCTACTTCGTCAATATATCAGCAGACTGCGAAACGATAGGCAGCAGCAAAATTATACTGCACATATCTTGATACCCTAATAGCATCCACCGACGCCAAGGCTATGGTGGACATAGAGCTATCAGGGCCAGCCGGATATCCAGCCTCCTTATGAAACCCTGCTGCACGCAGCAGGGCCATACCGTTCAGGTCGTGTAATAGTCTTGGATTGGTCTCATTCCAAATATGAAACCGAGCTGTCTTACCCTTCTTCCATTTCCCTTGCCACTTCCGCTCGTATCTGGTCTTCGGCCAGGGAAAAATGTTGTTGACGGATCCGCCATTGGCCGTCGATTTTCTCCAGTACGCCGGTCCAACGGCAGTCTTCCCAGCCGATCTCACGACCGTCCCAGGTGCCGTAATCATCCAGGATGCAGGAATACCATGCTACTGATCCGCACGCCGAAAAGGTGATCTTCAGGTCAGAAATGTCGGTACGTGTGGCCTCGAAACGGTCATCGAGGAAGACGGTTTCTACGGTGTGCGTGAATTGATCGAAACCCTGGACAGTGCCACGGCTGTCAGGCTGGAACCAGAAAAGGGTGGAATCCTGCATCATGGAACCATACAGGGCTTCCGTGTTTTTGTTGTCCAGTGCCCATTCGATGCTGTTACGGATGGATTGTTCCACCAAAGGACGTTCTACTTCGGGATCAAAACACTGTTGATTGCAACCGGGAAGGATACAAATGGCAATCAGCAGGAGCAACGCAAACAGAACGGAAAAACGTTTCATCGGACCTCTCCCATGAAAACATCATCGGCTCCTGTTGCCCGGTAAAGTAGACAGAAGAAACTTAAGATGCAATATGTTTGAAACGATTCACCTTCTTAGACAACAGTTACCAATACCCACGCCGTCCCGGCAGCAACCACCTGGATAGTGAGATTGTCCAGTCCGTGATGGCTTACCGCTTCGGTCAGTGTTGTTACCACCGCGACAACCGAGGCGGTATACAGGGATATTCCAACGGAGAATCCGAGGGTGATCAGCCCGAACAGTGCAAAACCGAAACTGACCAGCAGGACAGCGATTGAGCCCTCGAGACTTCGTGTCGCCCCGACACCGAACAAGGATGGCACTCTGTACTCATGTTTTCCCCAACGTTTTCCCACCGGTTCGCCGATGGCGTCGCCGGCGCCCCCGACAAGAAAACCGATGTAGGAGAAGGACGGGAAGAAGAGATTTGTCAGAATCCCGCCAACACCGGTTGTGATCAACGGGATAACAATAAACCGTTTTTCATGGGGAAAATCGGTTTCTCTCGCCATGGCCGTATAAAAGGGATTAGGTTTTCCGCGCCAGGCAGTATATAGCACAGCGATAGAGACGATGATCCCGAAAACAACTACCATGGACAGCCCGTAATAATATTGCAGAAAACTCGCCATGGCGAAGATCAGGAAATGAAAGATTTTTCTCGTATAACCGGTATGAACACCCCTGCGTTTGACATACCCGGAAAAGGCGGCGGAAAACCAGGTGTAGAGAATCAGGAACGGTGTAATTGTTATGGTTAGCAAGGGCGCGGGCGTTGCCCGGTGGATAAAGTCGGTCAACAGGTTACCGGTTGCAATTCCGTTCTTCATTGAGATGAGATTACTCGAACTGCAGCCTGGCATGGAAAGGGAAGTGTAATGAAAGTCAGGATTGTCAATAAGGTTCATCCCGTGTATATCATTGATCCACAAGCTCGAAGACGCGATAAGGAGGGAAACGAGGATGATGCAATGAAGCCAGCGAGTGTGCCGAAAAGTAGTTTGCATAAAGACACGAGAGGTCAAGAAGCTGGCAAAAACGGAAATAAGGAAAATTCGTTTGTGCATTTCTTTATCAGTTGAAACACGAATTAATAAGTACAGCATACGTTAAAATGTACATAACGGCACGCTAATCCAAAAGAGCAAACCTGAATAAAACGGATTAAAGCAAATTGATTCATATGGACCACCACCTGGTAAACAAATTTATTGCCGGTTGATAATTTCCATGTGTAATACAAACAAGTATAGTATATTTACTAGTGGACCATTTCACCAGCTATGATGTCCACTGCAATTCTGGTATCTGTCATTCCTGCGAAAGCAGGAATCGTGCGCCTGCGAGTGTGCATGTACAGTGGGGTGCGAGTCCCCATCAGGTATACGCTCTCCGGCCTGTATTCGACCCGTAACCTGCGTCGTCGCGAGGCGGGGTGGGAAGCAACGGAAGGAGAGAGATCAGTCCGCCAGGATAACGAACGCGTTTCGGCCTTGTTCATCGACGAGCCTGCGATTCAGGGGCGAAGTCCGGATTCTGCACAAGCAGAACGTTGCTGGCGATGAGGGGTAGCGTGTTAAATCGACCAGCAGGGTGTATGGGTGGTTGGCGGTGGAATGATCTCAACGGGCATGTACATGAAGCAGGGAGACCTGCAGGATATGGGAGTCCTGCAGGAGTCAGAGCATCCATAGTAGCGTAGAAGCATTGTAACGGATGTGGAGCGAAGGGATGCAGGAAGGTGGATACATGACATCCATATGGAAGGACTTACCCCCGTCTCCAGTGTCCCGGGAAGGGACTATACACGACGGAGAGATCTATCGCCGTTGGGCATGGGTCGAACCTTCCATCATGGACGGCACGTATGTTGACGACTCTCGAATCGGGAGTGAAAGGAGGACGTTGGTACAGCTTATGGGATAAAGTCTGGTGTGTATCGACACTGGAACGTGCCTGGCGTCTCGTGAAAGCGAATCGCGGTGCAGCCGGTGTTGACCATCAAACCATCCACATGTTCGAAAATCGTTTGACAGAGAATCTGGATCGTTTGTCGGAGCAACTGCGGACAGGTCGATATCATCCGCAGAGCATCCGTCGTACATGGATCGGCAAACCGGGCAGCAAAGAGAAACGTCCTCTGGGTATCCCCACCGTCCGTGATCGTGTCGTCCAGACAGCGCTCCGAATGGTGATAGAACCCATCTTCGAGCATGATTTCTCCGACAGCAGCTATGGTTTCCGTCCTGAACGCGGATGCAAAGATGCCCTTCGAATGGTTCAGAGATATTTGGATACGGGGAATGTGTGGGTAGTTGATGCGGATATCAAAGGATACTTCGATCACATCGATCATGACCGATTGATGGAACTGGTCTGCAAGAAGGTAACGGACGGCAAGGTGCTTTCGTTGCTGCAACGGTACCTTTCGCAGCAGGTGATTGATGGTCTTGACCAATGGAATCCGGATCAGGGCACGCCGCAAGGCGCGGTGATCAGTCCCCTTCTGGCGAACATCTTTCTCGACCCGTTAGATCACTTGATGCAGTCGCATGGTTTTGAAATGATCCGGTATGCGGATGATTTTGTCGTACTTTGCCATGATGAGTCTACAGCGGAAGCGGCGTTAACGCTGATCCAGACGTGGACATCATCCGTCGGGCTTGAGCTTCATCCGACGAAGACAAAGATTGTCCATGCGGACAGGGCTGGCTTTGACTTTCTTGGCTATCACTTTGAGAATGGCATTCGTACACCCTCGAAGAAAAGTATGAAGAAGTTCAAAGACAAGATACGATTGAAGACACGTCGAGCGAACGGTCACAGTCTCAGCTACATCATTGCTGACATCAACCGTACGTTACGTGGCTGGTTTGACTATTTCAAACATTCCTTCTACAAGACTTTTAAGATCCTTGACCAGTGGATCCGTATGCGTCTTCGCAGCATTATGCGTAAATGGCGCAAAGGACACGGACTTGGAATAGGATTGGATCATATTCGCTGGCCCAACATATTCTTTGTCGAGCATGGGCTGTTCTCGATGGTCGCCGCCCATGCCAAGGCCTGTCAATCCGCACGACGGTGAACCACCGACCGGAGAGCCGTGTGCGGGAAAACCGCACGCACGGTTCGGAGGGAGGGGGGATCAGGAATAAAACTGATTCTCCCTACCCCTATCAGAAATAGCGGGACGAAGTCGCGCTTATACTAATGATATAATTGAAGATAGAGTTACTATTTCGACTACTGACTGGATTCCTGCCTTCGCAGGAATGACAGACTCTTTTACATCGTTCTACACTTCATAGCCGGTGCAATAGAACACTATAGTGATAATTCAATTGAAAACCCGGGGAGGATCATATTAAGAATAATGGAAACCACAGGGTTGCGATCACCGGGATGGGGGTAGTCTCCGCCATTGGTCTTGGATTGGAAGATTTCTGGCAAAACCTGGTTCGTGGGACAAATGGCATAGATTTTATAACCCATTTCGACCATTCCGACTTTCGTTCCCACCTTGCTGCCGAAGTGAAAGAGTTTGATCCCGAACAATGGATTGATACAAAAACAGCGAGACGCATGGACCGTTTTACACAATTCGCTGTCGCCGCCGCAGTAATGGCAATGGAAGATGCCGGACTGCACAATTATAGCTTTAACAAAGAGCGTGCAGGTACAATTATTGGTTCCGGCATTGGGGGAAGTCAAACGATTGATAACGGGTACGCCGGATTGTACGAGAAAGGTCCGAAAAGTTTTACCCCATTCTTCGTGCCAATGTTGCTTATCAATATGGCGGCAAGTATGGTCTCTATCCGATTTGGGATCAAGGGACCGATTTCCGCCCTGTCCGTCGCATGTTCCACGGGTGCAAATGCGATTGGTGATGCTTTCCGGATCATACAGCGTGGCGATGCTGACATTATGATTGCCGGAAGTTCGGAAGCTGCCATCACACCACTTGCCTATGGCGGCTTCTGCGGTACTCGATCCATGACCCCAAGTTTAAATCCTGAGAATGCATGCAGGCCATTTGACAAAAATCGCGACGGTTTTGTCATGGGCGAGGGGGCTGGTATTGTGATCCTGGAAAAGATGGACCATGCCCTGAAACGCAATGCATCAATATATGCTGAACTGTCCGGTTATGGAAACGCATCGGAAGCCTACCATTATACTGCGCCGAATCCAACAGGCGAAGGAATGGTACGATGTATGAAGTTGTCCATTGACGATGCAGGGATGAAAACGGAAGATGTCGACTACATCAATGCCCATGGAACATCGACAGTCTTGAATGACAAAACGGAATCACTCGCGATCCACACACTTTTCGGAGAACATGCTGACCAGATAAAGATCAATTCCATCAAGTCAATGATTGGGCATCTACTGGCCGGCGCCGGTTCGGTGGAGTTTATCTCAACAGTCCTGAGCCTGAAAAATGGGATGATACCACCGACCATTAATTTCAGTACACCAGATCCCGATTGTACGCTCAACTATGTTTTTAACGAAGCGGTTGCAGCAGACATAAAGGTGGCGATCTCCAATTCGTTTGGATTTGGCGGTGGCAATGTTTCCCTGCTCGCAAAAACTTGTACGGATATGTAGGCAGTACAAAAAAAGGAAATCTGGTTATTCCGTTAGTTCAAATACTGTGAGTATATCTCCATCTGTCATTCCCGCCTTCGAGGCTGTCCGACAATGCAGGAAGCATACGAGTTGTCATTCCCAACTTGATTGGGAATCGTGCGCCTGCGAGTGTGCATGTACAGTGGGGTGCGAGTCCCCATCAGGTATACGCTCTCCGGCCTGTATTCGACCGTAACTGCGTCGTCGCGAGGCGGGGTGGGAAGCAACGGAAGGAGAGAGATCAGTCCGCAGGATAACGAACGCGTTTCGGCCTTGTTCATCGACGAGCCTGCGATTCAGGGGCGAAGTCCGGATTCTGCACAAGCAGAACGTTGCTGGCGATGAGGGGTAGCGTGTTAAATCGACCAGCAGGGTGTATGGGTGGTTGGCGGTGGAATGATCTCAACGGGCATGTACATGAAGCAGGGAGACCTGCAGGATATGGGAGTCCTGCAGGAGTCAGAGCATCCATAGTAGCGTAGAAGCATTGTAACGGATGTGGAGCGAAGGGATGCAGGAAGGTGGATACATGACATCCATATGGAAGGACTTACCCCCGTCTCCAGTGTCCCGGGAAGGGACTATACACGACGGAGAGATCTATCGCCGTTGGGCATGGGTCGAACCTTCCATCTGGACGGCACGTATGTTGACGACTCTCGAATCGGGAGTGAAAGGAGGACGTTGGTACAGCTTATGGGATAAAGTCTGGTGTGTATCGACACTGGAACGTGCCTGGCGTCTCGTGAAAGCGAATCGCGGTGCAGCCGGTGTTGACCATCAAACCATCCACATGTTCGAAAATCGTTTGACAGAGAATCTGGATCGTTTGTCGGAGCAACTGCGGACAGGTCGATATCATCCGCAGAGCATCCGTCGTACATGGATCGGCAAACCGGGCAGCAAAGAGAAACGTCCTCTGGGTATCCCCACCGTCCGTGATCGTGTCGTCCAGACAGCGCTCCGAATGGTGATAGAACCCATCTTCGAGCATGATTTCTCCGACAGCAGCTATGGTTTCCGTCCTGAACGCGGATGCAAAGATGCCCTTCGAATGGTTCAGAGATATTTGGATACGGGGAATGTGTGGGTAGTTGATGCGGATATCAAAGGATACTTCGATCACATCGATCATGACCGATTGATGGAACTGGTCTGCAAGAAGGTAACGGACGGCAAGGTGCTTTCGTTGCTGCAACGGTACCTTTCGCAGCAGGTGATTGATGGTCTTGACCAATGGAATCCGGATCAGGGCACGCCGCAAGGCGCGGTGATCAGTCCCCTTCTGGCGAACATCTTTCTCGACCCGTTAGATCACTTGATGCAGTCGCATGGTTTTGAAATGATCCGGTATGCGGATGATTTTGTCGTACTTTGCCATGATGAGTCTACAGCGGAAGCGGCGTTAACGCTGATCCAGACGTGGACATCATCCGTCGGGCTTGAGCTTCATCCGACGAAGACAAAGATTGTCCATGCGGACAGGGCTGGCTTTGACTTTCTTGGCTATCACTTTGAGAATGGCATTCGTACACCCTCGAAGAAAAGTATGAAGAAGTTCAAAGACAAGATACGATTGAAGACACGTCGAGCGAACGGTCACAGTCTCAGCTACATCATTGCTGACATCAACCGTACGTTACGTGGCTGGTTTGACTATTTCAAACATTCCTTCTACAAGACTTTTAAGATCCTTGACCAGTGGATCCGTATGCGTCTTCGCAGCATTATGCGTAAATGGCGCAAAGGACACGGACTTGGAATAGGATTGGATCATATTCGCTGGCCCAACATATTCTTTGTCGAGCATGGGCTGTTCTCGATGGTCGCCGCCCATGCCAAGGCCTGTCAATCCGCACGACGGTGAACCACCGACCGGAGAGCCGTGTGCGGGAAAACCGCACGCACGGTTCGGAGGGAGGGGGGATCAGGAATAAAACTGATTCTCCCTACCCCTATCATGTAGTTATTTTTAGAAGAAGACATTAACTACTAATTAACAGTATATTAAGCATGACATCGTCAGAGTTTTAGTGCAATGGACCACCAGGATAGGGAATGTACCTAATTCTGCCCTTTCCGTGCAGGAGGAATAACCAGAAACCATTAAACATCCTCACCTCACATGCTGGAAATGTGTAAAACCCCACCCTATCTTTTCAGTGAAGAGTTTCAATTCGCAATGAAACACAGAACCTACAGGAATCACAGCATGACACGGGATAAGCTATTGAAGTTGTTTGCTGAATCTGCAAACAAAAAGGAAACAGAACTTGATTTTTCACTTGCTTTTGATATAAATGGAGATAGAATAGAGGAACTTCCTGAAGAGATAGTTCATCTTACATACTTGAAAAAGCTTGTAATAGGCGGAAATCTAATTACAAATTTTGCTCTTGTAAACTTTCAAGATGCTTTATGCTCTCTCACTGATCTCGTACATTTAGATCTATCCTTTAATAATATAATAAATATTCCAAGTAATATCAGCAATCTTAAAATGTTGAAACACCTTGATCTGAGTAAGAACAAAATAACTATTCTACCGGATGAAATTGGTGATCTTGAAAACTTAGAAAAACTATTTTTGGAAGGTAATCAAATTAGTGAGATACCTGCCTCAATTGGCAAAATGCGGAGATTAAGTTGTTTAATTTTAGGGAATTGGTTTGGTGGAGGAAACAATTTATTAACACTACCATCAGAAATCGGTCAACTATCTGAACTCCGCCGTTTAATAATCGAAGAGAACCAAATAACTAATTTACCTTCTGATATAGGATTTCTATCAAATCTCAAAGAATTGGACTTGACTGACAACAATCTTACAGAACTTCCTGATACAATTGGGGGACTTAATAAATTAGAATACTTGGATTTAGAATCCAATAAATTTATGAAAGTACCTTTAGCTATTACCTATTTAAAGAATCTGAAAGTATTAAACATGTGTAAAAATAATATTTCAGAAATACCATCCGAAATTAGTCAATTGTCAAACCTGAAAAAATTATCAATATATTGGAATAATTTAAGGGAGATACCAGATGAAATTGGAAGACTTAATCAACTAAAAATACTTGATATAAAATGCAATAATATTACTACTTTATCCTGGAATGTCCTTAGTAGACTCCAAGAACTTGAAGAATTAGATATACATGGTAATAAAATTGTATTAATACAACCTGAAATAGGTTTACTATCAAAAATAAAGAAGCTTGATATTAGTAATAATAACATAGAAGTAGTTCCTAATGAGATAGGAAATCTCAAGATTATTGAGGAACTTGATATTGCAAAAAACAAGATATCAAATCTACCTATATCATTATGTAAAATGCAAAAATTAAAGAAAATAGATATTAGTGAGAATAAAATAAGAAACATACCAGACGAGTATACATTAATGCAAAATATAGAGGTATTTAGGGGTAGTAATAACTATATAACAGAATTTCCTAAAGTATTAACAACAATACATAATATCAAAGATATTATTTTCGACTCAAACAATATTTCAGAAATTCCTGAGGAAATAGGTAACCTAAGATCATTAGACAGACTTTCGTTAAATTCCAATAATATTATTGATATTCCACCACAACTTGGCCTGCTTAAAGAATTGAGATATTTGTATCTTAATTCTAATGATATTAAACAGATTCCTCCTGAAATAGGACTATTAACAAAACTGCAGTCACTTGACCTAAAAGATAACAAATTGACAAAACTACCAATAGAAATTTGTCAATTAGAAGAATCCATGTATTTACATGTCGATAATAACCCCCTCGAAGACCCACCCCTCGAAATCGCAGAAAAGGGCATTCCTGCCATACGGGAATATTTCCGGCAGAAAGAAGAAGCAGGATCGGAAACGCTGTACGAAGCGAAGCTGTTGATTGTTGGCGAAGGGCAAGCGGGAAAAACAACGCTGGTACGCAAACTCAAAAATCCGGACTGTGACACTCGAGCGGAAAACACCACCGAAGGGATCGACATCAGCCGTTGGGAATTCCCAATGGAGAATGGAAACACCTTCCGCGTAAATGTGTGGGATTTTGGCGGGCAGGAGATCTATCACAATACTCACCAGTTTTTCCTGACATCACGCTCCCTGTATGCCCTCGTTGCCGACAGCCGTCGCGAAGCGACCAATTTCAAATACTGGTTGCAGACTGTCAATGCCCTGTCTGACGGCAGCCCGACGGTCATCGTAAAAAACCGTACGGACGGCCGGGTTTTTGACATCGGTGAGAACAACCTGAAACATGAATTTGATTGCCTGCAATCTGTCCATGATGTCTACCTCATCAGTGAGGAAAACAATGAAAAAGAGAAGATCTGCAACCTGGTGACAGACTTGCAGGAACAGTTACAAGCGTTGCCATTGGTGGGAATGTCACTACCGAAAACATGGGTGAAAGTACGTAACCGGCTGGAAAACCATCCATCAAACTATTTACAGGAAAAAGACTATATAAATATTTGTATCGAATGCGGTATGAAACTTGTTGAAGATATGGAACAACTCCTTGGCTACTTGCATGATCTTGGGGTGGTGCTGCATTTCAAGGATGATCCGCTCCTGCATCAGGTACTTTTCCTGCGTCCCGAATGGGTGACCGATACAGTATACAAGGTGCTGGACAATAAAAAGGTAGGAAAACAACTTGGTCGTTTCGGGAAAAAGGATCTCGCTACGATCTGGAGGGACGATGTTTACAAGGGGCAGCACACTAAGCTTGTACAACTCATGAAGGTGTTCGGCTTGTGCTATTCATTGCCCGGCGTTTCCGACACCTGGATCGCCCCGCAACTCTTGAGCAAGGACCGTCCGGACTATGAATGGCCGAACGAAAACTGCCTGGCGCTGCAGTATTCGTATGATTTTATGCCGTCCGGGCTGGTAGTCAAGTTGATCATGGCGTTGCACACCCTTCTTGAATCGCAGGAGCATACATGGAAGTACGGCGCTATTTTCCAGAAGAACGGCGCCCGTGCCGAAGTGCTGGAACTCACCGATCAGAAGGAAATCCGAGTCCGTGTGAACGGACAACTGAAACGTGAACTGTTGACCGTTGTGACCTACGAACTGGAACGCATCCATTCCACATTCCCGGGGTTAAACATGAGCAAACGTATTCCCTGCCCGTGCAGCCAATGCAAGGATAGCGAAACTCCGCACTATTTCGATGAGGACTACCTGAAACGTCGTCTCGAGGCGGGCAAACAAACCGTCGAATGCGACAACAGTATAGAAGCTATATCCATAACCTACCTCCTGAACGAATACCTCGATGCTGACCAGTTGGAGAAACTGCAGCGTGTTGTGAAAAACGTCTATGTCGAAGGTGGCGGAATTTATGTGGAAGGGGACAACAATGTGGTGGGGAATGACAATGTGATCAACCGTCAGGAATCGGGAAGTGGGGATGCGATTGTGAAGGGGAGGCGGGAATAGAGATACAAGTCAGATTCACCGCCAATAAGTTGCCGTGATTGTAGCACCGTGCTTTAGCGCGGTGAAAAGAAGGAAGAAGAGATTCGAGCGCGCTTCAGCGTGCTTTTCATATGGCGTCACCTGACAAGCACGCTAAAGCGCGCTCCTGAAAAGTGGCGTACCCAACCCACCGCGCTGAAGCACGGTGCTACGTATCCTTATCATCGCCATGTTTTCCTGGACTGGTGATTTACGTCCGTGCTACGTTTACTTGAAACCCTATTGCCCGTTCCTTCGTCACTAAGCAATAGGGCCACCCACCAACAAGCTATTCGGGGCAACCGGCTTGGATCACATCCGCTGAAAGAACACCAATGATGAAACCCTATCTGCTGGCCAGCGGACAGTAGGGCAAACCTGCCATTGAAAACCATGCTGTAAAAATGTGCTTTTGGGAGATTTTCATCTGCCGTATATTGAGCCGGAGTCATTTCAGATCGGAATCACGGATCGATTTTTTAAATTGAATTGCTTGCCAAAGGAGATGCCATGAATCGTGATAAGTCGATTGTTTCTCACCGGAGTTTGTTGTTCTGCATCAGTTTGTCAGTAGTCTTGGGAATGAGTATACAAGTATTCGCCAGCGATACTTCGAAAAGTACAAATTCCCCGGGTGAATATTCCTACACATTTGCCGGAACAACAGTAAATCTGAATCCGGTGGAAATTGATGATTCCTATCTTGAATTCGAAATCTTGAATTTTTGCAAGAGCTACATAAGCGTAGGGGCTTTGAATATTTTCAAGGACGGCATTAACGCCCGCACAAAATCGTTTTTTTACCTGCCTGCCGGCGTATTTGTCCCGATCACACGTACAAGGCTGATCCCCGATTTTAGTGACGAACCCGCGCTACTGAGTGCACGAGCATTGTTGTACACACTGGACGGCGACAACCTGGACACGGGATTGCAACCGAAAGCCTACGAAGTTTCTCTGCAGTATGAAGCGGCGATGTTATGGTGTATCGACCTGACCTATCGGGGAGTGTTTGACGAGGACCGTAACCGGTATGAATACCTGGAAGGATTTTTTGTCGGGTTTTCGCTTCGGCTCGGTGGTAATGTGTGGTTTTAATCCGTGCTGAGATAGAATACGATTACAAAATCCATAAAAGAGAACAGCCCCAGCCAGAAGCCGGGGCTGAGTTGTCGTCAAGGATGTCAAATTATCCGATTTTATCCATGGAAATCCCGAGAGCAGCAGCGACACCTTCGCCGTAGGCTGGGTCCGCCTGCATACAGTGCTGAATATGCTTGATCTTGATCTCTTCGGGAGCGTCGCCCATGGCACGCGCCGTGTTCTCGAACAACGCCTTTTGCTGTTTCGGAGTCATCATCCGGAATAAATCTCGCGGTTGTGAGAAGTAGTCGTCATCATCTTCACGGAAATCCCAGTGATCCGCATCGCCATCAAGTTTTAACGGCGGCTCACGATGTTCCGGCTGCTCCGCCCATTCCCCTTCACTGTTCGGATCGTAAGCGACTGATGCTCCATAGTTGCCGTCCACACGCATGGCGCCATCACGATGGTTGCTGTGTACCGGACACCGGGCCGCGTTGACGGGAATCAAGTTGTGATTTACTCCGAGACGGTACCGTTGAGCATCGCCATAGGAGAACAACCGTCCCTGCAGCATCTTGTCCGGGGAGAAACCTATTCCGGGGACGATGTTCGCAGGATTAAACGCTGCCTGTTCCACATCCGCAAAGTAATTTTCCGGATTTTTATTCAACTCCAGCACACCGACATCAATCAGCGGATAGTCTTTGTGAGGCCACACCTTGGTCAGATCAAACGGATTAAACGGGAAGTTTTTCGCTTCCTCTTCCTTGACCACCTGGATTTTCACATTCCATTTCGGGAAATCACCCTTTTCAATGCTGTCGAACAGGTCCCGTTGATGGCTTTCCCGGCACTTACCAATCGCCGCTTCCGCTTCGGCGTCGGTGAGGTTTTTGATTCCCTGTTGGGTTTTCAGGTGGAATTTCACCCAGAAGCGTTCATTGTCGGCATTGATCAGGCTGAAGGTGTGGCTGCCGTATCCGTTCATATGACGGTAGGAAAAGGGAATACCACGGTCACTCATCGTAATGGTGATCTGGTGCAACGCTTCCGGCAGGCTGGTCCAGAAATCCCAGTTGTTTTTAGCGCTGCGCAGGTTGGTTTTCGGGTCACGTTTTACGGCACGGTTCAGGTCCGGGAATTTCAGGGGATCACGCAGGAAAAAGACTGGTGTGTTATTGCCAACCAGGTCCCAGTTGCCCTCTTCCGTGTAAAACTTGATCGCGAATCCACGGATATCACGTTCCGCATCGGCGGCGCCACGTTCTCCTGCGACGGTAGAAAAGCGGACAAACAGCTCCGTTTTTTTGCCTATCTCGGAGAAGATCTTCGCCTTGGTGTACTTCGTGATGTCATGGGTGACGGTAAATGTGCCGAATGCTCCTGATCCTTTGGCGTGCATCCGGCGTTCGGGGATGACTTCTCTATCAAAGTGGGCGAGTTTTTCCAGGTACCAGACATCCTGCAAGAGCATCGGTCCGCGTGGACCAGCGGTCAGGCTGTTCCTGTTATCCGCGACCGGCGCGCCGACACCGTTAGTCAGTTTTTTCTTACTCATACTGCATTTCCTCCACTCGTACTATGTTTTACAATTTACTGCCTTGAGGCACATTTGTGGCAAACACCACGGATCTCTACATGGGTAGACTCGATCAATCCATACGTGTTTACAACATCGGGTGTATGAAGATCATCCAGTGAATCAGCCGCGAAATCGATCATCTTTCCACATTTCCGGCAGACAAAATGGTGATGATCGCTGAGGTTGGCGTCGAAACGTGTACGTTCCCTGGACGCGCCAATCGTTCGTATCAATCCGACATCATTCAACATCCATAATGTTCTGTACACGGTATCCAGCGACACAGTAGGCATCCGTTTACGGACGCCTTGAAACACCTTTTCCGCATCCGGGTGATCACCCGTTTGTGCAACCTCGCGAAAAATCTCCAGGCGTTGATGCGTAAGCTTCACCCCAGCATCCTTGCACACATCCTGGAAATGCTGAATTCGCCGTTCCACTTCACGTTTTCCGATCTTCACCGGCAGTCTCCTGAATAAGAATAATTTCTTATATAAGAATTATACGTTACTAATGCCTCTATTGCAACACCTAACTCATTTATTATGATACTTTAAAATGAGTGTGAGATTCAATGATATATGTTGATATTTCTCATTTTTATTGCAGGTTCTCCACTGCGTTCAGGAGCCAGCAAAACACCTTTTGGGCTTTTCTTTTGAGGCAATTTCATATTCACTGCCTTGCGGACTATTTGATTTTAAAAAATCACCCCAACCTCAAGTGAGATCGGGGTGATTGATTGTATGAATAACAGATTGAATTATTCTACCTTTTTCCATCTTCGGATCTGTTTACCTTCTTTGACCACTTTTCCGAATCGTTTCTCGAAGGTTCTGCGCAAGTGCTCATCGTGACGACGTTCGTAGGCCTGCGCTTCCAGTTCGAGCTTATGGTAATGCTCGAGACGTTCCGCAGGCAGACGTCCATCTTCAACCGCCTTCTTCACGGCACATCCCGGTTCGGTGTCATGACGGCAATCCTGGAACCGGCACTCTTTCGACAGTTCTTCGATATCAGAAAAAACAAGATCAATTCCGTCGGTGTCGGAGAGCTGCAATTCACGCATCCCCGGTGTGTCGATGACCATACCGCCACCCGGAAGAAGGAACAGCTCTCGATGGGTGGTGGTATGACGTCCACGATGGTCGGTGGATCGTACCTCATTCGTTGCCATCTGCTGCTCTCCAGCGAGAGAATTAATGATCGTCGATTTTCCTACCCCGGATGAACCGACGAAGGCGACGGTTTGCCCCGGCAGAATCTGCGCACGGATTTCATCGAGTCCCATGGACAATTTCGCTGCAGCAATCAATACGGGAACTCCGGGATGATTGCTCTCGATTTCGTCCAGGTAGACGGCCATAGTGTCGCACATATCCACCTTGTTCAGAATAACCGCCGGTTGTGCGCCACTCGCCCAGATACGCGCGAGGTACCGTTCGATCCGGTGCAGGTTGTAGTTGCCGTCCAGTCCGGTTACCACAAACACCAGGTCAATATTCGCGGCGATGACCTGGATGCGACCATTCTCACCTGCCGATCCACGGGTTAACGCTGTACGACGTTCGAACAGGTTGGTAATCATGCAGGTGGAATCGGTTTCGACAGCCTGGGTGCAGGTTACCCAATCGCCCACAGCGGGTTTGGCTCCCTGGCCAAGTTGATGAATTTTCCCGGACACTTTTCCGGCGCAAACACCTGATTCTGCCCACAAAGTGTATCGGTCTCGGTGCTCAGCGATGACACGAGCAGGAATACTATCGGATTGTAACAACGTTTCACACTGATTTTCAAAAAAGGAAGAAAATCCAAAGTCGGATTTCAAATTCATGGTACTGTTCTCCACAACTTACAGCATTAGTCGGATGACTAACAATAACTGCGTTTCTTCTTAAAAATTAACAATAAACTACAGGTACACCTGAAAAAGAATTCAGGCGCTCAAGGATGGGAATCATTGCATAAAGAACCTTTCAACAGGATGAACATCGCAACAGAGCGGTTCTGTACCTGTTTACTCGCGCAATCCTTACACAAGATCCATGTGGAAAACAAGAACTGGCATGCAGCCTCATAAATGGTTGATTTACAGACAGGCGTAAGTAAACACATAAGCGTTCTAAAAGCAAGGGGTTCATGGAGCTCGCGTTGATATAGTTCTTCCATATAGTCCATAATGATCAAAAATTGCTCTATATCTGTGGAAACAGCTTCAAGAACCTGCAACAATTCCTGCCGATTTGCATCCATATAGAAATCTGCACGAATGTACCATTATATTGACTGTTGAAAAATCGTATCCATTACGATTTCTCTGCTAAATCCAGATAAGGATATCCATGGATTCCCAATCAGTAGGGAATGAAATCTCTGGGAATACATCAACAGTCTAATAAAAATTAACAGAATACAGATGATGTCTATTTTACCAGCGGTCTTATTCAGGAGAATTGGACCACGGGAGGAATCACGATGAAGAAAATAGCCGTTTTTTCAATTTTACTTATGTTTGGACTGGTTGGTGCTCAGCTTCTTCCGACGATAACAGGTGATCATCACAATCTGGTTTCTGAACTGATCACGTTTTTCACCATGGTCGGTTTGTCCTTTATCATGATACATGTCGGGTATGAGTTCGAACTGAATAAATCGAAAGTACGTTCCTACGGCTTCGATTACCTTGTGGCGATCACAACCGCAACGTTCCCGTGGCTGTTTGCCGCCGGATATTTTGTTTTTATTCTGATGCCTCCGGAACTATGGTCTTCCGGGGATGCATGGAAAGAAGTTCTGGTCGCCGGACGTTTCGCAGCGCCAACAGCTACAGGTGTCCTCTTCGCCATGCTTGCAGCGGCAGGATTAAGCTCCACATGGATGTTTAAAAAAACACGCGTCCTTGTGATTTTCGACGACCTGGATACTGTGTTGCTGATGATACCGTTGAAGATTCTCATGGTTGGTCTTGCATGGCAGCTCGGCATTATCGTTGTCGTCATGTTTGTGCTGTTGTGGGTGGCGTGGCGCTGGCTCCATAAGATCACTATCCCGGTCAGTTGGCCGTGGGTGCTAACTTACGCGATAATTATTGCAGGTGTCAGTGAAGCAATCTATTTTGGGACAAAAATTATCGACTACCGTGTTCCGATCCATCTTGAAGTTCTTTTGCCTGCATTTGTTCTCGGCGCGATCATGAAACACCCGAAAGGGACTGATCCACATGCAGATGATGCTCGGGACGGTCATCAGGAAGGTCCGGAATCACCAAAAGAACAGCGTGTGGCGACAATTGTGTCCGCTGTGTTCATGATGTTTGTAGGCTTGAGCATGCCTGTACTCTTTGGTGCGAACGCTGCCACCAGCGGCGGTGGATCATCCGGAACACTTACAATTACCGCTGGATTGCCGCCTCTTGATCTTGGACCGTTACTGTTGCATGTCTTTCTGCTCACGATCCTGATCAATATCGGTAAGATGTTCCCTGCGTTTGTTTACAGAAAAGAAGCACACTGGAAGGAACGGTTGGCGGTAGCGATTGGCATGTTACCTAGAGGAGAAGTAGGTGCTGGAATTATCCTGCTGAGCCTTGATTATGGAATCGGTGGACCCATTGTAAGTGTGGCTGTATTAAGCCTGGCGTTAAACCTGATCCTGACACCGGTCTTTGTGTACTTTGTCAATGTACTGGTTCGCTCGGCGCCTGCAAGGACTGCCTGAAAGGAAATCAAACAGCCTGTTTATGTAAGATGCAGTTCATGAAATCTATAGATCGAACTGTCAATTCCAGGCGTCGCCAAAGGCTGGCAGTTCGTTAACAATAGTTTCAGTGATAGCGGTTGGAATGCCAAAATGTTTTTCAATCGCTATCACTATTTCTTTTCGGTTTGCCAGAACCTGAATAGTTGATTCGGTTCCCCGGGATTCGATAACATTGAGGTTATTGATCACCAGCGAGTGATCAGAATAAAATTTTGTCAACAGGAGCGAGTTTAAAAACGTAGCGTCAGATCGGAAGGAATGAGCGATTGATCCCGCAAATTCGCTGATGTGGCGAGATTCCGGTTTGGCAATATATCCGTGTCTCGCTTCACCATTTCTGTACATAACCAATCGGGATCTTCTCTGTTCATCCTGTGGCTTGAGCACATAAAGGTCTTGTCCCAGTTGGATCTCATAGTCGCTATCCAGATCCCGAGGCATCGGTTTCAGGAATGGCGCCGCATATCCGCCATCAACAAGATATTCACGACCATCCAGCTTGACCATTATCACCAGGTGACAATCCGGGTTGTTCATGTCCGCGCCACACAACCGTACATCATACCCCAGGTTGGCCAATAATTGATACAGGTGATAGTTGTTGGAATAACAGGTGCCGCCAAAATGATGGTGTTCAATACCATCCAGGTACAGTTTAAGGTCGGGGATGTTCGTCAAACCCATTGTCCTGAAATAATGCAGCTTCGAGATATTTTCGAAAGGAATGGAACAGAGATGAGCTTGTACAATTCTCCTCAACCCATCCAGGCTGGGCGACTCACAAGGAATATGTAGCAAGTCCAGGTATCGTTGTAATAATCCAGGTTTCATTATATGATGTTCAATTGCCATGGCGGACTACTTTGATTCATCGTTTTGTTCCAATAATGGATTGTTACAACTGCCGGTTGAAGCCATCATACAGAATGCCATGCGGGTTTCATCATTTCCAATAATCGCGATCAGGTCATCCTCCTGGAAGACAAACGAGACATCCGGATTAGGAATTAACGTATTATTACGTACAATACCCACTACCGAAGCCCCAGTATGTTTGCGAATATGAAGATCACCAATAGATTGATTGATTATGGGACTGTTCTCAGGTACCCGGAACCATTGAAGATCAAAATGTTCCTCGGCACTACGCAGTTGTGATAGCGTACGGTGCAGAACGTTGTCGCTATACCATTGCTGATAGAGATCCTGTCGCACAGAATCGGTGTACCGTTGGATTTCTGTCGGTTCGATACGCAACTGGCGTAAGGATTGTCGCATTAATTCCAGGCTTGCTTCGAACTCAGGCAGAACGACATCCGATACTCCCAATTTTTTCAGGATTTCAAAATCGCTTTGGCAAGATGTTCGAGCAACAACATGGATTTTCGGTTTCACATGCCTGGCATGGGAAATGATCGATTTCGCAACCATGATGTCGGGCAGGGTTATTATTAACATGGATGCCTGACTCAAAGCAGCCGCTTCAAGAACCGTTTCACGGCTGGCATCGCCATACACAACCGCCATACCTGCCTGCTGGGCTTCTTCTACACGGTAGTGGTCAAATTCGATGATGACGAAGGACTGGCCCACACGTTCCAGTACTTGCGCAACCTGGAACCCAATTCGGCCACCTCCAGCAAGTACGACATGATTTTGCAACCCGGTACCCGGCAGATTACATGTTTCCAGCTTCTCCTGTTTGTGGGTACGCCGACGCAGGGAATAGAGACGGTTTGTCTGCCCTGAGAGAATGGGTGTGAATACCATAGAGATGATTGATATGGTAAGGACCATAGAATACAGTTCCGGGCTTATGGATTCGGTGGACAGACCAATCTTTCCAAGAACAAGAGAAAATTCGCCAACCTGGAAGAGCCCGAATCCAACTGCGAGAGGAATGACGTTCCGGTACCGGAAGAGAAACGCCAGCAGAGAAAAGATGAGACCTTTTCCCAGGGAGACAGCTAAAACGAGTAGAAGAATCTGCCACAGGTGTTCCACGAGAAATCCGGGATCAAGCAACATACCTACAGAGGTGAAAAACAGCAGTCCAAACATGTCGCGCAGAGGAATAATGTCGCTGAGGGCCTGGTGCCCAAAATCCGATTCGCTGAGGACCATACCCGCCACAAATGCGCCAAACGCAAACGACAAACCTACTGCATGTGTGAGGTAACCGATACCTAATCCTATTGCTGTTATCGCGAGAAGGAATAATTCACGCGACTCAAGACGGGCGATGAATGTCATTAACTTCGGTAACAACTTCGTTCCCAGGAGAATCATTGCTGCAATGAATACCGCCGCTTTCACAGCAGCAAATCCCAAGGCAGGAATCCCGACCGCAGGATTATTCAATTGCGGAAGGATGATCATCATGGGAACCACCGCCAGATCCTGCACAATCAGCATACCGATCATTACCTTGCTGGACAATGTTCCCATCCATCCCTGGTTCATGAGGGTTTTTAACAACACCATGGTGCTCGACAGGGAGATTAAAGCACCAAGCCACAGGGAAGGTTTCCAGTCCCACCCCAATACCTGGCCGATCCCGAAACCGAATAAAATCGTAAGCAGGATCTGGATGGGTGTGCCATACAACGCAATGTTTTTTACCGGCTTCAGGTCTTTGAGAGAAAACTCAAGACCAAGGGCGAAAAGGAGAAGAGCGATACCGATTTCACTTAATAACTCGATGTCATGAAGGTTGGTAATAAGTCCCGAAGCATGCGGTCCAAGAATAATTCCCGCTACAATGTAGCCAAGGATAAGTGGCTGCTTGAGCTTCTGAAACAGCAATCCGCAGAAAAACGAAGCGACGATGATAAAAATAATATCTGTTGCGATGCCCATGTTCACCAACACTGTTATTTAACCAGGATTCTGAAGTATGGTGAAGAAAATCATGTAATTCAAGCAGAACAGAAGAAATTAAGTTTCCTTATAGACTTTTTCCAGTCAACAGGAACATTCGCTGCTATCAATATTGAAGTCCCGGTAAACAGCGAATATTTTGTTCATTACATCACAAAATAATGACAATAAATAAACGTAGTATCTTTATCCTCCATTATCGGTATAATCAATATATATGATTACCATATTTCGTCAATTATTCTTCAGGTTTTGGGATTCTATGGAGATCTTATCACAAATCAATTTTCAGACGTTTTATTTTCTCTGAAAGACTCAATTGCTGTGAAAAAGTAAACAGGGAGACCTCTATTCAGATGAATTGAACTCTACATTTGTTAAAACAGCAATTTTTACTCCAGTACAGTTGAGTGTGAAATCCTGATGTTGCAATTAATCTGTGGTAACATGTTGTGACAGTATTTCACAGGGAGGGATGCATGATATCGAAAAAACACACTTTGTATGACATAAGTGTAGTATTGGGGAAGGAATCTATTGATTATCCAGGAGATACGCCATATTCACGAGAACTGCTCCTGACCCTGAAAGAGGGAGGGTTCTGTGATTTATCCAGTCTTAGACTAAGTGCTCATTCAGGGACACATATTGATGCACCGGCTCATTTTATTACTGACGGCAAAACAATTGATCAATACGGCGTCGAATCCTTTATACTTCCTGCACATGTTATTGATGTGGGCAATGCAAAAGTTGTTACCGCAGAACATTTATCTAACCATGACATCCAGCCTGGAGAAGCGGTTCTATTCAAGACCGACAATTCACGAAATGGGCTTTGCTGCAATGGACAGTTCTCGGAAGATTATGTGTATATCGCTGAGGATGCAGCGACCAAATGTGTTGAACTGGATATTTCACTGGTGGGGCTTGACTATGTAACTATTGAAGCATATGCTGATGAGGATTTTCCCACGCACAGTACATTGCTTTCAAATGGAATTCTGATCCTCGAGGGAATAAACCTGATAGATGTACCGGAAGGAAAATACACGCTTCTATGTTTTCCGCTCAGAATGCATGAAGCAGAAGCATCACCAGTTCGTGCGATATTGATGAAGTAAGGAGAAGGAAATGGATGAATCCAGCTATTATCAGATTATTCTGAATAGTGTGAGTGAGCAGGTTTATGTTCGTGATCTTGAGAAGAATATCCTATATATCAATCCCGCTGCAGAAAAACTCACGAAGTGGACGCTCGAAGAAGCTAAAAAGAAAAAGTGCTACGAAATCTTCGGTGATGAAAACCAGTCCTGTAAAGATATTTGTCCTGTTGAAAGAGTGATCAGTGAGAATCATTCTGTTCTGCATCACGAGGGTGAATTGAAAACTCGCGACGGCGATATCCGAAAAATGCGAGTTTCTATCAGTCCGATGCATTCTGGACAGGATGTGGTCGGAGGTGTTGTGGTCATGCAGGATGTTACCGACTTGAAGGCACTCGAGGATACGCATGTAAAGACCTTGATCAAGCTGGAGAAAGAAGTCCAACTGAGAGAATCCAGCGAAGCTCGACTTGAACAGGCTCAATCAGTTGCTGGAGTGGGAAGCTGGCATTTTGACATTGTGAAAAACAATCTTATATGGAGTGATGAAACTTACAGGCTATTCGATATAGATAAAAATCAACCGATTGATTTAGGGTTATTCCTTGAGTGTGTACATGACGATGATAAAGACTTACTCCTTGCTGAATGGAAACGAGCGATCAGGGAGGGAACATATGATATCGAACACAGGATCCAGGTAGATGGTAAAATTCGATGGGTTCGTGAGAGAGCAAAAATTACTTTTGATGAATATGGGGCGGCAATCCTTGGGATTGGCACGGTTCATGATATTACAGAACGGAAATATGCGGAATTAGCCCTGGCTGAAGAAAGAAACATGTTCCTCGAAGGGCCCACCCTGGTAATGAAATGGAAAGTTTCTCATAGACCGGTGATCGAATATATATCACCGAATGTGCTTCAGGTGCTTGGTTATCCTCCTGAAGAGATAATGGCGAATAAATGGAGTTTCAGAGAGTTAATCCATTCGGATGACTATGACAATGTATCTGTTTCTGTCAGAAAAGGAATCAGGGATGGTGCTGAGAGTATTGCACACAAACCATATCGCATTAAACGAAAAGACGGAAGTTATGGCTGGTTTGCCGATTATACGCGAATTGTGAGAAATTATAAGGGAGACGTATCCCATTTTCAAGGATATCTGGTCGATATTACTGACAAACATGAAATAGAAGAACGTCTGGATCTTGCAATCAAAGGTTCTCAGGTTGGATTATGGGATTGGTCAATTAAAACCGGTATGCTCGTCGTTAATGAACGTTGGGCGGAAATAGTCGGTTATAGTTTAGAGGAGATTGAACCTGCCAGTTACCAGACATTTGTTGATTTATGTCGGCCCGATGATTTGAAAAAAGCAAATTTCGTGCTGGAAAGACATTTTAATGGGGAAACCGAGATATTTGAAAGTGAAATACGGCTTAGACAGAAAAGTGGGAACTGGATCTGGGTACTGAATAAAGGCAAAATCGTAGAATGGGATGAGAATGGTGATCCAGTACGGATGATAGGAACACACTTTGATATAAACGAACTGAAAGTATTACAGGAATTTGTCCAGAGTGAAAGCGACATGGCTGCAGCATGGAGTATGGCCACCAGTTTTGAATCGAAACTGGAAGAGTGCTTGAATACTGCATTGAGTGTCGCAAATATGGATGGAGGAGGTTTGTACCTTGTAAACGAATATGACGGTGGTGTTGAATTAAAAGTACAAAGAGGTTTGTCCGAAGATTTTATCAAGAATACATCCTACTATCCGATTGACTCCGAAAATGCTCGAATAATTGATAAAGGGGATCCTGTATATATTATCGCCAATAAAGAGGTATCTGTAAAGGAAGGTATCAAAGCAATTGGAATCATTCCAATTGTAAATCAGGGAAAATCTTTAGGCAGCTTGAATGTCGCCTCGCGGTCATTTGACGAAATTCCAGATCTTGCAAAGAATGCACTGGAAAGAATAGCCCACTATGCTGGCTCATTTATTACACAGGAAATGAATGAAGAAAGAAATCGTCAACATCATAAAGATCTGGAGCTTTTATTCAACACCATTGATGACATGTTTTTTATTCTTGACATAGAAGGTTTCATCATTGGAGTGAATGAAGTTGTAACTGAGAGATTGGGATATACAGAAGATGAGTTGTTGGGCAAGCATATCTTGTTTGTTCATCCAAAAGAACGGCATGAGGATGCAAAAAGAGTAATCGGTGCGATGATCGAAGGGAAAGAAGATTCATGCATTATTCCGCTGCTTACAAAAAGCGGAAATCATATTCCGGTTGAGACAAAAGTTGTTATCGGGAAGTGGCAGAACAAACAGGTCATTTTCGGGATCAGCAGAGATATTACTGAACGGCTGGAGCTGGAGCGTCGAGCACAACAAACTGTGAAGGCAGAAAGTCTTTCCAGGATGGCAGGAGCCATCGCCCACCATTTCAACAACAAGCTGTCAGCAGTTATCGGCAATCTTGAACTTGTGTTGATTGATTCGGAGCCGGATTGGGATGGTTTTGAAAGTATTGTGGATGCTCGTGCAGCAGCATTTCAGGCATCCGAGGTCAGCAGGAATCTGTTAGTATTCCTTGGGGAAACAGATGCAGAACCATCAAGAGTGAGTTTATCGAAAACATGCCGTCTCTATATTGAACAACTCATGCCCCAGTTGCCATTAGGAATCAGCCTGATGATAGACTTCCCTGACAAGGGACCATACATCAATGCTGATCCGGTTCAGGTTGGACAGGTGTTAACAGTCCTCGTAACCAATGCATGGGAGGCAATGGGTGAGTCGCCAGGGGAAATACGAATCGAGATTAAAACAGTTACATCAGGAGACATTGAGCTGTCGCATTGTTCTCCGGTTGGTTGGGAAGCAAACGATGAAACCTATGCATGCATCGTTGTCAACGATCGGGGCCATGGGATGGATGAAGAGACCATCAGCAGGATCTTTGATCCGTTCTTTACAAAAAAATTCCTGGGTAGGGGACTTGGACTGGCGGTAACATTAGGAATTGTAAAATCATTTGGTGGTTGTATAACAGTTTCAAGCATTATTGATAAAGGGAGTACGGTACGGATCTATTGGCCGTTGTCCGAGAAAGAAACAGAATCAAAGAAATCCGAAATTGATCAGATAGCGACGGAAGCATATGAAGGTAAAACGGTTCTGCTGGTGGAAGACGAAATTGCTGTAAGCAAGGTTGTCGGAAATATGTTGAACCGGCTGGGATTTACTGTGTACAGCGCGGAGGATGGTCCCGAGGCTATTGAGCTGTTCCGTGACGAACATGATTCTATTGATCTCATTCTTACTGACCTGGCGATGCCGAATATGAATGGTTGGAAGCTGCTGGAACTGGTTAGGGAGATTAAACCGGATATTCCAGCGATCCTTGCGAGCGGGTATGAACAATCACAGATTATGGATGAACAACAGGAGACACTCATTCAAGCTTTCCTGCAAAAACCATTTTCATTAAATAATCTGAAGGACGCTTTATACTCAGCGTTTCATGAATCTCGTACTCCGTGAGTCGGCATTTCAGTTTTTTACTATAAATTGAAGGGACACAACCTGAACAGGCATTGCGTCCCTTTTGTTATGAAAGACCAACGGGTTCAGCCTCCACTTTTACTTGCGGTAATCAATCCACACGACCAGGATGACAGCCCCTTTTTTCGTTGAAAACGGACCGTGATTCGTATGCTCCGGAACGATTCTGAAAGTTCCCTCGGGAAAGACTTCATCATGGATCTGGTATTCTCCCTCAAGAATGAAATGCAGTTCCGTATACAAGTGTGAATGCTCCGTCATACTGAATCCCGGTTCAATTTTCAGCAGTACAGTGCGTGGTGTTGTGTCTGTGCCATCGTGAAGTACTTTCTGCATCGCCCCGGATGGATATCCTTCCGCTGATTCCCAGGCGAGTGCGGATGTGTTAAGGTAGATTTCTCCCATACTTGCCTCCGATCATGGTTAGGTTGTACGGATGATTGTCACCTCAATGAATGTGGAAATAACGGCAAAGGATACGATTCGAAGTGTGCGTACCGGAGTGCAGTGCATTCATGAGGTTTTTACCCACCCCTGGTAAACTGCACAAGGTCCAGTGACCAGCATGACTGATCTTTCAGCGGACGTTCGGAATCAATGTCTTTGTCACACAGGTACATGATCCCAGTGTCGTCGACATAGACTTTCATCGGACGGGCGCTTGGATGGTAGACACCGTCACCAAGTTTTTTCTCTTTTGTCTTCTCTTCCATTTTCTCCTCCTTCAGGTTACAAGACTGCTATGGATGATGCAGCGGAAACGCCGGATATTCACATGAACCGGCTCCAACCATCATGAAAAATTCGTGGAAGTATGCGGGAAGGCGGTGCAATAGATTCTCAGTCTGTTCCGCATGACCTCGAACCTCTATTCACCTGTCATGCAATATGTACTCCAATGGAGGAATTTCGAAGAACGTGAATCGTAAGTTCTTATTATTGAAGATATAACGATTTATCCGTCATACTTGAAAACAATAACCTGTACAACACTACAAGAAATATCATGCATAAATGCAAGACTATCCAGGTGAAAGTAATGCAATTATGCATTCTTTGGTTTTTTTCCGGATGGTTTAGGCGGTTCGATATGCAGTTTGATCATTTTACGATATAAGGTGGAGGGGTTGACGCCAAGTTCTTTCGCTGTGTCCTTGCGATTCCAGTTATTCCGTTTTAACGCTGCAGTCAGGAAAAGCGCTTCCATTTCTTCGAGGGTTTCCGCTACTTCAATGACGGGTACGGGGCGAACATTCTGTATGTGATTTGGTAGATGTTCCGGATGGATCACACCGCCTGGGCACAGTACAAAAGCATGTTCAATAATATTTTCCAATTCGCGGACGTTACCGGGGTACTTATGGTTCATAAGAATATTCAAAGCAAGAGGAGTAATCCCGGAGATGTCTTTGTTCTGCAGATGTGAAAATTTGCCGATGAAATGTTCGATGAGCATGGGAATGTCCGACAGGCGGTCGCGCAATGGCGGGATTTTAATACTGATAACATTCAACCGGTAATACAGGTCTTCACGGAAACGGTCGGAATTCATCAATTCAACAAGATTCCGATTTGTCGCGGTAATCACACGTACGTCCGTCTTCTCCGTCTGTGTGCTTCCCAGGGGTTCGTATGTAAACTCCTGCAGCACACGTAACAATTTCACCTGGATCGCCGGGGATACATCACCGATTTCATCGAGGAAGATCGTTCCTTTATCAGCAAGCGCAAATCTCCCTTTTTTATCCTTTTTTGCATCTGTGAAAGCACCTGCTTTGTAACCGAAAAGTTCAGATTCCAGAAGAGCGTCGGGAATTGCGGCACAGTTTACGACAATGAGAGGATTTGTGTTTCGATTGCTTAAATGGTGGATCGCTTTTGCTACTAATTCTTTGCCCGTGCCACTTTCCCCTTCAATCAACACCGTTGCATTACTTTGGGCGATAATAGGGAGTAATTCAAACAGCTCCTGCATTGGTTTACTGGAGCCGATCATGTCGCTGTAAGTATAACTTCCTTCAAGTTGTTTTCGCAGAGTTTCAACCTGTGAAAGATCACGAAAGGTCTCCACACCGCCTATAATATTGTCTTGATCATCCTTTAACAGAGCAGTAGAAATGCTGATTGGAATACGTCTTCCATCTTTCCGGATGGAACAGACGTATTTATTGATGGTTGGCTTCCCCGATTTGAATGTCTGCTGGAGTGGGCAATTATTTTGGCAGGCATCTGTCGTAAATACATCCCAGCACTTTTGCCCCAGTGCATTTTCCCTGCTGTGACCCAAAATAATAGCGGCGGCCTTGTTGAAAAATGTAATTCGCATCTTATTGTCGACCGCAAGCACACCATCCGAAATGCTGTCCACGATGATCTTGAGCTTGTTGACGATAAAGTCATCGTTATGCATCGTAATCACCATTACATTGTGAAACACGACAATGATTATGCGTTGGGATTGCTCTCGACTCCTTGATTAACCGCGTCAGATTTATTGTCATTGCTGAGTATTCAAACAGATGGATGTTACAACATTTCTGTTATGCATCAGTTTTCGGAATTCCTAACTACTGCTCTTTAAAATATAACTGATAATTGTTGCCTAATCAAAACTTGTGATCTGTTTTCTATCTAACCTGCATTCGCATTCAATCTGTATATTTGGTTTACACAGGAATAAAATGATGAGTAGTATCATGCTGAGTATGGTCATCACAGTTGTTCTTTTGATCATGTCTATCGGAACAGGTTATTTTGTAAGTTCGCTGGGTAGACCATTAAACACTCCTGTATTTACCTTCCACAAATTAACGGCGTTGGGAGCTATTGTCCTTTCCATATGGATGATGATTTCTCAACGAATGATTCTTTTCCAGTCCTCACCAGTTGACCTGATTCTGATAGTATCTGGTGCATGTCTTTTTATTCTGTTTTTTACGGGATCCTTGTTGAGTTTTGAAAGATCCTGGCCTGCTGTCATCAGAATAATTCATCGTATTTTTCCCTGGATAACATTGTCAGTAGTAACCGCTGGTATTTTCTGGGTTCTCAAAAATAAAACTTCATTATAATTCTCAGGGAGTAGCAAGGTTATTGTTGCGATCAGTGTTAACCGTAATAAATACTTCCATTCCGGATAACCGTCAGAGAAGATAATCCACTTGTTTGACCTACGTTTTAATCCACGAATGTCATTGTTCTCATCGTTCGAAATGCAGAATGATAAATCCGGTGTACAGAAGCTTCCAAACATCCACAGGAAATTTTCAATGTCGGTCTGTTTTCATTTCGACATTTGACTTTGATCCTCTATCTTTGTAGGTATCGTCATTCCGGGTAGTCAGTACATAAGGTGTTTTCATGAGCGACAACGCTTCAAAAGAGACATCCTTTGCACGCGATCTGGGATTATTTGATGCCACCATGATCGGAGTGGGTGCGATGATCGGGGCCGGGATCTTCGTGTTGACCGGTATCGCAGCAGGCGAGGCCGGACCTGCATCCATTCTCGCATTTGCGCTCAATGGCGGTGTTACCCTTTTAACGGCTTTTGCCTATGCCGAACTTGCGTCGGCTATTCCCCGGGCAGGTGGAGGGTATTCGTTTGTCCGGATGGCATTTCCCGGTGGGGCCGGTTTTGTTGCGGGATGGATGTTATGGTTCGCTTACACAGTCGCCTGTAGCCTCTATGCAATTGGTTTTGCAGGGTATTTCTGGGAGTTTTTCCTGAAATACACTCCCGGTATCGCTTCGCTCATTCATCAAAACGTTGGTGATCATACTTCTGTCATTCTCATTACACTGTTTATCGGTGTTGTTTTTGTCCTTTTGAATGCACGGGGGGCAGAAGTAACGGGGAAAACCGAAAATGTACTGACTCTTTCCAAAATTGTTGTCCTGCTTATTTTTATCTTTTATGGAATCAAAGCGATCATTGCCGCGCCGGAACAAGCTGTTGACAGCTTCACACCATTTTTTCCTCAAGGTTTTGGCGGTGTCCTGGTGGCGATGGGGTTGACCTTTATTGCATTTGAAGGATACGACCTGATTGCTACCGTCGCGGAGGAGATCAAACAGCCGGAAAAGAATATACCCAAGGCGACATTTATTGCCCTCGGACTCACCGTTATCATTTATCTTCTCATCCTGTGGGTTTCACTGGGAGCGATCCATCCTGAAAACACAACCTCCTGGGAGTTCCTCGGCAACTTCAAGGAAACGGCAATCGTGCGTGCCGCAGAAGATTTCATGCCTGCGTTTGGTGTGGCGATCATTGTGTTTGGAGGGCTGCTTTCCACAATGTCCGCTCTGAATGCCACGGTAATGGCGGCTTCACGAGTGGCTTTCTCCATGGGAAGAGATCGTTATTTACCGGAAAAGATCTCGTTTATTCATCCATCGCGACGCACTCCTCAGATAGCTATCGTCACAACCGGTGTAATTCTCCTGGGCATGGCTGTCTCCCTTCCGATTGAAGCAGTTGGATCAGCAGCGAGCCTTATGTTCCTGTTGACCTTCGCCATGGTCAATTTATCGGTGATCGCTTTACGGCGTAAATACCCGGAAATCCCACGGAAATACAAGGTTCCATTGTATCCCGTCATACCGATTCTTGGATTTTCATTAAACATACTGCTTGCTGTGTACCAGTTCAGTTTCCAGCCGATTGCCTGGTATGTGACCATTGCATGGGTCGCCATCGGTTTGATCATCTACTACGCTCATTTCGAGAAAAAAGCGTCTGAACTTGAACCTCAGGTATTTCTCCCGAACCAGAAACCCGTTGAACCGGAACAGGGAGCTTGTGTTCTTGTGGCACTTCACAATCCGGCTACCGTGAAACGTTTACTCGATTTTGCTTATCCCGTCGCAAAAGATCGCAATGTCCCTTTGATTGCTATCGCAGTCGTTGAAGTTTCCCGTCAAATGCCTATTCATGAAGGTCTTCGTTTTGCTCACCATAAAGAACCCCTTTTTAACAAGGCAAGGGAGTATGTACGCAAAAAAGGAGGTGACCTGAAAACCGACATGGTAATCGCGCATAATCCAGCGGATGGTATCCTTGCAGCGATTGACCGTCACAAAGCAAGTGCCCTGGTGATCGGTTGGAAAGGATTCACGAATGCAAAAGACCGGATTTTCGGAGAAGTAGCAGATAAGGTTATTCACCTGGCGCCTTGTGATATCCTCATGTTGAAAATGGGACGTATGCAGTCTTTTACCAATTGCCTTTTACCAACGGCTGGCGGACCGAACGCAATTCTCGCGCGGAAAGTCATCCAGACGGTAGCCAGGGATATGGATTTACCCGTAACAGCAACCTTTGTAGTTCCCGAGAATCCATCTGAGGAAGAAAAATCCGCCGCATTAAAGAGAATCAGGACGACGCTGGGTGAAATACGGGAAGAACCGTGTGATGGTGAGATGCTGATTGAATCAAAGTCTGTTGCAGGTGGAATAGCAAAAGCCAGCAGGGAATATGACCTTGTAGTAATTGGAGCTGCGAAAGAACCTCTATTCCGCCAAATGCTCTTCGGTGAAATCCCTGAGAAAGTGGCACGGTATTCTCCTGCATCTGTGCTCGTCGTTAAAAAGGGAGTTGGCCAGGTAAAATCAGGTTTTAAGAGGGTGTTGGGATAGTATTATTACTCTGCAAATGAGAAGCTGTATCAGGATATTGCTTAAAAAGTCAAAATATTTATAGGGTAAACTCTGTATTTGTTACATATTATACTATTCACCCGATGTAGCTTTGTATTGAATATTTGAACTTTGGCTGATCTCAAATATATTCATTTTGTCAGATCTGTAATCGAAGTGTAATTCATTGTGTTGAACATGTATTTTATATGGGCCTATAAGGATAAAGATGAAAATCAAGGACAGAGAAGAACGTTTCAGGTTGGCGATTGAAGGGTCTCTTGACGGACTATGGGACTGGAACCTGAGAACCGATGAAGCCTACCACTCAGACCGTTTCGCAACAATGCTGGGATATAAACCCGATGAACTTCCTTATACGAGTACTGCCTGGTCCGATCTCCTCCATCCTGACGATAAAGAAGCGGCTTTACAAAGTGTTGAAGAGTACTTGGCAAGAAAGGTGGATAAATACGAATCCGTATTTCGCATGCGTGCGAAAGATGGTACGTATCGTTGGATTATCGGTCGCGGAAAAGCCCTGTTTGATGATAATGGGACTCCACTCCGGTTTGTCGGTTTTAATACAGATATAACGGAACTGAAGGAAGCAGAAGAAAAACTGCGAACGAATGAACGTCGATGGACTATGGCGCAAAGAGTTGCAAAACTTGGTAACTGGGAGGTCGATCTTAAAACAGGAATGGTATGGGGATCAGAAATGGCATTAGATATTTTTGGCATTCAAATCGACCATGAAAAAAATCCTGAACAGGTACTGCCACTCGATATAATCGAAACCCATATCCCAGACCGTGAAAATGTTCATCAGGCGTTAGTTGATCTTGTCGAAAATAATACTCCGTATGAAATGGTATACAAAGTAATCCGGGCGGAAAATCAAGAAGAAGTTTTTGTCATTTCAAAAGCAGAACGTCTTGATGACGAAAATGGTAATCCAGTAAAAATCTTAGGTACAATTCAGGATATTACTGAACGTAAACGCATTGATGATGAACTGTTGGAAAGTCGGACGGAACTTCAGAACCTGATTAATGCAATTCCGGACATGGTGTGGGCTTCCGATGAAAATGAGTGCTTTACATTTGCATCGGAGAGCTGGAAAACGATAGCAGGATATGATCCTGCTGAACTTATCGGACGTTCGTTTTATGAATTGATGGTTGAAGAAGAGGAAACCTCTGAATATGCATCGGAAGAATACAGGGATGGAGTAAAAGAGAAATTTGATGACTTGAAGGTTGAACGTGAATCCTACCAGGATTTTCTCAACTGGAACTATCATAAAAGTGGCGAAAAACGTTGCCATTCCTCCAGTGCGGTTCCCCGTTATGACAGCGAAGGGAATTTCAGAGGATACATAGGGGTAGATAAAGATATTACAGAACGAATCCAGGCTGCAGAAGCGCTGCAGGAAAGAGAGCAACGGTATTATACGCTGTTGAAAAACCTGGATGGTATGGTTTATCGATGCAAAAATGATCCGGATTGGACCATGGAATTCGTCAGTGAGGGTTGCTTCAGCCTGACAGGATACCAGCCGGATGAACTTGAAGGAAATCGTGTAATTTCGTTTAATGATTTAATCCTTCCTGAATACCGGGAATACTTGTGGAATCTTTGGCAAGAGCGTTTATCCGAACATCAACCGGTAGAGGTTGAATACCGGATAAAAACAGCAAATGGAGAGATTCGCTGGGTATGGGAACGCGGAATAGGTGTTTTTGATAATAAAAACAACCTGTTACATCTGGAAGGTTACATAACGGATATTACGAAGAGGAAACTGGCGGAAGAAGAAGGAGAAAAACTACAGCATCAATTACATCATGCACAGAAAATGGAAACGGTTGGTCGTCTTGCCGGAGGGGTTGCACACGATTTTAATAATATGTTAAGTGCAATTCTTGGCAATGTTGAACTTGCCAAAATGACGGAGGGATTATGCGATCCAATTCTCGATGAATTGGATGAAATCGAGCAGGCAGCGCTTCGTTCGGCGGATCTCATCCGGCAACTCCTCGGATTTGCACGAAAACAAACTGCCATCCCCAAAGTACTTGATCTGAACCAGACCATAGGCGGTATGCTGCGGATGCTCCAGCGTCTGATCGGTGAGAATATTAATCTGACCTGGACCCCATCGGATGGTTTATGGCCTGTTTATATTGATCCCAGCCAGATCGACCAGGTGCTTACAAACCTCCTCGTAAATTCTCGCGATGCTATTGATGGTATTGGGAAAGTCTCTATCAGCACTTCAAATACCACGATTGGCAAAACAGACATACGTTTGTACCCGGAACTTTCCATGGGCGATTATGTCCTGTTCTGTGTTAAAGACACAGGGGTGGGAATGGATAGTACTGTGCTGGAAAACCTGTTTGAACCGTTTTACACAACGAAACCGCAGGGAGAAGGCACTGGTTTGGGATTGGCTACAGTGTTCGGTATTATCAAGCAGAATGGCGGATTTATACGAGTTGAAAGCGAAGTTGACAGAGGGACCAGCTTTTTTGTTTACCTGCCGAAATACACGGGGAAATCCTCGAGCAGGCAAGAATCCACGCAACAGGAAACAATCAGGCATGGGCAGGAAACCATATTGATGGTCGAAGATGAGCAGGCGATTCTTTCGATTGGGAAGCGTATCCTGGATACCATGGGATATACTGTACTCACAGCCAACAGTCCGGGTGAGGCCATGCAGATCGTATCGGATTTTCCGGATACAATCCATCTTGTGATAACAGATGTACTCATGCCCGACATGAATGGCAAAGACCTTGTTTCTAAACTGAAACTGAGACATCCCGGGATCAGGAGTCTTTTCATGTCCGGATACAGCGCGGATATTATCAATCAGAATGGAGTTGTCGAAGAAGAGATTCACTTCATTCAGAAACCGTTTACTGTAAGAGCCCTGTCAAATAAAGTACGAGAAGTCCTCGATTTGCAGTAAAAACAACAGAAGCTGATCCCCGGAATGTCAGGATCAGCTCCATGTTTACACTTAAGAGCGTTACAACTACTGTATCAATCAAAATTGACGTTACTCGTTCCTATCAGGTACGTGAACAAGAGTTGTGAACTGCAGTCATCCTGCCAATCCCTGGACAATCCCCAGGTATCATGAACCCGGGTGCCGCTGAAATACCAGATTCCACCGGGAGCATTCGCTTCCAGCCAATTCACGTAGGTTTGTACCAGAGCTTCATCCCAAACGGCATCTTCATAATAATTTAGAACATAGATCGATGTGTTATTTGTCCGGTAGCTGTATCCAAGACAGATAGCATACTCACCTAGTGAATTGTACATTTCATTCGCCTGGCTAGCCAATTCTTCGGCTGTTACACCGAGAGGTTCATAGAAGGATGCAGGCATTACAGTGGGATCAAGTGAAATATTGTACAGAAGATTACCAAAGCTGCTCAAGCTAATCGTGAAATGGTAGGTTCTGCTTCCGCAGGACACCCATTCATAAGGGTGATACACTGTATTCGAGTACATGTCATTAATATTACCGGGTCCAGTACGTCCATACAGGTAAACTCCACCACCATCCCATTCAATCTGGCAAGGACCGAAAGGCACATAGTCTTCGGTACCATACAGGTCATCGATAAATGTGCTTGACAACTCGTAGATCATGCCACATAATAAAGCTTCCAGGTTAATCGACCAATCTGTCCAGTCTTGTGGTGAACGAAATACATCCGCTTTGTGCTGCATAACGGGGGCATTACCAACCCTGATCGCCAGGATATCATAAAAATGGACTCCACCCAGTCCACCATCCCAATCCTCATGGATCGTCTGGAATTTTTCATGAACAGTTCCATCCGCCTGATGAGGTATTGAAATACGCGGATCCTGGCTGGATCCGGAACCACGGATAGTATCATCATCGCAGAGTTCCAGAACCATTTCCGATTCTTTCTCACCGGTTTCCGCGTGCATGCTGATGACATCAATAAGCAGTCTATTTTCGTCCCGCGATCCCTGGAGAATAAACCGGTCAGTATATCCTATTACCGAACCGTTATATTCATAGAGCAGAATTTCTTCAATGGTTGATGCTTCCCCGACTGAATCCACTTTCGGTGTGATCGTGATTTGCCAGATACCATCCAACAGGTCGTTCACTTCCGTTTCCGGATTTGTCCCGGTATCGTCATCATCATCACAGGAAACCACAAAAATGGATGCTGGCACAACAAACAAAAGGCACAATAGCACAATCCAGAGCAATCGTGAATGGCTATTCATCGCATAACCCCTCTTGAGTTGGTTTTTCGCACTGAAATAACAAAATGTTAAAAATCATTTGAAAGGTAGTGAAAACATGGGACTGATAAAGGTAATCATGAACAATTTGATAATATTTTAAAATACAGGAGTCATTTAATGAGACAGTTTTATTACCTGATTTACCATTTCTGGAGTTGTTTAACGATTGTTAGGAATTGGTGAAAAGGCACATCAAATGAAACGATTCAACTTGATAGTGAAAATTTTCCAACTCAATGCCTATATGTTATTACTACTATATGGTAATAATATTTTTGAGATCTATTGAATTCAGCGCTGAATCATGTTATTATTTCAATGAGCCGACAAATTGCAGCACTTCTCGGGAGTGTATTATGGATGCATGTCTGTTCCGGCGTTTTCTTCTGATCACATCACTATTTCTACTGATTGTCTTTTCCCCTGAAGCCTTTGCTCAGATCGATTCCTGGCCCGGCGATGAACCGGCAATGTTCCGTGCGTTTGATGCCTATCGTGCGGAGGATTATGAACGTGCGGCGGAACTGATCGGCCAATGGCTTTCCGCGCAGCCGAATGATCGTTTGTCGTGGTACTCCTATGCCTGTTTCCTTGCACGCACCGGGCAGGATTCACTTGCGGTACTTGCATTGCAGGCTTCGCTGGAGGCTGGAGGTTTCCCTGCGGAATGGTCTCTGCAGGATCCCGATCTCACAACGTTGCATGAGAATGAACGTTTCATGGAAATCGTAAATCAAATGCGGGAGATAAAACAGGAGGAAGCACATTCTCCTGGTGGATATCGATGGCTGGAGCAAACACGCGCCGGAGTGTACCGTCTTGATCTTCCCGATTCCTATGATTCGGACAATCCTGCTTTATTACCCGTAGTTATATATTTGCATGGAGGTTCCGGCACATTGTATGAAGGCCGACCTGTCGCGGAAAGACTTACCGCTGAAGGATTCGCTGTTATTACGATTGAAGCTTCGTACCGGAGCAATGACGGTATCGGATTTGTTTACTGGCCGGGTGATCACATGGATGGTGGAACCATGCTGAATGATCGACGGCTTGGGGCAACTGCCAACCGTATGAATTTCGCATGGTATCGCCAGGTGCTGGATGATGCAGCACGAGTAGCCAACTTGGATCTTGACCGTGTCGTTCTCACTGGTTTTTCACAGGGTGCTTTCCAGACCCTCTATTCGATCGCCCTTGATCCGGAACCGTTCTTCGCGGCTGCGATTATCGGCGGACGTGTCCCAGCGGACATCGTTACCCCGGAGAACTACGAAGCTTTTGTTGAAAAAAATGGGAGATTTCTGATCCTTCACGGTGAAAACGATCAAATCGCCAATCCGGATGACACTGAAGAAGTGCTGTTGTCGGCTGGAATAAATGTCACCAAGATAATTCTCCCGGATACAGAACATGAGGTAAACGAGGCAGTGCTGGATGAGCTGGCCGCCTGGATATCCGGGATTGTTCGACAATAAAGTGCAGCATTGAACGTTCTCTTCTGATATCACAGGGATCAATCACCTGTTTCTTTTACTCTATGTAGTGTGAGTTCCATAAGAATATATTGTTTCTGCGGATTCCCTGTCTCCTTCATGGACAACATTGCTGTGTATTCATTTATGGAGGTAGATTATGTGTTAACAACTTACTCTATGGTGAATACCTATGGAATCCATTAAAACAAGGATGAGTTATTCGTTTCTGAAAATCCATTCCGGCTCCGATTTATCACGTCGGCGTTTGCCACTGATGACGATAAACAGTCCCAATCCAGGACCGGTAGTCTGGTTGACAGCGTGTGTGCATGGAGATGAGGTGGGGGGAATTGTCGTCGTTCAGGAAGTTTTCCGGTTACTGAAAACCCATCTGCTGAACGGATCCGTTCATGCATTCCCGTTAATGAATCCAATTGGTTTTGAGACATCATCCAGAAATATCACAGTGAGCAAAGAGGATCTGAACCGTTCGTTTCCCGGCGATGCGAAAGGTTCCCTTGGAAGCAGGATCGCTCATCGTATCCTTCAACGAATACTTAGTACTTCTCCTGCCCTGGTTCTCGATTTACACAATGATTGGGTAAAATCAATACCGTATATAGTACTCGATCTTGCATCGGAAATACACTCGGATGTTTTTACTAATTCCACAAGCATCGCACGGCAATCCGGTTTTATTGTAGTAGAGGAAACAGAAACAATACCGGGGTCTCTCTCCTATAATCTTCTGGATGCCGGTATTCCGGCTCTCACTCTGGAACTTGGTGAATCACGAGTGATTAACGAAAAGAATGTGCGGGCAGGTTTGAATGCCATATGGAGTATTCTCGCGTATCTCGGAATGTTGCAAGGGCCGCCGGAGACGACAGAATCCTATTCAATGATACCGCGAGGCGCCGAGAAAAAGATCTACCGGTATTCGGATAAGCCGTACTGTTCCGAAAGCGGGATTGTACGTTTTCTTGCCAAGCTGGGCAAAGAGGTCAAATGTGGCCAACCCCTGGCGAAGATTGTGAACGCATTCGGAAGACAGCAGGAGGTAATTCGTGCTGTTCAGGATGGTATTGTCCTGGGATATACCGATTCAGTGGTCGTTTTTCCGGGAATGCCAATCATTGCAAGCGCCATTCCGAATAAGGATGCTGTTCCGAAATGACCGGCTATCGAAATAGGATTACTCTTCACCAGTAATCTTACAGGCACAGTTCTTGTGTAAGCACCAGACAGGAAATCGCCCGGGGAAACCCGGGCGAGCCATTATGGAAACCAGACATAAATATCAGACATCAGCCTTGGATCTTTTTATACTGCTTTTGCTTCATTCCCATCCAGAATTCCAGTGATACTGTATCCTTTACCTTTGGATTATCTGCATGTGAATCCTCGTTCGGGCCATAAATGAATGTCAGGGAGAGTCGCAGTGACCGTGCGAAACCAGCCTCGGTGGCTTTATCAATTAATGGCAGATAGGTGCCGGTATTCAGGTAACGTTGCGCTGCGCCATCGATCGAGCCGCGAAGTACAACCTGTTTTGCCTCGTGAGTATGACCGTAGACAACAGTATCCACATTAGGAAATTGATCGAAATCCATTTTTGCGCCTTCAACGTAAGCATCCTTTTTCCCGAACGGGTTAAGGTGTTTCGACCAGTTGATAAAATCCATGTCTTTCCGCAGTTCATCAAAGCTGCTTTTGGCAATGATTTTTCGAAGAAGTTGGATGCGATCAACGAGATCGCCCCGGATCAGGATATCACGTTTTAATTCATCCCACATATCGGCGAGTTCTGTGCCGAGGAATCCATCGAGGGAGTTTATCAAAGCCTCGTACACCAGTTCTTTCTGCCGGTCGCCAAAACGTTTCCGGCCTATCCAGGTCAACCAGTCGAGAACCGTGATTTCCGGACGTACATTGTTGGCGTCTTTCAGAGATTCAAAGAGCACAGGATCACTGACGCCAAGCATGCTTTTCAGGCGCCAGATCAGTCCGCTCATAATCTCGGCGGTAACCACTTCACCAATGGTTTGAACTTGATAACACTTGGGATCGAAACGCCCCCCTGGTTTTCCTTTAAGGACATCCCGACAAAGTTCATATCCATAACATTCATCGCTCCATTCATGACCATGACGGCACAAAATTCGATAGGTATCATCCTGCCACCACGGTACGAATGTTATAGGTACGGGATTCATCACTTTGGTTAAATGGTCTTTCATCGATTGGAAATTGTGGAAGGTTCGGTCATGATTTCCAATGACAAAAACAACCTCAAAAGGAACGCCTATAGTATGGTAAAGGTCTTTTATCCCGGCAATGAAGGCTTTACTGGATCGGTCTTTCATGATCAGTTTCAATACATTGAGGTTGTGGATTTCAACCCTGGGATCTACATTCATGGCAGTTTTCTCAGACAATTCACCATTCCAGGGGCGTTCTTCTTTCGGAATGGTCATCCAATAGTCTGTTCGACCGAGGTCGAAAATATCTCCAAGAAGAATGATCTTCACCTCTTTTGCGTCTTTATCGATAGCTGAGTCCATGATCTCGTCGAACAGGATCTCTATAAAGGCCGTTTCCGGCACATTCGTTGAGGTCGATCCATCTGAAAAATGCAGATCACTGATAATTGCAAGCATGATTTTTCTCCTTCGATACGTTTATTGTGTTCTGCCCCATCCATCTTTCAGAACACGCAGTACATTTTTCCCCGATTATCAACCTTAACGACTTCTCTTTCGAAATGATCGATGATGTCCATCGTCTGCCGAAAAGGTTCATTCCCTTGTGGCTTCTCGACTTTTTCTATCACATCCTGAATGATAAAGTTGAAATTTTTCCGTATCACCTGCAGGATCTTGCTGTCCTGGACAATTCTCGCTTCGGGCAGGTAATGCGAGACCAGCATCCTATCCATTTTTCCTGCTGTAATTGTATTGCAGTCTACCTGCAGATAGATGAAAGCAGTTTTGAACGGTATGTGAGTTGAATCCAGGTTCTGGTTGAACAGCCAGGTTTTTAACGAGGGATGGCAATGAAGATCGAATCTCATAGAACCTCCAGGATAATAGAAACATGTGATAAAATGGATTGTATCAATCAAGCAAAAATTGTTTTATCATTGTATTGCATAATAGAATTAATCTCATAAAAACAGCACGTAAAAAACTATTTTTATTATAGATAAAAGTCAAGTCAAATAGTATGAAAAGTCAATTTAAACTGCGACAAACAGCAACCATGATTTACGGCAAATACCTGGCTGCAAGTTGTTTGTAGTCCTCCACCTGCTGGGCAATCCAGTTTTTATTCTCACCAAGCTCGCCGGCCATGAGTTTCGCTACATCCTTTGCGATTTCCATGCTTGCTCTTGCATCCAGGAGCAGGCACCGGGTCCGGCGTGCGAGAACATCTTCAACGGTACACGCCATCTCGTTTCGTACCGCCCAGACAACCATGCCTTTTGTTATCGGGAGATCCGGGTGAAGTTGCTTCGCCAGTCCCGGGTCTTTGTCGAGTAGCATCTCGATTTTGTAAGCATCCACACCATATTGTGCGAGTAATCCGAAAACCGGGCTGTTTTTCACCCAACCGTGTATTGCAAGGTCCTTGGTTTGTGCGTGGATATACTCCAGTTTGGCAATGGCAATTGCCTTGTCGATAGTCTCTTTGGCCATAAGCCGGTACGTTGTCCATTTTCCGCCGGTGATGGATACCAGGCCAGCGGGGGAGATGAGGATCTGGTGTTCACGTGAGATCGCTGCCGTATTCTCATCCGTTCCCTGGCTTACCAGGGGGCGTAATCCGGCAAACACACTTTTAATATCATCCGGTTCAGGATCGTGGGTCAGGTATTTTGCGGCATGCGAAAGGATAAACGAAATTTCCTCCTTGCTGGCGGCCGGTTCCAGTTCCGGGGTTTCCACCTCTGTATCCGTAGTGCCAATGAGTGTCCTGCCCAACCATGGGATCGCAAACATCACACGGCCATCATCGGTATGCGGAACCATGATTGCCGTGTTTCCTCCCAGGAACGATTCATCCAGGACAATATGCACTCCACGGCTGGTTTTCATCACCGGTTTGCATGAAGCGTCATCCATCTTCCGGATCTGATCGGTGAAAATTCCGGTAGCGTTGATGACACAGCGTGCTTGTAATGAAAACTCCTCCCCTTTGAGAATATCTTTCGCATGAACTCCCGAAATGAGCGAACCTTCTTTTTCCAGGGATGTGACTTCCATATAATTCAGAACAGTAGCACCTTCATCCACAGCCGTTTGCGCCAGGTTGATCACGAGTCGTGAATCGTCAAATTGTCCGTCATGGTACTGAACCCCTCCACGCAAGCTCTCCGTCTCAATTTTCGGGATTCGTTCGATTGTTTCTTCGGGGGAGAGGTTGATTGACGGGCCGAATCCATGCCGTCCGGCGAGCATGTCGTACACACGCAGTCCGATACCGTAAAACGGTCCTTCCCACCAGTCATAGTTGGGTACAATGAACGGCAGATCATGCACAAGATGGGGGGCATTGTTACGGAGAATCGCTCTTTCGTGCAGTGCTTCCAGAACAAGCGAAATGTTTCCCTGCTGGAGATAACGCACCCCGCCATGGATCAGCTTTGTGCTTCGGCTGGAAGTGGCTTTTCCGAAATCATGCTGTTCAAGCAAAAGGGTTTTATAACCACGTGCGGCAGCATCCACTGCCACACCAACTCCGGTTGCTCCACCGCCAATGACAATAAAATCCCAGACAGTTTCCTGTTTCCGGATTTGACCAAGCGCCTTGTTTCTATCAAAATCACCGTTGTCAATTACCTGGGACACAGTAAGATCTGGCAGACTCAGGGGAATGGATGAGTCCATACCGGTTAATGTTACTGCAGCAGCCTTCCGCTTTTTCGAGAAGAGTTCTCTGAGCCAGGTTACAGCACGCTCAAATCCGCTTTCCTTACGTTCCCTGCTGAACGCATTGATGAGATTTACCAACTCGGCGGTACGCAGGTATCCATAAGATTTATGCGGATTCCTTTTACGCCTGTGTTCATAGTCATTCTCTACCTGGATATCGACCGGCTTTACACCGTAACTATTCTCACTGAAATCATCCTCGATTTTAAAATCGAACGCCACATTGTCTTCGAGATCGGCCAGGTTATACCATTTTTTTTGAATGGTATCAGGAATTCGCAGGACTTTCGATTCCTGGTGTTTGTCCCTTCGTTCCTGCGCCATCCGTGCGATTACGATGGGTAGACCTAAAGGCGAACCGATGGTGATAAACGTGTCCACCTTCAAATCCGGATTCATATCGAGAACATCAAACGCAACAATGGAACCCATGGAATGAGCCAGCAACAGAATCCGGTCGTGTTTGTATTTTCTGAGAACCTCAATCAAACGTTCACGGATGCGGTCTCTTGCGCAAGGGCATCCGTCTTTATCATCCGTTGTCTCGGCGTAATACTGCTCCAGATCCTTGAAATATTTACGGATCAGGCTGTCTGTCACCGATTTGTAATTGATGGTGAAATCATCATTCATCAGGATCTTGCTTAATTTATTTTCGATATAATCGGCGATTTTTTTCCGCAGACTGTGTGGGCCGGTTTTTCGGAAGTACATCTTGGGGATATACGGGTCGGAAAGATACAACGGATTATCCGGTTCCGCTATTCGAGCATCCAGCGGAACGGGATGGAGGATATCCGTCCAGTACACAAGTTCGAAATCAACTTCTTCAAAGGAAACATCATGACGTTTGGCGCCTTCCAGGATTGACTGGATCCACCAGGATTCAAGGATCTCTTTCGGCGGTTTGTTACCAAGTCCATGGATCCCGATTATCACATTCCTCATTGTTCCCCCAATGCTCGAATCATTATAAGATGTTCAACCGTGTGATTTCTGCCATCATCCGGTCCGGGTAATCTGTAAAAATACCGTCAACACCCAATTCAACCATCCATGCAAGTTCTTCCGGATGGTTGACTGTATAAACATACACTTTGAGTCCACGCTTGTGGGCATCATCAACAAAATCCTGCGAAATAAACTCTATGGTGGGATGTACCGAATATGCGTTCAACGTATCAGCAAACGTCGCCAGTCCCAGCGGCAGATCACCGGTCAAAGCGCCAATCCGTATTGATGGCAACAGTTGCTTGAATTTCTGAAGTTCCGCATGGATGAAGGAGGAGACCAGTAATTGTTCCTCGTGGATTATTTCAGCGTTCAGTCGTTCTTCGAGGAAAGTGGCGACAAGTTCCGCTGTGCCCGGCCATTTCAACTCGATGTTGATCCCCATGTTTCTGTCGAGCAGGTCGAAGACTTCAGGCAACAGGGGGATTTTTTCACCTTTACCGGCATCCAGGGATCGCAGATACTCGAGGGACTGTTTCCAGATAAAACCGGCGCCATTCGTGGTCCGTTCCAGGCGAAGATCATGGATGATGACAAGTTCGCCCTCAACCGGATATACATCCAGTTCAATCCATTCGGCATGCAATTCCATCGCTTTGCGAAATGATAGAAGAGTATTCTCGGGCTCATATCCACGAGCCCCACGATGCGCAAAACAAATCATTACTACCTCAATTTCCTCGCAAGCATTAAAAGCTGGATGGTTTCCTGTTACCACGCATACCATTCCGGTGCAGGACCACCGGGACCGGGCCAGATAGTATCCAACTCTGACAAAACATCTTCCGGAAGTTCAACTTCCAGGGCATTCAGGTTTTCCTCGAACTGCTCGAGGGTTCTTGGCCCCACAATTGGCGCAGTCACTGCCGGATTTTCCAATAACCATGCCAGGGCAACATCCGCCGGACGTTCTCCGATTTCGTCGCACAACACTTCATACTGTTCCAACGCGGGCCGGAAACTGTCGATGCGTTTCTGGAAACTCTCTTCCAAGCGCCTTCCCTCTTCAAGTTTTTGAAGAACTCCGCCCAGTAATCCACCACCCAACGGACTCCATGGAATAATGCCTACACCGTATTCTACACATGCAGGAATAAGTTCGGATTCAATAGCACGGTTGGCGAGATGATACAGGCTCTGTTCCGAAACAATCCCGAAAGTATTTCTCTGCCTGGCGATTTCATTACCCTGCACAATGTGCCATCCGGCAAAATTACTGGTGCCAACGTACAGGATTTTCCCTTCACGGATAAGCTGTTCCATGGCCTGCCAGATCTCTTCGAAGGGAGTATTGCGGTCCACGTGGTGCATCTGGTAAAGGTCAATATGGTCCGTTTGCAGGCGACGCAAGCTGTCTTCGCACGCCTGTCGTATATGATACGCGGAAAGCTTACGGTCATTGATGCCGTCATCCGACATGGCGCCATACACCTTGGTTGCCAGCACAAGTTCGTGACGTTTGGCGGGATTATCCTTCAGCCATCGTCCGATGTACTCTTCCGTAGTGCCCCGTCCTGTACTTCCACCATACACATTGGCTGTATCGAAAAAATTCACCCCATTATCAACTGCGAAGTCCATGATACTCCGGCTGTCCTTTTCGGTGGTCCAATGCCCGAAGTTCATCGTGCCAAGGCATATCCGGCTGACACGAAGACCGGTACGTCCTAAATATGTGTATTCCATGACAGTCACCTTTCTGTTGCTGAAGATAATATAGGAGTTTTCTGTGAACACATTTACCGAAAACCGTTGCCAGATTTTCATTGTTGTGGTAAAATACCTCTATGATAGAGAAGATTGTTCAACGATGGATGAAATACATCGGTACAGAATCGAGAGGGAACGATGGCTGCGAATGAAATATCCAATGAGACTCTGATCGAAAAAGCAATATCGGTTGTAAATCCACACATAGTGGGCGACCGTCTATTCGGTGATGTTGGTTGCGCCCTGGTGACCGATCAAGGGCATGTTTATGTCGGTGTGTGTATCGACACTGCCTCAGGCACAGGATTCTGCGCGGAGCACAGCGCGATTGCCGCCATGGTTACAGCAGGTGAATACCGTATCAGGAAAATTGTGGCGGTGTGGCTGGATGATAACAGTGAACCGCACATCCTTTCCCCCTGCGGTCGTTGCAGGGAATTGATCCGGCAGGTTGATCCGGAGAATATGCAGACAGAAATCATTCTCAATGCAGGAAAGTCTGTGCCATTAACAGAACTTTTACCGTACTCGGATTGGTTCGCGAGGTTGGACAAGTAGAAATCCTCTTTACTCGAATGGATTACTGTGGTAGAATCGATCATCCTGAAATTCGCCCAAATTCCAGAAACAGGAGACCTCCATAAGACTGTTTTATGCAGTAAAACGATATTGATGGAGAATACTTTTCTCTTCGTTGACAGTAATTACAATTCTACCCGTCATGTTGATTGGAATGGTGACTCTGAACAATTACCTTTCATCTGATGAAATATCCGGAAGGATAGGGCAATGAACATTCAACAATTCCTGCTCGATTTTCACAGGCGAGTCCATCAGAGTTTTGCCCTGTTGCTCGAGCATTGCAGAAATCTTACGGGGGAAGAACTCAACCGTGAAATGAAAGGATTTGGTTACCCGACCATCCGTCTGCAGTTGCATCACATGATTGGTGCTGAAAAGTACTGGATTGGGGTACTCCAGGACAAAATTGATGTTGATGAAGATGAAGATCTTTACCCGACCATAGGATCTTTGGAAACCTACCGTAAACAAGTTTTTCTGATGACCGAAATATTTCTGAACTCATCTTATACGGAAGAGCTTGAAACGCCACGCCTGATGACAACCTGGGGTGGCAATGAAAAGCTCCTGAATCCCACACATGTTTTTTTACGCACCCAGACCCACATTTACCATCACCAGGGCCAGGTACTCGCCATGTGCAGGCTGCTTGGAAAACCCTGCATTGGATTGGACTATCCCATTGATTAGCAAATCCGCAAATGTATTGAATTCCATATTCTTTGGATAAACGGGACTACAATCCTGTATGTCCGTTTGGGAAAATGATTTGCAGAATATAAGTAATTGGGATTTGCTGGAAAGGAGTTCCGGAAATGCATGGGGATCGTGATAATAAGTCATGCAGGATTCTTTCCCGGAATTAAAGCTTATGCAGTTTGTGGTCACATCATGTATCTGTTTGATCAGGTTTTAATCTCTGCTGAAATTGACAACTCAAAAATACCACGCAACTCTATATGATAATAGTTTGAATATGTAGAATATAATGTTGAACATGATATAGGATCATATGCTCTTTTTCCTGTGACGGCTTTACTACAAGTTGTCATTTTGTCTCTCCAAAATAGTACAGAAATTCATCAACCTTTCCCACTCTTCGCACCATTAAAAGGAATTCACAGGGTTTAACAGGTTTATCAATAAGAATATTCAAGGTCTCTCCTGTTTTCGGATTCTATCAGTATTTTGTGATTAAAATGATGAGGTTACTGATAATTAATGTAAGGTTGTTTATATTGTTTTGCGAATAGCATACACCAGTGATCGGTTTTGCATAAAAGCTGGAGTCATTTTGCAGACGATACTGTCACAAAAATTTTGTAAAGGATTGAATATGAACAGGTTGCAAAAGATGGTGACGCTAATTTTGTTGACGATTGCTCTGATTTCGGGAAATAGTTTCGCAGAAATAGAGTTTGATCAGCATATCATTGAAACTTTGGATTATGGTCATCCAAAGATTTTCAGGCCAGTCGATCTGGATGATGATGGTGACATGGATATCGTCGGCTCCTTTGTAACAAGTGAAAATTCCGACCAGACTTTCTGGTATGAAAACGATGGTAATCAGAATTTTACCTTCCATACGATAAATTATGTAGGCTGTGAAGATTTTCATATCATTGATTTTGATCTTGATGGCGATCTTGATCTTCTTGCAGGAACCCAGTTTGCGAATGATTCCGATGTTCTCTGGTTTGAAAACGATGGAAATCAAAGTTTTTCCACACATTTAATTCAAGATAATTTCAATGGATTGAAAGGCGTTTATGCAGCGGATATTGACGGTGATAATGATATGGATGCTCTGGCTGTTAAACTCTATGATAATAATTTTTATTGGTGGGAGAATGATGGTGAACAGAATTTTACATCACATTTTCTTGGAGTGGATTGCCATCAAGGACTTGATGTGTCAGCAGTTGATCTTGATAACGACGGCGATATGGATATTGTCGGCGCCATATGGGCATTAGTTGTTTGGTTTGAGAACGAAGGCGCACAGGATTTTACCATTCATGAAATTCCGGGCGATTATACTGCCAATAGAATTTTCCCTGCAGACCTGGATGATGATGGTGACATGGATATTGTTGTCGGAAATGGTGAATCATCCGTTTGGTTGCAGAATGACGGTAACCAGAATTTTAACGCAATAGAGTACGTAGACTCAGATGGTTGTAGTAGGAATATATGCGTAGTTGATTTGGATCGTGATGGCGACAATGATATTCTCGGCGGTGATCAGTGGGATCCTGTACAATGGTTTGAAAACGATGGCAACCAGAACTTCACCAGGTATTCCATCAGTATGGAACTTGCAGCAATGGCAAGTACACGTGCTGCAGACATCGATGGAGACGGTGATTTAGACGTAGTAGCATCAGGGTACAATGAAGGCATATTGCTTTGGTTGGAAAATGTGTGCACTACTCTTCCGCCTGGACCATTTAGCCTGATCTCACCAGCATACCCGGATACAGTTTGGGATTCTGATACGACCTTTTTGTGGCATTTGGCGGTAAATCCAGATGGTGAAAGCCCAAGTTATAATGTATGGTTGGCCAATGAAGCCGATTTGGAGGATGCTACATTAGTGGTAGAGGAAATTGAAGACACAACTTTCACTGTAACGAATCTTGTTGACGATGAAGTTTACTATTGGACTGTGCATGCAACTGATGACAACACTGTCGGAACATGGGCCAACGATACGCTTTCATTCAGTACTTATTTCCCGGAAACGATGGGAGAATTTGACCTGATTGCTCCAGAGGATGGCCTGAACATTTATGATGTGAGCGCATTTCCACTGAATTTTACCTGGGAAGAATCAACTGATCCTGATCCCAATGATGTACTAACCTACACACTGGAAATCTCCACAGATGAAGGTTTTACAGATCCGCAACTCTATACAGCGACTGAGGCGACAGAATATTCAATAAGTGATCTCGAGATTAATGAGTACTGGTGGCGTGTAAAGGCATCCGATTTGTATGGTTTTGAGGTTTATTCCACAGATACCCGTAGTCTGATTGTTACATTGGACGTTGACGATATTCTTGGGAATGGTGTACCATCCGATTTTTCTATTCAATCCACTTATCCAAATCCATTCAATTCAAGAACTATGGTGACAATTGGATTGCCCGTTTCTTCCGAACTGAGAGTCTCCGTTTATAACATTTCCGGTCGTGAAGTCTTAGTTCTCGAAGATAATGTATTTACCGCAGGGCGTCATGAATTCACATTTGATGCTGAGGGGCTATCCAGCGGAATCTACTTCATTAATGCCTTTGTTCCCGGACAGATGAATGAAATGAGAAAGGTTGTGCTGATTAAATAAGGACACATTTCCGGTAAGTTGAATAAAAATGAACGCAGCTTGCATTGACGTACTAAAAATGATGTGTACGATTGTTATTTAAGATTATAGTCGCTGGTTTGTTATGACAATGTGCAAGGTTTTTCGTTAAAACCTGCCAAAACCCTTGCACATACTGTTCCGAAATCTGTGATCGGAATTGGATTCTGTGGAAGCAGTGTTGACATCCTATTAGGCTGGGACGCCCGACCTCCCCTATGGGACAGGATTCATAAGGGTAAATCAAATTGCGACTATACGTTTTCAGCAGATCCTGCTTAATGATTCAGAGCATTATGCACTTGTTCGGCGAGTTGCTCCCTCGTAAACGGTTTTTGCATGAAGTGCATTCCATTATCCAGTACACCATTATGAGCGATTACATTGGCTGTATACCCTGACATGTACAGGATTTGCAGGCCTGGATGCAGCTCAATGATTTTCTCGGCAAGATCACGTCCATTCATCTCCGGCATCATGACATCTGTAATCAGCAAATCAATCTTGCCGTCATGGTCTTGCGCTTTCTGAAGAGCGATGGAAGGTTTTGTTGCAACGACAACCGTATAGCCGAGATTGTCAAGAATTTTCTTACCAATTCGAAGAATAGACTCTTCATCTTCAACCAGCAGAATTGTTTCTGTACCGGCTTCAAGCTGGTTGCTTGAGGAAACCCCGGTGGTTACCGTTTCCAGTTCCCTGTTCCGTGGCAGATAGATTTTAAAAGTTGTCCCTTTGTTAACTTCACTGTAGACATTAATAAAACCGCCATTCTGCCTGACGATCCCATACACCGTGGATAAACCAAGTCCGGTGCCGACTCCTTGAGGTTTTGTTGTGTAGAAAGGTTCAAATATCTTGGCGATAGATTCTTTCTCCATTCCACATCCGGTATCACTGACAGCAAACATTACAAACTCGCCCGATGTAAAACCCTGGTTATGAGTAGCATACTCCGGATCAATGGTTACATTCTGAGTCTCAATGGTTACTTCTCCATACGAACCAATGGCGTCTCGCGCATTCACAAGGAGATTGGTGAAAATCTGATCCATCTGGCTGGTATCGACCTTTACATACCACAAGTCATCTCCGGGTTGCCAGACCAGGTCAATATCTTCGCCGATCAGTCGTTTGAGCATCCGTAGCATCATGCTTATTACATCATTCAGGTTGAGAACTCTCAGATCGACAGCCTGTTTTCTCGCAAAACCAAGCAATTGACGGATCAGGTCCGAAGAACGGAATGCAGCTTTTTTAATCTCGACAAGTTCCTCTTGTAGGAAATTCGATTCTTCTGCTTTGAATTGAGCTACTTCCACATTGCCAATGATAACACTCAGCATGTTGTTAAAGTCGTGAGCGATTCCGCCTGCAAGTCTGCCGATACTCTCCATTTTTTGTGACTGCGCCAGTTGTTCCTGGAGAGTTTTCTGTTCCATCTCCGCTTTTTTACGATCCGTGATATCAACCATGATTCCGCGAAAACCGGCTGGTTTTCCGTCACGGATTATTACTGTGGTATATACCACCACAGGAAAGGTGCCACCATCTTTTCGGAGCGCTTTATATTCGACTGTCCTCCGGTTACTCGACGAATTGAGTATTTTTTGAAGTCTTTCTTTTACCTGATCACGTTCTTCGAGAGTGATCATTTGACTTATATTCAGACCCGCTTGTAATTCTTCCCTTGTATATCCGAATGTATCATAGGCGTTCTGATTCGCAAAAGTCAGGTTTCCATTGATATCCGCCTCAAACACAATTTGCGGTAACATGTCCGCCAGTTCCCTGAACTTTGCTTCGCTTTTTCTCAGCGCATCCTCAACCCGTTTGCGTTCGGTAATATCACGAGCATATCCTGTTGTACCTATTACAGTTCCATTTTCATCAATGACTGGAGTTTTAAAGGTCTCAAACCATTTCCTTACTCCGCTATCCTGAATAGGTTCTTCCACCATCACACTGACTTTTTTATTCATTACTTCCAGGTCATCAAGTCTGTATTTATCAGCCAGTTCATCAGGCCAGACATCCCAGTCCGATTTTCCGACAAGCGAGTCCGGATTGTCAACACCGCATGATTCTGCAAAACTCTTATTCACAGCAAGAAATCTACTTTCCGTGTCTTTTAACCAGACCAGACCGGGCTGATTTTCAATAATGGCAGATAAATACGATTCGCGTTTTCCAATTGCTTCTTCCGAATTTTTCCGTTCGGTAATATCACGAGATACACCGACGATGCTTGTTAACCTGTTATTCTCGTCAAAGACGCTGGTAGCGGTGAATTCTATCCACATCTCTTCACCATCTTTTTTAAACACAGGAATAGCTGCAGTTTCGCTGGATGGGTGATCCCTGTTGCAGATATCGTTGAATAAGCTTACGACTTTGTTCAGATAATCCGGAGGGACGAAAGCGCTCCAGTCGAGAGTTTCCCATTCAACCAGGCTGTATCCGTATAAGCGTTCCGTTGATGGAGAAAGGTAGGTAAACTGTAGATCCGGGTTCATAGCCCAGATGGAATCCGACATGTTGTCAGTGATCAGGCGGTAACGTTCTTCACTTTTCCGGAGCTTTGCTTCATTGATCTTTCCAGCGGCCTCGACTTGTTCAAGCTCGTGAATTCGTTGTTCAAGCTCTTCAATGGTGGGTTTCACCACCATATCCCCTCCAGCGTCTGCAAAACCATCTAAACAAGCAGTCTGTGAAGTCACTCCATTGTTTATTTGTTAAAAGTAGATTGCTGATAGTGCAGAATCAACCGACATGTTTTCAAATTCCATAATTTCCCAAACCCGTAGAAAGAATATAATGTTCAATTCAATCAATATTTTGGATTTACTCATATATTTATCCATTCTTGCACTACTCATGAAGGAATACAGTTAGAGTATCCATTGAATTCACCAGATTCATTTACGTGAAGCTCCTTTGGAGTACTTACTACACATAAAAGCTGCGTTGCAATTCCTTGAAATACCCTGGTATGTCTGCGTCATTACGTCTTGCCTTGATGTGTAGTATGTTGCTCAGTACATCTCGATCCATATGAATCGGTCCATTGTCTAAGTATTTGTATTCAGAACAGTATCTTGGAGCTAATTGCAACTTTTTCCAATTTCAGTTGTCTGTCTGTATAAGATGGAGTATTTTTATCAGGAGTATTCATTTTTTGTGTACGGAGCCGATACACTTTGGCATACCTGCCGGTTGCCCCCAAATGTTGAGTTCTGGAAAATGCATCATGGGAAAATATTTGTACTGATCGCACTCCTGTCTATACCGTTTTTTATATCACCAAACCTGTTCGCGACAGAAGAACGACATATTGTTGCTGTATACTCTCCTGAACCGGTTATTGACGGTTTACTTGAATCCCTTTGGCTGGACGCTCCGGTAGCGGATGGTTTTGTCCAGATCCGTCCCGAGGAAGGCGAAGCCGCGATTTTCGACACACGTGTATATATCGTCTACACAGATGAGGCCATCTGCGTCGCATTTCATTGCCTGGATACGGCTCCGGACAGTGTGTCCGGACGTATTCAACGGCGTGACACAGAGGATGAGTCCGATGTGGTCTATTTTCAAATTGATACCTTCAATGACGAACAGAATGCCTTTTTCTTTGGTGTAACCGCCGGTGGGGTGCAGCTTGATGGCACCTTTTCCCATGAGGACAACGTGAGCTACTCCTGGGATAGCGTCTGGGAGTCCGCGGTCGGTTTTCGTGAGGATGGATGGGTCGTTGAAATGAAAGTGCCCTTTCGTTCGTTTCGTCATGGCGAAGCATCGGAACGAGGATGGGGGATAAACTTCGACCGTGTCATCCATCGGTATAACGAATGGTCTACCTGGCAGCCAATGAGCCGTCAACGCGGTATGCGTGTAAACGAATTCGGTCAACTGACGGGGCTTAGAAACATCGAAAATGAAATCCACTTCGAGATATTACCACATACAATTGGACGATGGGACCAGCCAGCCGATGGTGAATGGGGCTCACGGAATGAATGGGAGAATTTCGGGATTGATCTGAAACTGGTGCCATCTTCATCCTGGACACTGGATTTAACCTATCAACCGGATTTTGCGCAGGTGGATGTGGATGATCCTTTCATCAACCTCAGCGATTACCCGGTTTACCTGGATGAAAAGCGTCCATTTTTCCTCGAAGGCATGACCATCTACGACAATATGCTCTACGACATCTTCTACAGCAGGAAAATTACCAATCCGGATTATGGGTCTCGTGTGAATGGGAGCTGGGGGGCGGTAAATGCCAATGCCCTGGTGGCTCGCAATATTACCGACGAGGATGTTGTGCAAAATGTCGGTGTCGGACGCTTGATCTGGAACCTTGGACGAAGTCATATCGGTTTCACAGGTACAGGATTGCAGGAAGATGGTTTTCATGCGAATACCGGGGCCATTGATGCGAATGTCCAGTGGGGAGGTGCTAATTCCCTTATCATGACCCTGGTGGGTGTGGACCGTACCGGTTCCGAACATCAACCGATCGGGGCTGCTGCCAACCTGTTTTTTGTGCATGGTGACCACATCATGGGTGAGTTTGGCGGACGGTACAAAGGTGAAGACTTTGACATTAATGATCTCGGATTTGACGGCTACTCCAATGTGATGCAGAACTGGAGCTGGATGCAGTATGCTCATTTTCCGGAAGGTGGACCGACGGAATCCATGCGCCTGAACCTGAATTTTTATCATGAAGCCATGCCGGATGGCAGACTTTATGAAAAATCCTGCGACTGGAACGGTAGCGTCCAGTTTAGAAATAACTACTGGTTTGGGGGAGGGATGAACTGGGGCCACGGACACTACCGGGAACGTCCGGATGACGATGAAGTCTGGGAACCGGAGGATTACCCCCTGCATGACAATTTCGGTGAATTCAGCGCCCAGGAAATGGACTGGTATGGACAATGGGCCTGGTTGGAGACAGATTCACGAAAACCTCTTTCAATTGATCTCTACCTGAGCAAAGGGACACACCGGGAAGGGCAACGACGCGAATTCGAAATTGAGTTCGAGTTTCGTCCATTGTCCAACCTTGAGTTCGAATACGAATTTGAATGGCAACGGATCTGGGATGCACATGAAGTAAACGACGGAGATGAGACGGATTTCGTCATCAGCAATTTTAAAACGAGATGGTCGCCCTCTTTGAACACATCGTTCCGTGCCACTTTACAGTTTGACAGGGAAGAGGAACTATTCTCGTCGAACTTCCTGTTTGCCTGGAACTGGCAACCCGGAAGCTGGTTGTACCTGGTGTATGATGAAGGCAGGATCACCAATTTCCGTTTCGATCGCCGCCATTGGCAGCCGGATGACCGTACCATTCGCATGAAGTGGACGTGGTTCTTTACAGCGGGGGTGTGAAGCGGGAATCCCTGGCCAATCCTCTGAGTAAATTCGATTTTATCAGAATCGGTTGTTTTCGTTCTTAATGGACTCCACGGGGACTCCCATTCTCCCCGTGGGGTCCACTACAACAACAACTCTTGTGTCAAAACGGATGTAAAAATCTTCCATACCGTATCCGCGCCACAATTCCCAACACCAGCCAGGTCATGAGGAGATTCACTGTCGAAATCACAATGGCGAAAACAAACAGGGAAATCATCGGAGCGAGGAATCCCCGTGCCGAGAAAAGAACGGGGGTGAGGTTGTAACCGAACAGTTGCGTTACAAGGTTTGCGATGAGGAAGAAGCCAAGGATGACACCTAACCCGGTCCAGACACTTTCCATATCGGTTTTGCTGGGTGCGATGTGTGCAGCGACGCATAACCCGATATAAAAAAACAGGTAGAATTGCCAGGACAACAAATTCGCAGGATTAAAAATATGGACGAGGATAATCCAGATACCCGCGCCGAACGCCTGAACAGATACCAGGATTCCGGTATCGTTCATCATGGTGCGCGATGACCGTGCGAGAGCGTCAAACATGATATCCGATCCGGGGAACAGGAAGTACAGGGTGGCATACAACACAACCACTCCACTGAACAACGGCGCTATCCCCACAAAAAACCGTCCCACCTGGTGAAGAATGTTATCCGGGTTGTAAGCGTAATTCACATATCCGAGGTTGCCCGTGGTGGAGTCGGGTTGAAACAGACGAAGGTCCTTAATGCGCATCCCGAAGAGTAAAGCCGATAATGCATGACCAAGTTCATGGACCGGTGTTCCCAGCCATGCTGTGAACAGGATCCCACGCCAGCCGACAGTCCTGAAAAACAGACGGTTGGTCATGGTTTCCAGTCCACGAAGCAGTATTCCGAAAAGGAAAAACAAGCCCATCAAACCAAGGGTTTGTATACATGTTGAAAGAAGAACGTCCTTAATAAATAGTACTATTGACGTGATCGTCTCCATGAACTTGATGTAATTGTCCGTTCCGATTATTGGACCATTACGATTTTACATACATGGTCCAGTTTCCCGGGCACAACAGCATGCAAAAAGTAAATCCCACTCGAAAGTTCGGTACCATTCAATACAAATTCTCTGATACCGGCACCCACATTTCCGGATACCAGGTTTCTCACTTCCCGTCCCTGGATATTATAGACCCTGAGATCAAGATGTCCGGGTTCCGGCAGGGCGACTTGAACTGTTGCTGTCGGATTAAACGGATTGGGATACACGGACTGGATTGCCCATTCGGTGGGGAGGGATGGATCATTCCTACCGGAAACATCGCTGTTCGGCTCCACCATGAAGTAGAAAACCTCATCGCTGGCGACACTGTCCATGCCTGAAACAGCTTCCACTCTCCAGGTCACATCAATCAGATATTCCCAAAAGGGCATATCCAGTTCTTCCGGCAGGCAGATCGTCAGGGTTGGATCGGAAACATCTTCAAAGACAAGTGATGTGTTCAGGTCACCGGTGGAGACGATAAAAGTCACTGTGTACACCACTTCATCATCTATATCAGGGTCGATGCACTGTTGCCATACAGTAGTAATCGAGTTGCTTTCTTCCGGGGTGAAGATGGTTTCATGTTCGGGTTCGAGCAGGTGAAAGCTTTCCGGCAGGTGATGGTCGATCTGGTTCTCCCACCATACGATGTCATTATCATTGTATGCTGTCCCAAGAACATCCAGGTCGCCATCCTGGTCCACATCTTCCACGAATACCGATGTTGCATGATCGAAATCGGTTTCAATCACATGTCCTGCGAATTCTTCGGTTCCATCATTTTCCCACCAGTAGACGATATCCCCTTCCGGTGAAGCGGACACGATATCGATATCCCGGTCTTCATCCAGGTCACCAACGGCGATGCTCTGGACATCTGCGCAGTCATTGGTAATCATGTGTACCGTGAAGTGGGTTGTGCCGTCATTCTCCCACCAACGGATTTCTCCGAGATCCCATGATGTGCCGATGATGTCGAGATCTCCGTCACGGTCCAGATCGTATGCCATCGCTTCCCGTGCACCTGTAAAACCCTGGGCGATATAGATGATGTCGAAGCTCTGGTAACCATCATTCTCATACAGGATAATTTCATTGCCGTAATTGGCGACTGCCAGCACATCCATGTCACCATCCTCTTCGATATCAACTGCGGAAACACAGTAGGGGTAGTTGATATTGGTGTCGATGGCGAGTTGCATGAACGAACCATTACCGAGATTTTGCCACCAGTACAGCAGGTTGTCTGTGTCGGCAGTGGCGATGATATCCATGTCGCCGTCCGAATCGAGATCGGTTGCACAGATACTGCGGGGACGGTAAAACTGTTCGGCGACCAGATGCTGGGTGAAGTTCATGCTGCCGTCATTTTCCCACCAGTGAATTTGTCCGACACGATACGCTGCTCCCAACACATCGAGGTCGCCATCGCCGTCAATATCCGCTGCACGGACCCGTATCGCGCCGTCATAGTCCTGTTGGATAATGACCCCGGTAAAGTCCTGGGCGCCATCATTATCCCACAACATGATACGGTCCTCTTCATACCCGGCGCCGAGCACATCAATGTCGCCATCGCCGTCCATGTCGGCGGCTCGCACATTCCTCGCACCACCAAATACACCACAAATAATATGTTTCTCGAAAGTCTGGGCATATCCGAAAGAAGTCAAAAGAAGAATAAGCAAAAGACCAATGAAGAAAAATCCAAACCTTTGTATAGCACTCATGTGCTCCCCCGGGTAAATAAACGATGTCAAAATACAGATAAATCGTAAAAATACATTTTTCCGCTGTCAGAAGCCAAAGTATATCCAGCAAAACAGATGCTGCTCAAGTGTTATCTTTGTAAAAGTGAAATGAAAATTGAATGTTGCTCTTGGGAAAGTATATGGGAAAGTTTCCTTTAATGTAGTATTGAATGTCAATGGATTGTCTATATTCGGGTGTATATGGTTTACTGCAAAGCATTCGGTAAAAATGTCTATTTAAAGAATCTGGTATAAAACAGCAACGGGGGGGGATGGATGAAAAGCGGATCAATGAAGGGGTCGGTGTTTGTACTCATTTCCGGCATTTTGAATTGTCTGCTGTCTGTTGTTCACCAGGTGGTTTTGTACTTGTCCTATCCAGCAATGGCCACAGTGAGGAATGAAACTACCGAGCAGATTGTGGGTGATGCCATCCTGTTTTCCATCGCCACCGGATTTACCCTGATATTTGTCGGATGGTTGACGATTCTCTCTTACACGGGGATTAAAAAGAAAGAAAAGTGGGCGTTCCGTACAGGTATTGGCGCTGCAGCCCTGTTGTTGTCGTTCTCTATTACAATTATCGTGTTGATGGGATTTAATCAACCCATCGCTTATGTGCATTTGACTACAGCGTCCATGATTGGGATTCCTTTGTTAATTCATCGGAAATCCTTCTCTTAACCGGCACGATGAAACAATGGCAATCATCATTGTTTCAGGATTTGATATGTGATGCAAAACGAACGATAAATCCTTCCGGTGTGCAGATGCAGAAATCTCGCATTCCATAATGACGATCACTAATGAGGTTGCTGATTTCCAAGCCCTGTGAAAGAGTTTTCTGCCAGTACTCATCCACATTATCCACCAGGATCTCTCAGTTTACTACCTGAAAAACCGTCATAGTCAATCCAACAGAGAGTCATTTTTTGTTTCGCCGCGACTCACTGGATTCGGGGATAATCCGCCAGTACTTTGCTTTACGTACAATGAGAGAAGATTCATTGTGGGAGGGAATGTGCAAGTGCGTATGGTTGGTCTGCTATCCATTCTTGTACTTGGTCTTGGAGGGAATATGGGTAACGCGCAGGACACATGGGTTGAACAAATGGCTGCGAGCGCGGGAATACCATCCACTGAAACCCGGCGTGGGCAATTAGACATTATCGGCTATGCTTCGACCGAGGAACAGATCGAGGAAATTCTCCGCCAGGGACGTGCAGCCGGTCATGAATGTATGCTTCAGAACGCGGCACGAAATCATTGGGATGAGTCCACCCGGTTTATCGCTGCGGTGCATCCTCACGATGATCACTATTATACCGGACGATTGAATACACTCTGGATGCCTTACCTCCGTGCAAAACGGGTCATCCTTTTCGGAGTATCTCATGGTGCACGACGTTTTGATATGCGGAACAAGCTGGTGTTCGATGCTTTTGACGAGTGGCATGGCCCGTACGGTCCTGTACCCGTATCCTCTTTGCACGATGAACTCCTTGCGCGGTTGCCGGAAGAAGATCGGGTAGTCAACAATGACATGCACATTGTGGAACATTCCATTGAAGCGATACTCCCATTCCTGCAGGCGAACAATCCGGATGTGGAGATAGTGCCGGTTCTTGTTCCTTTGATGGATGTTGAGACAATGGAAAGACTGGCGGAGCATTTCGCCACCGCGCTTTCTGAACTTTGCGAAGAGAATGACTGGTCGCCAGGTGATGACATCGCATTGATGATCTCCGCGGATGGAGTTCATTATGGCGATTCACAGTTCGGTGGATCAGGGAATGTGGATTTCGGTATGGATGCGGACGGATACATCCAGGCGACCAACCGTGACCGTATGCTTATTCACGATTACATGTGCGGAATTGTCACTCCGGCGAAACTACGAGAATTCCTGTACACTTGTGTGGAAGAGAATGATGTAAGCGCATACAAAATTACGTGGTGTGGACGGTTTTCCATACCGTTCGGTCTGCTGGTCGCGGATCGGATTACGGAATCACTCCTCACGATGCAGTTGGAAGGTTTCCAATTGGACTATAGCACGAGTGTGGAAGAAGCCTCCCTCGACTTGACGGCTGTTGGGCTTGGAACAACCTCTCCCAATAACCTTCACCATTGGGTGGGATATCCGGTCATCGGGTATGTGGCAAAACAGGATTGATAATCTCGCAACGATGTATTTTTTCTCGAACTGTGACTCACTTTCGGCGAAAGTGAGCTACTTAAAAAATAATATGTCTTCTTCAGATTTATCCACTGACTTTGGCCCGAGTGCTTGCCACTCGGGTGTCTCTATTTCGATGAATCGACGGTACTATACAAACTCTGGATCTGATCGGATACGTGACAGGGATACCCGAGTGGCAAGCACTCGGGCCAAAGTCATCATACAAAATTCAGTTTAGGAGGATGTATGAACCAACTGGAGTATTTGAATTGGTACGGCATCCCTGTTTTACCATAATCCTCTGAAATCCCTGTTGAACACCGCGCTTCACAAACTGCGTTACGCACGGTTCAAGCCATCAGGAACATATCATATGAATTGCGATTCACTTTCGGCGAAAGTGAGCTACTCAACGAAACACATATTGACGAACCTGAGAAGGGCATAGTCATATGGGAAAGGATGAATGACAATTTGTAATTTTACTGTACCGTTCTTATAAAAATCGGTTCAACTCAAGATGTATAAAGGTTACACGGTTTCCAGCAGCTTGAAGGCGATAGCACTCAGGAACCCTATAAGCGTCGAAAGACCAGTGACAGTGGCGCCCCCAAGATGTACTGCTTCAGGGATCATGGTTTGTGCGATCATGGTGAGCATGGACCCAGCGGCAATCCCCTCGATAAAGATTTCCAGCGCATGGGGCATGTCCGCGCCAATGCTGTAGCCGATCCCGGCGCCGACTGCGGTCATGATCATGAGCGACGTCCATAGAGTCAGAACACGGATACGGCTCCATCCCTGGGCGCGCATCCCGGCGCTGCTGGAAAGTGCTTCCGGGAAATTGGACAAAAACAAACCGGCGATCAGGGTGAATGGAAACACGCTGGCAAAGGTGGGGGTTCCGTGCATCATCTGTTCCACGAGAACAGTCAACATTCCCATCCCGATCACGAGGCTTTCCGGGATTCCGTCGAGGAAAATACCAAGCCAGATCGCCAGGGGAGCGCCGCCATGCTTCGAGGCAGCCGCCCGGATTTCCAGGGGAGTGGGGAGATGCTCCTTGTTGCGTAACGATGAGGATGCCTGGCGCGCCCATTGTGCGGCTTCCTGGGCGATTTTCTCGTCATGTTCTCCGATCTCGCCCAACCGTTGACCGGCAATTTCCCGGGTTGCTTCCTCAAGTTCGGGAGCGGCGGATTTTAATCGTTCAAAATCATGACGAGACAGTTCGTATCCATGAACAGCGGTTTGAGTTGTTGCTTGTGCAGTACGGGGAGAATTGGCAACCAGGGATATCTCACCGAAAATATCGCCCGAGCTTAATTCCGCAAGGGGTGCACCGCTACGGGTAAGCCGCACTTTTCCGTCTGTGATAAAGAACATACGGTCCCCCGGAGCCCCTTCCTCGAAAACGGTCTGATTCCGTGGAAAAGTAACCGGACGAAGGTAGCTGACCATATTGTGCAATTGTTCGGAAGGAAGTTTCCTGAAAAATGGATTGCTGTGAAGTTTTTCGAAAAACGAACGGAAACGTTCGGTGCGGCTCTTGCTTAAATAGGTGAGAGTGGTCGCTGTTTTTCGCAGATAACCACCATGAGCATTAAGAACCTGGTCGAGAGTCACAAACAGGATGCCGCCAAGGATCATTCCGACCAACAGGGCAATCGGGGATGCATAGATGGACTCGCTGGTAAAATGGCGGAGTTCGGGGAAACTTAAGGTCATCATGGTTGGGGCAACCAGTTCCACGGAAAGCGCTGCGAGAAGCGCCCCGGCGCCAAATGCTGCCAAAGCGCCAATGATCCGCTTGGGGAAAGTGCGGTAAACGCCAACGATTGATCCCAGGAACAGGGAGAAGGCAGAAAGCCCCCCTAACAGAACCGCCCAGGTGAAATAGGTCCACGAGAAAGAAGAAGTGGCATGGATGGATTCCAGTTCGCTCACCTGCCCGCTTGCAAAAGAGGCAGTGATACAAATACCGGCAACTATAAAAAATAGAAATCGCATGGTAGACACCTCATTTGTACCACCTGATTTTAAAACATGAAAGTACTTCAATGCAACGTCAAAACATGCAGTTGTATAATTTTTATAAAGTTCATCGGATAATATGGACGTAGCTGTTGTACGAAAGAAAGACATTTCATACCTTAATACGATTTCTGCCTATCAAAAAATACTCATGGAGAAAGAACATGTCCAAAGGATGGAAGATTATTGCGCATGCTATCATCTGGGCCTTTGTAATACTCGCAGTCTCCTTGTTGATAGATGATCATGACCTTGCTATGAAAGTCGTTACGCTTATTGGTGTAGCATCGTTTGTTACTATGGTGCTGCACATTTTCAAAGAGAAACCGAAGGATGCACCGGTCGCGGTTGAGGAAGCGTCGGTAGAAGAAGAAAAAGAAGAGTAAAATCTTTGGGGTCTTGTGTTTTCGAAGTACGACTATTATCCCTATGATTACCAGGTCGTTGAATTGGGAGTTACTTCATGAAATGTCATTCTGGACTTGATCTGGAGTGACATCATAGTGAATGTCGGGTGGTTTACATTGTTTTGATTTACTACAGGGCCGGTAATACAGAAAGATAGGAAGACAGCATGTCAAAAGGATGGAAGATCATTGTAAACGCAATCATTTGGGGGCTTTCAGGGATTGCTATTTCATTATTGATAGGTGATAACGCGATCTACAGCAAGATCAGTCCGATTATCGCTGGTGGAGCGTTTATCACCATGATGCTTTTCCTGGCGAAAGAAAAACCCGCTGAAGAAAAAACCGAATCCCCGGAAGAAGAACAGAAAGAAGAAGAATAGTAATTTGCTGTAACCATATGCGGTTTGTGAGTGTCCTAAAGTTATACCGGTATCGTTTGCCTGTTTGAGCCGCTGGCGAATTCGCACATCATGGGGGTGATGTGTGAATTGAAGCTCGAGGACACCCATGCTCCGCAATTTTTTTGTCGTCGCTCTCCGTAACCTCTGGAAGAACAGATTATCGTCAGTCATCAGTCTTTTTGGATTAACCATCGCCATCGGGAGCAGTATTGTCTGTTTCCTGTATGTTGACCAGGCGTTCCATCTCGATACTTTCCATGAAAATGGCGAACGCATGTTCCTGGTGGAAAATGTGATCGAACGTTCAGGCAGTTTTGAGACATGGGGTGATTCTCCGACACCGTTGGGTGCAGCATTAAAGGCAAACAGTCCATATGTGGAAGATGCGGTTCGGCTCAGACGTTGGTCCGGGGAAATCCGGCTGGATGAAAACAGTTTTGATGAAGAACTGTTTTTTGTAGATACCGGGTTTTACGATGTTTTCTCATTTTCCATCCTCCAGGGCGATCCCGATGCGCTGAATGAGCAGCAGAATATTGTGATTACGCAGGAGCTGGCTGAAAAATATTTCGGTGATGAAAATCCCATCGGGCGGGAGCTTGTCCTTTACTTGGGACATGATAATATCCACACCGTTGTTGTCGGAGCCGTCGCAGAAAACCCGCCCATGAATTCCAGTTTTCTCTACACCATCCTTCTGCCTTTTGAAAACCTGAAAGCATGGGATATTATTGATATAGATGACTGGAGCTCCTGGACATCCGCCACCGTTGTTCTTCTCGCGGAAGGTGCTTCACCCGCTGATTTGTTACCGCTTCTTCAGGAATATATCAGCCTCCAGAATGAAGCATCAACGGATTGGCCGGCTCTTGAGCTTCCATTGATGCCATTCCTGGATGTGACCAAAAACAATGAAAACATTCGCGGTTGTCTTTTCAGGGGGGCGCCGGTATCAGCAACCGCCAGTCTGATCGCGATTGCTGTCCTCCTGCTCTTCCTCGCCTGTTTTAACTTTACGAACGCATCGCTGGTGAATGTTACCCGACGGTACCGTGAAATTGGAATACGGAAGGTTGTCGGCAGCACAAAGGCTCAACTGGCCTTGCAGCATCTTGGTGAAAGTCTTCTGTTTGCGGCCCTGGCTTTGCTGTCGGGAATACTATTCGCGCAGTTCGTAGTCATTCCAGGCTGGTATGCCGTATTCAGTGACTTTCTACGACATGTGACATTAACTATGTCTCCGCGTGTATGGATATTTTTTGGATCGGTGGTGTTATTGACAGGAATCGGTGCAGGTGCTTACCCAGCGCTGTTTGTGTCTGGTTTTCGTCCGGTTGATATTTTCCGTGGACCTACCAAAACGGGCGGACATGGTAAAATTACAAAACTACTAATTGCATTCCAGTTTGCCTTCACCTTTATGGCGCTGGTATTCCCGGTAGCCTTGTACTTAAACCTGAGATACCAGCAGAATCTTGACTGGGGATACAACAAGGAACAGGTGTTTGCGTTCCATGTGGGAGACAATGATGTTCAACCTATGCTGAACAGTCTTGCCGACGATCCCGATATCCTCAGCATGGCTCCGTCAAGACTTCATATCGGAAATGGTCATTACCTTGCCGTGATCAATGCCAATGGCGTCGATCGGGAAACCTATCAATTGATGGTCGGTCCCAATTATATGCAAACCATGGGAATACGATTGCTCGATGGATCTCTGCTGCCATCCGAACCAGGCGAAGGTGATGAACGGATGGTGGTTGTAAACCAGAGCATGGTTGAGGCGATGGAATGGGAAGAACCTGTCGGGCAACAATTTGTGATGAGGGAAGAAACTTACACAGTGGCCGGTGTAGTGGAAGATTTTCATTCCAATGATTTCCAAGTATCAATAACACCTCTTTTCCTGAGACTGGCGGATTTGGAAGACTGCCACTATGTAGCGGTACGGATGCGGGAAGGGACCAGTACCGTCGTAGTGGATCGTATCAGGGACAAATTCCGCGAATTATATCCCGATGAGTCGTTCGACGGATTTTTTCAGGACACCGTTTTTGATGAGCTGTTCCGTTTGAATTCTGCGATTATCCAGGTGTTCGGTTTCTCTGCATTTGCCTCCTTGTTGATCTCTGTTATGGGGCTATTCGGCCTGGTATCCGCCACTTTAACCAAACGGCAGAAGGAAATCAGCATACGCAAGGTCTTGGGCGCTACTCTTTCGCAGGTGATCCAGTTGATTTCACGTCCGATTGTGCTCCTGCTGATCATTGCGTCCGGGATCGCATCAGTTCCGGCGGCGTACCTGTTGAACCTGTTCATGGACGATATGTATACTTATCACATTGATCTGACGGCGACACCTTTTCTTCTGACGATTGGTATTATTGGCCTGTTTTCCATGGTGACTATGCTGTTGCTGATCTACCGGACAGCGCAGTCGAATCCGGCAAGTGTGCTAAGGAGTGAGTAATTCCATTTTGAATAAATGAACAATGGGCTGTTCTTCTCAAGGACAGCCCATTGTTTTGATATGTTGAGATATAAAAACTATTCAATCCCATACACATTCTTCGGCGCGAGTTCCTCCGGGTATTCTTCCAGTAGTTGTTTCCGTGCGAGGTAACAGAGATGGCAGGCATCGAGGTACTCGCCCTGTAATGGCAGATTGTATTGCCTCACCAGTTCCGCCGGGCCGCCCTGTTGCAGAGGATCGATAATCGGATGGAGTTCCGGGTCGTAGGATTCAAGGATTTCCGACAGGCTCTGTTCGTTCAGGTTGCCGACAGTGATTCCCTGGCAGGCCCACAGGTTGCCGTATCCATCCAGATGGAACCGTCCCACATCAATAAAATCCTCGTCCGGGCATTTGGTGAAACTGTCCCATGGGCGCCGCGGTAAAGATTCGTCTGCCAGTTTTTCAGCAGCACGTCCCTTGAATCGAACCCCGCCGCCGATGATCGGTTCACCCGGAACCTTTTCGTTTTCCCGCTCGGATGGCGGTTCAATACAGATGGCATCTACAGGAATATCCAGTTGATTCGCCGCTTCAAGCGCACGAGAGGCGGGCGTGTCCATTTCATCGGGATTGCTGTGGTAATCATCATCGCTGATGGATAAATATACTTTGTCCATTTCGGCAAATGGCTGGAGCCACTCGATAGCATCCTCGACCGTTGTAGCGAAATAACTGTTGGTAACAATACCCACCGAAAAATTCAGGCTGCGGGCATAGCGGACCAGCTCAAGCAGGATCGGGTAAAAGAGGAATGGTTCACCGCCTTCGATGTAGATTTCCTCAATGGTTCCGATCTCACTGGCCTGCCGTATCGCATCACGGGCAAACGCCAGCGACATGGTGCCTTCCGCACGGGGGGAGGAATGGACAAAACAGTGGTCGCATTCATAGGTACACTGGTACGAAAGAAGCAGGTGCAGTCCCTTGAGATTCATAATCGCCTCCGGTTTGCGAAGGAAAACCATAGAGGTTCATTCGACCAGGTATGATGCACGAAGTTATCAGCAAGTTGTCATTCCTGCGAAGGCAGGAATCCAGAAATAGCGGAACGAAGTTGCGCTTATACTTATGATGTAAAAGAAGATAGAAAAGTAATATCAACAACTGCCTGGATTCCTGCCTTCGCAGGAATGACAACTTCTTTTACATCACTTTACTATTAATACCTGATCAAATGGACCACTTGAGTGGTACAATTGACAAAATTGATTCTGTGTCTAATATACACAGGTTGGTGATGGGATGATTTGGTTTCAGGAAGGTTTTTTATTTGCTCTCAGTCGAGAAAAAAGAGTTGACGGATAAGCTTATTGCTGATATATTAGTAAGTGATTACTTAGTTAAGGAGAACAGGTGAGGAAGGGCAGACAGAATAAACAACGGATGACATCGGAAGAACGCCGTGAATCCATTCTTGAAGCAGCATTGAAGCTCTTCGCGGAAAAGGGATTCAGCGGTGTACGCACCCGGGAAATCGCGAAAGAGGCGAGAATCAGTGAAACTCTTGTCTTCCAGCATTTCAGATCCAAGCATGAACTCTACACTGCCGCTCTTAAACACCTGTTCAGTGAGCATCCTGTTGAAATCGACCTGGAAAAATCGATTGATGCGAGGGATGACAAGGCGGTGTTCCGTAACCTGGCGCTTCATATCCTTCACCATTCGGAGGAAGATCCGCGTGTGATACGCATGAGCATCTTCTGTGCGCTCGAAGGACCAGGATTCCTGAAAGAAATTCAGAAAACAGAAAGCGCCCTGCTGAACTGCGCGGAACCATTGGTGAAGTATATCGAAGCGCGTATCGCTGAAGGCGCATTCAGGAAAATGAACGCTCTCATTACCGCTTATTTATTTCTTGATATGGTGTTCATGCATTCGGCGGATAAACAGGTTCCGATTACCGGAGCGCCGTTGCCCTATTCGGATGAAGAAGTTGTCGAACAGATGGTCGAAATATTTATGAACGGTATTCAGGCGTAAAACGTTCCACTCACACGAGTGGTTTTTCTTTCGATATAAACTTAGTAAGGACTTACTAATTTCTGTTGGCTAACGAGAAGGAGAGAGTCATGAGTCAGCGTATACCTCACAGTGAAAATGCAGTAATGGAAGGCGAACAGACTGCGGAGTACTATCTTGAGCATCAGAAGAAACTTGGAAGTTTTTACCTGGATAGTTTTATCCGGACCCTTCAAATGCAGATGATTATCGGCCGTTATCTCGAAATTGGACCGGGACCGGGGTACCAGACCGTTGAAATTGCCAAAGCTATTCCCGGTACAGAAATAGTGGCGTTGGAACCATCGCAGGCAATGGTGAAAGTGGCGAAAGATTACTGCGAACAGCAGGGGCTGGCGGAACGGATTACCCTGGTCAATGGCGAAGTGGAAGACACGGAACTGTTTCAGGATATTGGGAAGTTTGATGTCATCTTTTCCACCTTTTCCCTTCATCACTGGCTGGATGCGGAAAAAGCATTCAAAAATCTTGTGTCTGCGGTGAAGGAAAACGGACTCATTCTTGTCTATGACTTCGAACGTCACTGGTTAACAAGAAGTATTCCCATTCGGAATGGTATGTTCGACTCGATCAAGGCAGCGTATACTCCGGCAGAAATCGACGCCATTCTGAAAAAACTTGGAGTACAGAACTATTCCATCAAGAGGAAATTTCCGGCGCAATTAATCAGTATACGCCCTTCGCTAAGGAACTAAGCGAAGCGTGTGGTGTGAAAATGGCACTGCCTGCAGGATTTTTTATTCTGCAGGCAGTGTTAAAAGAATATGTCGGAAATATGTCGATGTGAAAAAATTGAGTGAATCAGTCGATCTTATTTAAGACTACGTTTTCTTCCAAGAATCACATCCAGTTCATCGGACATTTCTTTTGAACAGTCCGGACAGATGCCGTGGGTAAAATCAAGGTCAGTATTATTCAGGAAATACTCTTCTACCTGTGACCAATACCCTTTGTCATCACGAATTTTTTTACATTTGGAACAAATGGGAATCATCCCGCGCAACTGCTTCACTTCATCCAGAGCAATCGTAAGGTCTTCAATAGTGCTATTCAATTTATCTAAATTACGGCTGTTATAAAGGGCAATCGCTGCAAATTCGCCAAATGCTGTCGCCATTTCCGCATCATGTTCCGTAAAGTCTCCATCCTTGTTCGCCAATCCCATAATTCCGACTGTTTTCCCCTCAATTACAAGGGGGGCAAACATCACATTGTCCATCCGGACATGACCGTCCGGAAGGAATTCCATCCATTCACTATGCCAGAAATCGTTCTCATATACTGTGGAATTTGTTCGGTAGGCAGTTTCACGTAACCCTCGGATGGGCATGGGTAATTCCGGATCAACAGTACAAGGTTTTCCTCCGGCATCAAGAAACAACACTTCATTCTCTTCGCCATCATCGGATAACAGGGCGACATATCCTGCTGTTGCTCCTGTGATAATTTTTGCCTGGTCGAATATTTCTCTTGCGGATTCTTTAAAATTGCTGTAACGCAGGACGGCCCTGGATGCCTTCAACAAGGCTTCTATTTCCTGCTTGCTGCCGGATTCAACGATGTTGTTGTTGGCTGAATACCTGGAGGATTTTCCCATCTTCCTTACCATGCTTTGAACTATTTAAATATTTTGCTACTATCCAAACACTTGTTAAAAACTATAAATACAATTCGATCAATTCTATAGGGAATAATGAAGTAATTACGGAATTTTAAAGTTTATGTCAGCGTGTGTGATTTCTGTTTTTGGAATATTGTAGTGTAAGGTTGAATAATATTGTGATTGTTGTCACACTGAAATTTGGATGCAATAACAATTTAAAAGATGTATCAATTTCTCGAGGAGTTCTGAAGAATTGTACTTAAAAAATCAAATCAAGTAGATCACGTCCGGCACGTGCAAACCATCCATACTCTTTCACACGTTGTAAGGAACCATCTGCATTGAACCAGATCTCACTACCGACAGGGTAAACAGTCCCATCAATCAAATGATCTTCTTTTAAAGTGCACTGGATCAATTTGCCATTTTCATCAAATCGCACAACAGTAAACGCACCGCCCCGGCATGGGATTCCCTGGATGGTTACATGATCGGTGAGAAAACAGTATCGTAAACGTCCATCCGGGAAAAACCCGGTCTCCGTTTTTCCGCCACCATCAATAGGTAGATCTTGAATAGTCATATCGTGAGCGAGGTATGCAAAATCCAGTTCCGAACCATTTTCGAAAAAGACGGTAGTTCCTTCGGGTAGCGTAATTTCGCTGAATGTATGAGCATGGGCGAGAACACTATGACGCAATAAACCGTGATCATCAAGCCATGTCCATCCTTTCCAGAGGACACCGTTGATTTCGAGGGGAGTTTTCAAGTAGACACGTTCGATCAGACCATTCGCGTGATACCGTTCCGAACCGGCCCTGATGGATTCATCCGGAATGACAATCGCTTCGGCGTTTCCCATAATCATGAAGGTAAAAGCGAGGAAGAACAGTTGTCTTAAAAGTTTCATTGCAACACCCATATCAGATACACCCGGCTCATATATTTTATATGATTTGACCTGTGTGTGCGTTCCCAGTATTTACACCATTTTCCAGGATTACCTGTCATTTGTTTCGAGTCGCCCGGAGGGTGTAGCACAATGGGAGATGTTTCTCCTTTCCGGGAATTACCCATCGCATCGGTTCTGTTTCCACCATGCCAGGCAGAGCTTTGTAAAATGTCCATGGAAACTCATGGAGGAATTCGATATGCAGGCCGACGCCGGATAACGCGCTTACCACATCGCCGACAGACCAGCTCCATTCCCAGGTTCTGGATTTGGGTATAAAACTGTGATCAGCATAATCGGTCTCATCAGCTTCACTAACAAGAGGCTCACCGGTGGAGAAGTATGGGTATTTCAATTCGATCTCACCTGATCGTGTTTCATCCAGAACAAACAACATCGGGTGCAATTCCATCGTGTAAAACATGCTGCCCGGTTTGAGGTAACGATGGATAATCTCCGCCCATTTTTCAAGATCCGGCAACCAGTTGAGTACTCCACGGCTGGTGTAGACGATATCAAACTGTTGTTTGAGAACATTTGGAAGATCATAGATATTGCTTTGAATGAATTTTGCAGGCAGCTTCGCCTGTTCCGCGATATTTTGAGCCAACTGGATGGATTTCTCCGAAAAATCAATCCCTGTTACACTGGCGCCTTCACGTACCCAGGAAAGTGTATCCAAACCGAAATGACATTGCAGATGCAGCAGTGATTTTCCCGGAACAGGTCCCATTTCTTCCAGTTCCAGCGGTTCCAGCGTGGTTTTCCCACCCAAAAATTCATCAATTCCGACAAACAGGTTGCCATACGTTTTCTCATGGACGGGAGTGACCTCATCCCACCATGCCTGATTGTCGTTGAAATAGTCATTCATATTATCTCCAGGGGCTCAATAACGTAGTCTATATAAAACTGGTCCGTATAATGAGAAAGAATTCAATATAAACAGTATATTCCATCTGAAAAAGTATGATAAATCAAAACAACGGGAATAATACCGATGGTGACTGCAAATCAGAAACAAGTGATTGATTGGCTACTTTCTGATGGTCCATCCTGGGTAAAATATCATGTCTTATCCAGTTCTCAGGGTAGATCGGAATCAGACTCGGAAGTACTCCATGCGCGTAAAGAACTCGATTCCGATCCATTTATCCTCAGGCTCGTCGAGGATGCTCACAAATGGCCGGAGCCGCCATTGACAGGGCACAATAAATGGAATCATCCCAGTCACACCATGGAACTGTTAGCAACCCTGCTCCCGAAAGGCCATCCGGAACTGAAAAAACTTGCAGAACATTTGCTCGAACAAACATCATCCGATGGAATTCCGCTCACCTTGATGAACATCCCGGAACGTTTCGGCGGAACCGGAAAACCCGACTGGTTATGGATGACCTGTGATTATCCTTTATTGCTCTGGATCATTCTGCGAGCGGATATGCATAGTGAAGTACAAGGGGCAATTGATCACCTGTTAACCTTGTGCCGTCCCAATGGATGGAAATGTGCGTCTTCCATATCGGCAGGTTTTAAGGGACCGGGAAGCAAAAATGATCCCTGCCCATATGGCAATCTTCTGGCACTTAAAGTCTTATCCGAAGTACCGGAAATGAACGATTCGGAGGAAGCGAAACATGGGATTGGGATGCTTCTCTGGCATTGGGAGAACTCCCACGCCAAACGTCCATACATGTTCGGTTCCGGCAAACGCTACCGGAAGCTGAAATTCCCGGCGCATTGGTATGATGTGGTTCATGTGGCGTGGGTTTTGTCACGCTTCGAATCCGTTCGAACCGAACCGGCGTTCAAGGATATGTTCGTTTCCCTTCAGTCCAGGGCGGATGAAAACGGACGGTACACCCCCGAATCGGTGTACATGTGCTACAAGGGGCAGGATTTCAGTCAGAAGAAAAATCCAAGCCCTACCTTGACATGGTACATAAGGGATATCTTACGAAATCACGTCTGAAGAAGGTTGTATTCGCTCGATTTTTCATATCCTGGAGGTTGCATGGGAGCTCGAACTGTGTGTTTTTGTTATTATATATGGAACTCCACGTTTCAATCGGTTATATCCAGGTCATCAATATCATGGTGTGAGACCGGTAACAACCGGATCGCGATATAATTCAACTCCGGAACCGGAACAGGCACTTCATCCAGCTTTCCGCTTTTTTGCACCAGCACAGGTTCAAGCAACTCCTCATGAAGAGAAACGGTATGGCATGGTGTGGGTATGGTACAACCGGCGGCACGGGCAGGAATTGTTTCCGGGATTACTTGTGATTCCTGCTCGGATGGGAATACATATAACGGTGTCTCGGTGACAGAATCCCTTGAGATATATCCGTTTTGTGTGACAGTTCCGGGGGGAGTATCACCCCAGCCGAGTTGAAGCAACCGTAAACGTCGTCCACGCCCCTGGAACACCTGCTTATACCCTCGCCCGCAGTATTGCACAGCCATTCGCAGATCATTGTCAGCCGCTTGCGTAAGCAATCTCAGAGCAGAAAGTTCCGATTCCGCGACCGCCATGGATGGGTGGAAAAGCATTGTATAGGGACGTCCACGAAACCGTTGCTCGTTCCAAGGATTCATGGTCAATTGATGAAGGTGCAGATGATCAACGCCTGTGTCATCCAGGGCAGGCAACAATTTCGCCAATCGTTCCTCATCTTCAGGGATCGCGGGGATCTCGACTGTGCAGGTCCATGGTAGTTCACGCGCCCGTCGTAATGGTTTCAGGGAATAGTTGATGGCGGAAATATCAAACCGGATTTCGTCAATCCCAGCCTCATACAACCGCTGCAACCGTCCTTCGGTGGCGAGAATACCGTTCGTATAGAGCCACAGATATACCGAATCACTCAACTCAGAACGAATCTTTTCCGCGTAAGCGACAGTCCGGTCCATATTCAGCAGAGGTTCGCCTCCGCTCAAGCCGATTCCGTGAAAACCGGCCTTTCGGATGAATTCGATATAAACATTCGGATCGGGAAAATCGATTCCGTGCGCGGTAGGCGGTGGAGCTTCACGACGGGCCGGTTCCATGGGACAGTAAAAGCAATCCGCGTTGCATACCTGGTTGATGAACAGGCAGGACCAGTCGCCATTCCCGCAATGCAGGCATCCGGGCGACAGTGGACCATAATGCGGCTTCATGTCATCAAAACTGTAGGTAATACCGGGAGGGAACGTTTGCAGAATATCGCTACGTTCACACTCAAACCGTTCTGTCTCTTCCGCGGTAATCCAGCGAAAATACCGCCAGGTATTCCCCAGTCGGTTGCAGACACGATCCTCAAACGAACTGCCGTTCATTCATCTGCCAAAGAAAATGTACCTGTTGGCAAATTTACTTCGGAAACACAGGTTTCACAATCAGTTCTGATTCACTGTCTTCGGTGTCTCTGTTCTCGCTGCAGCAAAAAATATCCCGGGATAAAATTCCCGGGATTATTCAAGTTGATGATTCATCCATGAATGATACTTCAGTTAGATATCCCGTGCATCGTAAGCGTTCCATTCGTCGCATTTATTTCAGCTACTCCAATGCCTTCGCCCAGGGTTCCCGCTTTGTACGACATGGTATTCACCTCGTATGTCACATCCGGGAATCCGGTAACTGAAACAACACCGACTTCTGTAGACAGGGCGAAAGTTCGTGATGCGGTGTCCGGCAGAAATAGATCCACAATCCCATTTACAATGTTGATAACAATAGAATTCGGGAAAGCCACTGGTGTATGATCATAGGACACCGTTCCATTTGTCTGACGGATGGTCACACTCTGACCGTGGTCGTCCACATCAATGATACCGTTAATCTGGTCGATCGTCAGCAGGCGGTCGGCAGGCATTTCAATCGTAAAATCGACTTCGTAGTTCACTCCGTCTTCACCGTCCGGGACAGTTCCTGTCAACGTAAGAACGTTTGCGGTTAACTCCATGCCGATCTGAATCTCAAGAACTCCCTCATCCGCTTGCGATTGTTCATCCGCTTCGCAACGGCGGGTGATGGACGCCTTAATGGAGTCAGTGTCCACGCAGTTAACGATGATGGTGCCGTTCATGTTGTCAACTGCCAGCGCAGCGACCTGGTCGGCATTCCATTCGTAATGATTGGTGCGCTCAGCAGTATAACGTTCGTCATCATTGCTATCATCGTCACTGTCAAAGTCACATCCGACAAATGCGAAACACAAACCGATGCAAATAAAAAGTGTCAAGAATCTCATGATTGTATCCCCCAAAAACCTGTCTCGAATGGATCATCCACTCATTTTTCAGGATAATGATTCCAGCTCCTGTCTAATCGAAGGAATAGTAGAGCAAAAGCAGTACCATTTAACTAATGTAAATTAGCGGTAAATTTTGGAACTATGTCGATGCCCCTCAAAGCCACATCTATCATATAAAATTAAATTAATAGACAATGATATCATGATGGAAAACGAGTTGAAACAAGTGTTTCTAAAAAACGACGGTGACTATTTGGTACAACAGAATGCAGGTAAAAAGGAGTAACGATTCCTAGCTGGTGCAGTGGACGACTATACTAATACACTGTAAATGTGTCTACAGCAACATGGATTCTTCCATGAGCAGTTTCCATGGATACCATGCCACCGCCATCCCCGATCATACCTTCTTTATTATTTATTTCGTTGATCGTATAAGTGACATTCTCAAAGCCATTTACAAATACTTCGTCATACTTCGATATTGCATTGAAACTCAACGAAGCAGAGTCAGGCAAATACATTTCGATGGAACCATTGGCAGAATACAGGTCAATGGGATGGAGATTGGAGACAGATCGCTGAAAATAAACGATATAGCCGAATGATACACGGACTGAACTATAGTTCAAAGGTCCCCGAAGGCTTATATAGCCATATTCCTGGTACAATTCTATGATCACGGAAGGTGGGGCTGTAATGTAAAAAATGATTTCTATGTCATACAGGGGGAGATCACTTCGGTTTTCTGAAGAGAAGGATAAAACAGAATCGTAAAAGTCATGATGAATGATAAGGTTTTCATGGGAAGATATCGCAACAGATTCATTATCATCCCAGCATCTTCTTACAATCTTAACGGTTACTGAATCCGTACTGTCAATTTCAACATATGTATAACCGGTAAAACTTGATAATTCCAAACGTTCAATATCTGTAGCAGACCAGGAGAACTCTGTAGAGTCTTCCGCAAGGTAGGGTTCAATCTGGATGGCAGGTGGCGGTTCGCATCCCGCGCCAATTAATAGCAGGACCGAAATACATATTATTAACCATTTCAAAGCAGCACCTTCGTTCACAGGCGATTCAATTTGCGTAATACACTTGACAGTATCAATTCCGTTGTCAATCCTTACCCCGTATAAATCGCTCCCGGTTCGATCATTTTACTTTCGGAGAGGTATTTGTGGCAGTGCGCCGTCTTACATTTCCTGTCATGAAACACCAATTTAATATAAAAAATCGAACATTCGAACGTCTACAAATCTGCATTGGCAATCAAACGATTGATGATTTCTGTGCATTGTCTGATCTTGGCGGAGCTAAATTTGTCATTAGAAGATCTGGGTAGTTTTATATTCAAATTGTTTCCATTCAAGAGTACAAAATTAAACTGATAAATTGAATCAAAAACAAAAGAGATTGAAAACCATATAAAATAAACGAGACCCCAAAATACTGGGAAGATTTCCCTTTCAATGGAGTGTAAATAACTGCGAGCTGGAATGAAGATTAATAAACCAATTAAAATTCCTGTTATTATTAGGAAAGGGCGACCAATTGCTCCACCTGCTATAATGGGACCAAAAACTAAAAATGATACAAACAATGCATAAAGAATCTCCCAAAGACTAAGGAATTGAGAAGAATATAAGTAACCTGATGTTAACAATGTAATACCAATTATAAGTGTTACGATGTTTCTTTTTATTACTACAGTTATTGATGAAACTGATGAGAGAGTTATTGCCTGACTTAGCTGAAGTGCAAATCCAGTTTTCCGATAAATAACCTGTTTGTTTGTCACATGAAAGATAATTTCTGGAGTCTTACCGAACTTTTTATATATCCATCGGAAGAACAAATCAGGAGTATAACGAATTGTGACATAATCTTCGGATTCCCCATTCTTATTAATACATCCCATCTTCTGCTCTGTTATAAACTCGAATTTTCTGAATTTTAAGAATTTTAAAAAAAGAAAATAACCAAATCCGATACCCATTAGAATGAGAGAATACCTGTAACATGGATCCACAAACCATATCATTTGAGATTATCCCTTACTAATCACGCCAACAATCCACCAATTATTGCACCCAGAAGAAGCGGCCCAATATGTGCAAGAGAAAGAGCAAATCCACCGATGCCAGCAATTGCTCCGATCAAAGGCAATCCACTCATTGAAGAGGCAAGCACGAATAAAAGAATGCCAAAAAGGATTCCAGGTAGAAAAACAGCGCCCAATGCCGAGCCAAAACTTCCGGACTTTTTACCGCCAACAATTCCTGCGATGAAGGGACCTGCGACCGGCAGCCAGAAGAGAAGAATGGATATAATAAACATCCAGATCATCCCACTTACTGCACTACCATGCCTCACTTCCTGAATTGTTCGAATAGTTTTTGTCTGGGTTCCATCTGGATGAGTTGTCACTTCCACTTGTTGACGTCTTTTCTGCTGTCGCATCGCAAAGGAGATGACCAGAAGTAAAATTACTAATACAATAAGAAAGTATTCCCACATAATCGCCATTCTCCAATTTTCTATCTCTCTTTTTCTCGAGCAATATAACGGTTCTTAAAAAAAAGGGGAATAATTATAAAAGATAATTCTTTATGTAACATCATTTGGGATAGTACTTGAGCTTTTGTCATCCCGTATAAATCGCTCCCGGTTCGATCATTTTTCCTTCGGACAGGTATTCTAGGCAATGCGCCATCCATCCGGTCTGGATCGCCAGTGCGAGTGGAATGGAATAGGAGCCGGACGGGGAAACCAAGAGCGTAATACAGCAGTCCGGAAACGCCGTCAATATTGCCGTGAATTCCCTTGGGACCAAGGACAGATTCCACCTCTTCCTCAACCGCTCTGTAAATTTTCCACAGGTTCGATTCGCCACGGTTTTCCAGCAGTTTTTTCACATGGGGTTCCAGCACTTTTGCCCGAGGATCCTTGGTCTTGTATACACGGTGCCCGAACCCAGGGAACCTGTGTTTTTCTTCCAGTTTCTGCCGGACCCATGCTCGCGCATCCTTCGCGGTTGCATGCTGTTTCAAATTCATGAACGACTGCTCATTGGCGCCACCTTGCAGTTTCCCGGACAGGGCGCTCATACCGGCCAGCACCGCGCTGCCGAGGTCCGCGCCGGTGGATGCGACCGTGATGGCTGCCAATGTTGCGGCATTTACCACCATGCTCCGCCTGCACGATCAAGCATACATCAAAGGCTTTCACTTCATCCTTGGTGGGAGTTCTGCACAGGGAACGGATCAGGAAATCTTCCGCAAACGACTTGTTGGGATTATGCGGATTTGCTCCGGTACCCTGCATATGGCAGATGGCTGCGGCGGCGAGGGTGGAGCACCACGCAAGAAGCCGTGCCGGACGGCGCCATTGAGCATCCAGACGCACATTTTCACCCTCCGGGATCTGGCAGGCAGCGACGGATAACATGGTGCGGAAAAGCATCATGGCATGTGCCGCCGGAAGGGTTTTTACCACCGACATGGCGTGCAATGGCGGATCCTGACGGTCTTCCAGAGCTTTAATCCATCCCGCGTACTGCGAAGGAGTGGGCAACTCGCCATGAATGACCAGGTAGGAGACCTCATCGAAGGAGCTGTGTTTGGCCAGCTCTTCGATGTCATACCCACGGAACCAGAGTTTGCCGTTGACACCGTCAATTTTTCCGATCGCAGTTTCACCGGCGACAAGATTCTCCATGCCACGCCCGTAGGTCTGTTCAATCAGGTAATTTATCGGTTTCATCGTTTTTCCATCGATTTGTATTTTCGCGCAGGATACCCCTTGTACCTCTCACGTGGACGGAACAGGCGGTTATGTTCGATGTATTCCCGTATACGCGCCACGAGCCCGGCCATACGTCCAATGGCATAAAAACAGGGAACCAGTTCCGGTTCTACGCCGAGGTAATGGAACAGCAGGGCGGAATAATAATTGATGTTGACGTAAATCCCTTTCGGATTCAGGTAGGTCGAAGCAGTATCCTCGATGGTTGTCGATACCTCCAGCAACAATTGCTGATCCGCCGTTTCCGCAAACTCCGGCAGGTATCCGCGAAGGATTTCCACTCTGGGGTCGGGTTTGTGATGGACAAGATGGCTGAACCCGGGAATGATATAACCCTTGGCGATCATCCCTTCCGTCCACGCCTTTGCCACATTCGCATCACGAAGTCCGACCAGCATCTGGATTACACGTTCCACGGCGCCACCGACAAGAGGACCACGCAGGGCGCTTAGTCCGGCAACGATGTTGTAGTATGGATCGGCGAGGGTGCTGCCTACTACCATTCCAGTGAAGGTGGGTGCATCGAGACCATGATCGGCGTACATCACCCAAAGCAGGTCGAGAAGCCGTTCCTCATCCTTGGTGGGGCGATGAGGGAGGATCATGTAAAGCATATCCTTGGATAAAGATTGCCTGTAATCCGAGATCAACGGTTTCAGGTCTTTTCGGAAACGTGCGATATGTCCGACCAATGCCGCCACCTGACTGATGAGCCACATGTCTTCCCAGTCTGGATTGTCCTCAGGATCGTTGTTTTTTCCCCATCTCGAAACATCCAAGGGCGGAAGCGGCAGCACGGAGCAGGCGCGTAGGATGTGTCGTTTTTTGCATGGTACTCAATCAACCGTAATACTTCCTCGGGCATTTGCCGTACGCGATGCAAACGGTGGCAGAAGGACTGAAACTTTTCCGGATTCTCTTTCCAGTGTTTGCCCTCTACCAGCAAGTAGGCAACCTCTTCGAAGGTCGCTTTGCCTGCCAATTCCTGAATGGGGATGCCGCGATACCAATGATCGCCTGTATTGGGATTCACCCAGGCAACTTTTGTTTCGCAGGCGATAACTCCGGACAACCCATGGGAGGTGACAGATGTAACCGGCCATTCCACCTCCTTGGCACGCCAGGAGAAATCGGGCTCATGAGTGTCGAATCGAGACGCCATAAAGTACCTGTATGTTTTTATACTATTGACTTGTGTGACACACCCGCATGGTCAGACCTGCTGTCCAGGGTCAAGTGTCAGGTTATTTCAGGCAAAATCTTTCGCCAGGCCACTGCTGACATATCAAGCGAGCTGTATGGGTTACTGTAAGTCTATTGCAATAGGTAGTCTTTATACAGATTTATAGTGAAAAATACGAAGGTAAGTTGTTGGAAGGTAGTACATTCCAAAGGTTTCTAAATTTTTGCTGACCTTTCTACTCGGAACTGACACATGGCAGAGAACAACAGCAACTGGTGAATAACCTTGTTTTTCAAAGATGATACCTGTAAACCGGATAGATTTTCTTTTCGTTGCTGTATTATATCAGGAAAAACACTTGGCCGTTTCCTTGCCTGGTTTCTGCTACTGCCTGCAAGATGGACTTGAGTAGTAAAATTGAAGCAATCAGCGCAATAACATATGGGCGATATGGCAGGACCGCTCGTCTCTCTTATACCTCATTCTTATTCATACTTAACACCAGGTGGTTAAATCATCCCTGATCCATCAGGGCAGAGGGTATAGCAGATGGCACGGCAGTATGTATATTATATACTCTCGAAAGGTTTAAAAACAAATATGGAGGTGATATGAAGATGTTCCGTGTTGTTTTTTCAGCAATGGTGCTCCTGTTCGCTGTCAGTGTCGGTCATGCGGATATCATTATCAATGAAATCATGCAGAATCCCGGCGCTGTTGGTGACAGTGACGGTGAGTGGTTTGAGTTGTTTAATGACGGTGAGACGGATGTTGATATCAATGGCTGGATCATATCCGACAATGGTTCTGATTCCCATACGATCGACTTTGGCGGGTCATTGCTCGTTCCTGCGGGTGGATATCTTGTTCTTGGCCTCAACAGTGCTCCTTCAACCAATGGCGGTGTGAATGTTGATTACCAGTACAGCGGAATCAGCCTGGGAAACAGCGATGACGAGATTGTCCTGACCAATTCACTGGGTCAGGAAGTTGATCGCGTTGAGTATGACGGCGGTCCCGGCTATCCGGATCCTAATGGTGCTTCCATGTACCTGATTGATCCCACCGCAGACAATAATGACGGTTCCAACTGGAGCAGTTCGACGGAACCCTGGGAAGGCAGCGCGGGCGACTATGGCACACCCGGCGCTTCCAATGTCATTGAAATGCCCACAACCCTCCGCGATGGCGGTTTTGAAGTATGGGCCGGTGATGCGGATTTGACGGAATGGAATGAAGACCTTGGCGCGGGAACAACTCTTGCCCAGGAAACCACGATGATGCATGAGGGTACTTATTCCGCAGCCGTCACCTGGACATCAACGGAATCAAACAGCATTGAGCAGAATATCTATAGCCCTGTTGAAAGTGAAACCTACCGTTACAATGCCTGGGTCTACGATAACGATCCCGAAGGATATGTTGATTTGAGCCTGATCTTCAGGGATAATCAAGGCAGTCAATTGGGCTATGCTGCGAGTGAACCATCCATTGATTCCGATGGCTGGCAGTTCCTCAGTGTTTTACTGGAAGCCTCGGTCGGCTCTGTTACGGGACGCGTGTACAACCGGTTTGAAGATTCTGAAGCCTGGGTAGATGGCGCCGAAGCATACATTGATGATGCTTCCTACGGTATTTTTTACACCATCGACCGTGTACAGAATGAACTGACGGATGATGCTGTTGTAATGATCGAAGGTATTGTTACATCGCCCAACGGTGTACAGTCCACCACCCGTACGGACATGTACATCCAGGATGAAAGTGGTTACGGGATCCAGTTATACGACGGAAATCCTGCTCTTGGTGATGATCTTGTCCGTGGTGACCGTGTGTTTGTATATGGTGTCCGGGATTCCTACTATGACGCAACCGAAATTGTCAACTTCGATGTCGTACTGCTTTCCAGCGGCAATGAACTGCCGGAAGCACATGCATTCACCACAGGTGATTTTGCTGCCAGCGGGATAGACTGGGAAGGCTCATGGGCCGTTATGACCGGTACCTTGCAGAACGATCCTGGAACAGGGAGCTCCTACAGCCTGATTATTAACGATGGTACCGGCGATGCAACTGTCCGTGTCTATGCAACCAATACAGGTATTGACCTGAGCGGTTACGGCATCGGTGATGAGCTGACCTTCTATGGTAATATTGATACGTATTCAGGCGCCCCCCAGCTGGTTCCTGCTGCACCGGAAGATGTTGTGGAGGTCCAGGGTCCGGAAGTCACTGCTGGTGTGGAAATCAATGGTTTCATCGAGTATGCCGCCCTTGACGACATCGTCGTGGATGAAAACAATGTCGCAGGTCTGGATGCCGAAGCGACAGACGGTTATGATTCCGGGATCGATGTCCCGAAGCCGGGGCATGCGCCCAGCAACTACCTGTACATCTACTTCCCGCATGCAGAATGGGGAGTCGGCGCAGATAACTTCATGCATGACATTCGTAATGGAAATGATGACCTGGCCGATGATGTGAAGATCTGGGATTTTAATGTGGATACAGATCTGGTCGGTGAACTGGTTGAGCTTGAATTCTGCATTTCTGATCTCTTGCCCGACAACTACAATGTCTACCTGTATGATCCTGCGGATGGAACACTCCAGGATCTGCGTGAAAATTCCTTCTTTTCCTTCACAGCCACAGCCGATGAACGTTCTTTCGAACTTCATATCGGGGACAGCACCGATCCTGTGGTTACCATTGCAACACCCCAGGCAGGCACAACACTTAATGTAAGCACTCCCTACACTCTCGACTGGTCCATCGAAGAAACAAGCACAGTCGCAGAAGTACTGGTTGAAATCTCTTACGATGATGGCGCCACCTGGGAAACCATCGGTGAATTCGACGAAGAAACACTCACAGTTGAATACACAACTCCTGCGTTCCCGTTCTACAGCCAGTACTGCTGGTTGATGGTTACTGTAACCGATTACTACGGCAACAGCAGCGATGATATAGTTGATTTCACCATCGGTACCCACGGTCTCCAGTTCAGCGGAATCGACAACAATTGGATATTGGTGAACATCCCATTGGAACTGGAAGACAACAGCCTGGAAGCAATCATTGGTGATGATCTTGGTGAGTTGGCGTATTTTGTGTATGACTACTCGGATCAAACCGGTTATTCCCTTGTTGAAACGAACGAGTTCGGTAATGGTTACTGGTTGTTCATCGAGGAATATGAGGATATCGTTCTCGACATGTTCGGTACTCCGCCCACCGGTCCGGTGGAATGGCCGCTGTCCCTCGGATGGAACATTACCGGGATCAGCATGCCGGTTTTTATGCCGGAATACCCTGTTGAAAGCCTGCAGTTCAGTGATGGAACAACAACCGTATACTATGCGGACGCAGTAACCAACGGCTGGATTTCTGCGGCGGTGTACGGCTGGAACACAGGGAATGATTCCTATTACATCCCGGAAACAATCGGTGCGGGAGAAGGGTACTGGTTTAACGCAACACAGGAAAACATTACCCTGGTCGTGGAACAACCGTTGGGCGCGGAATTAACGCTCGATGAACTGGATGAAGGTGACGAGCTGGATGACGAAAATGATTGGTTTGTCGGAATCACCGCTTCCCAGAACGATCATGCCGACGTGCTTGGTGGATTTGGTGTAAACCTCGATGCCTCGTATGATTACGATGCCTGGTATGATCTCCCGGTACCGCCGATTTCCCCAGTGGCGACTATGTACGGGTAGTGTTCGATGGCGAAGGATGGGAAGGCGCGCCGGTAGACCTGTTCAGCCGTGAAGTACGTAATCCGCTGGGTGAAGAAGAGATCACCTACACGTGGGAATTTATGGTGGAAGCGTCCGATCCGGGCGAAGTTACACTGACCTTTGAGGATGTTCTCACCCAGATGCCTGAGAATTACAGCATTGAAGCCTCCCATGACGGCGGTGTTCAGGATCTGCTGGAAGATCCGGTTCTTGTGTTCGATTATTCCGAGGAACCATACGCCATTACTGTAAGCGTTTCCAACTATACGGGTGTCGAGGAATGGAACGCCGGTGGAATTCCGACTGAGTACACGATTGCCGCTGCCTATCCGAATCCGTTCAACCCGACGTTGAACGCTGTCATCGGTCTTCCGGAAAGTGCCGACCTTCGTGTAAGCGTCTATAACCTGCTTGGGCAGGAAGTGGCAGTATTGGCTAACGGTTTCTACGCCGCTGGCTACCACACCATGACCTTCGACGCGAATGGCATGGCGAGTGGTTTGTACTTCATCCGTGCGATTGCCCCCGGACAGATGAACCAGATGAGAAAAGTAATGCTTGTTCGGTAATAGTTACAGGTATACCGTAACGATTGCATATCAATATGTGGAAACAGCCGCCCTTTACTCTGGAAAGGACGGCTGTTTTGTTGTTCTATTTTTGGATCAATCTGAGGTTCTAATGACAGGGGAGGGTGGCCCTGCCTACAGTTCAAGGCGGGGTTTCAAAGAGGTGTATGACAGGCAGGTGGCATGTCGAGCACTAACCGCGAAATACGCCAAAAACGCAAAAGAATGGCTGGGTGGCCCTGCCTGCAGTTCAAGGCAGGGTTTCAAAAAAGGCGTATGGTGGTAAATGTAGCCCGGACCACCCATGGTCCGTGGAATTCTGGTCCGTCAAGAGTAAACCACATACCACGATAGTACAAAACAATCATGAATTCTGATGAATTCACCCGAATTCAGGGGCATCCGGACTACAACTCTCTTCTGATCTTTCTGACACCCGACCTTGGACAGCAGGTCGGGCCACCCCGTCGCGATTTGGGTTGTTTTCTTTCACCACAACCTTTTGGGTGTCCCACAACCACGTAGCACTGTGCTTTTTCGTTGTGGTATTTCGAGATCACGTAGCCCCGCGATTTGGGTTGGTTTCTTTCACCACAACCTTTTGGGTGTCCCACAACCACGTAGCACCGTGCTTCAGCGTTGCCGTCTTTTTGAGATCACTTAGTTCTCGCGATTTGGATACGGTCCTTTTCACCACAACAGTATGGGCGTCCCACAACCACGTAGCACCGTGCTTCAGCGCGGTGGAAAGGATCGTACCCCTTATCCTTCTCAACCGCTATCGGAGTGCGCTTCAGCGTACTTTTTCACACTCACCATCCTGTATCACAAGCACGCTGAAGCGCGCTCGTTGTATTGTTGCAACCACTCGTCACCGCCCTGAAGGGCGGTGCTACGTAGCAGTTCACCGCCATATTGTTCTTACTCACACTCACCATGCTATATCACAAGCACGCTGAAGCGCGCTCGAATTCTTCTTACTCTTCTCGTCACCGCCCTGAAGGGCGGTGCTACGTAGCCGTTCAACGCCACATTGTTCTTACTCACACTCAACGCGGTGCTACGTAAACGTTCATCGCCATTATATTCTGACGTACGTTCTCCGAAGTGCTACGTAGTTGTTCATTACCATTATACTTTGCCGAAACCACACTGCCGTCCTTCCAAGACCACTCAGTCCTCGCGATCTGGATACGGTTCCTTTCACCACAACGTTCCGGGTGTCCCACAACCATGTAGCACCGTGCTTTTTCGTTGTGGTATTTCTATATCACGTAGTCCTCGCGATCTGGATACGGTCCTTTTCGCCACAACAGTATGGGTGTCCCACAACCACGTAGCACTGTGCTTTTTCGTTGTGGTATTTCGAGATCACGTAGCCCTCGCGATCTGGATACGGTTTCTTTCACCACAACCTTTTGGGTGTCCCACAACCACGTAGCACCGTGCTTCAGCGCGGTGGAAGGAATTACCCTACCCCCTATAAAAGAGCGCGCTTCAGCGTGCTTTCGATTGAAGATCACTATTATGTGAATTCCCTTCGAATCGTCTCCAGAATTTCTATTGTAGTCGCTTCATGGTGATGCTTTTTCTGATTCTTTACATAACCGACCACACTATCAATATGCTTTTTTGAAAAACTCACAACCCCATATCCTCGTTGCCATTGGATGGTTTTCCGTCCCAATTGCTGATTGATACGATACGCACTGCTTCCTTTGATTTTTCCAATCGATTCGGATAGCAAAACAGTCGGCTCAATACGAATAACGATGTGTATATGATCCGGCATTCCATTTACGGCAATGCAGGTGACACCTTCGATTTTATCGCAAGATTGTCGGATGGTTTCATGTACCATGTCCTCGATTTGATCCTGGATTGCAGGCTCATTTTCAGAGACGTGCCATGTTACGTGTAGGAAAATCTGGCTGAAAATATGGATTTCTCTTGTCATTGAATTTCCTTTTGCAAGCACGCTGAAGCGCGCTCGAAATTTCCTTCATCTTCCTTTCACCGCGCTAAAGCAAGGTGCTACGTAGCCGTTCTCCGCAACTGTGTTATCTCGAACGTCTTAAACGGTGCTACGTAGACGTTCACCGCCACACCTCTTGATCGATCAATCCAACAAGGTGCTACGTAGCTGTTCAACGCCATATTGTTCTTACTCACACTCAACGCGGTGCTACGTAAACGTTCATCGCCATTATATTCTGACGTACGTTCTCCGAAGTGCTACGTAGCTGTTCAACGCCATATTGTTCTTACTCACACTCAACGCGGTGCTACGTAAACGTTCATCGCCATTATATTCTGACGTACGTTCTCCGAAGTGCTACGTAGTTGTTCATTACCATTATACTTTGCCGAAACCACACTGCCGTCCTTCCAAGACCACTCAGTCCTCGCGATCTGGATACGGTTCCTTTCACCACAACGTTCCGGGTGTCCCACAACCACGTAGCACCGTGCTTCAGCGTCGCCGTCTTTTTAAGACCACTCAGTCCTCGCGATCTGGATACGGTTCCTTTCACCACAACGTTCCGGGTGTCCCACAACCACGTAGCACCGTGCTTCAGCGTCGCCGTCTTTTTAAGATCACTCAGTTCTCGCAATTTGGGCATGGTTCCTTTCACCACAACAGTATGGGTGTCCCACAACTACGTAGCACCGTGCTTCAGCGCGGTAGAAAGGATCGTACCCTTTTTTCTTCTCAACCGCTATCGGAGTGCGCTTCAGCGTACTTTTTCACACTCACCATGCTATATCACAAGCACGCTGAAGCGCGCTCGAATTCTTCTTACTCTTCTCGTCACCGCCCTGAAGGACGGTGCTACGTAGACGTTCACCGCCACACCTCATTGTTCTATCAATCCAACAAGGAGCTACGTAGCTGTTCACCGCCATATTGTTCTTACTCACACTCACCATGCTATATCACAAGCACGCTGAAGCGCGCTCGAATTCTTCTTACTCTTCTCGTCACCGCCCTGAAGGGCGGTGCTACGTAGCCGTTCACCGCCACACCTCTTGATCGATCAATCCAACAAGGTGCTACGTAGCTGTTCAACGTCATATTGTTCCTACTCACACTCAACGAGGTGCTACGTAGCCGTTCTCCGCAACGGTGTTATCTTGAACGTCTCAAACGGTGCTACGTAGCCGTTCAACGCCACACCTCTTGATCGATCAATCCAACAAGGTGCTACGTAGCTGTTCAACGCCATATTGTTATTACTCACACTCAACGCGGTGCTACGTAGCCGTTCAACGCCATTATATTCTGACGTACGTTCTCCGAAGTGCTACGTAGCTGTTCATCGCCTTATTGCTCCGTTTACATCCAAAGCGGTGCTACCCAAATCAATACTTCGCGATGCTTCGGCTCTGCGGCTTCGCTACGCAGGCTCGAAGCACTGCGAAGGCTCTAACTACTCAAAAACAGTAAAACCGTAAAACAGCAAACCGATACAACTAATCGCCTGACCTCACTAAGCGAAAACCAACTTGGCTGTTACGGTTGGAGGAGTCGTAGCCGTCACGATTCGCCGCCCGACAGTTCCCAGCGTCGTCGTACCAGCTACCGCCTCGCTGCACATGGTCCGAACCTGTACCCGGCCCCTGTGGATCGGTCACAGAGGGATAGCAATCACTGTAGTAGCCGCTGTCGTACCAATCTTGGCACCACTCCCTTACATTTCCATGAATATCGTACAATCCCCATGGACTCGGATACTTCTGTCCCACATTATGAGTCTGAGAAACAGAATTACCAGAATACCAGGCAAAATTTCTAAGGTTGTAATAACTACTCCCCCACCAGAACCATTCGTTATCCACACCTGCACGGCAGGCGTACTCCCACTCCGCCTCTGTCGGCAAACGCCACTCCGTACCTAACTCGGGTAGAAAGTCGTTGGTAATATCATCGAGAGACACCATTTCCGCTGGGTGGTTCGGATTGCCTGGCCAGTAGAAGTTTTCATAGCCCGCGACTGCTTCCCACTGTGCCTGGGTCACCTCGAATTTTCCGATCCAAAAGCCCTGAGAAATTGTGACTTCATGACGGGGTACTTCATCTATATCTCTATCACTTTCACCAGCCTGGGCGCCCATCATGAATGTCCCTGCAGGAATCCATACCATCTCAATCGTTTCATTGCTGTTGCCGAGGGAAAAGGTCTGTTCCTCACCAGCATCTAGTCCTCTTGTAATTGTTTCTGTCGCAATTTCTGGTAACAAAGTATTCCCCGCCCGGTCTGTAAAGGCCACAGTCACGGAAGCATTGGTCACTCGCGGGTAGTCTGAGGTAATCGTGATCGTCCTGCGGTACCGTCCGTCGTTCAGGTCGTTTAAGGTGATCGGGTTCCAGCCGGTTACCGTTACAACCGCCTCGCCACCTGTCTCCGCCCCAAAAGCATCATCCGCCAGTTCGAGCGTAAAGGTCACCTGGTCGCCTGTGAAGATTGTATCACCGCCAGTCGTTGTCCAGCCGAAACTGCTGATTTCCGCCTGAGTGTCCACATTGATATTGTCCGAAGCCGGGGCATCACCTTCAAAAAAATCATGTCGGAACCAGGCAGTGACCTCTTTTAGACCATCACCTGTTGTCAGTATCCAGTCAGTCTCATCTTGCAGGGATTGCCAAGCTACACCGGACGAGTCGTTCCCGTTAGCTATTTTCATCTCTAAAGCACCTGTATTGTACATGGAAAGTATTACATCAGAGTGATTAATGTAGGAGGAATCCTCTGGTATGATTGCTATAGCAGGTGTCAGTATAGCAGGTTCAATGTCATCACAGATTGTCTGTTCTATATGGAAATTGTTTCGAAGGCGTGCGTAGACGGTCTTAGTACCTTGGCCGGTATCCAGTACCCAATTTAACACCTCCGAGCTGAAGCTTTCCCATGTGTCGCCTGAAGGTGGTGAACCGTTCGCTATCTGCATCTCGAATGCACCAGTTGCTGAGAAATCAAGTGATACTGTGCGAGTGAGAGTTGTATCAGCGCCATCTGCTATGATCAACATTGCAGCAAGTTCAGCAGGCTCAATGTCGTCACTGACTGTCTGTTCTATAAGGAAATTATTACGTAGGCGAGCGTAGACAGTCTTATTCCCCGGACCGATATCCAGCTCCCAGTCCAGGACTTCCGCACTGAAACTTTCCCATGTGTTGTGTGTAGGCGGCGAGCCATTAGCTATCTGCATCTCGAATGCACCGATGGCTGAGAGGTCAAGCAATACTGATCTGGTAGAAGTCGTTTCGGCACTATTATTGATGATCACCGAAGCTGAAAGTTCAGTAGGTTCAATATCGTCGCTGTAAATCCTTGATCTTGCCCCACTTTCGTTTCTGAATCTGGCATACACATGTTTTATACCTTCACCTGTCGGCAGTTCATAATTGGTTGTCGTTTCGCTGAAAACCTGCCATTGTGGAGTATCAGCCAGAGATGTTGAATCGGTGGAAAGAGCCATCTGGCTGGCATTTTCTGATGATAGGGTTATGGTCACAAAGCGACTGGGAGTAGTAACATCTCCGCCATTTATTACTACTGATGATCGAATCTCAACTGTAATATTATCTGTTACTGGTGGACTGGGCACTTCGAAACTGTTCTTAAACCGCGCAAAAACGGTCTGACCTTCAGCATCCAGCTCAAACACACCATCCGATGAGTTTTCGTTTTCAGCATCCAATTCTGTACTTTTCGTTTCCTGCGAAGCAGGCTGTTTACAAGCCCTGTTTCGGTTTCTACTTTGCGTGCTGCCGCTGTGTACTGTCATAATTTCTTCAGGAATCGAAGGGGCTTGTGGTGCAGTTGTGCCGACGATATCCCAATTCCGTATTGTATCAGTCATCGCAACCCAGATTGAAGATGAAAAATCGCCATCATTGCTAATCTGTACACTATCAGCATAGTCTGCAAATAGGATCAGATCCACTATATAGCTGCTAACGGTGTCGTCTTCGGTTGGGCTTAATATTTTAATTGAAGAATTCTCTACAAATTGGGCGTTTATTGCATCACTGATCACTTCAGAGGTATCGCTCTCAGAGTATATCACCCGCATATAAACGGTTTTAATGCCCACCCCAGTTGATAGATCCCAGTTCTTTGTGGTTGAGTAGTTCTCCCAAGTGGAGCCTGCAAAGTCACTGCTGTTGGCGAGGATCATCCTCTCTGCACCGTAAGCGAGGATGGTCAGGTCCACATTCCGTGTGGGGGTATGAGTTACCGATTCCCCCTCGATCACCAGCAAGGGAGAATTATTCACGGTCACCGAAACGACACCGGAAGGATCGCCTTCTCCGTTGCCTCGCCGCGCAATCACATAATACTCATACCGTTTCCCGTTATCGATCTCGGTGTCGGTAAAGGTTCCGGTCAACCCCAGTTCCTGGTTCAGAACAAACGCGGCATTATTGACCTTGCGATACAGGTTGTATCCTTCCGGCCGGGGATCATTCACCTGGTCCCATGTCAAACGAATGCCTCCATCAGCGATTTCCGCGGACAGGTTATAGGGATCGCCGCTGTTGCCTGGATTTTCCGGGTCGAATGGGTTGTCATGAGCGAACTCGGTCGCCATGTCCTCACAACCGGACCATACGAGCAATACGGCCAGCAGTGATAGCGCCAGCCAGGTTCTGGATGAATTTGCCATTGTTTTTTTTCTCCCCGTCTATGGGATACAACGTTTTTTACAGTCTATTACCTTTTAGGTGGCTCACAACCATGTAGCACCGTGCTTCAGCGTCGCCGTCTTTTTAAGATCACTTAGTTCTCGCGATTTGGGTATGGTTCCTTTCACCACAACGTTTCGGGTGTCCCACAACCACGTAGCACCGTGCTTTTTCGTTGTGGTATTTCGAGATCACGTAGCCCCGCGATTTGGGTTGGTTCCTTTCACCACAACGTTCCGGGTGTCCCACAACCATGTAGCACCGTGCTTCAGCGTCGCCGTCTTTTTAAGATCACTCAGTTCTCGCAATTTGGGTATGGTTCCTTTCACCACAACAGTATGGGTGTCCCACAACTACGTAGCACCGTGCTTCAGCGCGGTGGCCTGGATCGTACCCCTTTTCCCTTTTCAAACCATATCGGAGTGCGCTTCAGCGTACTTTTTCACACTCACCATCCTATATCACAAGCACGCTGAAGCGCGCTCGAAATTTCCTTCATCTTCCTTTCACCGCGCTAAAGCACGGTGCTACGTAGCCGTTCACCGCCACACCTCTTGATCGATCAATCCAACAAGGTGCTACGTAGCTGTTCAACGTCATATTGTTCTTACTCACACTCAACGCGGTGCTACGTAGACGTTCACCGCCACACCTCATTGTTCTATCAATCCAACAAGGAGCTACGTAGCCGTTCAACGCCAACCCACTTATTCGCTTAATCCAACGCGGTGCTACGTAGCGTGTAGCCCGGACCGCCCCCGGTCCGGGAACATCATATTGACCTGCTATTCTCGTAATGGACTTGGCGCCTGATCTTGAACAACGGGTCTGCCACCCACTCTATAAATCCTGCGACAAATCTTCCCCGGACCGGGGCGGTCCGGGCTACACTTTCTTCCCTCTTCTCACGAGTGAGCTTCAGCGTCCTTGTCCGCCAAGAACAAATCCAATCGACACTCCCGGAACAGAATCACCATACCCTGTATTCATGGGTGCAAACGTGACGGATACCGGTCGGCTTGATGCACCTCCCGCCAAGGATTCATGCTCATTGAAATCATAAAACAGCAGGGCGTCGATCACATTCCAGAGGTAAAGCCCGCCAGCAATCCCTGCCGCGATGGTAACTGTCGTTCGCGCGGAATTGGTATCGTCTTCCGCAGCCATTGCCGCTGCTGCAGTAGCTTCGATCTCGCTCCCGGTAATGGCGTTGTCGTAGGCTTGGCGGGCGTCATTGTAGTCCTGTGCTTTGCCATTGTAATCCGATACGGAGTACGCAACAAAACCAAGGGCGGCGACTTCCCCCAGGGCGAACATCCAGCCCGAAGAATTTCGTTCGGCGTAGATCTGCCCGGTTCCGGGCCAGAAGAGGGAACGCACTATCGACCTCGACTTCAGTTTCGGTTGGAGGTCAAAAGGAATCTCCGTATTGCTGTTGTTGCTGACCGACAGGGATTGTGTATTCCCGCGTTCATAGCCGGATCTGCGTAACCTCACATTGTAAGCCCCCACGGGAAGTGCCTGGTCATCAAGCGGTGTTACTCCAAGCGAACGATCGTCAAGAAAAACTTCCGTACCCGATGGCAAACCGGACAACCGAAGTCTTCCGTGGTGCATCCTCAATTCGGCTTCGATCTCATAGGTCCGTTCGGAATTGACTTCAACGGTCTGGGAAAAGGGTTCATGGTCGGGAGCGGATACTCTGATTTCATGCGAACCGAACCGAATTTCACGGAATGTCGCCGGGAAAGCGGTTTCCTGAGATTCGCCATCCAACACAACTGTTCCTCGATGGACATTGGAGGTGATCAGCACTTCCGCCGTCCGTGGCGTGAGTTGTGCGCGTACGGACTGGGATTCCCCTTCTCGAACGGTCACCGTTTCCTGCCATGTCCTGTATCCGGACAGGGTGGCGGTGAGCTGGTATTGTCCCGGCGCCAGGTCGGTCACAGTTACAGGCGCGATTCCCTGCGTTTCCCGTTCAAAAAAGATTTCCGCCCCTTCCGGCTCCGAGGTGATGGTTATCTCCGCTGCACGTTGCAGCTCTATCTCCAGCCGTTTTTCCTCGCCGACCCTCACGCTGATTGATTCGCTGAACACCAGGTATCCGGGGTGGGTGATTTTCACATAATGCGACCCGGCGGCGAGATCGCGGATGGTTTGCGGGGTGGGACCGATAATGCGGCCATCCAGCTCCACCTGCGCTTCGAACGGAGTCGAGTACACCTTCAACACCGCCTGCCCGACCTCCAGTTCAATTTCGACGCGTGCAAGCTCATCGGGAGAGACAAACACTGTACCGGAACCGACAAGGTTGTCCTTTACCAGGCGCAGGGTGTGCAATCCGGCGTTTATGCCTTCCACGACAATGGGGGTGGTTCCCTCGATACGCCTGTCGTCAAGGTAGATTTGTGCGCCGTCCGGGTTGGACTTGATGTAGGCGTCGCCAACTCCGGAGACCTCGGTCCGTTGGCCGCCCACGATTCCGTCTCCTTCCAATCCGGCGATCCTCCTCGCTGCGATTCGGAGTTGGGAGGAAAGGACATCATCAATGGAGCCCCGGTAGTCCACGTTGCGTGTATTCAGGATCACTCCGGATTCGACGTCGATCATTCGGATATTGATGGAGTAGGTTTGCCCCACCATACCTATGGAGCCTGCGATGATTCGTTCCACGCCTAACAGCCGTCCCGCTTCTACCGCGCACTGGTCGCTGGTGCAGCCGGACATCTGGAACCCCTGCTCCGAGAGGATGTCCTCCATGGCGTTGCGTTCCACAACCGTGAAGCGTCCTGTCGAAAAAAGCTCGGACCGCAACCGGTCTGACAATACCTGCCGGTAACTCTCCGCAACACCTGCCGTCATTTCCATGTCGAGCGCCGCAATGTAGATGCGACCTCCGGTCTGGGCATTCAATGGTGATACGGCAAAGAGGTACAGCAGCAGAAACAGAAGAATGATTGTCCGGGATGGCTGGTTTGTCCTGATTCTCACTTATGGTTTCCCCCGTTAACAAAACTGATTCGCCTGGTGGATTAACAGTTCGCATGTTAAAAAGAAGTCGATTTTTCAAATAGATTTTGTGAAAGATAGAATAAATTCAAACGAGAATAAAGGCGAGAGTACAGGAAGGCAAAATTAGTGTGATCGCCAGTTTTGCAGTCACAGGAAAACTCAATAAAAGCAGTTTTTCATCAATCTTTAGTTCAGTTCGACTTATCTTTCTTATGTTCTTCTACAGGATCATGGATATTCAGCATTTTCAGGCCGATGGCATAGTCTACTTCCTGGATATGATCGAGATCATGGAGTTTAATCACAAGGTCACGCATTCGTATGATCTGTTTTTTCATGGATTCATGATTTGTCTTGACAATGTCGGGTTCATTCAAATGTTTTTCCGCCAGTTCCAACCTGCCAAGAAGTACAGCGAGTGGATTGTTGAATTCATGGGAAATAGCGGTGGCCAGTTGTGTGATTGTAGTAAGACGTTTGGCTTCATACTCAGCGGTTTTTCTTGCTTCCAGTTGTTCCAGCTTCGCTTTTTGCGATTCGCGTAATTCCTGTGTCCGTTGACGAATCAGCTCCTCCAGCCGTTTCTTCTCAATCTCGAGCCGTCGCAACCGGTAGCGAATGATGGCATAAATGAAGACGACTACAAGAACAAACCATAAAAGCCATGCATAGACAGTACGATACCAGGGTGGTAAAACCCTGAAATGAAAAATGGCTGCTTCGGACAGATTCCCTTGTGAATCCTGGGCCTCCACTTCAAACTGGTATTCACCTTCGTGCAGGTTGTTAAAGTCATGATAGGATTCATAAGACCATTCCGACCATTCCGATGAAGTACCGGTCAAACGGAATCGGAACCGGTTTCCGTCAATCGCGTCGTAGGAAGGGAGTGTGTATTCAAAACGGATTGTAGGGACAGGCCAGGATATGCATACATTATTATTGCGGCTATGGTTGATCCTTGCCGCAATGACTGAATCTGCGCCAAGGGTTACTCTGCTGATCATGGTTGCAGGTACTTCAAAGCTGGATTCTCCGTGTGCCGGATCATAGACAAAAATGCGACCGTCATCGCTTCCAAGGGCAACTAATCCATTCTCGGGATTTGATCCCATACCGATAATACGCCTGACCCTGAATTGATGCAGCGGGAGTTCTGTTTGTATTTCCCCATCTGTTATTCTCTGGTATCGGATCAGGTTATATGGATTGGTCTGGTGGTACAATGATCCTGAGTAGTCAACAGTGCATGTTTTATCCAGGCTGCCAAGATTCTCAGGCACATCAATTAATTCACTCGCTGGGAAAAATCGATCTTCAGCAGGGGAGTAAGCGAATAATTCTTCTCCTGTTCCAACAAGTAAATGGTCCTGCCAGATAAACAAATCACCTTGAACAGACCCTGGGATGCCTTTTTCTTCCCCGTAGGATTGAAAATCAAGATCTGTTGGATTTGCATAGTCAATACTTGAGCGATAAACACTGGCAATACCTTCATAATAGTTGATAATCCACAGGTTATTGTTTTCATATTGGAGTGAAGTTACGCCATCGTAAGGAGAATCGATTCTATCTACATATTGTACATTACGGTTATTATACCGATACAGATGAACACCGAGTAGTTCGCCGGCGATATACACCAGGGAATGATCGGGAATTGTTGTAATGGAGAGGACATTACTTGTATAACCAGGAATTTGTTGAGCGTTTCCATCCCTGTCAATGGCATATAATCCATTCAGTGTAGCGGTGAGTAGATGGTTTCCGGCAGGTACAAGCTCCCATGAACCCAAATCAACACTTTCAATTCTTTCAAATACCGGAGGAGATAAAGAAGATGATTGACGTCGCAACCGAAATACGCCGGTTGGTGTAGCTGCATGGAGCCTGTTGTAAAACCAGCAAACATCAATGATGGAACCATTTACATCATTCCGATTGTCATAATACCTGATCGGGGTGAGAAAATCGACTCTTGCAACACCATAATCCAGTGGAGCCCAGATACCACCTGTAGCATCGACTTGAACCTGACGAGAAACTACTGATGACGGTAGTCCTGATTCAGCAGTAACGGTTTCCAGAATCTCGCCTTCCCTGTTAAAAACAATCAATCCCTGGATGAGCGATGATAAAACGAATCGATTGCTGTCGATCTTCGTACAACCAAACTTGCGTAAATTATGGGTATAATCGGAGACTTCACATTCAAACTCCCTGAGTCCGGAATCATCAAGGAGATACAATCCAACCTGGTAATCAGTCAAAAGTGTAGTGCTGTCATCGAATTCAGTTGCATGAACAATCGTGCGGCGTCGAAAGCGTTCGCCTCCCGGGATCGCTACCAGGGAATCACCTATCAGCTCAGAGAGAGGCATCTGGGTACGTTTGATCAGCATACGTCCATTTGCCCAACGTGCAAAGGAAAAGAAACCGGATTCAACCGGCCACCGGGTTATTTCACCGGTGAGAGGTGAATCTATCCTGGGAATATATCGGACCAGCATGCGTGCGGACTGAAAAAAGACTCCATCGGGATTACAATTAATACGGTATACATTGGCTAAGGTATTCAGACTGTCATTGTTTATTTCGTTAAGGATATGTAAACGGAAGATACCGGTACTGTCCTTCATGATAATACCGGCGCCATGTCTACCACCAACCCAAACCCTGTTTAGTGAATCGACTGCGGTCGAGAGGAAAATCCTTCCTTCGGTTCCTGGTATTGTTGTCCATGATTGGCCGTCAAAAAGCAGGACACCAGCTGAATTGGCTACGAATACAAGATTTTCAGAAGTAATGGCTACATCAAAGCATTGTCCCTCTCCATCATAATCTTCTGTCGTGAATGATGTAATTCGTGGTGAACCATGTTGAGAAGTAAGAGTGGCCAGGGTGAGCGAGGGCAGGAGCAATATGAATAGCAGGCATATGGTGTTTCTGGTCATGAATTACCTCTCATACGCTTAAAAAAACGTACTTATCCTGTTGAAAGCAGTAAGCAGGTCATGGCCTCAAAAAAATCTCGCACCGGAAATGATATATTGTTCACAAGATATTGAAGTGTTCGTCTGAGTTCCAGAACTATTCAGTTGTCATAAGAATAACATGGAAGTGTCATAGATGAAAACCAACGGAAAATTTTAAACACATCTCCCCTGCTTGTCAAATTATTATGTTCAACAAGTGAGTACTGGCATCTCTGACAGAAGAACACTACACGGTATGGTTACGCATCGTTATATCAGCATCAGTCACCGACATCATATTTGAATGACAAGTTCACCCGGGCACGATACGCCACCACTTTGCCATCTTCAATTTTCATATCCAGTTTGCCAATTTCTGCAATCCGCAGATCTTTCAGGCTTTTACCGGCAGTTTCTACAGCGCTTTTTGCAGCGTCCTCCCAGGAGACGCTACTGCTGCCAACCAGCTCGATTACTTTGTAGATGCTGTTGTCCATGATGATTCTCCTCATTTTGGGTAATGGAATAAGCGCAGGTGTCAGCGAATCTCATTGAAAACCGAACATCGGTTCATGCAGTGCGATAAAGTAAATACAATTTTCAGGACAGGTTGAGGTTGGAATGTACCAGGAATCCGATGAACTGCTTATAAAGTAATAACTTGCACATAAAATCTCAAGATGAGTGATAAAGACTGGAAATAAAAGCATAAATTTACAGCTCTCAATGAGAAAGGGCAGATTGATTACTTGTCAGAAAATCGGTTATACTATCCCATGAGTTACAGGATATGCACATGGATATTCAAGAAATGGATTCAGTTGAGTACCCGATTGACGGCACACTGGATTTGCACACCTTTTCACCGAAAGACCTGAAAACCCTGATTCCCGATTACATTGATGAGTGCATGAAAAGAGATCTTTTCGAGATTCGCATCATCCACGGAAAAGGCACAGGTGCATTACGGGAAACAGTCCATTCTCTCCTGAAAAAAAATCCAAACGTAAAATCATTCCAATTGGCAGGTCACGACAGGGGAGGATGGGGAGCAACCCTCGTATTCCTTCGTAAAATATAATAATGTTCACTAAAATATGCTTTCACCAAACGTCATAACGTACATCAGAACCGTCACACCTGCATCTTCGTATATTATCTGTACAAGGAATCCCTCTCCGCATACCGGAATTATTTACCGTTTGATCCATTTCATTCCCGGTGTTCAAAAGAACTGGGATGAGAAGAAATCAAAAAGACTCATTTTTCGATCCTTCCAGGCTCAAGTTGAAGAAAACCATGTCGATAAAGTTAAAGAGAAGGTTTAAGTATTTTTTAATAACATGATTTGAGATTACGTAAGTAATACGCTACAATTAGTTCAAGTAGTGGCACAGAGCTTGCTTTTCGTGTCGTGTATAAACTGAGTAACCATCGGTTCACGGGGGAAAATATCCCTGTGAGCATTTCTTCATGCTTGTTATGGCTGTCGTCCGAACATGATGTCATGGGGGAGGATAAGAAAGTGATGTCATTCGTCCGCTTTACTGATTCATGGGGCAACCATGGATAATAGTGTAAAGGAGACCAGTACTCCTGTGCAGAATCACTTACAGTACAGTGATCGTCCCATTTTTATCGGGGGGACAGGCCGTAGTGGCACCCTCACTTGTCGCACATAATGATCGCGGCGCATCCGGACGTGATCTACTTCGCCGAACCACGTTTTCTTGTCGATCCTGATGGTCTCATTGATCTGGTAGAGGGAAAGACCACCTATCCGCAATTCCACAAGGCAATGGCTGGGGCCTTTTTTGGAAAAGCTGGCAGGATCGCTCCACATATCCAAGGTGGAGAACGCAAACAAATATTATAATCATAATACTGTAAAACCATTACTGGATGAGATTTTTGAGGATGGTATTGTTACAAAAATGAGCGGGCTGCCAGGTTTATCGACTGTCTTTTTGGCCTGGTACTGACTGCAAAAGAAAAAAAACGCTGGGCGCACAAAACCCCACACTCGGTACGGCGCGCTGATATTCTCGCTCAGCTTTTTCCCGATCTTTTCTATATTCACATTATTCGTGATCCCAGGGATGTTTTGAGTTCGATGCTGAAACAGAAATGGGGACCTAAAGATGTTCCATCTTTTCTGAAGAATTACCGGGAATGCATGAGCGATGCGGAGAACAGCAAGATTAAATGTGCCACCCGATCGGTACGGCGTTGTGCAAATGGAAGATTTTCTGACGGCGCCCCGGGAACTCATGATGCAAATCCTTGAGTTCACTGAACTCGAGAATTCACCTGAAACAGTACGGGATATTGCCTCGCTGGTGAATCCGGACAGGGCGCATCAGCATCGCTGGAAAAAGTCCTTGTCGGAAAAAGATGCGGATCGAATTATGGAGAAAGTCGGTCCCATCTTTAACGCCCTGGCAAGAACGTATCACCATTGGAAATAAAAGCGTGAGTGGGAAAATGGATGTAAGCAATATGCAGCAGCCGGAGGCGGGAATACCACCGGAAGACCAGGGTCGTTTTATCCTTCAGACCGGGTTCGGGCATAACGGATCAAAATGGTTGTCGACAGTTCTCAATAAACCGGAAGCCAGCATGCTCGCCAGCCACGAACGAAAAAACGTTGAACTGAAGATGCAATGGGACGATTCCCTCCGCTATGAGCTGGAACATGGCCTGGATAAGTCCTATTTCCCATACCTGGAAGCCCTGGATGCTGACCTCGAACAGTATGATGTCGTCATGGATTCCAATTCATGGCAGCCATTCATTGTTCCGGATCTGCACCTTGCATTCCCGATTGACCTGGTTATTTATGTTGTGAGAAATGGAATTCAGATGGTGAATTCCATGTATGAACACAACAAGGGCAAAGACTATATGCCCTGGCTGGAAAGCGATTTTCTGGGACGTTACTGGAATATCCTGGGGAAGGATCCAAATGAGTTCGCCCAACTGGATTCGTTTTCAAAATGGTGTTTCTGGTGGTCGTTGAATGAAGAAATGCCGGAATGGATTGCAAACCAGATCGGTGAGGAACGGATTGAAACATATCGTTTTGAAGACCTTTTGGGTGATCCTGCTACGTTGTACCAATTGATTGGCAACATTCGCGGGGATGGATCTGTACCCTATACCACTGAAGAACTTGCCAGCTTCCAGAAAAAGGATGTGAACCGGAAAATTTCTGGAGATCGTTCTCCCTGAAGCAATCTGGGGAAGATGGTCCGCTTCACAGAAAGCCTCATTCCGTCGTTTCTGTGGCTCTGGAATGGCTAAATACAAGTATTCAATCCCCGAAACGGTAGAAGTTCCAGCGAGTGAACCAACCGAACGTACCTCGCCAATGGTCGCAGCATACATGGAACGACTCACCCAAACCCTTGGTGGACTGGCTTCAAAACCACAAACGCCGGTACTTGAAAAATATAGCATTTCCCCACGCGCCCGATAAGCAGGTGAATGTTGTTACCGTTGAAGATCTACCCGGAATACTCGGATTCAACCAACAGGTCAACTATCCCGAATCGTCACGGTCAAAACCTTTTCAGCAGTGGAAAATGGAAGTGGATGACCAACCGATTTTCCGCTATTTGTACCGGAATTTCAAACCGGGCCGTCACCTCGAATTCGGTACCTGGCAGGGGACAGGGGTGACCTACGTAATTGAAGAATGCGATGCAACTGTCTGGACGATAAACCTGTTCGGTGGCGAAAAGAAGGCGGATGGTTCCGGCGCCTATGGATTGTATGCTCATGAACGTCCTGCAGCAGAACAGTGGGCCAGGCAAAATAACCTCGCGCCGCTTCCCGGAGGTGGATACAGGACAGATTCCATCGGATTTATCGGACGGTTCTACCTGGAAAAAGAATATGGGAATCGTGTCTGCCAGGTGTACAGCGACAGCCTCAAATGGGATATAACCAATTATCCTGACGGATTTTTCGATAGTGTACTCATCGACGGAGGCCATACAAAAGAGATCGTAGCCAATGACACCCATAAAGCGTTGAAGCTATTGCGTCCGGGTGGGTTGATCATGTGGCATGATTTCTGTCCGGATATGTACGGCAAAGCAGAAACAGTAACAGGTGTGATGGAAGGCCTCGCGGATCTTTTAAAAGAAGTAAAAGGGGCAACATCAAAACTGTTCTGGATCAAACCCAGCTTCATCCTCGCCGGGATTAAACGATAAAAGGATCAGAATCATGTTTGAAAACACTGAAAAACGAATCGTTACAGGCAAGCAGGTAATTGAAAGGAACGCTCTGCCACAGGATCCGCATGAGGAGATGGTTGAATTCCATCCACCAATAAAGATCCAGATGGAAGGCGCTCCTGAATATGAATTTGTCTGCGGTCATAAACGCCATATTAAAACGTATACGAAGTCCGAGTTGAGTGTTAGAGCATGGTTCATAGAAAATGTAAAACCGGATTGGACCATCCTTGATATCGGGGCGAATGTTGGGCAGTATGCCGTTCTGCTTGGAAAGCTTATTGAAACTGGTATGGTCTATTCGTTTGAACCCACACAAACCGCGGCGTTACTGCGACAAAATGTGGTACACAATGGTTTAGCAGACAAGGTTAAAATAGTTCCCCAGGCTATGGGGAAAGAAGTTGGGGAAAAGAAAGACAAGATCTTCCGTAATCTGGGGTTATGAACCGGAAGAACTTGAATACGAGTTCAACACAATCGATAATTTTATTGCGACCAGAGGTTTGAAACGGGTAGATGCCATACAAAATTGATGTGGACAGTTTTGACTTTGAAGTACTGCAAGGGGCAGAACAAACCTTGCGAGAGATGAATCCATATGTCATTGTCGAGGCTGAACCATGCGTTGCAACACCGCAGGCAACGTCCGGTAGACGCGCTGAAGTGGATGGCCCAACGGGGGGTATATGCAAGTACTACTGCTGGACGCGGAGAATTATCTGTTTAAACGGATGGATGATGAGGAAAATATTGATCCAGCCATCAGGTACTCGGAGAACTTGATATTAAGCTGGAAGAGCTAACGCAACGGATCACTATTGCAGTGATTTACTAAACAATAAATGGAAACGATTGGACCTTGACAACCAAATTCTTTATCGATTGCCATGACAATTTCCGAGGTGTTCTTCAGCATTTTATCGAGGCTGGATAACAGAAACTCATCATGAACGCATCCCGAATTTTCTATAAGAAAAATTCTTCGTGGTGAAGTAAGTAAATCATATGATTCAAGATTCATCCGGATCACTATGTAAAAGTGAATACAGAGGCTGGAACCTGTCATGATGATCTCTCTTCTTAATGTTGTACCATGTGACAGCGTCGAACATCTTGGTTGTATATATCTCCACAGGAACCTTTCGATGATCGATAAAGGTTCGGAGTTTCCTCCGGGTAATAGTCCCGCATCGTTATTTTAGCGCTTCTGTTTATCAGTGACAGGATAATATCATTAATGTCACTGACGTCCCTGTCGCTCTGGATACAATATTTCGCCATTCAAGTAGGCGTCTTGTGCAGATAGTATCGGTTTTCCATTATTTTCAATGACTACCAATGTAATGGCATGCATGGCGCTCGTTTCAGGAATGCCAAATCCTACCCGTACTGCTGAAAAACCAAACAATACATAGATCTCCTGAAGAAAGGAGGCAAATCCTCCACAGCTATATCCAAGCTCACTTTTATCTATTAATTCGAGTTCTTTTGATAGAGGAATTTTGTAAGGATTAAAGTATTTGTGAGCATTAGGAAAAACCATTTCGTGTTTCTCGCAAACCCATTGTCGTAGAAATTCTTGCTGTATTAATGCTGTAATCTTAACATTTAGAGAATCTTCTACCCCTGGTATTCGCTCCAATAAATAGTGTAAGAATTCTGATTGAGTTGGCATACTTGCCTGTCCTTTCGTCCGTTCCCATTAGTATCGGATGAATACATAACATGTGTCAACATCCTCAAGAAGTTTTTCAATACTCTTTTAAAAACAGGCCGTCAAAAGAATTTGTGACGACCACCGTTGTGTTTTTGTTGTCAAGATCACCTTGAGGCCGAAGGTTTCCGGGAGTGTCTATATGGCTGAACTGATAATATCTTGCGATAAGTCTTTGTTTTCTTGAAAAGAACATTGATGATCATACGATATTAGTAGTTTATTTGATCACTTCAGCAAATCGGGAATTACCGGATGTTTCACGTTTTTCAAGAAAGCAAGGATCTGCAATTGATGGATCAGTTTTATTTCTGTCAAGTCGCGTCGCAAGACTGTGCTACGCTTGCCGCTCGGCGGATTTGACAACTCAAAATTGGCATGGAATCCTGTTAGCAGTCCTCAAATTATCCAAAGATACCCTCTGATATCTTTGGTGTTTTTATTGCCTTTTGGGCTATGATTGATAAATCATAGCAGAAATGCTACAATTGTGCCATTGCGATTGATACGTAACTGGCGATAGGGAGCAATCATGGATTTCGACAATACACTGAATGAAATTCATAAAAATGTAGTTCCATGGGAAGTTTCTATTGGAGAAAATTGGCGGAAATTCTGTTAACCTGCCTGCTAATACAAAATATGTTTACATGCATATCCCGAAAGCTGGTGGACAAACCTTTTCAAACCATCTTGGCAAAAAATGTTCTAACCGCATGAGATTTTCAGTGTCCCGGGAATGGCAAAAGACTATTATTTTGTTTTGAAGAATATGCCTCCAATTGTTCTCCAACGGTTAAAGATATTAAGCGGACACAATCAGTTGCATAAAGGTTTTTACGCTTTATTGCATTTCTCATACTTTCATTTTACGATGTTGCGTAATCCTGTTGAGAGAACAATATCCCACTATTTTTACATCAAGAGAAGCCCGGAACATAAACTGTATCCACTCAATCAAAAAGAATAATGTAGATATTCAAACGTATGTGGAAAATTATTCCGTTTTCAGAAATCAGAACTATTTGGTACGTTATTTGTCTGGAAGTAAAACAATCGATAACTCGGCATTAATTGCGGCCAAAATGAACATTGAACACTTATTTACTTTTTTTGGGTTCGTTGAACAATTTGATGAGTCGATAATACTACTAAAGCACGCAATGGATCTTTCTGATTGTCTTTACTTGAAGAAAAACGTTACCCAAAATCGTCCCAAGTTTGAAGGTTTCACAAAAGATCAACAATCGGCTCTTCATAAAAGTTTGGCGTGGGACTTAGAATTATATAATCATGCTAAAGAATTGTATAAAAAGCGTATTGTTCTATTAGGTGAGTCATTTCACCAGGAAGTAGATCATTTTAAAGAGTATCTCAATAAATATAAAAAACTATATGAAGACTATTGATCATCCGATTTAAAACAGATTTAGCAAATCTTGCGTTTCACGATCTATTCCGTTAGAATTAAAGAAAATTGTGAGGATCTGCAGTTCTAAATCAGACATGGAAGCCATCCAGTATCATACCCGGTTTGATAAAGAACTGTTTGATTTCGCGGAACTGTTGTTTGATCAACGGTACAAACAACTGGGAGAATCCTTTACCGCAGAGGTCCAGCGGTTCAAGCAGGTGAACACTGCAATGAATATGGTTGCCTCCCTGGAATAACCGGAATTTCTTCAGGTGAATTACCAGTTATTCACTATGCTGTTTCGCCCGGACAAAAAATGAAAACAGCAGTATCAGTATAGCAGCACCCACCGTTACCATACTCGCATTCTGAAAGCCGTTAGTAAGAGCTTCAGGGGATGCATGCAAATGATCCGCTGCATTTTCCATGTTGGGTAAATGCCAGGAATATACTACCTGTGATATGCTGATTCCCAGGGCGCTTCCAATTGTACTGACTACCGATACCGTTGCTGTTATCATCCCTTCATTTCCGTGAGGTGCGTGGCTCATAATCAGGGTGATGTTGCCGGTCATGAACAGGGCAAAGCCGATCCCGAGAACAACGAAGGATGCGATGATAAACGCCCAGATTGTGGAACCATGAAAACTCCAGATGGCAAATGTCGCCAGAACAAGGAGTACACCTGAGACAAGGATCACAAGCCGTGTGCTGCTTTTATCGCTGAAATGCCCGGCAAGTGGACTGCCGATAAACGATGTCAACGGAAATACCATCAACAGCATACCGACTGTCGCGGGTTGAAGTCCACGGACTCCTTCGAAGAAAAAGGGAAACAGAAAATTAAGGCTGGCAAGAATGCTCATGACAAGCAGACGGGAACCGAATGAAAGTGTCAGGTTGTGATTTTTGAATAATGATATTTTCATCAACGGAGAATCACACTTGTTTTCGCGTATTAGAAAAAGAATAAAGAAGAGGATCATTGATCCAAAAAATCCAAGTGTAACAGGAGCTGCCCAACCTGCCTTCGGACCAATCTCGAAAATGTAGAATAAAGAGAACAGCATGATTATACTGAAAACAGCACCGGGTACATCCATGGAACCGTCCGGTGAATGTCCTTTTTTCCCACGGAAAAAGCTTTAAACAGAAAAATATTGCCAGAATACCGACTGGAATATTAATCAGGAAGATCCAGCGCCAGGTCGAGATAATCCACCAGCAGGCCGCCTATGGGCGGACCGATAGCCAGACCGGAACCTGCTGCAACAGTGATCATACCGAAGGCCTTGCCACGCATTTGCGGTGGAAGATTGCGGACGATGACCGCCCCCCAGTTGGAAAGCAGCATGGCGCCGCCAAATCCCTGGAGTAAACGAAATCCCAGCAGGAACTCAAGCCCGGGTGCAAGTGCACATAGCAGGGAGCCCAGGGTGAAAATGCTGTATCCGGTAAGGAAAAGTTTTTCCGATCCTTTCAAATCGCCCAGCCGTCCGAATAACAACAGTGTACTACTAAGAGCGAGCAGGTATGTGAGGATCACTTTTGATACATCCGAAGGGTCAGCGTGAAAATTGGCAGCCAGGGTAGGAAGGGCAACATTGATAATACTCGTGTCAAGATTGACCATGAAAATCGCCATGACTACGGTGAGGATAATCAAACCCGTATGGCCATGTGTTTCAATTTCGCCGGTATTCTGCATGTTTTCTCCTGTTGATCTACAGAAGAAAACAGAAAGGGTATCATAATGCAATATAACTTTCTGATTTTCTTTACGTTTTCAATGAAGGGAATAGGTATGTACTCCTTCCCGTGTGTATACTCATGGGGTGATAAACGAAGGAAAACAAATGACTGATCAACTGATTGAAACATGGCTGATCAACAACCGTGTGAATCTTATTTTCCCTGGATGCATTGAGCCAAGACGCATTGGAAACGACACTCTCCACCCGTGGCGGTCGTACAGTAGGACAACAATTGGCTCATGTCATCTGGAACCGGAATCAGAAAATCCAGCTTGCAGATAAAGAAGCGTTTTCGAAGTTGCCGGACATTCAGCGTGAACACGGTCACGACAGGGGAATGCTGCGAAAGGGTTTCGAACTGACTGCTGCCGCAATCGCAGATATCATCCGAAACAGCGCTGGTAATGACGGAAAGGTGAAGGGATTCAAACGAGGGATTGTACCATTAGTAGGATACCTCATCGCCCATGATGCACACCATCGCGGTCATATCCTCCTTACCCTGAAGCAGGCTGGTGTGAAATTCAATGCCAATACAAAAATGATGCTCTGGGCATGGAACAGGATATAGTTTTGACAAGGTGAAAAAGTCAGATGTTATAAAGAGTCGCTATTCCCATTCGTAAATCGCTTTCCCTTGCAGAAACTCCTTGTATTTCATGTCTGATTCCAGGATGTGATGAGTGATCCAGTTTTTCAGGAATCCCATCATTTTATTCGCCAGCTCCGGTTTTGAGCAGAATTCAAGGGCGAAATCCACAACTTCCTTGGTCAGTTGATCGTGTTCCAGTTTATGCTGTTTGTAGTCCTCGAAACCGTGTGTCTGGAGATTCAGTTCTTCATCACGAAAATGAATACGGGTATAGTCGATCAATTCACGGACGATGTTTTTCATCACAGCGTGTTCTGCAACAGTAGAAATCGCATCAGCGAGGTCATTGATGTATTCAAAGAGCTTCTTGTGCTGCTCGTCAAACTTGCTGATTCCTACACTGTATTCATCCTTCCACGGTAAATAACTCATCTTTACCCCCCGCTTAAAGGTCAATAGCCTTCCATATATGGTAGGATAACAATTAGTTAATCGCAATGATGCTAAAACAAATTGTTCTCAGAAAATGAGATGTGTACTCAGTAGGAACACTATAAATTTTGTCTTTTGACTGTTTACGTAGTCGGTTCCTGTGGTTCAATCGCCAGACGTAACGATCCCAGTGTCAGGGCAAAGGCAACCGGTGTAAAGATCAGCATCTCTGTCAGGCTTTCCGCCATCAGGTTTCCGACAATCCCAAGTGCGAAAAACAGGACCATCAGCCAGCATGCGATTCGGTAAAACAGAAAAGCGGTGGGATGGGTCGCTTTCCATCGTCCCCAGACAATTCCCGCAAATACAAATGTGGTCACAATACTGAAAATCTCCATCTGCACATAGTTGCTATCCGGCCCTGCCGCACGACCGCCCCATACGATGGTTGAAGGTACTACCTGCAGAATGACCAGTACATGAAAGATGATCAACAGGAAAAAGATCACCAGCATCACTTTACTTGTTGTTTCTGCTGAAATCAGTTTGCGCATGGAGAAATCCTTGCTTTTCTATTGAGTTCAATTTGTAGTACTAATAGCGCAAGCTATAATCGGAATCATTTGCATACAAAAAATCATTCATCTGAAAATGTTTCGTTCTTCACTTATTCGTAGGCCTTGTTTAGAAACCGAAACTTGCATCCTGTGTAGAAGATGGTTGAATTTTTTATAGAATCAAAGCTGCTGGATAAAATGCGAAAAAATAAGCCACGATCAATTTCGTGGCTATAACAGCAATGCGGAGGATGAGGGACTCGAACCCCCAAGGCGCGTCAACGCCGACGGTTTTCAAGACCGCTGCCTTACCAATTAGGCTAATCCTCCGTCGGCACACCAAAAGTACAAAAAACAGACCACTGACTTCAACGGTTTTTCAGGACTTTGGAGGTATTTGTCAGTTCGAGTGATTTTATGAAATCTGATACAGGAAAGAAGATTAATTAACAAACACACCATGTCCTCGTCAGGTTCATCCGTCGAAATGCTGTTTATTAAGATGGATGTGCTAACGAGGAGGGATTGGATTCTGGTCCATGAGTGGAGTATCAAAGATTATCCTCGTTAGATCGTCAACAAAAAACGTGTTGACGAACCTAACGAGGGCATAATGCTACTTTGCCTGAAACCCGAATAGTGCGTTCCTACGTCACCACGCTATCCGGGGCAGCCGTCCAGTTTTTTTGACACCCGACCTTGAGAAGCAGGTCGGGCCAACCGTCGTCACCACGCTATCCGGGGCAGTCGACCGAAAGTAATATAACATTGACCACGAAACCCGGGAATCCGGCTTCGTTGAACTGCACTACGCCGGAATTCGCCGGGCCACCCATTGTGGGGGTATGAAATACTTTGACACCCGACTGCACGCAGATTGGGCCAAACCCGTTCTTTAGACCCGATCCGAAGGTTGACAGACAGGTCGGGGACACACCACGTAACTCAACTGGTCACGATTGAGAAAGCGATATGAAACCCTACTGCAGCCTGTCCACCTTCGCAAACAGCACTTCGCTGAACAGGCAGTAGTAGGGCCAAACAAAAATGCCGACCCCAAACCGGATCGGCAAGTATCGCAAATGTTGCAAATAAATGTCTTGTCTAGCTGATCCTCAATCCCGAGTTCGCTTCACCATCCGGGGTGAGCAAACGCATGGTTTTGCCGTCACGAACCGCAAGGAGCATCCCTTCGGAACGGACTCCAAAGATGGTCGCCGGTTCGAGGTTGGCAACGACGACAATCGTTTTGCCGATCATCTGTTCGGGAGTGTAATGCTGTGCCACACCCGCCACCAACTGACGTTTTTCCTCACCAAGTTCGATTTCGAGACGCAGCAGTTTATCCGCGCCTTCCACCTTTTCCGCATGTTTTACCAGGGCAGTGCGCAGTTCGACGTTCTTGAAATCATTAAACGAGATCTGTGGCGGTTTCTCTTCCGCTTTCTTCTTTTTCGGCGCTTTTTCCTGTTTCGGAGGAGGTGGAGTTTCCTTTTTCGTTTCCACCCTCGGGAAAAATCGCATCGCCGAAGGTGATCTTCGTCCCTTCCAGCGATGTTCCCCATTCGGAGTCTTTCCAGGAACGTTCCGTTTCAGGATCGATTCCGATGCGTTCGAACAGTTCCTTGCATTTCAACGGCATCACGGGTTCCAACAGGGTAGTGGCGATTCGGATCCCTTCGAGGGCGGCGCTCAATGCCCGGCCCGCACTCTCCGGGTCGGTTTTGGCTGTTTTCCACGGTTCCTGCTGGGTCAGGATACGGTTGATTCCACGGACATACTGAAGCGTTTCTTCAATCGCTTCGTGGATCCGGAGATAGTTGATCTTCTTCTGTACGACCTTTGCAGCACGGTACGCAGTCTGAACAATCTCGTCGTCGTCGTTTGCTTCCGCAGCCGGTACGATGCCGTCAAAGTTTTTCGTAATCAGCTTGGTGACTCGGTTCAGCAGGTTACCAAGATCATTCGCCAGATCCGAGTTTACCCGTTTGACGAACATCTCCTCGCTGAAACTGGCGTCCTGACCGACGACCATTTCGCGCATGAGGACATACCGGAATGCTTCCGGACCATAGATCTCGGCCATGTCCAACGGTTTCACCACATTGCCGGCCGATTTTGACATCTTCGTAGAATCCTTGGACAGCCACCATCCGTGCGCAAGGATGTGCCGTGGCGGTTCCAGTCCGGCAGCGTGCAGCATGATCGGCCAGTAAACAGCGTGTGTGGTCAGAATGTCTTTACCGATCAAATGGTAATCGGCAGGCCATGCGGGGGATTTTCCTTCGGGTGGGGAAACGGTTGCTGAATAATAATTCAGCAGGGCGTCAAACCATACATAGGTGACGTACTCCGAGTCCCAGGGGATCTCGATACCCCACGGCAAACGGTTCTTGGGGCGGCTGATGCAGAGGTCCCCCAATGGTTGACGCAGGAATCCCAGTACTTCATTCAAGCGGAAATTCGGCTGTACGGCATCCGGATGAGTCTCATAATGATGGATCAACCAGTCCTGGTATTTGGACATCCGGAAGAAGTAGTTGGATTCCTTGATGACTTCAACAGGACGTCCACCAATGGGATCTTTTCCGTCCACGAGGTCCTTTTCCGTGAAGAACCGTTCTTCAAAAACGGAATAAAAACCTTCGTAGTCCTTCTTGTAAATGTCCCCGGCATCGTTAATCTGGTTCAGGATTTTTTTAACAACTTCTACATGTCGCGGTTGAGTTGTACGAATGAAATCATCGTACTCAATACCCAGTTTGTCCCAGACTTTATCGAATCGTTGCGATGTGATGTCCACATGTTCCTGGGGAGTCCGGTTCAGTTTGGCAGCCGCTGTCGCTACTTTCTGACCGTGCTCGTCGGTTCCTGTCAGGAAATGGGTAGTGTCCCCGAACAGTTTATGGTACCGGATCAGCACATCCGCCAGGATGGTTGTATAGGCATGTCCGATATGCGGTTCGTCATTCACATAATAAAGCGGTGTGGTCAGGTAAAAGGAACTCATGATAACTCAATCTGTTTTATCGTCTATGTTTACGTCTTGCATTCCGTGATGGTGGATTATGTGACCTGCGAAAACGTCCCAGGTTTCCTTTCGCGGAAGCATCGCTATTTTTATCCGTTTCACTTGATGGAGCATCCGTCTTCAGATTTTTCGTTTCCTGTCCGTTTTCTTCTGTTGGCCGAATGTGTTGTTGCCTGTTAACGGAGGGACTATTTCCCGATTGAGGATGCCTCTGCCCAGTATTAGTCGATTTTTTTCTCTCATTCTGGCTGGAAAGGTAAGAATCTGAGGGAGATGAACCGTTAAAATCAAGTTGAGCACGAGCAGGAATGCCTCTTCGCACTCCCGTGCCGGTTGAACAACCGGACGGATATCATTGTTTCTTTGGGTGTGCAATGGTCTATTATGAGATTCAGAAGGCGTTCCGTGTCCTTGCTCGGTATGAAGTGACTTATCTCGTCGCGTCGGATGCACCTCTTTACTTCTTCTGCCACCATGCTGGATAGAGTGTTTTTCCTGGTCCTGATGTTTTCCGCCATTCGCTCGTCCTGCCGGTTTTCGACTGGGTGGCTTTGCCGGTTCCATGACCACAGTTCCACTGCTGAAGGGCACAGGGATATCGGGAATAACAGGCATGGGCGGTTCAGGAATGGATCGTTCTCGTTTGATCTTCACCGGTTTTGAGACAGTGGATTTTGCTTTTTCAGGCGCCGGTTTTTGTCCCTGCGGTGTTTGTCGAGAGGGAACCTTCGACAATGGTTCACTGGATGCAACCAAAGTCGATTCTGTAACGGTTTGTGAAGGATCTTTCAAAAACGTCAGGAGCTGTTTCGGAGGATCAGCTTCCATATCCCAGTCAGTGTGCTTCTTCAATTGGTCCACGGTATAGGAATAGGCAGTTCCGTCACTCCATCGTATTCCGCAGGTCGTATTGCAGATATCGATTTTTTCTACAACTCCTTCACCGCGTGGTCCCTTCACCTTAATTTCGATTTTTGGAAAAATCTTGTTGATTTCACGGTACTGTTCTACTTCATACCGCAGGCAACAACGGAGCCGTCCGCAGAGTCCCGTATTTTTCTGAGGATTCAGCAGGAGGAACTGCTCTTTCACCATGGTGGTGGTGACTGGCTGAAAATCTCTGATCCAGCTTGAGCAGCAGAGTTCACGTCCGCAGAGTCCCATTCCTCCGAGGCGTTTGGCTTCATCACGTGCACCAATCTGGCGCAGATCAATCCGTGTACGGAACTGGTGAGCAAGATCTTTCACCAGGGCGCGGAAATCGACACGCCCTTCCGCAGTGAAATAAAAGGTGAGTTTTTTACGGTCGAGCTGGTACTCCGCATCGACCAGTTTCATCTCGAGTTCGTGCTTTTTGACAAGATTGAGGAACAATCCCCTCGCTTCCTGTTCTGCAGCACGGTTCCCATCATCTGTATCTATGTCTTCTTTACCGGCTTTTCGCAATACCGGTTCAAATTCTTCCAATTCACGCCCGGTCGCCAAACGTTCCTGCCATCCGGGGCCAATCAGTGAAATTATACCAAGATCTTCCCCGCGATCCGCCTTTACAACGACTTTATCGTACTCCTGCAGGGGAAATTCCTGGTCGTTAAGGAACACACCTTTCCGGCGTCCCTTAAACTCGACTTCAATGAGCGACATAATATCTCCGTCGAGAGGCCGTACCAACGACCCCCTCTATTTTAAGCCGTAGCGCGGCTACGGTCGAATAAAATGTGTCGAATCCGCATTAGCAACCGTTGCATCACCAATGGCGGTTGTACACGGCGTTCGATCAATAGCCGAGCAGACTCTATTTCTTCAATCGCCCTGGCAAAATCTCTCCCCTCGCAAAATCGGGCGAAACGTACAAGAGTCTGGTCGTGCTCCAGGTCGACATGACGGACCGGATCGGCATCATACCGTTGCACATCGCGCAGCCAGGCAGTCATCAGAGATAAAATGACTCCCAGGTCATTGATGGCTGCTGCAGTGGTGAGCTTGTCCGTCAACTCATCGATCTCCCCGGGATCGAATTTGAGAATAATGCGGAAAACTTCGACCACTTTCTGCATCCTGGCTGTCGGGTCAGCATCCACCCATTCGTGGGCTTTTCGCCATGACCCTCCGGACAGCCGTGCTGCGGCATTTGCATTCTCCGGCGTCAGTTGATGCCGTTGGATCAGTTCTTCAGCGATCAGGCTGGACGGCAACGGGGCGAACCGTAACTGCTGGCACCGTGACACAATCGTGGGTAACACTTTTGTCTCCCGGTCCGTCGTCAGAAGAAACACCACTCCCTTTGGTGGCTCTTCCAGCAGCTTCAGGAACGCATTCGCCGCCTGTGCACGCAACCTGTCCGCCTGGCTGACCAACACTACACGCCATGCGCCTGAGAAGGAAGTTAAACAAAATTCACGTCTTAATGCTCGTATATGTTCAATGTAGATCTCCTGACCTCCGGAAATCCGTAATGGTGTGTACAAGTCTTCTGCTTTCTGCGCCATCAGGTCATCGATCTTTTTCTGTTGAGCATCCGTATAGTATTCTGCTGCAGATGCTTCCGAAGCCTCCTTGGGCTTGGGGGTGGGGAAAAGGATCTTGAGATTGGGATGACGTAACGAAGCACTTTGACGGCAACCATCACATATACCACAGGGGACAGGGGTATCCAACCGGGAAGAGTAGTTGCGGCAGAGAAGGATTACGGGCAAGGTCAAGTGCGAATGCTTCCTTTCCGACTCCATCCGGACCCAGCAGGAGAAGGGCATGTGGAATACGGTCGGACCGTAAAATCCGGTCAAGCACCTGCTTCAGGCGTTCATGACCGATCACATCCGGAAAGGAAAAAGACCCCGTACCTTCCGATCTATCTGTTTCTGCGAATTGCAGTTCTTCTTCAGTAAAATCGTCAAATTCCGGCTGCACTGTGTCAGCACCCTGTTTCTATCTATATGAAAAAACGGTCCGGGAAACACCTGGAAGGACTACGTGGAAAACTTCACGAATGGCATTGCAATAAATGAACTACCTGCCAACGATCGACCCGTCTCCCTCCCCCAAACACGTATAACAAAGTAAAGATACTGAGAATGAATCAAGCATGCAAATGAAGGAGTTGAACACAGAAGAAATTGTTAAATGTCGTGTCGGCAGGATTGATGTTTCCTGTGAAAAATGCAATGGAATTGCAAAATGAACGCAGGTCATTGTACTGGAATGGTGTGCTTCACTATCTTCATCGACTCTTAGTTCTTGCTTGTAACATGTAGTATTATAATAGAATAGAAAGGACTTTTGTCTGCAATTATGTCTCTCTATTCTTTTATTAAATTGCATGCCAAAGTCGCAGTTCTCATCATTAACAGTAAATTATACCCATTACAACGGTAAAAAACGGACAAAGAATAGTACTTTCAAAGTAGTTGTAAATGCTGTATTTAATTGTTGCAGATTGTGAAAACAAACTGCATTTTCCGTTCAACTCCTTATTTGGGAAGGCAGGAGTTAAAAATGGCTAAAAAAGGTAAGCAACACAACGGAATTCATATGGGGCCCAAAACCCTTGGACCATTAACAGAATTGGAAAATCACCTGCCGCCGGAATGGTGGAAATCCTTATTTAATGCCGTGTATTTGAAAACAGACGCTGATGTTGTGGAAGATGATTCATTGACCGTATACGAAGTGGACTACCTCCAGCGGATTGGCGGGATGGCGCGGGGGGATCATATCCTCGATCTGTGTTGCGGGCAGGGACGGCATACACTGGAATTCGCCCGTCGTGGTTTCAAGCACATGAGAGGATTGGATCGTTCCCGATACCTGGTGCGCCTCGCCAAACAACGTGCTGAAAAAGAGAACATGGATGTAAAATTCCATGAGGGAGATGCACGCAAACTGCGTTTTCAGGAAGACAGTCTTGATTTTGTGCTCGTCCTTGGAAATTCATTCGGATATTTTGAAGCTTCCGAGGATGATGCGCAGGTATTGCAGTCCATTCGCCGTTGTCTGCATCCGGGCGGGATGTTAATCCTCGACCTCGCGGAAGGCGCATGGATGCGGGAGAATTTCCAGACGCGTTCCTGGGAATGGATTGACAATAACCAGTTTGTCTGCCGTGAACGTGAAATGTCTACGGATCAATCACGCCTCATCAGCCGTGAAGTAGTTGTCGATGCTGAAAAAGGGGTGCTGGCTGACCAGTTTTACGCGGAACGGTTGTATGATGAATCGTCCATTCGTGCATTGCTCGAGAATTCAGGTTTCGAGACAGTACATCTGCATACCGTAACGGAAACCAAAACCAACCGCAATCAAGACCTGGGAATGATGTCGCACCGGATGTGGATCACAGCCCTGAACTCCCCGAAAAAGCGTAAAAAGGTGATCCAACCGGTTCGTTACAAAGCGATAACCGTAATACTCGGCGATCCTGAACTTCCTGATATGGTAAAGCTGAATGGAAAATTCAATGAAGAGGATTACAGTACTATTGCAAAACTGAAGTCGGCAATGTCCGGTTTGTCCCAGTATACCGTAGAGTACAAGGATAATCATGCAAGCCTTTTAAAAGATCTGCATGATAATCCACCGGAATTTGTGCTGAACCTTTGTGATGAGGGATTTCTGAATGATCCTCTGAAAGAGCTGCATGTGGCCGCTTACCTCGAAATGTTGAAGATTCCCTATACCGGCGCGGTCCGACCTGCCTCGGGCTCTGCTACCACAAGGATCTTGTTAACCAGATTGCCAGCTCCCTGGATGTACCCGTTCCCGCGGAGACGATGATCTCCGAGGTCGAAATGGGCGGCACCATCCCCGCGACCTATCCGGCACTGATTAAACCATCCAAGGGGGACAGTTCCTACGGTATCGACCAGAACGCCGTCGTACGCGATCCATTCGAAGCGCTCAAACAGATCAATTACCTCCGTTCAGAACTGGATGTAGTGAATGTGTTGATCCAGGAATACCTGGAGGGGCTGGAAGTCAGTGTGTCGCTCATCGGGAATCCGTCCACCGGTTTCACCTACCTGCCGATCCTGCAGGTGGACTACAGCAAACTGCCCGAAGGACTGCCGAAGATCCTGTCCTATGAATCCAAGTGGATCCCCGATTCCCCCTACTGGAATGACATCCGGTACGAGGAGTATGATGGTCCCGAGGAGATGAAACGGTCGCTTTACGATTATTCTGTGCGGTTGTTCGGACGACTGGAGTGCCGTGATTACGCCCGTTTCGATTTCCGTTTTGATGCGAACAACGTTCCGAAACTTCTGGAAGTGAACCCGAATCCGGGATGGTGCTGGGATGGAAAGTTCAACCTGATGAACGAAATGGCAGGCAACAGCTACCGTGACCTCTTGGAACTGATCATCAACGCCGCCCAGCAACGGCTGCAGGTACACGAGTAATCCTTATTTCTGTGATATAATAATCCCCGGTTGGCTGCTTGTATTAAGCGCTGGTCGGGGATTTGTGTTTCTGCAATTTCGAACAGCACGATTTGTTGATTAAAAAATTATTTGGCTTTATCCGTCATCGTCCACAAAACAGGCGTGTAAAACTAATGCTTTCGGTAAAATTTTATAGCGTGATTAGTATAAATTGAATTGGACACACTACCATACACATTTGCGTAAATACATCATGAAAATACACCTTGTGTTCTTAATGCATTAAAAACTTAAAAAAAGAAAACCTGTGTTTTCATTTGCCATATCTATTATTAGATATTATAATTGCATTAAATGTGTTGAAAGTATAAAAGATAATATAATTAAGATATCCTCTGAGGGAGAAGGAAAATGGGTGCGAATCCGACTAAACTTGTTGGTTTGTCAATTGAGAGTTTTGAAAAACTAATTAGTAGTAAGAAAGAAATGCATCTCCGACCGGCACGACTCATACCTTTCTACAAACCTGATGATGAAATGGCGATCACGTCAATTGTAGTGGACCCCATTGTTTAGGCAGTCATTGTCGAACTGTAGGTGATGGATTCATTTCTTGTCATGCAGCTTTTACGTTCTTTTCAGCAAAATATTCAGCATCAGGAGTTTTTCCGTCCAGCGCCTGATGCGGTCGACGTTCGTTGTAAAAGGTAATGTATTTTCCGATTCCTTTCTCAGCTTCCTGCATCGTTTCGTAACAATTCAGGTAAACATCTTCGTATTTGAGAGACCGCCACAATCGTTCGATGAAACGGTTATCAATCCAACGTCCTTTGCCATCCATACTGATTTTGACACCTTGCTGTTTCAGGAGCCCAGTAAAGGCTTCACTGGTAAATTGCGCTCCCTGGTCAGTGTTGAAAATGTCCGGTTTGCCATACTTGCAGAAAGCTTCTTCCAACGCCTCCACACAGAACAGGTAATCCATAGTGTTCGAAAATCGCCAGGACAACACCTTACGACTGTGCCAGTCCATGATCGCCACCAGGTATCCGAATCCTTTCGCTAACGGGATATAGGTGATGTCTGCACACCATACCTGGTTCGGATGGTCAATCGTCAAGTTCTTCAGCAAGTACGGATACACCTTATGATCTTTCCCTGGCAGGGATGTCTTCCGTGCCTTCGGATACAAAGCCGAAAGGCCCATCACACGCATCAATCGTTGCACCTTCTTACGGTTGATACGCATTCCTTCCAGACGAAGCGTATCGCGCAACATCCGTGTTCCTGCGAAAGGATGTTCCAGGTGCAGTTCATCCAGACGACGCATGATCTTCAAATCCTTCGCCGATAGCGGTCTGGGTTTGTAGTAGAATGAAGAACGGCTGATCTGCACCAGTTGACATTGACGGGTAATGTCAAGTTCCGACTGGGAATGTATCATCGCTTTCCGCTCGGACCGCTGAAGGGACCGAGCGCCTGTGATAAAAAATCACGTTCCATGGTCAATTGACCAATCTTCGCATGAAGATCCTTCACTTCCGCTTCATGACGGTTGGAATCAACCTGATTCTCGCCACGGAACACACCGGAAGCGTTCTCAACAAGCTTCTTTTTCCACAGGGTGATCTGGTTCGGATGGACATCAAAATGACTGGCGAGTTCAGCGACTGTACGGTCACCTTTCAATGCAGCCATTGCAACTTTCGCCTTGAACTCAGGGGATAACTTGCGACGGGATCGAGACATGATCTGCTCCTTTCCGTTACCTGCAAGATAAGAGCTGATCCATCAACTAAGCCACTGTCCTAATTTTGGGGTCCGTTTCTGGATGAAGAAGTTGGACTTGAGATAGCTAAAAATAAAGGGGCAATAAGTGATTGTTCGAATGAACTAGTTGTACGTCTTTTTTTGACTAGTAGTAAGAGCTATAAAAAGCATTTAACTGATAACCAAGGAGATTCACCTGTCTCCTTGATGATAAGGTCTGTAGTTATGCCAAAATTTGTTTGGGTTGCAGAAGTGAGAGAACCAAATGTAGAGGATACAAATGAAATAAAATGCGAAATAGTGATAGATTCAACCGCTTCTAAACATGATTATAGAAGCTACATAGTAGTAAGATATCCAAGCGGTGTTTTTATCAATAAGCGCTGGGAGACTATTGGAAATGCCCCAAACATTGTTTATATTCCTGCGGAGCAGGAGCTATTGCGGACTCCCTTTCCTGGTAATTTGAGAAATTGCTAATGTCTTAATAAAAATAGGGGGATGCAATGGACATCGAGGATCTTAAGCAAAGGGTTGAATGCCTACAAGAAGAAAAGATCGAAGTGTCTAGTGCCGCTTATTCTTCAACAAAATCCGAGGAATTAAGGGATTTTGTTCGCTCACAAGAAAAAGAACACGACGAAGCTCTAAGATTTGTTGCCAGTAAGCGTATTGGCTAGTATTTTCTTGACTTTTAATTTGGGCTGGTTTGCAATAATGGACCAGCCCAATTGTTATTTTAAATGCATGTGTCTATAGTTCAATCTTGCTACATTATGATTAGTTTGATAGCTGAACTACGACCTCAACCACCGTGTCGGATTCAGCTTTTGCCGCTGGTGCCAAAGCTGAAAATGGAGGGTGGGTTGGGGGGACTGGCTGACGGTGCCGACAGTTCCTACCACACGCCCGGCTTCCAGTGCTTCGCCTTCGCTTACATACACCTCACCGAGGTGAGCATAGACCGAATAATAACCATTTCCGTGATCGATCAGCAGGGTTGTGCCGAATCCACGCAGGTAGGTGATGCGAGTGCAGGTGCCGCTCTGGACGGCCAAAACTTCGGTACCCACCTCTGCTGCGATGTCGATTCCCGGATTTTCCGTTTGTGTACCCAGTTCACGATTGTGCTGGGTGCCGAAGCTGCGTACAACCCGGCCCCGCACCGGCCATGGAAGCCGTCCCTCGCCCTGGCTGAAGGAGGCGAAAGAAGGAACATCGCGCACAATCGCTTCCACACTGGATGATCCTCCAACCCGCACTTCCTGCACATTGCCCTGGACACGGTTACGTTCCAGCGATGCGATCCATTCCTCAACCATGGCGGCCGATTCTTCCCGTTCCGCGATTAAATCCTGCAGCATGGACTGATCCTGCCGTACCTCTTCCAGCATGGAAGCAATGTCGCGACGGTCGCTGGCAAGGCGTGCCTGTTCGGCGTTGGCGTCCGCAACCAACCCCTGTACACGGGCGACGGCTGCAGCTTTTTCTTCTCGAGCGGTTTGCAGGTCGCTGATCGCGTCATCCAGCGCGATGGTTTGCCGGGTTTGCCGTGAACGGGCTTCCCGCAGGGCTTCGAGGTTGGACTGGTCCCGTTGCTGAATACGGTTGACATACACACGCCGTCTCAACAAATCACCGGGATTCTGAGCGGCGAGCAGGAAACGAAGGCTTTCCCGCATCCCGCGTTTGTACAGGTACACCACACGACGTTCGATCAGTTCTTCAAGGGAGGAGACTTCACGGCGGGTGTTGTCTAACTGACGGGTGGCGCTCCTCAGACGGACCTGGGTGTCGGCGATACGGGTGTCATACTGCTGGACCGCACGGCGTTCATTGCGAAGCTGTCCCTCGAGTTCACCGATCAACCTGCGACGGGCCGCGATCTGCTGGTCGAGAGCATTCACACGCCCCAACAGGTTCTGCTCGCTGGCGGCGCGTTCTTCGAGAACAGTGCCAAGACTGTCAATTTCGGCGCGGATGCGGTCGAGACGGTCACGGGCATTATCCTGCGCCTGCACAACAATGGCGGTCATGCAGAGTAGGAAAGATAAAAGAAGCAGAAGTCGTGTGTATCGCCCGGTCAAGATGTTAAAAGTCCTCATTATATAATTGATGAGACGGGTGGCCCGACCTGCAGTCCAAGGTCGGGTTTCACATAACCATCAACTGTCAGTAATCAAGTGTCATGCAAGGAATAACTTCTTATTTGACGCCTGACCTTGCAAAGCAGGTCAGGTCACCCGACAAGCCAACCTGGGTATCCTTGTTTCTTTGACACCTGACTTTGAACTGCAGGTCAGGCCACCCATATAATTACACGCCTCAATATACAACGGAAACAACTTTTCTCGCCAACCTTTCCGGTTAGGTTTGACTAAAATGGGATAAGGGGTCTATGTTATAGTATTCCACCCGAATGGATGGAGTAAGAGCCGCGTGTTTGCCGGGAGATGGTACGATGAAAAAGGAATTGATCAGGCATGGTTTTGTGTTGCTCCTGTTGCTTGGGCTGGCTGGCTGGGTCATTGCAACCCCCTATCCGCACATCTTGAGGGAGCATGCCCCCGAATGGTTTGAACAGTTAAATTCCAGGATTGAACTAGACGAACTGGATGCCGATACATCCCACAGTTATGATGCGCTCCATCTCGATATCCTGATCACCCCCGATATCGATAATGAGACGTTTAACGGGGTGGTGACCATGACCGCCATGTCGAACGAGGATGGTCTCGATGCAATCATCATGAACCTCGCCGAGTGTTTTGTCTCCGGGGTTACAGTGGATGGGGCGGACGCCGATTATTTCCATGTGGATGATGAAATCCAGATTACCTTACCGGTAGCCAAAGATTCCACTGAAACATTTGAGGTTACCGTTGAGTACGACGGCCCCCTGCGTGACGACCTGTTTTTCGGCGGATTCGTCATGTACCCGTATTATCCGATCCTGTTCACCTTTGGGGAACCGTATGAAACACGGTACTGGCTGGCCTGTTATGACTGGCCGTATGATAAAGTAACTTCTACCATGTCCGTGATTCTCCCGGAAGACCATACAGTAGTATCCAACGGAGTTCTGGAATCCGAGGAATATATCGGCAATGAACTCAAGCAGACAACGTGGGAAAACAGCGATCCAATTTCGACATATCTGATCAGCATTGCTGCTTATACATATACATTCATGGAAGATGAACCTGCCGGGGTGAACAACACGCAGGTCACCTATTACGTATACCCGGATGATCGTGAAGAGCAGCAATTGCACGATTTTTCCCGTACCGGGGAAATGATCGAAGTATTCGAAGGATTATTCGGGGAGTATCCATTCAACAAGTATGCCCAGGCGGTGGCGCCGATCTTTGGTGGATGGGGTGCCATGGAACACCAGACCTGCACTACATTCGGTATGAGCCTGCTCGATGGTGAATTCACATTTGAAAACATTGTTGCCCATGAATTGGGGCACCAATGGTGGGGTGACTGGGTCGGGCCGCTCACTTTTGCCGAGATCTGGTTGAATGAAGGATTCGCTACCTATTCGGATGCACTTTGGGCAGAGCATCTCGGACATGAACAATTTATCGAACGACTCCTCGATTTCCGTCAGCAATATTTCGGTGAAGATGAAGATCATCGTTTCCCCATCCATAACCCGCCGGAAGGATTCCTGTTCAGTAACACGGTATATGAAAAAGGCGCTTTAATTCTCAATACCCTTCGTTGGGTGATGGGGGATGAGGACTTTTTCGATGGGTTGCAACTCTACGGTTCCCGGTATGGCTATGGCAGTGCAGTAACCCCCGATTTGCAGGAGGCGATGGAGGATGTGTCCGGACTTGATCTCACCGACTTCTTCGAGGAATGGGTGTACCAGGCCGGGTATCCGTATTACATCATGGGCCAGTGCACCATAACCCCTGACGGGGATACATGGATCTGTGAAATTGACATGGAACAGATCCAGCAGAATGCACCCTATTTCAGCACACCGGTTCCTGTGAACATTGTGGGCGCTTCCGAAAGTCAATTGTACAGCGTTCCGGTGCTGCCTGTTCGTGAGCAGACACTTGTGATTCCCGGCGTTCCGTTTGAGCCGACAGGATTTACTTTTAATGATGATCTGCAGGTGTTGTGTAATTACGAAATCCTGACCGGTGTACCCGACACAGAACTTGAGCTGCCAAACATGTTTGCCGTTTCCCAGGGATGGCCGAATCCGTTCAACTCCACTATTGCCTTCCAGGTGACAGTTCCAAATGCCGGACAGGTTACCATGAGTGTGTACGATGTCCTTGGACGCCGGGTCGCCGGTTATAACCGTAATGCACTCCAGGCAGGTCAACTTCGAATGAACTGGAATCCGGGAAACACTCTCTCGAGTGGCACCTATTTCCTGCGATTTGAGACGGGCGAGAATTCGCAATTACGGTCAGTCGTGTTTGTGCGGTAATTCTCTCATTAGATGCATATAACAGCGGCTACTGTGAACGATCATGGTAGCCGTTTTGATTGTGTACAATGTAATCTGAAATTATTATCTTTTCGTCTTGCAATACAGGTCCATTACCAGGTTCATACAGCGATGAGTCAACTTCCCGTTTTTCTGTCTATTCCGCATGGCAACCTTACGATTCCGCGAGAGGTGGCGAACCGTCTCGAATTGAGGAATCGGCAAGTGTTTTTTGACAGCGATGCATTCACCGAAGTGCTTTTCGGATTGGGTGAAAACGTTGTTTCAACAGTGAAAGCAGAGGTTGCGCGGATCATTGTTGATGTGAATCGTTCTCCGACAAAGCTGCCGCCGAAATTTCCGGATGGGATCATCAAACGTATGACTACGTACGGCAGGGAAGTCTATACACCGGGGATGGAACCGGACGAGAGGCTTATCAGAGATCTGATGGAGAAATATTACTACACCTATTTCCAGCGGATCGAAGATGAAATCAGATGTAACGGTACCCGAGTACAATTGGGTATCGATTGCCATACCATGGCGGAAAAAGGTCCATCCACCCGTCGTGATGCCGGTAAGCAGAGGCCATTGATCTGCCTTGGAAACCGCAGGGGTGAAACGTGTACTCCGGGAATGCTGGCAAAACTGAAAGCGTGTTTTATCGAGGCCTATGGAATTCCCGACAGGGAAATCCGGTTGAATCGTCCCTTCCGTGGCGGATACATCGTACACAGGTTTGCAAATAAACCATTTCCATGGGTGCAGGTGGAGATCAGCCGGGCACTATATTTACGTCCGCCATGGTTTAACCGGGAAACCCTTGAAATGGACATGGGTCATATCACTGACATGAGAAAAAAATTCCAGGCAGCGCTGGAATTTTTCTTCAATAATTAGAACTTGATTACTCTACTTAGCTCGGAGACCATCCTTCTCGAAGCGCCCTGCGTAGAATCGCGCCATTTGGGGAACGAGGGAGACGGTCCAGCACCGTAATTTTCCTCGGTACTTTATACCGCGCCAACCGTTCCTCGCAATAGCTGACCAGGTCATTTTCGCTGAAGGGCATTCCCTTGCGGAGTACAATATAGGCAATGATCTCTTCCCCGAATTGTGGATCTTCTTCCCCGATTACCGCGCTTGCATAAACCGCCGGATGGGCATTGATCACTCCTTCCACTTCACGTGGATAGACTGAAAATCCACCCTTGTTAATACGATCATGCATCCGTGCACGCCCATACAACCAACCGTTAATGTCCACATATCCCAAGTCGGATGTATAAAACCATCCCTCTTCATTAACGGTATTATCCGTTGCGTTGGGACGGTTCCAGTAGCCTTTGAATACACCGGGACCGCGAGCGACAATCTCGCCAACCTTTCCTACTGGCATTTCATGGCCGTCGGAGCCGATGATCTTGATATCCACATTCGATATCGGACGTCCCAAAGCTTCACGCGGGGTGTCCATGATATGGGCGGGGTTGATGCATAACGTGGGAGATGTTTCGCAGGTGCCGTACACGTTCACAACTTTAGTGGCGAAATGAGTCTCAAAACGCGCCTGGGCACTCAGGTCAAGTGGCCCTCCGCCACTGACAGCGAAACGTAGCTGTCCAACCCCGGGTTCGTCACCACCCATATCGATCAGGCTGGTCAAGTGCGAAGGTAGACCTATGAGTACGTCAATAAGATTCGATTCTATTTTTTCATATACTTCCTGGGGATCGAACCGGGTTTGCAATTCAAGTGAAGCGCACGCCATATAGGTTGTAATTACCTGCAAAGTACCGCCGAATGGATGAAACAAGGGCATAGCGCCGAAAATCCTGTCCGATGCCTTTAACCGGAGTACACGCTGGGTTTCAATTGCCGTCCTGATGACATTATTGTGAGAAATCATGGCGCCTTTTGGACGACCGGTGACACCTGCCGTATAGCGGATATACGCAAGGTCTTCTCCCTGGGACAAGGGATCGCCTTTATACTCAGGTGAATTCATGAGCCATTGGTTAAAATTGATGATCTCTTCACCCTCGGCCCCGATCTCTACTCGCAATCTCAAGCTTTCCGTCTGATGCATCGCATTGTTGGCGATTTCATGGTAACCGACCCATGAAAAGAGCGCTTTGGTTTCGCTATCGTCGAGCAGGTATCCGAGTTCTTCCCCCCTGATATAGACATGTACCGGTACAATTATCGCCCCGGCGAGAAGTGCGCCGAATTCCAGGAACAGATAGGGAGGGATGTTCGGAAGCATGATTGCGACACGATCCCCGGGAGTAACACCCGCTTCAATCAAACCGCCGGCGACTTTCCTTGCCGCATGTTCTACCTGACCCCAGGTAAGAACATGATCATTCCAGCGGAGGACAGAATCCTTGTTGTTCTCACGGCCGCAGTGGTATGCCAATATATCAAACAAACTATTGTAATCTACTTTCACTCGAGCGCCTCTCGATCCAGTTCACGGAAGCTGACCGCTTCCAGTATATGCATCGGCTCAATGTTGACGTCGCCTGCCAGGTCGGCGATGGTTCTTGCAACTTTTATCGCCCTGCTGTGAGCCCTTGCAGAAAGGTTCAGTTTCCGGATTGCCTGCTGCAGAGCCGTTTCTGCTTCCGGGGTTACATTTGCTAATGTACGCAAATGTTTGGTTGTCATCTCAGAATTGGAATAGATCCCGGAATCTTTAAAGCGTGCAAGCTGCCTCTGACGTGCTGCAATCACACGGTTCCGAATGAATTCCGAAGGTTCTCCCTCTTCCTTTAAGGTCAACTCTTCCGGTTTCACAGCAGGAACCGGGACATGCAGATCAATACGGTCAAGCAATGGGCCTGAAATACGTGCCCGGTATTTTCTGTTTGATCCGCCACCGACAGAATAATCCATGTGTGAATCATCTGCAAAACCGCTTGGGCTGGGATTCATTGCCGCTACAAAGAGGAAATTTGCAGGGAAACGTGTCGTTGTTGCAACCCTGGCGATCACAACTTCTCCATCCTCCAATGGTTGACGGAGAGATTCAAGGGTGGATTTTCTGAATTCCGGAAGTTCATCCAGGAAAAGCACTCCTCTGTGCGCCAGGCTGACTTCCCCCGGAACCGGGATGGTTCCACCACCGATCAATCCCGCATCCGAAATGGAATGGTGCGGGGCGCGAAAAGGCCGGGTCGCCATCAATGCCGTGCCCGGTTTTAATGTCCCGGCAACGGAATGGATCTGTGTCGTTTCCAGCGCTTCATCGAGAGTGGGCGACGGCAGAATTGTAGGAATACGGCGTGACAGCATGGTTTTGCCGGACCCCGGAGGACCGATCATCAGGATGTTATGACTTCCACCCGCAGCAATCTCAAGGGCGCGCTTGGCGCGTTCCTGCCCTTTCACTTCACGGAAATCGACATCGTAATTACGATCCTGTTCGAACAACTTCTGCAAATCAATGATATATGGTGAGGGATGAGTTTCGCCGTTCAGGAAATCAACCACATCCCTGAAATGGCTCATCGGATAAACGGAAACACCTTCTGCAATCGCCGCTTCATCAGCATTTTCTTCCGGAACGATCAGGGCTTTTCCATTCATCGAACGTACGGATAAAGCGGAAGGCAGTATCCCTTTTACCGGACGCAGGCGTCCATCCAGCGCCAACTCCCCGAGAAGAACATAATTGTCAAGGTTGTCATTGCGCATTTGCCCCATGGCGGCAAGCAAACCAACGGCGATGGGAAGGTCAAATGCGCTGCCCTCTTTTCGCAGATCGGCCGGGGCAAGATTTACTGTGGTATGATTTCTGGGGGGATAATACCCTGAATTTTTTATAGCGGCACTCACACGGTCCCGGGCTTCCTTGATGGATGTTCCCGCCAGACCCACAACGGAAAAATAGGTCAATCCGCCTTCAACCTGGCATTCCACTTCTATTTCGGTTGCTTCAATGCCATGCAGGGCTACTGCCCAGGTTTTGCTGAACATTGTTTTGTTCCCTCATTGGAATCCGTCCGTCACATCATTTCCATTTGTACATTTCGTGGTGAAATAACCAATGTAGTCCGAGATGATACTCAGTGAAAATGAATTATAAGGTAGTAAACAATTGTTCAAATCTCCAGCGTTTCATAACCGTAATCATAGTTTCAAACAACGTTTTTCAAACATTACTCAACAACTTGTTCAGATTGTCAATTGATTTTTAAAAATGCAGGTGGGTGGTTAAAAAATGAAAACTCGAAATGAACATGCGGATGACAGCTTAAAATAATTATTCTTCCGATTTTTTCTGCTTGTTTTTTTCATCAGAAACAACTTCCGGTTTATGCTCACGCATATGCTGGATGATCATGGGCTGCACAAATTCACACATTACGGGAACTGCCAGCGAATTGGCCTGTGCGCTTGGATGGATGTCTGTATGGTGGGTAAGCATTTCGGAGGTTTTCTGACCCTTGAATACGGGGAACAGGTTCAGGCAGGGCATCTCCTTGTTCGAGCAATAGTCGGCTACCTTTTTGTAAATGCCATCATTGAGATCATCCTTCTTAAGTTCAAGAAGGCTTGGATAAATAATCACACCATATTCAGCGCCTATATCACAGCTTTTTTCCTTGAACTGGCTCAACGATGCGAAAGACAGTCTGTACCCGGGAGAGGTAGTGTCCGTATACATCGTTTCAAGAGGATCGACAGTAAGCAGGGGAGTTGAATGTGCAAGTTGATTGAGAATGCGCAAGGAATGACGGTACGTATACAGATTGTCTTCGAGCAGATTCTGGAAAGGATGATCACTGGTTTGGGCAGTCATTTCCATTCTTCCATTACGATTGCCAAGCTGATATTGTTCAATTCGCAAGGAGTCGTTCTCTACGAAATGAACCAGGTCATCTAATGCGTACCCGCGAGTTTCCACATCATTCAGGTACCAGACCGTCAACACCAGGTCAGGGTTCACTTCGGTGCCGTGTTTGCAGAAATACATGAATTCTTCAAAAGTATTCAGAGCGGTAGCGCCGAAATTGATCACTTCGATGGAATCATCAAACGTTTCGTTCAGTTGACGTTGAAGCAGGACGGGGAATGTCTCTTCCAGTGGAAGACCAAAACCATAGGTAAAAGAATCACCAAAAATGGCAATTCGGAAAACATTTTCCGGTTTCTCGACGGTGTATTCCGGGCCTCGTTGCCCCTTTGAATTTACCTCAACTTCTGCGCCAAAATGAACTGCTTTGGCGCCGGGAATCAGTGGAGGATGACCATAATCACGGTTCCAGTCCTTGTAATGCAATGGGTCGCCAAGGGTGGGAGGTGGCTGATAATAGATACGCAATGCTGTTTCGACCGCAGCAAAACTCAACGCTGAAGTGAGAAGCATCAACAAGACATTGGCAGCAAGTTGCTTTATTTTCCTGGAATGTAGCATGGTGCTTACGGCGTTGTAGCGGTTTTTACTTAATTACCATGAGATTGCAGACAAACGTCAAAATATAAAAAATTTAGGATGTACAACAAAGCGATTGTATGTTCTGTAGCACATCTATAATATCTCTGGAAATGTTTGTTGCAAATGAAACAATAAATATGGCGCTTGATGTTCTTCCGGTTCAATGTGTACGAAGTGAAATGAGATCATTTATCATTCAAAATCACCAGATTGCATCCGCTCCTACACCGCATAGTACCAGAAAAAGTAGTTCTGACAGAATGATTAAAAGTGCTTTCAATAATGTAGTGCTGAGTTTTTGGGGAAATACTTTTTTCAACGCTACAATTAGGTATACAATAGAAGTCAATTGCAGCAGACTGTCTATTGATACAATCCAGTAAGGGGATTCACCAATTCTTGGTATATCCACTCCAGTTGCAGAGCGGAAGATTGCCTGCAGTATGATGATTGTAAAAAGGAATGAAAAATAATGAAGCGAAAATACCAGGTATTCGAGATAAAATCGACCGTGTCGGATATGAAGTAATCGCAGAAGTGCTGCAAAGACAGGAATACTCAAAAACACTACCCGGGGAAGCCAGGTTCTCAATCCTTCAACAAGGTTGGGTTCAACTTGCAGAGCAGAAAAAAAAGTAGTTGAACCTGTTATATGCAATACGGCGAAATAGGCAGCACTGATAATCAAGAACATTCGTAACGGTGAACTGTAACGAACTCTGCGCCCTGACAGGTATTCCCGAGATAAAAAGCCAGGACTGAAAAGGAGCTTCCTGATCGATAGAAAAAAACGTTGATCTATCGAAAAGAATTCACGAAGCATGATACCTATCGCATGATGGACAGGCAGGACTAAACTCTCCTTTCGTTGTCCGCAAATGTGGCAATATTTTCCATGCAGGATTGCCCCACAATTCAAACAGATATCCTCGGCATCATTCTCGAGGGATTTTTTTTCAGGCGATGTGTCCATTCAAATAATGCCTGTTAAAGTATATACTCCTCGTATGGAGTACACAATCATCGGCTGATCATAATACGTGGCTTCTTCTTTGAAAACCATACCCGCATTTTCCATGACCCGCATGGATGCAACATGATCGGGGAATGTCATTGCAAGGATCTCATCCAGGTTCAACTCATTCAAACCATAGTCCAGGCATACTTCAGCAGCTTCCGATGCGATTCCCTTTCCCCAATGGTCATGCGCGATCTGGTAGGAAATTTCCACTTCCGGACCGGTTCCTTCCACATGATGGATGCCGCAATTGCCGAGCATCTCACCGCTCTCACGGTCAAACACACCCCACAGGCTCAAGCCGCACTCATCATGAATTGACTTGATCTTCAGCAAACGTTTTTTTGTCTGTTCGAGATCTTTGGATGGTCCACTCGGGATTCTCGACATTACACGCGGATCGCCAAGGATTACATGTAGTCCGTCAGCATCCTCTTCCTGCAGAGGCCGAATCATCAGTCGTCTCGTATACAGTGGAAAACCCGGCATATTTCTTACTCCGTGTTATCCGGCTCTGTTTCTTTAATGGCTCAACGGTCCTTTTGATCCAGAACATACAGATGACAGTGCAAGTATTCCAGAGTTTCTATAGCAAGAACTCCATTCCTGCAAGTCACGGACTTTTCACATCTGTTATTAAAATCAAATGCTTTCAAGGATAAGGTGTTTTTTCCCTTGACTATCCTTCTGAAATCAATACTTATATTTTCAAGTGGTTTTTGATACCGTTTCTGTTTTCCACGGTCAAGTGAAAGCAGCGCAATCAGTGCCCAAGATCCACTTTGCAGAATCCACGAGGCATACTTGTCGTTTACATTTTTCTCGATTAGAGTAGCAGATTCCAAAAAGTCCTCGTACCATTCATACGCCTCTTCGAGGAAATGATACTGCGCCAGATAGATCTTGTCACCTATCCATGTCAGGTTTCGAAGTCGATTATTCGCTTCCGGGAGGCCATAGGAACGGTCTGGCAGTCCCATGACCTCATACTTGGGCCGTATCGCCGATCCACACGGTAAAAAACGTGATACAAAATGACGTTGCACCATCCGTTCACGGGAAATATCCTGGACAATACTTTTCCCCCGAAGCGCGCCAGTGTCATGGGTGTCCAGCGCAAAGACCACGGAGAAAGGTATTGGTCGGTCTCGATTCAGCAGTATCAAACGTTCTTCCAAATCGAAACTGTTTTCGATCAGTTCACGGTCCACATCCCGCAGCATATCCTCTCCCAACAGGAGATCGAAACCGAGAGGTGCGAAATCATCCAGTTCAACACCCATCCGTTCCGCCATGTTGCCGATCCAGGGAGCGTCCTGTCGGCTTTTGTTTATGCAGGCACGCAAAACATCCGGCGAGGTACGATCGGAAGACGGGTATTCGGTGTCGGGGTAAAGCGAGTTGAAGACCTGGTCGGCGGAATCATGACGAATGAAATCAAATTGGAACGTATCCCGCCAGTATGTGAAAATGGCAGAGTATCCTTCGATGACGTCTTTACGCGGGACAGGCGGATCGTCAATCTTCGGATCGGCCATTCGGTTGACGGGAACATTGTCATAAAACGCGAATGGAGTCAGGACATGATAGGCGGTTTTCGCCTGGTTTTTGCCGTCACTATCACGGTAATCGAAGCGTGCGAAATTTCTCTTCCGGTTATACCCGTTAAACGCGGGAATCCCGATCCCCGCCCATGACTGGTTGGGGATGGTCCAGTAGCCAGCGTCAATCAACGTACCGATAATCTCGCCACGAACCTGCTCCTTGTTGCTGATTATCTCTGTTGAATCCGGTTCAAGAAATTCCAGCGTGTTAATCTTCTGATCATTGAGGCAGCTCTTGACGATCTGGTCGACCTCCCCGGCAAAAGTTTTCTGCATTTCCGGTTCAAGGATCTCTTCCATGGTTAAACCATCCATTAGTGTTTTCCGGTTGGCGCTTACCCTGATCCAGCGGAACCATGATGGATGATGCAGTACAACATTCGAGAATTGAGAAGTGTGCGGTTCAATATCAAAACCGACCGCCATTTTTAACCCGTGGACAGCTTCCACAAAGGCATTCAACTGCATTTCCGCAGTGAATCCCACCTTTGCCAGCTCAGGATCAATCGCATTCCTGTCGATGGAACGAACACTGCGCACGGCGTAAGGAGAATCAAAATCAGTGACCGTAAATGGCCCCAGGTGGATCGCATTCACACGCAATGATGGAAGCAGTTTCGCGGCTTGCAGGAAGTGCCCCCTTGTGCCATCCACACCTGTCGCGCGGACATTAAAATAGCTGAAGTCGGATTTACGCATCCAGGAGGAATCTTTATTACCTGCCACCGGACTCGACGGGAGACCTTCGCCAAGCAACAGAAAATAGAACTGGAGAAATGAAGGTAATGGGATGCGAAGCAATTCTTCAGATGTCAGACGTAACGGTCCATTGGTGATAAAGTCATCGAACAACCGGCTGCCCTGATCAATGTTTTCGTCTGATTGAGGCAGCAGGTCCATTAATTGACGCCAGTGGTTCATTTTCATTTTGTTACCTGTGGTTACGTTTTCAAAGTAGTATGAAATATCTCCCAGGATGTCATTCCTGCGAAGGCAGGAATCCAGAGATAGCGTGACAAAGTCGCGCTTATATTATTGATAATCAAGAGATAGCGAGTAGTACTGATATTTCTTTCTGGATTCCTGCGTTGACGACGTAAAGCTTATCGTCGTTCATCAAATCGCAGAATGACATCTTTCAGAATACAACCTTCAATTTTCAGAATCTCACCACAACTTTTCGAAGAGGATAACACAAACATCTGGCAAAACAAAGTGTATCTCGTCTATATTTCCCTTTGAAATCAGCAAACAGGAGCAGGTTCATGACTCGTAGACTCAATTTCATGGTATTATTCGTACTATGCGGCATTTTCATGTTCACGGGTGTTCCGGGTGAAGCGTCCGCCCAGGATGATACGGTTCCGGAAGTGATCCTGGAGGCGTATTCCACCGGATTCTATCGTCCTGCCTGGTACTATCACTTTCATCCGTTGGAATCTGTAATTCCACCGGTCCGTGCTGTGGAAAGTGATTTTGATGAACGGCTCCGATTCGCGTTGAACTGGTCCGGCTATGTTGACCTGCTCCCACCACCCGAATCCGCTCCACAGATGGGGCCGACGGAAACCGCTCCTTCCGGCGGACCGCCCATGCACTTGCACATTGCCTTTCAGAATAATGATTCCGAATTACGGGCGCATGTCCGCCTCATGGAGGAAAATGACTCCCTCGTGTATTACCAGGGCAGTGTTGCCATCACCGCTCAAAATGTTATGCGCAGCGCAGAAGCGGCGGCGGAGGAGTTGCTGAGGCGAGTGACCGGAATGACACCACCCTTCCGCAGCAGGATTGTCTGTGTTGAGCAACGGGAGAACAATGTCAAAGAACTCATCATGTTGTCCTTTGACGGTAGCCGCCGGTGGCCGTTAACCCAGGACAATTCCATCGCGCTGTCGCCATCATGGTCCCCGGATGGCAAAAAAATCGTGTTCTGCTCGTTCCGGGCGGGGCGTGACGCCGACTTGTATGTCGCCGACCTGGACCGTCGACGTATCAGCGCCCTGATCCAGCGTGAAGGCACCGACGCCGCCCCGGCATGGTCACCGGACGGTAACTGGATCACCTTCGCCGGTTCGGGAGGGGCCAGTACAGATATTTACCTTATCCGTGTGGACGGAACAGAACTCCGTAATATCACGAGTTCGCCATCGATTGATACATCACCGTCATGGTCGCCAACCAGCCGGGAGATTGTGTTCATGTCCGACCGTGCAGGCACACCGCAGATCTACCGTATGGACCTGCATGGCGCCAACCTGCGCCGGTTAACCTATGACGGCAGCTACAACGCGGAACCGGCATGGTCCCCGGCGGGCGACAGGATTGTGTATGTACGCCTTGGAGACAACGGTTTTCAGTTGCGCATGATGACACCGACAGGGGAGAGCGATATTCCATTGACCACCGAGGCGGGCGATCACCTGGAGCCGAGCTGGTCCCCCGACGGGATGAAAATCACCTACAGCTACCGTGGACGTCTCTGGGTGATGAATTCGGACGGCACCCAACGTCGTCCGCTCCTCGCTGATGGACTGATGAGCGACTGGATGCCCTTGAACGAGCAATAATGGTGGATAAGTTTTAGTGAAGATATAAACAGCTTCTTTAGAGGTGTCACTCCAGCGGAAGAGGCTGTCCGAGAATGCTGGAAGTTAGTAGCTGTGTCACTCCAGCGGAAGAGGCTGTTCGAGAATGCAGAAAGTTAGTAGCTGTGTCACTCCAGCGGAAGCTGGAGTCCAGAAGTAGCGGGACGAAGTCGCGCTTAATACGCAGTTTAATAAGAAGATGTCAGTGAAAAAGAGAAACTACCTGGATTGACTTCGTCGAGCTACACTTCGTTCCGGTTCCAGATCAAGTCTGGAATGACAGACTTTCAGACTCTCACATTCTCGAACAGCCTTGGAAGCTGGAACCGAAGCGTAGCGTAGCTCGGCGTCGCAGTTTACGCCAATCCAGAAATTGCGTGACTAAGTCGCGCTCTGAGACAAGTAGAACAGTACGTTGGAAGGAGATAGAAGATGGAACCGGTCAAAGAATTCCCCAAGTTTGTCCACAATATGCCCGAACTGGATTTGCCGATTCCCGGGGCACGTGGATGGTGCCTGCAGGGGGAAAATCACCAGATGGTCTTCGTAGAGTTCACTGAAACCGTGGATGTACCAGAACATTCCCACGCCGAACAATGGGAATTCGCGCTCGCCGGTAAAGTGGTAGTCCATCGTCATGGTTCCTCTACCGCATACGGGCCCGGAGAACGTTTTTACCTGCTGGACGGCGAACCCCACGGCGCCACGGTCTATGAAGGCTACAAGGCGATGATCCTGTTTAATGACCCGGATCGATATAAGGTGAAGGAATAGAGTAGCCCGGGGGTTCCATCCCCCGGGAAAGAAATGAGTACAAATGAACACAGTGAAATCATTTGTTTTTCCATGGGGATAAGTGAACACGTTATCGGATCACAGGTTCCTGGCAGGATTTCACGAAAAACCTTGCACCTGAGGTCAATAAAAACGCCTGAAACACTTATCAATGGTCAATTTTTGACTTTTTCAGCAGCCCTTAATTAGTATCGATCACCTTCCACGCCCTGATTGATAAGGGATTCAAGACGATTCATGTGTTCCTGTGGTAACGTTATATCCTGCGACGCCCAGTTTTCCTCCAGGCGTTCAATCTTCCTTGTCCCCGGTATGGTGGCGAGGGGGATATCACGCGAGAGAATCCATGCTAATGCGATTTGGGCCGCAGTAGCTCCCATCTCTTTCGCAATTTTCGCTACCTCAACGGCCAACCGGCTGTTCTGTACGATGGCTTCCTCGGTAAATCGCGGATTCTCCAATCTCCAGTCTCCGGGTTCCAGATCGCTTCGTGAACGGATTGCCCCGGATAAAAATCCTCGACCAAGGGGACTGTACGCCACAAATCCGATGTTCAGCCGTTGAACGGTTGGAAGGATGTCAGTCTCCACGTCCCGTGTCCACAGGGAATACTCGGTCTGGAGCGCACTGATTGGATAAACCTTGTGCGCACGGGCGATAGTGTCCGTATCTGCCTCGGACAGGCCGATATAACGTACTTTTCCAGCCTTCACCAGTTCAGCCATGGCGCCGATCGTTTCTTCGATTGGCGTATTGGGATCAACACGATGCTGGTAATAGAGATCGATATAATCGGTTCCAAGACGTTTTAACGATGCATCGCAACTGGCCTTTACATATTCCGCATTCCCTTTGATTCCCTGCCAACTGCCGTCCTCGCCACGGGAAATGCCAAACTTGGTCGCCAGGATGATTTGGTCGCGGCGTCCCTTGAGTGCCTTCGACAACAGGATTTCATTCGTGAACGGACCATACATGTCCGATGTATCCCAGAACGTACACCCGATTTCTACTGCCCGGTCGAGAACACGAAGATTTTGAGCTTCATCTGAGGAACCGTAAAAATCCGACATTCCCATACAACCCAAACCGATTGCTGGTACACGAAGGCCATGGGATCCAAGAGTGACCTGTTTCATCATTCTGATATCCTTTTGTTTCGAATAAGCAGAGATTGTTTTTCTGTATTTCTGTACTGCTAACGGAAACCGTTACATCTGCTTCTGTGTTGAACAGTCTCTAACCTTGTCGTAGAGGTTCTTCGTCCCTGAATAGTGTTTCAAAGTAAGAAAATGGTTCAAGAGGAATAATATCAAAGTGGATAAGTTTTTCATGAACAAAGGGCAACTCATCAAGACTTTTTTGCGCTTCGTTAACACTGCCGGATTCAAGTAGGAATATAACTCCCTGACGATCTTTGCGATCATACATTTCTCGAACTGTACCTTCTTTGTACAGTTTCCATGCAGATTTTGTTTCTGCTTCAAGAAGGGATTGCAGTTTTTCCGGTGTTGTTTGAGGATCAATTTTGGCAATGGCTAAAATCTTCATCTTTTTACCTTTGTGATGGTGGTCTATTGAAACACTGTGAATTTCGTTGCATTTTAAAGCGTACTATATACGGGTACAAGGAAGAGATTATCCTGGTATAAAACCTGCGAGGATAGCACACTTATGACTCTGATGACCGATGAACGATTGAATGAAATTGGAGAGTTCCTGCGTAGCCGCCGTTCCCGACTGGGTCCGGAAGATTGTGGGTTTCCAAAAGGACCACGACGCCGAACACCGGGACTTCGCCGTGAAGAAGTAGCAAGCCAAGCGGGCATCAGCACCGAATGGTATACACGCCTTGAGCAGGGACGAAACGCTCGCGCTTCGGAAGAGGCGTTACGACGGGTTGCCCAGGCATTGCATCTTAATCCCGCAGAAGTGAACCATCTGTTGCGGCTGTCCGGCTATCCGGAGGATTCTCCGGGGAACCGGACACCAGTAGAGCGGGAAACAATCTCGCCACAGGTTCAGAGTTTTCTGGAACAACAAATGCCTTATCCTGCTTACGTTACCGGGGTACGTTGGGATATCCTGGCATGGAACCGTTCGGCGGAAATCTTCTATGGCGACCTCGGTTCCATGGAAGGAGTAAAACGTAACGGTATGTACCACCTTTTCCTTGGCGAACGGTATCCCCATATTCTTCAGGATTGGGAGAAGCATGCACGAAACTGCGTAGCCATGATCCGCGACCGTGGCACATCAATCCTGAAAGATCCCTGGTTTCGGGAACTGATCGACACACTCCTAAGACGCAGCCCAAAGTTTGCAGAACTCTGGGAAAGCCGAGATATCGTGCCCTACCTGGATGGACGAAAGGACTTCGAGATTCCTGAACTTGGCAGGCTTTGCTTCAACTTCATGGCCCTGGAAGCAGCAGATACTACCCAGAACGGTCTCCGACTGATGGTATTCATGCCTTTGCCCGGCTCCGGGACCGAGGAATTGCTACAGAAGGTAGTAGAAGAAATCTAACCGAGGACTTATCGCGACATGACCAAGCCCTCTTCAGGTTTACTCAAACAGGATCCGCCCGACAGATTCTGTGTAAATAGCAACTTTAACTTGACAATTACACAAATATTCCATACAATCATACCATGGTCATTCGAGATATCACAGATGAATTGCTTCAGTCTGCTGCTGAATACCCGGTAGTGACAATCCTTGGGCCGCGTCAATCTGGCAAAACAACACTTGCGAGAATGACGTTCCCGGATAAACCCTATTATTCACTGGAAGATCCGGATGTCAGGAGTATCGCGGAAATCGATCCCAGAGGATTCCTGCATCAGGTGAAGGATGGCGGTATACTTGATGAGATTCAACGTCTTCCATCGTTGTTGTCCTATATCCAGGGTATGGTTGATGAAAGTCGGGAACATGGTCGATATATTCTAACCGGAAGTCATCAGCCCCGGTTACATGAAGCGATCAGCCAGTCATTGGCCGGTCGAACGTCAATATTGACATTATGGCCATTCTCGATTAACGAATTGCAGAACTACGGTCCCGTGCAATCTCCGTTTGATCTCGTGGTTCATGGTTGCTATCCACGCTTGTATGAAGAAAAATTGAATGCAAGAAGATTTTACAATAATTACTTGCAGACCTATGTTGAACGTGATGTACGAGCCCTGATCCAGTTACGAAACCTGTCACAATTCCAGAAATTTTTAACATTATTGGCTGGAAGGGTTGGGCAAATAGTAAATCTTGCTTCGCTTTCGAATGATGTGGGAGTCTCAAAAACAACCATTGGGAACTGGTTGAGCGTTCTGAAAGCATCGTTTGTCGTATATGAGCTACCGCCTTATTTTGAGAATATTGGAAAACGGGTAATCAAGTCACCAAAGATATACTTTACGGATGTTGGTCTCTCAGCATTTCTGTTAGGTATTCATACAGAAGATCAGGCGTACCGCGATCCCTTGCGCGGCAATTTGTATGAGAATCTTATTGTTTCTGAGATTATCAAGGGAGCTTTTAACAGGGGGATCAGGCCGGAAATCTATTTCTACAGGGATTCACACGGCAATGAAGTGGATTTGTTGATAAAGGAAAAAGGAAATCTCGTTCCAGTTGAAATCAAATCCAGCTCAACCTTTACAAAAGATTTCCTGAAAGGGTTGCATCATTTTCAAGGTCTTGGTCTTGAACGTATGTTACCTGGTTCGGTTTTATACAATGGCGATCAGCAGTTTGATATTCATGGAGTACGTATTTTCAATCCACTAAAAGTAACCGATCTATGGGTAACACTGACAGCGAATGTTTGAACAGAAGAGCCAGACTATATAGATTGTTCTCGCGTATTTTCCATTGTTAACTGTCAATTTTATAAAAAGGTAGCCTTGTGATTTGTACTCCATGGCCTTAACAAAGATTGCTGTCATCTACCCCAAAATTGCATTGAGTTAACGAAATTCATTTATCCAGGTTTGACTTGATAATATCGGTCACTAGCCCCGCAGCTTTACTTGTAATAGCATGACAACGTTCAATCATGCCCTCTTGCTCAAATCGTTCCCCGCCTTCTTCTGTGGACAAATCGCATCCGGTCAATTCAGTGCACAGCATGGTCCCGAATTGATGCGTAAACCGTGTTCGGAACTCCTGCACCAATTTGAAGTTCAATTCACGATCTTCTTGGCGGTTATTTCTTCCAAAAAAGAGATTCAACGCAAGAATTCCACCACAGACAGCTCCGCAGGTATCATTACATCGTGAAATCCCTGCGCTGAAGCCCGTGGCGATTTTCGGAACCAGGTCCGACGTGAAATTGAATTCCTCGCAAACTGCGAGCAAAACACTTTCCGCACACATAAATCCATTGTTGAAATAGTCACCTGCTTTTTGTTCGACTCTGCTAATCATTTTAATCTCGTTTCTTTGTCACAAAACAATAGGATCAATTGTTTTTTTCAATTCAGCAGCAGCAAACGCCTGACATTCTGACGATCCCCAACATGCACATGCAGGAAGTAGACACCTGTAGCGAGATGGGAAGCATCAAAGGGAAGACGGTAGCTTCCGGCGGACCAGGTTGTGTTTGCGATGGTGTGGATTTCACGGCCCAGTGCATTATGGATGGTCGCATGAACCGTGCTGGGTTGTTGCAAGGTCAAAGATATAGTCGTTACCGCGTTGAACGGGTTTGGGTACACCTCGAGGCTGAAGGTTGACGGCAGAACATCCGAGTCTTCATTTACACCGTCCGGATAGAACATCATGAGCGCGAATTCCTCATGATCGATAAATGGATTCCTGTTGTCCTGAATCGCATAGACGGCATTGTTCCTGTCGATCTCTTTCTCGCTCACGGGATCATTTTCATGCCACTCCATCAACATCTCAACCGCCCACGGTTCGAGATCGGCGCCGTCACACATGTCACTTCCCGGCCAGCTTTGATCTTCACCATAATAGCGGACGGTCATGTAAAAATAGGCTCGTGCGAAATCGCCCTTGTAGGCGTCGATGGGTTCAAACACAGTCCCGTTGTAGCCGGGAGTTACACATTGCCCTACCTTGGAGCCGTTCATCGAGGTCCAGGTCGCGTTACCGACCTCACCGTAGGGATAGTTGCTGCGACGGCTGTTAACATAAATATCGGAGGGATAGATCATGTTGATGTCGGTGTTCATCGGCAGCACTTCCCCGCCGAACCAACTCCGGGGCCATGAATGCTCGCGGTTGTAGCCCTGTCCTTCGCCGCTCGCAGAACCGCCCTGGTCATCGCCCGGTGTGTACTCATACGGAGGCTGCCCGTCGGGAATGTCCGAATACATATCCCAGATCATGTTGTCAGGCGTGACATCCGTGGTAAAAAATGCGGTCCAGATTTCCGAGTAGCTGATGATGGTATGATCATCAATGATATCATGCAATGCAGCCCGTAAATCATCACCCTGCAGACCATCCGCTGGATCATAATACCCATCAGGTTGCGCCTGTGCCTGAAATGCTATGATCAACATGAAAACTATGCTGCTCGTAACCTGGTTCACCCTGCGCATGGTACCTCGCTTCGGTTTTGTTCAAATTGAATCACCATAAGATAGGCTGCTCCACTGGATATGTGCAAATATTGTGGAACCTCCGGGCTACGCACAACGCACTCTATAGATATGCACAGATTTTGGGTGGCATGCAAATCATTCTGCCAGGTCTTGACAATAACAGACTCTTGCAATAAATTAATGACTGACAGTCAGTCAGTAAGAAAAACGGGAAGATTTTTATGGGATCGAGACGAAGGAAAACACCGGAAGAGAGACGCGAAGAACTTGTCAGAGCAGCACAGGAAGTTTTTGTGCAGAACGGTGTCGAGAGCACTACGGTGAGCCAGATTGTGAAAGCAGCCAATGTGGCTCAGGGTACGTTTTATCTCTATTTCAAAACGAAGAATGACATCATTGACGCTATTGCTGAACACATTGTGGATGGCATGGTGGATACGATGGAAGCTGCTGTCCAGCAGGATCACCTGACCGCAATCAAAAAAATGAATGTATTCAGGCAATCCATCATGGAGATGGCCGAAGATCCTGACGGTGTTGAGCTTGGCGAAGTATATCATCGTCCGGAAAACCAGATGGTTCATCACAAGATGACAGACCGGATCATGTTACGACTGGCTCCCATGCTGGAATCTGTTATCCGCCAGGGAGTGGAGGAAGGTGTTTATTCCATTGCCGATTCGAGGGTGGCTGCATGGTTTATGCTTGGCGGATTGAATATGCTGGAAACAGGATTCACTGACAGGAAAGAACTTGCAAATGCTTTGGATATTGCTTTTGCCATGGTAACGAGAACGCTTACGGAGAAAGACGATGATTCTCCTCCTGCACAAAGAGGGGATGATGAACAGTGAAACAGTAATCGCAACGAGGAACCTGATAAAACATTTTGGCAATGTCGAAGCGATTCGAGGGATCAACCTGAATGTACAAAGGGGTGAAGTGTATGGTTTCCTGGGGCGAAACGGCGCTGGGAAAACAACCACGATACGGATGTTGCTTGGGCTGATACAACCGACATCGGGCGTGGTTATCCTGCTGGGTAAATCAGTCAGACCGGGAACACAAAAGGTATTCAAACAAGTCGGAAGCCTCGTGGAAGCAGCCACAGCCTATCCGAATTTGACTGTTTATGAAAATCTTTATCTTCAGCGTAAGATCATTGGATGTCCTTCTGAGAATATTTCGGAGATCCTGTCACTTCTTCATCTCCAGAAATATTCCAACCGTCCGGCAGGAAAATTATCCCAGGGAAATAAACAACGCCTGTCGCTTGCACGGGCATTGTTACACAAACCGGAAGTGCTGATTCTGGATGAGCCAATCAGTAATCTTGATCCGGCGGGAATCATTGAGATTCGGACATTGTTGCGAGAACTGGTTGACAACCGGGATGTGACCATATTCATGTCCAGCCATATACTTGCCGAAGTCGCACACATTGCAGATCGAATCGGTATTGTCCATGAAGGATTGCTGATCGAGGAAGTGGAGTACAGCGAATTTCAGCAGCGGGCGAGAAATTACCTGGACCTGATTGTATCCGACCGTGAGAATGCACAATCGATCCTGCAGGAAAGACTCAATCTGCAAAAGATCGAGCGCCTCAACGAAAAGGTATTACGGATTTTTGATATTAATGACAGAGCGCCGGAAATTGCCCATCTTCTGGTGAACAGTGGTTTCCAACTGTATGAGATGACACACGGGGTAGAGGATCTTGAGGCGCATTTCATGGAACTGACAGGAGGCGTTTCATGATGTTCCTCAACATTCTTTCTGCAGAATTTCTCAAGTTGAAACGATCCAGGATCACGTGGATCACATGGCTGGCTTTTTCGATCATGCCCTTGATCGGTGCCATGTTCATGTGGATCGTCATGGAGCCGGACCGTGCTTCCAGCCTTGGTCTACTAGGTACAAAAGCCCAGATTGCAGGAGTAACCGCTACCTGGTCCGGTTATTTTGCGTTGCTTTTACAGACAACCGGAATTGGCGGGATGATATTAGTCTCGGTCATCGCAGCCTTTGTATTTGGCCGCGAATATTCTGAGGGGACAGCCAAGAACCTGTTGACACTTCCGGTGGCGCGAAGCTGGTTTGTCATCGCAAAATACATTGTGGTTCTGACCTGGTTCGGTTTTTTGACAGTTTCCCTGGTAATCGAGGGCACAGGAATCGCATGGGCGATGAAATTGCCGGGGTATTCTGCTTCTATTCTTCAGTCTTATACCAGCGATATATTTCTTGAAGTGCTGATTGCGTGGCTGATTGTCCCGCCGGTGGCATGGATCGCAACACTTGGGCGCGGGTACCTGGCTCCACTGGGATTCACCATTTTTATGCTTATCCTGGGGAATGTATTCGGTGCTACGGGATGGGGGAAATGGTTTCCATGGTCGATTGTTCCGCTTTTTGCCGGTGTCGCCGGACCACGAGTTGAAGTACTCGCTGCCTCAAGTGTGTTTGTATTACTGCTGACATTTTGTGCCGGGACAACCGCAACCTTTCTTCAGATCAGGTATGGGGACAACACGCAATAGTACAAAAAAAAATATCCCGGAGATCATAAGATCCCGGGAAGACACATCTGGTAAACTGTCATCCGGATCTTAGACACAACCAGACATGACAGCTCAAATCTTGCAATATTCTTGTGAGAAGCCGAAATTTTATATTACTGCAACGCTTGAATCAACAATAATGACAGATTTGACGATATATCCGGATGTGCGATGATATACCCGGTAATCTCTACGGTTGTGCTTTCCACGTTTGGATTAGGGAATGCTTCGTTAAAAGGGATAATCAGGAAACGTCGAGCCTGTCCATCGCCAACGTCAGGGCATTCACCTGTATTTCCAGTCAACATGTCCGGATTAACCTCGCTTCCCGGTGAACTTGTAACATGAAACTGGCCCCTGTTGGAAAGATACCGTACCAACTGGTTGTTAATCAGTTGATCGTGACCGTCTGTAACAAAAATGTCCGTCGCAAAAACCGCATGATCTTCGGTCCTTAGATAGACAAAATAGTCAATGTCTGTATCCATGCTGATCGCTGGATCCTGGATCGGCAGGATAAATCCTTCCACTGTGTCGGCGCAGCTTTCACCGCTACCGCCGAACACCTCTGCTGTTAGCATCAATGGGAGTGTTTGTCGAATTACTCGGGTAGCTGATTGTTGCAAAGGCAACACCTACCCAGGAATGACCTTCGATGGACAGATTTCCCGTATAAGCCTCATGTTCAATCGTCGCAGCTTCGTTTGAAACGTCAAAGCGGACGAGAGTTCCGTTGGGCGCCAATCCATCTTCTGTGTAGACCCACGCCGCCGCCTCGATCAACCATAGATTGCCACCGCCATCATACCCCTGGTTGTCAATTTCAAGATGGATTAATTCCACAGGAGGGAGAGAATTCGGGGTAAATGTAAGGCTGTCTATGGATAACAGGTCAACATGGTAGACCTCATTGCCTGAATGAATATTCATCGTCTGCGCATTCAGGACACTGGCCGTTATCAGGAAGACCAGGGAAAGTGCAACAATACAGTGCCTTTTCATTGTGTGCCTCCTTGATGTGCTGTTTCCAAAAACCCACAAATCCGACCCTGAGAGGCCGGATTTGCGAATATCAGCCGAGAGGAGGGTAGGCTCCGGCTTTACTGCTTCTTCTACAGTTCATGTCGAACAGTGCAGCGTAACTTCTTCCGTTTCAGTGGTTGTGCCGACGATAACCCCGCTAATTGTAATATTGGAAACCAATACGGCAGGATCAGGGAAAGCCTCGAAAAACTGAACCAGCAGGTACCGACGTGCCTGTCCATCTCCCATTTCCGGGTATTCATCTGTATCACCGGTCAGCATTTGCGATTCGACAGGCGAACTCGTGTTGCTTGTCGTATGGAAAAAACCTGTATCAGAGTGGAATTGCACGAGCTGGTTATTGATTCCCTGTCCATGTCCATCCATGAGGAACAGATCCGTTTCAAATACAGCAACTTCACTTGCATCCTCGAAAAAGAAGTTGCTTGTTTCAGGATTGAGCAGAAGATCAGGTTCCTGGATTGGCAGAGAATAGTCTTCCAGTCGCGTGTTTATTTCACCCGCGCCGCCCATGACTGTCGCTTCTATATCGACAAGATCATTGGTTGAGCTGCTATGATACACCAGTTCGGCAAATGCTACACCCGGTGTAGTAATGCCTTCAATCGACTCATTTCCGATATAGGACGCACCGCTGATGGTTACATCTTCGCCAAAAACTTCGAACATCACCATAAAACTGTCAGGCGCCGGTTGAGAATCTTCTGTTTCCACGAGGGCGCTCACCTGGAGAATCCAGAGGTTTCCTCCGCCATCGTAGGCTTCGCTGTTTACTTCGATGGATATGTTCGTGATTTCGTTCATTGGCGCAGTGGAAAAGGTAAGGCTGTCAATCGCCGTCAGGTCCAACTGGTATCCTAAATTACCCTGGTGCACAGTCATTACCTGTGCAGATGCGTATCCACTGATCAGACAAATTCCAAGGAGACAAACTACAATCATCTTCGTTTTCATGATAAACTCCTTCCCATCCATTCAAATCTTCGTATGCTTTCAAACACAATTATTTTACCAGCATCATCCGGACAACTTCCTGGTTGCCCAGGAAATCAAAGCGCAGGAAATACATTCCACTTCCTGCTGCACCGCCATTCCATTGACTGGCGTCCATGACAACTTCATGTTGTCCGGCATTTAATACCATCGAATTCGACCAGACTTCTCGGCCGAGAACATCCACTACGGCCATGTGGACTTCTCCTGCAGCGGGAAGTGCAAATGGAACTGTTACAGATGGATTAAATGGATTGGGATAAGGTGCTTGAACACAGAATGCTGCGGGGAGTTCATCCGGTTCATTGTCGAATACACTCGTTCCGTATTCAAAGGTGATTTTGCGGATACTCTGAATTGTATACGACTCTTCGGTTCCGCTAAAGGTGTGAAAAACGATTTCTTCTGTTTCAGGGGAATAGGTTAATGATTGGGCGATGACATTTTCTGGTTCGGGATTGTCATCGAGGAAAACAAACAGGCTGTATTGGGCGTATCCAGGTACTGCAAACAACGCGACCATCATTACGCATAACAGCCAACCAGGCACCTTCCTTTTCATGGAGTCCTCCTTTGCATGCGGCTTCAGCTCCATCTCCATCAGACGGTAATATGCGTGAATGACAAGGAAACCGTCTCATTTTTCCGTGTCTGCTTATGGACGCAAGGATGCACAAAGTTTTTGCAAATGGGTGACCAGATGAATAAAGCAACAGAATACAGATTGTATACAACGGGGATGCTTGGCTCAAGAAAGTAAACAACCGCTAACACGCGACGCAAGTACAAGCGAAAAAATGTGAGAGAATTCTACGGATGATCTGCTCCAAGAACCTGTTTGAGCGGGATTTCTGTAAAACTACTGCAGAAACCCCGCTTGAAAGGATAATCGTCACAAATAACTCAATTGTGTGCTAATTCCAGTTGGATTTCTTCTGAATAAAGGTTGCAACCAACTAACTGTGATGTAACTGTGATTACATCTTCCAGGTTTGTCGGATCGGGAAAGGCTGCTTCAAATGGAACAACCAGGTATCGTCTCGCCCAGCCTGTGTTAATATCAACATATTCATCGACATCGCCAGTCAACATTTCCGGTAAGATTTCACTTGAGATACTCATGGAATAATGGAATTCTCCTCTTGTACTGAGGAACCGAACTAACTGACCGTTAATTGGTGTAAGATGTCCGTCTGTAACAAAAGCTTCCGTACGGAAATCAGCGTTATCGTTTGAACCACTGTAAAAATAGTTAAAACGGTCCACATTAATCTGAATCGAAGGATCCTGGATGGGGAGTACATAATCCAGAAGAAATCCGGCAATCTCATCACCATCAGCCCCGATGACAGTTGCCTGAATGTTTATAATCTCATTTGTCACAGCACCGGGATATGCAAGAATAGCAAATGCGGTTCCCTGGACACTGTTCCCTCCCAATGATTCATTACCTGTGTATACTTCAGCAGTGATGGTTGCAATGTTTGGATACAAGCTGAATTCTACCAGAATCCCATCATCCACAGGATGAGAGTCTTCCTCTTCGACTATGGCAGATACTTCCAGCAACCAGATTGCGCCACCGCCATCATAACCGCTATTACATACATTAACCGTTACATTGGTTATTTGATCCAGTGACTCCTCCGAAAAAGTAAGGCTGTCAATGCTGTTCAATTCTACCTGGTATCTCATTTCCCCGCTGTGAATATTCATCACCTGGGCATTCACCAGACCTCCAAACATCAGGAGACAGATAAAACATGCAACTCCATATCTCGTGCTCATGTTATCCTCCGGAATAACTGTTCTCAGATAGATTTCCTCATTTCACCAGCATGATACGCGCCGATTGACGCAGGCCGTTCCACTCCAATAACATCATATACATCCCGCTTGACGCCATACCGGTACTCCACTGGTTGGCATCCAGATGTACCTGGTGAGCTCCCGCATTCATCTGTACATGATCGCTCCAAACCTCTCGGCCTAACAAATCCACAACCCGAATGTGCACTTCCCCTGCAACAGGGAGTGTAAACGGGATGGAAACCGACGGATTAAATGGATTCGGATAGGGTGAAAACATCTGGAATGCAGAAGGAAGCTCGGTGTCGTTTGTGTGAATACTCGAAGAAGATCCCGTAAATGTTACCTTACGGATATTGTTAATGTTGAACGATTCTGTTCCACTATCCGTATGAAATTCCAGCTCGTTGTCGGATGCAGAATAGGTCAACGAACGTACCATGTATTCTTGTGGAAGAGGATCGCCTTCCACATACACAAACAGGTTGTATTGGGCGGAAGCAGGCACAATGAATGCTAAAAGCAGAACTCCGCATAACAGCCAATAATGTGTCTTTCTTTTCATAAATCCTCCATAGTATTCTGAAAACTCAATCAGTCCATGAATGCTATCATTCATGAACAAGGTCTATTATCAATTCCTCGGAATAAAGACCAAGGGATGGCAAACAAGCCGTCACTCGAGCTTGTGCTTCAAGATTCATTGGATCCGGGAATGCTTCCTGGAATAAAACTAGTAGATATCTCCTTGCACACCCATCTTCAATATCGACATACTCTCCAATGTCACCAGATAACATTTCATATGTTACGTCACTACCCCTACCATGTGAGTAATGGTATGCTCCTCTTGTACCCAAAAAACGAACGAGTTGATTATTGATCGGTGAAAGACGTGAGTCGTAGACATACGCATCGACACAAACAGCCGCATAATCTTCCGAATCTGCATAAAAATAGTTGAATCTATCCACATTGATCTGGATCGATGGTTGCTGGATCGGTAGACGGAAAGATTCAATGGTGTCTGTAATCTCATTTCCACTCGCACCGATAACCGTAGCCTGAAGAGAGATTCGCTCATTTGTATTTGTTACGGAATATGCCAACAAACCGTACGCAATTCCGGGAAATCGATGTCCATCTGCTGATGCATTACCCGTATAAGCATCTGCAGTCACTACCGCAATCCCCGGATCCACGCTGAATTGCACCAGAACACCATCTTCCGCCGGACGGGAATTGCCGGTTACAACAATGGCAGAAACTTCGAGAATCCAGAGAGAACCGCCGCCATCAATCCTCTGGCTATTCACATCGACAGAAACATCCGTAATGCTATCCAGAGGAGTTTCCGTAAAGGTGAGGCTATCGATTGACATCATATCAACCTGATAATGAGTCTCTCCTGCATGAACATTCATGTATTGTGCGTAGGCGCCAAACGGAAAAAACAGGATACCAATACAGCACCAGAAAGAAGTCCATGTTTTCATTCGAACCTCCAGTCAACACGTATACAGTTGTTTCCAATATGATCCCGAAAGAAACAACAGCATCGATAAACACATGGATAAGAAACCGGTAGCTGGAATGTGTCTTGGCAGGACGAATGCCAGCATCCGGATATGGCGGGGATACTTCAATAAGTAATCTAAACGTAAACCGATGCATAATTCCACTAAAAATACAAAAAGTAATGTATTAACAGGGAAGGAGAGGCAGCTTCATGGAGTCGATATGCAATATGCCTCTTTCTGTCTCTTGACATCTGAAATCATTTCTATTAATTTATCGTTTGATTTAATCAATTGATTAATTCATTCGATTGATTGAATATGTGCCGACGGGATCATTTGCACTTAAGTATCCTGCATCGGGTAGTATTACGGGATTGTTTATTCTTGTGAGTAGAACGATGAATTCTTCAATGGAAGACAAGCATCACAGTCACGAAGATCAGATGGGCCAGTACGGACACGAAGGTGCGTTACCGGATCAGGAAACGATGAATGCGAGGATTAAATCCTTTTTTGATTCGTTGCCGGATGAGTTCATTCCACCTGAACCCGATACACCACGTGGCAGGATCATGGAAGTAGCGAAGGAGCTGTTCGCGGAAAAGGGATTCGAAGCGACCAGTACACGCCAGATTGCCGAGCGTGCAGAAGTAAACCAGGCTATGATCAACTACTATTTCTCATCGAAAGATCTTTTGTACAAAAGGATTGTGAATATCGGGATTCTTACGTTTTTCCGGGAAGTGACCAGTTTTATCACTCCTTCGGTTTCGATTGAGGAGTATGTTGTCGAGATGCCGTTCCGGATTTTCGAAACATTTCAGCGTCACCCCAACCTGTCCCGTCTGCTTATCCAGGAATTCATGAGCGGTGGTTATAATTTCCAGAAAATCATCATGGAAATGGACCGTTATGGCCCCATCGGATTCCGTACGATCATGGAAAAATTCGTGATCAGGGGTGTCGAATCGGGCACACTCGCTGATGTTCCGCCACGGCATATGATAAGTTTTATCATGTCGATTGGTTATGGTCTCCTCCTCGCTGCACCTGTTTTCAAAATAGTCCTCGGGGATGATATCACGGAAACATCTGTCTGGCTGGAACGCCGTCCTTCATTTGAGCAGATGCTCAAAAAAGGTCTTATCAGGGAGGACAAGGAATGAAATATTTTTCGTTTTCAATAGCATGCTTTGTCGTTTTGTCCATGCTGCTGTTGCTGCCGCCATTATACGCGCAACCATTGGAATGGACCCTTGAACGTTGCATTGCAGAAGCGCTTGTGAATTCACATGAACTTGCAACAGGGCGTCAAGAGATTCTTGCCCGGGAAGCAGCGCTTGAGCAATCGCAGAGTATTCTTCTCCCACAACTGGATTTGAACGCCAGCTACAGGTATGTCAGCGAGGTGATGGAGATTGATATTCCCGCCATAGGTCCGATTGATCCAGCGCCAATGGAGTTTGGAGACGGAAATACATACGATGTCGGACTGAGTGTGCGGTCACCACTGTACCAGGGTGGAACGTTACGGAATCTCGTTCGTTCGGCACAAGAAGAGTTGTCCGCTCAGCAAAGCGATTTATCCGCAGATAGCCTTCAGATTATTTATTCCGTACGCAGGGCATATTTCACATGCCTGGGAGCGGATGCACGTCTGCAGGCATTCCGGATCAGCCTGGAACATCTGCAACGTTTGCTCAATGAAGTGGATGGTCTCATTGAAGCTGGTGTGGCCAATGAAGAGGCCCGGTTGGAAATCGAGTCAAACATCCGTATTGTCGAGCAAAACCTTTCCGAAGCATCCGCACAGGCAAGGCAAACCCGACTGTTATTGGGCAATGCGCTTGGGTACCCAAGAGAAGAAATCGTTCCGCAGGATGCATACACCAACAGCCTTTTGCAAGCAGAAGCAATTTCATCAGATGAAGCACCGGACCGTCCGGAAGTCAATTCACTGCAAACACGACTTCAGCAACTGGATTACCAGCGGAATGCTGCCCGTGGTTCATTTTTACCATCTATAACGGCGCAAGCCGGATACAACTATGGTAAACCCGGGATCAACCAGATGGAAAACGAATGGATGGGCTATGCCAGTGTTGGAATCCAAATGCAGTGGACATTGTGGGATTTCGGGAACCGTTCCCAGCAGGTGCAGAGGATCCAGGCGTCACGAAATGGTCTCGAGCATTCACTCAACCGGCTGGTGCAAAACCTGGATAATGCATCGTCCATAGCGAGAATCGGAGTGGAAGCGGCACAGGAACAGGTGAACCTGGCGGAACAACGTGTGGATATCGAGCAAAGGCGTTTGCAGCTCATTCGTAACCGTTTCCAGGTGGCATCCGCAACCCAGACAGAAGTACTCGATGCCGAAGATGATCTGCGCGAGGCGCAAATAGCGTTGGTTGCCGCTACAACTCAGTTGCGGATGGCGGAAGTGGAACTGTTGTACGTGTTTGGCAGGTAAAAATTGATTTTGTGAGGATAAATTCAATGAATCACCTTCGATTACTTTCGGGACAAAAAAGAGCGAAGCGATTCGCCATGATACTCAACGTATTGCTCATTGCCGCTCTTCTTCATGGGTGTGGTTACAATGGTCACGACGCGAATCCGTCCGGAACACTGGAAGCGACCTCGGTTACGATCAGCCCTGTCGTGAATGGTCGTATTCTTGAGATTCGCGTGGATGAAGGCGACAGGGTCAGTGTTGGCGATACCCTCGTAGTACTTGACATGGACTTGGTTACCCTCCAGCGTGCACAGACCGCGAGCAACATCTTGACCATTAATGCACAACGCCTGGTTGCTGAGGATGGCCTCGCCACTGCCGAACGCAACCTGTCCCACCTGGAGCTTTCTCTCGAACGTGCTACTACGCTGCTGGAGCAGGGAAGTGCTACCCAGCAGCAGGTGGATGATCTTACCGCCCAGCGTGATGTCGCCAGTCGCCAGGTGATGAGCGCACGCCATCAGCTTGACGCCCTCGATGCGGAAGAACAGAAACTCCAGGCAGCATTAAACGTATATGATCGTCAATTGGTGGAAGGAACCCTGGTTAGCCCGGTAAATGGAACCGTGCTAATTCGATTCAAAGAACCGGGCGAAATCGCGGTGGCAGGTGGTGCGATACTCCGAATTGCCGATCTGTCAGAAATGGAACTGCGCGTCTACTTCGATGAACAGGATCTCGACATGGTGCAGCTTGGACAGACTGTGCAGGTTCTTGTCGATGCACTGGAAGATGAAACGATCAACGGACGTGTTACCTGGATCAGCGAAGAGGCGGAGTTTACGCCGAAATCCATCCAGACACGTGAAGCACGTTCCACGCTTGTATACGCCGTAAAAATCAATGTTCCCAATGGCAATGGTCGTCTGCACATCGGTATGCCAGCAGAAATCATCATCAATCATTAAATGGATTTGAGGATACGATGGTTGAGACGAGTATCCAGTTTACAGATTTGCACAAATCCTATGGCGAAACGGCCGCTCTGAAAGGGATTGACCTGATGGCTCGTCCCGGAGAACTGGTGGGGATGATCGGCCCGGATGGCGCCGGAAAAACCACGGCAATGCGTATCGCCTGCGGTCTGCTCCTGCCGGACAAAGGTACGACGGAGGTGTTCGGATATGACAGCGCTCGTGAAACCCGGAAAGTGAAAGAACACCTTGGTTATATGCCGCAACGATTCAGCCTGTACCCCGACTTGAGTGTCTCCGAGAACCTGCGGTTTTTTGCGGACCTGTATCGTGTGAGTTCCAGTGAACGCCGCGTACGGGAAGAACGGTTAATGCAATTCAGCCGTCTTGGTGACTTTCGGCAACGGAGAGCAGGACGGCTTTCCGGTGGGATGAAACAGAAACTTGCGCTATCCTGCACGCTGATCCACACCCCGAATGTATTGATTCTCGATGAACCGACCACAGGCGTCGACCCGGTCAGCAGAAAAGAATTCTGGGCAATCCTGAAAGAGTTGGCCGAAGACGGATTAGCGTTATTGATCAGTACACCTTATATGGATGAGGCGGAACTCTGCGACCGTGTGTATCTCATGCATGAAGGACGAGTGATCGCATCCGGAAAACCGGAAGAAGTCGCTGCCCTGTTCCCGAAAAAACTGCTGGAAGTGGTTGGCGAGAAAACCGCAGAAGCAAGAAACGCGCTCCGTGAAGTACCGGGATTGGATGTACACCGTTTTGGCGACCGCTTACACGTTATCTATGAAACGAAAGAACAGGAACAGCAGGTTCACGATCAATTGCAGCACTTGGAAGTACAGGTAACCCAGGCCGCCCCTACCATTGAAGACACCTTTGTCGCGTTGATGCAGGTTGAGCAGGAGGTGGTTTTATGAACAATGGAAACTATGCTGTCCGTGCGGAGGGGTTAACCCGTCGGTTCGGCGCATTCACCGCCGTGGATCATATCGACCTGTCGGTGGTTGCCGGGGAAATTTTCGGATTCCTCGGTGCGAATGGAGCGGGGAAAACAACCGCGATCCGTATGTTCTGCGGTCTGCTGAAACCGACAGAAGGCGAAGGTTGGGTGGATGGATTGTCCATTCATGATAAAGCGGAAACGATCAAGCGACGCATCGGGTACATGAGCCAGAAGTTCAGCTTGTATGATGACCTGACCGTACTGGAGAATTTCGAGTTTTTTGGCGGTGTGTATGGACTAACCCCGAAACAGGTGAAGGACCGTGGCAACGAATTGTTGTCCCGTCTGGGTTTGGAGCAGTATGGATCACGAATGACCGGATCGGTGCCATTGGGGTACAAACAACGTCTTGCCCTCGGATGCGCCGCTATCCATAAACCAAAGATCCTTTTCCTCGATGAACCGACCGGTGGAGTTGATCCGGTGGCGCGACGGGAATTCTGGGACCTCATCTATGAAATGGCGGCGGAAGGTACAACCATATTTGTCACCACTCACTATATGGATGAAGCCGAATACTGCGGCAGGGTGTCGATCATGGTCCAGGGAAAAATTGTTGCTCTCGACACACCCGGAAAACTCAAAAAAATGACAGGAAAATCCAATATGCAGGATGTTTTCCTCGAACTGGTGGGATCATGAGACGAGTGATCGCAATTGCCCGCAAGGAGATGTACCACATCCTTCGTGACCCGCGAAGCCTGTTTGTATCGGTGTTGATGCCGGTAGCGATGGTGCTTCTGTTCGGATACGCCATTGACATGGAATTGCATGATATGCCGGTGGGGGTTCTCGACTGGGACCACAGCGTAACCAGCCGTCAAATGATCCGGGATATGACTTCCAGCGGATTTATTATTGATGCACAATATCTCACGTCCCTGGACCAGGTGGAAACCGGATTCCGCAGCGGCCATTACATGGCGGTGTTAGTGATTCCACGCGGGCTGGAACGTGACCTGGAAAACGGGAGCAACGCTTCCGTTCAGGTGATTATTGACGGCGCCGATGCATCCACTTCGCCGACGGTCATGAACTACATGACGGCATTGATCATGCGTTATAATCAGCAGATTAATGCAGAACTGACCGGTCGTGGCGGCGAGATCATCCAGGTGCAGACGCGGTATTTTTTCAACCCGGAATTGGTCAGCGCGAACTTTATCGTACCGGGAATTGTCGCGATTGTCTTAATCATGATCTGCGCCCTGCTTACCAGTATTGCGGTCGCACGGGAAAAAGAGACCGGAACGATGGAGCAGATCCTCACTACACCTGTCGCCGCGCGAGAGGTGATCATCGGGAAAGTGTTGCCGTACATGTTTCTCGGATCGCTTGATGCCGCCCTGGTGCTCATTGTTGGAAAATTCGTTTTTAATGTCCCCATGGAAGGGAACTGGTTTGTGCTGGCGGGCTACAGCCTTATCTATGTGGGAATTGCTTTGTCACTGGGATTGATGATTTCGGCGGTATCCAAAACCCAGCAGGTGGCGATGATGCTGGCGATTGTTGCAACGCTTTTGCCGACGGTCATCCTCGGAGGATTCATCTTCGATCATTCCAGTATGCCATGGTGGCTGCAGGCGATCTCGAAAATTGTCCCGGCGACGTATTATATCATTATCATCCGTGGAGTAATGCTGGCGGGGGAGAGCTGGTTTCCCCTGGAGGGAGGGATCATGCTGGCGATGATGGTCCTGATCCTCACAGCAGCGGTGAAACGGTTCAAAAGCAGGTTGGAGTAATGTCATTGCGATTGGAGTAGTGTCGTTGCGAGAATGTCTGCCGGAGTCTTTTTGTCGTTTCCGGCGGACAACGAAGCAATCCTCTAAATAGAGTGGAGTATGTGTGGCCGTGTTTGCTCGCAAACGCGGGTTGAAACGGTTGGGCAAATCCTTAATAAATAATTATTTGGGAAGTAAAATGTAGTACCGAAGGGTAGGGCGGCGTCCCTTCCCGCCAATGACGCGGCTTGTCCACCGTAGCTTTAGTGAAAGTGGAAGCGGCATTCAAACAGGTGGTAGAAATGATATTTTTTATCGGGTTTTTGACCCGATAGGCGGGCAGGGACGCCCGCCCTACCCTAAAAGAGGAACTTGTTCCTTCTACGGAGGTGTTTCGTTCCAACTTCCCTTGAGAATAATGATTCCCACGGGGAACAAGCGTAATGATTTTGACAGGTTACAGATTCAGAGATACACATGAAAACAATCATTCACCTGGTACGCAAAGAGTTCAAGCAGGTCTTCCGTGACAAGGCCATGGTCCGCATCATTTTCGTGGTGCCGTTAATCCAGTTGCTCGTTCTTTCGTATGCCGCCAATTTCGATTTGAGAAATGTACGGGTGGCTGTACTGGACCAGGACAATTCACAGGAAAGCCGTGCCTTGCTGGATGCGTTTTTCCATAGTTCGGATAACCTGTTTGTCCCAGCGGCACGAGTATCGTATCCGGATCAGTTGAACGAGGAATTGCAGGCGAGGCGTGCGGACATGACCCTCTGGATCCCCGATGGATACGCAGAGAATCTTGCCACAGGTGAGACGACACAGTTGTCTGTGCTGGTGGACGGCCAGAATTCCACCCTCTCGGGTCGTGCCGGTGGTTATGCTGCAGCGATTGTTGCCGGGCAAGTGAACAATCTCCTGAAACAGGTGAGCGCTGTGACCGCCGGACGTGGGCAGATGAGAACTGTAGAAGCGCGTACACGGATCCTCTATAATCCGGAACTGCAAAGCCGGATGTACATGGTGCCCGGGATTATTGTCCTGCTGGTGACGATCATCTCCGCTATGCTGACCGGAATGGCGGTGGTGAAGGAAAAGGAGATTGGCACCCTGGAGCAGTTGATGGTATCCCCGATCAGCTCGTTCCAGTTGATCGCTGGGAAAACCATTCCGTTTGCGGTTTTGGCCTCGATCTTGATCACTATCGCAACGACGTTTGCCGTATTCTGGTTCCATATCCCGATACGGGGCTCGATTCTCCTGTTTGCGGTGAGCGCGTTGCTGTACCTGTTGGTGACACTGGGGATTGGGTTGCTGGCATCCACCGTTTCCCAGACGCAGCAGCAGGCAATGTTCACCATCTGGTTTTTCCTGGTCTTCGGGATCCTGTTGAGCGGATTTTTCTTCCCGGTTCAGAACATGCCCGTGGAAATCCAGTACCTGACATACCTGAATCCCATGCGCTACATTATGAACATCGTACGGAGCATCTTCTTGCGTGGATCGACCTTTGCGGACATGCAATCGGATATTTTGGGATTGGGGATTTTGGGTGTGACCGTCTTTTCCGCTGCCGTCATCCGTATGCAGAAGCGGGTGGATTAAAATGGGTAGAATGTAGCCCGGACCACCCATGGTCCGGGGAGATCTGTTCCGCCCAGATTAAACCACGCACTACGGTAGCACAACACAATTATTTGTTCTGATGAATTCACGCGGATGAAGGTGCATCCGGGTAAAACTGCAACTAATCTGCTTCTCTTACAATACGGAAGCCAATATTGTATCCATGGTAGGATGGATTACCTCTGAAACGTTCCGCTGCCCGGCAGCTCCTATTGCTGTTGTCCCAACCGCCGCCCCGCAACACACTGGCTGAGCCTGTGTCCGGTCCCAGGGGATTGATCAATGGGCTGCTATCATAGTAATCTCTGTCATATCGGTCACTACACCATTCCCATACGTTTCCGTGCATGTCACACAGGCCCCACGGATTCGATTTTTTCTGCCCAACTTCGTGTGTATGTAAATATGAGTTTTCTGAATACCATGCATGATACCTAAGGTTATTATAGCTGCTTCCCCACCAGAACCACTCGTCATCAACTCCTGCCCGGCATGCGTACTCCCACTCAGCCTCCGACGGCAATCGCCACTTAACACCTAATTCAGGAAGAAAATCATTTGTGATGTCATTATGAGACACCGATTCTGCTGGACGATTATGACCCTCGTCAGAATAAAAATCCCAATTCCCCATTACCGTTTCCCATTGCAATTGAGTCACCTCGAATTTTCCCATCCAGAAACCTTGAGAAATTGTTATTTGATGACGCGGTATTTCATCGGAATTTCTATCATTTTCATCCGGCTGGGCGCCCATCATGAAAGTTCCTTCCTGAATATATATCATCTCCAGTGGAATCTGATTGTCACCCAGGTAGGCGGTCCATTCTTCTCCATGGTTTGGATTCTCGGGTGGGTCACCGGGACTCCAACCTTCAGAGTCACATGTTGTAAATGACCAGATAGGTCCTTCTGTTTCATGATCATGGTCGTCTTTTGCAACAATTTTCCAGTAAAAGGTCATACTGTGTCCCAGAGATCCAGGATCACAACTATCCGATTGCAAATCTGAATAGACAATACCAATTCCATCAGGATCTGAATCTGAATCAATACCGAAATAGACATCATAGGTTAAAGGGTCACCATCAATATCTGTGCATGTCCATGAAAGAATCACTGATATAGCGACTTCAGCAGAATTGTTAGCAGGAAATAGATAGACAGGAGTATTGGGCGGTTGATTGCTTGGACCAGATGTATCGCTATCATCACAACTGATAAATACTACAAATAACACCATCGGTATCAATCGAAATAAATGCAATGCTTTACTCTTCATTGTGATATCCTTCTTCCACATTGCAGTGAGAGACAAAGGTCATGAAAAGGATAAACAAATAGGAGCGCAGAAAGCCAGTTAAAATCAATTTCACATCAAAAAACTGCTACTAACGTATATATCTATTCTTGAAACCTGATCCTTTGGCCAGCGAGTAGGTCAGGTCACCCATAGCATGTGTAATTTAGGTATTTACAGATTCTCACTTCCGTGAATTCAGTATGTTCCATGGTTTGCAGCTTTAACACCCGAAAAGAACGTTCCTTCGTCACAACCTTTTCGGGCCAACCGCCCCCCAGTATTCCCTGAAGGTTTTCACAGTAGCCTTCGCCAACGATTCATGCGACGCAAACAGGATCCCGTTCCGTTGAACATAGGGATCGCCTTCTTTGTTCAGGTGGATCGGATTGCCGAACATGTCGCTGAACCATGCGCCGGAAGCCTTGGTAAACGCTGCCGATGCCGCGATGTCCCACAAACCGCAACCGCCGGTTTCATCCGGGAAACCCAGCACCACAAACGGCTGCATTTGATCAAATCGTACCTGATGGACACTGGTGAGTTCATAGGGGGTGACGCGTACTTTTGTAATGCCCGGTTCTTCTTTCAGGGCGGAGATGATACGGTTCAACACTCGGTTGTTGTTTTCCGGTAGTGATTCATGTTTGCTGTAGATCAGGTACAGGGGACCATCTTCAACATCGCCAATGTTGATCTTTCTCCCGTCAATCCAGGTTCCTTCGCCGACAATACCCTGCGTGATCTTGTCGAAAGCGGGGGCATAGACCACACCTAAAACCGGGGAACCGTCACGCGCGATCAGCCCGATATGAACCGAGAAACCATTGGTCTGCATGATGAACGGCAGGGTGCCGTCTATGGGATCGATACACCAGAAATACTCTTTTTCAAAGCGGGACGGATCTTTATCGTAACCACTTTCTTCGGCGAGGACACCGATCAGCTCTGGATAGACATTTTCGAGAACGTTGAGAATGCGTTCCTGTGCGGCGACATCCACATTGGTCACCACATCCGCTCCCATGGAGGCTTTGCCTTTGCTTCCGACTTCAATGGTATTCCCGTAATGTTTCATGATGACAGAACCGGCCTGGTAGGCGGCTGAAGTGGCGGCGTGCATACAATGATGGATCATCTCGGTAGTTAACGGCATTGTCTTCTCGTAGGTTTGTAATGGTAAAATGATTTACGGAATAATAAGGAAGAGTGTACGGCAATCGGAATATTTTTTCTGCATTAGCCGACAAACATCTCCGCCATGGCAATAGCATGCTGAACATGGGAGCTCAGCATGGATTGAAGGTTTGAAAGACTTGCATCCCCTTCGACCTTTTCTACAAGCAACGCAGATAATTCCGGCATGACTGCATGAAGGGATGGCTCCAGCTTCAACTGGTTTTTGCTCAATGAGGCGGATAGTTGGACAAGGGCTGTTGGTATGGATAGTATCCCGGCATGTTCGGGAGCATGATGGTGTGCTACAATTTCGCAGATATCCTCTTCCAATCCCCAGTGTTTCAGAAAATGATACCCCGCTTCAGCATGATCGACACCGATCACTTCATGTTCAATCTCGAGAGACCATTCATCGATCTCCATGGCGGTTTCGAGGGAAGCGGCGAGCAGATCCGGAACAAGATGATCAAACACAATCCATCCGATGTTGTGCACCATACCTGCCAGATACAAACTTGGACAATTTTTTTCTTTCATGATTTGTCTGGATAAAACACGTGCAAGGGTTGCTGTCGCAAATGAATGCATCCATAAACGATTCCGTTCGAGGTGAACAGCTTCCCAACGGCAAAATGCCTTCAACACACCCACACTTCCGCACACGGCGACCACTTCATCCAATCCAATCGTGATGATGGCTTGATCGAGGGTTTTTACCGGTATTCTTCGACCATAATAGGACGAACCGGCGAGGCGCATGAACTTGGCAACCAATGGCGGATCGGTATGAATGAGTTTGCTGAGTTCGGAAAAACTTACTTCCGGATCTTGTGACAGTTCAATTGCTTTTTGAGCGATTCCCGGCAAGGTGGGAAGATCTTCCAATTCGGATATCATGGTGAGGATCAGATCGCGTCTGGAAGATGACGATGTCATGATTTTCTCCCGGATGAATCGACTGTGCTCGATCCGGAGAAATCAGAAAATGCTACAGGTACCATGTCTTTTTTGGCAGGAAGCGAAAAGAAATCACACCTCAATGTTTAATGGCGAATGCTCAGCGGTTACTAATTTGCTCACCTAAAATCATGCTACATTCCCGAAGTGGCAAGACTTTTTGCATTAAAAGTGTGCTATAGCGGAAAAATGAGAATAGATCCATTCATTTGGTCTATGTAATTGAGTGGAGTATTAGTATAATTTATATTACAGGAGAGAAGCAAGCATTGTTGCGTGAAAATATTTTCTATTATCAGAAAAACTCACCAGTGGAGAGCAGGACTAAAAACCTTCAATTAGTAAATCCGCCATAGCCTTTGCCTGAATAATATGTTCTCGATATTTTTCCTTAAGTGTAATTAATTCAGCCTCATCCTCAAGCTGCAAGGCAGTTTTTACATACCCGGGAATAGAGGAAAAACCGGGCTCCAGGGGGAAATGGAACAGATTAAGTGAGGATGCCGCCTGAATAATCCCGGCAGGAAGTTGAAGTGATTCAGGAAGTTTGTCCGGTGTATGATGGTTTTCAATAACTGAGCAGATGTTTTCCTGGAGGGACCATTTTTTCATCATAATTGCGCCCGCTTCGGCATGATCAACACCAAAGAAATCCAGCTCATACTGCAGAGTCCATTCATCAATTTCTTTCGCTGTATTCAAGCATGCCGCGAGGTACACCGGGCCGATATGATCCAGAAGGATCCATCCGATATTATGCAGTAATCCGACAATGTACAGGTTCGGCCAGTCAGTTGTATCCTGTTTAATCCGATGTTCGAAGCTGCGTGCAAGAAACGCTGTCGCCATGCTGTGTTTCCACATCAGGTTACGTTCAAGATGAATCTGACGCCAATGCTGGAAGGCCCGCAAGACACCTACCGAACTGCAGACGGCTACGACTTCATTCAATCCGATTGTAAAAATCGCCTGGTCCAGAGTTTTGGCGGGTTCCCTGCGGCTGTACATGGCAGAGTTTGCCAGACGCAGGATCTTTGCGGTAAGAGGAGGATCGGCATGGATCAGCTTGCTTAAATCCGAAAAGGAAACATTCGGATCCTGGCTGAGTTCCAATGCCTTCTGGGCAATACCCGGCAAAGTGGGAAGATCATCAATTTGTTCAATTTTTGAAAGGACTTCATCCCTGTGATTGGTTTTCTCACTCATACTCATCTCCACGCTTGGCATTGAACCTGTTGCATGCCATAAACGTACTAAATTGCGATAGTTCTACAAATCTACGCAGGAAACAGAAAAAGTGCGAATGAAACTGACCATTATTTTCGGATAGATCCATTTATCTTTCAGGAACGGAGTCCAATTCCTGCAGGTATCACTTTTTCTTTTTTGGGCGTTCCAGTTTTGTCTTCATTTCCATCGCCCATGTATGGTAATTACCCTGTTCTATATGATGCCGGGCTTTTGCCATCATTCGGAAATAAAAGCTGAGATTGTGCGCTGTGCCCAGTTTCAGTGCGAGGATCTCCTTTGCATGGTACAGGTGGTGAACATAAGCACGTGTATACTGAGAACAACAGGGGCACGGGCAACCTTCTTCTACGGGATGATTGTCACATTTGAATTGCGAGTTGCGCATATTCAGGGGACCATCAAATGTGAACAGGGTTGCGTTCCGTCCATTACGAGTGGGGACCACGCAGTCGAACATGTCCACCCCACGTCCGATGGCGTCAATGATATCAATCGGGAACCCTATTCCCATGGCGTATCGAGGTTTGTTGTCCGGGAGCAGGGAGGTGGACTGGTCGATGGCTTCGGCGGTTAATGTGGAAACTTCTCCCACCGCGAGCCCACCAATGGCATACGCCTTGGCATTCAGGGAGATCAAACGTTCCGCTTCACGTTGACGCAGATCCGGAAAAAAGGATCCCTGCAGAATCGGGAACAGCGTTTGTTCATGACCATAGAGTGGTTGTGTACGTTCAAATTCTGCCACTCCCCTCTGAAGCCATTGCCAGGTACGTTCCGCGGCAGAATCCGCGATCTCGTGTTCAGTTGGCCATCCTACTAATTCATCCAGGGGCATCACAAAATCCGCACCAATCACGCGTTGAATTTCGATCACCTTCTCCGGGGTGAACAGGTGACGGCTTCCATCCAGGTGAGATGCAAAATGAACCCCCTCATCTGTCACTTTACGAATTTCGGAAAGAGAAAGGACCTGGAATCCACCGCTATCGACAAGGATCGGTTTCTGCCAGTTCATGAAGGAATGGAGTCCGCCCATTTCCTGCAATGTTTCCAGCCCGGGACGCAGGTACAGGTGATACGCATTCGACAGGGATACCTGTGCGCCAAGAGTAGCCAGCTCACGTGATTCAATGGATTTTACACTGCCGACAGTGCCTACCGGCATGAAAGCGGGAGTGTGAATGATGCCATGATCGGTTGTTAATTTCCCCGTTCGAGCACGGCCTGTTTTGGAAAGGATGGAAAATTCCATGGTCTACCCTGTCTGCAATTCCCAAAAATCAGAACATTGGTAAGGTAGGCAATTTGAAAGGAAATATGCGAGTTTTCTTCCATTATCAGAAGCAGGGGAATGGATCACTGGCAACAATATATCAGCTATGCTCGCGTATGAACAGTATGCCCCACAGAGAAAGAGAAAATCCGCATGCGATCAAAGAGTAGGACACAGCTTCTGCAATGGCGTTGTTGCCGAACAGGCAGATTCCTGTCCAGAACAGGACAGTGCCCGACAGAAGGGTTAACATCGTCCAACGTTTTTTGTTGGGAGGCTTTTTATGATGATCCTTATCCATACAGATAAGGAAATACTTTCGGGAGTCTTTGGATTTGGCGACACGCACGAAATTGCGTGACGCTCCTCACAGGAGACAATCAATAGCACTCAGGCCAAAACGATAAGCCCTCGTTATTTCGTCAACACGTGCTTCTTAGAACTACGACACACCTTTGGCGAAGCTGTGTTACTTTTGAGACTCACTTTCGAGTAGCTCACTTTCAAGTAGCTCACTTTCGCCGAAAGTGAGTTGTAGTATTCTATGATCATGCCCCTGTTGGCTTGATGTAGGCGTTGAGTAGTTTGAGAAGCCTACTGTCCACCAGGAATAGATGTATAGAATTGTGAGGCCGGGTGCTTGGGATCATCCCTCAGCCGTCACCTCTTCTTCCGGAACTACATCCCAACCGTAGTCCATGTATCTCCAGCATACCTCTTCGCCACGGAATTCGAGGAGGGCATATCCTTCCTCAAATCCGTAACGGTCTCCCTGCCACCATCGACCTGACACGGCGCCGATATTCGCAAACTCCATCTCCTTGTACCGGTAGGATTCATTGATGTGAAGATGCCCGGCGATGACAAGTTTTACCGGGTGTTTTTCGAGTACCTCGATCACTTCATGGCAATTGCCGACGGACAACTTGGGATGGTTGGGCTCGGCGGTGCCTTCTCGCATTTCCTGCATGTTGGTCAGAAGCGGGATGTGCATGGAGATGACGGTGGGGCAGTTGGCGGTTCTCAGATCCTCATCGAGCCATGCGATCTGCTCTGCATCCACCCAGCCACGGTAGTCACGGTCCACGATTCCCACGCTGTCCATGATTACAAAATGCCATCCCTTGTGGTCGAAGGAATAGTAGGTGCTCTCTCTGTCAAACCGATCCAGGAAATAGGACTTGCCAAACAGGGGATGATCGGACGGCACCCCGCTGTCATCATAGACACCCAGGCAGTCATGGTTGCCGAGGGTATGATGGATCGGAACCTGGGATTCCCGTACTCCATGGTCGAACAATTCGTAGAGTCGGTCTGCCTCTTCCTTGTTTTCCGACAGGATATCCATGACCATGTCGCCGCCGGTGATCAGGAAGTCGGGACGGGGCCGCAGGTTCATGGTGTGCTGGATGCTTGAGATAAATCCCTCGGTGGCGTTGGCTTCTGCCATAACATGCATATCGGTCAGAAACGCTGCGGTGAAGTCAGGTTTACGCAATCCTGAGGTGCAGGCGGAAAACGGTAACGCCATCGCTCCCGCCCCCAACGCACAGGTTTTCACAAATGATCGTCGGGTCAATCTCTGATCAATAATTTTGTCCCTGATTCGGTCCATGATCCTGTCCTTTATGATGAGATGTCGCATATAAGATGTGACCGTTGTTGATATGATAAGACTGTCACCAAACGCGCAAAAGGTGTCATTCCTGTGTTGACGACTAAAGGCGTGTTGTCGTTCTTCGAGTCGAGGTTGTCCGAGTACGCCTGAAGTTAGTTGTCATGTCACTCCAGCGAAAGCTGGAGTCCAGATATAGCATGACAAAGTCATGCTCAATACGTTGTATAATTAGAAAATGCTATTATTGAAATTATTACTGCCTGAATTTCCAATCAAATTGGGAATGACATCTATTAGATGTTTCAAAATTCTCAGTCAATAGCCTATGCAGGGAAAATACAATACGAAACGGATGTTCGGGAATTGTTTGGCGAGGTTCTCAAAATATTATATTACCCTTTGCAGCGATGCTCGAAGTGTGGGGAGAAATAGAGCCATCTCAGGCAGTTCACACTTGCGTATTTGTCCTCTATTCTATAATTTGTGCCGCTGTGAACAGAACATATTCCTCGGTAGCTCAATCGGCAGAGCGGGTGGCTGTTAACCACTAGGTTGGGGGTTCAAGTCCCTCCCGGGGAGCTGTAAACGGTGGCACAAAGGAGCTGCCGTTTTCTGTTTATAGCCGTTCCGGTTTTTTGCCTTCAAAATCCGCCTACAAACTTGTAATTCCTCAAGATATACAGAAGCTATCCACGACCTCGTAACTCCCATATTGGCTACATAGAGTCCCTTCCATATCCACCAATAACCCCTGATTGCCTGATTCCGGGTCAAGACTCTCTAAACTCTATGGTCCGCAAAGACGTTTTGCTTTACACCTCCTCGACTGTTTTCACCCCAGGTTCTACAAAACTGAATGAACCGGGTATATGTCCTTAGCAGGTCAGATTCTTCAATTGGCTTAGAAAGGACATATACATGAGCGATATCCGATTCCAGAGGGATAATGAGGCTTTGGAGAAAATTGCTTCAATCCTGGCCACCGGGATTGTTCGGATGAAGATGAAACAGGTAGTGCTCAACAGTGGATCAGCCTTTCCCGATGATCAGCCTCTGGAAGGCACTATTCCTGAGTTAAGCACTCGGTCAGTGGATATTCCCTCGCCATCTACGGTCATTAGAGTTGAAAGACCAACGAGTTACAACGATAACCAAGGAGGTTGAGGTGAAACGTAAAACTATCGAGAAAGTCCAGCGACTTGAACAGATGACCGTGGGCGAGCTACGCCAGGTATTCATTGAGGTCTTTGGTGAGGAATCCGGTTCTTACAACAAGCATTACCTGAGGAAACGGATCGCCTGGCGATTGCAGGAACTGGATGAAGGCGGATTGACTGAACGTGCTCGAAAACGCGCTGAGGAACTTGCGAAGAACGCTGAAGTACGGACTCGTCCACCAAAATACGCAGACAAGAACAAGGCTTCTTCCGGTGAAAATGTTGTAGTCGATTTCCCCAGGTCCAACAAGCTGATGGACATTGCACCTGGAACAACATTGAGACGGGAATACAAGAATCAGCTGATCGTCGTAACGGCTATGGAAAGCGGGTTCCTGTACAATGGGCAGGTCTATCGGTCATTGAGTGCGATTGCGAAAGAGGTAACCGGATCAATGTGGAACGGTCGTCTTTTCTTCGGACTGACCAAGCACTCGAGGGACAAGAATGACCAAAAAGCAGAGTGATAAGAAATTGGTTGTCAACTGTGCCATCTACACACGGAAGAGTACCGATGAAGGTTTGGAAAAAGAATTCAACTCGCTCGATGCTCAACGGGAAGCGGGTGAATCCTATATCAAAAGCCAGAAGAATGAAGGATGGCGATGCCTGCCTGATCGATACGATGACGGTGGATTTACAGGCGGGAATATGGAACGTCCCGCCCTGCAGCGGCTTCTGGATGATGTGAAAGCAGGTAAGGTGCAGATGGTTGTTGTTTACAAGATCGACAGGC
>CAXXQY010000027.1:0-63732 GCA_963674515.2 bacterium
CATTTTTCGCACCGCACCGGATAGGAACGGTATTCGAATTTGATTGCGGGCGTTTTCGGCAATTCGATTTGCTGGATTGTCAGAGGAGCCCCGCCCGTCGGAACCACTTCGCCGTCGCAGTCCGGACAGCTCGGATAGACGAGGGATTCGAAAACGTCTATTTCGTCGGGGGCGAAAAGAGGACGCTCGTGCCTCGGATGGCCGGGCTGGCCGCCGATTTTCCGTTTTTTGTCCCCGTTTTTCTTCCCGGAGGGTTTGGGCTTTACGATATCGTCGGACGACGGACGCTTGCCGCTGTTCGAAGAGTTTTTCGAAAGCCTGGCGATTTTGTTTTCCAGCGCCTCGATCTTGTTCGCCTGGCGACGGACGGTTTCGTCGAGTTCGCAAATCCTGTCGACGACGGCCTGCGGACCTTCGAAAAATATTTTCAGAGCTTCCTCAGGCGACATGGCGCAGTCTCTTTCTGAAATTTTTTCTCAAGGCCCTGACGAACACGGCCTTTTTGGACAGCAACTGCGCACGGGTCTTGTTGCTTTTGCCGCGCCCGGTGGTCAGACCCGCCAGAATCCAGTTGTCCGCCTTGTGGCAGGCGCCGGAAAAACGCTCGACATCCACGAATGTTTCAACCAGATAAATCGGATGATTGTATAACCCGAGCCAGTGCTCGGACAATTTCCTACGGCTGACGGAAAGCAGACGGGAAGCCAGGCATGGTATCCGAATCCAGGGCGGAATCAGAAAACGCGTGTTGTTGGCTATCAGGTGGAGGTTCTGTTGACGCTCGTGCTTCGTCCATCCGATGAACCGGTCCCTCGCCTTGATATGCCAGGGGGCCGAAGCCCAGGCCAGACAAGCCAGCGGCCTGCCCTCGTGGAAAGCGATATATTTGAGATGTTCGCCCACGGGCTGGGTGCAGCCCAGATAATGGTATTGTTCGACAAGGCTGTCGAACATTTTTTCACGGGAGGTTTTACGAACCTGAACCAGTGAAACGGATATATCGGACAGCTTGCATTCCAAAGGCGTTTCGTCTACGACGATTTTCTCCGGCTTTCTCCGGTTGGCCAATGGATTGTTCGGCGTGCATTTTCGAGGCGGCAGCTCGATGAATCCGCGGGATTCGAGCAGAAGCAGCAGACTTCTGCAAACCATGTCCTTCAGGAAACCGTTCGGCTGACGCCAGTCCCATATGCGACAGAGTTCCTGCGAAATGAATCTTCGGCTCGAACCGGGAAAACTGTCGATTACCTTCTTTATCGTCGCTATGTCGTCCTGGCTTACGCACCGTCCTCAATAATTTACAATCGTTTCCATGGCCCTTTTCATACAACAATCCGGCCTGGAACGCACGAACTTTTTTCAAATTCTTACATTTGTTTTTTGAATTGCTAAAAAAATCGTCGTGAACGGTTACGAAAAATCCAAATTGCGGAGGATTTTGTTTGGCAGTGAGTCAAACTTGGAATTGCCGGTTTGCGGCTTGGTCGGTTTCGATTTTCGAAAAAGAGCATGGCCGCATCTGTGCGAAGGCGGCGTTTTCGTAGCAGCCCGGCCGGACTTTTTTGCTTCTATGCGTTTCTTTTTATGAAAACAGCGCCTCCGCACTCATGCGCAAAGCCAAGACAGGAAGGCCCCAGGCGTTTACGACCCGCACGCACGCCGAATCTATGCCCTCTTCGTTTGCGGGGTGCCGACCGCCGGGGCCGAGAAGATGAAAAGGCCCCGGGCTATGGGGCGGACCGGCAGCGGCAGAAGTCCCGTCGGCCGCGGTCGTGCTTCACCCACTCTCCGCCTGGGTAGCCGCGATCTCTGCAATATCGGTCGCAGGCCCGTGGCCTGCACAGCTCGTAGATCCCTTGATGCCATGCGTCCTTGCAGCGGGTGCGGCATTTGGCGCGCAGCTGCTGTTTGTCGCGGGTTTCGGCCCCGCCTTGGCGCTGCCTCAGTGCCTTGTAGGTGCCAAGGCATTCCCGGAGGCATTGGTGGTATTCGTCGATGACCTCTGTCGTGCAGGCCCAATAGCCTGGAATGTCGCAAAATTTCTGGGAAAATGCATAGTCGCAGATGTGGGCGTCACAGGTAAAGACATCGACGGCCTTGTAGCTCAAGGGCTTGGCAGTTTCGCGGATTTTTTTGCACTCGTCCTGGCAATCCTTTAACAGATCGCCGCAGTCGGCCGCTGTCTCGATTCCGCCGCCAGGTTCGTCGCGGCCCTCCAGGGATTCGAGATATTCGTCGAAGTCGGGAATCGAGTTGTCCGTGGGGAACAAGCCCGGAGGACGGGTTTCGCCGGTGCCTTGCCGCTGCCCGTTCGAGGGGCGCCCGACCAGAGTTCTATTCGCCCGATTTTCCTGGCCCGCGTTGCCGCAGCTCGGCTTCGGTCGCCTTTTCGGAGGATCTCCTGAAGCGCCTGTTTAAAGCGCGGCAGCTTGAGGCAACTCCCGGAGGACGTTTTGAGTTCCCGCGCCTTGTCTACGAGCTGGATCGTCGTTTGAATGTGCCCGGTCACCTCGGCGTCGGCGATTGCGGCCCCCGACGATGCCAGACCGAACGAAATTTCCGCGAAGGCGACAAGATAGCCCATCCTGTAGTAAAGATTGCCGCATGTGGTCATCCATTCCCGTTGGCCGGTTTGGCCGGTCATCTGATAACTGAGCTTGTCGGCGACGTCTGCGTAGACGTCGCTCAGAAAAACGGCGAACTGGTCCCAGTAGACGGGGTAGGGCGGTCGTCTCAATCGCCTGGCTTTGGACAGAAATCTGGCTTCGACCGTATTCACCGTGGGCCAGGGAGGTCCGAAATACGGCCAGCCGACGCACACCCTGTTCGCCAGCCGCATGTTGGCTATGGAAGCGTTTATTTCGCTGATGATGCTGTTCGCGTTGGCGGGGTCGTGCGGCCCCCATCTGGCCAGGGCGCTCGCCATCCCGAGTCTCGCGCCCGCGTCGTAAATGGCCACGCGACAGTTCGGCTGTCCCCGGACGACCGGCGGCAGCAAAAGAAAGCCGAGAAAGACGCCGATGAGCATCATGCCGAAGGCTTTCAAGAAGCCGGCGGCCCGGGGCGATGCGGAGAACGCCGTGGGCCGGCCCGAGCCGAGCATTGTCGGCTGTTGGGCACGACCCCTGTGATTCTCGCGTTGCATTTCATTTGCCTCCTTTCATCTTAGATACACGTAAAATATCGAGTCAGATTGATGAACGAAGTGTCTCGAAATTTGATATCGTTTATTTCGAGTCTTTTCAAATGGCGAAAGATTCGGCCTTCTAAGTTATCGAGATTGAGCGGTCTGTCAGGAACGGCGATTCTGCGGTAGGCGCCTTGGCATCGGCCGGAAAAAGCGGTTTCGTAAACGAACAAATCATGGTCTTCCATTCCCGATAGTCTTCGGACCGACCGTCCGTGGTTCCGCGTTTCAAGAAATAAAGGTACACATCGACAAAGGTCCGTTCGTCATCGAACACATCCACCGGCACCAGGTCGAGACCGCCGCCGGTGAATACGGCGATGTCGCCGTCCGCATCGCTCATAAACCAATCCAGGCAGCCCGATCCCGGACGCCTTCCGTCTGCCCCCAGCCTGAAGGCTTCGGCAAGCATGATTTTGAATTCTTCGATATCGTTTGGCGTCATGATCTTTTCGATGAGAATATGCTTTCGCCTCCTGTGGCTTGTGGGCCCGATGCATAGAATCGCGGGCCGGTTTTTCGCGAGCCCAAAAGCAAGTAAGCTTTGGTATTATTTCTTTTTGGTTCCAAAAACATTTTCGGACGAGCCCCTTGCGACAGTTATCAGGTGTGTCCGGCCCGTGAGCTGCTCAAGAGCTTGAAATCCGCACGTCTTCGTTTGCCGATCATGTAGAGGATGCTTTGCTTGGTTGGCTGTTGTCTAAAATAGGACAGGAATTCGCTTTTTGTCAACAAAAAGCGAGGCCGCACTGAAATTCTAATTATGGTTGCTCCCGGTGCATTAATGGCAACCAGACCATCCTGCACTGCTTCCTTAAGCCAGACGCACAGATGAAAAATAATGGCGGCTTTTTTTCCAATCCCCCAATGGGAATCGGCATACATTTTAAGAGCCTGTGTATTTCGGTTGACAAAAAGCGAGTTTCTGCCCTAATAGCCTACCTAATTTCCGCGTATCGAAAAGCCCGCGCCCAGGCGTTGAAGGAACGGTTCGGATCATACTGCTTCGTCGCCGTGCGGGAATTGTTCGACACATGGTCGTTCGCGGGCGCAAAGCGAACTGGATGTATATCCGAAAAAAATCGACACAGAGTGGAAAAGGAGGTGTCTTGAATACATCCGGCATCCCGAGGATCTTTCCGACGGCAACCCTGGATCGCTTAGTATCGGCGGTGTTCTATAAAACCTGCGATATCATGATTCAGATGGAAATCGATTTCGCCCACCGGATCGATCCGGATCGGCTTCGGTCGGCCATGGATTTGATCCTGGACGCGGAGCCGGTCTTGGGATGCCGGTTCGTCTATCATCCGCAAAAGCCGTTTTGGGAAAGGCTGCCCAGAGACGGCCGGGACAATTTCCAGGTGTTTTCGAACTTCGCCGAATACGACCGATGCAAGCATGAGAGCATCGATCCGGCTCGGGGGCCTGCGCTGACCGGCGGACTGTTGCCGGAGTCGGGCGACGGCGGATGCAGGCTGCTGCTGAAAATCGCTCACGAAGCGTCGGACGCGGGTGGCTTGAAGGAGGCGGCGCGGCAGCTGGGAAACATCTACACACGCCTGTCCAGGCAGCCGCACTGGCGTCCGGAATCGAACCGGAATGCTTCCCGCAGTATCGCCCAAGTGGCGCGACATCTGCCGCCAACCGCCTATCCACGGATTTTTCTGAACTACTTGAAGGAGTTGAAAACCCTGGTCGTGCCCCGGAATGCGTACAATCCCCCCACTGCCGGAAGGACCGAGGGCGCCTCGACGGTACGAGGTTCGCCATATCCGTCCCGGTCGGGTCCGGCGTATCCGCGAATACGGCAGGACGCGGGGCGCGAAAATAAACGACATGGTCGTCGCCGCGTTTGTCCGCAGCGTCCTGCTTGCGGGCTGGGACGGCAAAACGGCCGTAAAGACCGGCATGACGGTGGACCTTCGACGATGGTACATGCCCGTGCGCCGGTCGGAAACCATCTGCAACCTGAGCGCCTTCGAATTCATGTCCCTGGGGACGCAAGTCGGAGAAACGTTCGAAGACACGCTGGAAAAGATCGCGCGTTTCACTCGCAAACGAAAAAAAAGCTGGATCGGTCTCAACGCCTTGGCAGGACCGCTCTGTCTTTTTCGTCGGTATCCGTATCAAAAGATGATCGACCGATTTTCGCGCCTTGCCGATTCGGTAGGCAAGAACAAAACCGTTTTTCCGATTTTCACGAATTTGGGGCCGGTGGGACCCGACGGCCTCGTCTTCGAGCGTCCGGCTTGCCGGGCCTGGATCGTCCCTCCCGCCGGATTTCCCCCTTTCTACGGGGTCGGACTCAGCGGATACAACGGCTGGCTGACCGTCTCCACCGCAAGCTTTCCTTCCACCCGCGCAATGGTTGGAGAAATGCTCGACCGCCTGGAGAACGAACTGCCAAGATGAGGCTTTCCTCGCCAGGTTACGATCTCAAGTCGAGGAGAGTCGAAAAAAAACAAAAGTCATCCCCCCAGATTTCGACTATCCGAACGGGTCGCTGGAAGGGTGCGTCGTCAGGGGTCTCCAGAGGCCGTACTGCGTTGCTGAATTGGTAAGTGCTTCGAGAAGCAAAAGCGGGTCGCCGTTGCGGGTTTGGCGGGTGGTCCGCACCTTGCCCGCCTCGGACGAGGAGGCTTCGATGATTTCAATCCACGCGTCGCCGGAACGATCTCGTTCCACGACGCGATAGACGGTGCGTACGTGGTTTATGGGACCGTCGGGGTTTCCTGTGTCCAGGAAGTCTCCCGGCTGGACGAACCTTGCGATTTCCTGGGTGAATCGTTCGAATCTTCCTGCGCAGCGTACCCATCTTCTGGGCGACCACTGCCAGTCGTTCCAGTGGTCGTAGAGGGGAATAGCCGGGATCGGATTGTTCTGGGCGTAGGTGGTTCGACGCCATTCGGGAAAGCTGTCTCCCCATCCCCCGTCCAGAATCGCCCTGGCCGTGCTGGGAAGACCCGTGCAGTCGATTCCGTATCCGTCGTATCCGGTCGAGGCCGCCACGTTCGTCGATCTTCCTCCGGGAGACAACCCGCCGAACCATTTTCCTCCCACCTCGTAGGGCGTGTTCAAAAACGCGCTCATCCACCGCAGCCATTCGGTGGTCCAGGCCTCCGTCTCGGGAAGCTGCCAGTCGGGATGCTCGGCCGTCGCCTGTTGGTGCACGGCGGCGTCGGGTCGCTGGATGTCCGTTTCGCGGATGCAGGCTTGAAGAACGAGCCCCCTGTTTTGTTCGGTGGCGTCGGCGGGGCAGGAGACCTGAACTCCGTTCAAGCTGGCCGAAGCGGAAAACCGATGGACACCGGCGTCGAACCCGTAGGGCGGCACGGCGACAAACCAGCCGTTGGAACCGGGGGCCGTCTCCAGGGCCGAAGAGTTTTCGTAGTAGTAGGGCCTGGGGTCGCGTGCGCCGCTTGTTCGGGTGCTGTAGGCGAGTTCGTGCCATGCAAAGGTCGGAAACGGCCAGGCGGACGGCCAGGCGGCGACCGGGAAGGATGCGGGCAGCAGGTGGCTTCGCCAGACATCCAGGCTCGGCGTCAGGAAACTCCTTCGGTCGAACAGATCGGGGCGGGCTCGTCGAAGCGCGTCTCTCGTGTTCAATCGTTCGTTGCCCACCGGGCCCCTGCCCATGGAACAAAGGAGCTGGCTGTCGTTGGGCAGCGTATCTCCGTCCCCGCATCCTCGCCAGAACGTGTAGGGGCTGCCCTGCCGGTCGCCGCTGTCCTCGGTCGCCCAGACGACCGCCTGCAGCGCGAGACCGTCTCTCGTGCAGGGAAAGAAATTTCGAGGCCAACTCGCTTCCGAGGAATGGATGTTTTCATAGACGATTTCGATCCTGCGCAAGTAAACCGTGGGCGTCGCGGGTTGCGAGCAATCCTCGGCAAGATCGTCCGGACATGTGTTTTCGGAGAAGCCGTTATTGTCTCCCATCTTCGGTCTCCTGTCTTTTCCGGGGACTTTCCGTCGGCATGTCGTTTCGGCCGATTTCGTCCCGGACGATATCGAGCTTTTTGCGCGGCGGGATATTCTTGTCTTCCAGTGTCATCTGGATCCACGGCGATTCCGGATCGGAGTCGAACTCGGGGGAAACAAGGAACATCAATTCGACAAAACCCGCGACATGGGCTTCCGATTTCAATTCGTAGGCCCGGCAACGGCGCATTCCTTCCCTAATCCATTCGCGGATCTCGGAGTCTCCCAATTTCCGGCACTTTTCCGGAAAACGGCTTGACAAGTGAACGACCATTCTGTCCACGAACCTTCCGATCGTGTATTCTCTGAGAACGTCGGCCTGGACCTTGCGAATCGTCAACATTGGATGTCCCCCGCCTTGAATTGTCTGCCATAGACTTGTTGTTCACTATAGCGGAAACGCAGGCGTTTTTCAATGTCGAATACGCACCTGTCGAGGTCTCGTTCTTCAGCCTTCGGTTGGTTTTCGCATGTTTTTTTTGCTCGATCCGAGATTTTTGCCGTATAGGGGCTCTCCTGCACGTAAACCAGTTCTCGTCTCCCGTTTCAGAAAGCGGTATCCGTCCTGTTCGTATAGGGAATGTTCCCGCTCCTATTTCGTGTTCCGGAGTTTGAGTCGAAAGGAAATGCTCTATGGTTGCAGGCCGGCGGCGGCCCCGAGAGCGTATGCGGCCTCTGCCAGGCCTGCCCGTGCGTCGTTGTCCACATCTGCCGAGACCGCGTATACATCGGGGAGTCGAATTCCCCCGAGAGTTGTCATTGCGATGACGGCATCTTCCAAATCCACCAGGTTATCGTGGTTGATGTCTCCTTTCGCCCAGGCGAACTCTTCGATATCCACCAAAAAATTGTCCCCCCAGATGCTGACGAGGATGGTGTCCGCGTTGGAATCCTTTACTCCCTGCTGTTGGAAGGAAATTGCGGTCTGTCCGATTTTCTTTGTGTAGAAATAGACCGAGAAGACCAGTTCCTTGGCGGTTGTGGAAACTCCGGCGACATCTCCGGAACGGGAAATACCGACGACCAAGGTGCCCGGGGTGTCGTCTTCCAGGGCCGCTTGAACAAGCGTAACCTCCGTGCCGCCGTTGTTCAGGAGCGCGCCTTGCTCGATCCAGGGCTGCAATCCTCGTTGCATCGGGTATTGGTCCGCCACTTCAAGGTATTCTGGATCGTAGGCGAGATCGAAGGCAATCCCGTAGAAATCGTCGATATCGGTAACAGTTACGTCCACCCGGAAACGGTCTTCGTCGTATTGGGTGGCTTCGGTCTCGATATTCACTGTGGTTGCGGCCATCGACGGATGGACCCAAAAAAGGCTTGCCATGACGAGGGCCGACAGGCGGATGCCGCCGAGCCATGCGCTTTTCCTTGGTCTATATGAGAATCGAGTTTTCATGGTTTGCTCTCCATATTCAATTGTTTTTCACGGTTATGGAAAATGAATAGGAACCGACTTGGTCGGTTATGCTTGCCAGGTTCACAGTGACCGGATAGTCCCCGTCAGGCAGCCGTGTCGTATCGAAATAGTAGGTATAGGGTGAGTAGGCATTTTCCTCTTCGTCAAAGCGTTGGTTATCCACGAAAACCACCACTTCGAACCGCATCTCGTTGAAATTGGGCAGGCTGGACTCCGACACTTCGACGACAAGGGGCACGGAACCGGAAAGGAATTGCGCGGGTTTTTCCGCCAGGCCCGTTGTCCGGTCGTCTGCCAGAAAAACGGCGAATTCCGGGGCGATGTCCTGCTCCCTCAGGACGACATAATGAGGGGAGATATCTTGATCCGTCCGCTGAAGAACGGCATCCTTCACCTGCTCATAGGTAATGTCTCCGGTTTCTGTTGCGCGAGTGTCCGGATTGGCCTCCCGTGCGGCCGTGTATTCGGGGAAGGTTCCGTTGCCGGATTGGACGATCATGCTGTTTTCAGGAAGGGAGAAGGCCATGACGTTGACGTAGGCGTTCGGTTGCTCCAGAACGCGGATATTGCCGGTCTCGTCCAGGCCGTCCCAAGTTTCGACATAGGTGCCTGCGGGAAGGGGCTTCCAGTTCATCAGGGTTTTCAACAAAGGCCCGTTTCGGATACCGGCGCGGATATTGACCCGGGCCGGGGCGGCAACGGCATACTGGACACGGTATTGCCCGTCGGAAGAAGAAATCTCGTCGATGCCGACATCCAGGATCGCTCCGCCGGAGGTACGGGTGGGAGCGTACACGGTTTCGCGCCCATCGGCCGTCACGGCCTTGATGCTGAACAAGTAGGCCTCGTTCGGAACGAGAATGCCTTGGTCGTCCTTGCCGTCCCAAAAGACGGTGTGGTTTCCGGCGGGTTCCCATCGAGCATCGACCAATTTTCGGATGACGTCGTAATCCGGCGTGTAAACGAAAAGAGACACCTGCGCTTTTTCCGTCAGAAGATAGGAGATTCCGATGCTTTGCCCCTCGGTCAGGATGAACCGGTCCACACCCACACCTTGCATAATCGAAGGCAACTGTTGCGCCCCCGACATGCCGATGTGAAAAACGATGATCAACACGACGCCGCCCATCCATGCCAACGCCTTGGGCAACGTGGCTTTCCCGATTTTTTTTCTCCATGAACCGTCTGTCTTCATGTCTATAGTCCTCCTTGTCCCTATACCCGATTGTCACTTTACCCAAAACGGATTGACACTGGTAGCGCCCAGGCGGGTGATTTGTCTCGGTCGCCTTCCGTCGGCGGATATGGCCCAGATTTCCTTGTTTCCCGTCCTTGTGGATACGAAAGCGATTTCCCGGCCATCCGGCGACCAGGTCGGTTCCGCGTCGTACGAATCGCTTCGGGTCAGTTGTCGCTGCGTGGTCCCGTCAAGGCTGATGATCCAAATATTGTAGTCCCCGCCGGTATTGGTCGCATAGGCAATATAATCACCCTTGGGGGACCATACCGGCTGGAAGCTGTCGCTTTGATGCTGGGTCAGCCGGCTGAATCGTTTTGTTGAAAAAGTATATATTCCGATCTCCTCCACCACGCCCAAAACCTTGTCCCTCCGGAACTCGGTATAGGCAAGCAGCGACCCGTCGGGCGAGTAGGCGGGCCAAAGCCGCATGGGAGGATAGGTGCTGACCTGTTCCGGGGCCTGCCAACTTCCGTTTTTTTCGGGAATCGTCCATATCTCGCTTTTGTCGGTCGGAATCACATGGTACCGGACAAAGGCAAGGGTCTTGGCGGACGGCTCCCATGCCGGCTGGCCATAGATGCCCTTGGGCAACGGAAGGCTCTCCGGCCGGGAATCGTTCTTTCCCAGGACCCGGATATTGCGGTCTTCCTTGACGAATGCGATCCTGTCTCCTCCGGGGGACACGGCGGGCGAATGCTCGTCTCCGGGCAGGGTGAGAAAGGGCAGGGCCTTGTCGCCGCGCGGCGAGGTTTGCCAAAGGTCCCAGCTTCCCGAAGCCGTGGAGGCAAACACGATCTGTCCCTTGGAAAGCTCGAAAGCCCCTGCGGCCGGGCATAGCAGGCATATTATGATCCATGCGGCCGAAGGCAAGGCCCATGGCTTTCCCCGCCAGGGGTTATTGTTTCGCGATTTGCTCATTGATGATATCGATCCAGCTTCTTGTTTCATCTTTTTCTCTTGATATGGAAAACCCGGATACCAGAACCAGGTTGTTCTTTTCCCAAATGACTTTCATTGGCCATGTCATCGCTCCTTTGCGTCGATCAAGGTTTGTCCGAGAATCTGCGCCACATCTCCGACCTGATGTATGGTTATCCGTTCCAGGACGCTTTCGGGAATGTTGAGCGCATCCCGATTGTTGGAATCGGGAATGAACACGTGCCGGATGCCGGCCTGGTGGGCGGCCAGGACCTTGTCGCGGATATCGCCCACCCCCAGCACCTTGCCGTACAGACTGATTTCGCCGGTCATGGCCGCATCCCCTTTCACGGGTTTTCGGACAAGGGCGGAAACCATGGCGGTGGCGATGGCAACGCCTGCGGAAACACCGTATTTGGGTTTTTCAGCCTCCATCATGTGCACATGAATGTCATGGGTGCGGTGAAAGTCGGCTGCCACCCCCAGGGCTTCGGCCCGATACCGGATATAGGAAAGAGCCACCTGCGCCGATTCCTGGAAAATACGGTCCGTATTGCCGGTGAAAATCAATCGGCCCGAACCCGGCAGTGCCAGCACTTCCAGTACAAGGATGCAACCGCCTTTGTCATTGCGTCCCAGGACCCTGACAACGCCGATTTCATTGCGGCTTGTGGGATAGACGACCGGTTGCGGCGGGCCGAGGTATTTTCTCAGGGTATTCGCACGGACCTGAATTTTTCGCTCCCCCTCTTCGACTCGAACGCGGGAGGCCTTTTGGAAGATGGTTTCCAAGAGGCTCCAAAGCCCGGCCACCCCGGCTTCCCGGGTGTATTCCCGAATCATGCCGAAAAAGGCATTGTCGGAAATACAGATATCGTCTCCAAGGCCGTATCGTTGCTTAAGAACCGGCAGCATGTGGCGTGTTGCGATAAAAATCTTGGCGTCCTCGGAATAAGCGGGCATCGGGATCGATGTCAACTGCTCCCGCAGGCCGGATGGAACCGCCGCGAGGTTGCGCGCCGTTGCCAAAAACAAGGTCTTGGAAATATCGACGACGGTTTTCTGATAGCGGTTCCGGACGGCGAAATCCTGCACATGGGAAAGGACTTCGAAAAAATCCACCGACGGGTTGGCAGTTCCCATGTCGATGCGGTCGATGCCCTCCAGGAGGATGGCCGCTGTATTCGGGTCTGAGGCGTTCAATGCGTGGCAGACCCGTCCGGCAATGGCATTGAGGTCCGACCGCACGCCGCCCATTGGATTTCCCCTCGCATCTTCCGAACTTCCTACTGATACGGTGATCATCTGCAAGGAAAGGGCGTTGCAAAGGGCTGCTGCGACGGTTGTTTTGCCCATTCCCTTGGGGGCCGCGAAGCAAAGGATTCGCCCCTTGCGCGAAGCCATATATCGACGCACCAGAAACCCAGCAATGGCTTCCCTGACGGTTTCGTCCAGAAAAACCACCGTGTCCAAGGCATCGAGAGCATCGCGGATCTCCGCCGAATACGGCGATGGAGATTTTCGCCCGGATGGCAATGTCGCAACGTTTCCGGCCATCAGTTTTCCCGCATCTGTTTTTCCATCGCCTGTCGAATCAACGGCTTCAATTCTTCGAAAGGCGTGATGATTTCCATTACGAAACGGTCGGCTTTCACCACAAGGTTGACCTGTCCCACCAGTTTTTCCAGCGCTTGATAGGTGGTTTCCGCATCCTCTTGGGAAGGACAGGCAATGGTGTTGATCTGCGCGCGTTTTTCGTCGATGAGAAAAAACTGGTTGATAACGTCGTCGATCGGCGCTCCGAATTTTTGTTCGAACTGTTTGATTTCCTCGTCGGTACTGAAGAAAGCCTTGACCAGCCGCCATCCGGGCGGAAGGTCCGGGGCCGAGATTTTCCTTTCCTGGAGCGGCGACAGCGAATCGGACCTTGCTCGCGTGGGTTGGTATAAAGACAACAGCGAAGGTACCACACACCCTGTTGGTAGAAAACCTGCGAATCCGTGGGGCCTCTACGACATGCACGGCAATGTGTATGAATGGTGTGAGGACTGGTTTGACAATTACCAGGGAAGCCCGGTAAAGAATCCGCAGGGACCAGACACTGGCTCGTACCGTGTGATACGGGGCGGCAGTTGGAGCCTCATCGCCAGGGCCTGCCGGTCGGCGTATCGCAACTACGGCCACAACCCGTCCAACCGTGGCGACAGCATCGGCTTTCGCCTTGTGAGGTCAGAGTAGTTAGTTGTATCTGTTTGCAGTTTTACCATTTTACAATTTTCGAGTAGTTGGAGCCTTCGCATTGCTTCGAGCCGGCGTAGCGAAGCCGCCGAGCCGAAGCAAGGCGAAGGCATACACCCGCCGAAGGCGGGCGATTTTAGTTTTCTGTGTCCGCCGAAGGCGGGCGATTTTAGTTTTCTGTGTCCGCCGAAGGCGGATAAGTTCTGTGTTCTGATGGGGGTCCAGGGGGCTTTAGCCCCCTGGTCGAGTCAGGAGATGGGTGGGCCGACTGAGTAGTGTGCAGAATGTAGCCCGGACGCAAAAAATCGGTCCGGGCTACATAGTAGCGAATGGCCCGACGTGTCGTTGCGAGCTTTCACGCACGGTTGTTGCTGTTGTGCGTGGAAGCGAAGCAATCTCCTTCCAGGTGTGCCTGCGCAGGGTGCCCCTACCAGCTTTTCATGGTCGGTGTCAAAAAAAAGCTATCACGTTGGAAACCAATCGAATTGTATGAAATATATTTGTGAAACCCTGCCTTGAACTGCAGGCAGGAGCATCCGTTTTCAGTTGAATCGGTTCCCCGGTAATCAGGAGAGAGACAACGTAGCACCGTGCTTTTGAGGGTGTCCCGCAATGCGTAAAGTTTGTACCAATGTCATTCCTGCGAAGGCAGGAATCCAGAGATAGCGTGACGAAGTCGCGCTTATACTATTCATAATTATGAGATAATGAATATTACTGAAACTGCCTTCTGGATTCCCGCCTTCGCGGGAATGACAGAACCAAGCATATTCACTATTCTGGGACACCCTCTTTAGCGCGGTGAGGTAATGGCTGACTATTCTCCGAGCGCGCTTCAGCGTGCTTGCAGAAGGTTTACAATTCTCAGGTATCGTTTAGTGAAAGGATGGAAAAGTACGCTGAAGCGCACTCCCATCCGGAGATGAAAAACAAGAAATACAATATCTTACGTCACCGCCCTGAAGGACGGTGCTACGTATTCCGTTCATCGCCACGCATTGAATCCGTATCTTTTCAGGACGGGACAAAACGTGTGAAACCCGACTGCACGCAGTCGGGCCAAACCCGCCGTTTAGTGAAAGGATGGAAAAGTACGCTGAAGCGCACTCCCATCCGGAGATGAAAAACAAGAAATACAATATCTTACATCACCGCCCTGAAGGACGGTGCTACGTATTTTGTTCGACGCCACGCATTGAATCCGTATCTTTTCAGGACAGAACTTAAAACCGTGACCACCGCCTTGAAGGACGGTGCTACGTATTCCGTTCATCGCCACGCATTGAATCCGTATCTTTTCAGGACGGGACAAAACGTGTGAAACCCGACTGCACGCAGTCGGGCCAAACCCGCCGTTTAGTGAAAGGATGGAAAAGTACGCTGAAGCGCACTCCCATCCGGAGATGAAAAACAAGAAATACAATATCTTACATCACCGCCCTGAAGGACGGTGCTACGTATTCCGTTTATCGCCACACATTGAATCCGTATTTTTCGGGACAGAACTTAAAACCGTGACCACCGCCTTGAAGGACGGTGCTACGTATCCCGTTCATCGCCACGCATTGAATCTGTATCTTTTCAGGACGGGACATACCTCCAAAAATTGTCAACTTTTTTCAGGACAGGACAAAAAAGTGTGATACCCGACTGCACGCAGTCGGGCCAAACCCGCTACTCTCAAAAATCAAAGGATTCCTGTCGTGATTGCAGATGGGAGAAGATTTTCTTCTGCGCGGTGTGGAAAGCGTATTTTTCCAGATGGTCCAACGGAATCTTTTCCAGCTTGTCATACGATCCACTGTTGATGGAGACTGTTTCGAGCGAATCGACTGAACAACGAACCACATGCAGATGCAGTGTAAAATGGGAATAGGTGTGTTTAATGTTTACAACGAACTGCGATGCATCTCGTGAGATGCCCCATGAGGTGAGAATGGAGGAAGTGGCTGCTTCCAGTGTGTCATTTTCTGAGGCTTCGTAAAATTTCGTCGGGAATTCCCACAGTCCGCTTAACATGCCGTTTGATGGCCGTTTGCCGATCAGGACATGTCCATCCGTTTCGAACACTACCGAAACCGCAGTGCGTACCGGAATCTCTTTTTTGCCCGTTTTAACCGGGAAATGATTCTGCTTCCCTTTTGAAAATGCTTTACAGTGGTCTTTCACCGGGCAGGCGGCGCAATTCGGGGAACGTGGGATGCAGATCCGTGCGCCCAGCTCCATCATCGCCTGGTTGTAGTCGCCGGGCTGTGACTGCACCATGAGCGCTTCCGCCTTGTCCCAGTACTCCTTTTCCGATCTGGTTTCATTGATCGGTGCAGAGATTGTGTACAACCGTGACAGCACCCGTTTCACATTGCCGTCTAATACGGGCGAGCATTCGCCATAGGCGATGGAGGCGATGGCCGCTGCGGTATATCGTCCGATTCCCGGAAGTTTTTGCAGCTCCCGTGATGAATCCGGGATGATGCCGTCCATGTCGTTTACAACCCGTTGCGCCGCTTTCCGGAAATTGCGCACTCGCCGGTAATAGCCGAGTCCCTCCCAGAGTTTCAGCAATAATTCCTCGTCAACTGCCGCCAGCGAAGCCACATCCGGGAGTGTTTCAAGGAACCGGTGATAATAGGGGATCACCGTCGAAACACGGGTCTGCTGGAGCATGATCTCCGACAGCCAGATCGCGTACGGATCCGTGGTCCGGCGCCATGGCAGGTCGCGGGCCTCATCACGGTACCAGGTGAGGAGCTTCGTATGGAATTGATTCAGATCTATCATGAAATATTTGGAGTATCGGTTGAAATCGTTCTCACAAGGATTCTGTGCGGCCCGGCTGCGTAGTGTGCAGTCATGGTGTCAACAGAATCCGAGCAATCTCCTTCCTTGACACCCGACCTTGAACTGCAGGTCGAGCCACTCTGTCAACGGTACTGCATGTTGACGAACCTGACAAGGGCATATCAGCTTCCACGCCAATATACGACAACACGATGAGCGGTATGGAATTAATATCGAACTGCTGTTCCCGTAGAATCCTCGGGGAAAATACTCTATATTGGAACACTTGAGACAGATAGCAGCACGAAAATGAATCGATTCTGAAATGGTGTTGTGCAGGTTCCTGGCGCATTTTATTCCTTCACAGTATGGACTAACGCAACAGGAAGCGAGAACCTGCACGATATTTGGGGATGATTCTGCAGGATCTCCTTCCAAACAACCTGCACAAACTGCGTTACGGTTGTTTGTCATAAGGATCCAGCAGAACACCGGATTATTGAAAACTCAATTCGATACAAAACACTCTGGATAGATACGACCGGGGAACGACAGATGGTGGAAGCCTTAGCGAAAAAACGCAGTCACCCGAAGGGAATGCCCGTCCTGTTCATGACGGAGATGTGGGAACGGTTCAGTTTCTACACCATGCGGGCGATTTTTACACTGTACATGATCTCACCCGTGGAACGTGGCGGCCTGGGATTCTCCGAATGGCTGACCGGGCAGATTTACGGCGCCTATGTCCTGTTTGTGTATTTCACGCCCTTCATCGGCGGAATTATCGCCGACAGGGTATTGGGGATCAAACGTTCGATCATGATCGGCGGCATCGTAATGATGATCGGCCACTTCCTGCTGGCATTCCGGCCGTTGCCGTTTTTCTTCAGCGCACTTGTCTGTCTTGTCATTGGGAATGGTCTTTTCAAGCCGAATATTTCTACCATGCTCGGCAACCTGTATAAGAAAGTTCCCGAACGGAAAGATGACGGCTACAACATCTTCTACATGGGGATCAACCTTGGCGCGTTCCTTTCGCCGTTGGCGGCAACGTACCTCAGGACGTTGCATCCACTTCACGGTTGGCACTATGCCTTCGGCGCCGCCGGGATCGGGATGATCTTCTCGCTCATGATCTTCTTTGCGCTGCAACGTCTTGTGAAGGAAGGGGATATCCCGAAGGGCGCCTACAAGAAGATGAAGGAAGAAAAGGCATTTACCGAAACGGAATTGAAGGATCATAAAAACCGTATGCGTGCTCTATTGGTGATCTTCTTCATTGTTATTTTCTTCTGGATGGCATTCGAACAACAAGGATTAACTTTAACTTTTTGGGCAAACCAGGCAACGAACACCGCGCTTAACGCGGAGTTTTTCCAGTCGATCAATCCCATGTATATCCTCCTGTTTACATTCCCCGTGATCACTTTCTGGGGAATGCTGAAAAAATGGGGCAAAGAACCGACCACCGCAGCAAAGATGGTGATCGGTATGCTGCTAACGGCGGTGGCATTTACTATCCTCGCGATAGCCGCACTAAAAGGCGGGAACAACGGGCATGTAAGCATACTCTGGCTGCTGGCTGCTTATGCGACTATTACAGTCGGTGAACTTACCCTTTCGCCAATGGGACTTTCCCTTGTGTCCAAGCTGGCTCCCCCGGGAAAACTGGGAATGATGATGGGCGGATGGTTCACCGCATCGGCTGTCGGTGGATACCTCGCCGGTGCGATCGGCGGGTTCTTCTGGAGCCGCATGTCGCACAGTTCCTTTTTCTTCATTTTTATTGCGACGTCCATTGTGGCAGCGTTACTGTTGGCGGCTGTCTTGAAATGGATCAATCCAATCATTCACAAAGCAGAACAGGAATCACTCGCCGAGTCACTGTAATCAACGAGAAAACCGAACGAAAGGAGTATAAGATGAGAACTTTGATATTTCTAATCCTGATTCTGATTCTGCTGCTCACCATTACAGGTATCTGTTTCGTTGTCTTTTTGAGTGAACATGATAGAATTGTTGATGTTGAAGATGTGAACCTTTTTGAGTTGCGTAAAGGTCGATATCTGCGTCTGATCGGAATAGAACCAACCGCAAAATATGGAATGAACACCATGAATTATGCTATTGATTCCTTAGGTTATATTTTTCCTATTGATAAAGATATTATTGCACAGATAGCCGAGACTGTCAGTGACACAACGGTTCAATATGAATTTGATGATTTTATAGCACTTTATCAACCAGAAGAAGAAAGTGAAGTTGAAGAGGATACAACTCAAAGTAGAAACCTTTTTTCATATTTTAATGCATTTTTAGAGAGTTTTAACGAGGAATATGCTGTAACCTATGCGTTGGTCATGGTCGAAGTTGATTCTACTGCTTGGAAGGCTGTGGATAGCTTAGTAAATGAACAAAAAATTACAATTGAATACTGCAATTCTTTCGAGCCGGACACAGCGTTTACCGAGTTGACAGGGTATGTGTTGTTGGAGGATGGAACCGACCTCGGAGCGTGGATACTGGAACATGGTTATGCACAGGTGAACGAGGAACATAATCATCCGCGAAAAGATGCCTACCTGGCGCTCCAGCAGCAGGCGCAGGAGAACGGTTTGGGGATCTGGGCGGTAGCGGAAGAAGCCGAAGCGGTTGAGATGATTGAATAGTGTGAGTTGGTTCACAATAGTAAAGCGGTTATTTCCTTATTATTGATGGATATAAAAGGGTAGGGCGGGCGTCCCTGCCCGCCAATCGGGTCGAAGACCCGATTAAAAGCACATTACACATTATCCGAATACCGCTGGCGCGGTATAGGCGGGCAGGGACGCCCGCCCTACTCATCGAGGGAGTATTATTTTCACAAGGAGTGTGTTTTTCACATTGAGTGCAAAAATGAAAGCAGGTTCTCTATCACATAAAAAAGATCCAGGCGATGGTACTGCCTGGAATAGTACATGTATGATGATTGCATCTGCACTCATCGTGCTGTTGCTTACTGCTTTCTCTCCCGTATACTCAGCGGATATCTACTACACCAGTTGTACCAATGGTCACATTGAGAACTGCCATTGCCCGACAAATCCATTGGGCGCTTCGGAAAAACGTACTGCAGAAATCGAACGTCGCAGGGAAGCGGGTGAAGAGTTTATCCTCGTGGACAGTGGCGACTTCATGAGCGCCATGCCCGACTCTCTGGTTGCCATGGCAATGATCGATGTCATGCTTTACACGGGTTATGACGCCATCGGTCTCGGCGACCAGGAGCTGATGCAGGGCCAGCAGGTCATTGAAAATGCGATGGAACGTCTTCCCATTGTCAGTGCCAACCTTGTCCTGAATGATGGCCGTCCCATCGGATATCCCTACAAGATTGTAGAAAGGGATGGTATTACTTTTTTTATCACGGCATTGTTCGATACGGCGGCCCTTCGGTTTATCCCCAGGTATGAAGTGGATTATTTTCATGTTCTGGACGCTGACAGCGCGCTTGCAGCCGTTGTCGCACAGGCGCCTGAGAATGCCAAAGTGATTCTTTTATCACACGCCGGAATTGCCCGTGACAGGGTGAATGCAGACCGTTGGGAAGGGATTGACTTGATCGTTGGCAGCCATTCCCAGTCTCGCATTTTAGGGATTGATTCGGAAACATCCATACCGATGGTACAGCCGGGATGCAACGGCAGATTTTTGGGTGTCGCGCGTTTTCGAGGAAACAGTGTTCGAGCGGAGCTGGTGGAAATCCTTCCCGAATTTCCGGATGATCCCCGTATTATGGATGTAATAATGGAGTTGAGACGTACAAGTCATTCCTCCCGTCTTCGCAGGTGGTAAAACATCTCATGTAAAAGCACCGGGAGCCACATCTGATTTCCAGCCTAAATACGAATGCGATAGTAAAAGTGATTGCCTCATACGCACGTCCCTGCGTACCTTTCTTCCTCATCATAGTAAAACAGCCTTCATTCAGGGAGGGTATTCATGAATAAGATTTTTTCCTTGCAGTCTCTGGTATTGGTGTTAACCTGCACAGTACTGCTATGGGGATTCACCCCTGTTTTTGCTGTAGACGGACAAACTGAGTCAGGCACTGAGCCGCACGAGACAGAGCACGGTGTTACCGAAGAATCGGATTCCCACGCGGAAGAACACTCCACGACGCTTGGTGAACACGGTGAACAAGCTGCTGAAGCGCATGGGACTGAGCATGGCGCACATCATGGGACAAACCTTGGGGAAGTACTTCCACTCTGGAGTGCTTTACCTTTTGTCGGAATATTGTTGTCTATCGCGTTGTTCCCGCTGTTTGCACCATCATTCTGGCATCATCATTTTCCGAAGGTTTCAGCGTTCTGGGCGCTTGTTTTTGCGATACCATTCCTGATTGCCTATGGCGGGGATGCGCTGTATGAAATCCTGCATATCTACCTGGCGGATTATTTCCCGTTTATCATTCTATTGTGGGGATTGTTTGCCGCTTCCGGCGGTATTCTCCTGCGCGGCTCCCTGGCGGGGACACCAAGAGTGAACCTTGTTATGCTGATTATCGGGACAATCCTTGCATCCTGGATGGGGACCACTGGTGCATCCATGCTTCTTATTCGCCCGGTAATTCGTGCGAATAAAAAACGAAAAAACAAGATGCATGTGATCATCTTCTTCATTTTCCTTGTAAGTAATATTGGCGGTTCACTGACACCGCTTGGAGATCCACCGTTATTTCTCGGATTCCTGCACGGAGTACCCTTCTTCTGGACCTTCAGCCTGATGCCGCAGTTTTTGACGGTGTCCCTCATGCTTCTTGCAGTGTTCTTTATCCTTGATACTATTCTTTACAACAAGGAAAAGGATGAATTAAAACTGGAAGAGAACAAGGAAAAAGAGCCGTTGAAACTCGAAGGGCTTCATAATATTATCTTCCTTGGCGGTGTCCTTGGTGCGGTGTTGTTCAGTGGGATGGTGCAATTGCATGAAGTGAATATCGGTGGTGTACATATCGCTCTCCAGAACATTATTCGCGACCTGTTCATTTGCTTCATGGTTTTCCTGTCCGTAAAAACCACCTCTAAGAAAATCCGTCAGGATAACGAGTTCAGTTGGTTCCCGATCAAGGAAGTGGCGTACCTGTTTGCCGGGATTTTTATGACAATTATTCCTGCATTGGCGATGCTGCGGGAAAGCGGAAGCGAACACGGCAGCGCGCTCACTTTTATTGCTGATTTTGTCCAGGAACCGGCCCATTATTTCTGGATCGCCGGTGCGTTATCTTCCTTCCTGGATAATGCTCCTACGTATTTAACCTTCTTCAATCTTGCACTTGGTAAACTTGAAATGGTGGAAGACTGGGTCAATCCACTTCTTTCATTCCCGTTGAATGAGAATCATCCACTTGTTCTCCAGGGAATTATTACACTCGAAGCTACTGCTGAACAGGCGAGAAGCTTATTTACCATGGAAGAGGCTCAACGGTTCATTCGCTATCTGACCGGAATTTCGGTTGGCGCTGTATTCTTCGGTGCTATGACCTATATCGGGAATGCACCGAACTTCATGGTCCGCAGCATTGCGGAAGAGAACAAGATCAAGATGCCGAGTTTCTTTGGCTATATGATTTGGTCTTTGGCGATCCTGATTCCTTGTTTTATTGTGGTCACCTTTATCTTTTTCCTGTAAACAGGGGTAAGTGACCAGACGAAGCGAGATTCTAATTGATGTTTTGACAAGGGAGTCATCCCATGATTTCAAAAATATTGTACCCGACCGATACATCAATGATGTCCAACGCCGGATTCAAGTATGCCGTCGAAATGGCGAAAAAATTCGGAGCTGAGATTACGGTGCTGAATGTCCACGAAGAATTTATTCCCAAGACGGAACGCCAATTCCTTCGTATCAATCCTGAGGATTTCCAGAAGTACATGGATGAGCGGGCTATTAAAAGCAGGGGAATCCTGGATGATCTGATCCGTGAATTTAACGCGGACAATATCTGCAAGATTGTCGTGCGAGAAGGAAATCCACGTCCGTCAATCATATCATTTTCCGAAGAGTGCGATTTTGATCTGATTGTCATGACATCAAATGGGCGTTCCAGCTTGAGCCAGCAAGTGATTGGGAGTGTGGCGGAATATGTGGTCCATCATTCAAAAATTCCGGTGCTGGTAATCAAATCCAAACTCCCGGACAAGATCTAATTCTCGAGCGTCAGCCCTCTTTTTTAATGTTGACAACGGGATTCTGGACTACTATATTCGTGCTTGCCTTTGAGAAGAACATATCAAAAGATGCTGCTCTTGCGGCGTCTTTTGTCTGGGGCTTAGCTCAGCTGGGAGAGCGCCTGAATGGCATTCAGGAGGTCAGCGGTTCGATCCCGCTAGGCTCCACAGATTTCGCACATCGCGGAGAAGTTCTGTGAAAATTCTCATTTCTCTTTTCATCGCGATTACCTTGGTTTTTGCGTTGTTATCTGTTGTTGAAGCCCAGCAATTGGCAGATTCATCACAGGTTGCAGGGGAAACGGCAGATTCAACCTCCGGAATAGATGTCGGGGTAGTAGAGCGACTGAATCGGGCTGTTTATATAAAACAGGTGGTTTTGTTTGTCGTGATTGTGGCGCTTGCTTTCTTTTTTACGTTTTTCTGGAAAGCCGGTCAGGATTCCAGACGTAAGTATCACAATCTTCGCAAACGTGCCTATTCTCGAGCCATGGAGAATGCCGTGGAAGGTGCAGAGGAACAAAGAGAATCTGAGAAAAAATCGTTTGAATAGACTGGATGATCTTTTTATCTTATGTTGCTTGATAAAAAATGTGTACAGTCTTCTTTGACAATGTTGCGAGAGTAGCTCAGTTGGTAGAGCTCCACGTTGCCAACGTGGTTGTCGCGGGTTCGAGTCCCGTCTCTCGCTCCAGATCGCAAGCGTAAGATCTGCATGGATCTTGCGAGGCGGGCCGGGCGGCGTTGCCAAGTGGCTAAGGCGAAGGTCTGCAAAACCTTTATTCGCCGGTTCGAATCCGGCCGCCGCCTCAGATGCTGATCGACTCCGGGGTAATAAACACCGGACGGCATTCCGCCGGGGTGGTGGAATGGCAGACACAGGAGACTTAAAATCTCCCGGGGGGTTTTCCCCCGTGCCGGTTCGAGTCCGGCTCCCGGCACGTAAAGTTCCGAGTGAGTGAAGCAAAGGGCATACGCCGGCAGTCGGCATCGAGCATGATGCCGTTTCTTTTTGCCTTCGCTGATTGAATAGAATTTGGGGCGATTAGCTCAGCTTGGTTAGAGCACTGTCTTGACATGGCAGGGGTCACTGGTTCGAGTCCAGTATCGCCCACAATCAGGTATAATTTAACAGGGGATTACGCCAATCGCACCTCCGCGTGAACGACCGAAACCTGCAACAACGCAGCAAAGTCACAGGATTAATGATCAAATCCGTGTTCCGGAAGTAAGGCTGATCGGCCCGGATGGAGATCAAATCGGGATCGTACCCATTCAAAAAGCGCTTGCGCTGGCCGAAGAAAGCGGTGAAGATCTGGTAGAAGTAGCACCAAATGCAAAACCCCCGGTTGTCCGGGTTATGGATTACGGCAAGTTCCGGTATGAACTTGCGAAAAAAGAAAAAATCAGCAGAAAAAAGGGGCACCAGGTACAGATCAAACGTATCCGGGTCACCCCTCAGATTGACGATCACGATTTTATTACGAAGTTGAAAGCTGCCCGTGGATTTATCGGCCAGGGCGACAAGGTAAAATTTACCGTGATCTTTAAAGGCAGAATGGTGACACACAAGGAACTGGGTCGCGAAATTATCGACAAGTTCCTCAAAGAGATGGAAGACATTGCGAAACCCGAAGGCCCTGTTCAGATGGAAGGTTTCCGCAATATGGTCGTCACCGTGCAGAAGAAGTAATCGGGACGTGTAAACCAAGTAAGTTGAGATAGAGGGCAGTCATGCCAAAGATGAAAACTAATCGTGCGGCTGCGAAACGGTTCCGTCGCACTGGATCAGGAAAGATCCGCAGGAATCATAGTTTCAAGAGCCATATTTTGACGAAGAAGTCACGCAATCGTAAGCGCAAGCTTGCCAAGACAGCGCTCGTCGCTCAGGTGGATGTGCCACGCGTGGCCAGGATGATAGCGAAGTAGGAAGAGTGAACCATGCCCCGTGCAACGAACAACCCGGCTTCTCGCGCAAGACGCAAGAAGATTTTTAAGAAGGCCAAGGGTTTTTTTGGTCGCCAGAAAAACACCATCCGCGCAGCACACCGTTCCACTGAACGCGCCGGTCAATATGCGTTCAGAGATCGTCGTAACAAGAAGCGTGAAATCCGCAGATTGTGGATTGTACGTATCAATGCGGCAGTACGGCCTCACGGTCTGAACTATTCCACCTTCATGCACATGCTGAAGGAAAAGGGAATCGAACTCGACCGGAAAACCTTGGCGAATATGGCATTCAACGATATCGACGGATTTAATACACTGGTCAGCCAGGTACAGAACTAAGCCAGACATCATATTCAGTATGCCATACACGGGGAGCGAAAGCGCCCCTTTTTTTTGCTCCTTGATGAAGTTAATACTGGAAAGCTAAATTCAGTATGGTGTGACGCTCGACCAATCCTTGAAGAGCTGTCGGAATAACAAGACAGAATTATTAGAAGAATATGACGATGAAAAAATCTGTAGTTCGTATTTGTTTACATCAATTCAGAGTTATAAAGGATTGGATGTACTTTGAATCCTTCGCGGTCTTGCAAATTTTTCACTGAGAAACTATGATTAAGTAGTAGAATACAACGGTCGGGATTCTTACCAGGATTTTTTATGGAAGATGTTTCGAAACGAATCAATGCGGCGTACGGAAAAATTCCTTGCGACCTGCTACTCAAAGGTGGAACCATTATCAATGTTTTCACCGGAGCCCTCGAACAAGTTACCATTGCAGTCAAGGATGGACGGATTGTCGGGTATGGGGATCGTAAAGCGAAAACGGTGGTCGATGTTTCCGGGAAGCATCTTTGCCCTGGCTTGATCGATGTTCACCTGCACCTTGAGAGTACGCTTCTTGCCCCTTCCGAAATTACTCGATTATTGCTGCCGCGTGGGACAACGACCATCGTAGCAGATCCGCATGAAATCGCCAATGTATCAGGTTTTGATGGTATACAATGGATGCTGGAGGCAACCGAAAAACAACCGCTCAACTATTTCTTCTGGTTGCCGTCCTGTGTTCCCGCCACGCATCTCGAAACTTCAGGGGCAATCCTCACATCGGATGATCTCGCAACATTGATCAACCATCCCCGTATTGTCGGGATGGGAGAGATGATGAATGTCCCCGGTGTGGTAAATGGCGACCGGGAATCGTTGGCGAAGATCCATCTTGCTGACGATCACGGTAAGATCATTGACGGTCATGCACCGCAGGTGTCCGGGTCCATGCTTGATGCTTATCTCGCCGCGGGAATATCCGCTGACCATGAATGCACATCACTTTCGGAAGCGCGGGAAAAACTGGCGAAAGGGATGAGAATCCTGATCCGTGAGGGAAGTGCAGCGCGAAACCTGCAGGATCTGTTGCCATTGATCAATGACAACAACTGGCAACGGATATCGTTTGTGCTGGATGATCGTCACGTGGATGATCTCTGCGAAAGTGGCGGTCTGGATAACATGATTCGCACTGCGATCCATTATGGAATAGATCCGGTTCGAGCGATCAGCCTGGCGTCTTTTACATCCGCTCAACGGATGGGTTGGCGGAATCGTGGACACCTTGGGATTGGGGCAATTGCCGATATAGTAGTATTGGAGGATATTGAGGCGTTTCGAGTCAGTGATGTCTGGAAAACCGGGGTTCAGGTGGTCGCGAATGGTAACATTACCTGTGACATGCCAGGCATGCCCGCGTTCAGCAACACGATGAATGTACTCCCCTTTACCCTTGAACGTTTTCAGATACCAGACAAGGGACAACCGGTTAAAGTAATCGGGTTACAAAGTGGGCAGATTATAACGAAATCACTGGTGATGCGGCCAAGAGTGCGGCATGAACTGTTGGTTCCCGATCCAGTGCAGGATATTGCAAAAATCGCAGTCGTTGAACGTCATAAGGCTACTGGCAATATCGGCCTGGGATTTGTTCGTGGAATGGGACTGAGAAAAGCTGCGGTCGCATGCAGTATCGCGCACGACAGTCATAATATTATTGTGGCGGGTATGGATGATGTATCCATGTTTACCGCGGTGCAAACCATCATCGACGCTGGTGGTGGAATCGCTGTCTGTGATGGGGAAATTGTGGAGAGTCTGCTGCCGTTGCCCATTGCCGGCCTGATGTCGGATCAACCTTTCGAGCAGGTCCTTGCCAAGTTGAAAGAGCTGAAGGAGGCGCTTGGAAAACTGGGTGCAAACCCCGATATTCTGATGACGATAAGTTTCCTGGCGTTGCCGGTGATTCCCGAACTCAAATTGACTGACAAAGGCATTGTGGATGTGAACCAGTTTTTCCATGTGCCTCTTGAAAGTGAGGATAAACATGCGTGATACTCACGACCTGGAAATGCGCGCTGTTGCATCATTCCTTCTGGATCGGATCAAAATAGAACCTGTTCTTGGATTTGTCCTGGGTAGTGGATTGGGACACTTCGCCGATGAAGTTGAAGATCCTGTAATTGTTCCTACACCTGATGTTCCTGGATATCCTCCGAGCACAGTGCCGGGGCATGCAGGAAGGATTGTCGCCGGAACCATCAATGATGTGCCCGTGGTTGTCGTCCAGGGGAGAGTCCATTTTTATGAAGGATATCCAATTGATAAGGTGGTTTTCCCGATCAGGTTGCTGGCGGCATTGGGTGTGAAGGGTGTGGTAATTACGAATGCATCCGGGTGTATCAGCGATTCGCTGAAACCGGGTGATTTAATGACAATCACCGACCATGTGAATCTCATGGGTGTTAATCCACTGGTAGGACAACGCTGGGGATTTGACCTGTTTCCAGATATGAGTAATGCCTACGATAAGCAACTGCAAGCTGCGCTGCATGAAGTTGCAGATGACAATGGAATTGAATTGAAAGATGGAATCCTGGGTGCGTTCTCCGGTCCGAATTATGAAACCGCTGCTGAGGTGCAATTGCTGAAAACTGTCGGTGTGGATGCTGCCTGTATGTCCACCGTACCGGAAGTGATTGCGGCTGCAAGGCTGAGAATACGTGTAGCGGGTGTTTCCTGCATTACGAATTATGCGACAGGAATCGCAAAAACACCTCATTCGCACGAGGACGTTGTGAAGGTGGCGGGAGAGGCTCAAGTCAAATTCCGTACATTGTTGAAAGCACTCGTAGCGAAATTCGATACAATTCTCTGAAACGAATTGTAGTGCTGTAATAGTTGTTATATATTTAATTCAGGAGAAGGAGCCGAACTGTATTCTCAGGCTCCTTTTCTTTTTTTTTATTCCTATTGGTGAGATTCAACAAATAACATTTGTAACTGAATGTTCATCAAAGTGTCTTCCTACTGTGGATTGAACGGAGTAGGCTTATGTGTAAACGGATCACTTTTTTTCTTTTACTGATGATGGCACCATTTTACAATGTGTTCGGCGTAACGGATTATGCAATCAATGCAAATCGTATCGCAGAAGGTCCTCGAATTGATGGAGTCCTTGAATCTGAATGGTATGCTTCCCAGGTAGCGGAGAATTTTGTCCAGGTACGCCCTCACGAAGGTGATCCGGCTTCGTTACCAACACAAGTTTATATCATGTACGATGCAGATGCGTTGTATATCGCAGTGAACTGTATTGATTCCTGTCCGGATAGTGTATGTGGCATGATCCAGAGACGGGATCGTGCGGAAGACAGCGATTTTATCAGGATCTACCTTGATACATTCCACGACATGAGAAATGCCTACTATTTCGGTCTTACTGCAAGTGGTGTGCAATTTGACGGTACCATTACCAATGAAGACTGGTATGATGATACATGGGATGGCATCTGGGAATCTGCTGTGGCGAAACATGACAGCGGATGGGTAGCAGAGCTGAAAATACCAACATCAACCTTTCGTCATGGGGGATACCGCGAGGATGGTTGGGGGTTTGCTGTTACGCGATGGGTGGAACGTCGCCTCGAATATACAACATGGATTCCATTTCAACGTAACCTTGGGTTACTGGTCAGTAATTTCGGTGAATTACATGGTCTTCACGAAATCAAATCATCCACTCATGTTGAAATCCTTCCGCATGTTGTCGGTAGATGGGATGCGCCCGAAGATGGATCCTGGGGACAGGTTACCGACATTCATTCCATGAGGAGTCACCAGGAATGGGAGGGAGGACTCGATTTGAAAATCGTTCCCTCCAACAACTGGGCGATTGACTTGACCGCACTGCCCGATTTCGCCCAGGTGGATGTAGATGAAGAAGTTATCAATCTATCCGATTACCCGGTATACTTGAGCGAAAAACGTCCCTTCTTTCTGGAAGGGAAAGACCTTTTCGATTCATCACCCATTGAACTTCTCTATACAAGACGCATTACTGATCCTGAATATGGAGGACGGTTTACCGGTCGGTGGGGTGGAATTCGCAGCAGTGTGATCCTTGCGCAGAACATTGATTCAGATGATCTGGCGTCCAATGTAGCCGCGGGAAGGATCCTCGCGGATATCGGGGAACGCAGTACTTTCGGTTTCACGACAACCCATATCGACGGCGAGACTATGCTGTACGGCGATGAAGATGAGGGAATTCCTGATGTTCCCGTAGATCGTAGTGCAAGCGCTTTCGGTATTGATACACGGATGAGATGGGGGCAGGAAAACACGTTCACATTCGCTGGAGCTATGGTGGACCGCGATGATCCAACCGCCACGTGGGATGAAGGTTTTGATCCGTTCCATATCAGCACAAGCATGTATCTGTCCGGTGGTGCACTCCGTGGAAGTGGGGGTTTTCTCTATCGAGGCAAAGATTACAATATTAACGATCTTGGATGGTCCGGGTACTCAAACACCCTGGAACAATGGATTTGGATCGGGTACTATATCAATCCTGAAACCGGTCCCTTCGAAAGTATCGGGTTGAACTGGAATGAATGGAACGACCACATGGCGAATGGAACATTTCCCGCCACGGGTGGAAACATTAATGGTTATGTAGCAACACGTGGTAACTGGTGGTATGGTGGCGGTGTTTCCCTTCGAAATCAGCAACGCCGCAAATACGCTGACCTTGATGAAGGGGAAACAGGTGAGTTCCGCGATAATTACGGACCGTTTAATGTAGAAAACTATGACCGTTGGGATGCATGGTTCTGGTTCGATTCAGATGATCGTAAGCCGTTTGCGTATGAGTTCTACAATGAGTACGGTGTCTACCGAGACGGGAATTTTTATATGATGAGTCATGAATTCATTTTCAAACCAACGGGAAATTTCAGGATTGAACTTGAATCGGACTGGGAACGTTACTGGGATGTGTATGATATCAACGATGGGTTTACAACCGATTACCAGATCCATCGGCTGAGATTACGATGGTCTCCGGTGCTGCAACTTTCTCTTCGTGGAACAATCCAGTACATCCAGGACGAGGATGAGATCCTTACAAACCTGCTGATGGCGTGGAACTGGCGACCCGGAAGCTGGGTTTACCTTGTGTTCGATGAGGGCCGTTATACCGATCCACTGGCGTACGACCGGCCGGGAGATCGTACGGTCCGACTGAAATGGACATGGTTTATAACAGCGCCATAAATAGAGGTGCGTCGTTGCGAGGATGGCTGCATGTAGTTGTTGTTTGTGCAGCCGACGAAGCAATCCACTGTTTGTGTAGCCTGACTGCAGCCTGTCCACCGTAGTTGCTGTTTAGCGAAGGTGGATGCAGTCGTGGTGTCAACAGAATCCGAAGTAATCTTCTCAAATACTGATTTGTTTGACATAAAGAATTCGGTGCAGTGTTTGACGATCCTGACGCGCAGGAAGATTCCCCGTCCCCCCTGCTTGGGTGAAGCATCATTGCACCGTTTTTTCTGAATTTCAGTTTCTGGAAGATGTCAGGTATTTCAAAGTATTGATATAATTTCCTTCCCTACCCTTAGAAATTATCTGAGAGTTTTGTAGGATGAATCTGATAGCAGGAATTACACTATGTTATTATGTCAATATAAAATCTACTGAAATCAGCGAGGTTATACGATGACATTGTATAGATATTCCATCGACTTCACAAATACCTCTTCATCATTCCGACCGAAGTGTTTCAACAGGATTTAAATTCGTAACACGATTGACAACATACGCTCCGGTAAAAACCATGACGAGCATTGCAATAGTTATGGAAAGGAACAACAACCACCATTCAAAACCGATGTGGTAAGCAAATCCGCTTGTCCACAGGTTGTGAACCAGCATCGTGATCGGGAACGCTACACAGGAAGCGATCAGAAGCAGTATGATCTGTTCACGGAGGACTAACGTTACTACCTGTACAAATGTAGCGCCCAGTACTCTTCGTATTCCAATCTCCCTCGTTCTTCTTGCCAATGAGAGTGAGATCAGCCCGATAAAACCCGCCATGGCGATAAGAATCGCTGTAAACGTAGTGAATTGTGAAACCTTGTCGATGGCCGCTTCCGAGCTGTATAGATACTCCAGGTTTTCCATCAGGAAATTGTGCAGCATGGGTGAGTCTGGGGCATGTTCGCGCCATACAGCGAGGATCCGGTTCATGGTTTCGCTGGTATTGTCAGCGTCCAGCGACAGATACAGCCTTGTGGGCCTGCCCTGGTAATTGGCATGATCTTCTATGCCTTCGAGGAGGAATGCATCTTCCAGGTACAGTACCAGAGGCTCGATGCGAGAATGCTTGGAATGGAAATGAAAATCCTTGACTACCCCGATGATTTCATGATCTCCGAATGCACCCGGCAGTTCAATCCCCAATGGATTTTCCAGTCCCAGTTCACGAACAAGGGCTTCATTGACAAGGACCGGTTCGGAAGAAGTATGCTGTCGGTTAATTGGAAAGTTTTCGCCAACTACTAACGGTATGTCCATGGCGTCCAGAAAGTTCTCATCAATCCTGTTCCCGAAAACGCGCCTGTTGGCGCCGTTCCGGTCGATGAAGTCAAAACTTGTCCATGGATAACCGAATGAATTCGATACAGCAGTAGCCGCCTGGACACCAGGTATATCTCCAAGTTGTGTTAGTAGCCTGTCTGTGAACATTTCGGCCTGGTCATCAGGGATTTCAGGCAGAAATATGGAAACCACATTATCCGGAGTGAAACCATGGGATGCATGCAGGAGAAAGATGGTCTGCCGATGGACGACCAGAGTGATCATGACAAGCGACAGGGCAATAATAAACTGGCAGAATACCAGTGTCCGGGTGATATGTTTTCCACCGGTAATCCGTATCCCGTGACGAAACAGTGAAGCGGTTTTCTGCCTTGCAAGGAACAACGCCGGGTAAAATCCGGACACACAACCTGTGAGAATGACAAAAACCGCGAGGAAAACAGCATTCATCAATGAGAGGGTAAACTCCAATTCCAGGTTTACGGCATTGTTGAAAAACGGAAGAACGAGTTCCACAAGTACTAATGACAGCGGCAGAGCCAGAATGGACAGGAGCATGGATTCAAACAGGTAATGGACCATTAGTTTTCCGGGGGAAGCGCCCGAAACCTTACGGATCCCTATTTCCTTGGCACGGTTCAGTGAATGCCCGATGGATAACGTCGTATAGTTCACCGCAGCCAGGAACACTATCAGTCCCGCCACCAGGATCAGCATGTAGCTGTACACTGGATCGCTCTGGTTTATCAGGCTGTAGGCATAGGGGGAGTGCAGGTGAATATCGGTGATGGGGAGGAACGATAGCTGTAATTGGGTGTTGCCGAATTGACTGTCAAATCCCATGCGTTCATACAAAATGGGTAATTTGTTTTCAACTTCTGAGATGGTTGTGTTTTCATCGAGCAAGAGATAGGTTTCGGGATAGTTCCACATCCAGTTCGATTGCCATGGTTCCGGGATTATTTCGAGAAGCCTTTGCATTGGGGCGAGAATTGTAAACTGCAAACTCGAATTATCAGGAGGATCCGCCAATATACATCCCACGGTGAATTCCTGGATTTCCTCCCCGATTTGCAACAGCATCCTTTCATGAAGACATTCCACACTGCCGAAATAGTTTTCCGCCGACGATTCTGTAAGAATGATGGATTCACGATTGCGGATAGTTCCTGAGGGATCGCCTGTCAGCGCGGGGTAATCGAACAGTTCGAAAAATGTAGTGTCCACAAAATGAACCAGATCGAGCTGTGACTCAACCCCCTTTTTGATAATCGTATTACGGTACGCATACCTGCAAAAGGATTCCACTTCGGGAAATGTTGAGATGAGTGTGGGACCAGCGGTAAACGATGTCATCACATTGCCGATTGGATCGCTATCGGCTTGTGTGGTAATCTGATGAACCTGGAAAAGACGGTCACTATTGGCGTGAAAACTGTCATAGCTGAATTCATGGGCGACAAACAGGTACACAAGAATACAGGATAGCAAACTGATTGACAAACCGGTCAGGTTGATCAGGGTGTATCGTTTTGAGCGCAGAAACAATCGTAGTATGACAATAAAATGATTGTAAATCATAAATACCCCAAAAAGTACGTTTCCATTTTTTAAGCAATTCCTGTACCAGAGGAAAAATGGCAACCATCAGTACCTTGGAAGAAATTCCACTACTTGAGGTGTTCAAATCCGTACGATAGTGAACACTTGCGGACAGACGTTTTTAAGTTGATATGTTCCATCCAGAAAATAGCGCTGACCTTCAATGGCCAGCGCTACTTGCAAATCGCAGCATATTGTGAAAAGGACATTCGTTATGGAATGTCACTCAATTGAGTTACGCTTCATTTTCTTCGGCAACTTCGCCGATTTCCACGCCTTCATCGCTGATAATACGGCCGTCCAGCAACTCGATGATCCTCTGGCTGTAGCCGGCGTTCTTTTCGGAGTGAGTAACCTGGATAATGGTGGTGCCATCCTCTTCATTCAGTCGGCAGAAGATGTCCATAATCTCTTCGCCCTGCGCGGAGTTCAGGTTGCCTGTGGGTTCATCCGCGAGGATCAGTTTCGGTTTTGTGATCAGGGCGCGTGCGATACCGACAATCTGCTGACCGCCACCTGAAAGCTGGTTCGGGAAGAGGTCTTTTTTTGCAACCATCTGGAACCGGTCCAGCATTTCGCTGACCATGCCTTTTCGTTCGCCACGCTTGATGCCCTTGTAGATCAACGGCGTTTCTAGATTTTCATAAACGGTGAGTTCATCGATCAGGTGATAGCTCTGGAACACAAAACCGATATGGTTTCGGTGCATTTCCGTACGTTGTTTCTCGCTCATTTTGTGAACCGGCTTTCCGAGGAAATCATATTCACCTTTGCTCGGTTCGTCGATCATTCCGAGGATATGAAGGATTGTAGATTTTCCTGAACCGGACGGTCCCATAATCGATACAAATTCACCCTCCTCAATGGACATGGTGAGATCACGGAGGACATAGGTTTTACCAAACCCGGTTTTATAGTACTTGAACATGTTCTTTACGTCGATCATTTTCGGCCCTTGTGTGTAAATCGCAACATTTGTCTTTCACGACTACTTTTCAAGAAATATGCCAGAACCGTAACCCGTTATGAATAAACGAAATGATGTTGAACCCTGCAAATATTACATTCGAAAAGTGTTCAAAATCGTACATTGTTTGTACGCAAATCTACAGGACTGCTACTCTATTCGCAACTCGTCCGATGCATTTAATTGTGCTGCGCGAAGTCCTTTGCCGCTGACGATCAGAGTTGCGACCATGAGGCCGAGTGCTGTCCCGATCACAAATGGCCACAGGGAAATGTCGATGCGGTAGGGGAATCCCTGCAACCATAGACGTATAAAACCGAAAGCGAAGAGCCATGCCAGTACCGAAGCGCTCGCCATGAGGCGAAGGATCTCACCCGAAAGCATGCGAACAATAGAAGATGTCGAAGCCCCAAGGATTTTACGGATGCAGATTTCTTTCCGTCGGAGATTGACCGAATACGATGTCAGGCCGAACAGTCCAAGACAGGCGATGAACACGGCAAGGAACGAGAACACGGAGAACAATGTCCCGAGTCTGCGTTCATTACGGTACGCCCGGTTGAAGTTGTCATCCAGGAAATAGGGGACAAACACAATCTCGGGAACGACATCATTCCAGATATTTCGCACCTGGTCAATAGTTAGCGCGACCGCGTCCGATTGCATACGCAGAGCAACGAGGGCATAGTTTCCCGGGACATACTGGAGGATAAACGGCTCGATCTCTTCATGCAGCGAGTAATAATGGAAATCTTCCACGACTCCGATCACAGGACCTTCCGCACCCTGTCCGAAGGCGCCTGTCCGTAACCATTCCCCGATAAAATCCTGTGGTTCATATCCCAGCGTCCTGGCTGTTGTTTCATTGACAATGTATCGTGAAGTAAAGTCGGATGAATCCGCCCACCGAAAATTCCGTCCAGCAATGAGGTTGAGATTAAACGTGTTCAGAAATCCCGGATCTCCGGCGATACCGATTGCCATGAAATCACTGAACCTGTCTTCAGGACCGTACCGATACCCGCGCTTCATCGTCAGAATTCCGGGAAGAGAGTTGCAGCAACTGGCGTCAACCACACCGGGTAAAGATCTCAGTTCGCTGCACAGTACCTCAAAATCGCCATTAGGATTCGCAAGGGGCAGGCGAAGGTACATCACCTGTTCTACCGGTGTATCCGGAAGTGATGAGGAGAATAGATTCATCTGCTGGTAGACAACCACCGCACAAATGATAAGGAATATTGAAATAGTGAACTGAAAGACAACAAACACCTGCCGTAAAAACGATTGCGACGATCTGAACGTTTGACGTAAACGCAGCACTTCCGCAGGGTTAAATCGTGAAAGCACGACCGCAGGATATGTCCCCGACAAGGTACCGACAATCAATACAATAGCCAGCATAAGCGGGAAAAATAAGATCCGATCTATGGAATTCAACAGGAGTTCGCGTCCCATCACATTACCAAACAACGGGAGAATCATTTCCGTTACGAGCAGTGCAAGAAACAGTGAGATCCCCGTAAGAAGATAGGATTCCCCGAGGAAATGGAGCAGGATAGTGTTTCGCTGGGCGCCGAAAGTTTTCCGGATTCCCACCTCTTTCGCACGGCGATTGGCCATGGCAGTGGAGAGGTTGATGAAATTAATGCAGGCAATCGCAAGGATGGAGATTGCCACGATTCCTAAAACATAGATATAAACAATATGACCGTTCTCACCTAGTTCTCCCTGTCGGTGAGAATGAAGGTGGATAGACAAAAGCGGTTGAAAGACAAGATGTGTGTTTGCCGTAACGAGGCCGTTGGTAAGATTTCTCTGGTTGTTGAAATACATGGAAGTATTATGCTGCAGGCTTTCCATGTCGGTATCCGAATGGACCAGGATATAAGTGATAATCCACTGCTGCTGCCAACTGTCCACAACATTTCCCAAGGTACTCAAGGACAGGAGATAATCGAACTGCAAATGTGACTCGCTGGGGATTTCAGCCAGTACACCAGTTACCACGAAATCATTCGCATTATTGAGACGTATGGTTTGGTTCAGGGGATCCTGGTCGCCAAAATATTTACGGGCAAACTCCCTGCTGATCACCAAAGTGTTTGGACGGACAAGAGCTGAATCCGGATTTCCCCGTTCCAGTTCAAAATCAAACACGTCGAACAAAGTACCATCCGCCCAGAAGCCGTTATTCTCGAAGTCACGGTTTTCGCCATACTGGAACATCGAGATCGCCATGCGTCCAAAACGTGTTGAGGCGAGTATCTCAGGAAATTCTTCAACGAGGGAAGGGCCCAGACCATTTACCGAAGACACATAAGGTACGACAGCACCCTCACGAGGTTGATCCGTACAGATGCGGTATATATTGGGTGCATTCGAATGAAACTTGTCGAATGACAGCTCATGACGGATAAAAAAATAGATCATGAGAAAACAGCACATTCCGATTGTAAGACCGGAAATATGGATAATGCTGATCACACGATGTTTTTGAAGTGAACGCCAGGGGATTCGTATTAAATAACTCAACATGTCATCATCTCTGTATTCAAGCGACCTCTTCTAAAATAAGGGGCAGAAAAGGAAAAACCTCTGGTGACAGGGAGTTTTTTCAGTTACGTATGTCCATTATAAAAAAAGAAAAACGCTGAGAGACAAAAAAACCGGATGAAAATCCGGCAATAAAGTGCAATTGTATCAAGATATAAGAATTGAAACCTAACGTTTGTAATGCCACCGGTACAGGTTGGAATCAACACCAAACGTATACCTGTTGGTGAACTCGAGGAACATCTCCCGGTTGTGGTTTAACAGATCGGGACTGCCAGTCGTGAGATAATAGTCGAGTGCAGAATCGAACATCATGGGCCGTCCCATGGGATCGTCAACTGCGCATGAACCAATACTGAGCGCAGCAACGCGCCATGCGCTGTCCCAGAAACCGCCATCCTCAGGTACAATCCCAAGATAGGGTCGTGGAAGAATAGATGATTTCCATGCCGGTTCCCAAGATGTAGCACCTGATTGACCGTCCGGTTCAACATTCAATGAAGGACAACGAAAATCAATAGTGCTTTCGCTATTGCTGTCCTGAAGCAAAACAGTGACCTCGCTCTGCGTAACCTCTTCGGAGGAAGCGGTTGCGATCAGAAACAGAATCATAAATAATGCTGTTAGTAGACGTTTCATCACTATCTCTTATAAGAGTGAATGAACAGAGACAGATCTCGACCGTCAATTGGTATTGGCGACAGATTCTCTCTGTTTGAACATGACGGGAATATTGGATTCACCCGGTGATCCAATATTAATCAATTGCCAGTCATGATCATAGTCACTTATCACACGCTTGAGGCACTCTACACGTTCCTCATCGGTCTCGCAGTCTCTCGCCCAGCTAAGGATTTCCACACGGTAGTTATATTTTTTCCGGGCGCCGTTGATCTTCACTTCTATTTCAATGCTCTGTTCAGCGTCAACTGTGGGAATGTGAATCGTAATGTCAGGCATGATGTATCCTTTCTGTTGCTAACACACCAACAAACAGTGACATCGTTTCCGAATCGAGGGTGTAAACTGTTTTTAATAATTCATCCTGAATCCCGGCTCGGAAAACTCACAGGTTGTCGATACAATGAGTGTCTGACAATCCTTATTTTGATACATTATGCTACTCATTTTGATGCAGGATGTGTGTATCAGCAATGAAGGAGCAAGAAATACGCCATGATTCAAGTTGTTATAATATAGTAGTTTTTATTTCTATATTCTCAGAATATGCATTGAAAGAGTACATTTTTTATCGAAATGTATTACTTCAAATCCATGGCAAAGCCTTTTTATCGGGAACCAGGTAACGATTGATGACTGTATAAGTTACAGTGCAGGAATTGTGTAAAAACAAGATTGGTCGAACGATAGATGCAAAAAGATAATCCGAAAAGCCGCCATATTATCCGGGTTTTGTCAGTAATTTTCTTTCTCGTCAATGGAATTACATGGACAAACTCTCCCGTGTTGGGGCAGAACACGCCTCGAACTGTTCGACCCCGACAGGAACAAGGAAATCAGCAGGACGAGGAACTTCAACGCGCACGTTCTCAGGAAAGAAGTGCTCGAAGGTTTGAATCGCGGGGAAATTACGAGCAGGCGCTTACCATTTATCAATCCCTGATGAATCAGTTCCCTCATATTCAATCGTTTTTTGATGGTGTTCAGCGTAATCTGATTTCCCTCGGTCTGTTTGATGAGTCCATTGCACTGCTGGAAATGAGGATCGCAAATCCACAGCCCTCAGATAATGTGGTCACCCTGTATGCCGAACTCGGTGGTACGTATCATCTTGAGGGAGATGAAGGAAACGCAAGCATCGCGTGGGCTCAGGCGCGCGCCAACAATCCTCTTCATCCCCGTACCTACAGCACAATTGCGAATGTGATGCTTCGCATGCGACTGATTGATCTTGCCATTGATGAATACAAACGTGGACGCGAGGCGTTGGGACATCCATATGAATATGCGGTTAACCTCGCAAACCTGTACCACGCTCGTTTGAATTGGGAGCTTTCAGCCAGGGAATACATCTATGCATTACGGGAGTCGGAGAACAGGAAGGATTATGTATTACGAAATCTTGCAAATTTTCCTGCTGATTCACTTGCATTTGCTGCAATAGAAGGCATACTCGAAGAAGAACTGAGTCAGGATAACCTCGCCGAGTATTGGAATGGTTATACTCAAGCACTCATGGAAATCCAGGCTTCGCTTTACATGAGGATGGAACGCTACCCGGAAGCCCTGGAAATTGTGCGAAGAATTGATCAATCGGAATCCGAACCGGGCTATCGACTGGTTTCATTTGCGATTGAAGTCCATAATGAAGGGCTGGATTCATTGTCTTTACAGGCATTGCAATATGCCTATGAAATCATTCGCGATCCACGGGAACGTGCGGGAATAGAGATTACCCGTGCATCCATTATTGCGGATTTCGGCTGTTTTGAAGATGCTGTTGAGATCCTGAACCAGTACTGTAATGATGGCTTCCCAAGAGAAGTAGAACAGAGAGCCTACAGGGACCGTGCGGCGATATGGTTGCATCACCTTTATGAACCAGAACTGGCGAAAAATGATCTTGAGATTCTTCTCACGCTCAGGGAAGCGGGGAATCGCAGCGAAATATGGTATGAATATGCCCAGGCGGCAGTTTACCTAAGTGAGCTTGATGATGCTGTCCAGGCGATTGACTCGGCGCGGTATGATATAGCCGTGCGTGAAATGAACCTTCAGCGACGCAGGAGCCGGATCGAAATTCCGGTTGAGTTGATCGCCAACCTTGCATTCCTGGACGCACGTATTACCTGGTGGCAAGGCGATCTTGCGACAGCTCTCGAAATTCTTAACCAGTTTGTACAACAACCCAATGGCGCACGTGCTGAAAACGACATGCTGGACCTGGTTCGAACCCTTTCAAATGTATCTGGAGAAGAAACACAGATTGCTATACTTGCAGGTGCCGACCTGGCCGAGTTTAAACGTCAGTATGACGAAGCGGAGCGCCTCTTTTCAGAAATTTCATCCGATTCCACATCACAACTTGCCCCCTATGCATTGTGGCGTATAGCGGAATTATACAAGGAAACAGAGAATCCCGCCACACCTGACAAGTACCTCGAGTTTGCAGGAAGGTACGAAGACCATCCATATGCAGAACAGGCACTGTATTTTGCTGCTCTCTGGTGGGAAGATATTGGAGATACTGAACAGGCTGCAGAACAGTATGAGTCTCTTATCCTGGAGTTCCCGTATGGGCTTCTTGCGTCAGAAGCGAGAGTGAAACTGGAACAGCTACAGGGCGAAGAACCACCGCTGCTACTTCCTGATATCCGGATGGAACCATGAGTTAGAGGAGGATACAATTCAGGGAACCCGAGCCAGTAATTTGGATAATCTCTTCACCTGTAACAATTCTGTAATTCTTTTTGTTTTTTTGGATTAAATGCATATAAAAATTTTGTTATTTCGGTTTTTTTAAATTGGGTGTTCCCATCTATCTATGTATATTTACCTCTGATTACAGCAGGGAGTAGAATAATGAGCCTGCTGAACTAATCTGTCTGGATTCTCTTCATGGATGATCAGTATTACATCTTGATGGTAGGGGAACTATCACGACTCGAACCAATAAAAGAGCTGCTGGATGAAAGCGATCTGAGCGCTGCTTCCATCATCGTAACAGATGAACTCGCGTACGACGAAAGCCTCGATGACCTTCCCGATATGATCATTTGTGATATTGAATCTGAAAATTTTGGCGGTATGGCGGCTCTCCAGATGCGCAACCAGATGTACAACCCGCCTCCATTTGTATTTTTCGTCAGTAAAGATGAACACGAACAGAATGCCCTGCAAGGCCTGGAAGAGGGAGCTACAGATTATTATCTCATACGGGATATACCTCGGCTTGTAAGAGCTTTACACCGTATCATTCTGGCCTTCCGAAATACTCAACGCCTGGAAGCTCTGGATATTCTTTATCGTAAACTCACAGTCAGCTACAATGAATTACTGGAATCCAGCCCGTTCGGAACCTTCCGGATCACTTCCGACAACAGTTTCGTGGAAGCAAGTCCATCCATGGCGAAAATGCTTGGATTCGCAACGACAAGTGAGCTACTGGATAATGAAAAGCTGAATATCCTCTGGAAATGGGATGAAGAGGATGAAGAGGATGATAACCAGGTGCAGGTATATCGTGCGGAAACAAAAGATGGCAAAGAAATCTGGCTGGAAGTAAATATTCATCCTGTCAAAAACCCCACTGAAGAGGTTTTGTATTACGAAGGATTTGTACGAGATATCTCGGAACAGAAAATCGCCGAACAGTCATTACGGTTTCATGAACAGCGGTACAGGGCGGCATTTAATACAATGAAACAGGGGTATATTCTCTCGGATGCCAATGGAACCATTATCGAAGTAAACCCCTTCATGGCGGATGTACTTCATTATCCACCGGAAAAACTGCAGGGCGAAAACATCATTTCAATCCTTCATCCCGAAGACAGGGAAATATTTGCAGAGTATTATGGCACCCTTACCGAAGAGAAGCGTTCCCACATTCGCTGCCGGATGATCCAGAGGAAAGAAGGAGATTTTACTGTTGATGTGGAAGGGACCATCCTGCAACTGGGAAATGATGATCTGTATATGCTGGCGGTTCAGGATGTCGCCGGACAGAATGAAGCCGCCTGCGCTGAAGCATGGTTACTGCAAAGCCTGTCTGCCATTCCCATGCTTGTGTTGATCCTTGACCCGGAAGGATACATCCGTTGGGCTAACCAATCCATTTATGATATGCTTGGTTATGAAGAGCAGGAATTGATTGAGATGCATCCGACCGATCTGCTCGTATCCGAAGATGAAGAAGATGAGGATGGTGTAAATGAAATTTTAAAGAAAGCAATGAAGGATTGGTATGATAATGTAAAATTGCTTGGGAAAGAGGGTGAGATTTTTAATGTCTCGCTTTTGATCAAACGTATCCGCGGCGTGATGAATGAAAACCTCGGATTTGTTCTCCTCGGTGAAGATATGGAAAACAAACGATCCGGAGGAGCGGACTGCAGCGAAGAAATCGCAAATAAAATGCGGTATTCATCTGATCAGTTGATCGCGAGTAGCCTTGCACAATCAATAAGACTTCCCATGTATTTCCTGCTGAAACAACATGAAAAAGAGAAACGGAATATTGAAAATACACTAAATCACTATCCGTGTGACACCGAGATGCTTTATGACAGGCTGGAGAAAACAGCGGAACGTATATTTATCCTTCATGAAGGTTTGCGGAGGAATTGTAAAATAGTCGAACAGATACATACCGGATCACAAAATGGAGATGATTCAGACGAAGTTCAGGAATTTGATTTGAATGAAATCATTCGGGTAAATCTTACGATGGTTAAGGAAGAAGTAGAAAAAACTTTCGGAATCACTATTCACCAGCATCTTGCCAATGAGATCCTTCTTGTTAAAGCCAAACACTTTGATATTGATTTGATATTGAATAACCTGCTCTCGAATGCGATTGATGCTGTACGAGAAGCGAAGAAGAAAATTATCACAGTACGAACCGGAAAAAGCAGGGACAATGTCTGGTTCGAAATCAAAGATACAGGTATAGGGATATCAGAAGAAAACCTGGAGAATGTTGGAAAAACCTTTTTTACCACTAAACAGAAAGATCCCGTTGCAAAACAATTGGGCGGTGGTGTTGGACTGGGTATCTTTACCATCAGGAGAGTACTGAATGAATTAGACGGTCACATGGAAATGATCACCAAGCCGGGCGATACAAGATTTACCATTGTTTTACCCGCGGTGGAACCTCAGGAAAACGGTGAGAATCATCAATGAAGAAGCATAAATCATCCATCAAAGCTAAAAATAAGGGGATATTGCCGGATCCATGCGGCAAGACCGTTCCATTTGCCCAATGGAAAAAAACGTTGACACAGATCTCCAAATTCACTCCACATTTGAATGTATATGACGCAGAAAGAGATATGGGCAGCAATGTCCTGAGAATCAAAGATGAAAGCCTTCCCACTAACCTGATCATTGATCCACTGCTTCCCGACTATTCAGACAGGTTGATTAAAGATCGGACCAGGTTGCTGCTCCGGATGCATTATTTTGAAGCGGGATTGCATCACAGAGTCTCGGTGCATGGTCGTCTGTTGAAAAAGCAGATGTATGAAGGGTATCCTGCGCTGGAAGTTGAACTTTTTGAACCAATGAAAGTCGTATCAAATCTCTACCTTCTCCGTTCTTCCCCAACCATGCCGATGTTTCTGGAAATCCCGGTGATCGGAGCGCCGCCGGAAGTGCGTGTTGTTGAGTTTAATGCCAAACGTATGGTTTCCCAGACCATGGCATTGAAGAAACTCACTCCAAAGACAACACGGATGGAAGGTATGCGGATGCAGTACATCGACCTGAAAGATGTAGATCCGAAAAAGGATCATGAATTCCAGGAAGAAATCGAGGAAGAAGAACCCGAAGAACCGGAAGTTGTGGCTGTTTCGGACGAATCATTGATGATGGACAAGATTATAGCCACACGGAATGAAGCCGAAGCGGAGGCAAAAGTACTTAAGGAAAAAGGTCCAAAGACAATCGGAAAAGCAGTTGTTTTGCTTAAAGACCCGAATATTCGCCAGTTCTGGACTGACATGCTCAATAGTTTCGGGCTTGCAACGAAAGCAATTGCTTTTTACGAAGATGCAGCCATCAGGATGTTCCATGACGCAGATGTTCTTGTGATGGATGTAAGACAGGGGGGCAGGCACGCAATCGATTTTATACGGGAGTTGAAAGAAAGAGATGTTGTTAAAAAAGTGAAATTTGTCCTTATCGGAAAGGAATTGGAAAATTCGCGTATTCTCGATTGGAAAGCTGTCGGAGAAGGAAAATTCATCCGTCCGAATGCGCCTGAAAACTGGCTTCAGAAGGAAATGGAAAAGTGGATGGCCTCTTTCCTTAAAGAGAAATATCTTGAACAGAAGAGCGCTGAGGGAAGTGAAAAAGCAGAACCGATTGATTCAAATGGAATAGAAATTGGTAGCGTAACAAATGGACAACAGCCGCCTGAACCGGGAATTCGATTTGTTCAGCCGAAGCCGGATGAAGATGAAAAATCAGGAATTACTTTTGTCCAGTCCAAAAAAGAACAGGCAGAAGAACCAGGAATACGTTTTGTTCAACCACGGGAAGAGAAAGTAGAAGAACCGGGAATCAGGTTTGTTCAACCCAAACCGCAGGTGACGGATGAAGCCGGGATCAAGTTTGTTCAACCGGGAATACCGGAAGAGCAACAGCAAATGAACGCACGACGACCTGCGTACAAGGAAGAGGAACCTGAAATACCGAAGAAAGTTGTTCTGATTTCAAGTGATGATAAGGATTCGCTGGCGATATTGAGCGAAAGACTGGCGAAGCATAACTATGAAATTATCGAACTTGTGGGTACGAGCCAGACATACCGGACGGTCAGGATTAAAACACCGGACTACATTATCCTGGATCTTTCCATGCCTCTGCTTTATGGAATGGGTGTCATACGGCAACTGAAAGAAGATATTCATACCAAACGAATACCGATGATGCTGTTAACTGCACAAGGCGGTAGAATGCAAATGCAAGAAGTAATGAAGTTGGGGATTGCTGATTTTATTATGAAACCTTATGATCTTGCAGATGTGTTGAGAAGGATAAAAATGTATTTCGATAAAAAATGACCTCTTCTTCCTTAAATGGAATCCTCGGTAAAAAGCCTTCCTGCCAATAGACCGATTTGACGTGTAAACTGCGAAACTGTTTCGATCATATCTTCTGTTAAAGGTTGTTCTCCCAGGTTATTATCGACAAGAAGAACCGCTTCGACTCGGTCACGAATGGCTATCGGAAGGCAACCGAAAACATTTAATCCAAGTTTTTCGATCAGATCCTGGCTGAAAGATGGTTGTTCCTCATCTGTTTCTTCCTGGTCGATATGAAGGAATGTGCCTTCCTGAATCACCTGGCCCAAAACACCGTTCTCATCTCCCCAGTCAAGCCTGTATTTGGCCAACCAGTCACGTTTTTTCAACCCTCGCGAAGACAGCCCTTCAATTGTCCCGTTTTTCCAGTTCACCTTGAAGATGATCGCACGATCGAACAGACCGCCGTCCACGAGATCAATACAGATCATGGTGTAGAGTTCATTCTGGTCCGTCGCCTGGAGCAGGTTGAGCGACATCCTTTGAATGACGTTCAGTTCGACACACTTCCGTTGAAAGCTGAGCTGAAGTTGTTTGAACTGTTTCTCCATCTCTTCACGGCTGATGTCATCGGGTATGTCTTCTATCTTGATCGGCTGGCTGAGGACAATCGCAAGGTCTTCGGCGGTTTCAATGACTGATTTGCGTACGGATTGCAATATCCTGCCGAAGGTCAGACCGCTGAAGTTGAACAGGCGACTTGCCTCGTTCTTGATCTCATCGTGAGAGCGGAATATACCCAAGGGAGACCGGTAAATGAGATTGCCGAACAGGTTCGCCAGGTAGACAATATCGCTTATCGTTACTTTATCGTTCGATTTATACTGAAGGGTTGGTGTATGATGCCCTTTCATCGCATCGATTAATTCAGAAGGGAAATTCCATTTTCTTGCGACAAAGGCGCCGACTTCCGTATGATAAGTGCCAATCTGCTGAAACTCCGCCTGCCGTGCAGTAAATCCCTTTTTCGATTTATCAATGATGATATCCCAGTCTTCGGGTGTGTATCGTCCAATCACCAGTTTGCCAAGATCATGCAAAAATCCGGCGACAAATGCTTCTTCCTGCCTGTCTCGCCAGATCACATTTGCGAAACGGTGCGCGCAGATCGCAACCGCCAGGCTGTGAGCCCAGAAGTGTTCATATTTAAAGTTCTCGCTCATGTTCCCACGGAAACTGTCAAAAAGACTGATCGAAAAGGCCAGTTGTTTTACTTCTTCGAATCCGAGGGTGACCACTGCCTGGGTCATAGTGCTGATTTTTTTGTTTCCCGGGGAATAATAGACGGAATTGGCAAGTTTGAGAACCTTGGACCCTAAGGTATGGTCCCGTAGGATCACATTGGCGAGATCCGTCGCTGAACTTCGGGGATTATTCGCGACTTCACGGATCTTGATCATCACCGGGGAAAAGACATTGATCTCCTCAATGTCCTTCAATCGTTCAAAATATTCCTCTTTGCGGTTTTGTGTCATGTAAAAGACTCCACATTCGGGAGTGAATTGTTCTCTTGAAAATATACGGAAAATGGAATCGAAAAATACGAAACCGGATGAATTCAAAAGGATTGATTTGAGTTTCTTCACGGTATCCCTGAAAGAGTCACTAATACGTTCAACTTTAAGGAACGACATATTGCGTTCTTATATAGTAGTGCCACTTGATGGGACAACTTCTTACAATTTCCTTTGTAACCATTAACTTTCGAAATATCCTGCAAAAACCATATCATGCAGTAAAGTTACTATGCTATCTTTCTCTTAAACTGTGTGCCTGAATTGAAAATTAAATACTATAGTTGTATATTTCTTTAAATATTTATCTTATTTTTATAAAACAGCAACAATTATACTTCAAAAGATTGTATATAAGTAGATTATAAATTTGCTGTTTCGAATAGAAAAAACATGATTCTGTAGAATTATCAGTATTTATGATATTATATGATTATTAGCTCTAAGAGGAATATAAAATACATTGCTGTAAATGTTTGACTTTTATGGGGGGGCGAACTATTGTAACACTTACAATGAGCAAACACCGGTGCTCTGCTCTATGATTCTTATGCTTTTAATCTCAACAAAGGAGTACGACGATGAAAGCTTTAAAGATTTTACTCGCAGCACTGTTGATTGTCACGTTTGCGAGTGTTGGTGCGAATGCGCAGACATGGACCAATAGGCTCAGACCCGACGATGGTAGTGAATCATGTAATTTGTTGGAGACACCTACCGCTCCGCCGACCTATACTGTAACCCACACCGTTGATGCTACCAATGCTTCATTTTGTTGGGGAGAGGCGTGGGTGAGTTATGACAGTGAAACATATGTTTTCATTAGTGTTGCAGGTGGTTATTCCGATGCGATTTTCACCAGTCTTTCTAACGATGTTTGTCATGGTGTCTGGTGGACCTGCTATATCAGAAACGGTCAAAACGCCAGCGGTTATATAGATTTCGAAATTGTACTTCAATAAACCTGCTACCAGTCCCCACACATTGGCAGGTGTGGGGACTGGATTTGTATTTGTTCATTGTAATCATTCTTTACAGATGAGGCGCGCTATGAAACTCGGATCACGTTCCCCGCGGATAAAATATGTTTTGCTTGCAGTATCAGTATTGTTTGTAGCATATCCGATCATATCTTTTGCGGCAATCCTTCATGTTCCCCAAGACTATCCCATAGTTCAAGATGCGATTGATAACAGCCAGCCATGCGATACGATACTTCTTTCGGAGGGTGAATACACCGAGAGAATCTTCATTACGGAACATAGTCTTACTATAGCAGGCAACTACCTGTTCACGAGAAATCCGGAGGATGCTGCAAATACAATTCTCCAGGCCCCTGCACCGCAAGACACTGTTTGGCGTGTGATTACGATTGAACCGGAAGACTCGACATTTGATGAACAAGTATCAGTTGTCGGTCTGTCTATCAGAAATGGATATACAGATCCATCAGTAGTAGTGAATGTCGGTGCTGGAATTGCCGCAAAGAACGTTCAGTTATTGCTTGATGGAAACTGGATAAGTGCAAATTACGGATCTGGTGGCGGCGGCGGGTATTTTCTGGATTGTGAAGTACAAGTGAATAAATGTCGAATATATGATAATGAAGCAATAAGCGGCTGTGGCCTGTTTTTTGATCGTGGTACTTTTTTTGTGCGAAACTCAATTTTTCAAGAAAACGAAGGCTATTTTTCTGGCGGGGGTGGCGGTGCTGTCATCAGAAAAAGCCAGGGTATTTTTACTGGAAACCAATTCATAAATAATTCAATCGGATTTGCCGGTGGCGCAATTGCGATGTACACGTTTACCTATGATCCTGAGACCATAGAGATTGTTCACAACCGTTTTGATGGAAATTCAAGCTTAATAGGCGGCGCCATCCACACTGGTGAATATCTTGACACTTTGAATATCTCCTGTAATATTTTCAATAACAACTGGTGTTCCTATCCCCCGGAATGCGGACTCGGCGGCGCCATATTTATTACACCTGCAACAGACTCAGTAACAATTGCCAGCAACTATTTTTCAGACAACTACTCGACCGATTGGGGTGGAGGAGCAATTTTCACATGGAACAGTGTAAATCTTATAGGGAATATATTTTCAAGTAACCGGGGTCCATTGAGCGGAGTGATTAAAGCAGGTGTTCAGGGGATTGTTCGATTAAATATTTACAACAACCTGTTTTACCAAAACAGGGAGTACGAATCGGAACATTTAGATTACCAGGGAGCAATTGCACCGGGACCTCAGAGCATTACAATCATGCGAAATTGTGATTTGATAAACAATGAGAGGATGGCAGTACATGGAGATGAGGACTTTATGGTCGATGCCCGTTTCAACTATTGGGGGTCGCCAGATGGTCCCTATCATGAAAGAATCAATCCCGGGGGAACAGGAGATACCGTACATGTAGAAGTAAGTTGCGGAGCCTGGTATGAAGAACCTTGCAGCGGCCTTCTGAACCCTGTAGCAGATCTGTTGGAAGATACACTCCATTATAACCAGATACCCATCGAATCCCTGGTCACCCTGCAAGCTGTCCTTGTCAACCGTGGATTTGAACCGTTGGAGTTGCTGGACGCTTCCCTCGAAGGTGACAATTTCATCCTCGATGTCGAACTCCCGCAGGAAGTGACAGTGTTCGATACGATTACTGTTCCCGTCCATTTTCATCCGGTTGCTGAGGGATTATATACGGGTATCCTCACCCTTACCACCAACGACACCCTGAATCCCGAGATCGAAGTGGTTTTGGAGGGCGAAGGGGTGGATGTATCGGTCGCGCCGAGTCATGGTTATCTGCCGTCCGAATATCGTCTAGAATCCACCTGGCCGAATCCATTTAATCCGTCCTTTTCGGTGAATGTTGAACTCCCGGAAATGTGCCGTTTGCAGGTACGGTTGTATGATGTGTTAGGCCGGATTGCGTTGAATGTGACCGACGAGGAGTATAGAGCCGGTGTTCATACCCTGCACATCGACGGCAGCTCTCTCGCCAGCGGGATGTACTTCCTCCATGTGGAAACACCGGGAGTGTGGGAACAGGTACGGCGTGTGGTGCTTTTGAAGTAAGATGTGCCATGCCCTCGTTAGGTTCGTCAATACGTTTTTCGTTGACGATCTAACGAGGAAACCCATTTGGACAAACCACAATAACTGAACTTCCTCGTTAGTCCATCCACCTTCGCAAACGACACTTCTGTGGACCAACCTAACGAGGGCATATTGCTGACAAGGAGTACATGGCCGGTGTTCATACCCTGCACATCAACGGCAGTTCTCTCGCCAGTGGAATGTACTTCCTCCATGTGGAAACGCCGGGAGTGTGGGAACAGGTACGACGGGTGATACTTCTGAAGTAAGATGTGCCATGCCCTCGTTAGGTTCGTCAATACGTTTTTCGTTGACGATCTAACGAGGAAACCCATTTGGACAAACCACAAAAACTGAACTTCCTCGTTAGTCCATCCACCTTCGCAAACGACACTTCGGTGGACAAACCTAACGAGGGCATATTGCTTACACAGTAGCTCACTTTCGGAGGAGCTCCCTTTCGCCGAAAGGGAGTCGCAGTTATTAAGCGACAAATCAACAAAGTGCCACTTCAACAATATCTGTTGTGACACCCTACCTTGGACTGCAGATAGGGCCACCCGTCTATATACAAGCCCTTTCTCATCAGGAACGAGATTGCTTTATCGTAAAAATTTGTTGAAACATGGAAATCGATTTGCGAACTGCAACAACATGCAAATCGAGTTCACATGCCACCCACCCAACAGGAATTGGTAAAAGCGATTTGGAAGGAGATTGCTTAGATCTTTTGCATAAACGACAACAACGTGCAAAAGATCTCGCAACGACGTACCCAAAAAACAAACGGGGGTGGTCACCCCCGTTGATATCTATCGGTATAACTATCGCAATTCAAAATGCAATACTATCGCATATAAATGAGCCTGGATGTCTGCACAATTCCATTGGTTTGCAGAACAGCGAAATAGATACCCGAGGCAAACCCGGATGCATTCCATGACGCTTCATGGATTCCCGGTGACAGTGGACCATTGTGCAAAACATCCACTTCACGTCCTAATAGATCAAAAACGGAAAGTTTTACCGGAGACGCAGAATTCACCTGGAAGGTTATTTTTGTCGCCGGGTTGAATGGATTCGGCCATGTTGACAGCAGTGTGCTGGTTTCCGGTATCACACTTGTGTCACGTTCACGGACATCCGATTCGTTCACAAAGAAACCGTCAAGCATCGAGTTGTTCGATTCGCTCAACTCGTCCTCGTCGTTCTCCGTATCGATCATCCACGTGTAAAAGTGCATTCCCTGTTCTTCAATGGTGATCGGGTTGGAATAGGTGGTGATCTCATCGCCGTTCTGTACGCCCGGAATGGATTCATGATAAACCATGAGTCCATCAACATTCAGCTCGATGTTAAAGATATTCGAAAATCCTTCACCAAAGGGTACGGACCACTGCATGACAAACCGTACTGATTGTTCGGGGAACAGATTATTGTCTTCGATCAGGCTCGAATCGGCGGCATTAACGATGTAAACACTATCCAATTGAAAATCAAAAGCTGTCGTCGGTAACACCAGGAATGGAACGGTGAGCGTGTTGTTTTCCGTGTTGCTCTCCTCCACGGCGCCATTCGGATCAATATTCCAGACAAGTTCATGTTCGCCGAGGGTGGCGGTCCAGGCGTCGGATGTGTTTACATGCTCGCTGTTCGGTTCCACGCTGCCAACCATGAAGGTTTGCAATGGGGATCCATCCAGGTCAAGGCTGATCGCAAATGGCGGACTGGTTTCCTCGCCTTGCAGCGCTTGCCACAGCAACTGGAAATATCGAGTTTCGCCTTCCCTGGCACGATAATACGCCGGTTCGCTGTCTACATCGAGGAACACATTTTCCATGGGAACCAGATCGAAGAGTTGCGGTCCGCTTTCGCCGGTGACAATGATATCATCGCACAGTGTTTCCGCTGCACCGGAGAAATTGAAGATGTAAATCCCGAATGATCCATTCGTATGAGAATTATTCTGTACAGGGCAACCACTTAGGAGTTCACCGTTCCACCACGCCCATATATTATTACCGACAACTTCCATTTTCATGGTATGCCAGCCGTCCTCTGTCGGCACACCACCGGGAATGTTATTACCCTCCCAGGAGAGGATTGTGCTTCCCATCCCCGATGTTCCCGGGTATTCACGGAGTTGAAGACGCTGGTCGGCGTCAAAATCGGTGCGCAGGTAGTAATAGTTGTAACCGCTGGTGGTGTCCCATCGGGCTACGATTCCATGATAAGCGCCGGTGTTCACAGTACAGAAAACCTGCGCCTCAATGGCATAATCGGTCATGTTGATATCTCCGGCCAGTGCAGTACCCACACCACCACCGCTTCCGGTATTACCCAATTGACCTACCCAGTGATCGCCGGATGGATTATCTTCCATATAGGTGACACCAATTTCGTCACCCCCTGCCCAGGGCGTGAACCAGTCCAGGTTGATGCTCCCGTCATGAAAGTCTTCTGTGTACAATGTATCCTGTGGAAAAGCACATACTGCCAAAAGCAAAACAAGGCCCGCACTTACGATCAAACGCATTTTCTCCTCCAGACTCTATCGAATAAATATCCATTTGAAGCATCAGTAGATCATGAAAACTCAAAATACGGCAATTCTCTATCACATGATAAAATAGAAAGAAAAGTTTAGGGTAGCAAAACTTGAGACGTTAATTTCGCTCAAAGAGGGATTCCAGTCAGGTTCTGCTTATCATGTTCAGTTTCGGATATAATCATTTTTATAATCAAGATTAATAAACATCCTGGAAGATGATTTCTTTGTTCAAAACAGAGTAACAACAAAAGTAAAAATTCTGAAAATCATTGATTTTATTGCTTGTATTTCATGTATGGAATATCTTTGAAAGGCCTTTGATACCTGTTCAGTTAAGGAATAATCTGGGTTGTAAAAAGAAAAGACAAGATACTTCGCATACCATTGTTACTTGAACCGGAGAGAAAATAATGGTTGATACCCTGGATCATGGAAACAATACTTCAGATACAACCTACACGAATGTGATCGAATCACTAAAGGATTCGGACGAAAAGTATTGTGTGACAATGGGTGATCCCACCAAAAATGGGGATGTAATACTCATTACGGACAAGTACTTCCATTTATGGGGGACTTTTATTAAGAATGGTGAAATATTCAACAATAAATATATAAAATCAGAAATTAACGGGACTCCTGGCAAAATTGGAAGGAAAACATTAAGTAGAAGCGAATGGATTAAACTTGATTCAGCACATACACTTGACAAGATGCGTGGTATAATAACATTAGTTATTTATGCAATTGTAATGGTTATATTTGTATCTCAATTAAATAATAATGTTAATGTACTATTTATTTCTCTTATGTTTTTCCTGCCTATGGTTGTAATCTTATTAGTGAACAAGATCCTTGAGTCGTTTCTTTTTGAATTTCAAGGCATAGGAATTTCTACAAAAGATAAATATTTAAAACAAATGATCCAGGATGATCTTATTGGCCTTCAAACCTTTATTAATAAAGGAATATTAAGTGATAATATGATAATAAAGTCAAATATTGATATGCAAGCAAATCGTATACTTGATCATGAACTACTTCTTAGAATGAAATACAAGTCAAAAGCAATATATAACTTTCTATTATTTAATCTTATTGGTGGTAACTGGTTCTACCTGGAATATTATATCACTGGAGTAATAAAAATACTGTTTACACTTTTAGGATTCATTACACATGGCATTCCAACTGCAATATGGTATTTCCTTGACATTGTATTGCTTGATTTCTTTATCAAGGAAAGAAATGAGAAAACCTATGAGGCATTATATAAAAAATACGTGAAAATGAAGGACTTCAGTTCTATAGATCCGGTGCAAGAATATGAGAAACACAAAATAGATTCAAAGGTAAGAGCTTATAAAAAAGCCAGCAAATTTATGGAAAACGCGGCAGGAGAAATTGGTGATAAAATTGAGAAAGTTATCAAGCAAAAAGATAGTTGAAAAAATTCAATCTTGTCTTCCTGATGTATACTTCAGTATTTGAACTCCATAGTCTTCTGCTTTTTAATTGGTTTGGGACGTATTAAGACATCTCGAAGCAGTATCAGAATCGCAAGAATGATGGCAAAAGCGGAAGCAGGAAATATTACGCCATACCCCCACCATTCTGCAGCCTGTCCCAGGGCGAAAGCAGACAAGGCTGTTCCACCATCCATCATTCCCGTCACCAGGGCCATGGAACTTCCCGTATACCCTTTTGGGGCCATGGTATATCCCAGTGTTGTCACAAGGGGGAATGCTATGCCATGAGCGATGCCGTTAATGATCCCGGAGATCACAACCCATTCTGTCGACGTGCTGAAATGCAGGATCATCAACCCGAAGGCATACAACAGAAAACAAGGGACAAGCACACGTCGCATGCCATACCGGTCACCCCATTTTGCACTGAAAGCACGTACGAAAATGGCGGAAAGACCAAAACCGGTGAAGTACAGTCCAAATCCCTGGATACCACGAGTGAAGGCGACAGGTGCAAGGAAAGACGGAGCTGCTGCGAATCCGATGGAGAACAGGAATGCAATAGCGAACACCAGCCTCATACGGTTGGACTTTATTGTATCAATCAAACCTCTGGTGCTGGGGAGTTTACCTGCAGTATTTCGTGGTGAGGAGGGAATCAGGATCGTGGAAAGACATGCGAGTGCGCCCAGTGCCAGGACAATTGTAAATAACAGTGTCAAAGTGGATGTTGAAGTAGAACCTGGTCCGGAGGGCATTACAATTTTTTCCGCAATCGGCGGTACAACCATGGCTCCTGCGAGTCCGGCGATACCATACCGTCCGACCATTTCACTTCTGCGGGTAGGGGGAGCGGTTTCCGCTGCGAAAAGCATATAGGCGGTGAAATGCGCACCGCCGCCGAGCCCCTGAATGATGCGCAATACCCAGATAGCAGGTCCAATACCGTTATCAATGAGGAGCAGGAACCCCAGTGCTGGCAGACTCATTACAACAGTGGCGAGGAGCATTACGGATTTTGCGCCCCAACGGTCGATCATCATTCCGATCAGAGGACGTCCGGCCAGTGCAGAGAGGTTGAGCAATCCCATGAACAGGCCGATAGTGTATGCACTACCCCCCTCAAATCGTATGAAGATCGGGTACACAGTGTTACAGGCTGCGCTGAATGACATGAAAAGACCGGACAGGAATGCAAAAACAAATGTTCGGTCAATCAGTTTTCCCTCAACAAGGTTCATTCATTCCTGCCATCATGAGATTTTATCAGCACTGATTGAATGATGTTGACGCCACAAAATATACAATTTCTTTGATATGGTTGTATAAGGTTTTCTATCCGGTTAGATGATAATCCAGCGGTCTACCTGGATATCCTGCTGCTTTTGATCGGCTTTGGTCGCGTCAGTACATCTCGAAGCAACAGCAGGATTGCAAGGATTGTCGCCATTGCAGATGCGGGGAAAATTATATCGTAGCTCCACCATTCGGCAGCCTGTCCCAGGGCAAATGCAGACAGCGCCGTGCCGCCATCCATCATCCCGGTGACAAGCGCCATGGAACTACCGGCATATCCTTCTGGAGCAAGTGAATAGCCGAGGGTGGTCACGATAGGAAATGCAATGCCATGAGCAACACCGTTGATCACACCCGCGAAAATCACCCATTCTGTGGAAGTACTGAAATGAAGAACCATCAGACCTGCAGAGTAGAGGAAAAAACAGGGAATAAGTACTCTTCTCAGCCCGATACGATCCCCCCACCTGGCGCTGAATGCGCGGACGAAGATTGCGGTAATACCAAACCCTGTGAAATAGAGTCCGAAACCATGTATGTCTCTTTCAGAAGCAATAGGCGCCAGGAAGGAAGATGCTGCAGAAAAGGCGATTGCGAATAACAACGCAATAGAAAATACGAGTCTCATTCGACCGGATTTCAGAGTTTTTAAAAGCCCACTCGGACTTGGCAGTTTCCCGCCCTGTTGAGGTTTTGGGGAGGGTAGCTGGAGCATCAGGAGGAAGCCCAATATTCCGAGAATCGCCATCGCAATAAAAAAGACCGAGAGAGTTTCTTTGGTAACGGATCCATCGCCGGATGGCATAATGATACGTTCAGCAATAGGTGGGGCAATCATGCCGCCGAACAATCCGGCGATCCCATATTTTCCAACAGTCTCACTTCGTCTTGAAGCAGGAGCAGTTTCCGCTGCAAAAAGGAAATAAGCGGTAAAATGACCCCCGAAACCAAATCCCTGGATGATCCTGAGTGCCCAGACAGCGGGAACAATTCCCTGGTCGGTGTAATGCATGAAGCCCAGTGAGGGAAGCCCCATACATAGTGCGGAGAGGAGAAGAACCGGTTTTGCGCCCCAACGGTCGATCATCATTCCGATCAGAGGACGTACTGCCAGAGCAGAGAAGAAAAGTATACCCATAAACAGGCCAATTGTCTCAGCACTCCCTCCCTCATGGCGGACATATAAAGGATAAACGGCATTACAGGAGAAATTGAAAGCCAACAGTAAACCTGCTGAGAATGCTATTGCAAACGTACGTGTGAACAGTTTTTCTGATGGTTCAGTCATGGTTATTTATTGTTGGAAATACAATTCACTATGAATCCCTGTCGCAACTTATCAGGAAGAATTTCTGGTAACACAATATAGATGAATTCTCCGGAGAGAAGGATGCAAACGAAAAACCTTCATCAAAATCTTGAGAGAGAAAGATGTTAAACATCCTGTTACCCCTTATTGAATCTAACTGCAAAGGATAAGCGCATAGTGGTTTTACCGGTATCAATTCGTTACCTTTGGTCAGCATCCTGGTGTGTTGTACCTGGTGCTGAAATCTATTGTAATCCCTGGAAATTGCATGATAAACAAAGTATTAACTTTCCTGTTCTTCTTTTTCTTGATTGAGTTTTTGGCTACGTCATCAGCTCCTGCACAGGATAGTCAACCTGATTCTGTTCTTGCAGAAGTAGCATGGGTGCGTTCAGGAACGGTGCTGGAATTAATGGATGGTACCCGGGTATCTGTCCACGGTTGTTATGCACCAGTGATGCATGATGATGATGCTCGTGATTTTACCCGGGATCTGGTCATTGAAAAGACAGTGCTTCTCACCAATATCCAGTCACTTCAAATGCAACGAGATTCTGAACACAATTACTGGTTTGCATATGTAACTGTCGATGACAGCCTTGACCTGGGAGAACAACTACTCCAACGTGGGCTCGCTGCAGCAGATACCTTACTTGATCACCCAAAATTATCTCGTTACAGGCAATTACATGAATGGGCGATTGCAAACTCGCTTGGTTATTGGGGACTTCCCTCCAGCAGACGACCGGAATCATGGACCGATACCTCAACGGAAGGACTTGCAGGTCGACAAACCTACCGTTCCCGGGAAGATCTCACCCTCTTTTTTGAACAACACCGCGATAATCTCATGCAATGTTACCGTAGCCAACGCCGAAGAAATCCATCCCTCATCGGCAGGATACGAGTGCAGTTTGTTATTCAGCCGGACGGTTCTGTGACGAGTCTTGAAGTGTTAGGATCCCATTGGAACGATCCGGTTACCGGCGCTATGGTAGAGCGTTGTGTCTTGGGAAAAACCGCGAGGTGGCATTATTGGGAAATCGCTGAAGGGACAGTCCGAACTGAGTATTCGCTGATCTTTCGATAAAACACCTGACTCCTGCAGTACAAATCTTTTAGAAACTCTTTCCGAACTTGAATTGACTTCCTTCAATGGGTGAACCACATTTTCCTAAATACTATTGTAAGAGTCGGTAACTGCTTCTTAGAATGGTTGATTTCTTTGATCAACAGGGAGGTACATGTGTTGAGGAAAACTACACTCTGGATACTGGTTGCTCTTTTAAGTTTTGGAGTGACCCAACTCTGTTTCGCTGGTAATGACACTGAAATCGGTTTTAAGGCGGATTTGAGATACCGTGGCGAGATGGATGGACGTGATTTCAACAGTGACACAGACATGCAAGGCCAGGGATTACTGCGGTTCCGTCTTGGAACAATGGCTCAACGCGGTAATGTACACGGTTTCCTGCAATTGCAGTATTCAGACCAAACCGGTTGGGATTCCGGGATACTTGGTCAGGATATGGTGGATGTCCACCAGGCATGGTTGAGGATGGATGATTTCTTAATTGATCGAACCTATCTTAAAGTCGGACGTATGGAAATGGCCTATGCCGATGAACGTTTGATCGGTGCAGTTGGTTGGTCGAATGTTGGCCGTGTATTCGATGGTATTGTTCTCGGTTATAACTGCGAAAAATTCATGCTGGATCTTTTTTATACGAACCAGGAAGAAAGATACGCAAGTTCGCAGCAACAGGATAATAATCCCGACGACATGTTCATAGGGATGTGGACGGAATACAAGCCGTGGGGATTGCACCTCTATGCTCTGCATAATTCTAAGGCTCGGAATCTCGGAAGTGGAGTATTTCGGAGAGATTTAGAACGTACTACGATCGGGATTCATCATAATGGACAGTTTGGTGGGCTAGTACCGTTCTTAACCGATGAAGAAAGCCGTGATCCGAAAAGATTCAGATATCTTTGGAATGTTGCTTATCAATTTGGTACAGATAGAAAAAGTTATGGATCCGATTCAGAGGTTGAACTGAGTGGCATGTTGTTTGGCGTTGAAGTAAGGAGCTTTATTAACAGTCGTCTGACTGGGGCGTTAGGTGTAGAATATACTACAGGTGATGATCCTGAAACATTGGACAAAAATGAATCATTCAACAACCTGTACTACACAGGACACAAATTTCATGGAATGATGGACTATTTCACTGGATCTGTAAACTGGCGCAGCGGCTTGATCAATGAGTATGCATACCTTGAGGTTGAACCGTGGGAAAGAACTGTCTTCAATGCAGGATTGCATCTTTTCTCCAGTTTGCAGGATCGAGCGGATTCGGGTAATGACTATGAAGCCGGGCAACTCGGGTTAGAGTTTGATCTTACTGTTTCACACGAGGCGCAGGATAACCTGATTGTATGCGGCGGGATTGGATATTTCATGCCATCGGATGATTTTGTGTACGAAGGTGATAATGCGATGTGGGGATACATCCAATTGCGTAGTTTGATGGAATACTGGCTGGATTAAGTAACTCGAGTTTATACGATAAAGCGGGTAGATTGCATGAATTGCAGTCTACCCGTTGTCTGTCATGTGATTCGTGGGATTTTTGATAATTCAATATTTATTCTGGTGTTGAAGCAGGTATTGATTTGGACTTGTTATCTTTCATTCAGGATCGTTTTGCTTGTTAATTGTATTGTGCAGGAGATGGATTATGACAGAAATGGATGAGAACCTCAGCTATGAGCGTGCGGCAAAACGTGTAAAAGAGATCAAGGAATTCTGGTCTCACTTGATAACATATGTACTCGTGAACATCCTGCTCTATTTTGTAAACGTGATGACAACTCCGGAGTATCTCTGGATCAAATGGGTCGTATTGGGATGGGGAATAGGGATTATAACCCATTTTCTGAGTGTCTACGGCTTTTTCGGATTGTTTGGTCATGAGTGGGAACAAAGAAAAATCCAGGAATTGATGGACAGGGAAAAACGAGAGAAAACCAGGTGATTCTCTATTGGACTGCATCACATGGACCGGTCTGCCAATAGTCATTCCTGAAGATACAGATCATCAGCCATTTGTACCTGCGTTATCGGGATCCATCGGGGCATCGTCAGGTGGAATCGTTTCATCGCCGGTGCCAAATCCGTTGGTGTACGGAGAATGAATATCGAGAATTTTCATTCCAGCAGCGTAATCCACCTCTTTTAATCGCTGAATATGAAGAAGTTTATTCACCAGTGAGTGCATCTTCCAGACTTGCTTGGAGGCACGATTTACCAGGTCAAGTTGTTTTTCCGTAAGATCGATTTCAAGCTTGATCAGATCCATAACACCCTGGATAATTGCCAGGGGGTTGTTGAATTCATGTGATATGGTGGCAGCCATCCGGTTGGCGGTACGAAGTTGATCCGCTTCCAGGCGCACTTCCTGGATTTTCTGGTAATGGTCAAGCGCTTCCTGGGTCCGTTGCCCAATAATCTCTTCCAGCCTGCGGTTGCGATCCTCCATGTGGCGAAGTCGCCATTTTCCGATCAGGTAGACCAGGAAAAAACCGCTCAGGAAATAGACTACAACAGCATAAGCACTTTCATACCAGGGGTGAAGTATGCGGAAATTATATAGAACCGGTTCGCCGATATTTCCGAATACATCACGTCCACGGACCTCAAAAGTGTACCTCCCGGGAGACAATCCTTCGAATTCACGGAAGGCCTGGGGAGACCATTCCGACCATTCGGTAAACACCTTGGATAACTTGAACTGGTATTTATTGAAACGAGCCTGTGTGTAACGGGGAATGGAGAAGTCAAACCGGATCGTGAATCCATTTGGCCTAAGTTCTACGGGTGTTTCCGACTGAAGCGGCAGGGGAGTAACGCCGTCATGACTTACAACAGATACATGCTGCAGATTTGTATGAAAACTGGCTACAGAAGGTTGATCAAGACTTGAATCATAGCGCAGTAGACGTCCCCCCGGACCTCCGGCCCACACCACATTATCACCGTCAATGAAATAGCAGTAGTTCCTCTCCTGTATCCTGCGCTTTCGAATGGAAATGTCAATCGGAAAGTTCCATCGCCGGTCGGAACAGCGCAAATACCGGCATGATCGAATGTGTCAAACCACAGGTTACCCTGCTGATCCACTTTCGGGCTGTAGACAGCAGTTATGTTATTTGCTTCTGCATCAAGAAGAATTTCCGATTTTTCGAAACTGTCCGATTCCGGAATGTATTTGTAAATACCGGAAGTACAACTAACATATATTTGGTTATCTATTTCAAAAGGATAAAAATAATCGGGGGAGGGAAGACCATTGGTGTCGTTAAATACATGAATTACTGTGTCCGATTCACTGGGATTATGCTGGACTATCTGCAAATATTCCAAATGATCGTTGTCAATGGTCAACCATAATTTCCCATCGCTTGCGAAAAAGGCATCCCTGATTTCACCTTCCACTTGTTCAACGAATCCTTCATCAACAAACCGGCCGTTTCTGTATAACAATGACCGCAAACCATTATAAGTACTGCCATAGTAAACACGATTGTGTTCAGGACAGATTTCTACAAATTCACTGTAATCATTTTCCACAATTGCTCTGGGTGAACCAGGTATGGAAGTAAAACGAAAGATACCATCATCAGTACTCACAACGAGGATATCATCCAGTTGCTTAATATCTGTACACGAATAATCGAAATTTTCAATTCGACGGAAATGTGCCTGTCCAGCACAGTTATCATCTATCTGCAGATAAAACAATCCATTGTCTGTTGCTACGACGGTTCTATTTTGAAATTGGGTAATTTCGTAGATATTGCCGTATAAGCCACGGGAACCATCGAAATATGTCAAAGGCGAGTTCAATTCGACACGAGATAAACCAAAATCGAGAGGTAACCATACAGCATTTTCGTTGTCCAACATTGCTTCATTACATAATTCGTCCGGTAAACCGGATTCTCTGGAGAGAACATGAAGAATCGTTCCAGTGCTGTCAAAAAACGCAACACCACCAAGTTCTGTCGATATGGAATATAGATTGTTTTTCAAGCGACAAACGAACGTACAACCGTGAATCTCAGCATATTGTGCGGCAGGAAAAGTTACTTCACGGAATTCCGAGTTGTCGTACACCATCCAGATGTTATCATCGTTATCGTCATGTCCTACGATGAGCATCTTGTCCTGTGCAAATGGTATGATCTCATAAATGTAGATTTCATCATATTCCGAGAAATCTTCCACAAAAGTGATACTGTCGCCCTCATTGATATAACCGATTCCGACTGATTTCTGGAATAGCCAGAGATTATCCATTGCGTATGAGATGGTAGAATAGTATTCCTCTTCAGGGAAACTCCAGAATTTCATGCTCCCGGAATCACCAGCCGCGTTGGCAGGTTCCCATCTGAAAATATATTCCCATCCCTCAAAATAAATTCCGCGTGGTGTAGAAAAAGCTGACCATACAGAAGAGGGAGTTGTTATCGAATCGGGGAGAAATCCCATCAATGAATGAGTTTGATAAGTACCGTAGATATCCTCTTCAAGAACAACCAGATCATGTTCGTAACCGACATAAATCCTGCTCTGATCATCCATGGTCAATGAAAGTGGTTGGATAAACCGGTCATGCTGAACCAACTCCCACCTTACACCATCATAGGTAAGCAATCCGCGCAGGTTTGTTACAAGAAGATCGCCGTCCGGGGCTTGAATAAGGGAAGTATTCTGGCCAAGGGCATTATAATCCTCGGGTAAGAAACTGTCAATAAAATAGTTTCCGGTTTCCGGATGAAACGTGCCGGACGCAGGTGGAACGATAAAAAAAAACCAGACAGAAGAATACCGGGAGGAAGCAACAAAGCCTGACAGTATGATTCCTGAACTGATGGACAGGGGAAAAGCGCATCCCGGATTCCTGTAGTAATAATGACGTAGAATAAACCAGCACAAAATAGATGTATTCACATTAAAAATCAATTCTTTTCGTATTGATATTATTAATATGGATGAAGTCGAAATTTTATTAAAAAAGTAACTGCAAAGTCAATTTAATTTCCAGCAAACATCATATTCATAGAATCCAAATGTGATTATTGTTGCAACAATCTCGATTCAAACATGACCACTCATGTTTAATATATTATAATTGACAGGTTGGAGTCAGAATTTATAGCAGCATTCAACAAACTATTATCTCTGGATAAGGGAGTGATATTGGAAGTATTTGGCGTTTTTGCGATTTATTGCCGGGATTCTGATATAACATCCCTGTTTAATAACGGCATTTTCAGGTAAAAAGTTAACCGTACCAGTTTCTGTTTCTTGAAACAATTTATAAGTCGGTGCGATTGAAGTGCTACTCTTCAAGAAAATCCTGTGTCCTACTATTCTGTAATTGTCGCCTGTTGGTCTTGATACCTGAGTATTATGTCTAATACTTGATAGCATAATGGAATACTATAAAAAACAAAGACCTGCCGCACGGACAGGTCTTCTGATATGTAGCGGGAGAGGGACTTGAACCCCCGACACGAGGATTATGATTCCCCTGCTCTGCCAACTGAGCTATCCCGCCGTGTCGTAGTCATTTCTGACGATTTCGAATGTAGTGTTTCATCCATTGTTATCGCAAGAGAAATTTGATTTGTGTGAGGCATACACCAGAACAATATCAAATGTGCCAGTATAATTTGTTCGAATAACGGATATCTGAATCTCCGGTTCGTGGAATTCTTCTTGAATGATGGAGTAAAGTGCTGTATACTTGTGATTGGACGGTTTACCTCCCAAAGAGTCTCCCGGGATTCGAGCATTGAATTGCCTTCCCGTGTCCCGTATATTCGAGTTTCGTTAAACTAATTGTTTGGAACGTGGATAGACCGATGCATAACTACGCAATCGCTGAAATTGGCGGCCGCCAATTCCGGATCGAAGAGGGCGAAATGGTTGTTGTCCCAAGGCTTCAGGAAGAAGTCGGCGCAACTGTTACCCTGGACAAGGTCCTTTTACTGAACAAGGACGGAGAAGTGAAGGTGGGAATGCCCTACCTGGACGGTGTCGCTGCAGAAGCGAAAGTGGTGGATCATCACAAAAGCCGTAAAGTCTTTGTCTACAAGAAGAAACGCAGAAAACATTTCCGCAAATCAGCCACCTCGCGTCAGCATCTGACGACGTTGGAAATTGCAACTCTCGGCTCCTGATTCGGGAATGAAATGGTGAAAATAAACAGTTGGATCACTCCATCTGTTTATTCTTTTGCAAATCTGTCGTAGATTACAAAGCAGTTGTAGGAGTAGGAAGATGGCACATAAAAAGGGTATGGGTAGCTCGCGGAATGGTCGCGACAGCAACCCGCAAATGTTAGGCATTAAACGGTTCGGTGGCCAGGAAGTTACTGCCGGCTCGATCATTGTGCGCCAGCATGGAACAAAATTCCACCCCGGACGTAATGTCGGTATCGGAAAAGATGACACCCTGTTCGCAAAGGTGGACGGAGTAGTCGAGTTTTCGACAGCGGGAAAAAGGGCTCGTACAGTCCATATTAATCCGCTGGAGGGATGATATAAGACTCAAAAGGGAGGTTCCGGACGATGCTCAAGAAGGTCACGGTCATCGGCGCAGGTTACGTCGGTGAACACACAGCGCAGGGACTCGCGCTACAGGAATTGGCCGAAGAGGTCATTCTGCTTGATGTTATCGAAGATATGCCCCAGGGAAAAGGCCTCGATCAACGGGAAGCATGTCCCGTGTGGGGAAAAGATACCAAAATTATTGGTTCAAACGACTGGGCAGATACAGCGAATAGTGACCTCGTGATTCATACGGCCGGAAGACCGCGTAAGCCCGGTATGAGTCGTGATGATCTCCTCGAAGCCAATGTGGCAATTGTACGTCCCTGCATGGAGCAGGTAAAGGCGCTCAGCCCGAATGCAATTGTGATCATGGTTGCCAACCCGCTCGACGCTATGGCATATGTCGCGCTGAAAGTTACCGGTTTCCCGAAAGAACGTGTATTCGGTATGGCCGGTATTCTTGACACCGCACGCTATCGTGCATTCATTGCCATGGAAACAGGTGTTTCCGTACGCGATATCCAGGCGGTGGTTATGGGCGGTCATGGTGACACCATGGTTCCGTTGCCGCGTTACACCACCATCGCAGGTCTGCCGTTGGCCCACTGGATGAGCCAGGACAAGATCGACGCTATCGTAGACCGTACCGCCAAGGGCGGCGGCGAAATCGTCAAACTGCTGAAGTTTGGTTCCGCCTACTATGCCCCATCCGCAGGTGCTGTCGAGATGGCCGAAGCAATCGCCAAGAACAACCATCGTGTCCTGCCCTGCTGCGCCTGGCTCGAAGGCGAATATGGCAAGAACGACATCTACATGGGTGTTCCGATGATCCTCGGCAATGAAGGCATCCACAAGATCATCGAGTATCCGCTTGATGCTGACGAACAGGCCCTGTTCGACAAGAGCGCGGATGCGGTGAAGGGACTGATCGCAGACGTACAGAAGTTCCTCTAAATCGATCCCAAAGCAAGTACTGAGATACATCAAAGGCGCCGCACGGCGCCTTTTGCAATTTTATAAGGTGGTCCTGGCCCGAAAAGGTTATGACGACTTTGGCCCGTGTGCTTGCCACTCGGGTGTCTCTCTTCTTCTGGAAATTCCGTAAACGCCCAATCCA
>CAXXQY010000028.1:0-307166 GCA_963674515.2 bacterium
AGCAAATCATAATTACCATAATCGGTGATTATACTTTTAAGGAATCTCTTTTTTTTATTTAGAAAAGTTAGGTTGGAGGCGGAAAACAGCCATTGTATCGAGTATATGAAAACCTTTTCAACATGAATCGACTTAATCACAAGTATCACTCAGCAATACTTGCTTGTGGTACCAACAAGAGAAAACCCGACGCTATGGTCGGGCAATAGGTAATAAATTTTTTAGCGGAGAGGGCGGGATTCGAACCCGCGAACGGGGGTAAACCGTTACACGCTTTCCAAGCCTATGGAACAAGAAATTCCAAGTATTTGTCAATTCAATAATTACAAGCATAAACTACTGGTAATACAAGTAATTACATATGTAAAATCAAACGATTTCAATATTAAGCAAAATGTATCATTCGACAGTAAATGTTCCCATATTGTTCCCATTTTTTTATTCGGGAATTTTCCACTCTTTTTCAGGAACCCATATTCCTGTGAAATTCCCATCCTTGCGAGCTGATACCAAAGGCCTCTTCAGAAAACATTCCAGCCTGACAATGACATCTTCCAGTTTCCTTGGAGCGTCAAGTTCATTTTTGTAGACAAACGCTTTCCATTGCGCCTGCTTCTGCCTGTCGGTAGAAAACTCGGCACTGAAAGCTATTGGCATTGTGAAAGGTATTTTTGTACCTCGCCGTTCAAATGTATTACGGATCGCTTGTACGAGAGTCTTGCCGTCCACCGTGATTCGTTCAGATATAATTACCAGATCATAAAAGTCTTTCATCCTGCTGTTCGCGATACCAAGGGTGACCATAGCTTCCAGTTTCTCCGCAATTACAGTTTCCACAGGATATACATGCAATCGTGGCGCTGGCTGGTCCAGGATCACCGGGAATTCCGCATCTATTGTTCCCGGAGTGACAGCATCGCCAAATCCAATATCTACCTGTAAACTGATCCTCGCATTTCCCAGGATGCTTCGAACTTTGCGCGGAGTCCTCCATATTCCATTTCATCACGGATCTCAGTTACACTTATGCTGTCTGCATCAAAAACCAAACCATCTTCTTCAACATCATTGGAGATAATTTCCCGTAGTACCTTCGTGATGGTTTCCGGAGAGGGATCACCATACCCAAGAAAATCAATATCCCTGGTTGGGCGGTATAAACTCCCTTCCCAAACCATGAACAGTTGCGCACCCTTCAGCACGAATTTTCCGGCGAATGGCGATAAACTCAAACGATACAGGAACCTTTCGTTTGCATACCTTCGCAATGTCAGATCAAACGGCTCCTGTTGCTTCTTGTTGTAGTTTTTCAGTTTCGCCAGAACGGATGCTGGTATATTTTTCGCCTGTGTCATTGTGCAGTTGCTTCCAGGTATGGACGTATCACATTCTGTACCCGACAGATCTTTGCGTAGTGCCAGATTTCATCCCGGGTGCATTTCTTTTGACTAAGGCTATCCCGAAGCGCCTCCATCGCCACATCAAGACCAATTTTGTTCCTGAACTTGAATCCATCCGCCACTGACTTCGCGACAGAGTACACACTGATCTCTACTTCATCAATGGTATGCTTTTCGATTCCTTCAGTGTAAGCCTGCCTGGAGTATTTAAACATTCTAACAGGAAGGTTTTTAATCGCAGGTACCCAACTATCTCGCTCTATTGCAATCCATACCTTACGTGGATTTTCCGTTGTAATTTTGTGATAACTGAATGCTGATATCAGGCAGATTACTCCGCTTGGTATTTTGCTTGATATCTGTTTAAGTGTTTCATGTTCGGATGTTTCTGATTCCCTGAGGATATACAGTCCTCGCTCAATCCGTTCAATTATACCCTTTTGTGTAAGTCTTGACAGAGTTTTACTATTAATACCGTACTTGTCAAATATTCCGGTACGTACTATTCCCTGTGATATCAGCAGGTCAATAGCTTTCTCTTCCTGAGTTCTCTTTTTCATGGCTACAATATGCCGTAAAACCTCGTCACTTGTCAATAAGTGGGGATGAAACGCGACAAATTAATTCAATAAGGTAAATTATCCAGTGCTTTTTCCCTGTGAGATTCTGCAAGGTGACTGTACAGTTCCGTTACTTTGGTAGTACTGTGTCCAAGAAAAGACGCAACTGTGCGCAAGTCTACCTGGTTCATGACAAGATGTGATGCAAACGTGTGCCGTAATAGATGTGGCGTTAGGGTGTCGGGAAGCTCCTTGTGCGCCTTGCGGATAAGTTGAAAACGGTTGCTTATATACGAATCACGATTATGGTATCGCCAGAAAACAAGCTCATTTTCCTCTCGATCCGTCGCAAGCTCGTGAAGCAGATTGTACAAGTCTTGAAGTATAGGAAAATCACGACGGAGTTTGGTTTTACTTTTGGGTTGCCCCAAGTAAAGTACATTACGCTGATAATTCACTTCATCCCATCGAAGATCGAGCGCTTCCCCACGCCTGCACCCCGTCCGTAAATAGAATCGAACCAGCCGATTGAAATGAATATCATTAGCAGTAGCTTTCAGGAGTATATCAATCTCCTTCAGGCTAAGGAATTCTACTTTATCACGACGAGTTGTATCTGCATAGGGTTTGATATCTGCGAATGGATTTTCCTTCATCAATTGATGTTCTTTAACAGCACGGTTAAATACTGCCTTTAGCTGCCTTCGATGCATGTCGAGTGTTGTAACCTTGTACTTTCTTGTTTCACGGCAGAATCGAAGATACTCTTCAACTTTCTGTCGTGTAACTTGCCTGGATTCAACATCACCCATCCATTCAATGAACCGATTCATATATTCACGATTCATTTGAATGGTTCTTGGTTGACGTCTGTTTTCGCACCATGCGATATCCGTTTCAATAAGATCCGAAAGCAGAATAGTACCTGTAGTCTTTAGCTCGTGCCCAGGATCATTACCCATCGCGAGCATTGCATCAAATTGTGCTTTACGTTGTTCAGCAATTCGTTTGGTCGTAACACCAACTTTGATTTTCCGCTGATTGCCAAGTAGATCCCTGTAAACATATCGCCAGGAAATCCCATTCTTCACTTTCCTTTTTTCCAACGAACTCATGATGCTCCTCGATCCATGTATTCCGCGTTCATTAATGTACAATTATAACCAACCGGACACCCCTTACACCACCATCCGGGATGTGGTGGAAAGACACCCGTCTGGATGCCACGGAGCACTTCCGAGGCGATCAGGAAGAACTTTGCTGCATCGTGTGGTGTCTGGACCACAAACCGTTGATCGAATCCCGGTGTCTTCGTTTTCAGCAGAGCGTCAATGCGCAACAGTAAATCATCATCCGGGTCGGCAATTTCCGATATCCTTGCTGCATATGCATATCCCATCAGTTGGATGTTGTTGTCGTATTCGCCTTCAGCAGGACGACGGGCGAGTGTCTTGTGATCCACAATGACAGGAGTACCTGAATCATCGGCTTCGATCAGATCGATTCGTCCCAGAAAATCCGTATCCAGGATCTCGCCGGTTGAAGGATCGACCAATGGTACACGAAATTCCTGTTCCACGGCTATGATCATAGATGGATGCACATTGTTCACGAACGTATCCAGCAGTTTTTCGCCCTGAATGCGTACCTGTTCCGGAGAGTCGATATCAAGCTCCTGTCCTTCGGTGTCCGCTTTCCAGGAATCATTGTACACATCCACAAGATGGGGCAATAGTTCCGGTTCATTCTTTTGAACACCACGGTAATAGACTTCAATGGCCGCATGGACTGCTACACCTAACGCAAGCGCCGCGGGTTTGAAAGCCCACGGCACCTGTTCTATATATTGCAGTCGATATTTCATCGGACACTGAAGCCAGCAATTGATCCGGGAGATAGAGATATAGTCGTTCATAATCCTTTGCACTCCTTTCAACAACTGGCAAACAGTAACGTTAATAGGACTATCAGCAAAATCGTACCAAAGAGCGCACTACCGAATGAGCGTCCGCCTGAACCTTCAGCGTTCGCTAATCCCATCAGAAGTACAATAATAATGACAATGATGATCCACATGATCGATCCCCATAAAAAAGTGAAAGGCTGGTAACCCTTGAAGATGGATTACCAGCCAGTTGAATGTTGAAATGAAGCACAGTTACGCTGCAAGAAGATGACGGGATACCTGACGGTTCAGGTTGTCCGAACGGTGGGTGTTCTGTTGTGTCAACACGTGCGTAAACGCGTTGTACAGCCCCCACAGGCTGTCTTCTTCTATTGAGAGGAATACTTCCGCCTGAAGCTTCATCGGTTGCTTCAGATCGCGGAACGTGCGTTGGATGTCTTCCCGGGTGATGGGTGTTTCCACGAGACGCTGCAGCTTTCCTGTTACCGGTTCCAGACGGTTCGCAAGGTTCTGCACAACGTGCGCCGCCTGCTGGAGTTCATTCATGAACTCCTCATGTCCAAAATGCTTGAACTTGAAACCTCCAAGCATGAAATCAAGGATCATTCCGTTGCTACACACCAGGCGACGTGCATTGAACATTACGCCAAACTGGGTGCTGCCATCGTATGAATTGATCACATCCAGGGCGACATTCACGATGTCGCCGGGTACAGGTTGCATCGCCAGGTCGGGAAGCACCCAGCGTTGACGAAACCGTTTGCCGTCGAAAATCAGTGAATCCTCTTCGAAGGGCATTTCGGTACGAGTCAGCACATCCGTGGCGATCTCATACACGATGGCATTCGGAACAAGCTGATAAGAGTCGCTGACGATTCCGACCTCTTGATGAAGTCCATGCGGGTCGAGAATGACAGCATTCCGGGATGACTTCGATCCCTCCGAAGTGTACAACGGTTCAATGGTCACCGAAGCGAAAGGATCATCGAAATTCTGGGTACGTTTGGGCATGGTATGCCTCCTTTGTGAAATGGTGAATCGAATATGGATAGATGAAGTACTTGCACGGGTAGAAAACAGCGGGAAACTGGATTGTGAAACTTGTAAGAAGCTATATCACAGTCTATTACGGATAAGTTGAAGTGGTTACACGGCAGTATGGATGGTTCAGGCGGCTTGCGCGGTGATCATGGCGATCAGAGTGTCGCCCTGTTCCGAGGTGAGCTGGCTGATAGTCGCATCGAAGGATTCACGCGCCCATGCGATGACATCCTTTTGTGCCACACCAGTATCATGGGCGATACGGAAGATGTTGGCGATCTCGGCATTGGACAGACGGTTGCTGGTCCCATTCTGCGGACGCTGACCATTTGTGTGCTGCGATTGGGGTTTGTGCGTACTGTTATGACCGTTGCCATTACTGCGGACATCCGAATAAAGATGCAATCCGACACCGGCAAGGGTTGCACACTTCTTCAAGGCATCAGAGGTTGCAGCTTTAAGGTCATCAGCAAGGCTGATCATATCACTGCTGTCTTTATGGCGTGTGATCCGGCTTCCTCCGAACTGTTCACGGATCGTGCCGTTGATTGAAAGCCTGCCACGAACAATTACTTCGTTCATTTCGATTTGAGTCTCAACTACTGTGAAGGACCAATCTCCCTCCATGGTCTCGTTCAGCCTATGAATCACTGTAGCGGCTTCGATGTAAGCAAGTTGCTGGCCAAAATTCCCCCGACGTTGTTTGACTTGTTCCTGTGGGAATGGCTCTGCAAGAGTTTTAATGGGAATACTCATGTCCTCTCCTTGAATAAGTTGCTTTTTAGCGACTTAGTTTGTTGAATTCCTGTTTGAGTACTAGTATGTTATGTTTGAAAATGGGTCAGTTTGAGTGAATAGTATCTAAATAATTGTTTTTGTATGCATTGTAATTGAAATCTACTCTTCCTTCCCTACAATTATTCCATGATGCTTTTTACTCATAATCCAAGATGGTCATACGCTGAAGGACTGAAACGTTAGGTAGGTGCATGGCGAAGAACGGTAAAAAAACCAGTAACGGCGCTAACCTGGGATTTGAAGAAACACTATGGGCAGCCGCAGACAAACTTCGTGGTAATATGGATTCATCCGAGTATAAGTATGTTGTACTCGGATTGATTTTTCTGAAGTACATCTCTGATGCCTTCCAGGAAGCGTATGACAAAGTCAGTGCCGAAGAGTTTGCAGATCCTGAAGACCGGGATGAATACGCAGCGATGAACATCTTTTGGGTTCCGAAAGAAGCACGCTGGGAACTTGTTCGTTCCAGTGCAAAGCAACCCACTATTGGCAAGCTGATCGATCATGCGATGGATGTGATTGAAGCTGCAAATCCAAAGCTCAAAGGTGTCCTGATTAAAGACTATGCTCGTCCAACCTTGGATAAAGGGCGCCTTGGCGAGCTGATAGATCTGATTTCCAAAATCGGACTCGGTGATGAGGAATCAAGATCGAAAGACATTCTGGGGCGTGTATACGAGTATTTCCTTGGTAACTTTGCTGCACAAGAAGGAAAAGGCGGAGGAGAGTTCTTTACTCCACGCTCCGTTGTACGTCTGCTTGTCGGTATGATCGCACCCTATAAGGGGAGAGTGTTCGATCCTTGCTGTGGATCGGGTGGTATGTTTGTACAATCTGATAAGTTCATCATCGAGCACGGTGGCAAACATGGCGATATCGCCATCTATGGTCAGGAATCAAACTTTACCACATGGCGTCTGGCACAAATGAACCTCGCCATACGTGGTATTGATGCCAACATCAAATGGAATAATGAAGGCTCTTTCCTTGAAGATGCACATCCAGATCTGAGGTCGGATTATGTCCTTGCCAATCCACCATTTAACGATTCCGACTGGGGCGGTGACAAGCTGCGTCAGGATGCTCGCTGGGCGCATGGAGTCCCTCCAGTGGGAAATGCAAACTATGCCTGGATCCAACATTTCGTATACCATCTTGCACCAAATGGAATTGCTGGTTTTGTTCTTGCAAACGGTTCGATGTCTTCCAACCAATCCGGAGAAGGTGAAATACGACGGTCTATGATCGAAGCTGACCTGATCGATTGCATGGTTGCTCTTCCCGGACAACTCTTTTATACAACCCCTATCCCTGCGTGTTTGTGGTTTGTCACCAGGAACAAAGGTAATGGCAAGTTTCGCGACCGTCGCGGGGAAACCCTTTTCATCGATGCACGCAAACAGGGACATCTTATAGACCGTACGCACCGCGAACTTGATGACGAAGACCTGAAGAAGATCTATGATACTTATCATGCCTGGCGTGGTGAGTCTGGTGCAGGAGAGTATACAGATATTCCCGGTTTCTGCAAGTCAGCAACAGTAGATGAGATCAAGGAATACGGTTATGTCCTGACACCGGGACGCTATGTCGGAGCTGAAGAAGCAGAAGATGATGGGATTCCATTTGAAGAGAAAATGGCTGAATTGACAACCACACTTTCTGACCAGTTTGCGGAATCGGCAAGGCTGGAAGAAGCAATCAGAAAAAATCTTGAGTCTATCGGATTCCCCTTGGAAGGTAATGCCAAGAATGAATGACCTTAAAGCGACATCAGGCGCTGGAGAATCAAATGGCGCTTTGAACACACCAGCCTATGCCACCTTCTTTGCTGATGTAAAATCAAGGATTCAGACAGCACGAGTCAGAGCAGCGCTTTCGGTCAACCGTGAACTCATTCGCTTATACTGGGACATCGGACAATTAATAGTCCAAAGGCAGCAGGCAGAGGGTTGGGGTAAGTCTATTGTTGATCAACTTTCCAAAGACATCAAGCATGAGTATCCCGGTATTAAAGGTTATTCACAGCAGAACCTGTGGTATATGAGATCCTTTTTCCTTTCATGGACTGAAGAGATCACAAATCTCCAACAGGTTGTTGGAGAATTACAGGCTGAAGAAAAACTCGCACAACCCATGCGAGAATTGGATGGCATAAATCTCCCACAGGCTGTTGGAGAAATTCCCTGGGGGCACAACCTTGCGCTTATTGCTAAGGTGAAAGATCCCCTGCAACGTCTTTGGTATGCACAACAGACCACAGCAAATGGATGGTCACGGGCAGTCCTGGTACACCAGATAGAAACCGACGCTTACGGTCGCCATGGTAAAGCTCTGACAAACTTCGAATCAACTCTGCCAGCAGAACAATCAGACCTTGCACAGAACCTGCTGAAGGACCCGTACACCTTTGACTTTCTGGATCTGGAACTTGATTTCAGCGAACGTCAGCTTCAGCGTGGACTGATCAATAAACTGAAAGAATTCTTCATTGAACTGGGGAGGGGATTCTCTTTTGTCGGAGAACAGTACCATCTTGAAGTAGGCGATCAGGACTACTACCTGGATTTGCTGTTCTATCACCTTCAACTTGGCCGGTATATCGTGATAGAGCTGAAGGTTGAACCATTCAAACCTGAATTTGTCGGCAAGATGAACTTTTACTTGTCCGCAGTGGATGATCTGCTTCCCAATCCAGTGGATAATCCGGCAATTGGCCTGGTACTCTGCAAAGAACGAAATAAAGTAATTGTCGAATATACATTACGTGACACAGCTAAACCAATGGGAGTATCGACATACACAACTGCACCGAAAGAACTCGAAGGAGCACTGCCGACAAGCAAGCAGATTGAAGATATGCTGAGCGGGGAATTTGAAGGCGAAATGGAAAAACTGAATGACCACGGGATGCAAGTGGACGATGAAGAAACAGATGCTTGATGAAGAACAGCTTCTTTTCTCCGTGCGGAACGGTTACAGGTCCGGCCAGCAGGACTTCGGGCTTGACAAGCTTTCTCGGCGCGCTCGTGATCAGATCTGTAGGGTTATCGCAGATACGTTTGAGGAAGAACCCGGCCTGGTAGCTGAGGTCTGTAAGGACTTGGCTGTAAAGGACGAAAAGAGCCTGACTGCAGAGACAACCAAGCGTAAAGGTATAAGGAAACGGTCAGAGCAAATAAAAGCTGGATTGAAACAACTTGCAAAGAATGTTGTTGATGACTTTTCAGGGATTTGTGAACTGATTCGTACGATTGAGTGGTATGAAGTATTCGGCATTCTGGAAGCGCTGTCATCAACGATAGATAGCCGTGACGAACTGGAAGATTTTGAAGAGGCGATAAACGGGATATTTGACGATTCTGGGCTAAAGTGGGAGCTGATAAACGATACCATTTACGGTGTTAGAGATGATCAAGGTATTCCCCTGTCAGATGTTTGTCTGGACTTGTTGCACTCGTCTGGTTACATAAGCAGCGAACATGAACTACGCGCTGCAAGAGCTTGCCTTGTGGAGCAGCAGCCACCCGATATCACCGGTGCGGTAAGTCACGCTATGAATGCTATGGAAGCGGTAGCAAAGAAAGTTTTTAACGAACCAAAGAAGACACTGGGCGAGGTAATTAAAGCACATCGTGACCAGTTCCCAAAACCACTTGATGTCGTACTGGAGAAGATGTATGGATTCGCAAGTGAGGCAGGCGCACGGCATGGTGTTGAAGGTCACAGTTTGAAAATTGAGGATGCTGAACTCATTGTTGGGATAGTCTCTGCCATGTGCTCTTACTTAATCAGAAAATTCAAATCGGATTTTGTATGACACTGCAAGAGTATAAGTCAGTCTTTACGTCTGCTGCTGATTGGCAATTCAATGCATGCGTAAACTGGGGATACAATACGTATTCATTTTATGCATGGTCATATTACGAGTCAGCTAACCAACTTGTGAAATCAGCAATTAAAGATCGAACGAAACTTGATGTATTTGTATATCCTGCTACTTTTTTATTCAGACACTATATTGAATTGTCCTTAAAAGGTCTTATTGGCAGGGTTTTGATCGCATTAGAAAAAGATCCAGAAATACCAATGCATCACCGTATAAATCAACTCTGGTTAGATCTAAAAAAGATTTATGCTGAATTGAAACCACGTGATCCTATTTTCAATGAAATTGTAATTGATTTTATTGATGAAGTAATAAAAGATTTTTCAGAGTATGATCCTGATTCTTTTGCAAATAGATATCCAGTAGATAAAAAGGGTAAAGAAACACTTGACGGTGTAACACATATAAATATAAGGCAATTAGGAGAAGTTATGATCAAATTTAATGTAGATATTGATATGATGTGCGAGGCTGTAGATAGATACATCGAGTTTTTACATGATATAGGCACATAAATGCAAGAAAAAGCACGGTTAACTACTTGGGGAGAAATCGCGACTCTCGAATATGGTAAAGGTATCCGTGGTTATAAGGATGCTATTGGCGATTACCCTGTTTATGGAACAAATGGTCAAGTTGGGTGGCATCATGAACCACTCTGCTCTCATCCTGGTGTTATTGTTGGTAGAAAGGGCGTTTACAGAGGGATTCATTATTCCAAAAGACCATTCTATGTCATTGATACTGCTTTTTATCTCTCTCCAAAAGTCAAAATGGATTTGCGCTGGGCTTACTATGAACTTTTAACACATGATATCAATAGTATGGACAGTGGATCAGCGATACCCTCAACTAGTCGTGAAAACTTCTATGGACTACCAGTTCTTTTTCCACCTTATGAAGAACAACTAAGGATTGTTGAAATTCTTGGTTCTTTCGATGACAAGATCGAACTGAACCGAAGAATGAACGAGACGCTGGAAGGGATGACACGGGCGTTGTACAAGTCGTGGTTTGTGGACTTTGATCCGGTGATTGACAAAGCGCTGGCAGCAGGGAATCCGATCCCAGAAGAGTTCCGTGAACGTGCCGCACGCCGTGCCGCCCTTGGCGACAAACGCAAACCCTTCCCATCCAACATCGCCTCCCTTTTCCCCGATTCCTTCACCGACTCAGCCCTCGGTCCTATCCCAGAAGGTTGGAGAGTCGGGGCGATTAAGGACTGCGGTAGTATTGTAACAGGTAAAACACCAAAAACTAAAATCAGTGGCAACTTTGGGCAAATTATGCCATTTATTACGCCTTCCGACATTACTGATCAACTGATTATTACTAAAACGTCACGTTATTTATCTAAAAAAGGAATTGAGGCGCTGAAAAAGAACTTAATTAATCCTGGATCGATTTGTATCACTTGTATTGGATCACAAATGGGTAAAGTAACTTTAAGTCCATTTAAAGCTGTGACAAACCAACAGATTAACAGTATTATACCAATAGATAAGTACTTTGGGGCATATATTCTCGTTAACCTTCGTCAACGTAGAAGTGAAATGTATAGGATTGGCAGTAGTGGGTCGACTATGCCAATTCTAAATAAATCAACTTTTTCGAAATTATCTATTCTTTTACCCAATACCAACCTTTTGGAGCACTTATATAGAATTATATGGCCGCTTCTAAACCAGTGGGAATTAAATGATAACATATCCAAATCTTTAGCAGCGCTTCGAAATAAACTTCTACCGAAATTACTGTCAGGTGAAATCAATATGGATAGTATGGAGAATGTGCCATGACCGAGGTATATGAAAGACTTTACATTGGCAATCAGAATGACTATGACATGAATGTGTCAAGGTTATCGGGTTGGTCAGTAGTTCATGCCTGCAAGGAACCCTACCATCGTCGTGAGCTTGGATATAGTGGTCGTGGCGCCCCTAAAAACCATCCGGAATATTTAATAGCGAGACGTGGGAACAGACTTATCCTGAACCTTGTTGATGCTCCTGATCCCAAATACATACCCAAAGAGATTATCGACGCAGCAATAGCATTTATTCATGAGGAGCTTGTGAAGGGGCGGAAAGTTCTCGTCCATTGTAATCTTGGAGAATCAAGATCACCCATTATCGGACTTCTCTATCTGTCAGCACTGATAGAAAGTCCACTTGGCGCAACCTTCATGTTGGCTGAACAGGATTTTAGAAGGCTGTATCCATCGTACAATCCAGGTACCGGTGTGCGAGGATTTGCAATGAAGCATTTTACTGAATACAGGACACTAAACCTGAGTTTACCCGATGGTCAATGACAGATAAAGAGAGTCCCACTTTTTATGATTTCACTGATACTCTTGAGGTTTATCGGCAGCACAGATCATGGGAGGGGAAGAAATGAACGTAGAACTCAATATTGAACGGTGGCTTCGTACACGACCTGATTGGCAACAGGCAGTAGTGGAGCGACTACTTGCACGGGACAATCTTACCGATCAAGATATTAAAGAGTTGACTGAATTATCAAAAACCGATCATGGGCAAGCAATCAGTTGCAATCGAATGTTCCAAGGACTATTAACTGGAACGGATACATCAGAAGCATTACACCTGAAATCAATAGGCAATATTGAAGGAATTGACAACCTTCATCCAAAAAAACCATTAGATTTCGGCGATGAAAATCCAGTAATAATCTATGGTAGAAATGGTACTGGCAAAACTGGATACATAAGAATCATCAATAGTATTGCAGGCAAACCACACGCATCCGCATTGCGCGCAAACGTCTATCAGACCGCACCTGTAAAACAAGGTTGTACAATTGGTTATAGGCTTGGAGACAAAGATACATCTTTACCATGGTCAGCTTCAGAAGAACCACTTTCAGACCTGAGATCAATTGATGTCTTTGATACTGATCGGGGTACAATCTACCTGAATGATGAGAACGAAATAACATACAGCCCTCGTGTAATAACACTATTTGATGAAACTGTAAAAACCTTTGTGAGAATAAGACAACATCTTGAAGCAGAAAAAAGAATACTTGTGAGTCAACTTCCTATTCTCCCACAGGCATTTTCCGAATCAAAGGCCGGTAGGATATACACAAGCCTGAGAGCTCGACACACAAAGGATTCACTCGCACCAATACTTCTTTGGAGCGAAGCTGACAAAACAAAATTGACAGACCTGAACGACAGGCTTAGCTCGGATCCTGCAAAACTGGCTGCAACAAAGAGGGGCAATAAAGCTCAGCTTGACACTTTCACTGACAGAATTCAAGATACCGTTAGCAAACTAAGTGAAGAATCCTGTAAAAAGATCAACAATCTTAAGAAAGAATCACAAAGAAATAGGAAAATAGCAGAAGAAGGTGCAGTAACCGCATTAGATACTGCAAGACTCCCCGGTGTAGGTAGTGAAACCTGGCGCGCAATGTGGGAAGCAGCCAGATCGTTTTCCCAACAAGAAGCATATCCAGAACAAACGTTTCCTGTAACAACAGAAAAATCAAAGTGTGTGCTATGTCATCAGGATCTTGAGGAAAATGGTAAGCAACGATTAAAACAGTTTGAAAGTTATGTTGCAGGATCACTTGAGACAACCGCGAAAGCTTCAGAGCTTGCTTACAAGGAATCTACTGACGCACTTCCCGTAATTCCTGCTGATCAAGAAATAACCACAATGCTGCAAGCTGCGAACCTCGATCAGGACATCTGGCTTCCAAGAGTGTCCTCTTTCTATCAATCAGCCAGAGTAATCATTGGTGAACTTAAAGGTGTTGGTACCGAAGTTGTAAATTTTGTGAAGGCAGAAGACTTATCCTGGCTGAAGGAACTCCGTGAAATAAGTGCAAGTTTGGCAAATCAAATTGAACAACACAATAAGGATACAGAGTCAACAGATCTTTCAGCCATTAAAAAAGAGAAGAATGAACTGGATGCAAAGAAGTGGACTTCACAACAAACTGATGCAATATTGGCTGAAGTACAGCGTCTTCAGAAAGTTCTTGAATACGACAATTGGATAAAAGCAACTGACACGACTGCAGTTTCTATAAAAGCAGGTAAAGTAGCTGAGGCTGTCGTCACGTCAGCATATGTAGAGAGATTTGCAGGTGAGCTGGAACAACTTGGAGCGAAGAAAATAAAAGTCGAGTTGGTGAAAACAAGAACATCAAAGGGCAAGGCACTTCACGCAATCCGATTGAAAGGCGCAACCGCAAAACCACTCGAAATTCTGAGTGAAGGTGAAAAACGTGTAATTGAGCTGGCTGCATTTATCGCTGATGTTACAGGTAGTTCAAACAATAGTCCAATCGTCTTTGATGATCCTATTTCTTCGCTTGACCAGAAATATGAAGAGAAAGTCGTCGAACGGTTAGTAGATTTGACTACTAGTCGTCAAGTAATAGTCTTCACCCATCGACTGAGTCTGTTAGGATTATTGAATGACAAATCTGATCCAGGAACAGTCAGTATTCGTCAAGAACCTTGGGGTGATGGTGAACCTGGTGATGTTCCACTTTTCGCAAAGAAGCCAAAACAAGCACTGAATAATTTGAAAAATGAACGTCTTGCACAAGCCAGAAAAGAATACCTTTCGAATGGTTCAGAAGCTTACTACCCCCAAGGCAAAAGCATTTGTACTGATGTTCGAATATTGCTTGAACGTATTGTTGAAATCACTTTTCTCGCTGATGTTATTCAAAGACACAGGCGTGAAGTTAATACAAAGAATAAAATTGAACAGCTTTCAAAGATCACACTGTCTGATTGCCAAATGATAGATCAGTATATGACCAAGTATTCCAAATATGAACACAGTCAATCAACGGAGACGCCCGTTGAAGTGCCACCTCCAGACGAGATTGAGGACGATATAAATAATATCTTGACGTGGTACGAAGAATTTAAAGACAGGCCAGTTGTGGTATAGTTTTCGAAAATCATTGATTAGAGTATTACAGATCATTAATCAGTAGTGATTTTTCCATCTCTGATCTACTTTGCGAAAGGGAGTGAGCCATGCCACCAACACAAACTTTTCAACAGGTATTTGGACAACACAACGCGAGGAATAGCAAATGGGATGCTATTCACTTTAACAATCAGAATTTGAATACTACCAATAAATATATTGCTTGGATTGATTTAATGGGTGCTGCAAACGCAATGATGCTATCACTCCCGAAAGCGTCCAATTTTGTTGCCAAGGTCCATTGCACAGCCCAGAAAGCGCAGGTTACTCATCAAAGAATCAGTGTTCACCCAATTACGGATGGATTCTTTGCGACTGCGGATGACTGGGGTGATTTAATTAGGTTTCTCAGGAGATCTTTCTTAACCTTAGCTAATCTGTTCTCACTCGAACGATATAATCAACACAGATTTATCATCAGGGGTGCTATCGCTTATGGTCCATTTATTGATGGAACATCCATTACTGCGGGATTCGGACAACCTCAACCCACATACATCGGGAATAATTATATGCACAATGTAATGATTGGTTCGCCATTATCATGGGCTTATAAAGCAGAATCTAAAGCTCCTCCATTTGGAATTTACGTTGATCAATCAGTTCTGACATTTTCCCCTTCACCTATTGGTTCACCTCTACACTATTGGTGGAATTTAGGGAATCAAACAGAAAAGGATTGGGCTAAGAATTTTGGAAGAATGGTGTTGAGACATTTTCAATGGCAATTGAAGAACGCCAATAAAACCATTTACCCAGTGGAAAAACACGAGTTTTACATAAAACAAATTACCGAGTACTTTAATCTATGACCCCATTCCTCACAGAAGACAACGTTGAACAGATCCTGATAGGTCACCTGCAAGAGTTGGGATACGAATACCTGTTCGGTCCGGAGATCGGACCTGACGGTGAAGCTCCTGAACGTGAGACGTACAAATATGTCGTTCTGAAGGACCGGCTGCACAGCGCTCTTCGTCGAATAAATCCACTACTTCCATCTGAAGTAATTGATGATGCCGTTCGTAAAGTCCTAAGTACAGAAAGCCCCGACTTGCTGGTTAATAACCGTCTTTTCCACCGAATGCTGATTGATGGTGTGCCAGTAGAGTATTCGAAGGATGGCGAAATCAAGCATGATCTCGTATGGTTGATTGACCGGAACAATCCATTCAACAACGAATGGCTGGCTGTCAATCAATATCGTGTTGAAGAAGGGCAGTACCATCGCCGTCCGGATGTGGTTCTCTTTGTTAACGGCCTGCCGTTAGTAGTTATCGAGCTGAAGAACCCAGCAGACGAAAACGCCACGGTTAAAAAAGCCTACAATCAGCTTCAGACATACAAACAAGAGTTACCTACACTTTTCACTTATAACGCAGTCATGGCAATCTCTGACGGCACTGATGCCAAAGCCGGAACGTTGACATCGCCCTGGGAACGATTCAATACCTGGCGTACAATCGATGGGAAAACCATCGAGCCTGTGGGGACTCCAATGCTGGAAGTAATGGCACGTGGGCTGTTTAATCCTTCTGTGCTATTGGACTACATCCTTCACTTCATTGTGTTCGACGACAACGGCACAAAGGTGATTAAAAAGGCTGCTGCCTATCATCAATACCATTCTGTAAACAAAGCTGTCGAGAACACTGTTCGAGCATCCGGACAGGATGGGGACAAACGTATTGGAGTAATCTGGCATACCCAGGGAAGCGGGAAAAGCCTTTCCATGGTATTCCTTGCTGGAAAACTGGTGCAACAACCAGATATGGAAAACCCGACAATTGTGATCCTTACGGACAGAAACGATCTGGACGGCCAGCTATTCGACAACTTCGCTGCCTGCCGTGATCTGATCCGTCAGAATCCAATTCAGGCAGAGTATCGTGAACAACTGCGTAATCTTCTGACTACTGCGTCTGGTGGAGTTGTCTTCACCACTATTCAGAAGTTCATGCCAGAACATAAAGGGGACAATTATCCTCTTCTTTCCGAGCGCCGGAACATTGTTGTAATGGCCGATGAAGCCCACCGTAGCCAGTACGACTTTATCAAGGGTTTTGCCAGGCACATGCGTGATGCACTGCCGAACGCCAGTTTTATCGGTTTTACCGGTACTCCGATTGCAAAGATCGACAAGAATACACGAGCTGTGTTCGGCGAGTACATCGATATATATGATATCATGCAGGCAGTGGAAGATTACGTTACAGTCCCGATTCACTACGAAGGCAGGCTTGCCAAGATCGAGCTACTGGCAGAAGAAAAACCGAATATTGATCCGGAGTTCGAAGAGCTGACCGAAGGTGAAGAACTTGAGGAGAAAGAAAAGCTGAAGGGCAAGTGGGCACGCTTGGAGGCAATGGTCGGCACAGAGAAGCGAATCAAACTTGTCGCTGAAGATCTTGTGCAACACTTCGAGGATCGGTTGTCCGCTATGGACGGTAAAGGTATGATCGTATGTATGAGCCGCCGTATATGTGTAGATATCTACAAAGCGATCATCGCCCTCCGCCCGAACTGGCACAATGACGACGACAAGAAGGGGATGCTGAAAGTTGTCATGACCGGTTCTGCCTCAGATCCAACTGGCTGGCAGCAGCACATCAGGAACAAACCACGCAGAGAGAAACTTGCCACGCGGTTCCGTGATGAACATGATCCCTTCAAACTAGTGATCGTCCGGGATATGTGGTTGACAGGATTTGATGCGCCACCCTTACACACAATGTATGTTGATAAACCAATGCGTGGTCATGGTCTGATGCAGGCAATCGCCCGGGTCAATCGTGTATTTAAGGATAAGCCTGGTGGGCGTGTCGTTGACTACATTGGTATTGCTGACCAGTTAAAACATGCACTGAAGGATTACACTGAAAGCGGTGGAAAGGGCAATCCGACACTCGATCAGGCAGAAGCTGTTGCAGTTATGCTGGAGAAGTATGATGTCGTTTGCAGCATGTACCATGGATTTGATTTCCAATCCATTGTAGCAGGTACGCCAGATGAACGCCTTGCAGGATTGATCCCGGCAGCCGACTTCATCCTGAGCCTGGATGATGGTAAAAAACGGTACCTGGACGCAGTCACTGCGCTATCTCGTGCGTTTGCGTTGTCTGTACCCCATGATGAAGCCATCCGCATCCGCGACGATGTAGGATTCTTTCAAGCTGTTAAGGCTCGAATTGTCAAGTTCCAAGCTGAAGGTGAAGAACACCGTAGTGACGAGTATCTTAATACCGCTGTCCGGCAAATCGTGTCAAAGGCTATTGTCTCTGATGAAATCGTTGATGTGTTTGCTGCAGCCGGTTTGAAGAAGCCGGACATATCCATCCTGTCAGATGAGTTCCTTCAAGAGGTAAAAGGATTCAAACACAAAAACCTCGCGGTGGAACTGCTGAAGAAATTACTAAAAGACGAAATTAAGCACCGCAGCAGGAAAAATGTTGTTGAAGCCCGCTCGTTTGCACAGATGCTTGAGGACACTCTCCGTAGATACCAAAACCGAACCGTTGAAACCGCAGTTGTCATCGCAGAGCTGATTGAACTTGCCAAGGAAATGAACAAGCGACGCGGGCGTGGCGAAGAACTTGGCCTTGCAGAAGATGAAGTTGCATTTTACGATGCGCTTGAGGTGAACGATAGCGCTGTACAAGTTCTTGGTGACGATACTCTGAAACATATTGCGCAGGAGTTGGTTAAAGCTGTTCGTGGCAGTGTTACAATCGACTGGTCCGTTCGCGAGAACGCACGCGCCAGGATTAGGGTTATCATCAAGAGAATCCTCCGTAAATATGGCTATCCACCCGACAAACAGGAACACGCTACCGCAACAGTCCTCGAACAAGCTGAAGTACTGTGCCAAGACGTTATTGCTGCCTGAATTGGTTGCTGACTATACCTGTCTCAGGTTGTCTCATATTGTCTCAGTACTGTATCATGAATCGTATGTTTTTATTATATCTGGTATTCATTAATGGATGTAAAATTCGGATCATTTTCAACCTTCGTGGGTAGCCATTTCCATGATGTTTCCGCATCTTTGCAGAACTTTCATTCTGAAATAGTCGAAGTCCTTGTAGCCGTATGCTCTTTTCAGCAGGGTTTTGATGACGTTATTGATTCCCTCAGCTTTTCCATTAGAAACAGGTTTTTCGAACCATTCCAGGACTTGCCTGAACCGTTTCATCAGTGACCTGGCAAACGTTTTAAGCTGTTGAAAGCTGCTGTTCATTACCTGTTCGATCCATTGATCGATCATGACTTTCGCTTGATCTACCAGTCGATCTTCTTCAAAAATGGAAAGGAAGCTTTCTTTCAGCATGTAGACAATGAACAATGGCTCATTCTTTCGCTTCAGCTCTTCGAGGTGTGAACGGTTTTGTTCCGACAGGTTCTTTTCCCGTTTGAGCAAGATCCATCGGCTTTGCTTTTTCATGATCTTTCGCTCTTCCTCCGGCAGATCACGTTGATACGCCCGTCGCTGGTTTTCTACAGCCCTGTTCAGCAATCGTGCAAGGTGGAACTTGTCATACACAATACTGGCATCAGGCAGGGTTTCCCGTGTCGCTTTCTCAAAAGGACGCCAGAAGTCCATGGTGACGGTCTGAACCGTTTCTGACGCATTCGAAAGATGACTATAGGCGCGTTTCAAGCTGTCACAGGTTCGGTCCTTTTCCAGCCACAAAACCTTGCCCTGGTCGAAGTCTGAAAGAACTGTCGCGTAATGATGATGACGTTTGTAGGCGACTTCATCCACACTCAACACGGAACCGAAAGCAAACCCTGTACGGTAAGCGTCAACCAGATCGCCTAATGCCTCCCGATCTATCCGGTAAACGGTGCTGGAAGACAAGCCAAGTAGTTTCCCCGTGGAAACATTATCAAGGTAACGGGTATACTGAACTACACTGGCGCCCGCTGCTTTCGAATAACGCTTCTGACCGTCACTAATCCCGTGATCTTCAGTTACTACGCCATGAACAGAGCAAGCAACACGGTAAATGCGAACCGCACAATACACGGCTATTCCATTGACGCTGCCAATAAACAACTCACGAATACGGGAATCATACCGTGAACAAATGCTGCCACAATGCGGGCAAATGCTTCCCTCTTCACGGGTTAAATGCAAAACTACACGGGTCTCACATTCGGAAATAGATTTGATCGAATACCCTTGAAGTGAGAATAAAACCGATAGTAAGTTTTCACTGAGGGACATCGTTACTCTCCTTGGTGATTTCTCGGCAAAGAATACACGAAGAAGATAATATGTCCCTCTTCTTTAACTACCTACCCACGAAGATTGAAAGAGATCCTAAAATTCTATTATCTAATTGTGAATTAAGTAATAAAGATGCAAGTCTAATGGGAAACTACATCGATATGGAATAATACCTGCCTGATTGCCCGCCTGTTGAATCACAGGTGTCCTGTGAAATCTGACTCAAAATGTGGAGTAACCATGTAACCCGGAAAGGACAGGTCCGCATGGGATCGCTTATCCGGAAGAAATGGTTTAAAGGAGAGCTATAATGTTTAAGCTCGACTGGCTCTACAGACAGAAGGTTCTTGATGGATGGCACTTGAATGATAAGGGTCAACTCTGTCGTCCAGATGGTACTGTTCACGAAAAAACAGGTGGCGTTCGTGCAAATCATCGATACGTTTATATGGATGTTGGACACGAGGGTAAAGTTCATCAGATCCGGAGATGCAGACTTATTTGCTGGATCGCAAACGGTCCACCAAAACCTGGTCAAGACATTGTGGATCATATTGACAGGAATACTTTAAATGATGATCCTAAAAATCTCCGATGGGTATCACGCTCCCAGAATGCCATTAACATTTCGGAAGAAACTGCTGAGCGCAAAAAACGACGTATGAAAGAAATGTCTCGTAATCGCATGAAAGATGGGGCACCAAACTTAAAATTGTCATACAAATCAGCAGACGAAATCAGGTACAAATTCTGGATTAAGGGACAGCAACAAGTTGCTCTATCGAAAGAGTATGGCGTAACACCAAGGACAATTTCACATGTGGTTCATTATAAATCATGGATACATGAAGATACTGTCGATTATAGGAAACCAATCTTACTAAACGCTGCATAGATTCACAATTCCGCGCGTCAGCGCTTGTGCAGAAGTACACTCTACGCGAAGCGCCCATATACCTGCCGATGGGTTAGAAACTATTGGCAGGTAAGTGAAAAGAGGAGTGCTGGCCGTATGCTACTTTGCTGGTAAGTTTCGTGTTGCTGTAAGCCAGCCTGAGGACGCAGGGGCAAGGTAAACTGTCCGACTCCGTAGCTGCAATCGTGCCTCAAAGTACAAGTTGGCTGGAACAGCGCTGTACAATAGATGATCTTTCGGGATCTGTCCAAGATACACCTCGCCATGCCAAAATGCTGCATTTGTCCCACCGTTTGAACGAGTGGTCACCAGGACAGTTCCATCAATAGCCTGAATTCTGCTCATAATCGCCCCAGGATCGACGTTCTCTTGTTTGAAGCTACCTACCAGCGGGATGATCATTTCCTGCTGGTAGAGAGGCTGCTGAGAGGTTTTTCGTTGAGGGACATTTACTGGGTGGTTAAAAGACCGTTGCTGGAGCATCATGTCAGCTAATTCCTGTGAAAAAGCATGGAAGGCTGCACTGCCTGTCGTATCTGCCCGGCTGCCATGCACTACATGCCACAAAGCTACTGCCCACGAACGGCGGTTTACTGTTTTGCTTTGATCCCATGCTTCCAGGAAACGTATTGGACCAGCCAGGTCATCTTGGGAAGGATCGGGATTCTTCTGGATGATGGATGCGATCCAACGATTATAGGTTTGCACAACGGCATGTGCTTCTTCGACACAATCCAGTGCAGTCGGTTCCTGCCATATGGGAACCAGCGCTTTGAAGTGGACTAGCGGGGACGTTTGCGTGGTGTCCTTCTGCCAACGGGACACCACTTGGTTGTAGTTTCGAATCAGGGGGAAATCACCCTCAATCTTCTCTGCATGCCTGACAAACAGATCCCGATCACTTTTTGTCGTTGCTATGTAGTCAGGCATTTGAAGATCCGGGTCTTCAAGCAAGGCCCGATCAGATTTAGTATCCCACTTCAGACTTTGAACCTCTGACTGAAGACCAGCAGATAATGCAGCAACTTTGTCTAATCGTCCGGAATGCACAGCACCGGAAATCGCATAGGTCAACGAACCGATACGGTTACCAAGAGCCTTGACGGCAGCAAACGGCAGTGCAGAGAGAGGATCGTTCAAACGTGTTTTTGGAGGTGTATCTTCACGACGGTAGTCGGGATACCAACTTGTGGATGCCACCGCTCCGACTGCTGCTTCCTGGTTGCAGATGGTGTAGTAATCTCCGTCGAAATCGCCATCGAGTATGCTGGCAAGGTTGTTATTCAGGTAAACAGTCCCAGGAAAGGGAGTAGCAATGGCACCTGGTTCGTTCCATACCGCCTGGATACTCCAGGGATCACGAATTGGGTAGCGTGACAGGATCACTGGGCCTGCAGGAAGATCACATGCACAGATGACATCTTCCAGTAAATCAGCATAGGCGCCCATCCGTCCGGTCAGTTCGAAACCTCCACCGGTTGCCAGACGGACATACTCCCTCCGCATGAGCTTCACAAGTTGACGGCGAAGCCAAGGATGATCCGGTCCAACACCAGCCTGCAGGAAGGCTTCCGCTTTTGTACGGGCATCGTTGAACTCATTCTCCCGGTTCAACAGTCCCAAGAGCTTTAGCGCAGATTTACGGTCATTCAATGCGTCCACGATGACATCCTGCTTTTGTTCAGCAACAAACCAGACGGCATCCAGCACATCCTGGCCGAACCACTGGGCAAAACTGAAAGAGCTGCTGTAGGGACGAGTTGAGGCAACATCCCTCACACCGAACCAGAATGACCATGGAAGATCCGCTTTCGGAATACCAGCCCCTTTAACCATTGAAGTGGGAAGTAAAAAGTCCAAGTGATCCGGAAGGTCTGTTGGTAAAAGAGTTCCTTTTGCCAGCCAGCGCTGATCGGGATGATCGCTGACCATTCGAACTTGGAGTTGTCGTTTATCTATTCCCAGCCTATCTACCAGCTCTTTCGAAATGAATCCCATACCATCGGCAGTGAAAGCTTCGCCTTCCTGAACCACACGCCCTCTGATGCCATTCAGGCGATGGATGCCATGGTGGCACCCGCTGAACAGGACTCCCAGGTAGCTCAAAGCTTCCTGACTGCTATAGAAAAACGGGTGGATTAATGCCCGAACTTCTTCGGTCGCCATCCAGAAGTGACCCTTCTTGATTGAACTGGAACCGCCGAGGATGTGGAATCGTTTCCCGTCAAAGTCCAGTCCTCCGCCTAAGAGGGCTTCGCAGGCGGCGTACCATCGGTCATCCGGACCGTCTTCAGGATACTTCAACTGGACTCGGATCAGGTTGGTGGGATCGATCATTTTCTCTATGATCGTATCCCTGAGAGGAATAGACGGTGCACGCTTCAACTGTGTTCCATCGAAGCTGAAACATGGAATCATCATACGATAAACCTCCATGGCAAGTTGATGTACTTGATCTTTGGTCTGCGCAGACACTTCGATCTTCATGGTTCTTTCCTCCTGCAGGTAAATGGTTACAAAACAGAAAACCCGTGTCCTCGAGAAGCACGGGTGAATTGACTAAATCTTCATGATGTGTGATGGAATAGATGCAGAGGTTGTTCTGATAAGCGGTTATATCATCAATTGCTTATAGAACGGGGGGGCGTGGAACAATTCAGGGCTTTTTCCAATTCAATGAATTGGTCATCGGCTGATTTTTTCCAAATATCGCCCTATAAGCGTCTTCAAATTATTTATAACTCTCCTTCGATTTTACTGTTTATGAACAATTGTATTGACAGTACGTACACAAATCTGGGGTGGTCATGGAGATACTATATATAGGAAATACTCTCAACAAAACGAATTATCTCCTCTGAGGAAAAGAATTATGCCCCAAATTCCCGGTTTCCCGAACGGGAAGAAGCCCAAACGCGCAACACGTAGTGATCGCCTGGATGCTGTCGGTCTTGACACGGTTGCATTCGAGCTGTACCAAAAATACTTCATTGAAGATCGATGTTACATTCCTTTCAGCAAGCGTGATATCTACGCCGATGGCAGTTCTGGTGAATGGTGGACAGTAAAGTATCCATATAATGATCGCGACATCCTGCAACATCTGACCCAGGAACACTTTGTTGGGCTTCGATGGTGGAAGTACACGCGATGTCTCGCATTTGATATCGATGTTCATGGTAATGCAGCTGTCGAAGATGCTCTAAAGCATCCTGCACGGGACAGGTTGGATTCAATTCGTGCTGCTTTCAATGGCAAAGATCCCCTGGTGATTCAATCCTCCAGTAATGGAGGGCTTCACGTATACTACTGGATAGAGGGAAAGACACCAATACGCGGACTGAAATCCCGGGTACAGAAACTATTTGATTATTGTGGTATCCAAATAGGATCTGGGTGGATAGAACATGTTACAGGAACGCCAAAGAAGTCTTTCCGGCTGCCGTTAGGATTGGGAAGCAATGTGCTCGATCCGGATGATCTTTACCCAGTAGCTTCCAGTCTCTCTGGTCAGCTCGACTTCATTGACACTTTTATCAAGGAAACAAGTTACCCACTCGACTACCTCTTAGCATGCACCAAATCGTCTCTCTGCATCTCTACTACCAATAGTAATTGTGCCACTCCCGGGCGGCTTGAAAGTAACGCTATCGTGCAACTTCCAGCACCACCTGCCAATTGTTCCGCCACCACTAACAGCACACAACAGACACAGATGAACAGAATAGATATGATTTATTGTTCTAAAAAAGGGCAAGTAGTTGAAAAAGAAGTGGATTATATGACAATTGCCCGACATGCGTTAAAATTTGGAATCACCAAATCAGGTAGCCGGCTCAAGCTAATCAATGCGATAGTACCGTATTGTTTACTAAATCTAAATCTGTCAAGAAACGAAGCGAAGCAGTACATATGGGATTGGATTACTAACCAGAATAATGGCAATTCCCAAGATTGGAATGCAGGTAAATTTAAACAAATACGAAGAGAAGTTGCCTACTTAGTCAATGGATTCATCATCCCAATTAGGAGTGTTAATCCGTTTGGTCTTACGCCTGAGGACATCCTTTTCATTCATAATTCAAATTCAAAACATATAGAGAAGAAATGGATAGCTCAGTTTTTTAGAAACGTCAAATCTCTACTGAAAGATTCCAATAATGGTATTCAAATAAGTCATTCTATGTTTCGAAAGATTTGGAACTGTTCAATAGGAACAGCTTCAATTCGGGTTGAACGATTGAAAGCACTTGGTATTCTCGAAATGGTTAAAAACTATTCGAATCAGTACCATGAAGCCCGATTGTGGAAAGTAAATCACGTTACCAAAAGTGATGGACCTTACAGTTCCTTCACAGAGGGACTATTGGATATTTTGCCAAAAGACCAACTTGAATCAGTTTACACCGAAAAGCAAATCCGCACTATGCGCACTGAAGTATCTGAACAATCTTTTGCGATAAGCTCGCCTGTGTCACCCGACCTGAAACGTGCAGCGTAAACAATTCCACAAAAAGAGGAGAACACACCAAGATAGTACCGCAACACCAGAACGGAAATGGTATCGCCCGTTGCTAAACACAACAAAAAATTCTGCAGAAGTGCAGAGAGATACCATGGACACCAGAGCAGGATTCAATCCTGCGAACACGCTCGACATGACAGTACAAAAAAATGGAGGAAAGTATATGCGTATTTACACCGATGGCAGTTTCAAGGATGGCCTGTTCGGATGGGCCTTTGTCGTTGTAGAAAATGATCATTTTGTCCACCAAGAGTATGGCGAACTAACAGCAGAAGAACTGGGTGACAATGCCTCTTCAAGAAACGTCACCTCTGAACTGATCGCCGCGCGTAAGGCGCTTGAGTGGGCTGCGCAAAAGGGATACAAAAAAGTCACGTTATTTTATGACTATGAAGGCGTGGCAAAATGGATTGATGGAAGCTGGAGGGCAAAAAAACCATTAACCAAAGAATGGCACCGTTTCGTCCATGATCTCCCTTTTGATGTGGAATTCATCCACGTGAAGGGACACTCAGATGACAAGTGGAACGAGATGGCAGATTCTCTCGCATCCGTCGCATGAACCTTCGGATCAATAAAGTCACATGTATTTCATGCGAGTTTACAGAGATTGCAAAAAATATTCTATCCTATCATCAAAGAAGCACGAGGAAAAACCGCGATGCAAAAAACCAAAACCCACCGACTCATAATTCCCCTCAAAGAAGCAGCAGAAATGCTTTCCATGACCCGGCAGTCTGTAATGTCATATGTTAATAAAGGCGCATTAACATGCGTTCGCCTTGCGAAGAACAGTGTCTGGTTTCGTCCGCAGGATCTGGACGAGTTTATCGAGGCTTCACTCGAACGTCGTATCCCCTTGAGAATCGCCAGTTGACATCATGAACTGTGCCGTGAATATTATTCCACTTGAAGACCGGAAATTGCAGTAAATGTTCCCATATTGTTCCCGCGGCACTTTTCAGACGACAAAGCCCCAGTCGAAAAACTGGGGCTAAGTTCTTTAGTATCAGCGGAGAGAGTGGGATTCGAACCCACGTTAGGGGGTTACCCTAAACACGCTTTCCAAGCGTGCGCCTTCAACCACTCGGCCACCTCTCCGGGACTTTTTATCGTAACGATCCACAGGGACCGTCTAAGCTGCCGTGTAAATTACTATCTTCCCCTTCCAAAGGCAAATATCACATTGGATTGTCAGAGACCAGAATCAATGCCCTTTTGCAGATTGAGACCATGGCGGATACTCCTTTCCAAACGAATGTTTTTCCGCAATCCTGTCTTCCAGAAAATGTTTGATAACTCTTGACAATTTTGTTTTCGATACGGTCGTTCTGCAAGTACTTACGGTAAAGCTATCGTTTCCATGACCGGCGCCTTCAGCCGCTTCAAAATAGTGATCCATACTGAACTCCGAAAAAGAAGAGTCTACCAGGAATCCATTTCTGTTTCCTAGAGAAAGTTCCTCCGACAGAATGTTTCGTTTCGTGACAACATAACATCCATGGTTTATCGCATAGACCGTCTCAGGCAGGTTATACATGTTCAACGAAGGAATGACGACCACGTTTGCCTGGTCCAGTGCAGGAAGTAATTCATATTTGTGCCTGTACAGCTTGATTCTTTTTGTTCCCGGGATTCTCAGAAGCCATCTGCCTGAACTTGCGAGGGTTGCATGAGTGCAGAACGTTGTTTCATATCCTTTCTTGAACAGCAAATGACGGATTTCATACAATGTTCGTACAGGAGGACAAATTGAATCCGAAAGAACACATAACGATTTGATTTCCGTTTCGCAGTATTGTTTTCTGTAGTCGTCATATCTATGCATGGGAAGAAACATATGCAAAGGAAGAAATAATAAAGGAATTCTGTTTTCCGTTGTCCGCTTGAACAAGTTTGCTTGCCCTTTCATGGGTTGAAAACAACCATCCAGTCCTTGACCGTACAGCATGGTCGAAAGAAATCCATTCCCATTGATCCATTGATTTTCTCCACAGGTCGAGCAGTTGATTCCAAGGAGTGGTCCTTGAAACGTATTGCGGAAAATGGCATTAAACGTTACCCAGAAACCGACTGGCGGGAACACTTGGAACAGTAGATCATACCGCTGCAGGAAGCTGCGAATGAAGGATCTGTCCTGTGAACTTCGAAGATGCTGCAGGTAGTAACGCAATGGTTTTGAAACGATTGTAATTCTGCACCCCGTGGATTCAAGCAAACGGAACAAGCGTGTAAGATAGAGTTTCTCCCATGCCCGTGTATTTCCGTTTTTTACCATGAAAACGGCTGCTTTCACAGCTTTCTCCAAGTCTATACTGTTCCATTCCAAATGTAAAACAATCCTACGCTTCAGGACTATATCAACTCCATTATCTCTTGATTTTTCAAAACAATGCTCCGAAAAAAAGGGTTACCCCATCAGGGTAACCCCAAACACTTAAGCCCTATTGGTGATCATTAAAGATCAAGCCATCTGGTAGCAGGCTGGAAGTACAGGCGAATCCCCAATTCCACAAATGCACCGGAAAAGTCCACGGTGAACTCGCGGTTCTGGCTTCCCCAGTAAACCGTTTGTTCAACATTGTTGCGGTCTTCGTAGATAACCTTCCCGACCTTCGCGAGACGGTATCCCAACTGACCATTCAAACCGATTGCGGGGGTGATCAACCATTCGAATCCAAGATTGGCACGCAAACCCATGCTACGGCCCTTGGCATCAAAGAAAGATGTACCTGCTGTTGCGGAACGATCCAGTGTACCGGAAACGATCGTGGGACCGCCGCCGACATGGAAATGCATACGTTCATTCAACGGGATAAGGTAACTTCCCATGATGTAAATTTCACTTCCCTTGACCTGCTGCACAATAGATTGCGGTGTACCCGCAAGCCATCCGGCTACCGTTTCATCCTCACCAAGCTGGCTGAAACCCATGGTCCAACGGAAATTTTCATGACTACGATACAGTACCGCAATTCCCCATGCAATGCCCATTTCGGCTTCTTCTGCGTTGGTGGTGTGTGTTGCTGCGGCACGGTAATCGTTTACATCATTCATCGCATAAAGGGAACCGCCTCCGTGGATCTGGAAACCGTACTTATGGCTAAGTACGTCCCGATTGGAGAAGACGGATACTTCCTGGGCGATGGTGGCGCCTGTTAGTACAAGCATTCCTACAAGCAGTAAGCCCACTAGCATCCCGGTCCTACGCCACATGGATGGCCTCCTGTCGTACTGACTGACTCTGAATCTATAGGCGGTAAGACTACCTGCTTTACCGCCTCCCTGTCTTTTTTTTCGTCAAGGTAAAATACGTCTATCTTCCGACTTTTGCAAGACATGTGACTCTTCGCACACCCCGGAAGTATTCCCACAATATCGAACCGTTGTACATTACTTTCCGTATTCGCTGTTTGTGCCCTGAAGCTGGCGATTTTATTACGGTTCGTCGATATATCCACCGCTTGATATGTACCAGGAATATGACCCATCCTGCAACGATTGCAGTGATCCGTTGCGGCCTCCCGGAGAATGCCTCCATCGTTCCCACCCCGGCATCCATCAACGCCCTTGCCGGGAAGATCCACCACATGTGAAAACAGGGCAGATTTTTCAGGAGAGTGATGAGACCGTTGCGATGGTTCAAATACATCTTTTTCCAGCTCTGATAACTTAATGTGCCGCCTCCGAGGTGATGCACCACACCAGCGGGAGCGGACAGAATACGCCATCCGGAATTCCAGGCTCGCCACGCCAGATCTATTTCTTCCATATGTGCAAAAAATGCAGAATCCAGCAAGCCGATCTGATGCAGTGTTTCCCTGCGCCATAAGCAGGCAGTTCCGGAGGCCCAGAAGATTTCACGGGATTCATCGTACTGACCTTCATCCTGTTCCTGAAACGCCCCTATACGCCCATAGGCAAAAGGGTACCCGAACCGGTCGATCAGTCCACCCGCTCCGCCAGCATAATCAAACAAACCCGGTGTGACCAGAGACATAATCTTGGGCTGTACCGCAGCGATATCATCCGCGCTTTCAGCAATTTTCAACATTTCACTGATGACACCCTGGTCCAGTGCAACATCATCGTTTAACAGCCATATCCAATCACCCCGTGAAACACGAACGCCGGCATTGCAACCGCCGGCATAGCCCCTGTTTTCGGGGAGAGATAATTTTCGTATCCACGGATGAAGTTCTTTTGCTTTAACAGAAGAGCCGTCCTGCGCGGCATTATCCACCAGGATCACTTCAAGCGAAACGTCTTTTGCTTCCCGTTTCAAATCACTTAGGAGTGGAAGAAGGGTTTCTGTTCCTCTCAGATGTGGAATGACAACAGATACTTTCACTAATCAGTCCATTGTCTCAGCATTTGTTGTGCGCGAGCATCCGTCGGATTCCGTGTCACCCAGTCTTCAAGCAATGTTACTACGTTCTGTGTGTCATTCATTGCTGCATATACTTCAATTAACGCCGCCAATATTGTTCCGTTATCAGGATGATTCCGTGACATTTCTTCCAGCATAGTCCGGGACCGTTGCACTTCGTCTCCTTCCAGCAGAAGAATCGCCAGCTCTGTTTGCTCGTCAAGTGTCAGATCGTTCCGTTGCTCGATCCGGTTCAGGTGTTCCACCAGCAAGGGAGAATTCGCCCGGTTCAGGTATTGTGCAATATCCAGCATCTGGCCGGGTGTCGTACGACGATCGCTGTCGATATCTTCAAAAATAGCGTCGGCGCGTTCATTGTTATGTGCGTATTCAAGATGATGCAATGCCACCTGGATCTTGTTTTCGATTGTTAACGGTTCAAGTTCCAGAACACGGTCAAATCTTCGTGATCCCTCTTCCGGCGCTCCCAGGTCACAGAATATGCGTCCCAACTGCAGGAGGATATCCCGGTTGTTCAATGGGATCACATCTTCCGGCATTACCTCTTCCATCCTGCGCAGGGTATAGAGAGCTTTTTCCTGCGGAGCCAGTTCATCAAAACGGCCATCCCATTGCTCTTCCGGAATTCCACTGGGTAGAACCACTTCACCGCGCTGCCTGCGCATCATGAAATCACGGTAGTACTCATAAACCAGTTGCAAATATCCTGTACGATAGTTTTGCAATAACCGTTGGACATGCGGGAAATAGTGTACATCCTCATTATCCAGGTTCCGGTAGTTGGTGGCATAGGTGTTAAACACATTGTCGCGCAGTTCCGGTTCATCAATTTCGGGAACACGTCGCGGATGAACCTTGAAGGCCAATCCTTCCATGGACATGAAAGGACTCAGCCCGACCAGGTTGCTGGATGAAACGGTCACAGCAAAATAAACGGGCCGTTCCCAACGGTTTTCCTCGAGGATATGCAGGATCATTACATCCTGTACACGCAGGAAATTGGGTCTTCCCGGCGGATCGCTGGGACGTCCGGTATTGATATACATTCCTGCCGGTACTTCCCAGGTCATCATTTGTCCATCCGGGCCGGGTATACTTCGCACCCTGGTGAATGTGGAATCCCTGGGGTCCGATTCCGGCCAGTACCGGTACCATAACGCTGCATCAGCACGGTTCGTAAGAACGTCATCAATAAACCGGTCTGTAAAGGATATAGGCACACTTGGCTCTTCATCGCGGAGCTGCTTGATATACCATCCCGTATTCAGAAGGCTGAGGTTTACCACTCGTATATCGGGACGAAGTCCTTCCACCACCTGCAGATACCATAACGGGAAGGTATCATTGTCACCATTGGTGAAGATGATTCCGCCTTCATCACAGGTTTCCAGCATGTTCCTCGAATAATCCCACGCAACATAATTGCCCTGGCGGTCATGTGATTCCCAATTCTGAATCAACATGTTGACCGGGCTTACAATGAGCGCTCCCGCAGCGATTGCAACAGCCACGTTCCGCTGCGCTGCCTTGGATTTATTCTCCAGCAAGTCTTCGATGACTTCAAAGAGGGCGAGTACTCCCATCCCTATCCAGATGGCAAATGCGAAATAACTCCCCACGTAGGCGTAATCACGTTCTCGAGGTTGAGGATTATCCTGGTTCAGGTACATGACAATCGCCAACCCGGTCATGAGAAACAGCATAAACACTACAAACCATCGTTTCTGGTCCCGTTGAAAATGCCATATCGCGCCAAACACCCCTAACAGCAACGGGAAGAAATACGCTTGACCTTCCTCGCCGGTAAAGAATTGCCACAACAGGTACCGGACATACATCTGGTTGATCTGATAATTCCAGAAATCCGCTTTCCGTTCAAGAATGTTAAACCTGAGGACACTTTCCGGTGAAGTCCGCATGAAAATCGCACCCGTTTGACGGAGACGGGAATCATATGTCCTGGGGATTTCCTGCATTTCGATGGGGCCGGTGGCTCCATACTGTTCACGGTTCAGATAGGAAATCAGCCCCGGTAATGTATCCGGCTGGTTTTCATTAATGACAGGTTTCTGGTTGGAACGGATATAGATAATGGAATATGTTGTATAGCCAAGCATTACCAGTACCAGGCTGGCAAAAATGAGGCTGAGCAGATTCTTCTTAAACAGGATCGTCATGACAAGCGGAATCATTGCCAGGATAAAAATTACGGCGATCAGGTACGCAAGGACAATTCCTTCCTGGATGTCGGCTCCAGCCATGGACGAAACAAAGTTGTATAATCCCTCCAGGAACGGAGGAAGATAGGACACCATTAACGGGTAGACGATTAAAATCGCCAGCAAGGATACCAGCATAGCAATATAGAAGGGAAATGCACGGAACATCTTCCATCCCGCATATCCCATCATGACAACACCACCAAGCCCGAACAATACAAAAAGAAACAGCACATCTATAAAAAGCCCGATAAATGGCAGTATCATCCCGGCGTAGAACAAAATCAGCATGCCGACCTTGTTCTTCTTTGACGCATGAAGGAACTGCATCACAATAGCGCCAATCAGTGCGAAAACACCAAGCGTTGTGATCAGGGCCGAAGGTAACGATTGAGGTGTACAAACACCCAGTACAATTATTGTAATTCCGACAAACACTCCAAGGCTTGCCATCACCTCACGTTTTTCGAATTTCGTACGATGGAAAAAGATCAGCAGTACAATCGGAGACAAAGCAAGAATATTCAACAAGTGTACACCAATGGACAGACCCACAAAATAGGCAATCAGAAGGAGATATTTGATCGCTCCGGGCGTTTCCGCTTCGTCCATCCAGCGTACCGCCAACCACACCACCAATGCGGTGAAGAACATGCTGATCGCATACACTTCCGCTTCCACACCGTTAAACCAGAAGCTGTGTGAAACTGAGAATGTAAGGGCGCCAATGACACCGGAACCATACAGGAGAACTTTGTCCAGGGCCGTTTCTTCCGGACCGCGCCAGCGACGGATCAGGCGAACTATGGTCAGATATAGAAGCAATACGGTTAATGCGCTTACGATCGCCGAAAGAGCGTTCACACGGAACCCTATGTCGTCAGCAGGGAAAAACAGTGTAAATACTCTCCCTAACAGGAGGTAAAAAGGCGCTCCCGGAGGATGGGGTACACTCAGGGAATAGGAACATGCAATAAACTCCCCGCAATCCCAGAAGGATGTGGTGGGAGCAACAGTACCGAAAAATTGAATCAGTGCGGCGATAAATACCGCTCCAGCAACAATCCAGTGTGCTTTCGGCGTTGTTGATCGTTCTACAGGATTAATCGTAACGGTGGCGCTCAAGGTCCCGTTCTCCAGCTTTTGTCTCAATGGATGGTCTATTGTAATAAACTTTCCAATATGAACTCCGTTCCCTCACCGGGGCAAGCTAAAAGTGAAAAACTTTTTATGAGAGATTGAGGAATGACCGTGTTGTGAGGTGTCTTGGATCCAACTTCAGCACGAGATGTAGCCCGGACCACCCCAAACTTTGGCCCGAGTGCTTGCCACTCGGGTATCACTATTTCGTGATTATTACAACAATACGCTGTGTAACCATGCTGAATCAGCATTAACAAACTCAGGGACACCCGAGTGGCAAGCACTCGGGCCAAAGTCACTTGAAAGGAAGAAATAGAGGAAAACAATTGTCGAAAAACCGTTATATTGGATTTGGAAATGCAGAAGCTATTGAGGAATCCCATGATCCGGAATGACCATCCCGCAGAAAAGTTCGACAGAAATCTTCTTGAAGAGGCTACTTTCAGGACACTCGCGCATTATACCCTGATCCTGAATCTCAACCCTGAAAAACTGTGCAGTTCGAAATCGTTTGAGGAATGGGTGATTGCCTCGGGATCATCTATTGAGACAACAGAAGAAGGCGGAGCTGTCGCGAAACGTCCGAACGGTTCCTTCGTGTTTATTGATGCCGGACAATTACAAGCGATCTTATCGGAATTTCAGGTGATCCTGACAGAGCTATAGACCGAACCTTCAAAAGGATTGTCCGCTTGCAATATAGCTGGAGCCGTAAGCCTGGCTTTCAAACTCACTTTCTGCGAAAGTGAGTTACTTCATAGTGAGCTGCTTCAAAGTGATCTACTATAGCGGCAGAGTATACATCATTTCATATTGGTTCACGAGATCGACAAATCCCTGCTTTTTCAGGAAGTTCGCCATTCCTTTGTCCTGGTAGTCAATATTGATGATTTTCATGTTCGGAAATTCTTCATGCACTCGTATGTAGAGTTCATCCAACAGGAAGGTGCCGATCTTTTTACGACGATGTTTTTTGTCCACCGCAAGTGTGACAATCCACCCAAGTGTTGGATAAAAACCGGCAATACCGGCGAGTTCACCGTCCACTTCGGCTTTAATCAACAGAAGATCATCCGGAATCCGTCTCAGTGAAGCGAACGTATTTTCCCAGGACGGTTGCCAGTCCAGGAAGGATTCCGCTGCAGCAAGTTCTTCACGCGAGGCTTCTCCGATGAAAACATTTTCCGGAACATCCTGTATTTCCCAGGGTGTTTCTTCCGGGAGCCGGTAGCTGTCCAGTTCGCGTACGATTAAAAACCCTGCTTTTTCATAAGCCCGCACAGCGGCGGTGTTTACCTGGAGAACCTCAAGGTAAAAGTGACGCACGTCCTGGCTTGACAGCTTGAATTTCAGTTTCTGGAACATGGCGCCTGCAAGCCCTTTTCCGCGATGCTCCTTTACAATACCGGTGGCGATATCATAGGCGGCCAAGCCTGCGTCGCGTTCCTCCAGCCCGACAAGAGTGAATCCAACCAGTTCATCGCCGTCAAAGGCCCCGATAGAGTTCTCGAATGAGACACCATTTTTTATAGCACGGTTGGTGAGGATCCGTTCGGTAACCTGGCTTGAATCCATCGCATAATCTTCAAACGCTTTCGAGAATGCGTTGTGGATCTGCGGCATCATATCCCGTGATAAAAAACGAAACTCCAGGTCGCTGTCGTATATTGCAGATGCATTATCCATCTGTTCCCAATCCTTTGGCGTCACGTACCCAACTCAAGTAGCTTTGCAATCCTTCGTTGACAACCGTTGTTATTGCTTCCGGGACATCATAAGGGTGTATTTCCGGAATACGTTTCAGAAGTGCCTCCATTTTCCTTGCGGATGTCTTCAGGATCAGCAGGTCTTCGTTTTCATGCTCCAGTTTGCCTTCCCAGATATACGTGGACACCACTGGCCCAAGACGATTCGCACAGGCGATCAACCCTTCCTGCACAAGAGTGTCTGCGATTTTCTGAGCCGGATCTCCGGAAGGAGCTGTCACATAAACAATGCGGATATCCGTAGCCATTTCTCCTCCGATATTGTTCAATTTCGACTATTTCATTCGATAAGTGATAGTACCAGGTAGAGTGGTTTTATATTTGACAGGATAAATCTTACAGATGCCCTCGGGTCGCAAATACAATAAAAGAAGAATTACAGGGAGGAAGTGTGTTGTAGAGCAAGTCCACTACTGGAAATAAGGTCAATTGCCGTAATTTTTCATTAGTCTTCGTAATCGCCGCCCAGATGATCTGCGAGAAAACGTTCTGCCCTGGCAAAAAACTTCAAACGGTTTTCCTGGTTGGAAATGCTGCCTCCTTCATCCTGGAACAGCATATAATCAACCTCAACATTCTGCTTTCGCAACAGATCGACATATTCATCCATGAGTTCTGTCGTAATCTGCCAATTGTGAACTCCGTGCGTAATCAGCACCGGAGCCTGCACATTAGCAGTATGCCGGAATGGAGAAGCCGCTCTCAAAAACTCTATGTCCTGCCAATCTTCAGCATTCCAATCGACAGAGTCCTTCGGTTGTCCGGCACGCGGTCCGCTGGTATACCTTGGGTACTTTCCAACACGTTGATCGAGATTTGTGATATAACGATTCAGATAAGGTGGAATGGTGGATAGATAGGATTCCAGATCAACAAATGGCGACACTGCGACAGCTACTTTGAACACATCAGGATAAGTCGTTACACCGGACAGCGCAGCATACCCGCCATAAGAGGCTCCGTAAATCCCGACACGTTCGGGATCGGCGATTCCCTGTTCGACTGCCCACTCGACCGCTTCTTTCAGATCTTGCAGAATCAGTCCGCTCCATTCACGGTTCCCTGCGTTCATGTAGGATTTTCCACGTCCCCATGTACCTCGCGGGTTGACCTGCAAACAGGCATAACCACGGTTGGCAAGCCATTGTGCTTCGGCACTGTAACCCCATCCAAACCGGTAATACGCACTGTAATTCACGTGCAGCACCAATGGCCCCGGTTCTTCCCAATCTACCGGAAGAGTCAGATACCCTTTAATCGTTTCCCCATCAGAAGCCGTGTACTCAACAGGCTGCATTTCCGCTAACTGGACATTTTCCAAATCCTCGCGGTAGGAAAACAGGTATTCCAATTCCCTGGTTTCACGGGTAAACGTATAATAAGGGACAGGTCCATTATCGCGCATATACGCAACCAGCCATTTGCTGTCATCCCGCGTGCGGCTGATAATCCGCAAATCGCCTTCGTTGGCATTTTCGAGATAGGTGATTTCTTCCTGCATTGTATCATTCAGAGGGACGATAATTCCTTTTTCGTCATAAACGATGCAGGCATCGACATTCAGAGATACCGGGTTGAAGATAACATGTTCGACATCAATACCCGGATATTCAAAAAGAAGAGAATTGGAACCCGATACAGGATCAAAGCGGGTGATGGCAAGATTGTTCCGGTCGCGGCTGTCTCTCAGATAAAGTTGCTGGTTGTCCCTTGAAAAACAGATCGGCCAACTGGCGTCGTCAAGAAGGTTCCAGGTAATAATCCGTCGGAATGAACCACGATTTCCACTGCGGAGGTACAAGGATTGACCGCCATCATCCTCTGCGATCAGATACCCGCGAAGTCGATCCGAGTTGTCGATCAACGCCTGCAATTGAAGAGGATCCGATTCGTAGATCAGCGTGAGCTCACCGCTTGCAAGGTCATATTCATATATATCCGATGATTGTGGATCACGGTAGTTCATGGAGAAAAACATCTTGCCGTGTTCGCTGAAACACCCACCCTCGTATTTCACGCGGAGGGGACGATCCAGGGTAGTATCACGAGGGACAATTCGATTGCGCTCACGGCTGTCCACATCCAGTGAATAGATCCACACCTGGTCACGGTCCGACTGGTAAAGGAAATAAACAATATGTGAACTCGTATAATCCCAGAAATACTGGTGGATCTCCATCTCAGTTTCATTGGTCAAAGGTTGTGCTTCACCAACACCTGATTCTGAAATCCAGATATTCAGAACATCATTATAAGGAGCGAGGTAGGTAAGCCAGTTTCCGTCAGGGGATAGTTGTGGACTGACTTTATCGGGACGTCCGAAGAGGATTTCACGGTCAATCAGGTCTCTCTGGCTCCGGCATCCTGTAAGACCTGCACAGATGACCAGCGCCAGAACACCCAGCAGAAAGGAAGCGCGAATGACCGGGTACATTTTCCTCTTCATGATCCCTCCAGGCAGTTTCACAGAGAACATGTTCTCCTGTGGTAAACCGCCGTTCCACTTTTGAACGTTCTTTTACCGAGTTCTATTTCAGTGAACATTGCCGATATGTTTTACATCAGGAATGACAGAAAACGCACAGACCATTCCCTTGTTGCGAATTGCAACTCTTAAAAAAATATCGAGAAGCATTTTGCTACTCTTTTTTACTGCAAAATTGTACAGCAATTTCCAATTCGACAATTTCCAAAAGCAAATGAAAATAAAGAAAATACTTATAAATCAATACTCTACATTCAATTTAATGTAGAATCAATTATTGTTTTTCAAGAGTATTCACTTGAAAAATCTGCAATTAAAATGCCAAGTGGAAAACATGCGGCAGAACAAGATGTTCTGGAACATTCATTATCATTCCGATTTCGAAACAGCAATATATACGTCATATGTCTTATTCTATCTCCTTGTCCTCTTCAGTTTCTTCCGTTTCGGTCAATTGTCTGGATCCCAGGGTTTGTGCATAATCAAGTTGATTTTTAAATTCAAGGCCATAGATATCAAGTGCTGTCAGCATCATCGCGGCGACTACCGGCCCGACAATGAATCCCATCACCCCAAAAAGACTTATGCCTCCAAGAGTGGAAAACAGGATCATCAAATCATGCATACCGGCATCTTTACCAACCAGCCTCGGACGGAACAGGTTATCAATATTCCCGATAACGATGGCAGTAATCAGGATCATGACAATCCCCTGCCATATATTGCCCATTATCATTTGAATGATGGCCGCTGGGAACAGAACCGCCCATGGCCCTACCATGGGAATGATGGAAAGAACAACCATCACCACCCCCCACAAGACCGGTGAACTCACTCCAAATATGACCAGTGTTATCGCCCCGACCGTCCCTTGAATCAACCCCAGGAACAGTGTACCACGAACGGCAGCACGCGATACGGAACGGAACCTGTTGATCAGTTCTACTTCATGCAGTTCGCTCAATGGGCTGAGGAATTTCAAACGTTCGACCAGTTTTTCTCCATCACGAAAGAAATAGAACATGGTAAACAGGATGATTGCGAGATTGACAACAAGTTGAAATGTGCTTTCGTAGGTTTTCCTGACCACCCTTGCGATGACCGAACCGGCGACTTGCGCCACCTCTGTCAGACCGGATTGCCAATCAATTTCTTCCAACCGTATATACTCGGGGATAGGAAGTTCTTCCAGCCACTTCAGGGGACCTTCCTGACCTTGTGTAATAATATTCTGTATAGTTTCTTCAGAGGTTTCATATAACTGGATTGCTTCCCGGGAAACCATCCCACCAATGAAATACAACGGCAGAAGTAACCCTGCGAGCATGCCAAAACACATGATCAGCGACGCCAGGTTCCGTTTCCCTTTTACTACTTTACAGAGTGATTTGTACAAAGGAAAGAACAGTCCGGTAAACACAGCCGCCAGCAGAACCGGCGTAATAAACATTCGCACCATATAGATGAATAGAGCAAGAAGCAGCATAAGTACTATCAAGAGAAAGCTGCGACTGAACCGTTCTGCGGCTATCTTGTCCAGAAGTCTCCATCTGCGATCTTCTGCAGATGATTTCGGATCTGACGTCATCGTTGTCTCCTCTTGCCGTCAACAGATATAGTCTACTGCAACGAATGTAGTAAAAAAGCATGGATTCACAAACATCTGTCATTCGAATCCCCACATGGAACAAAAAACCGCCCCTGGAGGACGGTTCTTAATAACATCAATCAACTTGTATTCCTGCACTTGACAATCAGAGTAGCATCTCCCCGATTTTTTCGAGAAATTCCTCTCTGTCAATCGGTTTTTCGAAATAGGCGTTCGGTTTGGGAATATCGGGATGATCGTCCAGAACTGTCCGCAGTACTCCGGGAATCCCGGTTACGATGACAATTGGAATATCGACTGTATCAGGATCGTTTTTCAAGTCATGGTACATTTTTACCCCGGCATGCTTCGGCATGGAAAGATCAAGTGTAATCAGATCCGGTATATCCTGTTTGGCGCTGTTGAATCCTTCCAGTCCGTCGGACGCTGTTATCACTTCATACCCTTCATCTTCCAGCAGGAAAGATAAGAACAGGACAATATCCTCTTCGTCATCGACTACCAGTATTTTTTTTGCTTCAGCCATACACATACCTGTTCTACAAGCAAAATGCTATTGAATGCACTTCTGCTGAAATCATTACTACGCTCTAATTCTCTTTCTTTTTCATAGCGTCGAGAGCCTTTTGCAGATCTTCCAGGCTTGCATCACCAAGGCGTTTTTCCAGCTCGCTACGTACATCTTCTTTCGCTTTATCAGGATGCGCCAGCTCTACCCCCAGCATATTGCTGACAGCCTCCACATACTTCACCGGTTTTACCGGTTTTTCCAGGTATACACCGATTCCAGACATGGTCAGTTCGTCAAAATCCGGTTTCCCCTGATCATCACGTGCATGCCCGGTGACAAGTATTACCGGAATTTTAGCCAATTGGGGGTCTCGTTGTAAATCCTGGTAAAATTTGGCTCCTGAACGTTTCGGCATTACCAGGTCGAGAGAGATCAGATCCGGCCTTTCTTTCCTGGCTATTTCCAATGCTTCAAAACCATCGCTTGCTGTTAATACCGTGAAACCGGCATCTTCCAGCGCCATGGAAAGATAATTACGGATATCCTCTTCATCATCAACAACAAGCACAACTTTTGTCACTTCATCTGTTTTACTCATTGTACATCCCCCACATTTTCTTCTGTTTGGGCTATTTCTTTCGCCATTTCTTCCAATCGAGTTCTTGGCAGACAAATCCGGAATGTTGAACCTTTGCCTTTCTCCGAATCAAATTCAATCCTTCCACCATGTTCCTGGATAATCTTCCGGGTGGTCAACAATCCCAGACCTGTACCCTTCCCACCTTTGGTCGTAAAAAAGGTTGTAAAGATCTTTTGTTTTACTTCCACATCAATTCCAATACCATTATCCACAACCTCATAACAGAATTGATCATCCTTTTCCCTGGTACGAATTTCCACTTTACCGCCACCCTGTTCTCGGAGGAGCGCGGCATCAATACCGTTGGAGACAAGATTGGTCAAACATGCTTCTATCCCATCCGGATCAATTGGCAGCTCTGCAATGGTTCTATCTGGTTTGTATTCAAGAGTAACACCTTGCTTTTCCGCTGTCTGCTGATAGAGTTCCACGATATTTTCCGCGATGGAATTAGGGTCGATCATCTGCAATTCAGGAAGCCGTCCCTTCGCAAAACTTAAAAAACCACGCACCAGGTCCGTCGTCTTGTTGAAATTTCTTTGCAGAACGTCCCATCCCTTGGTGATACGGCTGGCGTTTCCATTGCGGATTCCCGTATCCACCATGTACATCCCGCCCTCAAGACCCATAAGGAGATTCTTAATGGTGTGAGCCAGGCCGGCTACGGTTTGTCCCACTGCAGCAAGACGTTCCGCTTCGAGTTTTTCTTTCTCCAGCTTTTTGGTTTCGGTGATATCGGTCATAATCTCAATGACATGCTCCACTCCCATTTTCCCACGGGAAAGCGGCGCGCTGGTTACGACATAATGGGTTTCCTGATCATCCCGGGAAATCCCTACCTGTTGTGAAACATGTTCTTTGCCATCCTGAAAAGTTAATGCCGCCGGACAATCCATACAGGGATGGTACTTCTTTTTGCAAACCTGGTAACAATATTTTCCAACTCCCTCACCGAAAGTTTTCCGGAATTTCCTGTTTGCGCGGATGATCCTGAAATCCCTGTCTATCACAGAGATATAGTTTGGCGCCCGGTCAAAAAGAATGTTGTGTTCCTGGCGCTGCTGCCTTCGTTCCGTTACATCATGCGACAAATGAAGGATGTATTGAGCCTTACCAGCGGCATTTTTAATCGGCATGTACTTGATCACATAATGGAATACACGACCGTTCCTGTCAGTTCCAGTTTCGTCACTGACACGCTTTTCACCGTCATGAAAAACCTTTTCCGCCGGACATCCTTTGCACACCGATGTGTTACGCTTGTACACTTCATAACAGTATTTATCACGCCAGGCGCCGAAGTATTCTTCAAAGATGCTGTTCGCTTTTACGATCTTATATTGATCATCAATAACAGCAAGACATTGGGGAACCGACTCAAAAAGCTCCTGCTTGATAAACTCTTCTACCTGTTCTGTTGAATTTTCATTGCTCATGGAATCCTGCTCTCTATGTACTTCGCATAAATAGTGCGCTCATAACTGCAACGTAAGAAGAAAAATCCCGGGCTCTTTTTCACTCGGGATTTTGTCTGCAGTTACCGGTTATTTCAGCAATTCGTTCACTTTGTTCAGAACAGCCTCTCTTTCGATAGGTTTTTCGAAAAATCCATCGGGAGGGGGTGCGGTTTTCCTTGTAGAAATGAATTTTTCGAAATTGGGATCATCATACCCGGTAATCAGCAGGATCGGAATTCCCGCTGTCTGTTCATCCTGCCTGATTTCCTTGTACGCCCGTACCCCGGATTGATCCGGCATCATGATATCCAGCGTGATAAGATCCGGATGTTCACTCCTGGCGAGTTGAACCGCCTCTTTGCCTGTTGATCCCGTGATTACATCAAAACCGTTATCTGTAAATAGAGCTTTCAAATAATCGACTACATCCGCTTCATCATCGACAACAAGGATCTTTTTCTTCTCGTCACTCATTTTTACCCCCGCGAAGCAAAGGCCGTTTCCGGTATTTACCGGAAGAAACCTTTCTCCTGTTTCGCTACCATGTCAGCAATAATGTAATACCTGCATGCACTTACATCATATCCCAATCAAGGATAGGTTCCTGCGCATCCACCATGGCGTTGACAATCAACTCCACGAGTCCGCCATAGTACAGGCCGGATTTCTCCCTGGCGCCATAATAGTCGATCAAGTCACGAAGTGTGCCCTTGCAATTGGAACATGGCGCGCAGACATATTTCGGTTGATCGGGATCATTCAGATCCGTATCGCCGAAGGCATCCAGGATCTGCTTGAATTTTTTCCGGCTTGCCACCTGGTTACGCCAGTCCAGGAAATTGTGCGGACTCATAATGGCAAATCCGCTGCCTCCGCCACAGCAGTAGTTCCGTACACCGTGAGGAGCCATCTCCCGGAATTGCGGGCACAGATACCGTAGTATTCTGCGCTGTGGTTCTACTATTCCAAGGTTGCGCACGAGGTTGCAGGGATCATGCAGAGTAACGGGAAAATCATTTTTTGACGGATCAAACTTGATCTTGCCGCTGAAGACAATTTCTTCCAATAACGTAAGAATGCTTTCACGTGGCGGAAGATCCGTGCCCACACGGTCCGCGATCACCCCAAGCGCTTTGCTTTCATGACCGCATTCACCCATTACGATCTTTTTGACACCAAGTTTTTTGGCAATATTAAAATGGCGATGAGCCACACGGGCAAGCTGAACATCATCGTAGAACAGACCGTAGTTCACGCCGTCATATCCTACCAGATCACTGGACATGGTCCAACTGATTCCGGCGGCGTTGAAGATGACAGCACAGCTTCCATGGTTCTCCGGCCATGCCAGGAATTCTCCGGCATTTTCCAGCAGAAGAACATCGGCCCCTTCCACATCCCATGGCGTTTTTACTTCAAAACCGACACGTTCGGTCATATCCTCATCAATAAAATCGAGGTTGTCGCGTACCACAATCTGGTTCATTCCCGTACTGGAGCCGACATCCATCTGTTGAAGCGTGCCCTTTTCATGCAATTCCTTCGGAGACCATCCCAGCTCCTGGCTGAACAGCTTCCGGAGTTCATGGGTAATGAGACCATTGTCGACACCGATCGGGCAGCTCTGGGCGCAACGACGGCAGAGAGTACAACGGTAACTGAGTTCGAACAGACGACTTACCAGATCAAAATTCAGCTCAATATCACCCTGCTGGAACTTTTTATACCACTTGTTTCCGGGTTTTATATACTTGAAATAGAGCTTCCGCAGAATTTCACTGCGATAGGTAGGACGATAGATTTCATTATAGCCACTCGCTTCATAAATCGGGCAATCATCCACACAGGTCTGGCACTTTGCACAGTGCTCCATGGAAAGAACCAACGGCTCAAGGAACGTCCAGTTGTTTTCCTTTGTAAAAAGCTTTTGCAGACCCGACAGAAATTTGTCGAGTATCTCTTTTTCTTCTTCAGGGCTCGACGGTTTGGGCAGACCCACAGCAAGTGTATCATCCAGTGAAGCGGCGTAGTATTCTTTTGTTTCATCCTTCAGCTTCTTGAAGCCCGGCAGTTTCTCAGGATCATCGTAGGGAGCTGGAAGTTTAGTAATATCTTCCTCGCAAACATGCGCCAATTGATCTGTCTGCTTACTGATGTCTTTTATGCTGGAGGGACCAAAGCCTCCTGTAGTGCAACAATGGCAAGGCATTCTTATTTGTCCTCCGTCTTTTCGCTGCCAGTGCTGGCGACGAGATCAACCCATGTCTTTTTCCCGTCGGCCTGAATATGTGGAGCCGCCCAGGTAACCGGTTGTGATACATTTTTCACCACTTCCTTTTCCAGTTTGCTGCCTGTCTTGTTCGGAGCGTCTTCCCACCGAACATCGTGATAGGTGAAATACTTGGTAAAGAAGTGCGTCATGTGGGTAAACGGCAGGTAAATGAAAAACAACAATACAGAAGCAATGTGGATGTATCCCGCCACAGAGATAGCACCCGGATCGCTGAAAGTGAAAAAGGCTCGGTAAATGCCGGCGAGATCCTGACCCGGATTCTGAAGCTGGAAATACCAGATAAGCGCGCTGATGTAAATGATTCCCAGATGGATCAGGTTCCAGTAATGACTACCGGTGCTGTACATGCTGAGTTTTTTGGTAAATATCCGCTTCTGCAGCATGATAAGTGCACCGATCGTTCCCATGATGCTTCCCACATATCCCAAGGCAAGAACGAGATAATTGAAAGCCGTTATTACAACCACAGGCAGCATTATATTCGCGATATCCAGAAGTGAATACAGGAGTAGCAAAAACATATTACCGATCAGAAGATAAAGACCGAAATGGAGTGTCCACGATCCAAACCATAATGGACGGTTATGATCCCACACCCCTTTCAGCAGAAGGATCTCTGGAATCATAACACCTAATTCTCCAAGATGATCCTTGCTCATGGATTTTGTCCACCAATCCACTTCTTCCATACGTGAACCACCGTGCTTTGCTCTTCCTTTTTCATGAGGAACAGGGTACAGTTCCCATCGCAAATGCACCGGCATACTTGCGATACGTATCGCGCGAGCGGCTATCGCTATAACAAAAACCAGCAGTGAAGCGAACACCAGCCCATGCAGGATATACATTTTTCACCCTTTCACCAGGTCATACGTGACGTATTGTTCTTTGTTACTATCTGTTTCCGTGGAATTTTCAGTATCTGCCCGACTACTTTTTGCGCCGTTCGCGAACCAGCAAATCCAGGAGAAGACTCTTCAGATCTTCAGTACAGGAAGAAGCCATCCGGTACACTTCACAATCATGACAGCTATCTCCATCGCACCCGCCCTCATCCTTGTAAATCACCCAACAGGGATCATTTGCCCCGGACAGAATCGGACAGTTCTTTCTTGCTTCCTCCGAGCAGGATTTCAGCTCCCAGCAAGGCAGAAGCGCCCATAAACGACGGATTCCTTCCAGGTTCAATCCATTTTCCTTGATTAATTTCTGGATAATTTTAATCCGGGTAATATCCTCGAGGGACAATCGGCGATGGCCATGATCCGTACGATGGAATAAAATCAATCCGGCCGCCTCATACTTGCGTAGTGCGGATTCGGATAACCCCGTAAGCTGGGCAGCCTTGCCAATGCTGAACACCGGCAATTCCGGCTCAATCTCATCTGAGGCACTGTGTTCACTAACCCATGACCGTACGCGATGTTTCATACAGGAAACTCACAGATTCGTTCGCATGAAAAACCCTCGAATTGATGTAGAACAATCAATTCGATAAAAAATTCACAATGAAAATTAAAAATTCTACACTTTGAAGTCAAGAGTTTTTTATTTAAAATCCTGAAAAACCATTGTGTCAGGACATCCTAACATAAAATTATTATACTATTTTTATGGTTTCCATGACTCTAACATCATGCTCTCTGAGTCAGAAACGTTTAACGTTTTGATTAAAATTTTTTACCGTTTACAGGGGGGTAATGGTGAGATTCTCTGGTTTCACGTCAGCAATCAGCGGGATAAAATACATTTCAACGTTCGTGAATAATCGGATGAGAAAGCCGATAAGATATCAATTATTGCCGAAGAGACCATTTTTTAACAAGTAATGTGAGGATAAATGGAAGAATGAAACTGTTTTCGTATATTTATAGTATTGTGAGTACAGGATGGACGAACGTCCACCTTGTTCGAAAGAATACCGGATCATCATCTGGAGGCGCCGTTAATGATGATTAAGAGAGTTTACGATATGATTGCCATTCTCCGTTCAGAGACTGGTAAAGATCCCTCCACTTTATACCTGGATGTCCAGGAGTGGCGAAACCTGGTAGATGAATGGAATTTGAAACAGGAAAACGATCCTCCGCTTGATCCGGATGACACAGATGAGCTTATTATCGACAAGGTGTCGGTACGGCCTGACAAAAGGAAGGTATGGAAGGGCAGTCAGCCTGGTGTTCCATGGACAAGAGATGAAAGCGAATGATTAACCGATAAAGCATATCACAAGTTGAAAGGACTATTCTTCTTCCTCAAAATCACTGGAACGGTCAAGATCTACAATATCCAGTCCCATTGCATATTTTTTACTTTCCACATGTGTGATGGATAATAAGTGATTCACAAGAGAATCTATTCTCTCCACCGAATTTTTTACTTTACCAATCTTTTCGTCATTAATAGCGTCTTTTCCGCCTTTCAGGTTAAGCAGATCAATAACCAGTTTGAGTGAGGTTAATGGTTGGCGGAATTCATGTGCAATGGCTCGAGCCAGTTCCTGTGTTGTCTTCAACAGCTCCGATTCTCTCTGGGCTTGTTCCGCACGTTTCCGTTCCAGGGCGATGGCAATATGTCCAGCGACATTGTTCAGTAATTCCAGATCTTTTCGTGTATAGAGAGAGTCATCGTCATAACTCTGTACCGTCACAACCCCTATCACACCTTTGTCCGACCGTAATGGCGCACCCAGCCAGATTTTGGTCTGAGTTCCCACCAGGGAAATCACCCCTTTTTTCGTCAACCGATCAAATGTGCTTTGGTCGGCATACAGAGGCTTACCCCGCCTTCGAACATAATCGGTAAGAGAATCGTTCAAAGGGAGTGGTTCATATTTTTCCAGTTTGTCGTATTTATCGGAATAATAGGGAAATGTGTACAATTTCGTTTCTTCATTATAGAGAGCCACATAATAATTGGTGGTGTCCAGCAGACGTCCCATTTCTCGCTGGGTTATTTGAATAAACGATTTCAAGTTGGCTGAAGTGGTTGTTGCCTCGGTAATGTTTGCATGAACCTTTTGCACCAGTGCGGCACGTTTTATCTCATCGATGTCCAGCAGAATTCCCTGCCAGCGTATACGACCGCCATCAAGATGGATTGGCCTGCTGATAGTACGGACCCATTTGTAGGTACCCAGGTCGGTTTTCAGCCTGTATTCCCATTCAAAGGAGCTCTGTTCCCGTTCCGCTTTCAAGGAAGGTTCCATCATTGCTTTCACATCTTCGTCCGGAATTATACCGAAAAACCGGTTAACGTCATCACCTATGTATTTAGCAGTATTCTCCCCGACAAGATCCGCAAGACCCGGCCCGGAATAAAGGGATGACCGATTTCCTTCGGCGTCCGAATAGTACATGAACACTACACCGGGAATGTTTTCTGCGATGGACTGGAAACGGTCCTTGTTTTCGCGGACGCGCTCCAGTTCCAGCTTCAACATTTTTCGTGAAGCTTCACATACTTCAAGCCGTTTTTTAAAATCATCCGTCGCCACGATGAGTTCTTCTCCGTTAGCCTGATCTTCGGAAGCACCTGCTATACTGCTCATTATTGGTAAATCTATTGTTTATTAATCTTCATTTATTCTCGAAGGATGGAAATCTACTGGTTGTCCACAAGATTCTCCATCATTACCTACAAAATAAAAACTATTCTCTCATGATCGTGCAGACAAGACTTATTTGTTTTTTTGTAACACAAAACGAGAAAAGATTTAGTGCCCCTCTAAATATAATAATTCGATGATCCGTATCGTGCGATTGATCCTCGACCTCCTGCTATCTTTTTTTTCCAACGGGTAAGATCAATTGACTTCCCTTTATCCATGAGATATTCTAAGAGCACCATTATCCATTAACAGCGATTCATCATGGCGTGGTTCCGTTTTCTTGGGAACAGGTTTTCGGTAAAGCCATTCCTCGGCAGGAATGAAGCGTTCCTGACGGACATAGTCTCTCCAAAGACACGATTAAGCCTTCTTGTCGCGGTGATTATCGGTGTCGCGGGAGGGTACGGAGCTGTCGGTTTTTACAAAGCGATCAGTCTTGTCCAGCAGCTCAGCTACGGAATGGTCCGGCCAGATGAAGTTTTCCTGCTTTCCAAACCCTGGTACTGGCGACTCCTTGTCCCGATTGCCGGAGGGTTGATTGTCGGTCCGATTGTTACCCGCTTCGCCCAGGAGACTCGGGGTCGTGGGGTAGCTGAAGTCATTGCCGCTGTTGCGACCAAAGGCGGTATTATCCGCATGAGGGTAGCGGTGGCAAAGATTTTTGCCAGTGCTATCACTATTGGGACCGGTGGTTCTGCCGGTTCGGAAGGTCCTGTTGTACAGATCGGCAGCTCGCTTGCTTCCGCCCTGGGGCAACTGTTCAAAGTAAGCCCTCGTCAAATGAAAACGTTTGTCGGATGTGGCGCTGCTGCCGGTATTGCGGCAACCTTCAATGCACCCGCCGCCGGAATGTTGTTTGCCGCCGAGGTTATCCTTGGTGAATTCGGTATGAGCCAGCTCATCCCGATTATCACTTCAGCGGTTGTATCAACAGCAATCAGCAGGCAATACCTTGGATATGGTCCCACCCTGGCGATGCCCCGTTTTGTTATGGAACATCCCGTCGAATTAATCCATTATGGCATGCTGGGTGTTGCTGCGGCTCTCACCGGAGTGGCATTTGCCAAGTGTCTCCATTTCAGCGACACATTCTTTGAACGGATCAGGATTCCCGAAATACTGAAACCGGCGCTCGGCGGTTTGTGTATTGGTATTATCGGCGCTGTGGGGTTGCCTCATGTTTATGGCGTCGGTTACCAGTTTGTTTCCTCCGCACTTCATGGCGAATTACCTCTAACCATCCTCCTGATGTTGATCGTCGCGAAAATTATCGCTACATCCATCACTATCGGTTCCGGGGGTTCGGGGGGGATTTTTGCCCCGTCATTGTTGTTGGGGGCCATGGTCGGCGGTGTTGTGTGGCATGGCGCCCGATTACTCACACCGGACCTTGTCGCGGCCCATTACGGGGCCTATGCGCTAGTAGGAATGGCGGCGGTGGTGGCCTCCACCACACGAGCTCCGCTCCAGGCGATTTTTATTCTTTTTGAGCTAACGGGAGGCTATGAGGTAATCCTCCCGGTAATGATCAGCTCCACGGCGGCGATTGTCATCAGCAGCCGTCTGATGGAAGACAGTATTTATACGGTGAAACTTCGTTCCCGTGGAATCCTGATACGACGTCAAACCGAAGTGAATGTTCTCAAGGATTTGAAAGCCGGAGATGTCATGAGGCCGGATGTTCAGACCGTCCAGGACAATACCCGGTTGAAACCACTCCTCGATACCATCTCCGACTGTAAACAACATTCAACTCTTTTCGTAGTAGATCAGGAGAACCGGTACAAGGGATATATCTCCTTTCACGAGATCCGTTCCGTACTTTTTGATGTGGAAGCGCTTGAACCGGTGATTGTCGCTGATGACATCGCCAACCTGGATGTGGTAACAGTCACCATTGATACGACCCTTGATGTGGTGATGAGAATGTTCGCACGGAAAGACCTGGATGAGCTTCCGGTTGTGGAAGCACACGATCCCACGAAGTTGATTGGAACCATCCACCGTCACGATGTTGTAGATGCATACAACACGGAAATCACCAAACGAGACTTGCTTGGCAGCATGGTTTCCTCGCTCGCTGTGACCGAAAAGATCAGTCATGAAATCATCGCACCGGGATGTTCCATGATTGAGATTGAGGTACCGGCGCATTTTGTCGGAAAAGATTTGCAAACACTTGACCTGAGGAAACGCCACGGTATCTCTGTGCTACTCGTAAGACATCATGAGCACGGAACCGGTCATGGTACGATGCAGAGAATGCCGACTCCGGATCTTGTACTTCGTGCGGGTGATGTATTGCTTATCAGCGGTCCACAAGATAAGGTTGAAGAATACGCAATCAGTCTCTAAGAATGAGCCCACGAATGAACCAGAGTACAGATACACTTCTGCATCAATTAGCAGAATCACTTTCCCAACCACTGCCCGGAAAATCCATCCAGTATGAGATGGCTCCCGAAGGCAGAGAAATGCGCCAGGGCAGCATTCGTGACCAGGCCTCTGTCCTTATCGCAATCTACCGGGAGAATTCCCATTGGACATTCCCGCTGATCCACCGTGTTGAGGACGGCCATGCCCACAGCGGTCAGATCTCACTGCCTGGTGGAAAAATTGAAGAAGGCGAACAACCGGTAACCGCTGCACTCCGTGAAGCAAATGAAGAAGTGGGAATAGAGCCATCCAAAGTTCGTATCATTGGTCAACTTACTCCGCTTCATATTCCCGTCAGTGGCTATTACGTCTACCCTTTTGTCGGCTATATTCCCGAAAAACCTCATTGGAAATTGAACTTCAGCGAACTCCAGTCTATTCGCCAGGTTTCCCTGGATGAACTGTGTAACAACGACACCATAAAAAATGAGGTATGGACGTTGGGCAATCTGAAACGGCAGGTATCATTCTTTGAACTTCAGGGTGAGAAGGTGTGGGGAGCAACGGCTATGATCCTCAACGAGTTCCGTACCATCTTGATGAACATGTCCATTCAACTGTAAATACGCTCCCTGAATCAAGATATAGGAATGTTTCATTGCGTTTCAGCAATATATTGGTATACGGTTATTCCGTTAGCTCAGCCAAGAGGAACATATGTTTGTTTTTATGGATACAATATGATAATTGAGATGTCATTCCTGCGAAGGCAGGAATCCAGAAATATCGGAACGAAGTTACGATTAAATTATTGACAAATAGAACAAGATCAAATAACAACCTGGATTCCTGCCTTCGCAGGAATGACATCAGGCTGTGTTACATTTCAGTAGCTGAGCTAACGGGATAACCGGATATTGGTATATTGGTGTAAGAGAATTCATCGTGATTGAAAGTGGTAAGAATGCCTGATTCTAAGAAAAACAGTATGCGAATTGCGCGTTTGCTGGCGGAACGTGGAATATGTTCCCGTCGAGCGGCAGAACAACTAATCCGAGACGGACGCGTAAAAGTTGATAACAAACGTATCACCGACCCTGCGTTGAATGTCAACCCGGAAACAACTGTGGTGCATGTCGATGATTCACCTCTTCCCGCCTCTCAACCGCATATGTATGTAGCGTTGAACAAACCAAAGGGATTTCTTTCCAGTTTTACCAGAACCAGGGATTCCGGACGTACCCTTGAGAGCCTGGTGCAGGTACCACGGCGTCTTTTTACTGTTGGACGACTGGACCTCAATTCACGAGGCCTTCTCCTTATTACAACCGATGGAGACTGGGCGAACAAAGTAATGCATCCACGGTATGAAAAAGAGAAAGAATACCTTGTCCGCATCCGTCGTCTGCAACCGAAGGTGGCAGCATATAAACTATCGAAAGCCGTTGTTCACGAAGAAGGACGAGAATTTCGATGCAAATCAGCTGTGGCGGACGGTGAACTCGTTCGTGTAGTCCTGAAAGAGGGAAGGAATCGGCAAATTCGACGACTTGCGCAATCCGCAGGAATGGAAGTGAAAGACATCGTTCGTATCAGGATAGGTCCCGTTCATCTTGGACGATTAAAGGAAGGAACCTGGCGAAACCTGACCCCTGCGCAAGTGGATCAACTTGGTGGAAAACAGGGTAATTCATAATATTATTGCGTTACATGCAGCAGGTCTTTCACAGCACAGGTTATCCCTCTCCCGGTTGGCATCGGAAAGGTTGTAAACGTATATTTAGTGAATGAATTCAACAAATTGATCATTGAACGCTTTCTTTACGTCAGGCAAAACAGTCCAACAATCTTACTTACTTGATCACATTTTGCCTACAGGAAGTCTACCGACTGATAGATTTCGTGAATAACCAGAAGGAACACTTTTGGTGCCCTATAGAGATCGTGAAGGAAAGGAAGAGTCAATGTCCCTCCCAATGTGGCGCCCTTCCGAAGACCATGTTCGAAATTCGAACATGGCCGCTTTCATCAATCATATCAACGAATCTTATGAACTGGATATAGCCGACTACGACGCATTATATCAGTACTCCATCACAAAACCGGAGCAATTCTGGTGGTCGTTGCTGGAGTACTCAAACCTGGTCACGGAAGGAAATCCCTCGCCTGTATTACTCAATGGCGACCAGATGCCGGGCGCAACATGGTTTCCCGAATTGCGGCTGAATTTTGCGGAAAATCTGCTTCGGTACAGGGACAATCACATCGCAATTCTCTTTCATAGCGAAAATGGTCGTAGACGAAGCATTTCCTATTATGAACTATTTGACCGTGTGGCTCGTCTTGCATCACGATTGCGTGAACTTGGAGTTGAGCCGGGCGACCGTGTGGCGGCATTGCTGCCGAACATTCCTGAAGCGGTCATCGGAATGCTGGCGACAACGAGTATTGGCGCCATCTGGTCTTCCTGTTCCCCCGATTTTGGTGTTCAAGGCGTTATGGATCGTTTCGGCCAGATTGAACCGAAAATTTTGATTGCACCCGACGGATACACCTATAACGGAAAAGAAATCGACCTTTTGCCAGAGGTACAGGACATTGCCGGCCGACTTCCCAGTCTGCTTAAGGTAATTGTCGTTCCTTACCTGGACCCGGATCCCGTGCTTTGGTCCATTCCCTTAGCGTGTTCATGGTGTGAAATGCAGGCTCGAGGGACGATTGTGCCGTTGCCATTTACCAGGTTTCCATTCAATCATCCCGTTTATATCATGTATTCCTCCGGCACAACCGGGTTACCGAAAAGTATTGTTCATGGCGCCGGTGGTACACTCCTGCAACACAGCAAGGAACTCGCGCTTCACACCAACATCACCCGCAATGATGTGGTGTTTTATTACACTACCTGCGGCTGGATGATGTGGAACTGGCTGGTGTCTACTCTTTCCCTGGGTGCAACTGTTCTGCTTTACGAAGGTTCTCCGATGTACCCCAAATCCTCTGTTCTTTGGGATATGGCAGAAGAAGAAGGGGTAACTGTCTTTGGAACGAGCGCAAAATACATAGCATCCATCGACAAGGAGAAGCTTAATCCATCCAGGACCCACAAGCTTTTGAAACTGAAGGCCATTCTTTCCACAGGAAGCCCTCTTGCTCCGGAATCCTATGATTTTGTGTACTCTTCCATCAAAAAGGATGTACAGCTTTCCTCAATCAGTGGTGGGACGGATATTATTTCCTGTTTTGCGCTGGGAAATCCCGTCGGTCCTGTGTGGCGTGGCGAGCTCCAGTCCCGTGGTCTTGGTATGAATGTGGAAGTGTTCGACCCGGACGGCAACTCCATTGTTGGTGAAAAGGGCGAACTGGTTTGCACAAAACCATTTCCGTCCATGCCGGTTCAATTCTGGAATGATCCCGACGGAAGCCGTTACCACGCAGCCTATTTCGAGCGATATGCCAATACCTGGCATCATGGAGATTACGCGGAGATCACCGAACATAACGGATTGATTATTTATGGACGCTCGGATACTGTCCTGAATCCCGGAGGAGTCCGTATCGGTACCGCTGAAATTTACCGTGTGGTGGAGAGTATTGACGAGGTACTTGAATCGGTATGTGTCGGCCAGGAATGGAACGGAGATGTGCGTGTTCTTCTGTTTGTACGGTTGAGGGAAGGAAAACGGCTTTCCAACGCTCTGAAAAAACGGATCCGTGATAAAATCCGTAAGGCGGAAACACCCCGTCATGTTCCCTCAATCATTCTTGAAGTTGAGGATATTCCCCGTACAATCAGTGGGAAAATCAGCGAATCTGCGGTGCGGGAAACGATCCACAACCGGGACGTAACCAATACAGACGCTCTTGCCAACCCGGAATCGCTCGCACAGTTTAAGGATATTCCGGAACTCCAGGAAGGTTAGAACGCCGCCCCCACTCGTGCACGGAAGGTGAATCCATCCTGTGGAAAATGTGCGCTCCTCGCCAGCTCGAAACGTACCACTTCAAGATAGGGCACATGAAACACTATTCCGATCCCATACCCCACATCCCATCCGCCAGGATATGACCTTTCACCATTAATCCCTTCGTCAGCACCCTCAATAATTCCGGTGTCGGAGAACAGCACACAGGAAACACCAAATCTCAGATCACGCGCATACTCGCTCAGGTTTCCTAAACCCGGTATGGTGATGTACCGTATGGGCAGGAGGTTGATCCGTACTTCTCCCGAAAATTTTCCGAACCTTGTTCCTTCCAGAACACCGTCATAACCGCTCCGAACCAGTGAACTGTTCCGGTTGGAAAGAAACCGGGAGTACATGGGGGACTGCCCGAATGTTATGCCACCCCGGACCATGCCGGCGATAACGGTTCCATTCCACAATTCATGATACCGTGCCCATCCCGCTTCCGGCCGTATATATCGAGCTTCCGGTCCATCCAGTGAGGTTCCCAACCGGAAAGAGACATAGGTATACGATCCCTGGGTCGGCCATGGACGGTAGTGCCTTGTATCCCGGTAGTACCCGATTGTCAGTAACCCTATCCAGTCGCGTAATCCGGAAGTCATCGTGGTTGCACGGGATCCGTTTCCATAGCTGAACTTCCTCATTTCAAGACCTGTCTCTACCTGGAAACGCCGGTTGTGATCGATCCATTTTCCGGTACGGTAATGCGCAAACAACTCTTCCGTGGTAATCCCTTTTGGATTGGCGAGATAAAGGGGTTCTTCCTGAAAATTGGCATGTGCTTCGATTGTGCTGAACCATTGCTTTTGCCGTGAATGATAGGGGATATCCCAAATGAAGCCAAAACCATTAGCGCCTCCTGTCCAGGCTTCTCCACTCAGTTTTTCACGACGTCCACGGAAATTCAGATGGGTAAGTACAAGGCCGTAAGTGCTCTTTTCGATCTTTTCCTCTTCCACAGCGAGGTACATACCCGGCCAGAGATACCACAGTTCGCTTACTTCGATAACCAAATCCGCATGCCCTTCGCTTGTGGGAAAGATCATGCATTCCACACGCTTGAACAATCCGAGTGATTCAAGGCGCAAACGACTTTGCTCAACCGATCCATAGGTAAGGGTATCGCCGGGAACCAGTTCTATCTCGGACAATAACACAAAATCACGCGTGGAACGGTTACCGGACAGTCGAATGGAATCAAGTACAACCCCTTCATTCGACATGAAATGTGTATCGGCATGGGTATTTGCAATCAACAGGAACAGGAGACCAAACAGGAAAGTCCACTTGTACAGGCAGGAGCTACCAATAGTAGACAAGTGTGGCGGAAAAGCTGTCCAGCTTGTAGGCATTGTCACGATTGCTGTCTTCCACGTCCAAAAGACTGCCGTCTATCCACAATCGCAGGGATGCATGTCGCGGTGTGCTGATCCGAAAGGTCGGACCGCGTGATTGATAGGATCGTGAACGAGTTCGCTGGTTGGATTTGCTGCTGCTGTCGGACATCTGGAATTCAAGGCGTCGATACTGCCTGTATCCAATCCGTACGATGAGCCATCCAAGAGCGCTGCTTTCCAGGTTGGCGGCAAGGAATCGAGCCTCGGCTTCATCCGAAAGCTCCTGGATGAAATCATCCCATTGTAACCGTCCACGGTCTTCGAGATCGAACCGGATGGATGTTTCTATAGATAATGTACTCAAAATTGGGACACGAAGTGTATCGGAAACCGACCATCTCCGAAAGACAGTGCTTTGAGAACTACCACCAAGTGTTTGTATCTCAAAATCATAAGAGGAATAGTTCGCCAGCACTTCAAAAATTGTACGATTTCGCCATCCGCTTGCATGATCCCAAATCACCCCGGGGCTTATCCTGAAGACACGATTCCAACGATTATCCGCCGACCGTTGCGCTTCAAGGTTCACAATATGATCCAGCAATACTGATGCTTCGAAATAGGTGTTGAACTCGGGAGTGACCCATTTGTTTCCCGTCATCCGGAATCGGTGCATGAGCCTGTCACGATCGGAAAGCTCAAGACTGTCCGGGCTGTCATACCTCAATTTTTCCGTGTTGTACCGGAAAGAAAGGCTGTCGTGCCCCTGCATTAAACCACCGTTAAAACCTAATATCTGCCGCCTGCCTAGGATCAACCCGCCGCCAAAGTCACGATCTTCAATCGAGAAGGAATAACTTACTATCGCAAAATGCCTTTCTCCTGCCTGCGACAACGAAATAGCGTTTCGAAAATCTTTCTCCAAGCCCGTGCCGGGTCCACCACCCCTGTAGTCCACTTTCGATTGACGATACTGGATATCATAGGTGGCGGAAATATTTCGTTCGAGAGGTGTGATAAGACGGTTGTCGATAAAAACCGACTCGTCCAACCGGGTCATAACATTGCCAAGGTTTGTCAGAATTTCATCAGCGCGGTTATTGGAATAGGAGATGCGAAGCTCATCAATGGATTCGCCAAAGGATTCCTGGACCATTCCCCTAACCTGTATGGCGTGATTTTGCCGGTTATTATACTGGTTCAACCTGGCGCTTGCATCCAGTTCCATTTGTTCGTCCTGCATGGGCGAATAGAGAAAATTCCCTTCCAGCGAGGGGCCGTTCCCGCTCCCGTACAGTTGTTCATCCCAGGCAACTCCCCCGAGGATTCGTACATCAATGTCGCTGGTTGGACTGTATTCAATTCCACCACGAGCGGATGAACGACCAATATGATTGTTTGAACCGATGATTGGACGCAGTAATGGAGGGTCAACAACCACGCGATCCGGGAATAATCCTCCAGGGGAATGGCTGAAGACATATTCCGCCTCACGGTCACGAAAATCCTGAGTCTTCAGGTGTAACAGGAATTGCAGGTTATCCGAAATATCTCTCGTTCCATGGACAATAACGCCAACATCTGTTTTCCACTGTTCCTGGTAATGAGACAAACGTCTCCGTATGGCTTCCCCATAAGTTGTCGCGGTAAGATTCCATGGGTTGGAGTCGGTCAGAAGTGATCCTTCCACGCGGTAGGTTCGTGTGTCCAGGATCTGGTCATAGGAAACCGAGACTGAATCTGTCTGGCAGAACACCCTGCCTGACAAAGACAGCAGACATAGAATACTCGCCAGTAAGATCCCCGTTTTTTTCACACGGTTTCCATGGATTCGGTTTACTCAATCGGTTCCTGATTGAGATAAAGTTATGCTATCGACATCTGCACCATCTCTTCGAGGAATGATCGCCCCGGCGGAAATAATCAATTTCAGCGCTTCTTCCACGGAGACATCCAGGGGGATAATCTCTTCCTTGGGGATAAACAACAGGTACCCTGATGTCGGATTGGGTGTTGTCGGCACAAAAACACTCACAACATCCTTATGTAATGCCTCCTGCACTGGACCCCGGGTGTCTTGCGTAATAAACGCAACGCTGAACACATCCTTTTTCGGAAACTCGATCAACACTGCCGTTTTAAATACATCTTTCCGTCCACCAAGCAACGCTTCCGCTATTTGAACCACGGCGCTATAGACTTTGTTCACCAAAGGTATATGGGCGAAAAAGCCGCTGATTGTTTTGACAATTTGTATTCCGAAATACTGCCTCGCCAGCCATCCCGTCAACAGGACCACCAGCAGAAGAGCGATCAGCCCGATGCCATGAATCGTGCGTTCTTCAAAAAACTCTACTTTTACAATATCACTGAGGAAGAATCGTATTGGCCGTCCCAGGAAACCATCGGTAAACAGAAATATTTGTACGGTAATCCAGATCGTAATGACCAATGGACTCAGGACGAGCAACCCTGTCAGGAACAGGTTACGAAGCTCACGGATAAAACCCGTCTGTTTCCCTGTATGTTTTTCACTATTCATTGTTGGGCCATTTCAATTCGGTGTGGTTTGTTATGTTTGAGGCTACTGAAAAAGCCTGTTTACAATAGCGTCCCTACTCATGGATTTTCTACTATAGGGGAGGTAGGGCGTCCCTATAGTACAGGATAAATCACACTCTATAAATAGCAGTATTCCTGCAAGGAAAGCAAGAAGAGACGTGGGGTACAGAAGGGATAGTGAGGGTTCCATATTCCTGATTCATTCTGGAAGGAGTGGACACATGGAGATCACGTATCCCTTTCAACTGCAATTTTATTCCGTGCTGAAAAATACTGATAGTGTTCTACTCCATGGACAAAGGTTCCGCATGGATCACAGTGGCTTCACCCTGGAAAGCGTCATATCCCATCTGCAGGGCGATTTCAATGGTTTTGATTTCGGATGGATTTTGCGGGGTGTGTTGACGAGCCTCTTCCAGTTTGGTTCTCATTTGCATCAGAAATGCCGCCAAAGCCCCACCCGGAGGAGCTTCTTTCATCGCTGTTTCCAGATCAAACTCAGGCAATAGATCGATACTGATCATTTCCAGAGCATAAGCAAGAGATTCGGTATCCAATTCCGGTTTCCAGAAAGCTCCCTTTCCGAATCTGCCTTTTAAATGCACCCGGACCAGGTCGGCTTCTGTACTGCCCGCCTGTTGAATCGCCTTCTTAATGATTTCTATCGCATTCTTTTCATCGTTCGCGCCTGTTACATTCGGGGTAATGCGAATGTAGCGCCGTGTATCTACAGGAATGTGCCGGATGGTATTTTCATCTACTCCGCTTTCATCCAGTTCGAAAAATAACACTCCTTTTTCGCCGCCATCCCGGAACTCCCTGGCGAAGGGATCTCCGGCATATGCCGCTACACTTTTTCCATCAGCATCCTGTATCCATTGGTAACGGTGATAATGCCCGAGCGACGTATATGTAAACCCCTGCTGTAACAGCTCTTCGTCCACAAAAGGCATGGTCTGGTTTTTCGAGAATGAGTCCGGGACATTTTTTCCCGGCATCCGTGAGCCATGAAACAGGAGAATAGTTATCTGTGTGCTTCCTTTCGGAAGTGTTCCCTGCAGATACCTGTTCTCGTCATTGGCGTAAGAAGCGGTAGCCATGGCGGTAAAGGACACATCGGGCAGTTGCGGAAGGGTGAAGGTGGAAAAGGTTCGCGAACGTACGATGGTTACATTATCCGGCCATGTCAGCCCATACCTTTCCGCCACTTCTTCATGGTAATAGCTGTCCGGCCCCATGAAATCATGATTTCCCGGAACAATAATTACAGGTACGGGTGTAATGGAACCGAAAGCGTCCATCACATTTTTTACCACGGAAAGCGATACAGATTCACGGTCCCACAGGTCGCCCGGAAGCAAAACCAATTCAATATTTTCGTCTTTTATAATGGAGCAGATTTTTGCAAGGACCTGGTCAGCTTCTTTGATTCGCTCTTTGAATATGTGCTCACCAAATCCATGACCGGAATGCAGTACGGGCCCGCCCAGGTGCAGATCGGAGGTTTGCAGGACACGAAGTTTCATTTCCCCTCCTCCAGATCGAGCACATGAACCAAGCTTCTTGCCTCTTCATTCAATGTTTTTATCCATTCATTGTGCCGCATGTGATGACAAGTCATAAGGATTACCTGGCTGCCTTCGCGCACCCTTTCCAACAGCAGGTTCATTCCTTCGTTGAACCGTGGATCATCAAAATGAGCATAAGGTTCATCCAGAATATGCGGCGCCTGCACCAGGCCACCTGTAAGAAAATCGGTCAACGCGAAACGGGCGCCCATAAAAAGTGCGTCCCGGGCGCCTGCGGAGAGCACCATCTCCAGATCGGAAGACGAAAGTTTCTTTCCTGTTTCCGCGTCTTTTACGGTCAGGTGAAGATCCTCATCAAAGGACGCATTGCTCCATCGTGGCATCAAGTGTTGAAGAACGGGTTCGAGGTGTTTGTTCAGCATATCCGCTGCATTACCGAATACTTCTTCTTCCACCTCCCGGATCGTATCAAGCGCCAGGCTGGCGGCATTGGTGTAAATTTCCAGACCTTCGGAACGTTTTTGAAGAAGCGTCAATTCCTGCTTTTCCTCTGTGATCTTGCGGGGAAGAATTTCCAGTTCATGCGCATAATGTGTCCTGGTGTTGGACAATTCCTTTTCCAGGTCTCGTAACTCGGCCTGGTTTTCTTCATAACGTTTTTGCAGTATGTCCAGTGTACCTGTTTCTGGTTCTACGTCTGCAAGATTCTCTATGGAGACTGCATACTCTTCGAGACGCTGATCCATTTTATCAACTGCATCTTCGTCATTGGCATCGTTTTTCAACCGACCCAGGTCATCTTCTAATTGATGTAACCTGGCGGCTTTACTTGCAGCGTCACGGTATTCACTGGCGGCTTTCTCCGCCTCATCGCCCAAACGAATTCCTGCAGCATTAAAGAGAATTTTCAACTCGTTCCATAAATCCGCAGTACGCTCGGCTGCATTCTCCGCTGCGGAAACCGCCTGTTCCAAACCGGTATCTATTTTGGTCATGTCGACGAGGATACGTCTGAATTGCCTGATCCTCGTGATGTACCCTTCTATATCTCCACGTGTAGGAGTATCATCGGGGCCTAACAGACCCGATTGTTCAAGAAGCGGATGGATGGATTGAGTGATTGTATCGAGGGTCTGCAAAGTCTGCTGCCATTGAGCGCGGATCTCAAAATACCTGTCGCCCTGTCCAAACAGTTTGCGGTAATCCTGCAGGAGTTTTTCCACCTCTTCCGGGGAATCCTCTCCAAGACTGTTTACATATTCCTGCAATAAATCCTGCTTCTTCTGGTATTCATTTTTTGACTGGCTCAGCAGGCGACCCAGCTTGGCACGCCGGAACAGGTGATTTACAATCTCATAAATAAAGTATATTGAGACCAATCCCAAAGCTCCAGCACTGCAGATCAGCGCGATGAACATATTTTTATCATTTTCAAATACGCGCCATTCCAGCCCTGCACCCAACGCGGCAAGAAAAGCAACAATTGCAATTACACTTACCGCCGACTTTGGACGGATCCCGCCTTTTTTCAACTGATACTTCTGGTAGTTTTCGTCCACTGTTTGTCGATACCGGTCTGCCTCGTCCAGCTCTTTTTTGAGGTTTCCGAAGACTTCTTCAATATCATGAGGCCATTGGGAAATCTTTTCGCGCACCTGCTCCAGGCGACGGGCGAAAACACCTTTTGCTGCTAATTCACTACGTTCCCTGTCAAGATCTCTTTCCTTGATTTCCCGGTCACGGTCATTGGTAATCCACTGGTTCAATTCATTCAGAAATTCTTCAGTTTCATCCAGATCCAGATCGGTTAATCCCTCAAAATCTTCCAGCTTTTTACTTGCGAATGTATATTCATTCCGCTTTTCGTCCGCCTGTCTGGCGGCCTGTTCCGCATGGTGGGCCGCTTCACGATATTGTGCATACGCCTCTTCGAAGCGTTGCTGATCCTGGAGCGGAAACGATCTGTATTCTTCGAGATTGTGAATCCGTCTTTCAAGGTCTTTGATGTTTTTTACCGCATTTCCGGCTTTGTCTTTCCGTCGCACCAATTCGCGTTGTTTTTCCAGCAGGATTCCTTTTTGAAGACGTTTGATCGTGACCTGCAATTCCTGCTTTTTCTGCAAATTGTCCTTGAATTCGCTTTGGATCTCGGATGCCGCCTGCATTCTTCCTTTCAGCTCACGGATGGTTTCTTCTTTTTGCCGGATGGTTTGCTCCAGCTTGTCACGAGCCGAAGCGGATTTTACCGGAGCTTTGAACAACCCCTCAACATGCACATGATCCAATGACTTTTGCAGGAGATCCTGGGCGGCGCGTGTGGTAGTGTCGCCGGGTGATGCAGAGACTATCGACTGGATTTTTTCAACGAGATCCCCGGGATTCGCAAGCAACGACGCCTGCTCCTGCGAGATGACAAAACTACGCAGGAACGCTCCCGGACTGAGTCCGCCAGTCAGTACTTCTCCTAATTTGTCCTTACCGCGAGATGCCTGGTATTCACTGGTACAGTTGGTTTGATTATGGTCATATACCCCTAATTTTCCATTTTCCAGGTCGCGCAGTACTGTCAGGGTGCGGTCATTGAGGGTAAGCTCCAGTTCTACCGTAAATGGTCCATCCACCCAGGGAGTGAAGTCTTCTTTTTTCGGGCGTGGGTCATTTTTACGGGTTCGGGAAGCAATTCCATACAGAGCGGAAAGCAGGGCGGAAACAAAGGTGCTTTTTCCGATTTCGTTTCTGCCCATGATGATTGTCAGCCGGGTCGGATCAAAATGTAACTCTTGGTCTAACGAGCCGAAACGGTTTGGCTTTAAACGCAGCCATCGTAATTTATGGGAGCGTTCCTGGTTCATCGCTTCATCATTCTGTTATTTGTTTTCGATGTCAATACAGAAAATAAGTATAACTGATATAATGCTGCAGTACATCACGCTCTTCATCATAGGCAAGAGAATAGGCAAACTGGAATGGAGCGAGCATGGACCGCGACATTCCCATATTCGCCGCCCCGGAAAGACTGCTGCCACCGACTCCCCTCAAGGCAAAACCGCCGGTATACCATGTCCCGTCATCATTTTCCAGGTATCCGCCACGAAGAACAAATGCCCCGCCGGAAGCGATCTCCACTCCGACACGCCAGTCATCCTTGATCGAACTGAAATCATCCCAGTCTTCCAGTTCCGTAGAGGCACTGACCGTATAAGCACCACCGCCCCAGGCAAGACCATACTCATACCGTTCCGGCATGGTCTCAAAGTCTCGATCACTGAAAGACAGGTTACGGAGAACAAGCCCCATCACAGGACCGGAAGGTGAACGTGCCAGAAACCCGATGTCAATCAATTCACCACCGACCCATTCGCCGTTATCGTTTTTCTCGAATGCCCACTTGATGTCCACAGCGGCAGGGGTATAAGGAGAAAAACCATAGGCAATCGGCAAACCGATCATGGCGTTGCGCCTCGGACCGGGTACATCCCATCCCTGCATCACCAGCGCCAACGGGAAATTGTACATGGTGTTCCGGTTGTACATATGCACCCACCAGCTCCCGACCAGGTTATCCATGGCGTACGGTTGTATTCCTGCTCCCAGGCTGATGGTGTGCCAGACCATGGAGGCCGGGTTATGATAAATCGCGCCGGGGCTGCCGAACAGAGCGGTTGATGCTCCCGCCATGGCGATCTCTCGCGCGCCGACAGGATCAAAGGGAAGGGGAACGTTCTGAGCATTTGCCGGGAGACAAGCTCCTGCCAACAACAGAACGACAAGCGGTAAAATCAACTGTTTCTTCGTCTTCATAATCAACAAACGTACATACACGGCAGCAACTTTGCAAGGAACAATTGCCATCCAGCACTCAGGAATCATTGTGCATATCCCCGAGGCACCTGTCTGCGTAAACGGACTGCGACAGGTTCAAGCCAACAGGGGCATGACTTTAGGAATTCGTTGTATAGAAACAATTCAGGTGCAGGTCTTGTCTGCAATCAATTGTTATTCATGAGTCTCTTCTACCGGATCTGGCACATCCATCACTAACCGGAATCCAACATCATCCCGGTGACCGGTTTTTTCCAGGGAACGACGAGTTGCGGAACGGCATCCATCAAACGGGCTTTCGAACCCACCGCCACGAATCACACGAAGTTCATTGCCTTCTTCCACAATTGCCGACGCATCATAGGGTGCATCATAATACGAGGGACGGTAACAATCCTGTACCCATTCCCACACATTTCCGTGCATGTCATACAACCCGAAGTCATTCGGTTCTTTCAACGCTACCGGTTGTGGATGGTAGATACTGATTCCTTCACTACTGCTGTGCCGCCATGCAACACGATTTAATCCACCCCTTGTGTTTCCTGAATAATAGGGCGAGGTCGTCCCGGCCCTGCAGGCGTACTCCCATTCAGCTTCTGTCGGCAATCGGTAATTGTGCCCCGGGAACTCCGCATTCAACCTGCGCAGGAACTCCTGTATGGCAATCCAGGAGACATTGTGTACGGGTGTATGCTCATCCAGGTATTCGGAAGGATTGCCGAGCATGATTCTCCGATACTGGTTCTGGGTAAGCTCGGTGGTCATCATGTAAAATGGTCCGACATTCACCTGTCGCATCGGTTCTTCGTTAGGCATGTGGCCATCTTCCGAACGGGGCGATCCCATTACGAACTCACCTTCCGGGATCAGGACAAAATCCATCCCGGCAATGGGTCCGTTGATCCTTTCCGGAAGGCTGTCAAGCTGTGCTTGTGTAAGCGCTGGAGTATGTGCTGCAGTTGGGGCCGAATCGGATTTCGGTGGTTCCGGCAAAAAAGCCACCATTTGGGAGTTCACAAGATTGGTTACCGCTTCCTGCAATCCTTCGGTTAATATCTGCTGTACACTGGTTGTGTAATCCTCGCTGATTACGGAAAGCACTTCCCCGGTTTCCACATCAATCATGCGGAGGTTTAATGAATAGAGGTCATCGATCCTGGCGATGGAACCGGCCACCATGCGAGTCACCCCAAGCAGTTGTCCCGCTTCCACTGCGCAAGCATCCGACACACATCCTGACATCTGAAATCCCTGCTCCTCAAGGATTTCCTCCATCATGTTTCGTTCGATTACCTGAAAATTCCCGGTTTCAAACAACTCCTGTCGCAGACGGTCGGTTAGCGGCATACTCAGGGTAGGTTCCAAACTATAGGTCACTTCGAGGTTCAATACAGCGATACGAACTCGTTGAGGTAATGGTTGACTGAACAGGGGACATGCATAAAAAAGTAACGAAATAAAACCGATGGTTACCAATGCAATACCAGTTCGCAGTGAAGCCCTGTCCAGTTTTTCGAGTTCCATAGTCGTTTCCCAAGTCTCTGTTTCTGAAGATCAAATTAACCTGAAATGAGTATCGCATTTACTACAGCGTGTCTTTCTTTTGTCACAGGATCACTGGTCGATACAGTGAAGCTTGTTCGAATCATATTCACCCGGATTTTTCCTGCATTTTTCAGACAAGTAATTGCAGAATCGTATCCAGTTGATTACTAAGGACTCCCATGACAACAGGGAACGCTCGCGGTGCATTCTTTTCGAAAACCACATGGATCATCCTCCTGTTATACTTTCAGCAGGATTTAAAACAAGCAACCCGGATGCCAAAGCACCCGGGTTGTATCTCGGGAAGACAGTAAACGATAGATTACTATTCGTTTCCTGTTGGATTTTCGACTGCATACGAAGGAATAATCAACCGTTTTCCTTCGAGGTGATGCTCCAGCGATGGAAGATCGGTCGTGACAAATTCACGGTCAATTTCCGTATGGCAGGTGGTGCATCTCGCGAGATCGTCGATACCCACATGTTCCGCTTCATTCACATGGCAAGTAATACATAGCCTGTGCATGGTTTCTGCATACCCTTGCGCCTGGTAGGCATCCCCCGGGTATTCATTGTGAAAATGAATGGTGAAATAGTTCACCGGGGACGGGCTCTCCATGAAGAGTTCGCCTTCATGGCAGTCATCGCAGGTTTTGTACGATGACACCGCGTTTTTCGCCATGCCTTCGGTATGGCAATCGGAGCAGCTCAAGTTGCCGCCAGCCGGGCTTGCATGCCAATCATGACGGAACGCATCAGTCACTGAGTACATGTCGCTGTGGCAGTTGTAGCACCCTGAGTTTTCATCGCCGGGCATATTCATGTGGTGACAACGTGCGCAGGACTGATCCTGGGGAATATCGAGGTAGCTGTCCGGTATATTCGAAGTTTCTATGGACGCCATCTGCAATGCTTCACCTTCTGCCGACTCCTGGCCGTACGCGGACTGCATGTCATTGTAGATCGACAGCATTGCATTTTCGATGTGAGCATCATGGGAAAATTCCACACCGAAGCCATCACGGTTCCCGTCTATCCAGAGGCTTTCCCCGCCTCTCGCTTCATGGACAGGAGAAGGATAAGAACCCTCCGCATGAACGATACGATTGGAGAGCAATCCGAACCCGATTCCCGCCGCAACAACAAACGCCAATGTGTAGCTGTACCGAGCCGCGACCGACGGTGCGCCAAGGGTGACTCCACTTGCCGGATCAAACTCCGGAAGTGATTTTTCATCCTCAAGAGGATCGTGCGGACGTTCTTCCCACACTTTGAACCGTTCCAGGAAAAACATGAATACAAGCGCCATTATTGCGATCACTGCAAGTGTGATGGACAGCTCGGACCATGCCGGGAGATACATTTCCGAACCACGGTCAAGGTGCGTAAATCCACCTACGTTGATCCGGTTGATCACCACACCGCTCACTCCCAGGGTGCCTGCGGTCCATTGACCTGCACGGGATTTATGTACGGCTGGAATGGAGAACATGATTACAGGAGCGATCACCATGACGGTCAGTTCGAACCAGAACCACCAGGTACGCCATCCCGGGGCAAACATGTCTGCGAGATGACCGCGGACGGCGATATCACTGATGCGTACGACAAGGTAGAGCAACAACACCCAGCGCGCCGCCTTGGTCAGTTTTTCCAGAAGATCGAATTCCGGCTTTCTGCGGTAGAAGTAGGAGGTAAAATGGCTTTCAAAGGTCACCATCATCAAACCAAGCCCCACCGCCGAAATGAAGAACATGATCGGCAGAATGTTGGAGTACCACAGCGGGTGAACCCTGTACGGCATAATCATGAACAGGGAACCCAGCGAGGACTGGTGCAACGTGGAAAGCGCGATACCGGTAATCACCAGTGGCAGGCGCAGTTTCACCAGGAACCTGCGGATCCTGGCAAAAGCACTCACATCCTCCATGGGAACCGGGCTGAACTCAAGAAGAAGGACGGTGAGGTACAGCATAACACACCAGCCTACTTCGAACAGTGGAGAGTGATGGTTCCAGAAAATGATCATATGCCAGATGTTCCACGGGAGCCCAAGGTCAAAGAGCAACCCGAAGGCCACAGCCACATAGCCCAGGAACGCAGTTAACACGGCCGGACGTACAATCGGATGGAATTCTTCTTTACCGAAGATATATACAGTCGCGGTCATGACAAAACCGCCAGCCGCAAGGGCGACGCCACTCATCACGTCAAATCCGATCCAGATACCCCAGGGCACGGAATCGGTGAGATTTGTCGTGGCTCCCAACCCAAAGAAGAAACGGGTCAGTCCCACAGCGGCTCCCAATCCTGTGATCGCCCACAGTACCAGTTTCAGCTTACGGACTCTATCCATTTTGTTCCTCATTTGTGTCGGGTGTTTCAGGTGAATTCTGGGGCATGTTTTCCGCCTGGCGCTTCATCCGGCGTTTGACGATCCAGTGAATGCCCGCCATTGTACCACCCATACCGATAAAGGCGAAGGGAACGGCATTCATTGCCGGAGCGGTCAAAGACGGTAGTGAATCCTCACCTAACCGTTGTCCATAAGTCAGGAAGGTCATATCGAAGTTTTTCGGCGCGAGATACAGCACACGTGTACCGCCGATCTCTTCTTCACCCCAGATATTGTCGTCGTATTTGTCCGGTTCGGCAGCAATCCGCTCACGCGCCACACGAAGCATCTCTTCACGGTCTTCGTAAAACACCGTGGCGCCTACCGGGCATGCTTCCGTACACGCAGGTTGTTCGCCTTGCTCTAACCTGTGATCACAGAGGATACACTTGCGGACGTACGGCACCGCCTCGTCCCAGTCATAGCGTGGAATACCATAGGCGCACGCCATCATGCAATAGCGGCATCCCATGCATTTTCCACCGTCATAGACTACCGCACCGCGTTCGGTAATATGCAGAGCCCCTACCGGACAGGCGGACACACACGCCGGCTCAAGGCAGTGACGACATTGCTTGCGAACATAGGCCGCTTCCAGTGAATCCGTTGCTTCTATGTGATGGTTCCGTTCAATCACTGAGGTCCAGTTGCGAGATGATAATCCATCCTCCTGGGACCATCTGCGGGGACGGTCCGGAGTGGGGATGTTTTCACGTTTACACGCAATCACGCATTCACGGCAACCGATGCATTTGGTTATATCGGTCAGGATTCCGGGACCATTTCCATGTACAGTACCACTCATACCGGCATTCCCTCCCTTCCAAGAGTTTTCGCGACCTTTTTACCGGCACCACGCGGGAATTTCCAGCCAATTGCGCTGACAAACTGCGACATGGGCATCAGTACACAGTGGGCTACCTTGGTAAACGGGATCAGGATCATGATCGTGTTGGCCGTATAAATGTGGATCAGCATGCTGACCTGGTAGCTTGAGGCGGCAAGCTCAGTGGCGGCGCACAGGTATCCTGTAAGGAATGTGACTGTGAGCAGTGGAGGCCACATGATATCCTGGGGACGGCTCAGGAAACGTGCATTACGGTTTAACACACGCCCGAACCACAGCAAACTTCCCGCGATGATGGCGACAAGGGTTAATGTATCCGCAATATTCTGCGGCAGGGTCGGCCACCATGTGACTCCCACCGAGTTGTTCCAGAACAGAAGTACGTGCGCAGTCAGGAACAACGGAACCAGGATCAACCCGATATGCCAGACAAATGATATGACACTGTACACCGGACGTTTGGTGAACAGGTTTTTAATCGGAATCAGCCAACTGAATGTCTTTTTCCACAAATCACCCCATGGGACCACATGATCACCCGCGCGATGCAACGCTTCGATCATGCCGAAAAGCGATAGTGCGACCGCACGCAGCAGGCCCAGGATCATTATGGCAAAGCAAATCCGGAACAGGGGACCCCTTCCAAATTCAATCCATGCTTCCAAGATTATCTCCTTCGAACGCTTGATCGTGTTGTTACATCATGTCCATTCCCATGGGTTCGCGCCAGGCGACTCCATCCGGGGAAAGTATGATTGCTTTATACAATAGATCGTGCAGCCCGACCATCTCGATATCGAGTTCGTTGTCCTCGATGACTTCACGGATCTGTTTTTTACAGTTTGCGCAAGGTGCAATAACATATTTGGCGCCTGTCGCGTGCATCTGCTCCGCCTTGCGACGACCACCAATGGTAGTCCGATAAGGACGGATCTCATCAATGGATACCGTTCCACCGCCACCGCCACAGCAGATATTCTTCCGGCGGTTCGGAGTCATCTCAACGAAGTCATTGCAGAATCGTTTGATGATCTCACGCGGTTGCTCAACCACCCATCCCGGACGGGCAATGTTACAAGGATCATGGTAGGTAACCCGTTCGGTGATGATGTTCGGATCCAGCTTGATCTTACCGTTTTTAACATTTTCCCAGGTAAGTTCCATGATGTTGATAATTGGAACCGGGTAATCCTTGGTAAGCTGGTTGTAGAAGAATTTTGCCGAACGGCTGGCATGACCGCATTCACCGATGAGGATATTTTTTACCTTCAATCGTTTGGCTTCTTCCATAACCTTTTCAAGCACCAATTCCAACACTTCATCGGAATAGAAGAGACCGTAGTTGATGGCATCGTAATACCCTGTTCCTACCGTGTAGCTCACACCTCCTGCCTGGAGAGCCACGCAACATCCCATCAGGGTTTCCGCTTCCATCATCCAGTCGGATACGGGGGAAATGAAGAGGTAATCGGCGCCTTCCACATCGAGCGGGATCTTGACTGGCACACCTTTCGTTTCTTCCATTTCCTCTTCGAGGAATTCGATAGTATCGGTAAGAGCCGGGACTGGAATCGCAGATGTGTTGCCTGTTTTTCCAATCAGTTGCTCCCTGGTGGACACGACAAGAGCACGGGAGGAAATCCCGATTTCTGCGAGGATATAACGGCCCAGGTGAGTGATCAATCCGTGATCAATTCCTGTCGGACATTCAAGCTGGCAACGACGGCATGCGGTGCAATCGTAAAAAGAGGACGCCATCTCGTTTATCTTTTCGTCCGTCAATCCCGGATCTCCGGTGAGACGGCCTTTCATCATTCCCGCAACGGTAAAATGCCTGCGATAGACACTCAACAACAATTCGGACCGGTAACAGGGAATATCCTTCGGATTCCCTGTCGTTTCATAAATCTGGCAATTGGTCGCACAACGGGAGCATTTTGCCGATGTTCGAATGTAATGATCGAGGGCAAAACGGTAGTTTGTATGCTTCAACACAGCAGCCATGGCTTCGAGGAAGCGCCTGGGACGGTCTTCAATGACCAACGGCCCGTCTTCCACATGATAGCGCACAGGTAGCTGCTGTTTCTCGATCACCTCATCCTTTTTGGGGAAAGCATACGCTTTCTCCATCCACTCTTTTGTAAGAGGTTTCATCAGAAGGTTACCTCACCCCTGGCTGGTTATCGTTTTGTTTAGTTTTTCGTGACCTGAAACTTTGCCATGCAGTGGCGGTATATAAGTTTTTGATTGGTCTTCCTGGACTCGAACAAATGCAGACGGGTCCAGCAGCTCTATTTCATATTCGCTGCAGGCTCTTGATATTGCTCCAAGCGCCTGGTTTACGTATACGCGAGAGTGGTATTTGTCGGAAGTCACCCTGCGGAACTCCAGCAGTTCTTCATCCACCTTGTAGGCATGCGCTCCGCAACAAATTGCGACTCGTACCGGTTTACCGCAGATGGGGCACTGCAACTCCGCCACCAGGTCTGTCGGATAAATTCCCGAGTCATGCGCGGATCGCACATTCCAGCCATTGTCCTGAAACAATTCCCTGGTCCACTCGACAAGGTCGGCGGTATGTGCTTGCACTTCAGATGGATCCAGTCCATCCTCGTGTGTCTGTGGATGAATACGTCCGGCGAGATATCCATACAGGGCATCATGTACCAGGCCAAGAACACCATCAATCACTTTGATGCCTTCCGCTTCCAATGTCAGCCGGATCCGTTCCTCAATCCCGTTGCAGATCAGTACATGCACACCCATGCGCCGCAACATCCTCACCCGTTGTGTTCCATCATTCACATACATGGCAATTTCACGATGATCGACAACTTTGTCCGCTTCAAATTCCCATACATGGAAACGTCTGCAAGCACCGAATAAAGGTGCTACTTCCTGGCCAAAACATGGCACAACAATACGAAGTAACTGGCTTTTCGCCGGTTCTTTCGAGGGCGTTGGGTACTTGTTGTGTAAATCTTTTATCACGGTCTTTCACCCACTCAAAGAGAAGGAACTTTGTGTCCGATAGCTGCACATTGAGATAAATGTCACAAAGCTAATAGCGTGCCATTGTGGTAGATCCCATTCAACTTGTTGAAATATTATACAATTACAAGAACGATCTTTTTTAAATCCGTTGCAACGCATGCAACATAGAGTGTTGCAACAAGTGACAAAGTGTTGCAATGCAACGGAATTGTGCAACTATTTTTTTGTAAATTCCTTACGAATTGTCGTTGTCTGGAGCACCCTATGGCTTTTCAGATCGGTTGCATCCTTGTTCCACCTGTCTTTCGCTTAACCTATATTGGTAACGTCATCATATACATCCTATTGGCAAAGGGTATCAAATGCCAGTTATTTATAAAATTACTGATTTAACTTCCGATGGACGCGGAGTCGCACGCCGTGAGGATGGCCGTGTAGTATTCATCGAAGGGGCTGTTCCCGGTGACTCTGTGCTTGCAACATTCCAGCCGGGAGGAAAGAAAAAACCGCTTGAAGGCCGGGTGGAAACGATCATTGTCCCGTCACCTGACAGGACCGAACATCCATGCCATCACTACGCACAGGGATGTCCGGCTTCCCCGTTGGGATCACTGACCTATAAAGCTGCTTTGGACTGGAAACAGAACCATCTTCGTGAAACAATTCTGCGTCTCGGAAAAAAAACTGACGGCTCCGGGTTTGGCCTTTCGGTAGAGAACAAATCTTCGCCTGGTGAAGCCCTTTCGAGTGGTGAAGACTACCGTGATGCACTCGACCGGGTGATTCAACCGATTGTTCCTTCATTGCTGCCGTGGAGTTACCGGGAACGCATTGAACTCACGCTTGAAAAAGAGGAAACATGGCTCGGCGGGTATCGTACTGCGGATGGCGTTTTACCAGTAAAAGACTGCCACCTGGCCATGCCTTCCATCAGAAATTCAATCCGGGAGATAGAAAAGGCTCTATCCTGTAAGCGATTTCAGCCTGATCCTTCTTTATGGCGAAGAGCGTTACGATTACTGTTGCGCGATAATGGAATGGATAGTGTTGTGGCGGTTTTGTTTGTTGCAACCAATAAAAAATTTGATACAAGACCATACCGCGAGTTTTTTACCTCTCTTACTACTTTGGCAGGATGGCAGATTCGACGAGTTCGTAACCTGAATATTCGATTTATCTCATCGGACGTTGTTGCAGAAGATGGCGATGTTTCAATCAATGTTCCGATAAAAGATTCAACAATTAAAGTCGGTCCAGCAACTTTTTCCCAGGCAAACAGGGAAGGAACGGATACCCTGGTAAATCTTGTACTTGATACCATTGCAGACGAGACCCATGTACTTGACCTGTATGGCGGATATGGCGCTTTCGGATTGGCTCATGCTTTACGGGGTGGAAGTTCAGCGGTTGCGGATTCGGCTGCGGAAGCTCTTACAGACGGATGGAGGTTCGCCCGCGAAAATCGACTGGATGTGTACTATCTGCAGGCGGACTTCAGCAGGAACTGGCCTGAAAAATTAGATGTGAATGAATTTCAATGCGTAATTCTTGATCCTCCAAGGGGGGGCACCAGCCAGCAAGTGCTGGAGCGGTTGAATAATTCGAGTGTCGAGCAGATTGTTTACGTATCGTGTCACCCCGCTGCGCTTGTAAGGGATTTAACATCATTGACACAATACCGTATCGGTAAGATTATACCGGTAGACATGTTCCCTCAAACACCCGACCTTGAAACAATTGCAGTGCTTAACTCCAGGAAATAAACTTTCAATTCTTTTATACTGACAATTAACTGTTTCGCAACGGTATCGGTTTTGCCGCGTCTGTAACCGCTCCAATTTTCACCGCATAGTCCGACCTGTTCTGAATGTCACTGTCTGTAACCAGGTGAACATCCAGAAGAGTTTCTGCTTTATACCCTGTTCGGAGATAATTCATTTCATCGAGACAACGGCTCCAGCCTTCCAACCATATTGTCAAGTCCCTTTTCTGTTCCTCGGTTCCATCAAAATGAACAAGCAGATCAATATCGCTTCCAGGTCCTGCCGTTCCGTTCTTCGTACTGCCGAAAACATACAGGGCTTTTACGCCAAAACGTTTGGGATCAAGGTCTTCAGCGATCCGTTCCACCATTTTGGAGCGCCAGCGCCAATGCTCTTCAACAATCTGTTTTTCAGGTGATCGACGCATTTTCGGCTGATCAAGTATTTCCCCGGTCGGTTGAGTAAGAACACCCAACGCTTCATCCAACTCCGCATTCATAAAGATTCGAAGAACTTTACCATCCGTAGATTCCGGAACATCTATCACTCGAACTGTATCTTTAAAATATTCGTATTCCGGCAGAATCCTTGGGAGGATGTTCTCCGAATCGAGCAGGAATTGTTCGTTAAACAGAATTTCTTCGTCATCGGGATACAAGGGCAGATAACGAATTTGCGCCTCAACCAGGTCCTGGAAGAAATGGGTGCCAAACGAAAGATCCGGGATATAATTCCCTTTCTGACGAGCGATTTCAACAAGCATGGATGTGTTGTTGATGTCGGAATAGGTGACATTTACACCAAGTTTAATATCTCCCCTGCTGCCCCATCTGCCCGGACCCATGAGTATGAATTGCCGTTTGGGAAGTATGGTGTTCAATAACCCCACCGCACGCCCGACCTGTACCATTTCTTCGCGAGTTTGAAGCTCAGAGTACTTCTGTGGGTCAACATAGACGATATGCGTAATATCCGGAACTCTGCCGTTGGAAACATACCGGTTCGCTGTGAATACAATTGCATTATCCGGTATGTCTTTCGGGATTGGCATGGGAACATCTTCGGCGGCATAACTCTGTGGACGACACTGCAGCAGATAGAATTCTTTACCATTGGAAGCGAATTCGATATCAACCGGTTCTCCCAGCGCTTCCTGCAATGATTCCACAATTTGCTTCATCAAAGAAACGAAATTTGTTTTACTGATTAATCCTTCCAGAGTGACAACAATATCATCGTTTTCGAAATCAAGATTGAAGAGGGAGGTGCATGTGACGACGTCATCCTTGTGAATAGAGACAAGGTTTTCCACTCCGGGAAGTTTCGATCCATGTTCGCGCAGGAATTCCTGAATATCCACCGTCTCAAAATCATTGGTCTCGAGGTTGATAACATCCATCTTGTTCGGTGCATACCTGATCATTTCATCAACGGTTACATTTACCCGTAAATTCGGCTGTCCCGGGGCGACAAGGATCGGGTAGTCATCGGTACGATCGACCGCCCTTGTTCCCAATGCCGGTACGATACGAAGCAAACCGTCTTCACGCTTGATCCGGGAAGACCATCGAAATTCATTATTGCTGAATGCAACACCTGCAAAGGTAGGCAGGAAGTATTTGTCCACCTGTGTGCCGACAACTTCCTGGATGAGAATCCCCATTTCCTCATGAAAGTCCAACAGACCACGTTCGGCGCGATATTCAATCGGGTCGGAACCGAATACCGAAGAATACACTTCGGAGATGGCATCCATAAGTGCTTCAAGACGATCCTCTTTCGGTCCCTGGTTGGCAAGGAAAAGGCTCACATATTTGCCGGAGAACGCGGCGCCAAGACGGTCTTCCAGCAGACTTGAAGAACGTACGATCAGTGGCCGTTCACCGAAATCATCCAGCGCCATGGATAAGCCCTGCTTGATATCGGGGCTGAAATGCGAGTTTTTGAAAACCTGGATGATATGCGGATATTCCTGGCGTACCTGACCGATTTCCTTATACTTCTGCTCGGTGACATCTCCCAGAGTGTTGTAATTCATGAATACATGGAGACCGTCAGAGGTTATATACCAGGTCTTGGGAACTCGAATATCCTTCAATTCCGGCTTATTGATACTCGCTTGTTGAAGGATCCGGGAAGCAAGGAACAATCCGGCTCCTTTTCCACCAAGTTGACCATGACTTCCAGGAGGATAAATCAGCCGGGGAATCAACTCGATGAAGTCGGAAATGTCCACATAGTCTTTGGCAATACGGATAAACTCAAGCTGTTCGGAAAGAAAACGGCGGACCAGCGCAACAATTACCCCTTTGTAGGTTGATTCCGACAACTCCACGCCGCGTTTACTCAGTTGGTAGTAGCGGCGGATGGCGTCTGCTATATCGCCTAGAGAACTGTCCAGATCGATTGCGGTTCTCAGGAGGAAGTTGGATTTGTCTTCCTGCATCCATTTCTGGACATGCTTCAGGATCTCTTCGTCGCGCATGTTTTTCGACGCTACTTCAAAAATCCGCTCACTAAGACTTAGCGGATCAACATGATCCATATGTATGGGACGATTACCGCCTGCTGTCGCGGCATTTCGATCCGCAACACTATCCGGGCTCAATTGCTGAAGGATACTCCTGGCTTCCTGAATACCGTTCCAGCAGAGAAAATTCATCATCTTTCGCGATATTCTCAGGAACAGGTCCTGGTCTGTATTCTTCAACAATTCCACCACAACCGGCCATTCGTCCTTTGTTGACAAGTTGGAGCTCTCACGTGCAGAATCCATCCGATGAACCATTTCCTTCAAATGCTTGTGAAGGATAAAATGGCTGATGCGGTCTGCAATAGTGCCAATAAGCTTTTTCTCTTCCTTCAAGAAAGGACCAAAATCCTCAACGGGCATTTCGCGGGTATAATAGACGGAAACATGACCGACAATCTGGGATTGAAGTTCAATATATCCACTCAACATCCAGGGTGTCTCTTTGAAATCCGGAGAAAGATAGGATTTTCCATTAAGCGTAATTCGAACTAATGTGATATCTGGAAATTGCAATCCCGCAGGAACGGTTGCAATTACTTTGGTGAGCACCTCCTCAATCGAATCATCCGAGTGGTTAAGCAAATCCTCAACCTGGTACAGGCAGTTCAGTTCTTTTGTACGTTCCCGTAATGCATCAATCACTTTGTTGAACTTGGAGGTTTCCATCGATCATGCTCCTGAAATACTTTAACTGTATTGTCCAGTGAATGACGGAATTTCCACGCGCCGGAATCCAGAACCGGGTTGACAATATTCATCTCTGTCCTTTTATTCGCGCGGATTCAAGCACTCTCTTCAAATGCACAATCCACATACTCCAGATGTTATATTCTGCCTGCTATCGGCCATAATGTATCACTACAAATTCACGGCAATAGACATGAATATAACATATATGAACGAAATCTGATAGAATCAGTAACGCTTGCCTTGACAACATGAAACAGATATTGTTGTACTATGGCTCGCCATGTCTCCATTTTGTACAAAACAACGTTCCATTTCCTAATATTTCCAGTGGATTACCTGGATAAATGGAAGTGTCTCCGTTCAACATTTGCTGTTTAAATTATTATTCCGTTTCACCTTTTCCAAAAATGAACCTTTTCTGACAAAAACAATCCAACCGGGAGCGGATAGGACGGGTATCGAAATACTTTCAGGAATCTCCATATTCTGTGTAACTACAAGTCGAAGGTATTGTCTTAATACCGACTGGTTTCAACACTCGTTATGATCCTGGAATGCAGAAGGTGATCTTCAAGCTCAAAGGTTTTTCTATGATTATCAACTACTTCATACTCGCTCTTCGGAATTTGTTGCGTCAAAAGGGGTATACATTTCTGAGTTTTGCAGGTCTATCCACGGCGTTGACCATTTGTGCAATTATTATCGTTCATTTGCAGATTGAAACAGGTTTTGATTCTTTTGTTCCGGATCACGACAGGATCTACAGGGTCATTCGCGGAAATAATGACAGCTTTGTTGCACCCCTCTCTCCACCCCTTGCACAGAGTATGGAATCCAGTCTCCCCGACATTGTTCAAACCGTAAGGACCGCTCCCGGTGGCAATGCTCTGTTTTCGTGCCAGAGAAATGATGGTTCTCTTCACTATCAGATGGCAGAAAGCGGCTATTTTGTCGATAGCACATTCCTTGAATTTTTTGGTGTCCCTGTCCTGAGCGGGAGTATTTCCCAATCACTTCGTACACCCGGAACAATCGTCCTTACAGAAAGTTATGCGGAAAGACTTTTTGGCGCGGAAGATCCTGTCGGAAAAACTGTGTACACCGGTCGTGGTACATCAAAAACTGTGACTGCAGTTATTCGTGATGTTCCCTTCAATTCTCATATGCAGTATGTTTTTCTGCGACCCATGGTTGAATTTGAGAATTATTTCCAGGAAAACCATCCTGGATTCTGGGATAATCGTTCCTGGTCTCAACTTTTCACTTATGTAAAACTTCAAGAGCATTCACGCCTGAATGAGTTGCAGCTCCAATTGGACCAATTAAAGTATTCGTATTATGACGGCGTTTTTACGGAGGAAGAACTTCAGGACAAGAACCTTGTCCTGCAACCGCTTTCCGATATCCATCTTCAATCCAATTTGATTGGTGACGAAGGATCGAGAAGTAATATTGTATATCTCCATATCTTTGCCGTCGTGGGGGCTGTACTCCTACTCATGGCTGGAACCAATTTTATCAATCTCTCGCTCGCTTTTGCTCTTACCAGGGCAAAAGAAATCGGTATCCGCAAACTCATCGGAGCCAACAGATCACATGTCTTTACCCAGATATTGTTTGAAACCGGATGTATGGTTGTCCTGGCTACTGTCGGCATGATTTTGTTATTGCTTCTGTTTGCACCGGTTTACTTTCACCTTTCCGGATTCCCTTCCGATATTGGATTTTTTACTTCAACAACGAATGTCTCTTATCTTGCAGCAACCCTTTTGATTCTATTTATCCTTGGTGGTGTCTATCCGGCGCTTTTTGTCTCGGGATTCAACCCGAGAATGTCTCTATCCGGAAACCGTCATCCAAAATCTGTTCTGGAATCTATCCGGAAATCACTCGTTGTTTTCCAGTTTATAATCACAGCATTTGTTCTGTTCAGCACCCTTGTCATTCTTCACCAGGTGGATTATTTACAAAATAAAGACCTGGGATTCGAGACGGATTACCTGGTAGCTTATGAATTTTTCGGTGATCTGCATCAGGATATCGTGAATAATCTAGAGACAGTAAAAGCGGAATTGAAGCAGGATCCCCATGTGTTATCCGTATCGGGATGTTCCGCGCTCCCCGGCAACCATTTCAGTGGTGAAGGGCTTTATACAGAACGCACTCCCGAAGGAGAATATCCCTGGCTTCGTGTACTCAGGGCCGACAGGGATATTGTTGAGACTCTTGGCCTTGAGATAGTACAGGGGCAAAGCTTTGCGAATCTCCCCCCGGATCGTCCCGCTTTCCTGATCAATGAAACGGCAATGCAACGCCATAATCTACCCGAACCTGTCGGGATGCATGCATGGAACAACACCTGGGGTGAATATGAAGGAGAGATTGCAGGTGTTGTACGTGATTTCAACTTCGAATCGTTGCACAATACGATTGATCCGATTTCCATAGAATTGAAACCACAAAACCTTCGCTTCCTGGTGGTAAGAATAGATGTTGGTTCGATTCCTGCGACACTGAATTTTATCGAAAACACTTTTCGTTCACGTCAGACTGGCGGAAAATTCGAATTCCAGTTCGTCGATGACCGGATCGAAAGCCTGTATCGTTCGGAACAACGGATGGCATACTTGTTCCGTGCGTTTGCCATAGTTTGTGTATTCATATCAGGGTTGGGACTTTTTGGTATGGCGTCCCTGGCCATCAAGCGTCGCATAAGAGAATTCAGTATCCGCAAGGTATTGGGAGCGACTGTTGCCGGGTTATACTCACGTGAATCTATCCATTTTGTGAAATGGATACTCCTGGCCGATGCGATAGCGATTCCTCTGAGTGTCTACGCGATGAACAAGTGGCTGGCAAATTTCGCATATCATGTCGATTTGCAGGTGTGGATGGGCTTCGTCATCGTCGTTGCCACTCTTGGAGTGGCTTTGCTTGCTGTCAGTTTTCACACTGTGAGAGCTGCGATGGTTAATCCCGTGGATATCCTCAGAAATGAATGATAATAAGTGTCGGCAGGTAAATCGTCGAAATTAATGCAACAGGGAATAGATCCGTTATTCGGAATCTTCTTCTTCGTAAAATTCAGGGTACAATTTTTTCATACAATCCGGGCAAATGCCGTGGCTGAATTTCGCGTCGCTTCTTTCCGAGATATATACCTCGATCTGGTTCCAGTACCCTTTGTCATCCCGGATCTTTTTGCAGCTTGAGCATATGGGGAGCATTCCCTCAAGGGTTTCCACGTTATCCAGCGCATCTTTCAGTTGAGTGTTGGATAAGCGTAATTCTTCTTCGGTCGCTTTTCGGACGCTGATTTCGTAGGACAGCTTTTTATTGGCTTTTAATAACTCGGAAGTGCGTTCATTGACTTGTATCTCGAGGTATTGTTCTCTTCTTTTGTAGGAAAGCACACGTAATTGGTGCCATGAAAGAATACTGATGATAATAAGGGCAATCATAACCCCCCTGAACCACCAGGTTTGCCAGAAAGGAGGCGTAATCACGAGTCGTAGGGTAGTCCCAATCTCATTCCAAAGGCCATCGTTATTTGAAGCTTTCACGTGAAAGTAATATCGCCCCGGCGATAGATTCGTATAAGTAGCAAAGCGTCTTCTGCCGGAATAATTCCATTCTTCCTCAAAATTCTCCAGGTAATAGGCATATTGATTTTTTACTGTGGTTGTATAGTTCAGCGCTACAAATTCGAAGGACAGAACCGCTTCTTTGTAGGACAAAACGATTGTTTCCGTTTCCAACAATGACTGTTCAAGAATAGTATTGCCGTTTACTTTGTCACCAATCCCGACAGAACGGTTGAACAGTTGCAAATCAGTAACGAAAACGGGAGGGATAAATGTGTTGAATTGAATGCTGTCCGGGTAAAATGAGTTAAAACCATTCACACCGCCAAAGAACATTTCGCCACGGTTGGACTCAAAACAGGAACCGAAAAGGAACTGGTTGCTTTGCAGCCCATCCGACTCATCAAAATTGACAAATTCTTCATCAACCGGATCAAACCTCGATAATCCGGAATAGGTACTGATCCACATATGTCCATTCGAATCACTTAGAATTCCACATATTGCATTGCTGGGTAATCCTTCATCGACTGTGTAATGCCTGAATACTCCGGTTTCCCTGTCCAGCCGGTTTAATCCCCCTCCGAGGGTACCCACCCATATTATTCCGGTATCATCTTCATGAATTGATAACACCTGATCACTACTTAAGCTGCTTCCATCAGTAGAATCGTGGTTAAAATGTGTAAAAGAATTTGTCTCGCGGTTCAGCAGACTCACACCTCCACCAAATGTTCCCACCCACACATCGTTGAAAGAATCGACCAGAACCGCTCGCACATTGTTTTCCCTCAGACTTCCCGGATCGTCACGATGATGAACATATTGGCAATAAGTATCCATTTCAGGATCGTAGCACACAAGAGCGCTATATGTTCCGATCCAGAGAATGCCGGATGTGTCCTGGTCTATGGTTTGAGCGTATGTTGTATACGGATTTTCTGCGTCACCTCCACCATACACAAGTTCGAATTGTCCATTCCTTCTGTTGAATCGCGTTAACCCTCCGCTCGTCGCCACCCAGATCGTACCATTTCTGTCTTCGAACAGATGTTGAACAAAGTCTGAAGGCAGGCTGTTGGGGTTTTCCGGGTCATGCCGGTAATGTGTAAATCGATCCAAACGTCTCCGATGATGGTTTAATCCTTCATCTGTAGCAACCCACAAGTCTCCAGTTCTGTCTTCAATGATTGACATCACCTGGCAATTATTCAGATTGTTGGGTGGATCCTGCAGTTGCCGGATCAGGCGGAAATTTGATGAAGGTACATACCGGTTGGCTCCACCGCCACGAGTTCCTAACCAGATGGTTCCACTCGTATCCTCGTAGATAAAACGGATGTTGTTGTGGCTTGAAGTAAACGGAAAACTTAAACCTGCGTGCGGATGCTGAAATTCTGCCCTGTTTTCATCCAGAACATTCAGCCCGTTATTCGTTCCAATCCAGAGAACACCCGATGAATCTTCATAAAGGGCGTTTATGGTGTTGTCACTGATTGTGGAAGGATCTGAAGAATTCGCCAGGAATCTTTCAAATGTTTCCGCCTGCATGTTAAACCGGTTTAATCCACCGCGTGTACCTACCCATAATTCGCCATTGTGGTCCATGGAAAGCGCACGAACCGTGTTTTCACTCAAGCTTGACCTGTCACGAGGGCTGTGACGGAAATGATCAAAGTGGCCTGTTTCAAGGTTGAGACGATCCAGGCCATTGTTTGTCCCTATCCATAGTATGCCATCGTCACCTTCGCAAAAAGACCAGACACGGTTATCACTCAGACTGTGAGGATTAGAGGGATCGTTGAAAAAATGTCTTGAATTTCCGGATTCCGGGTCCAGACGGAACACCCCGTTTCGAAAGGTTCCAATCCAGAGGAATCCCGCTCGATCCTGGTACAACGATTGAATCCTGGTATCTCGTAGAAATTCATGCTCTTCCGTTTCCAGGGCCACATTGCTGAAACTTTCGGTTTCATAATCATACCGGTTCAGACCGCCACCCCATGTGCCGATCCACATGGTATTATTACGATCCCGAAGAATAATATTCGTACTTGTGGCCGACAAAGACAGGGAATCATGCGGATCATGTCGAAAGACTTGTACAGAATACCCATCATAACGGTTTATCCCGTCTTCCGTGCCTATCCAGATAAATCCATATTTGTCCTGGGTGATGGAATAGACAATACCATTGGAGAGACCTTCTTCAACGGAAATCCGTTCAAATTGGCACATCGGCGAAAAGGCGTTTGTCGCGCAGGTGTAAGATGGCAGGTAGACGATAACGATCAAGCAGGATAGGAGAAATTTCCTTACCATCATACGGAAGTTATTCCTGACTATTGCCATCGAAGCTCCCTATGACGGGCTCATAAGAACAGTTACATCATATACTTATAAGTAAAAACGTTCTCATTGAACAATCAAGAACAATTGTTATTCATTAGAACTCATATTGGACGACAAAACGAGGAAAAACAAAAATACGGATAACGGAAAGCGAATTGACTCATAAATATTCTACCCATTGCTGAATATCTTTTAGCGGATAAGCTGTACCCTTTTCACCTGTACTTGACCTGGCGCCTGCATCCTTAAAAAATAGGTTCCACTTGCCAGATTTCCTGCATCAAGTGGTACCATGTGTTGACCGGGAAGCAAATACCTTGTATTAATGCTTTGCGCGAGACGTCCTTCGACAGTGAAAAGGTCCAGCACCACACGCCCGGGTTGCGTGAGATTCATTTGCACACGGGTCATACCATTAAAGGGGTTCGGGTAAACGGACAGTATATCATAGTCAAGCGGAACGCTGTACGGGTGTTCCTGAACATCTGCAATATTGTCCACATCAAGGTACATGAGTCCCAACGAGGTCGATACCCAGATACGGTTTCTCCAGGGATCATACGTGAGGTTATTTACATAACGGGCCCATGTTCCCCCGGGATTTGAATTTTGAATTTCATCCCAGGTGAATCCTTCATCATTGCTGATCCAGATGTTATGTGTAATAAATCCACCTGGTCGCGTATACTTTTCCAGTGCAAGCAACACAGGCGTTTCTCCCGGTATACCGGTTAAATAGTCGAAATTCAAACCGGGTTCACCGGTTGAAATCCATTCATTCCCTTCCAGGTATTGATTGACAGAGTAAATGTTTCCATTTACCGGGTTTTTCCATACAGGCGTATTTCGATATATATCCGTCCCGATCAGATCCCAGCTTTGTCCATCATCCAACGATTGATACAGGTCTCCCCGGTAGTTTGCCAGAATCTCGTTGTCTGTTTGAAGGAGTAAGTTTTCTTGTAGTATAAATGGTGCAATGTAATATTCCCATGTAACCCCATCATCCGTGCTCACCCACAATTGAAAATCCTGTATGAGTAAAATTCTTGATCTTGTGTTGTCATTCCAGTTACGACAGATCTGCCAGTAAAGATTTTCGCAATCAATAGCATTCCCAACGAGGTTGAATGATTCCCCACCATCATAGCTGTGAATGACTTGCACGGAATCGGATGAATTATACCATAACAGGGCGATGAGGGTGTCACCGCGAACATCATAAGGAATCTCGATCTGATCATATGTTTCCAAGGACTCAACCTCATACTGCATTTGATTCCATTCCTCGGTGTCGAAAGAATAGATGTCATTTATGGAACCGGCAGTCTGGTAGCTGCGAAAATAGAGCTGATCCTCGAATAATGTCATTTCTCCATACTGTCCAACGTCGGGGAGTGAAACCTCATCCCATGTTGAACCATGATCCCCGCTACGTAACACAGAGTGTTCATTCCGGAGATAAATGTCTCCCCCGAATGGATTCTGGTAAAATGCACAACCCCCCTCAAGGACGACAGGATCCAAAGTCTCGAAGGTTCGGCCAAAGTCATTGGATCGCATGATAATCTGGGTATCACTATCCCAACTTTCACAGTCGGCGACAAGAATCAATCCTTGTTCATGGGACGAGTGAATAGCATCTTCAAAAGATTCATGGCAGGGCGGTGAGTTAAGTTCCATCTCCCATGTTACCCCGTTGTCAACGGAACGGATTCCTATGTTTGTGTACTCACCTTGCGGCTGTTCCGCAATTCGTGGGACAAGAACAAACATTTCCCCATTTGATTGGGAAAACAGGTAACGGTTAAAAATCTGAGTAGCATTCGGATACTGCGATCGTATCAGGTTACCGGAATCCAGGAGTAGATCCCAAGTGGAAAAATTGTCGCTACTCCGGTAAATGAGATTATCTTCAAACCGGTAAAAAACATTGTCCTGGTGAGGGTCCTGTTCAAGTGAAATGATATCTTCGGTCCAGATCATCTGCATCCAGGTTTGTCCATAATCGAGGGATAGAACGATATAGCCAGAAAAGGATGGTCGTGTTTGCCCGAATAAAACATTGCTTTCGTTTCGCTTGCAACTCAAGGGCATTACGGTTTCGTTATCCACATCATTGATATCTATGAACGTATTACATCCGTCAATACTCATTGACCAGTTGTTATCACTCCTTGCTATCCGGAACAGCACAACATTTGCATCACGATCATACACTTCGATATTTGCAGGCGAATAACTGGTTTCGCCATATCGTTCATACCATCGATCCGGAATGTATTCCCATGCTTCACCACCATCAGAAGATCTCCAGATCCCACCGTATTCAAGTACTGTATACAGGATCGATCCTGAGGAATCCGCTGCAAAATCAGCAAGATCAATTGTTCTTCCCGGAAGAATAGTCCATTCCTGTGCATTTGTTGATGAATAGCAACCAATAAAAAGGATCGTAAGGAAAACTGCTACGGATGAATGCCTTTGACGTGTCATGAAAACACTCTCTTCTTAACGTGTTATTTCACAATAATTATCTCTGTGCTTTGATGAACCCCTGTTCCTTCCATCCTCAGGAAATAGGTTCCACTTGCAAGGCTTCCAGCATTTAATGGCACAATATGTTGTCCTGGAAGCAGATATCCTGCGTCGATGTTCTGCACGAGACGTCCTTCGACAGTGAAAAGGTCCAGCACCACACGCCCGGGTTGCGTGAGATTCATTTGCACACGGGTCATGCCGTTAAAAGGATTCGGGTATACAGTCATTATGGAGCATTCAACAGGGTGCGCTGGATGTGATTCCCTTATCTCCATAAGGTCAGAAACATTAAAAAACATGGGACCGATGTTCGTCGCGATCCATACACGATCCCGCCAGGGATCATGGAATGGTCCGGCCTGGAACCGTGCATACTCACAGGGCATGTCAAACGAAAAGGATTGCCATGAATCGCCATCATTATCACTGATCCAGATCCGCTCAGGATTTCCGTCATCGGCGAAAAGTACTGGTTCATTTCCGGGGATGCCGGTTAACCGGATTAAATTGTCAAAAGGAGATGAATTGTCGATCCATTCATTTCCATTCCAGTAGTGACCATCTACATACACAGTTCCTGTAGTAGAATTGTGCCAGACACCATTAGTTTCAAATGTCTCATTTCCCAAACGTTCCCATGCTTGTCCGTTATTCGACGACACAAGTACTCCTGCACTGGAAAGAACGATTATCTGCTGCTCACTTTGAATCATGTTGTTTACTTTTGCTTCACCCGGTAGAGGATTTTCATACCAAAGTGAATTTTCCAGGGAATACACTACTGTCCATTGCAGATCATTCGAATATCCTGTCAGGAGAAACCTGGTTCTACCACTATCTGCAAAATTGTTTACAACAACAAGGTCATCCACCTGCGTACGGAATCTTTCCCCATAAAATTGCCATGTAGTACCATGATCCCCGCTGACTATCACCTGTAGATCGGTGGAATCGTTTTGAACGGATTTCCACAATCCGTAGAACATGCCATCCTGTTCGATGAACGTGTCATAAACATCCTGGTTTTCGTCAAGAATTAATGCACGGTAATGCAACGGATACCATTCTTCGTCAGCAAACGAACAGGCCTCTGCAGTTCCCCAGGATTGCATACCAGAATCAACGCTGCTGAACATCAGGAAATCCTGGTTCAACAGAATATTCCCCGAACATCCCACCGATGGAACCGGAATTGTATCCCACGAGGATCCATCATCCACACTCGCGTATAATTCTTTCGTGGTAGAATAGTAGACAGCTCCCCCGCAGGAATTACGGTATAGAGGTGCAGGATCATTGCAGGCAAACGTGTCAATCCGCGTAAAGGTGTTTCCATAATCTTCTGAACGGTAAAGATACTGGACTGGTTCGAATGCCGGGTATTCCACTTCCGGAATGGTTACTGCCAGTAGAACTCCGGGATGGAGGGGAACATCAATAAGTTGTGTAACCTGTTCACCATCCGGAAACGGATTTTGATTTACTGTCCAGTTCTCGCCGTTATCTTCAGAAACAATGATGTAGTTGCGGTATTCTCGTGATTCTCCCGGTTCGGAAGAACGGTTCATAGGCGCAAAACAGAGAAGATGGTTTGAGGACAACCGGAAAAAGTCTTCTATTTTCAGATCCTCTTCATCGGGATAAATGCCACGCACGATATCGTTGAATGCTCCAATCAGCTCCTGGAACACAAAATGGCTCCGGGTTTGAAACACTGAGTCACAGTTGCACATATAGAACGCTGTGTCCTGCACAGATCCCTGTTTGACAAACCGGTAGTTCCGAGTGTAATACATATACTCCCAGTGTTCCCCATTGGAGGAGGTATGCACTACCCAACTGTTGCCATTCCTTAGTCCTCGCCCCATCAGGCAACTGTAGATAAAACGGTCGCATTCGAGGGTGGAGATAAAAATTCCGTCATCTTCAACATGACTCCAGGATTCCCCGCCATGATGGCTTTTCCAAAGTCCGTCAACTGTATACAAGCCAAGGATATCGGCATCGTCATCATATACTTTCATCCATGAACCCAACCAGGATTCCACAGGAATGTCATAACCCGAGTTTAACACTTGTTGAGTATGCACTTTAGTAGTATCTCCTTGCTATATGAGGAGATATGGAGATTATGTTGTCACAAAAACGAACATACACAACTAAAATCTCCACATTTTGATTTATTATAAGTTTTTATTATATTTAAATTGATATTGCATTATATCTTTTATGTTGTTGTTGAGAAGGAGTTGTTCTGGTTTTTGTCTGTTTTTAACTATTTGTTAATAATAAAATAAATCATGTTTGTTGTGTCAGAAAACTTATAAATTCGAGCCCAATGCTGTCGAAACCAACCTTTTGTGATGAGTAACTGTTCAACACGGGTCATAAACGCATTGTTCCCAACTTTCACCGTGATTGAATGATTGCCACAATACAGCGGACTGGAGAAACATCAAATCTCCATCCAAGGTTGCTGCGATAGAGCCATATTCTGTGTGTTGAGGAAGAAGGTGTTCCCATTGCTGGGACAAGACCAAGCCGGGGTAAACAGTTAAAGGAATCAACAAACAGATTAACCACAATATGGTTTTATGCAGGTTTTTTTCTGTGGTAACAATTCGTGTATTCATGCGGGTATCAACAGGTTGTCTTTCGGCCCACTATTATATGGATTCCTGTTCATAATCGTCATCTCAATAATTGGACCTGTTGTGTTTGGATCGTACCATCGGAGACCATCCTGATAAATTTATTTCCGATGCACACTAAACCTTTTACCGTATCAATTGAATTTTTCGCAAGTATTGTCCGGCACCTGTTTGAAGCCGCACAAAATAAGTACCGGATGCTAATCTACCGGCATCACAAGGGATTGTTAGCAATCCCGGCATTTCATAGCCGGAATGAATCATCAGGACATGCTGCCCGGTAATGTTAAACAGGTCCAATGAGATATTGCCTGCTGTTTCGAGGTTCATTCGTATCCGTGTCATACCGTTGAAAGGATTGGGGTAAACTTGCAGGATCGAAAAATCCAATGGAATATCCGGTGCGGATTCGGGAGCATTCAAAAGATCATTGATATCGAGGTACATGGGTCCAAGGGTGGTGGCGACCCAGAAACGCTGGTGCCAGGGATCGTAAACAGGATCGGCCATTTCTGTGAATTGATCATAGTAAGGAAATTGAAAATCGACTATCTCCCAGGTAACTCCATGGTCAACGCTCTTCCAGAAAACATCCGTGTTGAATTCCCTGCCAAGCAACAATGGTTGTGAACCCGGGATTCCTGTCAGGGACTGGAAGGAAGATCCGGGTAATCCCGTATCAATCCACTGCTCGCCATTCCAGTACCATCCGAATGCGTAAATATATCCTGTTACGGGATTCATCCAGAGGTTATAGCCGGTACGCAGATCTCCCACCTGCTCCCAGCTATCTCCATCATTCGTTGACCGGTACACATAGGAATCGGCTTCCACCACAATTTCATTTTCCGATTGCAGAAACTTGGTCATGGGGCTATGTGGGAGGGAAGAATAATTCCATGTGACACCATTATCCAGGCTGATATACATGCCATCACTTCTGGCCATTACCAGCCGCGATTGGCTGTCATCCATCCAGTCCATCCTGGTGACAAAAGCAGACTCATGCGCAACCTGTTCGCCATAATACTCCCAGGTTTCGCCGTCATCGACAGAACGAACGGCCTGGAAAGCGTATTGATCGGACTCGTTTCTGCCATGCCATATACTGATGATTGTATCTCCAGCAGCATATAAAGGCAATTCAACTGATTCCATGTAGTTGTTGAGAGTTGATCTCAGGTTTGTTCTGCTCCATTCTTCGAGGGAAAACCGGTAATTAAAAATGCGGTTAATTCCGTATGGATCACACTGCAGAAACAGATGATCTTCAGCGATACGGATGTTCCCCATCCTTCCTACTGAAGGAAGATTCAGCTCCTCCCATGTGGTCCCGTAATCCTCGCTGGTATAAACTGTTTCATTGGTTTTATAGTAAAGATTCGCTCCGTATGGATTCTTGTACAACGATTGCCCGTAGTAGGTGGAATGAAAGGTGTCGATACAAGTGAACGTATGCCCGAAGTCCGTTGATTTGAAAATGTACTCGGGAACCATCGTATAAGGATAATCGTTGACAACCGAATTTACTGTGACAAGCACTTCCCCGTTTTCGCTGCCAGTATTCAACAGATCATCTGCAATTCCTGTTGTTGGCAGTCCGTTTTCTTCCACAGTCCACGAAACGCCGTTATCGGTAGAGCGAATGATATAATTACGGTTTTCATATACTTCCTGGCCGCCCACCTGTCTTCTGATTCTGGGTACAAGGCAGATCAGGTCATCATTCGCAAGTCTATAAACACCGGAACCATACACCCTGTTGGTAGATGGTTCAATTTCATGAATTAACGGCAATAACTCCACCATGGTTTCCCATTCATAAACCATGTTGCGGCTTACATAAACGATATTTCCCGCAGTCCGGTAATATGTGGAATCATGGAAAATATCCTGATGTATCTCTCCGAGACCTATGATCCAGTGATAATTTACCCAGGTTTCACCGAAATCAGGTGAGTATAACAACCATGAACCATAATTCCCCGCGGGTGCATTTCCGACAATAAAATCATTGTGAAACCTGTCGCTCACCATGGAAATGCAATTTTGACTAGCTTCTGTAGTAGCGTACTCCCAGGATATCCCGGCATCGGCGCTGAACCACCAGTTATTATTGTGCAGCAGATCGGGATAGGTTTGCAGGATTAACGAATCACCAGCCGGATCGCACACCTGGATACTTTTCGGATAATAGGGATAGTTTTCATTGTGAGGTTCTACCCACATATCTTCGAAAACCTGCCATGTTTCCCCGCCATTCTCCGATTTCCAAAGACCGCCCTCATCCAGTATGAGATAAAGAACATCACCACTGGAATCCGCTGCGAAATCTTCAATTTCCAATCCTTCTGTAGGGAGAATGGTCCACTCCTGAGCCCGTAAAGAGGTTAAAACCAGACAATACATGAGTACAAACAGGAACAAATTTCGAAAAGTCGCGTTGAAGATTTTTTCTTGATGTACCATTCTTCCCTCAATTCATTTTGCAGAAGACTTTCATCATTTCACCAGGATCATTCTTGTTGTGCAGGTCTGGATCTCGGTTTCCATTCTCAAAAAATAGCTTCCTGATGAATAATGGGACGCATTAAAGACAATATCATGTGATCCAGCGTTAAAATGTCTCGTTATCAGGGTTTCACATAGCTGCCCGGTGATCGAATACACATTGAGATGGACAATGCCGCTTTGTTCCAGGTGCATACGTACACGTGCCATAGCATTAAACGGATTGGGATAGACGGACAGGATTGAATAATCAATCGGTGGGTCGTCTGATTCCGTTTCCGGGGCAGGGGAAAGATCATTGATATCGATCCAGATCAATCCGAATTCGGTGGACATCCAGATCCGTTCCCGCCAGGGATCATAGGTCAGTCCGCTGGTCATGTTGACATAATCATGGAATGGAAGCAGGCTTTCCAGTGGGAACCAGTGTATTCCTTCATCATGACTGATCCATGGAATCGGATTATCCTCCTCTTCAGCCAGAAGAATGGGCGAATCACCCGGAATGCCGGACAGTTCTATCATCTCAAAAGAATTGTTTCCGGTTGAGATCCACGCATTACCATTCCAGTAGTGCTGGTCAGTATAGATATATCCCGTTACCGGATTTCTCCACAATTCAGTCGCATCAACAAAAGTTGAATCCAGCATGCTCCATTGTTGTTCTTCCATGTCGAACTCATACACATGTCCATACGCAGCGATGACAAGACCATCCTCGTATTGCACAATGTCCGTCATCAGATAGTTACTCGCGGGCATGGGAATTTCCTGCCAGGAATAACCGTCATCCAATGACAAGTGAACGTTATTATCATCACTTGTGTACAGGATATACGGCAGGATCTCACCGTTTGCGTTCCAATGCGGTTGAAGGAACCACGAGGATACATAGTTTCTTTCTCCATGAAAGAACCATGTTTGCCCGGCGTCGTAACTGTGTACTGCCTGTACATCGCATTGACTATCCCCTACGAGATAAGACCACAAACTTATCAACGTGTCCCCGGAAGCCCTGGATGGTAGATAGATTGTTTCGTCTGTTCCCAGTGCAAGCATTTGAAGATTGACCGTATTCCATGATTCCGATGAAAAATGGCAGGTGGATGTGTAACCCAGATTTGTCGGTCTTGCAAGATACAGGGCATGGTGAATGATCTGGTCGTGCGCTATTTGAAAATCACCTTGCGTCCCAATATCTGGTAGTGGAATTTCCTGCCAGGTTTCCCCAAGATCCGAGCTTTCTAAAACATTGTACTGGGAAAAATGATAAACCTTATTACTGAAAGGATTTTTGTGCAGGGGTTGAGGTAGAATGTTGACAAAAGTATCAATACAGGTGAATGTATACCCATTGTCGGTGGACCGGAACAGGTATTCATCCTTTTCAGGATGGACACTTCCACTTGCTTTTTTCAACGTTGCGAGGATCACCGTATTTTCGTCATCACTCACAACCATGGTTTGAACAATCTGAAGATCATTGGAGAAAGCATCATCTTGTATGTTCCAGGTAACGCCATCATCTGCAGACCGGACAAGATAATTCACATAACTATATTCACTATGGATATTTTGCGCCCAGGGGATCACTCCAAGGTAATCTCCACAAGGCAGATGCAAAAGGTCGATGGCTGTAAAGCGGTTCAGCTCTGGCACAATTTCATCAAGCATCGGATAAAAATTCACAAACTGTGTACAGTTGTTCAAATAGTTATCCGACCTGTAAATGTTGTTATGGTTATTATAATAATACAGGCTGTCGCAGGTGTCATCCTGCTTGATAAATCTTAATTGGTTCGCCAGGATAAGCTCTGTCCAACTGGTTCCCTGGTCAGCAGTGCTTACTATCCATGTAATTCCTCTTGAATTATAACCGGATCCGAAAAACATTTCGGGATGATTCCGAACATTCAGCATTTGCTCAATCTCATATTCACCATAGGTGATATTCTGCCATGAACTTCCTCCATCAAAACTTAACAACCAATGGTTGTTATTCGTTAAATCGGGCGCATTTTCCACAGTCAACACCATCCCTTCCGCATCCCAGACATGGATGGATTGAGGAGAATGGTTGGCGCCATCATAAATCTCCTGCCAGTAATCCGGAGTGATATACCAGTTCTCTCCGCCATCATCGGACCACCATAAACCGGCATCCTGCAGTACTACCCACAATTTCTGTCCACTGGAATCGGCTGCAAAATCGACAACATGAGGTCTTGGAGTGGGGAAAAGGTACCATACCGGAACCTGCGAATAGCAGGGTGCCAAGAGGAGAGGCAATACGAGGGCACATGTAATAACTGTGATTACAACAAGGCGCTGCCCGTTCTGTGTCATCTCTCCGCCTATTGATTGAGTATTTACCAATCCGGTTCACACATCAGAATACCATTCAACTGCTATTGAGATCGTCTTCCAGTATTGTTCCTCATATGGTTAACAACCTCCAAGCAACATTAACGCCAGTACAATTGCCTCCCGAGTCAGAATAACAAACAGACTGTATCCTTGTTCATATACTGGAAATACAACAGTCTACAATATTACCATCTGAATGTCATACTATTTATATCAACAATAAATTTTTCTGCATGCACAGTGGTGAGCAATTTATTCATATCCGGTTCCTTAAGCAGGGCAATAACGATTCCCGCGATTGTATACTTTATACAGACAGACTTATATACACTTGGTATTCTTCAGAGTCTATCATCAGGTCTTGCAATGGTTTCTGAATTGTCATAACCTTGCCGATAGTTGAGCATCTATTGAATCAAGTACCTGTAGAGGAATATCCTCCCATATAGTGATCCATTCGATCACAAGCGGTTAGTAAGGAGAATGGTCATGCAATCAAACCGTCGTGCAGGAATTTTACTTCATCCGACATCTTTGCCCGGTCCACATGGAATCGGCTCCCTGGGGGAAGAAGCATTTTCTACTCTCGATTGGGTCGCCGAAGCGGGATTCCGTGTCTTGCAGGTGCTTCCGTTAAATCCGACCGGGTATGGCGATTCTCCATACCAGTGTTTTTCCGCGTTTGCCGGTAATCCATACATGATCAGCCTGAGCCAGTTCCTGGAATTGGGATGGATCAGCGAAAATGATGTTTCCTACTTGAATCAACTCCCGGCAGATCGTGTGAACTTCGGCGAAGTGACCAGCGCCAAACAGCGTCTTTTAGACCAGGTTTATTACCAATGGCTTGAGCATGCCAAAGAACATGACCGTGAGCGTTTTGTAACCTTCCGCGAGAAACAATCTCACTGGCTGGATGATTTTGCTCTGTTCATGGCCATTAAAGAATACAATGACATGCGTTGCTGGAATGAATGGCCTGTGGAACTCAGGGATCGTCACCCGGAAGCTCTCGATAACGCCCGCGAGGAACTGAAAGACCGTATTGAACGCCATACCTGGCGTCAATACATATTCTTTTGCCAATGGTCCAGGGTGAAGAAACACGCCAATGAGCTTGGGGTCAAGATCATGGGGGACATGCCTATTTTTGTCGCCTATGACAGCGCTGATTCATGGGCGAATCGCGATCTCTTCCATTTCGCCGAGGACGGCAACCCGACCAAGGTCGCAGGAGTTCCGCCGGACTACTTCAGCGAAACAGGCCAGCGTTGGGGCAATCCCCTGTACAAATGGGAACGGCATCTCGAGCAGGATTTCGCCTGGTGGAAACAACGAATCGGTACTGCACTGGAGTCGGTGGATCTGGTTCGAATTGACCATTTCCGCGGATTCTCCGCCTGCTGGGAAATTCCCGCCAGTGAACCGACTGCGGTGAACGGTGAATGGGTGGATGCTCCCGGCCGTGAGCTTTTCGAATCTGTGGAACGGGACTTGGGACATCTTCCCCTCATTGCTGAAGATCTCGGTATTATCACCGATGACGTCACCGCTCTGCGCAAACAGTTTTCCCTCCCGGGTATGTGTGTCTTACAGTTCGCATGGACCCAGGAAGACGATAATCCCTTTCTTCCGAAAAACCATGAGCAGGATAGTGTTGTGTATACAGGAACACACGACAACAATACCACGTTGGGATGGTGGAAAGAAGAAGCAGGCGAGAGCGGCAGACGGCAATTGGAAGAGTATATCGGGCATCCCGTTGAAAACCCCGTGCAGGAACTGATGCAAATCGCCCTGGATTCCATCGCGGATCTTGCGGTTGTCCCCATGCAGGATCTGCTCGAGCTGGACAGCAACGCAAAGATGAACCGACCTGGTGAAGCCGCCGGAAACTGGAGCTGGCGTGTCCAATCACATCAACTTCACATGGATCTGGCAGAACAGGTTTTTGAAAAAATACAGAATTCCAATCGTCTGAATGCCTGATATTTACTGGAGTAAATAATGGACCATCGTGAGCCGCCGCTTACACCTCCTCCGCCGCCACCGCCACCTCCCGGGGGAAGACATAAAAAGTCCCATGTAGTTCCAGTGGCGACCTCAGGACCGCAATTGAAGATCCTGACAGAACTTCTGCCTGTAGCGACAGAAGGTAATGGACAAATGATGGATCTTACGACTGAGGTGCAGCGAATCATTGCAAAACACAGCCTGAAGTTTGGCACCGTCACCATCTTTTGCCAGGGATCAACCGGTTCCATCACCACAATTGAATATGAACCGGGACTGAAAGAGGATTTTCCCCAGGCGATGGAACGGATTGCTCCTTCCACGGGACAACGGTACAAGCATGATGACACGTGGCATGACGGCAATGGACACAGCCATGTCCGCGCTTCTCTTGTTGGACCTTCTCTGACGGTACCGTTTGCCGAGGGAAGGATGATGCTCGGTACATGGCAGCAGATTGTGTTTATCGACTGGGACAACAGATCCCGCCATCGCGATATTGTCATTCAATTGATGGGAACATCCGGTTAGGTTGTTCAGCAGAATAATCTGTCTCTGATCGAGCCTTCATACCCGGAAACAAACTGTAAATGTTCTTATTATTCTATTCATTCCATCGGGGAGGGAGGGCGTTACCGTGTTGCTTGACACCCTGCCCGCTTGGAGCGTTAGCGACATTAGAAAATAATGACTATCATGATCTATTCCATTGTGAAACCCGACCTTGGACTGCAGGTCGGGCCACCCAACTGGCGGGCAGGGACGTCCACCCTACCCTATGGAATATGAAGGTTATCTTCCCCAATGAGATTGGATTTATAAGGGTAAAAACAGATTATGAATTGACTATTTCAGTAGACCTTAACCGAAACCCGCAAGTTTAAAAGCAAGTGTCCGGACTGACTACAATGAGTATCATAGCACATACAGAAGATTCACAACGAGCATTTGGGAACTTACGGAACTCCATCTATGATGCTCCTGTAGTAAAACGTATTCTTTCCGACCTGGGCAAGGGAAACGGTCCTGTTGAATTTGTCCGCGCCGCGGGTTCATTGCCCTGTTTTATCGCTTCTGCAGTTGTAGAACGAATGCAACGCCGTGTGTTGTACATTGCGCCGGATATGCGTACTGCAGAGATGGCTCGTGATGATCTGCGCACTCTTTTGGGCGAAGAGAATGCATGGCTCTTACCTCCGCGTGGCGCAATCCCCTATGATCCGCTCCATCAGAACAACCGTTTCGATGAACGCGCCGGAGTTTTCGAAAACCTTGTTTCCGGGAAATGGAACGCTATTATTGCGGTTCCTTCCGTTCTTGTGGAACGGTTCGAATCACTGAAGGTTCAGTCAGATCGTCTCATCCGTTTCCAGGTCAATGATGAAATCGACCGGGAAGCCCTGGTACTGATCCTTACCGAATCGGGAATGCGGCGTGAAATCCGAGTAGAAGGCCCCGGTCAGTTCACAGTCAGGGGTTCGGTGGTTGATATATTTCCCCCTTCATTTGAAGAGCCGGTCCGTTTGGAATTGTGGGGAGACGAGATCACCGAGATGCGGAATTTTGATCCTGTCACACAACGTTCCAGTGATCATGTGTCCGAACTTATGTTTTACGCAGGTGAACAGAAAGAAGCTCCCCGGGAAGCCGGAATCTGGGATTTGCTTCCACACGATGCCGTTGTGTTTATCGACGATGCCGACAGCCTTGAGCTTGGGCTGAATAAAGCATGGGAAGAAATACAGTACCAGTACATCAAGCGCCGTGATCTCGAAAAAGACAGAAAAACTCCCGAACCGGAAACCTTGTACCACCTCGCCTCTTCCGTATATACCGGATTCTCCAAGTATGGACAACTGATCCATCGAGGCGAAGCTGCACCGACAAAGGGCGCCTACAGCCTGGAGAGCCGAAGCCATGAATCCTACATGGGCGACCTTGAACGACTGATCAAACATTTCCGCCAGTATCGCGTAGAAGGCATGCAAAGCGTCGTTCTCTGCGAACGGGAAAGCCAGGTTGATCGTCTCGAAGATATGTTAGTGGATCGTGGATGTGACATGAACGGCATTCATGTAACCATAGGCGCTATCCACAACGGTTTCACCTGGCCGGAAGCAGAAGTTTCCGTGTTTACCGATCACCAGATATTCGGCCGTTACCGGAGAACCTCCCCCTTCCGGAAACGGAAACGGCGTATCGATCCCACAGCATTCGAAGAACTCCAGCGTGGTGATTTTGTAGTCCATGCGGAATTCGGGGTCGGACGATACCTCGGACTGAAAAAAATCAAGGTGAATCACGTCGAACGTGAATGCCTGCAAATTGAATACAAAGACGATGTAAAAGTGTATGTGCGGCTTGACCAGTTTGCTTCCCTCCAGAAATACCAGGGAGCGGATGGCGTCAAACCCAAATTGTCAAAGATTGGCGGTACGGATTGGTCCACCGCGCGCAATAAAACCCTGAAAGCCGTCGAGAAACTCGCCAGGGAAATCCTTGAATTATATGCCCGACGCCAGATTGAGGGCGGTCATGCTTTTGCGCCGGATACTCCATGGCAGCGGGAAATGGAAGCAGCGTTTGAATTTGAAGATACTCCCGACCAGGCGACCGCCGCGGAAGAAATTAAACAGGACATGGAAAAGAACCTGGCGATGGACCGTCTCCTCTGCGGTGATGTCGGATTCGGCAAAACAGAGGTCGCTGTTCGCGCGGCATTCAAAGCCATGCAGGATTCCAAACAGGTTGCCGTGCTTGTGCCGACGACAATTCTCGCTCAACAGCACTATTCCACTTTTCTGGAACGTTTGCGCCGGTACCCGGTCCAAATCGAAGTGCTTTCACGATTCCGTACGGCAGCCCAGCAGAAACGGGTGGTCCAGGGCCTCAAGGACGGTAAAGTCGACCTGTTGATCGGTACCCACCGCCTGTTATCCAGGGATATTGAGTTTAATAACCTTGGGTTATTGATTGTCGATGAAGAACATCGTTTTGGAGTGAAACACAAGGAAAAACTGCGGCAACTGCGAGCTTCTGTAGATGTGTTGACCATGTCCGCCACTCCGATCCCACGCACTCTTCACATGGCGCTTTCCGGTGCGAAAGACATGTCGATGATCTCCACCCCTCCGGTGGACCGTCACCCGATCCAGACGGAAATTGCTCCGTTCGACGAACGTTTGATCCGTGAAGCGATTGTGCGCGAGATGGCTCGCGGAGGTCAGGTGTATCTTCTGCATAACCGGGTGAAAAGCATTCACGCTATCCAGACCATGGTCCAGCGCCTTGTTCCGGGGGTACGTACCGCAGTTGCACACGGACAAATGAAAGAGCGGGAACTGGAAAATGTGATGCAGAGGTTCCTCGAGAACAAACACGATGTCCTCATTTGTACAATGATCATCGAATCCGGTCTCGATATCCCCAATGTAAACACGCTTATCGTCAACCGTGCCGACCGTCTCGGCCTGGCGCAACTGTACCAGGTCCGGGGCCGTATCGGACGAAGCCATCGAAAAGCATTTGCGTACATGCTCACTCCGCCACGCATGCTTCTGAACATTGACGCGCGAAAACGGTTGGAGACCATTGCAGAAAATACTCGATTGGGTAGCGGTTTCCAGATCGCCATGCGAGACCTTGAAATCCGTGGAGCAGGGAACCTACTTGGTCCGCAGCAAAGTGGATTCATCAATGCGGTTGGGTTTGAAATGTACACCGAGATGCTTGCAGATGCGGTGCGTAAACTAAGCGATGAAAGCGACACCAAGCTCCCGGAGGTGCAGGTTCAGAGAAGTCCGCGAGATGTGAAGGTGGATGTTGCCCTGGACGCCATGCTGCCGCCAGCGTATGTGACAGAAGCATCGGAACGTGTTGAGCTGTACCGACGGTTGAGCCGGGCCGGGAATGTTGCCGAGGTTCTGAACCTCCGAGAGGAACTTGTCGACAGGTTCGGGAAGCTCCCGGAGGAAGCCGCAAACCTGCTATGGATTGTAGAAACACAGGCGCGAGCGGTCGGAAAAGGTGTTGCGCGTGTGGATCTCGCTGAAGATGCCCTTTTTGTCGAGTTTGTCTCTGAATACGGTGGAGACGATTTCGGAGGAATGATCGGTGTCATCATGGATAGACTTCAGGAGTTCCCGGTTGAATTGAAGGGTTCCGGATCGTTCGGATTAAAGGTGGAATTGCTGGATTGTGAAGACTGGACGTCCCGTTGGAAACGGTTGATGGATGTTCTGAAAGCGTTACCGGAGTTTACTTTGTAGTTGTTTAGTATTCAGGAGAAACAGGAGCCAACACTTTTACTCTCATTGAAACTATTGCTGCCAGGTGAAGAGTACTAGTATTGGAAAGCGGTCTTATCAACCGGGTGCCTGCCTGTAGATCGTATGATATTTATCACAGCGAAAATGTGATGTCCTCGAAGTTGTTTGTCCCTTCGTTGTTCATATTTTCGGATGACAAATGGATTTCTTTTTCGAAACCAAATTGATAAAGATTTCTTGATCCCGAAATATCGAAAAATCCTTGAAAACCCAAGAAAAGAGAGCAAAAAATCCGTAAATTGTTTCGCTGTAAAGCATTTTACGATATATTTGCGCTCGAAAATTCTGGGGGAAGTATGCGGCCGAAAACCGCACAAAGTACTACTGCAGGAACATTTGTGCCTGAAACACTGATAGTTCAACGAAAGAGCGAACATCTTCGCATTGTTGCAGAGCAAAATGTAGCACATAATGGTTCGCATTTGCTGGAGAATATTCAACTTATTCACCAGGCGCTTCCGGAAGTTGATCAGAAGGAAATTGATCTTTCCATAGACTTTTTCGGAAAACGCCTGAACTCCGCGCTTATGATCACCAGCATGACCGGCGGCGCGGAATATGCCGGGCAATTGAATAAACATCTTGCGAAGGCAGCGTCGGAAAAAGGAATCGCTTTTTCTACGGGCAGTCAGCGTGTAATGATTCGCCATCCGGAGATGAGTGAAGATTTTGCGGTACGAAAATATATTCCCGATGGTGTTTTACTTGGCAATATCGGTGGTGTGCAATTGTTGGAATACCCCACCGAAACTATTGTAGAACTTGTTGATGCGATTGATGCAGATGGTATCTGCGTTCATTTGAACGCCGGGCAGGAGCTGATGCAACCGGAAGGGCACCGTTCTTTTAAAGGCGTAATTGACGGTATCGCACGGCTGCTGGATGCTCTTGACGGAAAACTGTTAGTGAAAGAAACCGGCGCAGGGTTAGGGCCGGAGACTCTTTCGAAATTGGATTCTATCGGTGTTCGTTATATTGATGTAGCCGGTTCCGGCGGTACATCCTGGACCAAGGTGGAAATGTACCGTACCCGGGACAAAAGTCTGAAACAGTTGAGTGAAACCTACCAGGATTGGGGGTTGCCAACTGCTTTCTGCACATATGCTGCGCGCAAACTGATGCATGATGATGTTACAATAGTCGCATCCGGCGGAATTCGTACCGGATTGGACGCTGCGCGCGCCATTGCAGCCGGGGCTCATATTGCCGGATTTGCTACTCCGGTATTGAAGGCCTTTCTTGATGACGGATATGATGGCGCGATTTCCTGGATTGAACAGTTGGAAGAAGAATTGCGTACCGCGATGATCCTCACGGGATGCGCAACCATTCAGGATTTACGTAAGACAAACATTGTTATCACCGGTAAGTTGCGCGAGTATTTGAATACATATGGCTGGTTAAACGGAGCAGAACGTTGAAAAACGACAACAAGCTCCAGGCTTCCAAGAGAATTTCTTCCCAAAAACGGGATGCACATACGTCTCGGATTCCTGGTTTCTACCGGCTCTCTGTTGAACAGAGACTGGCGTATTTGCAACGTAATTTTGGTTTGTCCGATGAACAACTGACTGCTATGCGAAATGGCAGCACATTGTCCATCGAACATGCTGTAAACATGGTTGAAAATGCTGTTGGCGTTTTGGGAATGCCCCTCGGCCTGGGTTTAAATTTCCTCGTCAACAACCGTGAATATATCGTTCCTATGGCAATCGAGGAAGCCTCGATTATCGCCGCTGCTTCCAAGGGTGCATTAATTATTCGCAGTGGTGGCGGTTTTACCGCTGATGTGGATGACCCCATCATGATCGGACAGATCCAGGTGATGGATCTGCAGAACCCGGAAGAAGCCGCAGAGAAGATCCTCGCGAAAAAATCCGACATTATTGAACAGGCCAATCTTGCCAATATCCGCATGGTCGCTCGCGGCGGCGGAGTATTCGATCTCGAAACCCGTGTTGTGGATGGCGGAGAAGATGTTGGAAAGATGTTGATTGTTCATTTGCTCATGGATGTTCGTGAAGCCATGGGCGCCAATGCAATCAACTACGCCTGTGAAGCTGCAGGACCGTCTGTTGAAGAAATCACTGGTGGTCGTGTCAATCTCAGAATCCTCTCCAATTATGCCAATAGACGTCTCGCAAGAGCCCGGTTCTCTCTACCCTATGACCAGCTTGCCACAAAAGAGTTTTCGGGCAGGCAGGTGGCCCAGCGAATGGTCGAAGCGGGTCGTCTCGCATTGGTTGACCCCTTCAGGGCTACCACGCACAACAAGGGCGTTTTTAACGGCATCGGCGCAGCAGCACTCGCTCTTGGGCAGGACTGGCGCGCGATAGAAGCCGGTGGCCATGCCTATGCAGCAGAGAGTGGAACATACAAAAGTCTTACTGATTACCGGGTGGAAGGCGAAAACCTTTGCGGTTCCATTGAGCTGCCTCTCCAGGTTGGATGGGTTGGCGGCGCTGTTAATTCCCATCCGGGAATCCGTCTCCTTCGCCAGATCAGCGGTGTCCAGAATGCAAAAGAACTTGCCTGTCTTCTCGCTGCAGTAGGACTGGCGCAGAACTTTGCCGCCTGCCTTGCGCTAAGTACTGTCGGCATCCAGCAGGGGCACATGGCGCTCCATGCCCGCAGCGTTGCCATCAGTATCGGTGTGCCGCCCAACATGATTGAAGAAGTCGCCCAGGAAATGATCAACCGTGGCGAAGTGAAGGTCGCTGTAGCGGAGCAGGTCTTCCGGGAAATGAAAGAGAAGCCGAAACGAAAACCAAAGTCGAAACTTGACATGGAATTACCACGGAACACTTTTGCTCCCGGTAAGGTTGTGTTGTTCGGTGAACATTCCACCGTATACGGATACCCCGGGATTACAGCAACAATTGATGTCGGTTTGACATTGCGCATGGAACCGGACGAAAATGGTCCTCGGTTTGTCCAGCCGCAATTCAAACAGCTCTTTAATGTTCCCAAATCCGACCAGGACATTCAACTGTTTACCAGGGCTGTTGACAAAGCCATCGAACTGTACGACCTCGAAGGCGAGAATATCGCGATCAGTGTAAAATCCGATCTCGTTCCGGGGATGGGGCTCGGCTCATCTGCCGCTTTCTCCGCAGCGCTTTGCATGGCATTACGGCACTACAAGCACCTCGAGACCCCTCGTCACTGGGATAGCGGACTGTTTGATGATGTCCAGCAACTGGAATCCATTTTCCACGGTCATCCCAGCGGAATGGATGCTGCCACAGTGCTTTCGGATGGTGTCCTCTGGTTCCGTAAGGGGCCACCCCGTGAAATTCTGCCCATTCGTCTGCCGGTTTCCCTGCATGGTGTCGTTGTTCTCGTGGAACCGGGCGCACGGACTATTGAACTGGTGCGCCGTGTACGGCAAAGCCGTGACCTGAATCCCAAACGTGTGGACAAGGTTCTCGAGGAGATTGGAAACCTGACCACGGATGCGGGAATTTCGCTCGGCATGGGCGATGAAGTCGAAATCGGCCGGTTGATGTTCCGCAACCATGAGTTGTTGGGACGTCTCGGGGTTTCTACACCGGGGCTTGATGATGCGGTTGCCGATCTGCTGGAACATGGAGCCCTGGGCGCCAAATTGACCGGCAGTGGCGGTGGCGGTGCTGTTATCGCGCTTACAACACCGGAACAACAGGAAGAAATCGTACAGGAATTTGACGAACGCTACGCGATGGCGTTTCCGTTTACCCTGAGGAAATCAATTTGAAAGAGCGGGCGAAAGCCCGGGCGTACGCCAATATTGCCCTTGTGAAATACTGGGGAAAACGCCCGGGAACGGAAAATGCCCCTGCAACGCCATCCGTTTCACTGGCGCTTGATAAACTGGAAACAGTCACTGAAGTTGAATCAATAGCGTCGAATAACGATCAGTTTTATTTAAACGGCAAACCGGCCGAATCAAAAGCAGCGCATCGGTTGGAAACATTTGTGAATGACTGGAGAGACCGGGGCTGGCTCCAGGGAAATTTTCGAGTCGCATCCGAAAACAGGTTTCCGACCGCTTCCGGACTGGCCTCCAGCGCCTCGGGATTTGCCGCGTTGACCAAGGCTCTTTCCGGAATTTCGTCAGAAGAATTCACTGATGCAGAATTGTCACAAATTGCACGCAGAGGTAGTGGATCCGCTGCACGATCTATCACAGGCAATCTATCAAAACTACCGCTGAACGATAATCCCGCTGCAGAATTACTCCGTTCCTGTACTGAAATACAATGGGGAATGGTGATCTGTGAGGTCTCTTCACCGGAGAAATTAATCAGCTCTCGTGAAGGAATGGAGTCCAGCAGAAAAACATCTCCTTATTATCAGGCATGGATTGCGCAAGCAAAAATTGATTATAATACCATGTTAGTTGCTATCGAATCGGACAGTTTCACTGAAATCGGAGAAATTGCCGAAGCGAACGCCTTGGCGATGCATGCCTGCATGATCGCCACCCGGCCTTCTCTTGTGTATTGGAAAGGCGCAACAGTGGAGATTGTACGCCATGCGCAACAGTTGCGTAAAGGCGGTTTGGAAACGTATTGTACCATTGACGCCGGAGCACATGTAGCACTACTCGGGAAACTGGATGATCTTGTGACGATTGAGCGTGCTGTACAATCCATACAAGGTGTGCAATCGACGATGATATGCCGACCTGCTGGTGCGGCGGAGATACTTGAATGAATTACAACTCTGTTCGTATTCCGGGAAAAGTGATGCTTTCGGGTGAATATGCCGTTTTGCACGGTGGATCGGCTGTGCTCTGCCCGGTTCCGCGTTTCCTGGAAATCAGTGAAGTTCAGTATCCTCCAATTACCCCCTACCCACGTGCGGTACAGGAAGCATTACGCTATCCGATCCGTGGGCTGGATGATTTTGAAGATCAGTTCGGCACCCCCTATCTCCTGGTTGATCGTAGTGAATTGCTCGAACTCAATGACCGTAAAGAAGTCACCAAATTGGGATTGGGGTCATCCGCTGCGGAAGCTGTAGGCACAATTGTATTGCGTTATAAACGCGCGGGAATTCCGTGGAGCCAGAACCGCAGTGAAATTGCACGCTCTGCTGTTGAATCCCATCGCCAGGCTCAGGGTGGACGCGGTAGCGGAGCCGATGTCGCCGCCTGTGCGCTCGGAGAACCGGTACGTTTCACTCGCGAAAAAGACAAATACAGTATTGAGCTGATCCGTCATTCCAAAACCAATTACAACATACCCTTACATCTTGTCTGGAGCCGTTACGCCGCCAATACCCGCGATCTTGTTGACATGTATGAAGAATGGCGAAAAAAAGATAAAAGTTCAAAACTACTCGTTTCCAAGCTGGTTGAACTCAGCAACAACCTCGCACGATCCTGGTTCATCGTATCCCAACCGGAACTTTTCGAACTGATCGATCAGTTCAACATGATCATGCAGGAAACCACTGACGCTGCCGGCATGCCCTACAAACTTCCGATCCATGAAGAACTCGAAGCCTGGGCGCTCAGTTATGGCGGTCGTGCAAAACCGACCGGCGCCGGCGGTGGCGATATGATCCTGTTGATCGGCAATCTGCCGCTGAATCACCTGGATGAACTTATCATCCCGCTTGATATCGAAAAACAATATTCTTCCTGATTCACTGTTCCCCAAGGGTAAGCTGTTTCCCCTGAAAACCTGTCGGATCGTTTTGTACCCTCCTGTTTTTACGATGTATCTTCCATTGCATAATAGAGATTCTTTGTGTTCACTTCATCTGTCCGGATTTTGGGGAGGGAATCGTGCGTACCAAAACAACACGGATTCATTTTGCCTTGATGATTGTATTCTCCGTCGGTTTGACTGCAATCTGCGTAAACGATGCGTCCGCACAAGGATCGGACACCCCTTTTATTCAGGAAATCCGGACCCTGTATGAACAGGCAAATGTTGAAACAAATCCCTCTTTGGAGAACCTTGATCCAACTTCGTATGAGTATGTATACAATCTGTGGCTGATGTTAAACCGCATTCCTGATCCTGGTTCAGAATCTTATCAATCCATAATGAATGGAATCAGGCCTGCTCTTGATATCTATCATATAGATTCTACACCTGAGACACGTACCGAAAACCGGAGGATTAGATATCTACTGACGCTGATCAATGATCATATCCTGGAACTCGAAGAGAAATATTCTGTTATTAGTGGCCAGATCAGGATGAGTGATCGAGAAGTCCCAGGTGTTCTTGATCTGTACATCGGCCATATTGCCAGACGTCAATTCCGTTACGAATCTGCAGTAGAAAGTTACACACTGGTCCTTTCCATGACGGATCACCCAGTAATTGTCAGCCAGGCGTATATCGGACTTGCACAAGTCTATGAAAAGCAGTATCAATACCAGCGAGCTGTTGATTCCCTCATGGTCTCCCTTCGTGAATGTGAATTTTCCCCGGATGCCCTGTATTGGCTGGGACGTAACCTGGTGCGTCTCGGACGTGTGGCCGAAGCGACCCAGGTATTTGAACTGGCTCATGAGATCAATCCCTCCCATGAAAGAGCACACTATTATCTCGGAAATGGCTATGCCCGCTACAACTACACCCAATTGGAAGAAATATATCCGGAAGCGTTCCAGGCAGATTCCGCCGCAGTAGCAAAGCGGGATGAAGCCTGCTGGTATATCGAAACCAATGAGCCTGAAGAGATTATCCGTTCATTGCAAGAGGCAATCGAACTGGCGCCGAACTGGGTGGAACCGAAACTCATGCTCGCTTCCATATACTGGACGAACCAGGATCTTGAACCGGCCGAAGAGCTGGTCCAGCAGGTGCTTGAGCTCGTTCCGGAACATGGCCGTGCGCACGCCATCTATGCGAAAATCATGGAAATGCGGCGTATGCGCTGGAGTCAGTTCCGTGAGTCGGACAATCAGGTATTTTCCTCCATCGAAATGCCAGAAGTCCCCGGGATAGAAGACTATATCTTCAACTGGCACACCCTCACCGAACGCCACCGGAAACAGGTCGCCATGGCGGTGTATCCCTGGCGTCATTTTGTCCCCGTGCTGGTAGCAACGGGATCCACGCATTACATCAAACCACTCTACGAACGCCTGTCGGAAAGCCCGTACATGGAGAGTATGGAGGATCAACGGATCGGCCTGGATTCACGGTTGTGGGATGATGTTCGCGGGTGCGGAGGATACCATACCGTCACCGGGGTGGAAGATGTGGAACGGATGATCTACCACGGCAGCAATACCGTGATCCACGAGCTGACCCACCAGGTTCATTATATTCTCACCGATGAAGAAAAGGATTTGATCGAAGCCACGTACCGTGAGGCAAAACGGCGTGAAGAAAATGGAATTCCGACATTTATGAGCCGGTACCAGTCCTTGACCGAATGGGAGTATTTTGCGGAAGGCGTAAATTCCTACCATTCTCCCCAGCGCAATGAATATGACGATTATGAAATTACTCGAGAGCGGCTATATGCTCGTGATACGGCATTGGTGGCGCTCGTAGAGCATTTCACGTCAATTACCGATGTGTCTCCCTATTATGCGATTGGTATGGTCAACGCTTCCAATGATCATTTGCAGGAAGGCCTTGCGGATCTCGCAGCGAACCGTCTTGAAGCCATTTCCGCCGAATACAGTGAACAAACGGCTGTTCTGAACGCCAAGTCCAATGTGTATTCCATCCTGGACCGGGATTCCGAGGCAATCCAGTTCGCCCGTCGTTCTATCGCAACGAATCTCACAGATGCTGATGGATACCTGAGCTTGTCCAGCGCTTTCTATTATCAGGAATCCTCTCCCGATTCCTCCCTGTGGGCGCTTCGGCAGGGTTTGGCTGCCGGTGTGGAGGCGAGGCACGAACTCTACAATGCTCTCGGGAATCTCTACTGGGAGACTGGCGATTGGGGAAACGCTGTTTCTGCCTATGACAGTGTACTCGCCGTCCAGTCGGATCATCCCGGAGCCTTGTGGGGAAAAGCGTTGGCCCTGGGCGACTGGAGCCTGGCCGGAGGATTTTTTGGCAATGACTCCCTGTACAACGAGTCACGGCGATATTTCGAGCAGGTCCTCGAAATCCGTACCGGGATTGTGGAATTACGGATGGATTATGCCCGCATTCTCCTTCTAAATGGCGATGTCATGGATTGCCTGCAGCAAATTACCGAAGCACAAAACCTCCGTCCGAATGATCCCCTTGTGAAATCCATGCAGGCGTGGATTGCGATGCGGAATGGCGAACCACACATCGCCAACCATCTCCTCCAACAGGCAGCATCCAACACTCCCGTTCCCGATCTCGTGCATTTCCTGATGGCGATCAATGAGGGAGCCGAAACCCGTAATGAATTACAATCGACAATGCAGACTGCCATTCCCTCAAGGTCATTTAATAGTTGTACGTATTCGTATGAGACAGAGCAGGTATATCCGTATTGGATGCAGAGCTACCTGCAAAGCCTGGAATAAAAACATCCGTATGTCATTCCTGCGAAAGCAGGAATCCAGATAGTTGTTATTTTTGTTTAATGAACTATATATCAGCAGGTTAATCGCAACTTCGTTCCGATATTTCTGGATTCCTGATTTCGCAGGAATGACATATCAATGAACAATTAATACCTACAGAAATACATATGTCATCTTGTTGATCAGGCTTACAGAATATCTGCAAACGATAAATACGGCATTTTTAACCAATAATTTTGTCGAATCGTTTGCCCCTGCGACAAAAGACATGTGCTTTTGGATACCAGTCCCCTCTTTACCTGTCTCGCTGGAAACGGTATATTAGCTGCGGTTTGACTATTTCTTGAATTGAACGATATCGAGGATTCCCTTGCAGTTCGCCACCCTGCATTTCGCTTATTTTTTCACCCTTGTTCTGACCGTATCCTGGTGGCTACGCAGCGTTCCGGTTGCGCGGAAATGGTTCATTCTCCTCGTCAGCTATTATTTTTACGCCCAGTTTGATTTAAAATTGCTTGCGCTTCTTGTTGCTTCCTCCGTCTGGAATTGGGCTATCGGGGAGTTCCTGGAATCCAGCTACGGAAAACATGCCCGGCGAACATGGTTGACTGTCGGCATTCTTGGGAATGTCGGATTTCTCGGTTTCTTCAAATATTACAATTTTTTCCAGGAAAACCTGGAATCGGTGGCATCGCTGCTTGGCCTGAGCGCTCATCTTCCATTATTGGAAGTGATGCTTCCGTTGGCGATTTCATTCTATACGTTCCAGGGATTGTCCTATATCATTGATCTGTACAGGGGGAAGGGACCTCAAGCGAAAAGCCTGCTCGACTTTCTCCTGTTTATCGCCTTTTTCCCGCAACTGTTGATCGGACCGATCTGCCGCGCGCGTGATCTCCTGCCCCAACTGGAAAATATGCCCAACCAGGTGCCGGATGTTTCCCGCGCCGTATCGTTGATCATGTCCGGCCTGTTCAAAAAGGTTGTGCTGGCGACTTTCCTGGCGACGCATCTGGTGGACAATGCGTTTATTGCCCCGGAAAACTATTCTTCGCTGGAACTGCTGTTGGCTTTGTACGGGTATTCCATCCAGTTGTACTGCGATTTCAGCGGGTATACGGATATGGCGCGTGGGATCGGGTTGTTGCTTGGCTTCCAGTTGCCGGAAAATTTCAACAATCCTTATGCATCCACCAATATCGGCGAATACTGGCGACGCTGGCATATGTCGTTTTCCTACTGGCTGCGCGATTACCTCTATTTCAGTTTCGGTGGCTCGCGCGTCAAACGTTTTCGTGCGTACTTCAATATATTCCTGACAATGATCATCGGCGGGCTCTGGCACGGGGCCGGGTGGGGATATGTCATCTGGGGCGGCATGCATGGCATTGGCCTTGCCATCTATAAAATGAGCCTCGATCTCCGTCGGGATCATAACCTTCCGACAACCGCGCAGACCTTTATCGGAAAACTCGCGGGATGGTTTGTCACCTTTAATTTGTGCGTGTTCGCAAGACTGGTGTTCCGTGCCCCTGATCTTGAAACGGCGGGGATTTTCTGGCGTCAACTTCTTGAGTTCAGTTACATCGGGCATGGAATTGAACCGCTGGTAATTCCGGTGCTCATCATTGGCCTGGGACTTCATTTTGTAGGAAAATACATCCGGGACTGGTTTATCGCCTTTCACAGTAGGACACCCTGGGCAATTCGGCCCGTGGTATGGATAGCATTGATCCTGCTGATATTCATGTTAAAACCGAGCGACATTGCTCCCTACATCTATTTCAAGTTTTAACAGTTACGGAGTTGAGTGGAAGAATGCGGATACCTCTTGCAAAGACAAAGACCAAATGGATCGGATCTGTAAAAGACCGTTATAAAACGGTCAACATGAAACCATCCACAGAGACCGCTCCCTCAAAAATTTTACTTACCGTGTGGGTAACGGCTCTTGTCCTTGGATATGCAGGATGGGATCGTCTGCAACTGGAACTTGAAAAGCAGGAATGGGTACAGGAGAATGTCCGTATAGTAAATACCCTCGCCACTGTTGAACAGCTCCTGCACCAGGGATTAACCCGTGAAATTCGTGAAGAAGGCACTGCTTTTTTACGAAGCGGTTACAATCTCCCCCGACTTTTCAGGGAACCGGCTTTTGTTATTACGCAGGAATTCGAAGGTGGCGACCTCATTCCCGACTCCACAAGAATCCATCGTATCCTCATTGTCGGCGCTTCGTCCATCCAGTATTATCTCGGCGCTGAACTGGAACGCAGGCTGGAAAACTACGAAGGAATCGATGTTCTGCGGTTCGGTAAACTTTCGACCGGGCTGGTACGGGATGATGTCCTCGACTGGCCGGAAAAACTTACGGAATTGATGACCGAATTCCAGCCGGACCTCGTCATCGCACAATTTGGCGGAAATGACTGCCAGGGTCTAACCCTGCCGGATGGCCGCACAGCATCCTTCAACACGGAAGAATGGCGTGCGGAATACCGGAACCGTCTGAACGAGATCCTCCATCTCACGCAGGAACAGGGGGCGACACCGATCATGATCGGAATGCCCAACATGCGCGAAACGCGATTCGCTCGACGTATCCATGCTCTTAACGAATTGACAGAAGAACAGACCGATTCAGCAGGTGCTATTTTTTATCCCTTGTGGGAACTCACTTCCGACAGCGCAGGCAACTATCTTCCTACGGTTGAATTTCATGGCGATGTCGAATTAATGCGGTTGCCGGACGGTATCCACTTCAGTCGTCACGGCGCGCAATATGTCGCAGACCAATTCTGCCTGGACCTGGAACAGCAATATACGTTGTCCTCTGAATCCGACTCGCTGGCAGATTATTACCGGTTCCAGCATTTTTCGGAAGCGCGGAATGATACCGTTCATTATTACGCCTATGTTCCCGACAGGGGAGAAAATGAACGTCTTCCTGCGGTTATTCTTCTCCACGGCGCCTATGGTGCGCCGGAAGATTGGGCCTTTCACGCTCACCGGGACCTGCAGTACCTGTCTTTCCTGCATCGGTTGATCCTGGTGTTGCCGGATGGCAATGAACATGGATGGTACCTGGACAGCCCCTACGATTCAACCAGCCAGATTGAAACGTATCTCATCTCCGAGTTTATCCCGGAAGTCATTGGACGTCTACCGGTGAATTCCGATTTTTCGATGATGGGACTCTCCATGGGTGGACACGGAGCCTTGTCTGTTGGATTAAAACACCCGGATCTCTTTGTGTCGTTAAGTTCGATGAGTGGAGTTGTAAACCTTATAGAAGCTGCAGACCGCCCCGCTTTAATACGTTTATTGGGGCCATATGGTGAAAATGAGCGCGCATGGCGCTTCAATTCTGCCTACCAGATCATCGAAAACTACCCTACTTCGGAACCGGTTCCACATCTTATGGTCACCTGTGGAACCAGCGATTCTCGCCTTGAAATGAACCGTGAATTGCATGCTCTTCTCCAGGAATTGAATATTGACCACGAGTACCGTGAAAGCGATGGCGGACATACCTGGACCTACTGGGTGGAGCAACTGCCGGAACACTTGGAGTGGCACGCTACGTACCTGCACAGCCTGGATAATGTGGAATACTTTTCGGAAGAAACAGACTTGATTGAACAACGGGTGAATTGAAGTCGGTGAGGAAAGCTTATCATTAGGTGTTCTGCAAGATCCTAGAGCTGAACAGTTGATATGTATATAAGAACTACATTTGGCGCGAGATCTTGCAGAATTAGTTGACAGGTATTGTGCAGGTTCTCGCTTCCTTTTTTTCGAATAATTGCCTCTGTACTGAATATCCTGTAGGAACCTGCACAACACTATTTCGTTCAAGCAACACTACAAATCTTCGAAATCTTGCGTTACTCCCATTCACAGGGAAGTCCCGTCGCTGCTTCGGCCATGGCGACAATGTTTTCCGGCGGTACATTGGGTAAAATCGCTTCATGACTCGGGCTGATGATAATGTTCGGCCCCAGAGTGTCCCGTACACGATACACTTCCTCTTTCACTTCTTCCGGGGAACCGTTCCACAGAAGATCCTGTGTATCAATCCCACCGATAAAACATACCTGGCCTTTAAAATCACGGGAAAGAGTATCCGCATCCATATTGGCTGCATTCGCCTGGAGCGGATGGAGTGCATCCACACCGAACTGGATCAGGTCGGGAATGACACGATGGATCGACCCGCAGGAATGAAGGATCACCCGTTTTCCAAATGCATGACCGAGTTGAGTGAGTTGTTTGAAATAGGGATAGACAAATTCCTTGAACAGGTCCGGTGAGATCATGATATCGGTTTGTGTGCCGAAATCGTTGCCGAAAAAGAAAGCATCCACCAGGTCTCCGGAAGCTTCGAAAAACACTTTATTGGCTTCAAGGTAAAAATCGACGATATGTTTTGTGACGGCATGCACCACATCCGGGTGGGTATACATTTTCATGAAGTACTGTTCCATGCCGAAAAAATCGCAGGCTTCATGAAAAAACGGGCTCCAGAATCCTCCGGCACGGTAAAAATCGCCAGTAGTTACCAATGCTTGTATTGTGTCGGAAAAATCGAGATACTTGAGGTCGGGCCAGTTAAAATCCTCTACTTCCTGCACCGATTCACAATCGGCAAACACTCCTCCGGCGCCCAGTTCTTTCCCTTTTCTCTGCATGTCGAACATCGGTTTGCCGTCAGGATGTTTGTATGTACCCGCCTGGATCCAACGGAAATCATCATGGAGGATTCTTCGAATTTCTTCCTCGTTCGTCGTGCCGAAGAAATCACAGAGGAGTGGCCAGGTTTCCCAATGAGGATTCCCCAGCCAGAATCCACATCGGTCAACCGGTTGGCGATGGATAAGTTTCCTGATCCGCACACGACTGCTTTGCATAAATGGTCCTTCACAAAACAGAGCGATAAGAAAAAGAGTACACTCTACGACAGATTCATGGAAAGATGTTTTGCAAATTTATAGGGATCAGGGAAGTAGCCGTCCGCATGAATCTTATCGGCGAACTCGGCCGTTACCGGCGCACCACCAATATAAACCGGGGTCGTGTTGTGATTAGCTCGTACTGCTTTTAGTGTTTTCTGCATGTTCGCCATGGATGTGGTAAGCAGGGCGCTCATGGCGACAATGCACTTTCCATTCTCCTCTATCGCAGCGAGGAATTTGTCCGCGGTAACATCGACACCGAGGTCAATTACCTTCCATCCATCCCCTTCGAGGACCATGCGTACGATGTTTTTCCCAATGTCGTGCAGATCGCCAGCCACAGTACCCAGGACCAATGTCCCCTTATGGCTGACATCGCCCGCCTCGAAATAAGGCTTCAGGTGTTTCATCGCGGCGTTCATCGCCTTGGCGGACATTAACAGTTCCGGAATAAAGGCTTTGCCCTGCCCGAACTTGTCTCCGATATTACGCATGCCGATGGTCAACGCGTTTTTCAGGATCACATCCGGTGCGATTCCATCCTCCAGTGCCTGCCTGCAGAGTTCAAATGCTCCCGGTTCGCCTCGTAAATCCGGGGGATAGTTGGAGTCAAGTTGTTCTTTGCCACGTTCGATGGAGTACGCCAGTTTTTCAAGAAGGTCGGACATGTGTTTCCTCGTAACAATTCAGTCTTTAAACCAGTACTGTAAACTTCTATTACGATTTTATGCATTTAAAGGGTAGGACGGGCGTCCCTGCCCGCCGTAGCGGTTCGAAGAACCGCTTCATTGCTGATCGAATTGTTTATGAATGTCGCTGTCGCGGCATTGGCGGGCATGGACGCCCGCCCTACCCTTATTATTGAACAATCCACGTTGTGAAACGCATCCGTTGTTGATCACTTAACACCACTACACTCATACTACATTCGAACATTGGAAATATGACAATATCGCACACGATGGACATACGCTCAAGAGGTAGGTTCGGGATTTTTGGTTTCATAATGAAATCAGGATTGATTTGCTGGTGATTGCAGGAGAACCGCAGAAGATCTACTGCTGCTGCGACCAGAACTCACGCTCCAGTTCCGCAAATCCTTTCAGACGTCGTTTTAACCAGGTATAGCGGACTTTCCGTTTGTCGTCCGGGGTGAGTTTCCAGTATACCGAAGAGGACCGTACCTGGGCAGTGGCGGTATGAAGGATAATGCCTGCGCTGACAGAAATATTCAGGCTGTCGGTAAACCCGGGCATGGGAATCTTCACCGAACCGTCCGAATAGTCAAATGCTTCCCTGGTCAGACCCGGCTCCTCATTACCAAAGAGAAAAACCATCGGTTTGTCCAGGGGAAGTTGGTCCAGGGCGAAATCTTCTTTCTCAGGGGAAGTGGCAAGGATCCGGTATCCTCGTTTCCGGAGACTTTGCAGGCATTTATATAGATTTTTCTCGCCGGGTGAGTTCCACCGAACAATATCTATCCAACGGTTTGCGCCACGGGTGACATCACGACTGATGGTATAAGGATTGTCTTCTTCGATCACATGCATTTCCTGGAGCCCGAATCCTTCCACGGTTCTGGCAACAGCGGAAGCATTATGCACCTGGTAAAGGTTTTCGAGGACTGGAACAATATAGCGGGTTCGTGATTCCAGTACTTCTTCGAATTTTTTACGTTTGTTGGGGGTTATCTCCTTTTCGAGATGATTGAGTAATCTGGATTGCATCTCAATTAAAAGATCACCCCATTGGGGAAGAGGTACGTTTTTTTCAGATCCCTTTGTCATTTATTGTCTTCTTCCGTTCCTGCATCACTGCTTTTTACGCGGTTCATAACTTCCGACCAGGAAAGACCCAGACCGAAGAGCCCGACAAATCCCATCAGGTTCAGCATGATAATCATCTGCGCATGCACAAACGTGGCATATACCACAGACACACCTTCAGGCACATTGTACAACGCCAGCCCAAGCAGCGCGAACGCATGGTAGGTGCCAATCCCACCCGGCGCAGAAGGAATCGCCAATCCAAGGGTGGTGATAATAGTAAGCACCGCTCCCGGCAGCCATACTGAACCGCTAAGAGTGGGATAGCCGCCCGTGACTTCAATCTCTTTGTAGGTAAATCCATTGCTGATCGCACTCAGTAGAACCGGGTGCTCCGGATTGGTAGTATCATAAACCTGTAGACCATTGTTACCAAGGGTTACATACAAATATCCACCGTGAATAGCGACATCCTGAATTTCACTGGCCCCTGTCGAAATTGTCGATGTGAGCAACGGCTCGTTAATGCGGGAAAAGTCCAGGATTTCGATATCGCCATCGTCAACAGTTGCATACAGGATATCATCTACAGAATGGAGGTTCACAATCCGTGATGGTAACTCTACTGTACTTTCTACAGTCAGTACACTATTGTTCAGAGAAGCAAACGCCAATGTTACCGGATTGTACCCTAAGCAAAGAATATCACCGCTTACCGCAATGTGATCCGGCGTGGATGGCACTCCAACATATTGCTGCCGTTCGCCTGTAAGAATTGAATACACACTGAGTGTTCCTGAGGTATCCACTGCGTACACCTGGTTTTCAAATGCAGTCCAACAGGACAATCCGTGTAGATAGGCATTTGAAGCAAATGGTTCTTCATCTTCTGATGTCAGAGTGAAAAAGTTGAGTTCCCCGGAAGGTTGTTCATTACTTGAACCGGTTGATGAATACCCAACGAGGATGTCGTTGACACGCAGGAATTTCTCTGCGTTTACAGACAACCTTTCATGGATACCGTCTTCAAAACTTGAACTGTTCCGTAATGGATGGAGCTCTACGGTTGAAAGCACAGGATGAATAATACTTACTAATTGATCTGCGACCTGTAACTCATATGGATGGTCAACATCCTCGAGGGAGTCCATTCTCCTCATTTCTTCCGGAATGGTGATGTCATAAATGTCCACCCTGTTATCATCAATGGAGCAATAGGCATACACACGATCTGTGAATCCGAATGCCGTCATGACAAATTGCATCGTCAAAACATATACTGTCCACAACGCAACCGTTGACCACAACATGTGGAACATCTCTTTGCCACTACGCAATACGGAAACACCCTCGAGCAATCCCGCGATAAGATTTGAGACTTTCTGAACCGTATTTGACCGTTTTTCGGAAAATGTATTCAACCATTGAATGACCGCTTGTTGCCTGCGGGACAATAGAAACAACACCAGTAAAGTTGTGCCGAATCCGATGGATATCGTCGCTCCCCCGGCACGCAGCCATTGCGGGAACGGAAAGGCGGCGATAGTTACCCCGAAGGTAATGACCAGTCCCCCGATGTCGAAGATCCGCTCGAGGATCACCGTGGTTGCAACGGAAGTAAATGGAATTTTGCTTTTTCGGGCTACGATCATGGCGCGCATGACTTCTCCTGCACGCATGGGCAACACGTTGTTCAGCAGATATCCAAGGTTCACACTGTGGAACACAACCCAATACGGACAGGAACCAACCTGCAGGAGAATACGCTGCCATCTCCATGCGCGCAGAAAAAGGGTGAGGACCAGCATGATTCCGGCGCTGATGGCATACCACAGGTTCAACGAACTGAAGACGGTGACAAAGTCGTTCAAATCAATCCGTGGATTGCCGAACAATGCGCTCAGCAGATCGCTGTCGCCTGCCAGAAATTCCCTGTAGCCCGGTTTATAGAGTACAAAATAAAGGAAAATTGCGCTTATCAGTATGCTGAAGATAAATTGAAGGTGCTTCTTTACCATTGTGTTACCTTAAATCGTAAACCGTTACACCTTCGGGTACCTGGAAAGTGAAACGTTCATCGTCAATTCCGGGATTCACATTGATTTCTTCGAGGATGTATGTAGTCCGATTGCCGGTTTCATCGGTCCATTCCATACGTCGTGCGATAGAATCCTCTGCATCGATCCATACCTTTACCTCTCTCACACCGGTTCCGTCCTCTTTTGGAGAGAGATTGATCAGGTATGCCGGTCGTTGCTGGATCATAGCGTCACGTACCTGGGTAATATCGAACATGCTGGGATAATCAAACAGTATCTCACGTGGAAGCACTCCCGGTCCGGCGTCTTCGAGATTTTCAATGATCACCTGCATGGTAAGAGGACTGTATCGCCACAGGGTTTCGCCATTGGTAATCATAACTTGGTGAGGTGTTTCATAACGAAAGCAATCATCTTCGGCAAGTTCCATGGTACCTTCCACCACTTCCGCCTCTCCGATGAGCGACATCTGGAATTCATGACGAAATGAGCAGGAGAAGGATTCCAGATCATTGTATGCATCTTGAATTCTGTTCAGCAAACGTCTTCCGCTGGGTGGATCGGCAGATGAGATCGACACCTGGATTGCCAGGACAACCATGGAAATGAGTGTGATTATTGTCAGGCTGCGACGCATACTACCCCCACAATATTCGATTGACTTGAAATATACAAATTCAGACCTTCACCGGGTATGTGGGTCTACAGGTGCAACTCCATATGGGTGAGTTATGTTTCTGAAAAAATGCGGAAGTACACTTAATCCGATGGATTCAGAAATTCTTCCACCTCTTCCGGACTCATGAGCACATCCCGGGCTTTCGAACCCTCGAACGGTCCAACAATACCCGCCTGTTCCAATTGATCAAGAATTCGTCCCGCACGGCTGTACCCTACCTTTAACCTTCTTTGCAGAAGCGATACAGACCCCTGCTGGTGCCTGGAAACCACACGTACTGCTTCTTCAAACAAATCATCACGGCCATCTTCGATGTCAAAGTCTCCACCGCCTCCGCCGCCTTCCGAAACAGGCATTTTTAATTCGCACGGTTTCACAAATTTTGGCTGATTGGCCACATGTGCAATCAGGGCATGGGTTTCATCTGTTGTAATCAGGGCTCCATGAACCCGTACTGGAGCCGGAGCGGATGACGACAGGAACAAGCTGTCACCCCGTCCCAACAGAGCTTCTGCTCCAGGCATGTCGAGGATGGTTCTGCTGTCTATTTTTGAACGAACCTTGAAAGCCAACCGTGCCGGGAAATTCGCCTTGATCACACCGGTAATGACATCCACGCTGGGCCGCTGTGTGGCGACAATCAGGTGAATTCCCACCGCACGCGCCATCTGGGTCAATCGTGCGATTGGCTCCTCTACCTCTTTCGCAGCGGTAAGCATCAAATCAGCCAACTCATCAACGATCAGCACAATGTAGGGCAGTTTGATCCGGGGATTCCCTTCGTCATCAGGAGGGACACGGCCTTCTTCAACCCGCTTGTTGTATTCCTGGATATTGGGTAAACCCGTTTCCGCCAGTTGATCATACCGGTGATCCATTTCTACGGTCAGACTCTGGAGGAGTTGAACAGCGTTTTTCGGTTTGGTGGCAATAACCTCTTCCAACTGCTCGATATAAATGAGATGGTGTTTCCTCAACTCTCCATAGGCGCTTAATTCCACTTTCTTCGGATCGACCATGGCGATCAGGATTTCATCAGGCTTTTTCGAAAGAAGCAGGCTCGCAACGATTGTGTTAATGCATACAGACTTCCCTGAACCCGTTGTACCGGCGATAAGCATATGGGGCATCTTCACCAGGTCGGCGACAAAGGTTTCTCCCTGGGCGGTTTTCCCCAGCGCCATGGGAAGTAGACACTCCGTTTCTCTGAATTCCGGTGTGGTGACAATATCATGAATCCGGACCATGGACGGATTCGCATTTGGTACTTCGATTCCCACTGCGTTTGTGCCGGGGATTGGCGCAAGGATACGCACACTGGACGCAGTTAACGACATAGCCAGTTCACGCTCCAGGCTGGCGATTTTCCCTACTTTCACCCCGGGAGCAGGATGGAGGTCATAACGCGTGACTACCGGTCCCGGATGAATCTGCACTACTTTCGCTTTTACACCAAATTCATCGAGACGCTGTTCCAGATTATCCGCCTGTACCTGCATTTCTCTTTCATCCGGCGCACTGGATTCTTCTGGAACGCCTGGTTCCAACAAATCAATGGAAGGCAGCCTGTATACGGGAGGGGCATCTTCCTCGTCCACCCCCATCACTTCACCATTTTCATCTACCAGTTCAAGAGGAAGCGGTTCAAGGCTCTGTTCAAAGTGACGATCCACTTCCGAAGGTGTAGTAACAATTATCGGCGATTCAAAGATCTCCTGTTGTGTCGGCTCTTCTTTGGGAATTGGCTTTGGTTCTTCTTTTTGTTCACGAATTGATTCCCGTTCAGAAATCTTTTCTCTATCCTGCTTCCTCTGTTTTCGCTGATCACTCATTCTTTGAAAAGCACTTACGATCATTGAATACAGGGATGTTCCCGTATCCTTTGCTGCTGTTCCAACAGCGGAGCCCACAGATGCCCAATGAATTCTGAGTACAATGGTGAAATAGACAAGGGAAAGGGTAACCATCAGGATTACTGATCCAGTGTTTCCAAACGCACTTACCAGCAGACTGTGCGTGATTTGTGTACCTATCAATCCGGTGTATTGCATTACCTGTGGCGCTTCGGGTATCACTAGGATTCGGATCAGTTCCCACCAGACTGACGATAAAAACGCAAATGCTGTCAGGACCAGGCCGAGTTTTATGGCGAAATCCAACCCTTTTGCCCTGAGCACCTGGATTCCGAACACTGACAGCATGATCGGAAGGAGCAGAGTGATATATCTGCCGAATGTAAATTCAACGAGATAATAAGCAATAAATGCTCCGACACGCCCGGCAGCGTTTTTTACTTCCGTGGAAACATCTCCGGAAGAGGCTCCCGGGGGATCATTGGCGTGAATGGTCAATACTGCGACAAAAACAAATACAGCCAGCATGATCAGGAAAACACCCAGCACATTGCGTTGCAGAGGTGCAGATCCCTTTTTTGAACCGGCTTTTTTCTTGCGAGTGGTCTGTTTCTTTTTTCTGTTCATAAATCTGCTCATTGAAATCCGTTTGAAAGTAGCGACACGTACAAGTAAGCGCAAGAGAAAAGCATCTCCTTTCGCCAATGATACACTTGCACTTAATTCATGGAATTCGTTACGTTTCCATCGATTCAACTATATTGTGATTCGAGTACGCCATGTCGAAAAAATATATACCCAATATACTTACAATGCTCAGGTTTCCCCTGACCATTTTATTCTTGTACGGGATCTTTCAGCCTTCCGTACACTGGCGCCTGATTGGAACCGGTTGTTTTTTCCTGAGTGCATTAACGGACCTGCTGGACGGAATCCTCGCAAGGAGGTACAAAGCGACAACCAGGCTGGGCGCTTTCCTCGATCCTCTCGCGGACAAAGTACTGGTATTGAGCGGTTTTGTTGCTCTCCTCTTCCGTCCCGGAATTGAATGGAATGGTTGGACTCCAGTCATTGTTGTCTGCGTAATTGTTACCGCACTGCGTGAAATCGGCATAACACTGCTGCGTTCCATGAAAGTAACAAGCAGCAAACCGCTGGTTACATCCATCTGGGGAAAAGCTAAGACGATGACACAAATGCTTACCTTGATCGTTGCCCTTTCCCTGTTTGCAATTTCTGATCTTTTTCAATGGCAGCATCCATTTGTAATCCACCTTGTAGGAGCGGGGATTGTGGCTGCATCAATTCTTGCAGCCATCAGCGCGACAGATTATTTGAAAAAGTAATCCGGCATTGCCTTGTTCCGGCATTTCAAGAGACACCATCATGGTAAATCACTTATGCAATTGCCATCTGCGATACCTGTTTTTCCTGTGCGTCAGTATCGTCCTGTTGCTCTCTTTTCCTGGTAACAGTTCTGCGATCCGATGGAATCCGGAGCGGCAATGGTACACCTATGAATATGGTGATGTACTTGTACATGCTCCACAAGGATTCGAAGCATATGCCGCGTTCGCCGCAGAGCGAAGTGAAACCTGGCTTGATACCCTAGGCCGCTGGTATGGTCGCGATACGCGACCTTCAAGGGTTCATGTTGTCTTGAATCCCGATCAAATTATCAACACAGCATTCGCATCGATCCTTCCCATGCGTACGGAAGTCCCCCTTCACCCGGCACTCGACAAAGGAATCCGTCCTCAAACCGGGCTTTATCTCGACAGGGTGCTCGCCCATGAACTCACCCATACTATCCAGATGAATACCACCTGGGGAGTTACACGTTACGCCCGTACTGTTTTTGGTGAAATCATCGCTCCTGTCGGATTGCAACCCGATTGGGCCATTGAGGGAATGGCTATCCTTACGGAAAGTATTGACGGCGGCGGCCGCATGAATTCCAATTATCACCGGATGCTGTGGCGTACTCCTGTACTGGAAGATAAACAGTGGAATCTTGAGCAAGCGGCATTTCCCGGAATCTACACTCCACCCGCCAACCGTGCTTATGTAACCGGGTCGGAAATGGTACGAATGCTGTGGGGAGAAGGACTCGGACAAAGAAATTTTTCGACATGGTTACATGCTCAGGCAGTAGCTTTCGGTCGACCGGGAAGTGCATTCCGCAGAACCTTCTCCGATGTTTCACCGACTTTCTACTTTGACCATCACCTCAGCGATTCAAGAGCCGCCTATCGTCGCTTCATGTTTAACCGATTCCAGATCGGCCTGGGATCGGGCGAGAAGATTCTGTCGACGAAACGCACCAGTTACCGTCATCCGGTCTGGACAGACAATAATGAGCTCTATGTTATTCGCGAGGGATATGATCGTCCGCGCGCATTAGTACATGTCCATGGCGATTCTCTGCGAGAATCCGAGGAAATACGACTGCTCGGATATTCACCCCAGTATGGCATGGATACCCAATATGGCAGCATCGTTCTCGCCGATTACCGGAGATCCCGTGATGCCTCGCAATCCTCAGAAAGTGTGCTTATTCGGGTCACTTCTGGAGGTTCCACACATACTCTCGGGGGAACGCCAATCTATGGCTGGTCTCCCGCCTGGAACGAAGCACAACATGAACTTGCTTACCTGGCCAACCAGGAAGATGGCAGCACCGCTCTCCAGGTTGTACCTGTGTCTGTATACGGACTTGTAGCCACGGAAGAGATAACCGTGTTCTCCACCCGACTTGGAAGTATTGCTTCACCGGCATGGAGTGATGACGGGGAATGGCTTGCGTACGTCATTGATCTTGGAGATGGCGAGTGTGTACGAGTATGGAATACTACTACGGATGAAACACTGGAAATCCGTCTTGCTCGATCCAGTTGTACCTGGGATCCGACGTTTGCCCCAAACGGTAACCTGTGGGTGTCCGCCGATCCGGAAAACATCTTTGATCTCTTCGAAATCGATATAGCTAATGACGAGTGTTTGCGTCGCACGAGAGTTCTGTCGGGAGCGTTTGAACCGGCCATCTCTCCTGACGGTCAACAGGTCGCATATGCTCACTATACTTCAGATGGATTCGCGCTTGCACTCCTGGACAGCTCGCGAATGCGCAACGAATCCGCAGAAGTGGATATCTCTCCCGTCTCTGTCCATGAAGAATCATTGTCTGAAACTCTTCCGGATGTTCTTCCTGCAGCTTTTGTCCGGTATAATCCATTCAAGTATCAAAGTCCTCTTTTCTGGTTGCCCTGGATAGGAGGAGTGGATGAAATGGCATACGGCGCTTTAGCGTACGGACGCGATCCCCTTGGATTTCTTGAATGGCGACTGGAAGCTTTGTACGGTGCAGACAGCCAGAAACCTGATATCCTTGCCCGTGTAAACTGGAACCATGCGCCGGTCGATATATCCGCATCCTTTCATGTTTTCCCGGAACAGCTTGAAGCGAGATACATTGTCGGACATTACCCGGACATGAGTCCAATTATTCTCGAGAAGAGTGATTACAAGTTGTGGTATTCAAGCAGGCTCACGTTCAGCCGTCCTTTCTATTTTGATACCATGGGATTTCGTCGCTATCTCATGCCCTATGCAGGTCTGACCTCTCTTTCGTATCAGAATCCTCACCATGATTACAACCTGGGTGACCAGGACCGCTGGACGTATAGCGAAAACCTGTATGGATTTCGTGTAGGCGCTGTTTTTCAATCATCCAATAGCGCACGACGCGACCCCGTTCCACGTCGTTTTTATTATGGATTTGTTGACTGGGAACGCAATCTCGATCCGAATGGCTCTGTTGCGACCATCAATCTCAGAGGGCTTGCCCGTGTGCATCATCCCCTGCCGATCAATGGATTTGTTTTTGGTGTGGAAGGAGCTCTCCATATTCAAACAGATGAAGTTAATTACGGACAAGCTCTTATTCTTCCCCGCGGTGTTTCCAGCGATGATTTGTCCTACTCGCTGAAACACGGAGTTCCACTTCGTGCATCCATGGAAATGCATTTCCCGATTGCCGTAACTGATGCGGGGCTTGGGCTTGGATGGCTTCACCACGACAGGATCACAGGATTGGTGTTTGCGGATGGTCTTCATAACCTGGAGCAGGATCTTGAGTTCCATGATCGTTCCCGGGAGAATTCCGTGTTTTCCACCGGACTGGAGATTCGAAATCAGTTCACTGCCCTTTTCCGTGCCCCGTTTGTGTTGTCCACCGGTGCGGCCTATACCACTATTGATTATTCCTTCTCTTACTACGTGAAGCTTGGCATTCCTCTTGACCTGGGACTTCTGAATCCCGACTCCATGTGGTTGGCACCCATGGACTGATTTTTCAATTTTAATTAACAATATTTGAAGTATTTCCCCGATATTCAACAACTTGATTGTATAGACAAATCCAAATAGTTTTCAATTCAGAAAAGGATGTTAAGTTTACCCGTCTCTTCGTTCCTCACCCAGTTGCAAATAGCAAATAAACAGTTCAAGCATTCGACAGGATACCAATAGAAGACTATATTGTTGCTGCATTTTTCACAAATGGATTATAACGGAGTATCTTTTTGCAACTTGGAATCCTCGGTACCGGACAACTCGGGAAAACCCTGGGCAAACTTTTTCTGAGAGCAGGTCTTGGCGTCTATTTCGGCTCGCGCGATCCCAATCGGTCAGACCAGCTTGAAAAAGAGTTTGGTATGAAGGTGCAATGCGGAAGCTATGATGATGCTATCCAGGCATCTCCTATCATCATTCTCGCGATTCCATGGACTGCTGCAAAAGATATTTTAAAAAATGCAGGACCCTGGGCAGGGAAAATACTGATTGATCCCACGATTCCTTTACGTCCGGGCGGAGACGGGCTTGCCGTGGGTCATTATGAATCGGCGGCAGAACGTATTGCCTACTGGGCACGCGGAGCGCGTGTGGTAAAGGCGTTTAATACCGTGTATTACAGGAACCTCGAAAATCCGGATTTTCAGGGTACTTCTGCAAATATTTTTGTCTGTGGTGATGAAACGGCATCCACTGCTGTTGTTTGTAGACTGGCCGAAACTCTTGGGTTTGTTCCTGTCAACTGTGGCAAACTGGAAAATGCACGTTTGCTGGAGCCTGTGTCTGTTCTGTGGATACAGGCGGCTTTTGGTTTTGGCGCCGGTACGGATACATGTATTTCGCTGCTCCGCAAACCTGCCTGTGAAGAACAAATCTCGGTGTATTCTCCTGTTGTGGAAATGTTCGGTCTCCAGGAAAGCTGATCGCTACCGTATATTTTCCCGCTATTTCCTTTTTCCTTGTTGAGTCATACGGTCCATTTTCACCCTGTGAGAGTGACATAATGCCACTGCAAGGGCGTCAGACGCATCCAGGGGAGTGGGCGGTTCTTTCATTCGAAGCAGCCGTTGCACCATAAACTGCACCTGCTCCTTGGTGGCGTTTCCCCGACCTGCGACAGCGGATTTTATACTTCTCGGCGGATAAGATGCAACTGTAATTCCCTTTTCTACTGCAGCAACAAGCAGAGCGCCACGCGCCTGCCCCAATGTGAGAGCACTTTTTGCACTGTTGCCGACAAAAGGATCTTCTACCGCAACATAATCCGGCTGAATTTCGGCGAGTATCTGGAGTGCGCTGGAAAAGAGAAAGTGTAGACGGGATTCCAATGGTTTTCCTTTTGGAGGACGCAATACTCCATAATCCAGCAGTTGGGGATTCGCCATCATTCGGATAACGCCCCACCCCGTTACCTGTGTTCCCGGATCAAATCCAAGTATTACCGGACCTGGCTTCTTTTGCACATTTTCTCCCGATGACAGAATTGGCCCCGATGCAAAATACAGGAATTTCCATAAAAGCCTGCTACGTTTCCAGTTTTACACTTACGATTTGACATAGAAAGGTCTGTGACTTATTCTTCCTGTAACACAAACTCCAGCTCTTTCAGCAGATCGGTAGGATGGTAAGGTTTTTTCGTAAAACCTGTGAAGCCAAGATCCCAGAATTGAGTTGCAGCCTGTTCTTTATTAAATCCACTTCCCAGGACTGCTTTGATATCCGGTTTCGTCTCTCTGATACGCCGAAGTGTCTCGATACCACTTATTTCCGGCATGGTCAAGTCTATCAATACTATATCAATTTCATCCTGATATCGTTTAACCAACCGCATTCCCTGGAAACCATCCGCTGCTTCCAGTACCTTGTATCCATGGTTCGTCAGCACTGTCCGCAGTGAATTTCGAATGTTTTCCTCGTCATCAATAATTAAAATGCATTCTTTATTCGTGGATTTTTTTTTTGCTCTCAGGGATTCCTTTTCCGTCTCGGTCATTTCTGTAACGGGAAAATATACCCGGATCACCGTCCCAAGGCCCAATTCACTTTTTACTTCCACAGCGCCATGATGACCTTGCATGATTCCAAGGACAGCGGACAACCCCAACCCTCTGCCGACAAACTTTGTAGTAAAAAACGGATCAAACATTCTCTCAATTGTGCTTGCTTCCATGCCCTGGCCGGAATCACTCACTTCAATGCAAATAAATGAACCTTCTGTTACACTTTCATCATGAATCCAGTTCTCCATTTCCGACCGTTCAACCTGCCGGAATGAAGTAGTCACAAGAATTGTCCCTGATGTATCACCGATGCTTTCTGCACTGTTTTTTACCAGGTTGATTACAACTTGCTGTACTTGAGTGTAGTCCGCTTCGATTTTTGGCAGGTTACCGCTGTGCCGAAAAATCAATTTGATCGATTTTGTAGTATAGGTTTCCAGATCCCCTGCAATTTCCTGGACACATTCTTCAACGTTGACACCTTTCATCAGGTATCTGCCATATCCGGAAAAAGCCAGCATCTTTTCTGAAAGGTCTGTTCCTTTTTGGGCTGCAATTTCCAGTGAATCCAGATAGTGAAATGCCGGATGCGACGAATCCACAAACACTTTGATCAATTCAATATGACCCAATATGGCAGTAAGGAGATTGTTGAAATCGTGGGCTACTCCACTTGCAAGGTTTTGAAGACTTTCACGTTTCTGCGATTGGAGGAGGTTCTCGAGGGAGTGCAGTTTCATCAACTCATATTTTTTTCGCTCTATACAGGAATGTACACTCTTGATGAATCTTTTCGCGGTTATTTCTTTCAATAAAAAACAATTGCTTGCGCCATTCTGAAGGTAGTCTGTGAAAATGGTGTCATCCGCTTCCGAAAGGATTACAATCGCCGGAATTTTTTCTATAACATCACGTAACCGTGAAAAGTTGTCCTCAAGTTTTACAGTAGAATTGTCATCATAAAAAAGTATGAGATCCGGTGGTTGAGTCTGTATTTGCAGCATGATATCCGATATGGAATTGGATGATTCCACCTGCAATGGCGAGAGATCACCAGCGTTCTCAAGCAACTGGTGCAACAGTACATTCTCATATTTTGAACTGTTCAGTAATGAGATTCGCGCCACTACCGTACCCCATGCACTCTATACGATTGATCAAAGGATATGTTTTACTTCGCCGCCATCCACCTGAAGTGCAACCCCATTAATATGAGCTGAACACTCGCTACAGAGGAAAGCAACAAGGTTTGCCAGCATTTCCGGATCGCCAAGTTTTCCTGAGGGAATGGAAGATTTCATTCCATTCAAAACATCTTCTTTGGTTTTACCGGACTGCTCACTTAAGGACGATGCAAGATGATCCAGCCGTTCCGTATGAAATGCCCCCGGACAAACAGAATTCATGCAGATACCGTCAACCGCCACCTGGCGGGAAAGTGTCTTGGAAAGGTTAACAACACCTGCACGCAGTGAATTGGATAATACCAGGTTATCCCATGGCTCTTTGACAACAATTGAAGTAATATTTACAATACGGCCCCACTTCTGCATTTTCATTTCGGGCAGTACAAGCCGGTACATTCGTATAGCAGACAGCAACAACAATTCATATGCCTTTTGCCAGTGCTGATCTGTGAATTCAAAGAAATTCCCGGGTGGTGGACCGCCTGTGTTATGAATATAAATATCTATCTTACCAAATTCCTGGAGAGCAATTTTACAGAACGAATTGGCGCCTTCTTCTGTTGAAAGATCGGCGACGACATGGATTACATTTGACCCGGTTCTCGTTTTAATCCGTTCTGCAGCATCATTCCCTTTTTCGGCGGAACGAGAGCAAATCACGAGGTTGGCGCCCTCTTCCGCCAGTTTCATTGCACAAGCAAATCCCAACCCTTTGCTTGCCCCGCCAATTAGCGCCGTTTTATTCTTTATTCCAAGGTTCATAATCGGATCTCCTTTGGGAGAAAGTAGAAGGAAGAAGGAAGAATCCCAAGAATGATTTCGAAATCAATGAAATATTGCTCCGTTTTTAGGAATGCCTAATAAGCATCTAAATATAACACCTTTCTTGCTTTACGGAAAAGATTCTCTCTATGATTCCTCGGGAGGATTGTATTTCACTTTCCAGTCAGCAAGCAATCGTAATGCTTCGAGGGGGGTCATGTTGTCAATGTCTGCTTTGGCGAGAGCATCACGCAGGGCTCGTTCTTCAGTAGTGAAAAGTGTCAGTTGGAGAGGATCCTGTTGCGGTTGAATTTTTGGCGTTTTTGCACCTTTGGCAAGTCGTGGCACATTGTTTCCGTTCAATTCGGATGCTTCCAGGGAAGTTAGTACTTCTGTCGCCCGTTCAATGATCGCTCTCGGTAACCCCGCCAGACGAGCCACCTGGATACCATAACTTGCGCCGCTTCTTCCCGGCAGGACACGACGAAGGAAAATAACCCGTTCACCCCACTCTTTTACTTCCACATGCAGGTTAAACACGCCAGGTAGAACTGTTTCGAGATCCGTCAACTCATGGTAATGGGTAGCGAAAAGGGTTTTGGGATGAATCCCTCCCGGGTAGTCATGGAGATATTCCACAATCGCCCAGGCGAGTGAAAGACCGTCAAAAGTGCTTGTACCGCGCCCGATTTCATCGAGCAGGATCAGGCTTCGTTCCGTTGCATTATGGAGAATGTTCGCCGCTTCGTGCATTTCCACAAGGAAGGTCGATTCCCCGGCTGCGAGATTGTCCGATGCTCCCACCCGTGTAAAAATGCGATCTGTCAGGGGAATCTCCGCTTTCTCCGCAGGAATGAACAATCCCGCCTGCGCCATAAGGACAATCAATCCCACTTGACGGAGATAGGTGGATTTGCCACCCATGTTCGGTCCGGTAACCAGGGCGATCTGCCGGTTTTCATCCCCGATATCAAGATCATTGGCAACGAAGGATTCTCCCGCCGCCAACAGGTTTTCAACTACGGGATGACGGCTCTTCACAAGAATCAGTCGGCCATCTTCACGTAAAACGGGGCGAGTATATTTCTTTTGTATGGCAAGTTCTGCGGCGGCGGCATAATAATCCAATTCGGCCAGGAGACGGGCATTCAACTGGATCGTCCCGGAATAGGAGATGATCCGTGTACGGACTTCATCGAAAAGTTCATGCTCCAGCTCGAGCATCTGCTCTTCCGCGGAAAGAATCCTGTCCTCCCACTCCTTCAGATCCGGGGTGATGTACCGTTCCGCATTCACCAATGTCTGTTTGCGGATATAATGGGCAGGTACCTTGTCCTGGTTGGCATTGGACACCTCGATATAATACCCGTAAATCTTGTTGTATCCGATGGAAAGACTTGCAATACCCGTTTCTTTACGTTCCTGGTCCTGCCGAGCGAGGATGTATTCCTTACCACCTCGGGCGAGACTCCGGAGTTCATCGAGCTGTTCATTGTATCCCGGACGTATCGCGCCACCATGCATGAGAGTTGCCGGAGGTTCATCAACAATGGACTTTTTTAAGTACTCTACCAGATCAGGCAACGGATCCAGCGAACGGATAATTTGCAACAGGTTGCCCGACTGTACTTTTTCGAGATGCTTGATGATGCCCGGAAGACGAGCGAGCGTATCCCGCAAAGCTCCGGCATCCCGTGGAGATCCCCGTTTTGCCGCAAGGCGCGCTGTCAACCGTTCCAGATCACCCAGTCCGCGTAAACGGTCCCGTACACCATCCCGCAGCCGTGGTTCCGATACCAGTTCTTCCACCGCATCCAGCCGTGCCTGTACCTGTTTCCTGTCTGTCAGGGGCCGTACTATCCACTGGTAAAACAGACGTTTACCGAAGGGAGTAATCGTTTTATCAATGTGATACAGGAGTGTTCCGCTACGGTCTCCACCCCACGCCGGTTCAAACAACTCCAGGTTACGACGGGTGGAAGCGTCCAGTACCAGGTATTTATCAATGGGAAGACGATGCAACTCCCGGATATGGTCCGGTTCCGTACGCAGGTTTTCGCGCACATACTGCAAGTTTGCCCCCGCAGCACAAACCGCAAGGGTGTCTTCTTCGATCCCAAACCCCTTCAGAGTCTGGACTTTGAAGTGGGAGATCAGGGTGTCCCGTGCAAAATCATATTCGAAGAACCAGGGAGCGATCCGGGTTTGCATGGCGGCGGAACGAATCACCTCCCGCGCCTGGTCCCGTTGCTCTTCGGAGTACACAATTTCATTGGGAGACAAAAGTTCCAGCAAATCGGCAAGCTGGGTTACCGGGACAGATGTCGTCGTAAACTCCCCTGTGGTAACATCCACTACTGCCAACCCTGCCCACTTGTCTTTAAATACAATGGTGGCGAGATACTGGTTCTTTCCTCCATCCAGGACTTCTTCACTGAAATTGGTTCCGGAGGTAACAATGCGGACAATATCCCGCTTGACCAGTCCCTTCGCCTTTTTTGGATCTTCCACCTGCTCAACAACGATAACCCGTTTTCCCGCCCGGGTCATTTTCGCCAGGTAGGTTTCCAACTGGTGATGAGGAAATCCGCAAAGAGGCGTATTCGCCACCTCACCTTTTCCGTGGGAACGTTTGGTAAGTGTCAATCCAAGGATTTCATGAGCATTCACCGCATCTTCATGGAACATCTCAAAGAAGTCCCCCATCCTGAAGAAGATGATCTCCTCGGGATATTCCCGTTTAATGCGGTGGAACTGCTGCATCATCGGTGTCGCCACAACACTCCCCGTGATTACTATTTACCAGACAAAGAAGGTATAAAAGATAGTGCAGGAAAGAAACAGTTGCTACATTACAGATCGCAGTCATGCTGAAACACTAAAAATCGGATCTATCAATGAATACTTTTCGAACGACACGCATTCTTTTTGTTACCCTGGCGGTAATCATCCTTTCGGTTACAGGATGTGTCAGCCAACCGCCCAAATATTATGTTTCCTTCAGTTCCGCACAGGAACTCTCCCACTACCTGCATTGGACCGAAGACCGTACACCCGCTATCAGCGCCCATCGCGGCGGTCCCATGCCCGGCTACCCGGAAAACTGCATTGAATCCTTTGAACATTGCCTCTCTTTCGCGCCCTGTATCATCGAGTGCGATGTTCGCATGACCGCAGATAGTGTGCTGGTGATGATGCACGACGAAACCCTTGACCGAACGACTACCGGAACAGGAACCGTATGCGAAATGGCTTTTGCAGAATTGGCCGATGTTCGCCTTGTCGATAATGAAGGATTGGAAACGATCCATCTTATTCCAACATTTGCCGAGGTGCTGCAATGGGCGAGAGGACGTGCCGTTTTAACGGTAGATGTGAAACGTGAGGTCCCTTTCGATCTCGTAGTTCACGCCGTGGAAGAACTCCAGGCAGAAGGATATGCTGTAATCATCACCTACACCGCTGATCAAGCCGCACTGGTTCACTCCCTGAATCCCGAGCTGATGATTTCTGTGCCTGGAATGAGTGTGGAAGCATTCGAACGCTTGCAGCAGGCTGGGATCCCGTTCGAAAACATGGTCGCTTTTGTCGGTACACGGGAACCGTCAGCAGACATTTTCACCATGTGGCATGAGGTGGGTGTTCAAACCATTTTGGGCACCATGGGCAATCTGGACCACAGCGCGGAAGCCAACGGGGTCATGGTATATGAAACATTATATTGGAATGGAGCGGATATCCTGTCAACAGACAACCCGGCGATGGTAGCAACGATTCTTAATCTGGCGCGCTAATAATCTTCAAATCGGTTTTGCCCTGCCAGTCTATGCCGTATTGACATTGTCCATTATGTCATTTTGGCATACGCGTCGAGATTGCTTTTATTGTCGTATCCCCAATGTAATCGAGTTTCTTTTCTAACTCTATAATATTCAGTCTATTACTCGATGACTCTCCGTGTTGTTTTCATTTTGGCACACCGGTTGCAAATACTACGGGCAGAACGGAAGTAACAACAAAACGAAAAAAAGTTTCAGAGAAGGAGTATAAAAATGACTTATGTACGCATGACCCCCGCACGCCACATGGCCCGTTTCGAAAATCGCATGAGCCGTTTCATGAACGAAGTAATGGGAAATTCCGAGGATGAAGAAGTTGTCGAACGCGTATGGATGCCCCGAGTTGACATCAAGGAAGAAGGAAATACCTATCATGTCCTCATGGACCTTCCCGGAGTAAACAAGGAAGATGTGAATATCATGCTTGAGGATGGCGTTCTGACCATTTCCGGTGAACGGAAGAGTTCCGAGGAAGAGGAGAAACAACGCTGCCATCTCAATGAAAGAGCGCATGGCAAATTCAGCCGTCGTTTCACTCTGCAGAATGTAATTGATACAGAGAAAATCGAAGCAAAAATCGAGAATGGCGTTCTGACCGTCTCCCTCCCGAAGCTGGAAGCGGTCCTGCCACGGAAAATCGAAGTTTCAGCCAATTAAACGCCTGAACCCTTCCATCCCCCCATAAGGCGCCGTTGCAAGGAAGCAACGGATTACATAAACAAAAGGTCGGCAGAAATTCTGCCGGCCTTTACTATTTTAGAAAAATCGTTTCATGAGCAATCCATACTCGATTATCTTCTTATAATTGAAACCGATGCGAGAAACAGGGGATATCAATTGAAACGTTTACTAATTTCTATCATACTGGGTACGACTTTACTACTAGTGACCATCGGTTGCAACAATCAAGCTTTACACCAATCGTCGGAGCTGGAGATTTTGACCGCATGGATGAGCGGTTCTTTCAGTTCTGCCGCGCAGGCTGCCGCAGATACAGTCAACTATTTTCCCATTCACCTGGAAATGTATCCTATCTGGCAGGATCGCACCGACGGCGCCTGGTTGTATGTTGAACAAGCGGTGGAAACAAGCCTGGAACGTCCGTATCGTCAGCGGGTGTATCGTCTTGCTGAAGAGGAAAACGGAGTCATTTCCAGCACAGTGTATACTCTCCCGGAGCCTTTAGATCGTTTCATTCAAGTCCATGATAACCCGGTGATTTTTGAGACTATCACCCCCGACTCCCTCAGTTTGCGGAATGGATGTGCAATTTTCCTCACCCGAAATGAAGATGGCAGTTTTACCGGAAGTACTATCGGAACGGACTGTGTAAGCACGCTCCATGGGGCTACACATGCTTCCTCTGAGGTCACAGTTACCGATTCACTGCTGACAAGCTGGGATCGTGGCTGGGATGACGACGGCAATCAAATCTGGGGCGTAACCACTGGTGGGTATCAATTCATGAAGGTCACTGATTTCTAAGAATATCTATGTTTGCAGGATATTACTGATGTATCCGCAACTTTACGGACGTGGTATTTTCATGTTATTCGTACTTCTTTCGCCAACTACTGAAATCCATACCATACTCTCGTTCGATGATCTCCATATCCGTTTCCACCATACGCCAGATATGCTGTTTGGTCTCCGGATCAAACCGGACTTTTTCCTTGATAGTCCTGGTAAGGAAACGATCTTTTGCCTTCCTGGGGAACAGGGCTTTGGCAACACGATAGAACGGGGCAAAGGGCGGACGTGATAAAACACCGGTAACACGTTTAACCTTTGCGGGAGTATAGGCTACCCCCGTGGTCTTCAGACGTTCCTGCGCATTTAACGTACCCAGTTGCATCCGTGGCAGAGCAAGAAAATCAAGGATCTTGTTCATGTGCCCCTGTTCATCCCTGATATATTCATCAAATTTGAGGGTGTGCAGTTTCTCCCGGCCGAACACATCTGTGAACTGCTTGAGTTGAAGCGCATATCGGGTACGATTGATAAAACTTGGATCAGCAAATAGAATGGTTTTGTAGTCGTTTCCGATGTAGCCCCGCACGAAACGGTGGTTGAAATCTGACTCGATCCGTTCCACCGGATCACGGAAACAGTAGATCAGTTTCATTCCGGGATTGTACGCATGGATCCGTTGAGGAACATCCAGGTATTCCGGGTAGAAGGTGTAGGAAGTGGACGCTTCCCCCCATACAGTCCCTTCTTTCGCATCGAACATGGCATGATATTCATCCACATGTGATTTCCAGTCGGGAGTCAACGCGAAAAAGTGTGGCTCCTTGGGAGTACACATACAGATATCAGGATGACGGTCCAGGTGGGCGCTCATCGCGGTTGTCGCGGCTTTCATTGCCCCAAGAATGATAAAAGACACTTTGCCTGGGGAAGTAGTCGAAGTACTCATTCTGTTTGTCCGGGATTTCTTACTTCTTCATCTATTCGACGGAACAGCCTCAACATGGTGTGGTCATCTTCCGGATACCGTTCAACATATTGTGCTGGCAACACCTGCTGACGATAATATTGCAGGAAACGAACATCGTTATAGAGTTGTTCCAACGGTCCCTCTGCTTTTTTATAAGATTCATCACTTTTTTCATCGGCGGTTATCGTTTTTGGCAATGCGTCCATTGCGTACGTTAGAATATATTTCGGTTTATTTTCGAATACATAATTCAAATCGGTTTTATCATGCCCGGCATTTGTTCCCAATCCGATATAGGTTTTCTGCCTGGCGATATGGTAATCGGTAAGACCGAACATGTCCAGGACATAGGCTTCCGTTGCATAGGATGGAATCCCGGCGGGCATAACGGCAATAGTATCAGCCTTTGTGGTATGATCGGCAAGAAAGGATGAAACCGCTCGAAACTCGCCATTCAGATAGGTACCGCTGCGAATGAACCTGGCAGTGTCCAGGGTGCTCCCGGCAGCCAATAACCCGACAACCACCCAGGCAATGGAATGAAGTCCTGTTGCATGCCATTTTTGCGAAGCGACAACAAAACGACGATCAATGAAAAAGAGGAGCGGTATCAATGCGGGCAAAAAGAGACGAACATCATAATCGCCGCCATACAGTGCGACGATGCCTGACATGACAAAAAAGAGAGACAGGCAAAGGATCTCAAATTCACTTAACCGGGTTGTCTTTGACTTTCGAAACGCAAACAGCAGAACCGCCGCAAACACAAGAATCGGGGCAAGAGAGGATAAATACCATTCAAAAAGCTGGATGATCCCGCGCAGCGGCAGGGTAGCATTGTCTCCATACACTTTTGCAAAATAGGTATTTGGGAGAAATTCACCGTAATAAAAATATCTCACAATGAACAACACAATCCCGGAGATTCCAACCAAAAGTGGATAGAAACAATATGTACGAATAAATTTCACTGATTTTACGAAGAACGAACGTTCTTCGTTATTTGACTGTTGTATCGGAATTTTCTTTCGGTTCTGCACCACGGCCCACACAGTAAAAAGCGAGATCACTCCGGCAAGCACCATCCCCTCAGGACGGCACCATACCAGCCCCGCCAGCGAAATCCCCAGTAAAGTACCTCCCTTCCCTTTTTTCCACCATTTGTATAACGATGAGAGAGCGAGAGAAATGAGAAACAAAAACAGGGTTACATCCATACCGGAAAGGTGCATTCTCCACGGATCATTACCGGCGAGTAACAGGACCCATCCCACCCCGAAAATCCATTTACCCTTGTTATCGCGTCCCGTATGGCGAATCAGGATAGAAAGGATACCTGATAATAGAAGAATCTGAATCCCCTGGACAACGTAGAGAAAAACCGGGGCGCTGAACGTATAAAGGAATGTTATCAATCCCAGCCACAACGGAGATGTGAATCCTTCCACACGTTCGCCGGGATTGAATACCGGACCATGTCCCTCAACAATGTTGCGTGCATACCGTGCGAAAATCCAGAAATCATCGTATTCGATATATCCCTGGTTTTTCCAGTAAATGAACCCATATGCAAGAAATGCAGGCAGAATGGTTAACAGGGAGACTGTTATATAAACCTTACGGGATGCGAAAAAGGGCATTGTAGTATTAACTGTAAATGGTATCGACGAGCTTACTGCAAATATACAAAAAAAGGAACAGAAATGTCAGGAACCTGATTCGCGGAAATACGATTAAAAGGAAAAAAGGACGGTTATGGATACCAAAAATCTAATTTGTTGCGTACTCAAAAGTTATATTTGGAAGCTTTGTAATGGATATCTGAGAATGAAGTTTTTGTTCGTTAATATTTAAAGTGTTACATGAATTTTTATGTACGTACAATTGATACAAACAGTTTTTCCGTAGAAGTTATGTGTTGTGACAATAATGTGTTAGTGCTGATTTTCGTTTCTTGTTGATAAGATATTACCTGTCAACTGAGAGGCGAAGCTCACCGTTTTCTTCAAGTATACTCAAGCTGTCGTTAAAGGGAATTGAAAGCGAATCCAGGTATTGGATATATTCCAATTGACGTTCCCCTTCAAGCGGTACTGGACGGAAATCCAGTTCCCAGTTGTTTACATCGACACCAACAGCTCTCGCCCGGATAATCTGCCCATTGTCGAATTCGGCTTCAACAGCGAGACCCAGGCGTGTACGGTTATAAAAACCGAACGCAAAATTGCCAAGGCTGTAAAAAATAGGAACTCCCCTGTAGACTTCTATGCTCTGGGAGACATGAGGATGATGACCTATCACCAGGTCCACGCCGAGATCCACACACAAATGCGCCAACTCCACCTGGTAGTCTTTAGGTGTTTCACGTCGTTCTGCGCTCCAGTGGAATGACGCTATAACAAGATCATATTCTTCCACACAACGGGACACAGTGCTGGTGATCAGTTCCCGGGTTGGAAATGCGGTTCCGGCGGAAGTATCGCTCGCCCAGAATTCTTCCGGAAAAGTAGCGGAATATCCCAACAGCGCAATCCGTTGGCCGTGTATTGTTACAGAGGCTTCCCGGTGAGCTTCATCCTTGTTGTACCCTGCTCCGAAATGGAGAATACCTGCACTGTCAAGGGCGGCGAGAGTTGAATCCAATCCTTCGATACCGTAATCCATGATATGATTGTTCGCCATGGTTACTGCACGTATTCCGGCATTGTACAGACCATGTTCCACCCCCGGAGGCATTTTCAAGTACCAGGTTTTTTCGATCCATTCTTCGCCGTCATCGAGGATTGGTCCTTCGAGATTTCCAACCGTCAGGTCCGCCCACTCAAACAGGTCACGACATCCGCCCCAGGGGTAGTCGACACCAAGGCTGTCAATGAACCGAATCGCCCTGTGCCCGAGGTAAATGTCCCCTACGAACGCCATCCGTACCGTCCCGGTAGAATCCTGAACAGTATCCTGCGCGGTGGTTTCACCTTCATTCGCCCATGCAAAAGCACAGCAGAATACCAGTGGTAGCAATAGATAGACGATAGATTTTGAAATATTCTTCATCACTGTGTCGTTAATTTTTCGAAACAAAAACGTTTCCTGCTTTTCTGCCAGTTGATTGTTACTGTTCGCTTTCCGGCAATACCACAGCCGTAGCGGGTAGCGTCACAGGTTCCACCTGCTGGAACGGATTGGTGAATTGACTCGACTGTACACTTGTGCTTTCCGGTAACGGTCCGCAGAAACCATTCCCGTTCGGATATACTCCCGGTTGTTCAAGCATGACTCTCCAGGGACGGTAGGTCCGCTGCAGGAATATTGGCAGATGTCCTTCATCCAGTTGCTGTACGGGCGACCCTCTCAGGGTCAACGGATTCACACGCCTGCCATCCCGGAAGGTTTCATAATGCAGGTGCGGACCGGTGGCATACCCGGTTTGACCGACATACCCGATAATCTGTCCTTGACGAACATGCCCGCCTTCGTGAATACCATTAGCGAAGGCGCGAAAATGTCCATAGCGTGTTTCAAAGCCGGAACGGTCATGGACAATATGCATCCAGTTGCCCAATCCAGTATTTCCCCGCCTTACGATTGTGACAATTCCACTCCCTGCAGCAGCGACCGGGGTACCTTCGGCAGCTCCAAAATCGACACCGTGATGCATGCGTACATCGCCGGAAATGGGATGGTTTCGTAATCCATAGGTGCTGGTGACACGCGCTGCCGGGAAAGGAGCACGCAGGAGATCGCGTCGGAAGGACTGACCGGAAGCGTCAAAGAACTCTCCACCACCCGCAATTGTGCCATCATCAAGACGAACCGCCGTCAAGGTGTCATGATTCTGGATATACTGGGCAGCCATGATCTTGCCAAAACCAAACCGTTCTCCATCCATGTACACCTCTTCCACGATCAGGTTATATTGATCGCCTGTGCGTGTCTCCGAAGAGAAATAATGGACGAACTGAAAGACTTCGATATATTTGACCGCCAATTCCGGTGTTCCTCCCTGCTCAAGGAAAGAACCGTACAATGTCAGATCAATCTCTCCCGAATACCGCACCAGGAAAGTATCCGTATCTGTTGTGTCAATGAAAGCGGTGAAACGCATGTGTCCGGTGCGATCCACACGATATTGCAGGTTCGAGCGCGGTGGAGACACTACCAGCCTCACCAGTCCGGAATCCGCCATCCTTACCTGCATATCGGTTCCCACGGGAATTCTTGCAATATCCGCTGTATTCTGCAGCAGGTACGATATTGCTGTCATTTGTTCCGCAGGCACCTCGAAGCGGCGTAATACACCGCCAAAATTGTCACCCCAGCGAAAAGTGTATGAATCGGTGAACTCCAGTACATCTGGTAATGGACTTTCTTCCACCCGGGTAACTGTTGCTGCTTCCGTTATTTCCGCTTCTTCCGTGTGTTCGGACGTGCAGGAAAGAAACAGAAGCATCATAAGTATTGCGACAACACCAAATGAATATCTCATGCTCTTCGAAACCGTACATCGTTAATACAATTTAATCTCTTGCCTGGACAGTCGATACTCAATCCAACAAATGCAGAGAATGCCCATCTATCTTTTCGTAAACCTTGAAGATAGCAGAAATAGCAGGAAAAGACGACTACTTGTTATTGCAGGAATACCGGAGGGGAGCCCTTTAAAGAACCAGGACCTGTATCCCGGTTCTGTTATGATAAGGGTTCTTTCTTGCGGTATCATGCTTATGAATTACCTGTAACGCCTTGTAATACAAACAACGAGGAGAAAGGTTATCAACCAAATTGTTCCTTGATAACTTCGTCTCTCTGCGCCGTGGTAAGATATCCAAGATCTATCAGGATGTCTCCAAGAACTCCTTTGGATGTCGTCTGGTATTTCACTGCTTCTGCGAGTTTAATGCCGGTTATTAGTCCCAGTTCCAGGGCGCATTCACCGAACCGTTTGCCCTGGTTAACGTCCTGTTTCTGGAAATCGAGAACTTTGTCGACCTCTTCCTCTGTCACCATGCGAAGGTTGACCATGATCTGACCGAGCTTCGCCCGTCCGTTTTTCTGGAGCGCAATCGCTTCTTCAAGCTGTTCCTCGGTGACAAATTCCATGTCAACCACGATTTCGCCGAATTTTGCCGGCATTCTTAACCCCTTAGCTGTAAATGAAATGGTTAGGTATTGTAACTTCTATTCACCAACTCTGGTTATGACCCATACACGCGACGGCACTACCCAGGCATCACGGAATCCAAACCGTCGCGCGGAATCAGCCGCGGCGTCTGCCGTCGAACGTGTCAGAAAATCGCCCACACGCACCTTGTAATTGGGACGCTGGAAAATCACATACACACTGTCAAAGATAGCCGTCGCCTCTTCTTTGAACGCCATTGCCGAGGCTTCGCTGGTCACATTGGCAAGTTGAACACGGAAACCCTGGGCCTGCCGGGCAATTGTTTGCACTGTATCCGCTACCGGGACTGATTCGGGTACAGTAGCTTGCGGAATCCATTGCTGCAGGGATTCCCCGGCACGACGGATCTCCGGGTTGTATACCGGGGTCCAGTCGTCACCGCCGACGGTATAGGCGTCAACATATGCCTGGGAAATCTCCGGTTGTTGGGTGAGAACCGGTTCTACCGACTGTTCTTCTGCTGCCGGTCCAGTGGTTGCAACCGATTGACGTGGCGCCGTGGAAACACATCCCGCAAAAAATGCCGCCAACATCAAACCCAGGAGAAACGCTCCCGTGGATTTGTTCAGAATTGTATTGATTTGTACATGCACGGATTACTTCCTGTAACGTTGTACCGTATACCTATTGTGGAAGAATAATGATCTTATTGTACGCTTCCTCGGATCCGGCTTTCACCCGGAGAATATACGTACCCGAAGGCACTCTTCGCGCCCCCTCCATTAATCCATCCCACGTAAGATAGCTCACGAGCGACGGATCGACAACCTTTCGACCTCCAAATACATGTTGCCCCAGGATGTTAAAGATGTCATACCGGATTTCACACGCCCTGTCCAGCTCCACATCCCAGACAACCCATGTAGAAAATGGATTCGGATACCCCTGGGATAACGAAATGGAACTCGGTGGTCCAGTCAGTTCCGGCGTAAAATTCACAGAGAGGTCTGTAAATAAATGCCTCAATGAGAGCACCGCAGCATAGCATGGCGCTCCATGCAGAGAATTGCCGGAAGGTGTTTCTATCCAAGTGACATTCTGATTGTCTGCGATGGCGGCAATTGTATATACGCTGTCGGAAGGAGTAACTGTGAAGTGTGGATTTCCTTCAACGCCATCCATCACCCGGTATCCCTGCATTCCCCAATATCCGAATTCTTTCCGGTATTCAATTCTTCGCCTGTCAGAGAGGAGTACAAGACTGTCATAGTCCGCTGCTTCTTCATACCCGAATCCCGGTACTGCCCGTGCTCCGGTGAACAAGTTCCATGTCAGGAAATCGGAGGCTACACGATACCTGTCATACCCATTTTCCTCCAGGATGGTTAACAATAGTTCGAACCATTCTCCTCCCTCCAGTGCGAACCGTTCCCATGTTTCCCGAATGTACTCACGACCATACGCCTGATCGACCATGAATAGGAAAACAGCGGCGCCGTATTCATGGGTGCCATTAAATGTCTGTAACGCCGGATATGGATTATAAAAGAACGATGGCAAATACCACAAATAGTCATCAATGGGATCATAGGCGACATCCTCCATCCACACCGAACTCCATTCGTACACACTAATCTGGTATGGATCGAGACGATAGCCGAACTGGATGACATGGAAAAACTCATGGGCGAGGGTAACACGAAGGCCATTCAACCCGCGAGTGGGGTAGGTAGAATCCAGGTAATCGTTGTCACAGGTTATATAGGATGCGACATGCATGCCGCTGGTGCGTAGCGGTGTTGTTTGTCCGTAATAATACCTCAAGTTTATGATATACACGTGAATGCGGTTGTTTATATCCATTGGAGGCGCCTGGAATCCGAGGGAATCGATCTGCAACACCCATTGAGCGTCGAGGATGGCGAGCGCACTGTCGACAAAGGCTTCTGTGGTGGCATCCATACCATAGTCGTTGTAATGCACTTCAAAACGTCCGCTCTCCGAGATTCTGCTGCAGGGCAGGTTGGGACGATCCAGGATAGTACGATCCCCGGAAAACAGCACATTGGCAGTGCCGCACTTGGTGTGGGGAGGCGGTTGATTGGGATTGGCGAACGGCACACCTATTCCAATTGTCATTGCGGTTATCATTAGCAAGGCACTCAGAATCTTTCGCATTTTCTATTCCTGTTTCTTTAGAAGGTAATCCTTTGTCATTGAAAATTTCCGTGTCGTCTGCCGGTAACAGAAACAATCTCCTTCCTTGACACCCGACTGCATCCACCCTCGCCAAACAGCAGCTAAGGCGGATAGACTGCAGATCGGGCCACACCCACCTCTATTTGAGTATACCTTCACCCGTTTATAAAATCAAACATGCTACATGATTCCGTCACTTACCGTCCAATCCACTTCGCGGCGGATGCAACAACACCAGCGCCACCGCAAAAATCATCAACGGCGCTCCAAACAACAATCCGGTGGACGGCTCCTCATTGAAAAGGAAATAGACCAGCAGTGATGCCCCTACCGGCTCCACCACAATCGCGATATTAACCGTAAATGCAGGCAGGTGCCGTAACGCCCAGTTGTACAGGCTGTGCCCGACAACCGTCGGAAGCAGGGCCATGGCGACTAAGGAAACCCATGTATTGGTTGTAAATGATCCCAGGTTTTCTCCGTTCACAACGCACAAGGCAAACAAGACAACGGTCGCTGTCCAGTAGACCGGCGGCAGGTATCGTTGCAGGGCCACTCCGGATGATTTGCCAATACGGTCCGGACGTACGATCCGCGCGACAAACAAATACAACATCGACCCCACGGCGCCCATCAACGCAAGAAAATCGCCATACAGATACTCCCGTTTGAGCTGCACATCCCCGCCAAAAATGAGGACAGCGCCAAGTATGGTCAATGCTATCGCCAGAAAATTCCAACGGTTGAGCTTTTCGGAAAGGAAGAAATGGGCGGCAATCGCAGCGAGCATGGGTTGCGCAAGGATCAGAAAGGTTGCGGATGGAACCGTGGTGTGCTCCAGCGACGAGGTCCATGCCGCAAAATGAAACCCCAGGAACAATCCGGCGACTATGATCAGGAGGTTTTGCTTCCGTGTGACCGGTTCCCCTTTACCGGACCGCAGGAAGTAGAACGGTGTCCAGACAATCGATGCGAAGAGCATCCGGTAAAACGCAATCGCCAGCATGGAGGCGTCATCCCCGATCCACCTCACCAACGGCGCTGCCATGGTGGACATCAACGCAGCAAGGATAATCCCGATATAGGGAATTGTTTTGGAAGAAGCCTCGTGTTTCATAGTGTTCCTGAAATCATGCCCGACTGTCGCTCTATTTAAAAATCCAGTGGATAATCAGGTTTTACCTCATTAACAGGATCTTTTGTACACCACAGTAATCCGGGGTACTCATGCGTACGAAATACAAACCGCTGGCAAAACCGGAGGCGTGAAATTGCACCTCGTGACATCCGACTTGCATCTCCCCATTTACCAGTTGTGTCACTTCCTGCCCGAGAATGTTATGAACCGTGATGCACACGTCACATGCTTCCGGCACATCAAAACGGATTCGCGTTACCGGATTAAACGGGTTCGGATAGGCGGGATGAAGCTGACATTGTTTCGGGAGTTCGATAGGAGTTACAGGTTCAAGTACACCTGTTTCATCAAGAATAAAACCGCAGAGTGCATACCAATTATAGTTCCACAGCGTGTCATTTATCCAAAAGGAGTAAATACGGGGTTGATTATACAAAGCACCATCGCTTTGCATGGATGCTAACAATCTATAATGTGGATATTCACTTATATCATAGACTTCTGTAGGTTCATCGTTTTCATTCCCTTGACCGAATACAACCCATGATTCTCTTGCACCACAAGCAAGATGATTCATCGAAAAATAGAATTCCGGTGAAGAAGGATCACTTAAAAGATAGACACATGTTCCTATATAAAGGTAATCATCTGAAATATGAATGCTTCCATAATCAATCGCTACATGTTGAGGTACATGAATTGTTTCTATAGGATTTTCGAAACCATACCATGGATTTGTTCTGTATACGTAAAGAGAATCATTAGGGTAGTTTCCATCAAAAACATAAAGATAATCGTCATGAAAAACAGAATAAGCATTGTGAGAAGTTGAATTATTTATATTCATTGAATCAACTGGGATATATGATAAGGTTTCCCTCTCAAATTGGGATAAATGGATACGTTTATTGCCGGCACTGTAGTGGACCCCATTGTTTAGACAGTCATTGTCGAACTGTAGGTGATGGATTCATTTCTTTTCATGCAGCTTTTACGTTCTTTTCAGCAAAATATTCAGCATCAGGAGTTTTTCCGTCCAGCGCCTGATGCGGTCGACGTTCGTTGTAAAAGGTAATGTATTTTCCGATTCCTTTCTCAGCTTCCTGCATCGTTTCGTAACAATTCAGGTAAACATCTTCGTATTTGAGAGACCGCCACAATCGTTCGATGAAACGGTTATCAATCCAACGTCCTTTGCCATCCATACTGATTTTGACACCTTGCTGTTTCAGGAGCCCAGTAAAGGCTTCACTGGTAAATTGCGCTCCCTGGTCAGTGTTGAAAATGTCCGGTTTGCCATACTTGCAGAAAGCTTCTTCCAACGCCTCCACACAGAACAGGTAATCCATAGTGTTCGAAAATCGCCAGGACAACACCTTACGACTGTGCCAGTCCATGATCGCCACCAGGTATCCGAATCCTTTCGCTAACGGGATATAGGTGATGTCTGCACACCATACCTGGTTCGGATGGTCAATCGTCAAGTTCTTCAGCAAGTACGGATACACCTTATGATCTTTCCCTGGCAGGGATGTCTTCCGTGCCTTCGGATACAAAGCCGAAAGGCCCATCACACGCATCAATCGTTGCACCTTCTTACGGTTGATACGCATTCCTTCCAGACGAAGCGTATCGCGCAACATCCGTGTTCCTGCGAAAGGATGTTCCAGGTGCAGTTCATCCAGACGACGCATGATCTTCAAATCCTTCGCCGATAGCGGTCTGGGTTTGTAGTAGAATGAAGAACGGCTGATCTGCACCAGTTGACATTGACGGGTAATGTCAAGTTCCGACTGGGAATGTATCATCGCTTTCCGCTCGGACCGCTGAAGGGACCGAGCGCCTGTGATAAAAAATCACGTTCCATGGTCAATTGACCAATCTTCGCATGAAGATCCTTCACTTCCGCTTCATGACGGTTGGAATCAACCTGATTCTCGCCACGGAACACACCGGAAGCGTTCTCAACAAGCTTCTTTTTCCACAGGGTGATCTGGTTCGGATGGACATCGAATTGGCTGGCGAGTTCGGAAACCGTACGGTCACCTTTCAATGCAGCCATCGCTACTTTCGCTTTGAACTCCGGGGACAACTTGCGACGGGATCGAGACATGATCTGCTCCTTTCCGTTACCTGCAAGATAAGAGCTGATCCATCAACTAAGCCACTGTCCTAATTTTGGGGTCCGTTTCTCACGTGTAGTGGTAACAATTAAAAAGTATTCAGGAAAAATTTTTCCCTGGAAATTAAAGATTTCTGAAGTCTCAGATAAGGGAAGTATTGCGTGAAACGTAGTATCAGGATCCAAAAAGCTGACCACATTCAATGTATACTGATTATTTTCCATTCCGGAAAAAAGTAATAATGAATCTTCAATAAGAAATAGACACTCATTGTAAATAGGAATAGAACCATTACTTATTTGATTAATACGAAAAACCTCTTCCCAACCAATTCCCCTATTTTTCATTATACGTACTATATCGCTATTATTATGATCGATTGCAATTGAGTGACCTGATTGATATGCAGAGCCTGGATATAAACACTCAAACAACGAATCAATAACAATTGATCCCTGTGTATCAACATGAAACTCTAAAATTCCCTGAATATCACGTAAATAGAACCTGTCAAATAGACTTACGAGGGTACGATCTATACAAGTTCCCCATCCTATACTATTCACTGTATTGTACAGGAGTGTATCAGCTATTTCAGGAGATTGAGAAAAGGGTGATGCTATTGTGATCATATTACCGTCTTCATTGACAAGTAAAAGAAGTGAATCATTCACCAATCTTCCTTTTACCTTATCAGATGGATTTTCTTGTGTTGGAATGTTATAACCAAAATAAAAGGATTCAATAATCTCCGGATTATCTCTATCGTTTATGTTAATTCCAAATCGGTATAATCGAACAGCCGAATTATAAGATCGCCATCCGAAAACAAATAGAGTATCATTTTGCATTGTCGAAAAGACTGGTCGTATTTCTCCTGCTCTGATTTGATCAGGAAGAGGTAATTTTGTAGAAAGTTCATATAGTATTTCATCACAATGATGAACTACAAATAGTGTATCAACGTTTGGACAACCTGTACCCCATAAATAAATCCTGTTTTCACACTCACCCAAAAATCCATTGAAATTGGGTCTGTATTCGGTAATAATGCTGTCAATTAACACTGGTTGGCTTGTATTAGCAAATGAATACACATTACCCCAAACATCGAAACACGTTGAATCAACTATAGATACATGAAACATCCAAAACTCAAGTTGATCAAATCTTGTCCATTCGATTACCTGTTCAAGATTATTATTGATATTGAATGCTGAATAGTATCTTGGTGGATTTAATCCCCAGGAAAACTGGAAAAGTAGTGAGTCTACGACAACACTTTGACACAAAGCCATTGTTGGTATTGATGATACTCTTTGTATAATACTGTCACTTTCGATAAACCAATATGAACTTCCATACCCATTTAATGCTATAAAACCAGAATCTGCCTGCAAAAGATCAGAATAATTTCCATGTAATTCCTGATCTCCAATCCACGTAACTCCCTGATCTTCGGGAAAGCGCCCTTGACCCAATACAATCATCGGCGCCAGGCAGATAACAAAGATGGTTATCCATTGAAGTCTGAATTTGGCGTGTGGTGTTCGCATTCTAACACCTCGAGAGTTATGACAATAAAGAGCTTAATGAAACACTGAACATTCTGTGTCATAGGTTTCAGCGCGATTTCGTCACGCTATTTCTGGATTGGCATACAAGACAATGCCGAGCTGCGCTGCGCTTCCAGATCAAGTTTGGAATGACAGATTTTTACAAACTACGCATTTGATCTGTTGACCACTATTTCAAATACAATACCGATCTTGTCTGCATGGTTTCTTTTGTTTCCATTCGAATAAAATACTGCCCGGACGGCAGATTCTCCGGTCGCCAGTAGACTTCATGCTGGCCCGCTTCCACCGTATATCCACCGATCCGGTCCACCATACGACCCAGGACGGAATACACTTCAAATCCAACGGCGCCTGCATGATCTGTTGTGAACTGAATCCGTGTGCCTGCATTAAATGGATTCGGGTAGCAGGACAGAATTTCGATGGATACAGGAAGCTCGGAAGAGGAATCATACCATACCGCGTTACTGTCGCCCTCAACACAGATCAGATATTGGTTCGCGCTTACATTGAAGTAGGTTTCTGCAATCCCGGACGGCCAGTAGAACTGGATGGAATCAACGACTTCCGCATCGCCCAGCCCGAAAATCGCCACGAGGCTGCTTTGGCCGCTGGTCCCGCCGCCGGTTTGGGAGGTGATCACGTGGGTTTGATGAACGGACACTCCTTCGATTTCCGCATGAACCCGGATACGCAACCCTATCGCGGAAGTATTCGATTCTGTCCCCACCGCTCTCAGTTTCAGGTAATGGTTGCCATTGTCGAGGTCGTTGCGGAACATAATATTGTTACCGCCGAAATAATTGTTCTTGGCGATAAACAGATCAAAGTCGCCGTCATTGTCGTAATCGGCGAAAGCAACTCCTTTTGAATAGCTTGCATCCTCTACAATTGCCCCGGAAGCGTAAAGATTCAGGAATCCGCCACCCAGGTTTTCATAGACCTGGTTTTGTCCGTCATAGGCGCCGACGGTCAGTTCAAGGTCGCCATCCAGGTCGAGATCAGCCCATGCGCTTCCGGCATTCCAGTGTTGTGTTTGCGAAACGGGGGAGTTGTCCAGACGTGTGAATCCGAATCCGCCATCATTCCGGTAGAGGTAATCTGTACCCACACCAAGCACACCTGCGGGAACAAACAGGTCCATGTCGCCGTCATTGTCATAGTCGCCCCAACTTCCCCCCGTGGAATACATGTCATCGGTGACAATGGGAGAATCGGTAATTGCGGTAAAGGAACCGTCACCGTTATTGTGATACAAACGGTTCACTCCCACATTAGCGACAAAAAGATCGGGGTAACTGTCGCCATCATAATCCGCCCATGCGCACCCGCTGGAGTTATCATTATCGGTAACAATCGCCCCTGCAGTAATCCGAGTGAAGGTGCCGTCACCATTGCCGTGATAGAGGAAATTGGCGCTGGTACGGTTGCAGACATAGAGGTCCAGCCATCCATCATTGTCATAATCAATCCAGGAGGACCCGGTGGAACTGCCGCCATTGGAGACAATCGCACCGGTTGTAATGGATGTAAACGTTCCATCCCCGTTGTTCTGGTACAGGCGGTTGTCCTGGTTGTAATTGGCAACGAACAGGTCGATGTCGCCGTCATTGTCATAATCCGCAACGCTTGCTCCGTACGAACCGTGCGCATCGGTAACATGCGGACCTTCGGTGATGCGGGTAAAAAATCCGAAGCCGTCATTGTGATACAGAAAGTTGCTGCGGTCGGATTCTTCGTTGTTCAGCACATACAGGTCTTCGAGATTGTCGCCGTCATAATCGAACCACAGGCAACCATAGTTCCATCCGCCATCCTCAACGATGTTTCCAGAATCAATGGTTGTAAAATAGTCCTGCGCGAATGCAGTAAAGGACATCAGGGAAAGAAACAACGCCAGGCCAGCCCATCTCAGCGCGCCACTCATAAAAATCCCCCACGGATATGGTTTTGGTTGATGTTTTAGAAATTACAGAATGGGAGGGGAGAAACCAATGGAATGACAGTGCTATAGCCAAATTTTTGACGAAACCAGGGACTTTGATATGAAACCCCACTTGCCCGTTCTTTCGTCACTAATTTATCCGGGTCATTTGTCCTTTCAAAAAGATGGTTTGGGAACGAATGGAAAAGTACGTCGTTGCGAGACCTTTTGCACAGTAGTTGTTGTTTGTGCAAAAGGTCGAAGCAATCCACTTCAGTGATACCGACCTTGAACTGCAGATCGGTCCACCATGTTTCATAGCGTTTTCATATACGAAAGTGTTAATGGAATTCAATCAACCTTGAAACATGGGAATCGATTTGCTAAAAACATCAGCAAGCAAAACGAGTTCCCATGCCACGCAAATTTTTACCTTCGCGACAATGGATTTTGTTCCTGATGAGTGTTTTTAAAAACACCAAGAGCCGACTTCCGTCGGCTCTTGATCATACTTTTCTATCTGAAATCAATGGTTACAAACGATTGATCTCTTCTTCGAGTTGGCCGACAAGTGTATCCAACTGGTCGACAACTGCCTGGATGACTTCCGGGTTGGACAGGTCGACACCCGCGGCGCGAAGCTGTTCCATCGGGTAATCGCTGCCACCGGATTTCAGGAGGTCGAGGTAACGTTCCACCGCTGCCCTGCGTTCCCTGCGGCTGCCCGTGGTGATGTCCTGCAGAATCTTCGCTGAAGAAGCATAGCAGGTGGCATACTGGTAGACATAGTACGGGCTGCGGAAGAAGTGACCGATACGCGACCAGGTAGCTTCGTAGTAGTCGTCGATCTCCATGCTGTCGCCATAATAGTGCTGCAGCAGTTCCATGTAAGTCGCATTCAACACATCGGAGGTGATCGGCTGGCCTTCTTCCACGAGGACATGCGCGCGACGTTCAAAGTCGGCGAACAACACCTGGGTGTAGAATGTGCCCACGATACTGTCAATCATGTGCTGCAGAAGAGCGATCCGTTCTTCCGGGTCTTCTGTACGTTCCAGCATATAGTCCAGGAGCAGCGCTTCATTCAACGTGGAAGCGACTTCCGCAACAAAAATGGTGTAGTGAGCGTTGGCGAACGGCTGGTTGCCATAAGACAATACTGTATGCATGGTATGGCCCAGCTCGTGCTGCAGGGTGAACAGGTCTTCGAGGGTGTCGGTGTAGTTCAGCAGCATGTACGGGTGGACGCCATAGACTCCGGCGGAATAGGCGCCGGAACGTTTGCCGTCATTTTCGTATACATCGATCCATCCGCCTTCCAACGCTTCCCTGAGTTGGTTCTGGTATTCTTCACCGAAAACCTCGACCGATTCGATGATCATTTCGGTGACTTCGTCGAAGGGATATTCCTCGTCGAATTCAACAAGTGGAATACGGCCATCATACGGGTGATAGGAGTCCAGTTCCATCATCCTTGCGCGGAGTTCATGATACCGCTGCAACGGCGCAACGCCTTCGTATACGGTGCTTACGAGATTTTCATACACTTCTACCGGGATGTTATTGCCATCCAGGTCGGCATGCAGGGTGGTCGGATAATTCCGCGCCTGGGCGAGGAACCAATCCCGCTGCAGGATCGACGCATATATGGATGCGTAGGTGTTGATGTTCTGCTGGTAGACACCGTAAAATTCCCGCGAAAAGAGACTACGGTCCGCCTGGTTGCGGTTCGTACCCAGAACCGCGGAATATTGGCCGTAACTTGCTGTAACTGTGTCGCCATCCGCCAAAACGACTTCCGGATAAACAATATCCGATGTAGAAAGCTGCTGGTAGATGTTGCCCGGTGATCCTGTGAACTGGCTGCCAAAGGAAAGAAGCTGCTCGCCCTGCTCGTCCAGCACATGCTCCTGCTGGCGGTAGGTGTCTTCAATGGTGAAACGGTAATCGGCAAATTCCGGGTTGTCGTTCAACCATTGTTCCATGGTTTCCCAGGGAATGGCTAATACTTCCGGTGTAAACCATGCCGTGGCGACATTAAAATGATAAAATGCGATGCTGACCTGCTGCAGCCGTGCACTCACATCATTGTTGCGGGTATCCGTATCCAGCATCAGTTGCGGGTAACGGAACACACGAAAGGCGATGACGCCCAATTCATCGTTGATCTGGTAGGCACGGAGGACATTTTCAGGACTTTCAGCAAGTGTTCCCTGCAGTTCCGCGAATTCCGCCATTTTCGTCTGCATTTCCTGCAGTCCGGCTTCCCACTCTTCCCAGTTGGCATATATGTCGCTGAGATTCCATTTGTATTGATCGGGAATCTCATCACGATTGCGTGTATTCGGTACTGCAAATGCCGACATGGTCAGCATCAACACCGCCACTACCACACACGCTACACGCATCATTGAACCTGTTCCGCGCAGCATAACCTTCGTTCCTCCCATCGTTTTCCGGCTCTATTGATTGTTTTACACGTACTTGTCAACCCAAATACAGTAATTTTACACTGTGAAAAGGTACGGTATGAAACCCCCGTACGCTATGTGAAATTCCTCTCATCGCGAGACAAATTCTCCCGCTACAGTTTTAACAACATGATATTTCTGTAACAATTCCCTTGAAACCACATGAGGTAATCATCGTATCTTAGATACCGTCAGTTCAGTCATTGTGGTGTGGTATCCTGAAACACACTATTCATAAAGAGACTCTGGTTGTGAATAAAAGGTCGCTCCAATGAAGAGATTCACGCGGATTCAGTTGATAATCCTGATTGTGATGCTCATGTCTAGTATTCTTCATCCATCATCAGTGCTGGGGTTTGAGTCACAGGTCGTAAAGCTCTGGAGTCGGGGAGACCTGGACTCTCTCCGTTCGGGTATTCAACCGGGTGGGTGGCTTCAGGGAACTTCCCGCGATGTTGCTGCGGCAATCCTCACTACCGATGGTCTCTCCGCCTATGAACAGCTAAGAATCCTTGCGAACCGTAACAATGTTCCCGTCGAAGAAAAAGCATTGGTGTATTATCACCTGTATGGATACTATTGCGCTGTACACAACCGGGATGGTATCATCGAAACGTTGCGTTACCTGCATTCCCAACCGTCCATCTCTTCCCGGTTTTTCCATGACGGCGTGCTTCCTCCTGTCCCCCAGGAGGGAACATGGGCGATCCAGATTGGAGCGTTCGGGAGCCGCGCCAACGCGGAACGACTCGCATCCACCACTCGCAGTGAACATGATGTGCAGGTGGATATTATTCCCCTGCGTCGCAGCAATGGTGCCCTGTATGCTGTGTGGGTGGGACGATTTGAAACCAGCGACGAGGCGAGGAATTATGGCAACCGTCATTTCGGACGGGAGAATCATGATTTTCGAGTGGTGAGGCACTCGACGGAATAACGGTGTTTGGCTGTTTTTACCAACTATACGTCGTTGCGAGGATTCTGTATGGCCCGACTGCGTAGTGTGCAGTCGTGGTTTCAACAGAATCAAAAGCAATCTGCCCATATTACGATGAAAACTATTTTAACGGTTGGTCCGGATAGCTTCGCTATTCGGGTATCAAGAATCACCCAACAACAATACGCTTAACGAAACCTGATCCGTCGACTGACGGACAGATCAGGACACCATTTTGACACTCGAAAAGAAAGTTCCTTCGTTACAACCTTTTCGGGCCAGCCATCTTGTTTGACACCCGACCTTGGACAGCAGGTCGGGCCACCCCTCACCATAAAAAAACGGGTATATCCACAAGGGAAATACCCGGTTCCTATCGAAAAGTACTCTGACGTTGTCGGCTTAGATCGCTTTCAGGGTTTCACGGATCCTGTCAACCGCAATATCGACCTCTTCCTTGCTGATGGTCAGGCTTGGACGGAAGCGTACGGAATCGGTTCCGGCCGGAAGGATCAACACACCACGCTCGAACATGCCATCGAGGAATTTCTGACGGTCTTCTACATTTTTGAAGCTGAAGGACGCCAACAGACCTGCGCCGCGTGCATTGTACAGCACATTGGGGAATTCGGCCTGGATTTCCTGGAGTTTCGCCAACAGGTATTCGCCAACAACCTTCGCGTTCTCCACGAGGTTCTCTTCCTCGATGATGCGGATGTAATGCATGGACCGCACCATATCTACAAGGTTGCCACCCCATGTGGAATTGATCCGGGAAGAAACATTGAACACGTTGGTTTCAACTTCATCAATTTTCGGGCCGGCGAAGAATCCGCATACCTGTGCTTTCTTACCGAAGGATACGAGATCCGGCAATACACCAGTTTGTTCCAGGTTCCACCATGTTCCGGTAAGTCCTATGCCAGTCTGGACTTCATCGAAAACCAACAGGGCTTCATTCTCATCTGCCAACTGACGAAGCTGCTGGAAAAACTCTTTGCGAAAATGATTGTCGCCGCCTTCACACTGGATCGGCTCGATCAGGATGGCTGCGATGTCATCAGGATTGTTCGCAAAGGCATCCTTGATTTCCTGGACAGACTGGTTTTCACGCGCAATAATATCATCCAGGTGTTCTTCAATCGGGAAAACAATTGCCGGGTTGGTCACACGCGGCCAATTGAATTTCGGGAAATAACGGATCTTGTCTTTAAGTGTGTTGGTCACACTCAGTGTATAGCCACTGCGCCCATGGAACGCCTGCTTGAAATGGATGACTTTGTGGCCTTTTTCTTCCTTGATACCCTTGGCAAAATTTTTCTGCACTTTCCAGTCAAAAGCTGCTTTTAATGCGTTTTCAACTGCAAGAGCGCCACCCGCTACGAAAAAGATATATTTATAACCTTCCGGAATCGTTGTGTTCCAGAATGTTTCCACGAATTTGGCCATGTCAACCGTGTAAATATCCGAGTTGGACGGATTGATTAATGCGGTACGAAGGATATCGTTCTTAACCTTATCCGTAAGCATTTTCGGATGGTTGTGACCAATTGGATTTGTCGCAAAGAAGCTGAACAGATCCAGGTATTCTTTCCCGGATTTGCCATCAACAATCCAGTTTCCATGGCTTTTTTCAGCATCCCAAACCAGTTCCATGCCATCGGCAAGCATGTATTTACCGAGTACGTCGTGTACATCGGTAAATTCAATCTTCGAAGCCATATTCCTGCCTCCAGGTTCTTCTATCTCTAGTGAAAATGTTTGTTCGTTTTTTCTACAGGGAAGGAGAGGTGCAGAGAATTCCTTCTGCTTCTCCTAAGTTGTGAGGAGAGTTATATTTATGTCTGGCCGACTTGCCAGGGACCATGGAGCATTTTACGAAGATTTTTTATCATGAGACTGTATTCCTTGTTGAATGGAAAGTATGCTTCATAATGGAACGGGGCAAGGTGTCCCTCTAACCCTTAGAGACGTATTTTCAGCTATTTTGCCGCTTTATAACATCTGAACGTTAAAAATTTCCAAATTCTGACTGGTCAGATACTTCCATTTCAGAAACTTGTTGATCTCTTCTGTAGTAAGCTCTATTCGAATGGTTCTGTTTCATTTTGTTTTTTATCATGGAAGTCGCGGTCTTACATTTACCATGTGCATCTGCATGAACATATCATGTAAATCGCTTTTCGAACACAGATTGAAATTTTGACTGTAACGGTGTGAGGTTCTGTTTATGGGAAAAACATTTTCCGAAAAGATTCTCGCGAAGTATTCCGGGAAAAAAGAAGTTGTACCGGGGGAAATTATCGAAGTAACCCCCGATGTGGCAATGAGCCATGACAATACTGCCGCAATATCGAAAACATTTGCCAGTATCGGTGTCGATACATTGTATAATCCCGACATCCATGTGATTACACTCGATCATTGTGTGCCACCGGCCAATGCCACCTTCGCACAAAATCACAAGGACATCCGTGAGTTTGTGAAAAAACACGGTATCAAACATTTCTACGATATCAACAACGGAATCTGCCACCAGGTTCTGGCCGAGAACGGTCATTGCCTACCGGGTACAGTCATGACTGGTTCCGACTCCCATACCACCACCTATGGAGCTTTCGGTGCATTCGGAACGGGTGTGACCCGCAGTGAAACGGCTGTGATCATGGCCACCGGAAAAATCTGGTTCCGTGTCCCGGAAACCATGAAAATTGTAATCTCCGGCGAACTTCCAAAAGGTTCGTACGTAAAAGATATCGCTCTTCATATCATGGGGAAAATCCGTTCGGACGGCGCCCTGTACCGTGCCGTGGAATACACCGGCCCTACCGCTGAAAAATTCTCTATCAGCGAACGCATGACGATCTGCAACCTCGCTGTCGAGATGGGTGCTAAAGTCGGTTATGTACCTCCCAACGAGATTGTCTACAAGTATCTCGAGGACCGTGCGCAAAAAGAGTACACTCCCATCCATTCCGATCCGGATGCAACTTATGACGAGGTGATCGAGATTGATGTGAACAACCTCGAACCGCATATCGCCTGCCCGCATACGGTTGATAATGTTTCAACGATTGGTGATGTTGCCGGTGAACCAATTGAGGAAGTGTTTGTCGGAACTTGCAACAATGCACGCCTGGATGACCTGGCGATCCTCGCCCATGTACTCAAAGGTAACAAAGTAAATCACGACACCCGATTAATTGTGATTCCCGCAAGCAGCCGAGTTATGATTGACGCCATGCGTCTTGGATATATCGATACTATCCTGACAGCGGGCGGCACACTTGCCTCGCCAGGTTGCGGCCCCTGCATGGGAAACCATCTCGGTGTCCCGGCAACAGCCGAAAGAGTGCTCTCTACCAGCAATCGTAATTTCAAGGGACGTATGGGTAATCGGGAAGCGGAAATTTATCTCGCCAGCCCCCATACTGCCGCAGTAACAGCGTTAACCGGAAAAATCTCCGATCCGCGTGAAGTACCTGTGGACTGGGACGCGATCGCCAGCGAGTTGAGCAAGGCGACGCTTTCTCCGGTACTGGTAAAGGCATAACTGAATTCAGCGGAAATACGATTCAGGAATGATGCAGCAAAAAGGAAACAATCATGGATACAATCGTCAAAGGACGTGTCTGGAAATATGGCGATGACATCAATACAGATGTCATCTTCCCGGGAAAATATACTTATACAGTCAGCGATCCGGCAGACATGGGCAAGCACGCCATGGAAGACCTCGATCCGGAATTCGCTGATAAGGTGCAGTATGGCGATGTGATCATCGCCGGGAAAAACTTCGGGTGCGGCTCCAGCCGTGAACAAGCTGCGGTCTGCTTGAAAGTGAAAGGTGTGGGCGCAGTGATCGCACCAACCTACAGCCGCATTTATTTCCGGAACGGTGTGAATGTCGGATTACCATTGATCACCCATAACAAGGTTCAGGACGCTTTTGAACATGGTGATGAAATCGAAATTGATTTCGAAAAGGGTGAAATCCGTGGCAAAAACGGTGTTTTTACATTCCCGCCATTCAATGAGTTCGTTTTCGGAATTATGAATTCGGGTGGTTTGATTCCCTATACAAGAAAACGTCTTGGGATTGAAGAATAGAGTTTCGATACAATCTGATGATGGGGCATCATCCTCATGATGCCCCTTTCTTATCACAGGAAGTACTACCATGGAATACACAGAGCTGGTGTTAACCCTGGGATCCTGGGGTGGAAAACCGTTATCGCATGATGAACAGGTGAAGGTTGTGCATGCTCTTGCGGATGGCGCAAAAGCCGCCAAAACCCGTATTCGGATGGAACTCTATATTAACCAGGACTCCGAATATGATCTTTACGAAGCGGTTCGTCCACTGTTTCAGACGAAAAGCGGTCTGTCATGCACACTGCGCCTGGAACCCAGAAGCGACCGGTTCTACCTCGCAAAAGAACTGGGGATTTCCACTGCTGTCTATGATGTTCCCGCCAGCTCCGTGATCGCGGAAAAGCGTTTTTTACGCAACGGAATCCGCAGATCCATGGAGTATGCTCTCGAGCACGCCATCAGTGCCGCCGTGCAGGGAGTGACACCGGAACTTGCACTTACAGACATTACCCAAGCCCGTGGACGGGATTTGAAACCAATGATCCATAAAGTCCATAAGGCCCTGCGAGCGTATAAGATTAAACCGCGTTGGCGCCTGGTGGACTCTCTCGGTCTGGGATGGCCTCTGCCGGGGAGCCGTCGTCCTCGTTCCCTCGCCGGTTGGGTACGCTGGTTCGACAAGGAGTGCATGGTCAACCGCGACCGGATCAGCGTACAATGCAGTGATCAGTCCGGGCTTGCCCTGGCTAATACTCTTTCCGCATGCCATGCGGGATCATTTCCCGTTGCGAGTCTTTTTGGCCTGGGACATCATGCAGGATGGGCTGCCACAGAGCAGGTATTGCTTCATATGCGCGACATGAATTGCAATCTCAAACCGTTTGTAAAAACCAGACAATTCCTTGACCCTGATAGTCTTCGCAGCGACAGCCATCGACCCGTTTCCGGAGCTTTAGCCTTCCAGATACCCGGCGGCACATCACCTGAAGCCCTTGACAAGCGAGTCCAGTATTCATTTCCCTTCGATCCGGAAGCTGTTTCCGGGATTTCGCCATTACCCATGCTGGATGCTCTCAGTGGACATGCTGGAATCCTTCACCTGATCCACCGGTATTACCCTGACATACATATCGATACAGACGACCAGGACGCCATGCAGCTCACCGAGGAATTGCAGTCCCAGTTCGATCATGGACGCACTATTCCCGTATGCTGGAGCGAAATTGCAGCGAGGGTGGAACAGTCGATTCTTCCCAAATATCTGGAAACAAATAAATAGAGTAGTTATGAAGTGTTGGGCTATGTTAAAGTCTGTCATTCCAGACTTGATCTGGAATCCAGTTTGCTCATTATTGTAATAGACCTAAACGTTTATATATTTGTATATTAAGCGAGACCTCGTCACGCTATTTCTGGACTCCAGCTTTCGCTGGAGTGACATCTTACAGAAACATAGCACTTATCATATATAGTGCAATAGACCACTATAAACCTGAATAATCAAAAGGTTAGCGGATTCCTGCTGTAATTTCCTCCCCTGACCCCAGGAAAAACCGCTCTCGAGGTGGCTGATTTTCCTGCTATTTCTACAACCCGACAGGCGTTTGGCTTGTACGATTTGGCAAAGTTTTCTATCTTACTTTCCTTGATTTTATTTTTACTCCTTTAAGGCGATAATGATCACTGGACGACTCACAGAACACGACCACTCCCATTGGTCATTTCAATCGTTTTATTCCAATCATTCGTGCTTACAGAGATTTCGAACACCTTCGAAATCCATACTATTTAGGGAAGCATGACAAGGAGGATTCATGGCGGTAGGTATCGTTGGATGGGGGTGCAAGCTCCCACGAAACCGAATTAAACTGGAAGAGATTGCCCAGGTCTGGGGTGCGGATGCACCGAGTTACAAGAGAGGACTTCTCTTGTATGAAAAATCGGTTCCATCTCCGGACGAAGATGTGATTACTCTCTCCACGGAAGCGGCGAAAAATGCCCTTCGGCGTGCAGGGATAGATCCAATGCTCATCGGCGCCCTTTATATCGGCTCCGAATCCCATCCCTATGCGGTAAAACCGAGCGGGACTACGGTAGCTGAAGCGATTGGGTGTTCGAATGACATCCACATTGCCGACTTCGAATTCGCGTGTAAAGCAGGTAGTGAATCCATGTTCGTTTCCTATTCGCACGTGAAAGCGGGAAACATGCCATACGCCATGGGAATTGGCGCCGACACCAGCCAGGGTGCTCCCGGTGATGCCCTGGAATACAGCGCTTCCGCAGGCGCAGCGGCATTTGTGTTCGGTGCGGAAAATGTGGTTGCGACAGTTGACTTCACCCATTCCTGGACAAGCGATACACCGGATTTCTGGCGCAGGGAGCATGAACATTATCCGCAACATGGCGCCCGTTTCACCGGCGAACCGGCCTATTTCCGTACAACGTTGGGATGCGCCAACGCTTTGATGGAAAAAAGCGGAATGAAACCGGAAGATTTCGCGTACTGCATTTTCCATCAACCGAACGGAAAGTTCCCCCAGCGTGCCGCCAAGATGATGGGATTTGATATCAAGTCCGATCAGTTTATCACCGGCTGGCTGACGCCGTGGCTCGGCAACACCTATTCAGGCGCTTCTCCCATCGGATTGACGGCTGTTCTGGATGTGGCAAAACCCGGTGACAAGATTTTCATGGTCAGTTACGGTTCCGGCGCAGGTTCGGATGGTTTTGTTTTCACCGTTACGGATGAAATCGAAAAGGTTCGCAACAAGGCGATCTTTACCCGTCCGCAACTGGATGAAAACAAGAACTATCTCAGCTACGGAGAATACGCAAAATTCCGTCGTAAAATTCTCCGGAATTCCTGATGAGGTAATCCATATGTTCCTGTTCTCCATGTTGTTTGGTGTCGTTGTATTGTACTGGCTTTGGGTACAGAATTCTCTTCCGCTTGGCTTGTGGTTTACCGGCTGGGTGGAGGTGGATCCTCTGTTTGCCCGCACAGCCGCCGTGCTGATTGCCGGGGAAATGCTGGTCAACGGCGCCATTCGCCTGGAGGTGATCACAAATGAACTGCTACAACGTTGGAGCGGTATTGCTTTGCTTGGAATGGCTATTATAAGTATTCTCATCGGTATCGTCGTTGCTTTGTTAAAAAGAGCCAACTATTCCGAAAGCAAAGAATTCTACCAGCAAATCGTCGACTCCGTGGAGAAGGACAAAAGGGATTCATATCATGGATAGCTTCCTGGAAATTCTTCGTACCCAGTTTGGTGGCGAAATCGACAATTACATGTGGATCCTGCTTGCCGTATTCGCAATTGCAGGCATTGGATACGCGATTGTCGCCATTATCTGGGACTGGAATCTCCTTGCATCCATGGGAATAGATATTGACATGAAATGGGGACTTCCCGGATTTCTACTGCTGCTTCTATCCTCGTTTCTTGAGACGATTTCTCCCATCCTTGGATGGATCTGCATCGCCGGAAGCGTCTATTTCTTTTTCAAGGCGCTCAGCCGCCAGTTTACAACCAGGAACAGGAACAATCAGGATTTTTACCATTAATACAAGAAAATAACGGAAGTATTGATAGATTGAGGTAAGTCTTATGCGTGATGTTGCGGTAATAGGAATTGGCATGACCAAGTTTGGTGAGCTTTGGGAAAAGAGCTTCCGCGACCTGTTCGTCGAAGCGGCCAAAGGCGCCCTGCTTGATGCCGGTGTGGATAAACTTGATTCCATGTATGTCGGCTGCATGTCCAGCGGTCTGTTTGTTGGACAGGAGCATGTCGGCAGCCTCATGGCCGACTACCTGGGAATGACCCCCATTCCCGCCGTTCGGGTGGAAAGCGCTTGCGCCTCCGGTGGTGTGGCCATACGCCAGGCGTTCATGGAAGTCGCCAGTGGCATGTCGGATGTCGTGCTTGCCGGCGGCGTGGAAAAGATGACGGATGTGGACGGCGGAATGGCGACCTACGCCCTCGCTACCGCTGCCGATGCCGAGTATGAAGGTTTCCAGGGAGCGACGTTCCCCGGACTGTACGCTATGATGGCTCATGCTCACATGGCGAAGTACGGCACCACAAGCGAAATGCTTGCTCATGTCGCAGTGAAAAACCATGCGAACGGGAATTTGAATCCATTGGCTCAATTCCCGGCGAAAATCACTGTCGAAGGTGTGCTTGGGTCAACCATGGTCGCTGATCCGCTTCATATCCTCGACTGCAGTCCCGTTACCGACGGCGCTGCGGCTGTGATTCTCGCACCGGTGGAACTGGCGAATAAATTGGGGATCACCCCGATTAAAATTATCGGCTCCGGAATGGCGACGGACACAATCGCGTTGCATGGCCGTGCCGATATGACCACCATCAATGCGGCGAAAGTCGCTGCGGAAAAAGCGCTCGCCATGGCAAACCTGACCATCAAGGACATGCAGTTTGCGGAAGTTCACGATTGCTTTACCATCGCCGAACTCGCCGTTCTGGAATCCATTGGCGTTTTCGAACCCGGTCAGGCCGGTCCGGCGACCGTTGACGGCGCTACCGCTCTTGACGGCTCCTTCCCGGTGAACACTTCCGGCGGGTTGAAAAGCAAGGGACATCCGGTTGGAGCGACTGGTGTCGCCCAAATTGTGGAAATTGTCAAACAACTGCGTGGCACCGCTGAAAATGGCCGACAACTGAAGAATGTTACCCGTGGACTCGCCCAGAACATGGGTGGTTCCGGCGGCAGCAGCACAGTACATATCCTGGAGGTGGCATAATGGCACAGACACTGACAGCACGAGTCTGGAGGGAATACCCCCAACGTTACCGCCTCATGGCCAATAAAGACAAAGCGACTGGCGATGTGTATTTCCCGCCACGCCTTGTTACACCCGGAAACCTGAACGCGGAATTTGAAGATGTACAACTTTGCGGAAAAGGTAAGGTTGCCACGTACACCATCATCCGTGTGGCGCCTACTCCTTTCGCAGACCTTTCTCCCTATGCACTGGCTGTGATTGAAACAGAGGAAGGTGTAAAATTCTCCGCCCAGATCGCCGATTGCAGAATTGAAGATGTGAAAATCGGGATGGATGTGACCTTCGAGTTCCGCAGAATCTACGAGGACAATGAAGCATCCGTGATTTATTACGGCTACAAAGCAGTACCGGCGTAAAAGCGTTATCTTTAAATCGATTCTAAGATTCGGGTTGCCTGTTTCCGGGTAACCCGATTTTGTTTGGATGGATTCTTGCTGTAAACTATAGTACTTTATAGTCGTCCATAGAATTACCGCAAGATTTCTTCAATCCCATTGACGGGATAACAATCGAAAAGGAAAGTCACATGGAATACAAGCGCGTTATCATTTCAGGAATCATTGTTATTGTTCTAACAGTCGCTCTTGCTCTTGCTGCCGGTGGGAATATAGAGGGAACTGTAATCGAAAGCGAAACAGATGATCCCATGCCCGGTGTGTTGATTACCCTGGAAGATCCCGAATCAAATGTGGTTGAGTATAGTGTTGTCACGAACCATAACGGTATATTCCACTTCTGGGATGTCAGACCCGGTAGTTATTCACTGGTGGTGGCGGCAATTGATTATGATTCCCTGACAACAACAATTACCATTGAGGACGGTGAGTCATACGAATTATCATACACTCTCCAACCATGTGAAGAATAATCAGGTAGTATAAGTATCATACACCCGGAAACATGTAACCGACAGAAGACAGGGAGAACGAATTGGCTGACATTAAAATTGGCATCATTGACGATGAACGTAATATCCGTAGAACCCTTCGCATGGTCCTTGAATCGGAAGGCTATTCCGTGTGGGATGCAGAATCCACTGCGGATGGAATTGACACTTTGAAATCCGAAGGTGCTGACGGTGTTTTACTCGACCTGCGCCTGCCCGACATTGATGGCCTCGAAGCCCTGCCAAAATTACGTGAAATCGCTCCCAGTCTGCCGGTAATCATCATTAGCGGTCATGGATCGTTTAAAGACGCTGTTGAAGCGACAAAACTTGGCGCGTTTGATTTCCTCGAGAAACCTATTGATAAAGATCGTTTGCTGGTAACCCTGCGTAACGCTCTTGAAGTCAGTGGCCTGCGTCGTGAACTGGCCCGCCTCTCCGGTGGGGAGATCATCGGTGAATCACCACAGATGGCGGAAGTGCGCACATGGATCGAACGTGTCGCGCCCACCGACAGCCGTGTGCTTGTACTGGGTGAATCCGGAACGGGAAAAGAACTGGTTGCGAGGGAACTGCACCGCCTGAGCAAACGAACCCATCGTCCATTTATCAAGGTCAATTGCGCAGCAATTCCCCATGAATTAGTGGAAAGTGTCCTGTTCGGGCACGTAAAGGGCGCTTTTACCGGCGCGTTAAAAGATAAAATAGGAACCTTCAAACAGGCGGATGGCGGCACCCTTTTCCTTGACGAAATCGCCGACATGGGCCTGGAAGCCCAGGCAAAAGTGCTGCGTGTGCTGCAGGAAGGGGAGTTCGAACCGGTTGGGAGCACCCGGACAGAAAAGGTGGATGTTCGTGTCATCGCCGCCACGCACCGTACACTTCCCGAAGAGGTCTCCGAAGGACGTTTTCGTGAAGATCTCTATTATCGCCTTGCTGTGCTTGTGCTGGAATTACCTCCTCTTCGTGCGCGTGAGGGAGATGTGGAAGTCCTGGTAAAACACTTTTTCCGCGAGTTTCACCAGAATGGACTGCCGTTGCGTTCTGTCGGGAAGACGGCTCTGTCTGCCATCAATGTTTACCCCTGGCCCGGCAATGTCCGTGAATTGCGCAATGTTGTGGAACGTCTGGCGATCCTGGCGCCAAGCCCGGAAGTTCAACGTGAAGACCTGCCATCTGAAATTATTGGATCATCCAGTTTAACCGACATAAGGGGTGTAGCGAGTGCGGACCTCGATTCCGATCCCTCTGTCACTTTCCCGGTGGGAACACCTCTGACCGATGTGCGAACCATCGTCGAGCAGTCCTACTTGCAGAAGGTTCTGGATCATACCAATGGCAACGTGTCGGAGGCGGCTCGTCTTGTGGGACTGGAACGGACTCATCTGCATAAAAAACTTGCTGCCTTGGGGATAAAGAGAAAATAACTGTCTATTTATAGAAGCAACCTGACAATGCCGCCCCCTTGCGGCATTGTTGTTTTTTTGGTGTTGTGCATTTCGGGAAACCAATAATCACCTGTCAAAGGGGTTGCTTACCAAGGGTAGGGCGGGCCTCCGTCCCCGCCAATCGGGTCGAAGACACGATTAATAACAACAGGTTGAATGTCGCTAACGCGCCATTGGCGGGCACGGAGGCCCGCCCTACTCTTGGGTTCAGGTTTCACGAGAGTAAACCAAATTACGACTTATGAATCGGTCTACTCTGCGACCCGGTTCTACCACCAGCGATTCCAGCTCACCGGTACTATACCATCCTCTGAAACGCAAAACACGATTGCTCCATCACGGTCCGTGCGGTGAATGATGGTTCCCATACCTGACAATCCCTGGAGGACCACATCGGAAGGATGACCATATGGATTGTTCCTGCCGCAGGAAAATATGATATGTTCCGGCGCCAGTGTGTGCAACCATACTTCGCCCGTTGAATGACGACTCCCGTGATGTCCCGCCATTAAAACATTTACAGGGGACAGAGTGTGATTTTGAATAATTTCGTATTCTACTTCAACCCCGGCGTCACCCGGAAATAGTACGGAATGACCTTCATACTCCCATAATGTTACCAGGGAAAGATTGTTGTCCGAGGTTGACAGGTAATCCGTATTGTCCATCGGCGAAAGAACTGTAAACCTGCCCATTCCTTCAATTTCGATCATAGTACCTGCTTGCCCTGTATAAACCGGAATATTGTTATCCAGCAAGCTGCTTACCGCCGCTTCTCCTGCCATATCCCGCGTGGTGGCAGGACCAATAAGTGCTGCATCAATATCCACTATCTCCACAATGTCATCTACTACACTCACATGATCTCCATCCCCGTGTGTGAGGATCCACAACCTGATATGTCGAACTCCCGTTAATCGTAGTTGATTCTGCAATGCTGACGACTGCTCAGGACCACCGTCAATAATGACAGCCTCTGTGCCCCTGCGGATCATCACACCATCGCCCTGACCGACATCAAGGAAACACAACTTCACATCATCCGATCCCATACCCAGGACAGTAAACAGCACAAGAACTGCAATGGTCGCACTGCTCATCACGATGGTGGGAACGGGCGCTTTTTTCCATCTTCGAACAAACAACATTGCGATCAGGAGCAGAAGAACCGCACTTACTGACATATACCGGTGAACACTGCCAAGCCCCAATGCCCATTGCGCCGAGGTTCCCGCCAAATGGTCCAATAATACCAGGAATTGATTAAAGGCAGCGAGAAAAATGGATGAAAGAAAGGGGATGGTAATGGTGATCAAGGCAAGTATTCCACTCGCAATCGCAATCGTGAGAATCAACATCGCCAACGGACCGACCAGGAAACCAAACCAGGGGATCCGTCCAAAATGCCAGATCAGAAAAGGAAGAGTGGACATCCATGCTGCGGTGGATACAATATAGATGTAGAGCAGTTTCCGTAACTGTTGACGAACCGGATACCACCATCCGGGGACAATCGGATTTTCCGGGGTGGAGAGTACACGGAAATGATGCGCGGCATACAGGCAACCGGCTGTTCCCGCAAACGAGAGTTGAAAACCGACATCATACAAACTGTCAGGCTTCAACAGAAGTAAAAAGAGAAATACCACGGTAAGCAGGTACCCGAACTGCTTCTTTCTTCCAAGGAAAATTGTACCACACAGTAGTGTAAATCCCAGTGATGCCCGAACCACCGGTGGATTGGCCCCGACAAAAACGGCATACAGCCATACCATTCCAATCGCTATCAGCAGGGTTGGCCGTAAACCAAGGCGAAACCACGGCAACACCAGCCAGATGATTCCGAGAATGATTCCCACATGCATTCCGGAGATGGCGAACAGGTAAAGCAGACCACTATCGGCAAGACGGTCCCTGTGGTCGTCACTCCAGAGTCCACGGTCTCCTGTTAACAATGAAATCGCCAGTGGAGCTGTTCGCTCTGAAAGATTTGCTGTAATCGTTCCCCTGATCCATAGTCGAAGGAAGTGAACTACTGATGTAAAGCGGTAGGGAGAAGCTCTGTCTATTACTGACATCGCGCGAGGGGAACGTACCCTGTAGTGCATACCCCGCATGGACCAGTAAACATCCGCAGAGAACTCTCCCGGGTTTCTCTGCTGTTCGAAAGAATCAATGATCCCTGCCAACCGGATCCTGTTCCCCGGTGAAATACCGGTAAGAGTATCCGGCAGGTATACAAGTGCTTTACCCGGCAACATTCCTGTTTCCGATGCGGCACGCCAGGAAAGATCGGACAACCTGACCCTGAGTTTATCTTCATACATATCCACAGGGTATTCGATCTGTCCTTCAATCCAGACCCTTGCCAGGGGAATTGATGGTACCGTTGACGGCGCTCCTCTTGTCCAGCCAAGAGCGATCCATAGCAGCACAAGAAGAAATTCCCGCACTCCAGGCAGAGCACGGGAACGGTATATGGTTTCCAGGAAAATAAATGCAATTATTGGCGTCAGGCACAGCAGGAGCCGTACTCCCGGCGAAGGACCTGTCTCACCGTAAAGCAGACCCAGGCAAAATGCGACAGCCGCAAGGATGATTCCACGTAAAGGCGGCTTCATCGTTCGCTACTATTTCTTTCGGACTTTCAGAAGAAGACGTGAACCTCCAACCACTGTCACGGGTTCATCTTTTTCGATGGGTGGATTTTCCGCCTCCGCCTTCCAGTATTCTCCGCCGATTTTCACTTTTCCCTGTGGATCGAGACGGGTAAACGCAAACCCTTCTTCGCCCACCATACCTTCACCGCCTGTCGTAACCTTGTTTTTCTGAGCACGCACCCCCATTGTGAGCGCAAATGCAAAGAATAGTACAGTCACAACGACCGTGGGAATAATCACTGTCCAGGAGACACGCAACGCTGGAATGGGACCATCGAACAACATGATCGATCCAAGGGCGAGAGAAGCAACTCCGCCAAGGGTAAGAAATCCAAAACTGGTCACTTTTATCTCCAGTATGAACATTGCAAATGATATCAGGATCAGCAGTAATCCCGCCCAGTTCAACGGCAATGTTTGCAGCGCAAAGAAGGCCAGGACAAGAGCAATCACCCCGATAACCCCGGGAATGACAGCGCCGGGATTGTACAATTCAAAAATGAGGCCATACACCCCCAACAACATCAGGATATAGGCAAGATTGGGATTGGCCAGGGTATTCAGGAATCGTTGCCGCCAGCTCAGTTCAAACACTTTCACATCCGCATCAGCGGTATTTAACACAACCCAGCCGGAAACCGTCTCTACCGAATCGCCATCAATTTCTTCCAGTAATTCACGAACCGACCCCGCTATCAGGTCAATAACGCCTAATTCCAATGCCCGGTTTGCGGTGATCGCAGCCGCTTCCCGCACCGCCTGCTCCGCCCAATCGGCATTACGTCCCCTGCGTTCGGCCAGAGCACGCGCCTGTGCGACGGCATCGTTGGTGACTTTTTCACGCATGGCCTCGCTGTCGGTTTGAATGCCTTCGCTGGAGTCGATGGGAGAATCTCCAATCCCTACGGGTGTCGCAGCACCGATGTTGGTTCCGGGGGCCATCGCAGCAACGTGAGCGGACAGGGTGATAAACACCCCCGCTGAACCCGCCCGTGCGCCTTCCGGGGAAACATAGACAATTACCGGCACTTCCGAATTCAGGATGGAGCGGGTGATTCCGCGCATGGATTCCATCAAACCGCCGGGTGTGTCCATGGTTATGATCAATGCTTCTGCATGTTCCTGTTCCGCATGTCGTACCGCATTCTGGATATACTGCATGGAAACCGGATGGATCGGGGAATCAACACTGATCTGGTGAACATCAGCCGCCAAAAGGGTTGATTGCGTAACCGGTATAACCAGCAACGCCATTTCTACTACAAATAACAGGAAACCTGCCTTCGACCTGTTTCTACTCCCATGATTCTTCATTGATTACTTCCTGCCTGTTCAATTGCCGCAAGAAGACTACTTGTCAGTACATCCTGCGAATCAATCATAAGCGTACGAATATCAAGATACAAACAACCTTCTTTAATATACCCAATCACCGGAGGATTTCCGAATCGTAACGATATTTGCAATTGTTTCAGTTTGCGTTGCGTACCGGAAAAACAAATCGCCCTGCTTTCCAGTTTTTCTGTTGGTAATGAACCACCTCCCGAATAGCTATCGGATGGTGATATGGTTACTGCCAATTTCCCGGATTTTGCCGTATCCTCGATTCGTTCGATGACTTCTTTTCCCCAGGTTTCCATCTTGCTTACGGGTGTCTTCAACATTCTCCATATGGGTACAGATTCCTCGATCCTGTTGGGGATGAAATAGGCTCGCAAGGTGGCGTCAAGAGCCGCGAAGGTAAGTTTATCCGGACGGACCGCTCGCATCAATGGGTTCTTGCGCATCTTTTCGATGTATTTTGCTCTCCCCACAGCGATACCCGCCTGGGGCCCGCCAAGAAGTTTGTCTCCGCTGAAGGTTACTACACTCATACCGGCCTGTACACTGGTGGACACTTCCGGCTCCGATCCCAATGGCGTACAGGAAGAGGGATCGATAAATGCCCCGCTGCCAAGATCATCCACTACCGGCAATCCGAATTCATCGCCCAGGTGTACCAGTTCTTCAAGCGCAACACTTTCCGTAAATCCGGAGATACGGTAGTTCGACGTATGCACACGCAATAACACCCCGGTTTTGAGAGAGATAGCATTACGGTAATCCGTTATTCGTGTACGGTTGGTCGTACCCACCTCATGCAGTTTCGCTCCGCCCGCTTTGCAGACATCCGGAATCCGAAAACTTCCCCCGATTTCCACCAGTTCACCACGCGAGACGAGCACTTCCTTTCGTTTCGAAAGAGTGGTCAACGCCAAAAGGAGCGCGGCGGCATTGTTGTTTGCAACAAGCGCATCCTCCGCCCCGGTGAGTCTGCACAGGAGATGGCGGACCAGGTCATGCCTTGAACCACGCCGCCCTTTTTCCAAATCGTATTCAAGAGTCGAATACCCCTGCGCAGCGGTATTCATTGCCTCTATTGCATCCTTCCCGAGAGGAGAACGGCCAAGGTTGGTGTGAATGACAATTCCGGTTCCATTCAGCACTTTTTTCAATTGCTGAGGATACTGCCTTTGCATCTCTGAAAGTGCTTTTTTTGCGATTTCTTCAACGGGAGGGAGGGATGTTTGCCCTTCCCGGATCTGTTTCCGCAGTTCGGTGAGTACATATCGCACCGCTTCGGTGGCGATTTCAGCGCCTTGCCATTTATCCAGTGACTCGTCTTGTAAAACTCTGTCTACAGATGGTATTTGTCGAAAAAGATCCTGGATACTTTCAGCCACGTTTTCACCATTTGTTGTTCGATATATGGAAGAGATACTTCAATATAACGAGTGGATGGAAAAAATCCTCTATTGCGCTGTATATCACAAGAAAACCCGCTGATGATCCCTGAAAACCAGATCTGTCAGCGGGTAAGAATCCCTGAAACCTACCGGAAAATTTTCCTTATTTCATCAAAACCATCCGTTCAATCGCCGAAAAGTCTCCCGCCTGCATCTGCACAAAATACAGTCCGCTTGCCATGTTGGTTCCATCAAATACCGCCGAATACTGACCGGGTTGCAGTTCGCCATTCACAAGGGTGGTCACTTCACGCCCCAGCAGGTCGAATACGGTTAATTTCACATGGGACAGTTCCGGAAGACTGTAGTGGATTGTTGTCACCGGGTTGAATGGGTTGGGATATATGGACTGGATCGCAAATTCACCGGGCAATGCATCCTGTTCATCATCATCCACGGCAACCTCGTACCCCTGCGCCATTACGTGTACAAAGGCATCATAATCCGCTTCGAAAAGAACTGATTCTTCGTAGATAAACTGGTTATCCGGGAAACGGGAAATTTCCGATCCAACAGGGTATGGAACAGCATACCCGCCAATGCCGAGATCAACCAATTCCACCCATACCCAGAAATCGCTTTCGATTCCCTGGAGTTCCGGAACACTTGCCGTGTTATAGGAATTGAAGTACACAGTCCCATTGGGTCGATATCCGATGACTTCAGATCCCGACCAGAGTTCTTCTCCGGGAGTATCTCCTCCTGCAAATACATGGTAAATAATCAGGGGGTCTTCATCGGGCCAGTCCTCATCCTCCGGCATGAACCAGTAATAGATCAGTTGACGCAGGTTGAATCCGTAGTTTTCAAATTCGGGATTGTCCACTTCAGGGGTATAATGAACCATCGGTCCAACACTCGTTTCGCCTTCCGTGCAACGGACGAAGTATACAGGCGTCCTGTCGTCATATCCGAATTCAAACATGTTTTCTGTCAGTACAAATACATCTTTTTCGACATCATCTGTTTCCGGTACCTGGTCATCTGCCAGGAGGTGACGTACCCTGACAGTATGTTCTCCCGCCGTGGTAGGAATCCATTCTCCTTCTACTTCATCGCCATAATAATCAAGGTGCAGATCTAAAGACTCTCCTGCATCCAGATGATATGGGGGAGCAGGATACAGCAGGATGGGTTGACCATTATCAAACCAGAGAGCATTAAAATCTTCAGTATTGGTTCCCCGGTTATGAATGGTGACCAGGTTGGGTACGCAGAAATTAATTGTTGCCGGATATCCGATGAAGAAGTCGGAAATTTCCAGGTCGTGTTCAACACCACTGTGTTCAACCACCACATCGTCTATATATAAGTGGGTAAATTCATATTCGTTTTCTCCCGTCCTTGGGGGGCCGTAAAAATCAAACCGAACCTGGATTCGTTCACCCAGCGCCGGTGACAAATCAAAGTTGCTGTAGTACATATCATCAAACGAACTCCATGTACCTGGCGCATCCACATACACATAGTTGACCCCGGAATGGCCTCGGACATTGTTTCCATAATACCAGGTGCCATCCGACTCAACATAAATTTTGACTGTCCAGTACGGTCTTTCATCCAGGGGCAAGCCATTCTCGCTATTCAGATCGCCCTGCAACATGAAGTCAAGAAACAATGATTCACCCGGATCAAGTTGATCCGGCAACTGGATCCATCCCGTATAATCATATGCCTGGCGAAAATCGAAACCATAAGTATCATTGCCAAGTACATGATCGGGAGAGGGAGCGTTGGAAACACCATCAATGATTTCCCATGCAATTACCGTAAATGGACTGTTACCGGCTCCGAGGGTAATATCTGTACCTTCCCTGTCTTCCGCGTCGTCTTCAAACAGTACGCTGTTATCGTCCTGCAGTACAATGTTGTCAACCTGGAAACCTGTGTAATCATCATTTCCCCAACCGCAGACAAATTGGTCAGAGCTGAATGCGATCACGAGGTATGCATCGTCATGCCCGGAGTACTCTGACAGGTCGAAGGTTACGTCCGTCCATTCGGAGAAATCCATTCCTGTCCAACCAGGTATTCCATCACCCATGTCGAAGGTTTCTCCGAAAGAAGCCAAGGATGTTGCATTGTACTCAGCACCGGTTGTCGGCTGAATTACCTCACGTTCCTGCTGTTGCTCACCATAATAGATCCATACGTTGGCCCCGTCAAAGGCATCGTAGGGATCTTCCGCGCCTTCCGGCGGTTGGCACTGCAGACGAAAGCTGAAGGACAGCTCAGGATTGGTCGTTGCCGTCAAGTCCTGTACAGGAAGCACCAGCCATTGCAGCCAGACATCATCATATCCGCCATTGGGACCAATGTATTGATCATAGCAGCGCCAGTTGTACCCTTCCTCCGGGGAATACGCCGATGTGTCCCAGTAAACGGGAGCAGGGGGAATAAGATAGGAAAACACCCAGGAATCCGTATCGCCTTCCCAATCTTCAATCCAGAGGATTTCATCCAATTCGGATATAGAAGTGGTTGGCGGGGCGATTGGAACAACAGTGGTATTTTCACCATTCAAGACACATGATTGCGCCTGAACGGCAACGTGCTCTTCATTTTCAGCATCAATGGCTAATGCCGGGTGAATTAACAACAGGAATACAATGCATCCCCAGACATGAATCGATTTCATGATTCCCTCCCTGGTGGTGTGGATTAAATGTAGTACACCACTTTTTACAACCGGACCGGCTCCGTCCGAAACACCTTCCATCCTTTAAAATAGGTTCACGAAATACCGAGAACAAAAATTTCGGAGGGATTAATAGAATGAAACTCCTGATGTAACGTCTTCCAAGACTCTCTATTTCTGGTGAGCAATGTTTCTACTAATTGCGCTACAGATAGAATCCCTTACCTGTCGATATACCCGCTCGACCTGTTTCTATCCTCAGCAACAACTCCGGGCAAAGTCGGTAACGATCTTCTCCATAAAACAGGGACAGGGAATTTAAAATCGCTTCGACAATTTCAAGCCCCATGAGATCGGCGATTTCAAGTGGACCCGCCTTGAGTTCGTAAGATTCACGCGCTACTTTGTCGGCATCTTTCGGAGTTAACAAGACTCCCTCACGAAGCAGAAAAGCGGTTTGATTTATCATGATCGCTAATAACCGGGCGATCATTCCTGCAGGTTCATCTTTGATTTCATATGGTTGCAATCCAAGCGAAAACGCTGCTTCCTGCGCTTTGTGCAGGCTACTCCTGTTAACGTTATTGGGGCAGCAAAGCTCAATAACCGGTTCATCCCATAATGGTGGCAATCCGCCGAATCCAACCGTCGTTACCTGTTCAGGAATCACCTGAACGGGAACTGCTGCTGCAGAATTCAACATATGTACCCATACTTGGCTGTCCTGGTTCAGGTAGTTCAACAACCATGCTAACAGATCCATCCTCATTTCCACAGGGGCGAGGAAACAATCCATTATGAGGTTGTAGGGATCATCACTCGATAACTGAGCCAACAGTTCGTCATCTTCTATGGGAAATGACCGAAGCGGCAGAGTTTCTATTTCAAGATCATCCTGGCAAAAGAGATGCAACTGCTCTTTCCATCCCAGGACAAGTTGAGGTACACCTACAATGAGCACTTTTTTTATCTGTCCAGCAATGGCCGGTTTTTGTTTACCCATCGTTTCCACCGGATCCCATCGAAGTACGGCATTGTCTTCCAGCGATGGAAACTGATCGCCTATGGGACGAAATCGTGCATCACCAAAGGTCGCTCTTGCCAGTTCCCGGGCTGCAAGGGTTCTGCTATCCGCCCCCATACTCTTCACCTGGTCAAGAATTCCGGTTTTCATCCCAACCCCCTGAACAGAAAGAAAATTCACCAGGGAAGGCGATAGTGCTGTTTCACGGATGAGGCGCCATGTTTCTGCTTCAATGGGAACACGCAACCGGTTCCATATACCGCCTGTTGCAGTATACTCACAAACGGTTAACGACAGATCTACTGCTGCAAGCACCTCCTTTGCCAGTTCCATCGCAGATGAAGTTGTTCCGTTTTGATAGGAAAGTTCGCACAGGAGTGTTTCATCTTTCTGATTGATTCGAAGGCCGCAGGTTTTTTCTGAAAGTGTCGATGGGATTCGATATTTCCCCGGGGAAATGTCATTTGGAAGTAATACGAAAATAATTTTCGCAGAATTGATCAGCGTCTTGAAAAAGCTGTTGTTACCATCTTCATCTCCAGGTAATTGCTCCGACAAATCAAATTGTTCAACAAATAATGCGAGGTTTTCGGGAATTGTCTCATCCGGGTGTAAAAGGTTGATTTCTTTGTGTTCGAGTGCTGTGGGGGATTTTTCTATCAGAAGAAGATTTGCTGTTTTCCCACCAATATACTTCACCAGTAGTTTCTGCGTATCCGTTTCTGTCTTCGGAAAACAATAATAGAAACTGGATGGTGTATTCATGGTTTCACCCATAAAAAAAGGGGAAGTACAGGACTTCCCCAATATAGGCATAAGACAGCTTTAGATGCGCAAAAAGTAGATCTTATTTACTTTCCTTCAACCGCTTCAACCAGAATAGACAAGAAGATCGGGTGACGACCGGTTTCAAGATAACGCTTGAGATCGTTCATTACCGCTGCCCAACCGTCATAATCGGGACGACTTGTCAGCACGATCGGTTCTGTGAATACGCCTTCGGTTAACACGACACGAGTCCCATTTCCTTCGTCCTTGAGTTCCCATTTCACAACGAGGTTCGGATCTTCGCCGGCAACTTCCCGCCATCCAAAGGCAAATTTGGTGTTCTCTTCAAACTCCATGATCGGGAGCTGATCCCATCCGAGGTCAAGAACTCCACCTTCTTCCAGCTTTACTTCTTTCACCTGCGGGGCGAAAAAGCCTTTGATACCGTTCACTGTCGTGATGGTTTCATACACATGATCGCGTCTGGCAGCAGTCCAGAATTCCAGCCGGAATTCCTTTGATTTTTTATGGGTAAACTCCGGACGTACCCAAGCGGAAGCGCCTTCCATATGGAAGACAAAACCATTCAGCAGAAGTGTCCACAGGTTGCGAAGATCGTCATCCGTAAGATCATCTGTTCCTACAATATGTTCTACATCCAGACGGCAATGATCATTCAGTTCACTTACTTTAAAACGAACCTTGGTGTCAACGAGGGAGCCTTCCCTGTTACGAAGCGGCCAGACGAATGACAGTTCCATTTCGTCTTTATTGTATGTCAGGATTTTTTGCTTCGGTTTTTCCTCATAACGGAGGAAAGGAACATACTTTCCACCAAAATTGAAATTTCCCTCTACTTCCAATCTCGGGCCGGCTTGCTGAGCAAACCAAATTTGCAATTCACGTGCATCGGTAATTCCGCGCCAAGCGATTTCAGCGGGGACTTGTACTTCTACTGTAACGCTAGCGCGCTTTGTGGTTGGTTCCGTTGACATCGTTAATTCCTTGCCTTGTTTTCTGGCGAAACCGTTCAATAGTCCTTACGGTCCGCAACGGTATTGTTGAACGTTCACTCCACATCTGAATTGTCTGATGGAGTCCACCTCATTGTAATCTATAAAAGTAATATTATCACAGCTTCAATCACAACCCCGAGCTTGACCAGTGCCTCTATGTGTCTTTACCGGATAATTCTTGTATTTCTGTGCTGTTTATCCATAAAAAGAAAACGCCTGATCTACCAAGAGGTCAGACGTTTTACAAAATTGAAGTATCTATCTTAGAAATTAATCTTTTCCTGAAAATCATCCGAAGCACGTAATGCATATCCATGAATGCTGGTGTCGAAGTTGGTAAAGACAATCCGTACACGTTCTTCACTATCCACATAAAGGGTTGCTTCACCGGTAGCATTTGGACGAATCAGCACATCAGCAGTTACTCTCAAGGTTACTGTTTCGAGCTCACGGTCCAATCGAGTGTCGCCCGAAATAGTGAAGTTCCCTTGTATATCATTCGGATTTGCCGATACGTTATCAAAGTCTGCTTCCCACATATTTGTCATGCCGGCAAACTGATTCTGCACGGTACCGGAATAGAACACTGGTTTCACCTCAATGAAGAAACCATCACCTTCGAGTTCATTCAGGTTTTCATAGTTGTCCGCATAATTCGTACGAATGTAATCGCCTGTGGCAGTTCGTGTCCCAACAATGTATTCACTGATGGAGATCTTCCAGTATTCCACCTGGTTGGGATCAACAACGGAATTTTCCGGTTCCTGATGATTGAACCGTACATAATCACGTGCGCCGTCCGGATAGTTTCGGAGATACCAGGGGTTGTCAAAATTCACTCCCGTCGTATCGCCAATGAAAAGAAGGGCTGTCGAATCGGCGATCTCCCAACCGACGGGGAGAACCTCATCAAACGGTATGGCATTCGGAGACCCACCCATCATTTCAACGGATTCTCCGACAATCGGGTGCCATCTGTTCAGCATGGTCACCAACGATTCCGCATAATCAATATCCCTTGCAAAATCTTCCAGGGAAAACAGTGCATCAACGTTAAACTCCGGCTCGCTATTACATCCTGTAAGCGCAAGAATCATCACTACCATTAATCCGATTGTGATCCAGCGCGAGTGTACCCGTCCAACCATTTTTCTACCCCTCAGACTCCCAAATCGTGATGAAAAATTTTTCAATGAAGAAATATAGAGGTTTCTTCCGAACGATGCAAGCAAATGAGAACCTTCCCACATCAATACGTTTGTCGGGATCGCATGAATGTCTAAATTCACTTTCAACGATTCACTCCCCAGCAACCCGATTATCTTCTATAATCTATACAATGATTACCAAAGATTCCACCCCGGTAAAATCCTTTTCTTTTTTTGAGGAATTGGAGCCCTTTTAAGGATGTTTGAGGCAGATACCGTTACGAACGTGGATCATTTTTTACCAGAAACTTTTCACTTGTGGACACAAAAAGGTTATATTACTTATGTAGTTGGGGTTAAACCGAGACTATGAGAGATTTCTGATGAATAGACGTTCCATGAAAGCAGTTTGTTTTGCCCTGTTACTATTGCCAGTATTCTTTTTCCAGACCGCTTCCGGACAGATCCTGACCGATGAGGAATGGTACCGGGGCTTCAAACTGGAAGAGTGGAATTCTGTGGGAATTGCCGTATTGGTCAGCGATATTCCTTTTGGATTCAGTTTTTCGCGGACATATCCGGATAAGTTTGGCTACTATTTTGATCTGCGGATGAACCCCGTCCGACCGGAAGTGTCAAGCAATACAGTTGGTTTTGACGCCAGGACTGCACGCGAAGAGTACGGTAGTGAATTCCGCGAGAGTGAACAATACTGGATTTCTTTTAACGGCGGCGTCACAAGAACGATCTCAAAAAAAATCGCTCTGTATGGCGCATTAGGGCTTGGAATCCAGACAGAATACCAACGGTTTTACGACCAGGAAGATGCTTTCCTGTTTATCAGCAATTATTGGGTAAAAGAGGATGTGAAAGTTGTTGCGAATGTTCAAGGCGGTTTTTATTACATGATCTGGCAGGATGCGGGTATTCTCGGCCAGGTGGGTGTGGCAAGCTATCCCTTTGGAATCATCCTTGGTGTCAGTTATGCCTGGTAGTTGTCCAGTCAGATAGCATTGTTTATTCCTCTACCTGCTGATTTGATGTTTCCAGTTCCACGGTGGTCTCCGTCACGTTTTCAAGATTCGAGGTTTCTTCTTTCATTTCAAGTTGTTCAACTGCTTGTCTGACCTTCCTTGTTTCTTTCTTTGCTTCGAGAATATCTGCGCGTGCCTCTTCGAGCAATATTTTTGTCCGCTTGTGCGCTCGCTGCTCTCGGGATAAATCGGAAATGATTTGCAGATGCTGAAAAATCGTGAGTAACAGCATGGCGATCATACCGATACTGAATGAAACGAACAGCGCCATATACAGAGGGACAGGCCCCATGGAGAGACCATAGAGATTTAATACAACATCCGGTTCCTGGTTCTGCAGAATAAAAGCAAGCACCGACAGGATGATGATCACCATCACCACCCATCTTACAATCCACATGGCGCTCCTCCTTACGTTACCAGTACACTGACACTACCTATTCTTCAGCATACATCTGTAAAGTCTTCCCGCGCAATGTAAACCCGGACAATTCCTCGATTTGTACGTCGCAAATCATTCCTGCGTGGATTTCTTCCGGTACGACAACCACATGCCCAGCCGGTGTACGTCCCATGCTTTCCTTGTCATCCCTTGCGCTTGGGCCTTCGAACAGGATTGAATGTTTTGATCCAAGTAATGATTTCCGTTTCTTCAATCCACTCTCACGAATCATCTGGTTCACTTCCATCAACCGTTGAATTTTTACGTTTTCAGGGACGCTGTCTTCCAGGTTTGCAGCGCTTGTTCCGTAGCGTTCCGAATACTTGTACACGAACGCTTCGTCATACTGCACCTGTTTTACAACATCCACGGTATCCCTGTAATCTTCATCTGTTTCCCCCGGAAATCCAACGATAATATCCGTACTTAACAGGCAATCAGGGAGTATCTCTTTTGCCTGATGAACAAGCTCCAGGTATTGCTCCCGTGTATATTTCCGGTTCATCCGTTTCAAAATCCGGTTACTCCCCGCCTGCATGGGAAGATGCAGTTCAGGACACAGGGGAAGACCTTGCGCCAGAACTTCGAACAGGCGTTTTTCCGTGTCCTTCGGATGTGATGTTATGAATCGAACCCGTTTGATGCCATCCATGGAGGCCACTTCTTCAAGAAGATCGGGAAACGCCATCGAATCATAGCTCCAACTGTTCACATTCTGCCCAAGAAGTGTCACTTGTGCAAATCCCTCTGCCACCGCCGTGCGCACTTCCTTGAGGATCGAATCCATGGGTCGATGACGTACCGGTCCGCGTGTGCCCGGTACTACACAATATGTACAAAAGTTGCTGCAACCACGTGAGATGGTCACCCAGGCGTTCACCGATTCCCTGCGGGAAGGCAGAATATTATCGTACAACTCTTTTTCTTTATCCCTCAGAATGGTTACCGGTTTACCCGAGGGAGCCTCATTAAAAAGTCCCGGCAGGGTCCGATAGACATCCGGTCCGAGAATCCAGTCCAGGAAAGGAAGACGACCGGCAAGTTGATCCCCCAAATGGGTAGACAAACAACCGATCAGTCCAATTCGAACCTGTGGATTCGTTGCTTTATATTTTTTTAACCGGGAAATATTCGTAATCGCTTTTTCCGAAGCGTGTTCACGCACGGCGCAGGTGTTGACCAGAATAACATCTGCGTCTTCCGGTCCTGGCGCCCTGCGGTATCCTGTTTCTTCAAGGAGAGACATGACTACTTCTGAATCGGCCCGGTTCATCTGGCAACCATAGGTCTCTATATATACCAGTCCTTTCCCGGAAAGCATGGATTGCGGTTCCAACCCGTTCTTCATCTTTTATCCTGTGTATAAATCATTTATTGTTTGTCGTAAATGTTTCAAAGTTCCGAGTTCCCTGCAGGTTAAACAAGGTGTTTCACAGGATAAAGGAGCCCGAAGGACACAACAATAGAAAAGCCATCCCCGACTATCGAAGATGGCCTGATGCTCTATCAAAACCTTTGGTTATATCCTGAACAGGACACTTTCCCGCTGAAAGACCCTCATCGTAACAAATATTCCCGCCAGTGCGTACAGCGTGGTTGACGCTATTGTGATTATAACCATACTCCAGTCGATGCTTCCGGTAAGAATATCTTTCATCACCAGGGAGACATTCACAACGGGAATCCATGCCTGGTTGCTCTCGGCGCCCGATCCCGGCATCATGGACATCATGGCGGGAAGGATGACGATAAAAATTAACGGCACCACATAACTTTGCGCCTCACGGCTGCTCTTGGCAAAAATGCTGATAGTCATCAACAGCGAAGAGAAAAATGCGGACAATGGAATAACCATCGCCAAAGAGAGCAGAACCGCCAGCGGGCTGATGGAAAATTCGAAGCCAAGGTCAGTAGCGCTTGCAGTCATCATCGTGAAACCATACCCGAAAACAAGCGAAAAAGAGACAAACGAAATAAATGCCGTAATCAGTGAGGCTGTCATTACCGTGAAGAACTTTCCCAACACGATTTCAAAGCGTGATGCCGCGCTAACCAGCACCGTTTCAAGCGTTCCTCGTTCTTTCTCGCCTGCGGTAAGGTCAACAGCAGGGTACAAGCCTCCATTCAGGGTGAGCAGGATAAGCATGTAGGGAAGCATGGTTCCAAGGAGCTGGCCTGTCATCTGCTCCCCGGTTGCCACGTTTTCACGGGTAATTTTGAACGGTTCAAGAATCGACGTTGAAACACCTTCCCGGTCCAGGAGTTCTTCCACTTTTACCTGGCGATACGCTTCCAATTCGTCCCGGACCCGTCTGCTGGCAATTTGCGATTGTTCCCTGCTGAAATTGGCAAGAATCATTACCTCTGGCGCTTCTTCCGAACCTTCGGCCTGCATGGGCGGAATCAGCAGCACCGTTTCTACCAATCCTTCCTGAACAAGGTATTCGGCGTTCTCGTCACCATTCAGTTCCTGTACATCCAGGTTTTCGGAATCGGATAACCTGGCGACCAATTCGGGATCGTTTTCCATTCCCACAATCAGGACGGAGTATTGCTGGTTTTCCAGTTCCTGCACTTGTGATGTTATAATGGAACCCATCACAATCATCAAAAGGGGAAATAACACCAACGGAACAACGATCATGGACATGACCGTTCGCCTATCTCGAAGAATGTCCAGTATTTCTTTGTGGTAAACAAGCCCAATGTTCTTCGGTCGGAATTTCATCACGATGCCTGTCTGTTTTTATTTAAAGAGATCGGGATCGCCTCTTTTTTAATCTTTTCAACCAGATCTTCAAGGGTAGCACTTTTCATGGAAGAATGCAGGTTCTCCTGTCTTTCTTTCATCCAGAGCTTTATCCAGTCCCATGCCGGCTCTGCCGGCCAGTTCCACTCGCTTGATGTTTCACCGGAGATGATCATATCCACTTCTTTCAGGGTAATACTGTTTGGATCTTTGCCCAGAATGATCGAACCACCCTCTTTACCGGTCCGCAATAGCAGGTTTCCCGTTTCAAACCTGTCCAGCATTTCATTTACCGCCCCGGGAGGGACACCGTAATTGGTCCATTCTTCGATGGTGACAATAGGGCGCTCACCCCGGAAAGCTCCCGTTGCTTCAAAAAGCATCAGATATGCAAGAGAATCCTGTTGATCCCGGGAAAAATGAACATGCTTCCGGCGGCTGGTTAAAACCCGCCAATGCTGAATAACAAATGAAACTTCCACTCCTGCGAGAACAACAATCCAGGACAAATTGATCCAGATCATCAAAATCGGTAATACCGCCAGCGACCCGTAAATCACGTTGTAGTTCACCAGGGTGCTGGTATAAAAAATGAACCCTGTTTTTAACAGTTCATGCATAAGGCTCGCGAAAACCGCACCGATTGCTGCCGCACGATAACGAACTCGTGTCGCGGGCAGAAATTTATACAGCAGGAAAAAACCCAACATGATCATTATTATCGGAAGGATGGCATTCAGGATCTGCTTGGCTCCACTGACTCGTTCCACCGCTTCATTCACCAGGGGCAATGCTTGTATGTAAGTAGAAATGGCGAAATAACCGATTGTTAAAGTGGGGACAATCGTGACAAGACCCCAATACAAGGGCAAACGTCCGATACCGCCCATTTTTCCCGATACACCCCAGATTCCATTAAAAATACTTTCTATTCCCGAAAAGATCCCATATACCGCCAACACCAGCAACACTACACCAATTCCGCCAGATGTGGCGCTGCCTACGGCTGTGATTGCCTCTTCCAGAGTTTCCGCGACTTGTGGACCACTTCCCGGGGCCAGGTTTTGAAGAAGAGCGGGACGGACAACATTTGTAAACCATTCTCCCCCGCCGAAAAGCTGGAAAACACTGATCGAAATGGCCAGTACAGGAATAATCGTTAACAGGGTGGCGAATGTTAACGCTGCTGATTTCAGCAGAAGATGGTCATCCAGGAACTCACGGACAGTGATCCGGAAAAACGTAATCCCATGCCTTAATACATATACGATCCATCCCCATGGTGGAGACAATTTCCTGGATGTACTCGGTTCTTCAATCGTCTCAATCCACTGTCTCGTGGATTCAGCCAGGTTTGAAAAGGTATCTGATGGAGGAATCTTGCTCATAAATTTTTCCATAACAATAAGTCTAAAATGTAACTGCACAATCCTGACAAGTGCAACGTCATTTCCAATCCAACCTGAACAACTTTCCGTTCAGATCAATTCATTCTCCCTCAACTGTAATACAAATGTCTGTGAATCACCGTTCCTGTTCCTATATTGAAGTATGAACATAATTGGAAGAAAACCCGTACTTGAAGCGTTACGGTCCGGCCAACCGATCAGTCGCATTAAACTTGCGATCGGGGTACAAGGTCGTATTATCGGAGACATTCTCTCGGAGGCAAAAAAACAGCGGATCCGGATCGACAGGATTCCTGCTGAACGTGTTAACCGCGATATGGGCGGCGGAAATCACCAGGGAGTGATCGCGGAAGCAAGTCCTGTCGAAATGTTTTTACCTTCCGATATTGGTGGTAAAAATATTCCGATCCGGTACAGATTGCTGGTGGCGTTGGACGGTGTGACCGACCCGCATCATCTCGGAGCTATCGCACGAAGCGCCGCAGGAGCCGGTTGTGACGCTCTGCTTGTACCAGCGCACAGAAGTGCGACAATGAATGAAACCGCTATAAAATCCTCCGCCGGTCTTTTATTGAAGCTTCCTTTTGTTCAAGCGGGAAATCTTGGAAACACCTTGACAAAACTCCGCGCGGATAACTGGTGGGTTGTGGGTGCGGATATGCGAGGAGATTCCAACCTCTGGGAGTATTCGTGGAACCGGCCTACGATTCTTGTCATGGGTAGTGAAGGAAAAGGATTGTCGAGCAGAATTGCCAACCTGTGTGATGAATTGATATCGATTCCGTTGGAATCCGGTGTGGAATCTCTTTCCGTTTCTGCAGCGGCATCTGTCATTTTGTTTGATATTTCACGAAAACGTAAATGAGAACTGAACCTGTTACATTGACATTGCCGGTTCCCGGTGATACTTTTGTTCCGAATAATCATTCGTACATATCTATACTGGAAATACTCGGACGTCAATGAAATGGTCTGTTTCAAAGACCGGAATCCATGAACGTTGAGAGTATTTTCTTTTTCTGTCACTTGATGTTTTACAGTGTACCCGTTGAGAGATGTGGATGAAATCCAAAGATCACAGCAGTCATATGTTTTTATGGTACCGTCCCGGATCGGGTCATCCCAGGGAAATCCGGTTATCATCCAGCATGTTTAAAACGGTGATTATTATTCTCTCGCTGTTTATTGCCCTTCTCCTGACTGGAATTGGACTATATACCACCCTCGTCCAAAAAGCGATAGAACGCAATCAATTACTCCAGGAGAATGAAGAGCTGCGTACGGAAATGCTCCGGATCATGGAGCTTGAAGAGCAACTTTCGGAACTCCAGGATTTTGCCGGAATGCTCCAACGCAGTCTCACCGAAGGCTCTGACTTGCAACGAATCCTTCAGGCTCGAAGAAGTGTACAACGAGAAATTCCTCCTGTTCAGCAAGCGGAAATGTGGATCCCTGTTTCCGGTGAGGATGGTGGAGCTAACGGTCTCCTGGGAATGCCTTTAATGAACAGTGACCAGACACTGGTGCATCTTCCCGAACAATGGCCGGTGGAAGGGTTTCTCACCAGAGGTTATCATTACTCACCCATCGACCCCTCTTTCAGCCATACAGGAATAGACATAGCCGTACCAAGGGGAACTCCTGTACGAGCAACCGCCAACGGAGTCGTCCTGGTGGCGGACTGGACCCCACGACTGGGGTATCGAATTATCCTGGACCATGGAGGCGGTGTATTCTCTGTCTATGGTCATAATGAGTTACTCCTGGTTTTACCGCAACAGATGGTTCAGTCCGGTACTCCCATCGCCTTGACAGGCAGTTCTGGCATAAGTACCGCTCCCCATTTGCATTTTGAAGTCTGGGTAGAAGATCGTTCAATAGATCCACAGATATTGTTACCAAGCCTTGGAGACGAAGATGGCGTTACAGAAGCGGGGTGACACCCGAAATAATGACATTATGTCTACGATCCTGGGTGTTGATGCCACCCTTGAAGGAAACCTGAATGTTGACGGTTCCGTTCGTGTGGATGGCAAACTTCATGGAAATCTTGTCAGCTCGGGTACTGTAACGATTGGTAAACAGGGCAGACTTGAAGGCAATATCAAGGCGGATACCGTTATCGTCGGCGGGAAAGTGAAAGGTAATATTTCCGCTAAAACCAAGCTGGTTCTTGAACAGACTTCCACTATTGACGGCGATATTGCAGCCAAACAACTGGAAGTTGCCGAAGGCGCGGGTTTGAATGGTCACTGTGGAATGTCCGGACAGGCTGTGGATACACTGTCAAAACAAATCGAGAGCGAATTGAACGGATCCAAGATCCAGGGAAAACCACAGGGAGCAACCCTGCCGATTCTGGAGGAGGAACCGACTCCCGTTCCAACCGGATCCAATTAGGCTTTTTCTGTGCATACAGAAATTTTTTGATAGACTGTCGTTGTTTGTTCAAATTATTACAAGCAGAATGACTGATCTTACTCCAGGAAGTTGATGACCGATATGCGAAACTCCCACCAGTCATCCGGACATGATGGCAAGGAACCCAGTGATCGTTCCGGAAAAAAAACAGACGCCAAAGAGCAAAAACCTTATGCGGGTTGGATTGATCTTGCTTTGCAGGTGTCATTCACTTTTGCTATAACAGTATTGGCTGGTGTGCTGGGCGGGCGTTGGCTGGACAACACTTTTGACATGTCTCCATTGTTTTTACTAATCGGTACGTTTTGGGGGGTTGGATGTGGAATCTACTGGATGGTATTAAAAATCAAACAATTTGCTGAATTAAAGGAAAAAGAAGCCCAGAATCACGAAGGGAGCCCTTAGAGTACCAGGGTTGTAATCATGTCGAAAAGGCGTTATCTTGGCGTTTCAAGTTGGGTTCTACTTTTCACATATTTTTGCTGAAGTTAAGCAAATATGAGCTCGTTGATCATTTAAAATCGAGTCTTCTGTTCAACGCTATTGTCAGCGAAAAACAGGCAAACGGGTAGCTTTTGTGGTATATCAAGTCGCATATTTTGCATCATGCGCGGCCTTTTTAAGTCTGATCGGATATCTGTTTGTGATACCGCCTCTTCGAAAAGGCCAGTTTGATAAGATTCTCACAAGGTTTCTGTTTTCTGTGGGCGTCAAGCTGATTGTTGGAGCGTTGATTCTGGTTGTTGCGCTGCGCACATTCGGATGGTCACCGGTTGAATCGGCCATTGGAACTGTCAGCGCATATTTCTTTGCGGTGATCGTTACCACCATTGCAGCACTCTTCATGATCAGGAGAGAGGATCAATGATTCGCTGTTTCACTGCTTTCTTCGCAGTTGTATTGTTGGTTGGCTTGTCGTTCGCACAACCGGGTTTTGCCGGTGATGCCGGATCTCGTGGGACGTACCAGGGAGCGCCACTCGAGCAGGCACATGATACACACACCAGCCAGCAAACGGCCACCCATGGCTCCACGGAAGAACACACCATTGCAGTAGACCACGAAGAACACGGTACGGCTCTTCACGAAGAAACGGAAGATGCACACGCCGTCAGCCATGACGAACATGCTGTCGCCCATGATGAACATGGCGAAGAGCATGGCGAGCATGGTGAAGGTGGTGTGATGGGTATTCTGGCCCATCACCTTGTGGATGCCGAGGTGTATGATTTGCCGTGGGGTGGCGTTGAATTACCAGTGATCCCCCTGAGTATCCCCGCTTTAGGTTACCCGAACGGTATTCCGGTAACCAAGCACATGATCGGCTTGACCGTTGCTGCAATCCTTGTCCTTCTGTTCCTTATCGGGGGCACCAAGGCTTCAAAACGGGGTGAAGTACCGAAGGGGTTTGGAAACTTCCTCGAAGTGCTGATCCTTTTTGTCCGCGATGAAGTTGTGTACGCCAACCTGGGGGAGAAGCACGGAAGAAAATGGCTTCCTTTTTACCTCACCGCATTTTTCCTTATCCTGTTCGCCAACCTCCTGGGTATGGTACCCTGGGGTACTACGGCGACCGGAAACATCAACATGACCGCCGGGCTTGCCATCACCATGCTTTTTGGTGTGATTGTCGCCGGTTTCAGGGAACACGGAATCAAGTATATTGGAACGTTTATTCCGCACGGTGTTCCCATTTTAATTGCTCCGATTTTATTCCCGATTGAGATTTTCGGTCTGCTTGTCAAACATTTCGCGCTGTGTATTCGTCTGTTTGCGAACATGCTTGCGGGCCATACGATCATTGCCGTGTTTATCGCTCTTATCATGACGCCCTGGGTAGCTTTCGCCAGTGTACCGGGCGCGGTAGCGATCAGCATGCTTGAGCTTTTTGTAGCGTTTTTGCAGGCATATATCTTTGTGATGCTTTCAAGCCTGTTTGTTGGTGCGGCAATTCATCCTCATTAATCGGATGTATTGTATTTTTGTTCCTGAAAAAACCAAAACAAGATAACGCCGGTAAGGTACCGGCCTGAAAAACGTGGAAATGGAGCTGCAAAGCTCTCGAAGCGTAAGGGAGATTCGAACCCATGGAAAGTCTGGGGCTCTTGGGCGCCGCGTTGGGCGCTGGTTTGGTGACGTTAGGCGCAGCCATTGGTATCGGCCGTATTGCTGGTAACGCCATGGACGGTATTGCACGTCAGCCTGAAGCGTCTGGTAAAATTTTTACTCCAATGATCGTCGCAGCCGCGTTGATCGAAGGTGTCGCGTTCTTTAACGCTGTTATCTGCTTGCTCATAGTGTTGGGTTAAGTGCTCGACAGCGAGGGAGGTGTGATGAGGAAAATGAAGATCCTCGTCGCTCTGGCGCTCGCGTCGGCACCGGCGGCCGCATTTGCTAGCGGAGGCGGTTTGGGCGATCTGCTCAGCGTTGCACCCGGTAGTATTTTGTGGACCATCCTCACATTTTTGATTTTGCTCGTTGTCCTCTGGAAATTTGCCTGGGGACCGATTATCAAGGGTCTTGAAGCCCGCGAGCACAAAATCAATGGCGCCATTGACCAGGCGCAGAAAGATCGTGAGGACGCCGCGCGCCTGCTGCGAGATTACGAGGAAAAGTTGAAAAAACTTTCCGAGGAAGTCAACGAGCGGCTGGCGAAAGCCGACAAGCAGGCGACGGAGAGAATCGAAAAAGCAACAGAAGAAGCCCGCGAAAAAAGCGAACAAATGCTGGAGAGGGCCAAAGAAGAGATCGAAGCTCATCGCGAACGTGTCGCGAAAGACCTTCGTTCCGAATTGGTGAATCTTGCAGCAGAAGTAGCTTCTTCTGCCATTGGCGAGAGCTTTACGCGCGAAGATCAGATGCGTGCGATCAAAAAGCGGCTTGAACAACTGGAGGCGCAGTCGTGACCGACCCCAAGCTTAGTAGGAGGTATGCGGATGCGCTGTACGAGGCTGCCAAAGAAGATGGCATTGTAACTGATGTGATCGCCGCGGTGGAATCTGTGGAAAAAGCGTTTGAAAGCAGCCCTGAACTGGCGCAGCTTTGGACCGCACCCCAGGTTCCCGTCGAGAAGAAACTGTCCGTTATGGATGAAGTCTTTTCCGATGCTCCCGAATTGGTTAAACGGCTTCTGCATTTCCTGCAGGAGAAGAAGCGCGGCTGGGTGCTGTTCGACTTGCTGCCTGCCTTGAAGGCGCGGCATGACGAAGAGACGGGCGTTGTCAGGGCGACCCTGACCACTGTGATCGAGTTGAACGACAGCGAAACAGAACCGTTTGTGAAGCTGTTGGAAAAACGTACTGGCGGTTCGATCATTCTGAACCGTAAAGTTGATTCTTCATTGATAGCCGGTTTCCGTCTTCGTTACGGTGATCGTGTGATTGATGCCAGCATCAACCGTTCGATTCAGGATATTCGGCGCCTCGCCAGCGCATAAAAATTGTACGGTAGCACGACGGATCATCATTGCGAGTGATCCGCTGTGGAGGGATGTATGCAGATCCGACCGGAAGAAATTACCTCAATTATCCGGAAACAACTCGAGGATTATTCCTCCGAGGTATCCACTGACGAAGTTGGCACCGTAATCATGGTCGGCGACGGTATTGCACGTGTGCATGGTCTCGACAAGGTTATGGCCTCCGAGCTGGTGGAGTTCCCCGGGCCGACGTACGGCATGGCAATGAACCTGGAAGAAGATAATGTTGGTTGTGTGCTCTTCAGCTCCGACCAATATATCAAGGAAGGGGACATTGCACGACGTACCGGTCGTCTTGTTGATATTCCCGTGGGGGAGGAAATGATCGGACGTGTGATCAATCCTCTCGGCTTTCCCCTGGACGGTAAAGGTGAAATTAAAACCAAAAATCGTACTCCAGTAGAACGGAAAGGTACGGGTGTTGTTACACGTCAGCCGGTGAAAGAACCGCTGCAGACAGGCATCAAGGCCATCGACAGTATGATCCCGATCGGCCGTGGCCAGCGTGAGTTGATTATCGGTGACCGTCAAACAGGGAAAACCACCCTGGCGGTTGACACGATCCTCAACCAGAAGGGCCAGGATGTTATCTGCATTTACGTCGCCATCGGACAGAAGGGTTCCACCATCGCCAATGTCATCAAGACCTTGGAAGATGCCGGAGCGATGGAGTATACCATCGTGATCAGCTCCACTGCTGCGGAGCCAGCCCCGATCCAGTTCCTGGCGCCTGCAGCAGGTGCAGCCATCGGTGAATATTTCCGTGACCAGGGCAAACACGCCTTGTGCGTATATGACGACTTGACAAAACACGCATGGGCGTACCGTCAGTTGTCATTGCTTCTCCGTCGTCCCCCGGGACGTGAAGCGTATCCGGGCGATGTTTTCTACCTGCACAGCCGTTTGCTCGAGCGTGCAGCGAAACTTCGTGACGACCTTGGCGGCGGTTCACTGACAGCGCTTCCGATTATTGAAACCCAGGCCGGTGACGTTTCCGCGTACATCCCGACCAACGTGATTTCAATTACGGACGGCCAGATCTTCCTTGAGAGCGAATTGTTCTATGCCGGTCAACGTCCGGCGCTGAACGTGGGTATTTCCGTATCCCGTGTAGGTGGTAATGCCCAGACCAAGGCGATGAAGCAGGTTGCCGGTAAGCTCAAGTTGGAACTGGCGCAGTATCGTTCGCTGGCAGCTTTTGCCAAGTTCGGCAGCGACCTTGACAAGACTACCCAGCAACAGTTGAGCCGTGGTGCCCGGTTGATGGAAATTATGAAGCAGCCGCAGTACAGCCCGTGGCCGTTGGGTCACCAGGTGATCCTTTTCTGGGCTGCTACCAATGGCTACCTTGATCCGATTGCAATCGCTGACATTCAACGTTTCCAGAGTGAACTGGTCAAATTTATTGACAGCTCACACAAGGATGTTTCGACGAAGATTGAAGAGCAGAAGAAACTCGACAAGGATCTTGAAGAAACAATCCGCAAGGTCATGGACGAGTTTACTTCCATTTTCCAGTCGACCGGAAACTAAGCAATTTCCCACGGAAAGGGATTCTCTGAAAGGAATTTTCTTTCCGTGTGATGATAGTTTGTGCACCGGTGTAGAGTACTGTCTACAGAGGTGGATGTTTCACAACCCGGCACGGGTGAAGAGCAGTAGGGTATCATGCCATCACTCAAGCAGATTAAGCGTCGCATTGCTTCCGTACATAGTACGAAGCAAATCACACGCGCAATGCAGATGGTCGCCGCAGCCCAGTTGCGACGAGCCCAGGGTAACATGATGAAAGCCCGCCCGTACTCGGATCAATTACGTATCATGATCCGGGATCTTGCGGCGCGCACCAGTCATGATGCCCACCCTCTTCTGCAGGAACGGGCTCCGAGTGAGGTCGGCATTGTTGTCGTCACCTCCGACCGTGGTCTTGCAGGCAGTTTTAATGGCAGCATTTGCCGACAGGCAGAAAAGTTGATTGCCGAAGAAGCTGCAAAACCGGATGTCAATGAAGTACGCTTGATTGCCATCGGTCGAAAAGGGTACGATTACTTCAGGAAGCGCGGACATAATATCATTCAATACCACACGAACGTTTCCAAGGATTTTACGTATGGTGTTGCGTCTGATATTGGTGAATCCATCCGTGAGCTTTATGAACAGGGCTTTATCGTCGAAGATGGGCTGGACAGGGTTCTCGTTATTTACAATGAATTCAAATCAGTAATTCAGCAGAATGTAATTATCGAGCAGCTTTTTCCGATTGTTCCCGAGTTGGCGGCCGACGAAAAATACCCCACCGATTTTCTTTATGAACCGGATGAGCGGGGTGTACTTGACCATGTTCTCGGTATGTATGCCAATGTGATGCTTTGGCGTATGCTCCTGGAATCATTCGCGTCCGAACAGGCGGCGCGTATGACTGCCATGGAAAATGCCACGAACAATGCTCAGGAATTGATCGATACCCTGACACTGCAATACAACAAAGCGCGGCAGGCTGCGATCACCAACGAGCTCCTTGAAGTGGTCAGCGGAGCTGAAGCGTTGAAATAAGTCGTACAACAGGTAAGTAAACAAATACGGTACCCGCTGTTTGTGGTACACCGTTTTCAAAGATGTCATCAATTTGGTAGGCGTCATAGGCGAATGAGGAATTCCGATGGCGGAGAAGGTTAAGGGCAAAGTAAAACAGATCATGGGCGTGGTTGTTGACGTCGCCTTTGAAGAGGGGCATCTGCCTCCATTGTATCAAGCGCTCGAAATTGTCCGTGGCGAAGAGAGGCTGATCCTTGAAGTTCAGCAGCATCTTGGCGGCGGCGTGGTTCGTGCGGTCGCTTTGGATACCACAGACGGAATGATCCGTGGCGAAGAAGTGAGAGACACCGGTGCACCTATTACTATTCCGGTCGGTCCGGAAACGTTGGGTCGTCTGATCAATGTTACCGGTGAAGCAATTGACGGTCTGGGCGAGATAGAATCGAAAGAGCGCTATCCGATTCACCGTGAAAGCCCCAAGTTGGAAGACTTGGTACCGACACCGGAGATGCTCGAAACCGGCATTAAGGTCATTGACCTCATCCAGCCGTTTTCGAAGGGCGGCAAAATCGGTCTGTTCGGTGGTGCAGGTGTAGGTAAGACCGTTATCGTGATGGAGTTGATCAACAACATCGCGAAGCAGCACGGTGGTATTTCCTGTTTCTCGGGTGTTGGTGAACGTACCCGTGAAGGAAACGATCTACTTCGTGAAATGATCGAATCCGGCGTGGTCGATTACGGCAGCGACTTTGACGTGGACAAGTTCGACTTGAGCAAAGTCGATCAAAGTGCGTTGAAGAACAGCAAAATCGCCATGGCGTTCGGTCAGATGAACGAGCCTCCGGGTTGCCGTCTTCGTGTAGCGTTGACCGGTCTTACTCTTGCTGAGTATTTCCGCGACCAGGGCAAGGACGTGTTGTTCTTCGTAGACAACATCTTCCGTTTCACCCAGGCCGGTTCCGAGGTATCCGCCCTGTTGGGCCGTATGCCATCCGCCGTAGGGTATCAGCCGACCCTTGCAACGGAAATGGGCCAGCTCCAGGAACGTATTACGACAACCAAGACAGGATCGGTCACATCCATCCAGGCGATTTACGTGCCTGCAGACGATATGACAGACCCGGCTCCGGCGACTACGTTTGCGCACCTTGACGCGACTACAGCACTTTCCCGTGATATCGCGGCAAAAGGTATTTATCCCGCTGTGGATCCGCTTGACTCCAGCAGTCGTATCATGGACCCGCACATTATCGGGGAAGAGCACTACAGGGTCACGCGCCGTGTCCAGGAGATCCTGCAGAAGTATCGCGACCTCCAGGATATCATCGCCATTCTCGGTATGGATGAATTGTCCGATGATGACAAGATGGTCGTGAACCGTGCGCGCAAGATTGAAAACTTCTTGAGCCAGCCGTTCTTCGTCGCTGAAGCTTTCACCGGTACCCCGGGTGTGTATGTTCCCATCAAGGATACCATCCGCGGCTTCCAGATGATTATTGACGGTGAGCTGGACGAACTTCCGGCCCAGGCATTCTTCATGTGCGGCTCTATTGAAGATGCCCTTGAAAAAGCCAAGAAGATGCAGGGATAAAACGCAGGCAGCATATCATGGCGACATTCAAGTTGGATATCGTTACCCCGGAGGGCGCTGTCTTTTCGGGCGAAGTGGAGCATGTCCGCGCTCCCGGCGTGAAGGGTTCATTCGGTGTTTTACCGGATCACACTCCCTTTATTACACCGTTAGATATTGGTGTGATAGAAGTTCGCATCGGCGGAGTCGAGAAGCGATTTGCAACATCCGGTGGATTGGCGGAAATTACGTCGGACCAGATGAAAATCCTTGCCGGTACGGCAGAAGCAGCCGAGAATATAGATATCGAACGTGCCCAGGAAGCGGTGAAACGTAACCGGGAACGCATTGACAAACGGATCGAAGGTCTGGATGTGGAGCGTGCGCGCCGTTCGATGGAACGTTCTCAAAATCGCTTGAACGTAGCTGCAATGAAGTAGACTCAGTTTCTTTACCATAGATTTTACTATGCCGGAATTCGTTCCGGCATATTTTTTTGCCGATTGTCCCGTTAGCTCAGCGATGGAATTTCTACCATAATTCTATTGTTTTTCAAGGATAGGGCGGGCAGGGATGCCCGCCCTATCCTTGAAATGTAGTTTTGTTCGTGATGATTTCAACTCTTTCTTACTCGATTGGCTACAACTAAACTCGATCTTTCTTATAGATAAGCTCCTTTGACAGGAAACATTGAGCTGAGCTAACGGGATAACCGGGTTTTTTTATTCTGTTTTCAACACGAATTATTCATTGTATTTTTTTGTGAAAGCACATTACATTAAAATGGCTCTCACAAGAATTGAGGAATGAATGGCCATTCTGGTAATCGAAAGTGCGATGATCAATCCGGAAGGAAAAGAAGCACGCATCAATGCCCAGGTAAGTAATGAACTGTTGAACGAGGAATGGGTACAGATCCGGAATTTATCACGTAAAACGTTCCCCTTGCGGGGCGTTGAACTGCACCACTGGGTTTACAAACCTGGCGCCGGAAAACAACCTGTCAATCAGCGGATTATACGGCTGCAAGGTTCCATCCAGGCGCTTTCCGCCATACGTATACACTCCGGTAAAGGGAAAGGCTGGTTGGATCAACGTCATAACATTGTCCATCTTTACATCAATCCGGCGAAATTGAATTACCAGTACCAGATTTCCAAGCCTGATTGTATTATGATCATGGTCCAGGGCCGTCGTATCGATTTTGCGCGGTATGATCCACCTGTTCCTGTGGGCAGACGTCTGAAACGCACGGAAAACGAGGCCGCTCACAGACTTGAGCCAAAAGCAGTAAAGTGAACCGGGCCAGCAGCATAATTTTCATAATCTTTTCCAAGAGCAGGACATGCGATCTCGTCCCACGTTTGGTGGAATTATTGTCATTGCGCTTACCTTTGTACTTTACGCTGTTATTTCGAACCGTGGCTACCGTGAGAGATCCGCGCAACTGCATTATGATTTCGTCGTTGCCTGTGATAATGAGCTGATGGGATTTCTTTACGGAATCCGGCAGAACTACTCTGAAATTTCCAGCTCTTCGATGCTGATAGTTCCCATTGACCGTATACCTGCTGACGACTCTCCTCCTGAACTGTATATGACAATGGAGCCGGAGTACTTGGACAGTCTGTTCAATCAGACAAGTTCAACAGGGGAGGACAATGGACTATCATTTGAAATCGCCTTGTTTTTCATTACAGCAGCAGGTGATACTTCCCGAATGATCATGGATTCGCCACGGGAACGGCTCAACCAGCTTGGCTCTGTTTCCATACCAGACACAACGAAAAGCGCAGGAGGAAGTGCATTACGGTGGATACGGGATTCTGGATGGAATTTTCAAACAAATGAGTTGGCGATTTTGCCGTCCAGTAGCGCAGTGTACCATTCCGTTCTGGAAAATTCCACAGAGGGTGGAGTTGTAGCATCGGTGGGAATTCCATTGCATGCTGATAACCATCGATATGAAAAATTGATTCTGCTTCCTGACTATTTTCCCAAAGTCTACTTCAGGCCATCAATGTCTTTAAGTACCCCTGCATCCATGTTTTACACATCTGTCAGGGATTCACTTTTCCTGAAACAACTTGCTATTGTCGAAAACATTAATACTGATCTGGAGAGTACATTATGCGATGACGAATAAATGATGGTGGATATCATCAGTGCAGTGACATCAGATGTACTGATACACGATAGTAGTTATTTGACTGAACATGAATATTCCAACTGAGCTCCACTCCTCCAGTGGAAAATCTTAACAACCTGTCCTTCAATGCAACCATCTGGTTTCGAAGTGAATCAAATTGAGCCAGTTCAATTTCTCCGATTAGAGGTAGTACCACCGTACTGTCTTTGGAAAACTTTATCCGTTCACACAACGACACCGGATTTGTAGAAGTCCATGGGTTTTGAGTGATATATGCAGGTAATGGCTGAAGCAGAAATTCGATTGCGGGAATATGCAATACTCTATCCTGTGCCTTCGATGTTGAGACAAACCCCAGAGATATAATCAACATTGTCAGTAAAATCCACTTCATGTGCTGCTCCATTATTGGACATGTTCGAGCTTCAGAAATAATTACAGCAATACGTATACCGATACTATCAGTCAGAATCGATATTTACGTTTTCGAATTTTTCATTACTTCATTGTAACCTTGCTTATTAAAATTATGATTATTATAAAAAACACACCTTCCTCATAGGTGAATGCAAATGGTGGAAATCACCTGCAGGGATTAATGTTTTGGAAAAACTGAAATAATTGATGTTATTACCGGAAAAGTATAACAAAGAGTATCAGTTGGTTCTTTTCAGCGCTAATGGATTTACAGAAGAGCTTACAGAGGTGGCAAAATTGGAAAATATCTATCTGGTCACCGGTGAGGATATTATTCTTTAATTGTCTATTTTTATGGAAATAACAAAACTTTAAGTGCTGGTAACTCCGGATAACTGTAACGACACAGATTCAGAAAAAAAAGGAAAATGATTATCGTCTGCTTCTGTTAGGATTTTTACCAATTCTCGTTATACGAATCGAAATTCTGTAATTCTGCATATCTCTGTAGTTTACACGCCATATAAAATTCGTTCTTCCGGAGGAAACCCTTGTCATCCTTCTTCTGAGCTGATTCAGATCCTGCTGTGTTTCCTCCAGGTTCTCAAGCCCAAGGAATCCGATAAAGCGATTATCTTCCAGTCTTTTTCTTCTGAACATTGGAGTACGGTAATGCACCCAATCCAGTCTTCTTGCGGCCAGGGGAATTCCAGTTCTGTATTCTGCGCGGCTTATTACGGAGAATTCAAGCGTGGGAAATAACCTTTCGTCCGAATAGCCGGGTTGAACATGGAGGATTAGTAAAATTGCACTTAACAGGAAATAACGATAAGAGACCATCTATCATTCTACCCATTAACCATCAGTGACTTAACTATCACGAATTTAAAATCCAAGAACCTTTTTATCAATATAATACGTCTGTCTGATAAGGAGGAATGGTTTAAGCTCTTAAAGTGAGATTTATATACCCGAAATTTTGAAGTAGTGCTGCAATGCCATAAACAATCATTTCTTTTTACCGGCTTTTGCGATACCCAGGCTGGAAGCGATCATGGATGACAGGATCAGGAGAGCACCCATGATACTCATCATCGTCCAGGAATCACCAAGCAACCATACGGCGAACAAAGCTGCGAACACCGGTTCGAGGGTAAATATAAGTGCGGCATGACTGGCGGGCACGACAGGTTGAAAACGTGTTTGCAACCAGACAGCAAAGATGCTTCCGAAAATTCCAGTATAGATTGCCCCAATCCACCCCTCACTTGCAAGAACGATGGGATTTCCCTGGACGACTGTCCAGATGAAGGCTCCGATGAAAATGGTATAAATTTGTGCTAATGTGAGCGCCCAAGAATCGGGTTCATCGCGTCCCAGTACTTCAAGAACTATCATTTGGGCGGCAAACGTGAACGCACACAAAAGGGTCAGAAAGTCACCTTTGTTGAATCCGCCAGATTCCGGATGCGCAAGCAGGTAAACACCCGCCACAGCCGGGAGCAAACCAATCCAGTTGATCCAGGAAACACGGCTGGTTCGGAATACTGCAGCAAGGGGCGGAACCATGACAACAAGCAGCCCCGTAAAAAAGCCACTCCGGGACGCCGTTGTGTAGTTCATTCCAATCACCTGTAATAGAAATCCAAGGAACAGTAACGATCCTATAATTCCACCGCGAGTCCATACACTGCGCAATTTTCCTTTATAGCGTGATTGTTGATTCGGAAGAATTCGTTTTCTCTGGAAAAAGAAGTACCAGGGCGTAAGTACCGCACTGGCGATAAAGAAGCGAATGGTCAGGAAATGAATCGGATTTGTTTGATCAAGAGCGGCCTTGGTAAGTGGAAAAGTAAGTCCCCAGATCATGCTTAATACCACAAGCATGAGACTGGCGCTAAGAAGATGACGGCCGGAATCTTTTGTTGATTTCCCGGCCGTCTCTTTCAGTTCTATTTTCTCTCGGTCTATGCCCAATTGCGTAACACTTCCAGCAACAAACGAACCCCTACCCCGGTGGGAAGTTCTTTATGCGGAGCATAACTGAGCGGAGCTTCCGAAGCGGTTCCGGCTATATCCAGGTGCGCCCAGGGAGTATCGCCAACAAATTCCTTGAGGAAATACCCGGCGGTTATGGTTCCACCCGGACGTCCGCCTGTGTTCTTCAAATCGGCCACTTCACTCTTGATCTGGTCGCCAAATTCATCCCACAAGGGTAAACGCCAAACCCGTTCCCCTGTTTTTTCGCCCGCTTTGGTGATGACGTCGGCCAAATCATCTGAAGTTGTCATCAGTCCTGTAGCATGATGCCCAAGCGCAATCACACAAGCTCCGGTAAGCGTAGCGAGATCGACCATGGCGTCGGGATTGGCCTTTTCCACGGCGTACGCCAATGCGTCCGCCAATGCAAGACGTCCTTCCGCGTCGGTGTTGTCGATTTCGATGGTCAGACCTTTGTAGCTCTTCAGGATATCGCCCGGCTTGTATGCGTTACCGCTGGTAAGATTCTCCGCTGCGGGAATAAACCCTTCCACCCTGCAATTCGGTTTCCATTCCTCCAGCGCCTTGAAGACTCCCATCACCGCCGCAGAACCGGCCATGTCAATTTTCATGTCACGCATACCGGCAGCGGTTTTCAGGTCTAATCCACCGGCGTCGAACGTGATACCTTTTCCTACAATCGCGAATGTTTTAGCGTTTTCAATTCCCGGATCATAGGTAAGATGGATCAGAACAGGTGGTCGTGCGCTTCCCTGGCCAACAGCGGTTAATGCACCCATCCCCATTTCACGGAGACGATCCACTGTTAATACTTCCACCGAAATATGATCTCTGCACAATTGTTTGGCGATTTGACCATACTTTTCCGGGTAGAGGTCCATGGCCGGAGTTGCCACAAGATCTCTTGCAAACAGAGTTCCGGTAATGGTTGTTTTAGCCAGTTTCACTCCTTTCCGGCAACTTTCCAACCCTTCCGGTTCTCCGGGAATTATCGTCAATTCTTCAAGATTCGGGAATTTCTCCGTGTCACGGCTGCGGTATTTCGGAAACCGGTAGGTAGCAAGTGCAAAACCTTCGGTAGCGGCAAGGGTAATCCAGACTTCCGTTTCCTGTTCAAGACCCTTGAGCGGCGGCATCAGGCATGCTGCCTTCACCTTCATTTCGCGTGCTTTTTTTCCTGCCTTCCCATAGGCCCGACGAATCACTTCTTCCGTCTGATCATCTCGTTTTCCAAGACCGACAATTAAAACTCGACGAGGCCCTGTCTGGTGGTTTCCATACAGGAACAGCGTCTCTCCGTTTTTGCCGTCAAAATCTCCACGGGAACGTGCCAACTCAATCCTTCCGCCAAGTGCCGCATCAAGCCTTCCAAGTCCTCCGTCAACAGCTTTTTCATCCTGAAACAGACCGGCGACCAATAACTCTGAATCCACATCTTGCGGTGCAAGATCGCGTACATGAAAATCCACAGAACCTCCTCCTGTCCTGCTGAAAACCTATTTTACCGGTTGATTCTGTTCATCAACCGGGATTACGAGCGGTTTATGGAATAAAACCTCATCTTCCGTTAAGTCACAATATGTGCACACTATCACCATGTCACCCGTTTTTGCCAAATGGGCTGCTGCGCCGTTTACGCACAACTCCCCGCTACCCCTTTTACCTGTAATGGCATACGTGGTAAACCGTGTCCCACTGTTGATGTTGTATACATCAACAGCTTCATTGGGGAGTATTCCGGCATGCTCCATCAAATCAGGGTCAAGCGTGAGGCTTCCCTCGTAATGGAGGTCGGTTTGTGTAACCGTAGCTCGGTGAATTTTTGTTTTTAAAAATCGACGAAGCATGTTTCCTTCTTATGGTTGTACAACTTAATCCTTCTGGAAAGGTTATAATAATGTAAGGTAACCAAACATGGCAACCAACGAAATACCAATGAACAAATCCATGTTCTCATTGTGGAAAATAAGTTGCATATCAGGTAATACCTGTTCTAAGAATTCAGCTTTTCAAAAAGTATCCTGGACAAATCTTCAATCTTCGGACGTTCCGGCTGTTCCAGGGTATCACGATCCCGGATAGTGACTGTCCCTGTTTCCTTTGTTTCATAGTCAACAGTAATACAGAACGGTGTTCCCGCTTCATCCTGCCTGCGGTACCTGCGTCCAATATTTCCCGTCATATCGAAAAATACGTTGAAGTTTTTCTTCAATTCCCGGGTGATCTCCTGTGCGATTTCCGGTAAACCATCCTTTTTCTGCAACGGGAACACTGCTGCCGTAATCGGCGCCAGTTTTGGATCCAGGCGCATGACCACACGTTGTTGTCCTTCCACTTCATCCTCGTAATAAGCATCGAGGAGGATGGCGAGCAATCCACGGTTCAAACCCGCCGATGTTTCCACGATATATGGCAGGTACCGTTCACGGGTTTGGTCGTCAAAATACATGAGGTCTTTTTCTTTGCCGCTGTATTCCGCGTGACGTTTCAGGTCGTAATCGGTACGGTTGTGAATCCCTTCAAACTCATCCCATCCAAACGGGAAATTGTATTCGATGTCAAAGGCCGCTTTGGCGTAATGCGCGAGTTCATGTTCACCATGCTCATGGAAACGCAGGTTTTCTTCCCGAATTCCGCAGACATCCCGCCAGAACTTCATCCGTTCTGCTTTCCAATAGTCCATCCACTCTTCATCTTCACCGGGTTTGATGAAGAACTGCATCTCCATTTGTTCGAATTCACGAGTCCGGAAGATAAAGTTGCCCGGAGTAATTTCATTACGGAAAGCTTTTCCAATCTGGGCAATACCGAAGGGCGGTTTCAGTCTTGCAACGGTCTGTACTTGGGGATAGTCCACATAGATCCCCTGCGCCGTTTCCGGTCGAAGATAAACAGCGGAGGCTCCCTGCTCTACCGGCCCAATGAACGTTTTGAACATCAGGTTGAAGCTGCGCGGTTCCGTCAGTGTCCCCCGTTGTCCACAGTTGGGACATGGAACTTGAGCATACGATGGATGACCGGGATCCAGCTCACCTTTTCCATTTAAAGGTGGTTCATCAACACCTTTGGCTTTTTTCACATGACCGATCAGGTCATCCGCCTTGAACCTTGCCTTGCATTCTTTGCAATCAACGAGGGGGTCGACAAAACCATCCACATGACCACTTGCTTCCCATGTTTTCGGATGGTAGATGATGGACGAATCTATTCCAACGATGTTTTCATGCTGCCGGACCATATTGTTCCACCAGAGGTCCGCCAGTTTCCGTTTCATTTCAATTCCAAGGGGACCATAGTCGTAACTTGATCCAATTCCACCATAAATTTCGCTGGTCGGCATGACAAACCCACGCCGTTTTGCCAATGCTACAATCACATCCATCAAGCTTTTCTGCTTGGCAGCCATGTTATTCTCCGCCCTCTATCTGTTGCGTACAGCAGGTTGTTGTTACCTGGTCAAGGACACCAACACACCTGCGATATCCTTTCTTCAGACAGCCCTTTTTTACCTGACAACCTGTCTGTTTGTTTCCATGAAAAATTCATATATGAAAGGTGTAGGAATATAGGTTTACTATATTTCCCGTACAAGTTTTCCCCTCGAGGAACGGAGTGCTTATCCGATAATTGGCTGAGGTCAACTTGCAGTAACTCGGCAACTTCTCTATTTTGTATCATTTCAATGAGGGGAGTACCATGACCTTCTATAACCGCCTGGAACAAGCGACGAAAAACAGCAGGGTGTGCGTGGGCCTCGACCCTGTGATGGAACGTATTCCTGAGTCGTTGCAAGGTTCTGCAAAACCGGTACGTGAATTTTGTGAAAAAATAATAGAAGCGACTGCGCCATATGCCGCTGCATACAAGCCTAACCTGGCCTTTTTTGAAATGCTTGGCAGTAAAGGGGATGAAGCGCTTGAAGCGATTATCACCGCTGTTCGTGAACACGCCCCGGATGCCATAGTTCTTGGCGATGGAAAACGAGGAGATATTGGAAGCACTGCCGAACGTTATGCAAAAGCATTATTTGAACGTTGGGGTTTTGACGCCATCACTGTAAATCCCTATTTTGGTTCTGACGGGATAAAACCGTTTACTGCGTTTGAGGATAAAGGTGTGTTCCTGCTTGCACTGACCTCCAACTCCAGCGCTCGTGAGTTGCAGTTTCATCCGGATGCGAATGATCCGTTATATATCCGGGTTTCAAAACTGGCGGAAGAGGAGTGGAACGGAAACCGTAACGTGGGGCTCGTTGTAGGAGCAACCAAGGGGATACGAATTGCCGAAGTGCGGGTTGCTTCTCCATCACTGCCATTCCTCATTCCCGGAGTTGGAGCCCAGGGAGGCGACCTGGCTGCAGCGGTGCGTGGATCTATGGGAAAAAATATGCCGCCCGGACTTATCAATTCATCCAGGGGTATTATTTACGCATCATCCGGAGAGGATTTCGCAGAGAAGGCGGCAATTGAGGCAAAAAAACTGCGCGACTCCATTCAATCAATTCTTTCGTTGACCGATTAATATAATACAGGGTTAATCGCAGGACGGTTCTTTCATACGGTATGTCGATTTTCCCGATTCATGTAAAACCTGTTTACATAAGGGTAGTGTTGTGCCCACTTTTGATGATCCGAAAAAGATATATATTCGCGAGCGATTCATCTGCCGCACGGAAATAGGCGGGCGTGTTTTTTCGTTCAATTTACGTGTGGAAGATCTCGATGCACGCGGTATTCTCACAAATGTTCCGGATCTTGGCGGTGCAACTCTGAATCCCAAGCATGAAATCCTCGTCCGCTATTTTCGTACCGATTCGGCTTATCAATTTCTTTCAACAATCCTGGCTTTCGAAAACCGTCCACATATGACCTTGATGCGTCTCTCCTTTCCAAGAAGGATTACCCGCTACCAGAGACGTAAACATATGCGCCTTGATTACTCCGGTACGGTACGGTATCGCCCCGTTGATGGTTCCCTGGAAATGATCCGCGGCCATTTGAAAGATGTTTCTACCGGTGGTCTGAAATTCAGTACTCCTCGTGCGGGAATGTTCAATACGGCTGTGTCGCCTATCGGTAAATCTGTGTACATTGAGTTTGTTGTTACGGACGGTCCTTCCTTTGCCGGCATCACTGGTGAAATTCGAAGGTTAACCAATGATCCTGTCCGTGTTGAAAATGTTGAAGTGCAAATTCGGTTCACACGGATCCATGAACGTACACAACAACGATTGAACGCTTTCATTCGAAGAAGTTCCTAATCCTGAGGTACATAACCTTGTTGACAGAAAACGAGATTCTCGATCTGCTCCGGAAACGGGGAGCATTCCTTGAAGGACATTTTATCCTTGCAAGCGGTTTGCACTCCGACAAGTATGTAGAGAAATTCCGCATTCTCGAAGACCCGGTTTCCACAAATACCCTGATCGGGGAATTGGCAGAAAAAATCAGGAAGTATGAACCGGAAGTGGTTGTCGGCCCGGTGACCGGCGGAGTTATTCTCTCGTTCGAAATGGCTCGCCAGTTGGGAACTCTTGCCTATTTCACAGAGAAAACTCCGGATGGCGGCATGGAGCTGCGACGTGGTTTCAGTGTTGAAGGCAAACGTGTTCTTCTGATTGAAGATATTGTTACAACAGGCGGAAGCATTTTGAAAGCCGCCGATGCTGTAAAAGCCGCAGGCGGAACAGTGGTCGCCTTTGCCTTGCTGGTGAACCGCAGCAGTGGACGGTTTACACCTGATGAACCTGTAGAAGCTCTTTTAAATCTCGAAATAAAAACCTATCCCCCGGATCAACTACCGAAAGATTTACAAAAAATCCCTGTGACGGAACCCGGGAGCAAGCATGTCCGTAAGTAAACGCATGCTGGCTGTTTGTCCGTTAGGTTCGGGGAGTAAAGGAAACTCGTACTGGATTGAAGCAAATGGTACTGTGATCCTCGTGGATGCCGGACTGTCCTTTCGCCAGTTGAAGCTTCGTGCGGAAGAGATCGGACGGGATATCAACCAGGTGGATCACCTGTTTATTACACATGAGCATACAGACCATGTCAAAGGTCTGGAAGTACTGTTAAAACGTCATAAACCTGTTATCTGGTCCTCCGGCGGCACCCTGCGTCAAATTCGAGACAAAATTCCTGCCGGAGTGAAGGTTCGACGTATGAATGGTAACGCTGAGAATGCCGGGTCGTTTTCTGTTCGTTCCATCCCTGTCAGCCATGACGCCGCTGAGCCGTATTCCTATCGTTTTGATACCGATGCAGGGGCTGTAGCGGTATTTACCGATTTGGGATTGTGGGATGGCATTCATGCGGAAGCGGTACGTGGTTGCAAGATTCTTGTGTGTGAAGCGAACCATGATCCGCAAATGCTTCGAGTCGGTCCCTATCCTCCTCATCTGAAAGCCAGGATTGCTTCACCGTTGGGTCACCTGAGCAATGATCAGGGAGCATCTCTTGCACTCGAGGCGGTACGTTCGGGTACTGAATATGTCATTTTAGGGCACTTGAGCGAACAGAACAATGCCCCCGGGATTGCCCTTGATACATTTACGAATAGCCTTGTGCCAGAAAATAAAAGCGTGCATATTGAGGCTGCTTCCCAGGACACTCCCGGACCCTGGGTGGAGATTTGATTGTTGTAACGTTTATTCTTAATAGTCTACATGAGTGTACACATGCGTAACATTTTGACAGGATTATTGCTGATTATGGTTACTTTATCCACCGGATGCAACAAGATATCCGTAGGCGACCGTCCCGACGATGTCGCTGTAATGGAGACAGATTTTGGTACGATGGTTATCGGATTTTTCCCGGAAGAAGCCCCGGAACATGTCGCTCGCTTTAAAGAGTTGGCGCGTGAAGGTTTTTATAATGGTATTCTCTTCCATCGTGTCATTCCCGGGTTTGTGATTCAGGCCGGGGATCCGCAAACCAAGGATCCGGAAATTCCACGTTCACAACACGGCACCGGCGGTTCAGGGCAAACTATACGTAACGAAAGCAATAGTCATCCACATGTCCGTGGAACATTGGCCGCGGCGCGCAGCCGGAATATCCATTCGGCAGACAGTCAGTTTTACATCTGTCTCGAACCGCAACCCATGCTCGACCGTATGCAGTACACTGTATATGGCGAAGTATTGCAGGGAATGGAAGTTGCCGATCAAATCGCCAGTGTGGAGAGAGACCGTGCCGATAATCCGCTGGAGCCTGTTCGGATTATTTCCGTGGAGATCATGCGTCGCAGCAGGGCGTTATCCGAATAAAACGGTTTATGTCGTTTCGTGATGTAAAGGATAAAAAATGAGCAGGATGAGAACTCTGTGTACAAGGGCAATTCAGAACTGTTTCCCTGTTGTTGTTTTACCTGTTCTACTGGTTGCTTTTTTAATGCCCGGCTGTGCAGGAAACAATGAAGTGGCGGTGATTGAAACATCCATGGGTAATATGGTCATGGAATTTCATCCGGATGTTGCCCCGAACCATGTGGCGCGATTCAAGGAATTGGCTCGGGAAGGGTTTTATGATGGAATCCTCTGGCACCGTGTTATTCCGGGTTTTGTCATCCAGGCCGGGGATCCTCTTACCAAGGATCCGACTACCCAGCGTCAGTTTTACGGTCAACAGGGAAGTGGCACAACTATCGCAGCGGAGTTCTCGGAAATGTCCCATGTACGGGGTGTCGTAGGGATGGCGCGGGAAGCTGACAGTTCCTCCGAAGACTCATTATTTTACGATACTGCCGATTCGCAGTTTTATATCGTTCTCTCCGACCGACCACATCTTGACGGTAAGTATACTGTCTTTGGTACGATCATCCAGGGAATGGAAATTGCCGACTCCATCTCGGTCGTTGAACGCGACTTTCATGATGTTCCCCTGGAACCGGTTCGGATTGAGAGCATACGAATAGTATCAAGAGGTCAGGCAAATCTCGATTAATTACTTATGAAATGGTTGTATGAACCCTTTCAACCGACAAGAGGGTAAATTTTCTTTTCTTCGAACCATAAAGGTTCGAAGAATTTCTTTGTTGACTATTGGCACACTCCTCGTGCTGTTGATGGTCTTTTTTTATGCTCCGTCTGTTTCAAGTACAGAAATAACCGTTTCCAATTATCGTGCTTCGGTTGATTATGGTCATCGCGAACGTGGAGATGTGTTCTCCGATACTCTTTCCTTCCTGTATGTAAGCGGATCGGATACTATCGCTTTATCGTCTGTGGAAAGCGAAGTCACTTGCGATTGTATTGTTTCCGAGGCGCTTTCAGACGGTTCTCTTCTGATGACATTTACTGTGGAAGAAGAAGAACCGGACGGATCCGTGGAAAAAGTGATTTATGTCTTCACCGATCATGCAGAGATGGACCTCTTCCGTCTGGTCCTGAATATTGATGTCCTTCCTTCCACAGGAGGTCGTAGTCATCAACGCGACAGGTCCGGATTTGACCATTCTTCTTCCGCTGTCACCCATACGTCACCTGATACCGACGGATTACGTGTTCTATATTTCCAGAGCTCGAACTGTCAGACCTGCCGCAGGGTTCATGACCATGTTCTCCCGCGACTCGAAGAACGTTGGGGGCATTTAATTACCGTGGAACTGATCAGCACCGATGTGACCCAAGGTTTGTTGCGTCTCCTGAATGTCCGTGATCATTATGGCATCCCTGAAAACAGAAGCCCGTTTTACTTCTTTGTCGGCGAATCACAAATCACCGGTTCCGCCGATCTGAATGAACGCCTGAACAGTGCCATTGAACGAGCCCTGCTCAATAACGAACAAACTTACCTTGGTGAGGTTCCGGAGCAGAATCGGGATAACCTTCAGCAAGCGCGGAATATCTTCCGGTCGTTTTCGTTCTGGGCAATTGTGGGTGCGGGGCTCCTGGACGGTTTGAATCCATGCGCCTTTGCGACTATTGTGTTCTTCATCAGCCTGCTCAGTTATGCTGGATCTTCCAAATCACAGATCCTTGCAGTTGGCGCCGGATTTACCTTCAGTGTGTTTGTTGTTTACCTGTTGCTCGGAATGGGTGCGTTTCGTGCCCTGCATGCACTCGCCGCGTTTACCATTGTTTCCAAAGCGATTTACATCGTCACTCTGGGCTTACTTGTATTTTTACTGGTACTCTCGGCGAGAGATACCATCCGTTATTACACGAGTGGCGGGCAGACCTCCGACCAGGTGTTGCAGCTTTCCACATCGAACAAACGGAGAATCCACAAGATTATGCGCAAGGGTTTAAAAACGGGGAATCTCCTGTTGGGAAGCCTGGGAATCGGCGCATTGGTCACACTTTTTGAAGCGGCCTGTACGGGCCAGGTGTATCTGCCGACGATTGTGTTGATGCTCCAGGATGAATCATTGCGTACCCATGCTTTTTTTTATCTTGTTCTTTACAATTTCCTGTTTGTCGTACCTCTCGTTATCGTGTTTGCATTTGCTTACAGTGGGGTTGCTTCCGACCGTTTCGCCACTTGGTCCAAGCGGAATTTCGGGGTCACTCGGATCCTTCTTACCCTTTTATTCCTGGGGCTGGCCATTCTCATGATCCTCGAATTTTTCCGTGTGTGATTTTCAACTGCGTCATTCCGTTTGTATTTTAGAAGAAGGGAGATAGTATCTCCCGAATTCTGAAAGTGTTGTTCATCGATGTTTTGTCCAGTCAACGAGGCTTGAGATGCGGATACTTCGCGTAGCTATTCCTGTTTTTCTGATGTTTGTACTTCTGATTCCATTTTCCACAACGATCGCTCAGGATAACAACTCCCTACGCCAGGAAGGAGAATTATCACGCCCCGTCGCTTACTGGGTTTACCTGGACCGTCGTGATACCAGCGAAGAGGCCTATGAAGCTTGCCTTTCCGAGTTGGATCCGAAAGCAATTCAACGCCGTATCCGTGCGCGTGGAACCGCCGTGAATGAATCCGATTTGCCCTTTCATCCGGATGATCTCGCTGCCATTCGGGCGAACGGTTTTCATATCCGCACCATCAGCCGTTGGCTTGGAGCTGTAAGTGTGATCCCTGAAAATGAAACCGCCACATTGGAAAACCTTCAGTCACTAGCCCATGTCAGGGAAATTCGTCAAGTCGGTACATATCAATCGATCAACGATCTTCCCGATGCTACACCTTCCGATTATCTTGAACCGGACAATAACGGCCAGGCAACTCCCCGTTCAGTAAATCCTCAACGGTCCACCTCCGAGGATTCCGCCTATTACGGATTCGCCTGGGCGCAAAACCAGTTGATCGGTGTTCCGGAAGCGCATGAAATGGGGTATACCGGGGAAGGGGTTCGTATTGGATTTTTAGACGGCGGATATAATTTTTATGATGTCCATCCTGCTTTTGCAAACCTGACTGTTGTCGATACCTGGAACGCGCACGATTCCACGAGTAATGTCTTTACCGGAACCCATGGTTCCGCCTGCCTCTCTGTGACCGCCGCGAATCTGCCGCAGACTATGGTAGGTGTAGCGCCGAATGTGGAGGTATTGCTGGTTCGTACAGAGGACGGAGCAGATGAGTACCCGGAAGAGGAAGATTATTTTGTCGCCGGTCTTGAATGGGCGGAAACCAATGGGGCGGATTTAATTTCGACCAGCCTCGGGTATAGCGACTGGTATTCTTTTGATGATTATGACGGGAATACGTGTCTGACGACCGTCGCTTGCGATGAAGCTGCCGCCCGTGGACTGTTGGTAATTACCTCCGCCGGGAACCGTGGTGAGGAGGGTCTCAGTGCACCAGCCGATGGCGATTCCGTTCTTGCTGTTGCGGCAGTGGACAGCACCGGGGAGATACGCGGTTTCAGCTCTCGTGGACCCACTGCGGATGGTCGTATCAAACCGGATGTGTCCGCGATGGGATATCGTTGCGCGGTTGTTCCCGACTCTGCGGACGGGTACCGTCTTGGTAGCGGAACTTCTTTCTCTTGCCCCGCTGTGGCAGGAGCGGCGGCGCTTATGCTTGAGTCCGATCCTACTTTGTTGCCCATGGACTTCATAAACATCCTGCGCGCCACCGCTGATCGGTCTGTTGTACCCGATAATGCCTATGGATGGGGGATCATTAACATACCGCTTGCGTTAAACGAGCTTGTATCACCGGACCATAATTCTCCCGACCCGGTACCGTATACGCACTCTCTTGGCGCTCCCTATCCGAATCCGTTCAATCCATCCGTACAAGTTCCCCTCACACTTCTTACCCGTGAGCGGATTGTGGCACAAGTGTACGACGTGTTGGGACGGAAAATTACCACCTTGCATGATGGTTCACTCGCACCTGGCATACACATGGTCACCTGGGTTCCTTCGGAGATAGCGTCTGGAGCCTATATCCTGCGAGTTCAATTTGGTGAACAGGAATCTCTTTCACGGAGATTGTTGTACGTAAAATAGTGTTGATGATGTTTCCCTTCACCCCTCTGCCTCTTCAGGCAGAGGGAAAACTTTCCTGATTGTTCTCTTCGGCTGTCAACCGACAGTCATATCACTATCCCACCATACCAGGAGGTTCGTATGCAACGACCTACTCTCTCTCCACCCATTCTTCATTCGTTCAGACGGTTTACAACTGAATCGCTGGAATCTGCCGGTCTTCTGTATCCAGGCATCCTGAAACGAAGACAAACTGGATTTTTTGTACGATGTTTGCAGGAATTACTTACTTTGCACGGGTTTTGTCTCAGTATTGATGGCCAGTTCGGTATGGCGACCCAATGGGCTCTGCAAAGATTTCAGGAACAGGAAGAGATTTCACCTACCGGTATTCTCGAAGACAACACCTGGAGACTATTGACTCGACCATTTGCAGAGTCAATGCAGTTCTTTCCGTTTCCAATGATTCCGTCAATCAACTGTTCTCTCCAATCACTCACCCTGAAGTATGCATTAGGATTCCTCTTAAAGGGCGCCAGTGAACTTCCACAAAACCGTGGACCGTGGGTGCGCTTGTTCATGAATGGATTTGACGGCTCCACTTATCCCTGGTGCGCCGGTTTTGTGAGTTTTTGTATACGGCTGGCAATACACTCGTTTTCCTCTGATCCCATGCAAACAGAGATGAAATTCTGGTTTACGAACGAATCCTTTTCCTGCGACCGAATCGCACAATGGGCAACAAAAAATGGTCATCTGCTTCGTTCACCTGATCCGACAATTCTGGTTCCCGGTACCATTTTTCTTGTTTACAAGGGCAACAACGATTGGACACATACCGGATTTGTCGTTTCTGTTGCTCCTTCGGGTAATGTTATAGAAACAGTTGAAGGAAACACGAATTTTTCCGGTTCACGGGAGGGGATAGCTGTCCTTCGTCGATTCCGTTCAACGAAGAATCTTCACTATGTTCCATGTTACGGTCCATTGTAATCCTTACATTGTGTTGTCTTTTTTTCGTAAAGAAACCTGCTATTGAACAGTAAAGGTCACAATGAAAAAGGCAAAAAGGATTCTACAACCGGGTCAGAATGATCCCTTGCGTCAAACATGGCGGAAATACTGCCTGTTAGTGACAATTGAGGGATTCCTTCTTGTTCTCGGTATCATGGGATTTGTTTTAACGGTTGATACTGTGTACAAGATACTTCACGGTGATGGTCTTGGAGTTCTCTATTTTATCGGTACACTTGTGATTATCTATTTTACGGCTGTTGGAATATTTAAGCCATTTGTACGTTATTTAACTGCTTTCCGTACACCTCCCTCCACCGCACTTCCCAGGATTCTGGAGATCATCATTCCCTCGTTCCGTGGTCAAAATCTTTCTCCCGGACAAATGCGGGATATAATCCGGTCAAAACCAGGTCTGACATTATTTAATAAAAAACGACTGGTGAGAAATGCGGTTATCTCTATCCTTGGTGTAGTCCCATACCTGTATCTCATGCTCTGATCTTTGCTGCAAAACCAGCCAGATCTCCGCAAAGAAAGAGTATCTTGGTAAGAACATGAAACGATTACTGCAGCCATACGTACATTAGAAAAGCTACACCGCAATTGGAACTATGACACCAGCACCTGACCATATCTATCGTTTGCTCCATTCCATTCGGGTTCGTCAACACGGGATCTGGATCGCTTCGTCGTGGATCGCAACAGTCCTTGTTGCCTTTTCCCTGTTTTTTATTGCAACAATCCTTGAATCCGTAGCATGGTTCACGCCTGATGTTCGTATTCCCCTGGTCAAAGGTCTGGGAATTGTCCTGATTGTGTGTATTGGTCTGGTTGTATCCGTTTCATTATATCTTCTCTTCGACAAGAAAACCCCTGCGAATCAAACTCTCGCGAAAACGATCTGGAAAAACGATCCCGACGTTCGGGATCATATCGTGAATGCATTGGAGTTGTCGGAAACAGAAGATGCTTCCACAAGCTCGTCGCTCCGTTGGGCGGCAATTCAAAATATTGACCATTCGATCCGTGAGCTGTCTCCAAAGGCTTTTCTTCACTATGGATCATTGAAAGCTCTTCGACGGTATTCCCTGATTCTACTGGTAATTTTCATTTTAAGTGCTGTCTTCAGCGGCAGCGCACTGTTCGCAGGATTTTCCAGGCTTATTCATCCTTCCGAGGAATTCCTGCGCCCGGGAACAGTAATTCTGGCACTTGATCTACCGGATACGATCCATGTTGTACAGGGGGATCGTTATTCTCTTCATGCGTCAGCGTTCCATTCCGTTCCTTCATCTGTACAGTTTTTAATAGATGAAGGCGGAGGCGCAGTGCAGGTATACGAAGCGTTTGCCGATTCGCTCGACTCTCTGCGGTTTTCTGTAGATGCCGTTCCTTTTGACCGTGATTCCTGGGTGTATGCACATTCCCGGCAGTATGTCAGCGACAGTACACGTGTTCTCGTGGCGCCACGTCCACGCATTGCCCGGCTCGAAGTGACTGTTCAACCGCCTTCCTATACATCGTTACCCCCGGAAGTACTCCCCGAGGGTGTAGGTGATTTTTCTGCGTTGGTCGGAAGCCGTATTTCTGTTCGTCTCGAATCGAGCCGTCCTCTTCATCAGGCAAAACTTGTTTTCTCTCATGACAGCACATTCACTCGTCAGACTGCTATGAATGTGCAATTCCGGAATGCCCGCGGTTCGATGACTGTGCGCAATGAAGGGTACTGGTGGATCGAGCTGGAAGCGGAAGATGGTATCCGTAACCTGGAACCGTTGGTCTGGAGAATTTCCACCATGGAAGACTATCCGCCTAGTGTGGATGTACGCCTGCCGGAGGATGGCTCCGAGATCCCCGAACAGATGGTTGTTCCCCTGGTGGTGCTCGCGGACGACGATTACGGCATAAGCGAAATCGCCTTACGTTTTATTGTATACAACGAGTTCACCACACCGGACAGCTTGCCGGACGAGTACTATGCTTCCATTCCCCTTACTGCCAATGAGATTACTCGGGGAAGGTTTGTGATTCAAACCCTGTGGGGTCTTTCGGAGTTGAACATCTTCCCGGAAGAGGAAGTATGGTTCTTTGTGGAAGCCTGGGACAATGACGACGTGCATGGTCCAAAACGCACACGGAGTGAAACACGCAGGATTGTCTACTCCACATTGCAGAACTTGTTCGAAGAAACCGACACACAGGAAATGGCCGCTGAGCAATCCCTGGAAGAAGCTCTTCTCCGCGCCCAGGCGTTGCAGGAACATCTCGAAGAAAACATCGAACAACTCCGAAGCAACCCGGAAGATATGACCTGGGAAGAGAGACGGTCCCTGGAGCAATCCATCACCTCTCAACAGGAACTTGCGGAACAGATCCAGCAGGCGGTGGAACAGGTGGAGCAGATCCAGGAGCAGTTTGCCGAACACAACATGGTCAGCATGGAATTGCTGGAAAGGTATTCTCAACTCCAGGAATTGCTTGAAGAGATCGCCACTCCCGAAATGCGCCAGGCGATGGAAGAATTACAGGAAGCGTTGAACAGCGAGGATGGAGAGAGAATTCGGGAAGCGTTGGAGAATTTCTCTTTATCCCAGGAACAGTTCATCGAGAACCTGGACCGCAGCATCTCGATCCTTCAGCAACTCCAGCAGGAACGTCAATTGGAAGAACTCGCCAACCGTGCGCAGGAGCTTGCCCAACGCCAGGAAGAGATTTCGGAACGCCTCGAAGATGCTTCCGATTCGGAGATGGACCGGTTGTCTACGGAACAGGAACGTATCGCGCAAGACCTGGAAAGCCTCCTCAATGACATGGAACGTACTTCGGATGAATTTGGCGATACAAATCCGGATTTCTCCCAACAGCTTGATTCCCTTTATCAACAGACGGAACAATCCGGTTTGCAGCAGGAGTTGCAATCCGCGTCACAATCCATGCAACAGCATCAACGTTCCAGTTCGCAAGAAGCATCCCGCCGGTCCGAAGAGTCGCTGCAACGCCTTGCTCAACAGCTCCAGTCCATGCAGCAGGAGATGGTCAGCCAGAACATGCAGGAAATTGCCGAGATGATGGACCGGATTATGGATATGATCCTGATCCTGAGCCATCACCAGGAAAGCCTCAGGAACGAAAGCGAAGGCATCGGGTTAACCAGTCCTCGTTACCGATCCCTTGCCGCACGCCAGAATGCTCTCCAGGATGCATTGGGTGTAACCATGGAGGCCGCACAGGCACTATCCGGGCAAACCTTCTTTGTCGGCGCTCAACTACTTGCCGAACTCCAGACTGCTGGTCGGCATATGCAGAATACCATTTCCGGGTATACCGACCGTCGTCCAAGAGAGGTTACCGGCGAACAGACGCAAACCATGGCCTCGCTTCATCGCAGCATGCGTCAACTCCAGAACGCTCAGCAACAGATGCAGCAATCCTGCAGCAGCACCGGGTACCAGGAGATGATGGATCAACTTTCCCAGATGGCGCAGCAGCAGCAACAGCTCAACCAGATGAGCCAGGGCATGCCGATGCCCATGCCTATGCAGGGATCCACTAATCCGGGCGGTGATATGCTCAGCCAGATGGCGGCTCAACAACGCGCTCTTGCCGAAGCGATGAGGCAACTGGAACAGCAGGCTCAATCCATGGAAGACATTCTCGGCAGCCTTGAAGGAATGTCGTCTTCAATGGAAGAGGTGGCGGAGGATTTCGAGGAACGGAATGTTACCGAACGAACCCGTCAATTGCAGGAACGTATCCTGCAACGATTGCTGGACTCACAACGTTCCCTGCAAAGAAGAGAGTTAAGCCAGGAGCGTATCTCCCGCAGTAGTGAGGATCTACAGCGATTCTCGCCCGGTTCTCTCACCCTCGATTTTGAAGACAGGCTTCGTCAGCAGATGCTTCGCGCCCTCGAAGGTGATTATTCACCGGAATGGCAGAATGTAATCCGTGATTACTTCCGCGCTCTTGAACGTAATTATTCAGAAGAAGCGCCAAGTACAACACCGTGAACGCTAATTTCACATTTGTTAAGGTTCTCATTGCGCAGCGCCTTCGTAACCGGCATTTTAGAGGTATACATTTTGCCATATTATGCTTCTTGACAAGATGTTACAGCCAAGTTTGTGAATTTTATGAAATTGCTTTCCTAACTGCTTCGTTCACAACTGTTTAAGTTTTCATAAAACAATCGTTTTGCATTCCTTCAACGAACGTTTGCGCAAATTCTGCAAAAGGGGCCGAAAAATGCACACTTGGTACCGCACTGTTCTACTGTTTGCTCTCCTGCTCTTCCTTACTACTGGCGTACTTGCAACAACCATTGAGCGTGATTTTTCCTTTGCTCCTGCTTCGATTCTTTCCAGCGATGACTACGATCTGGTTATGATTGACGGCTGTGTAAACAGCAACGACGCAGGGCTTCCTGTTCTCCCGATAATGGCTTTTACTTTACTTCTGCCTCCAGGAGAGGAATTGGTCGATGTGGAGATTCTCGAGATTCAGTGGGAGACATTAGATGTCCTCACCAATCCCCGCCCGGCCAGCGAACAAATGCCATTGTATAAATTACAGCCTGTAGCTCTTGCCCCGAATCCGGAGGTGTACCAGGGGTCTGTTCCTTACCCGGCAGAAGTAACCACCGACCTGCAGACCGGTTTTTATCGTGGCCACAGCCTGGCTTCTGTGTTGATTCACCCCGTGAAATGGCATCCGGAAACCGGCGTGACAGAACAAATTGTTTCCATTCGGCTTGCATTTAACAGCACGGCGACCCAGAAGGCAAACGACGCCCTTCACCTCCTTCGTGCAAATTCTTCAACCGTTCAGGCGTTACGTTCCATGAACGCCGATCTCTTCAGCCTGCCTTCTTATCCTGCAACGGATGAACTGGATGAAGTGAACCCTTCTTTTATGATCATTTGTGATGAAGACCATGTGCTGGCCTGGGAGGAATTCGCAAACTTCAAACGGTCACGTGGATTGGAAACGATCATCTGGACTACTGACATGATCTATGAGACCTATGATGGTCAGGATAACCAGATGAAAATCCGCAATGCCATTATTGACGCTTATGAAAACATTGGCATCGCCTACGTGTTATTCGGTGGAGATGTGCAGTATATACCCTGCCGGTATCTGTACGATTCCGGGGCGGACATTACCGCAGACCTGTATTACAGCGGCCTTGACGGTACCTGGAATGACGACAATGATAATCGTTGGGGGGAACCTGGCGAGGACGATCTGTACCAGGAAGTCGCTATTGGACGCGCCCCTGTACTCAACAATGAAATGATCAACATCTGGATCACCAAACAGATCCTCTACCAGGAAAGCCCCGTTCCGGGTGAAATGACCAACGCTCTCATGGTGGGCGAACTTCTTGGCTGGAATGTAACTGGCGGGGATTTCAAAGATGACGTAATGAACGGTTCCGACGCCTGGGGATATACGACTGAAGGTTTTCCCGATGACTGGACAGTGAACACACTGTATGACCGTGACCATGTCTGGTCCATGCAGGAATTATTCACTGAATTGAATTCCGGTTATGCGATTGTCAACCATGTCGGTCATGCGGATGTTACCTACCTGATGAAGGCGGATAACCCGGACATCACTACGACAAACCTGACCAACGATGGAATTAATCATACTTTCTATATCGGCTATACTCAGGGTTGCTATTGTGGAGCCTTTGAACAGAACAGTATTACCGAACTGTGGTGTTCCATTGAGACAGGGGCAATTGCCTTTATCTCGAACAGCCGGTATGGTTACGGTTCCATTAACGATACTAACGGCGCTTCTGAACGGTTCGACCGTGAATTTTTCGATGCGCTTTTTGCTGAAGACATATTCTATATTGGCGACGCAAACAACGATTCCAAGCATGATGTTGTTCCGTTTATTAATGTTTCGAACGTCCGCTGGTGCTACTACTGCCTGAACCTGCACGGCGATCCAACACTGGATGTTTACACAGGCGCTGTCCAGGAATTGGAAGTCGATCTGCCGACCATTTACATCTCCGTAACCGGTCCGCTGGAAGTGGAAGTTCCCGGTGTCGAGGGTGCTCTTGTCGCGGTGAGTTCCAATGGCACTCTTATGGAAGTTGGTACGACGGGTCCGGATGGTATTGCACAGGTTCCATTGGAAATAGACGAACCTTGTGATCTGGATGTTGTTGTAACAGCACACAATTACCTTGCATTTGAAGGCCAGATTCCTGCAATTTTGACTGAAGACGGGTATCCCGGTGAGCCTGCTGTATCTGTGATTGATACATCAAGTTGTTTGCCGAACGAAATGATCGATTCCGGGGAAGAATTCCTGTTATCGACTGTATTCGACAATGTCGGTCTTTCTGATATTGACCGTTTTGTAGTCGAGATTTCCCATGATAATCCGTATCTCACGGTAGTTTCGAGCGATAGCGCTTTTGAAGTCGGTCCGGACAACTATATTGAATTGAACTTCCCGGCAAGTGTAAGCCCGGAAGCAGAAGACAGCACCGTTGTTGAACTGACCTTCACTATCGTATCCGATACATTCAATGTGGTATACACAGCACCGATCATGTTCCATGCTCCTTCATTGGAACTGGCGATTGCTGCCATAGATGACGGAACCGAAGGAAATCATCGTTTTGATCCGGGTGAGACAGGGTTGCTTTCCCTGGAATTGGTGAATACTGGCTCCGGCGATCTGTTCCAGGCAACCCTGGAAATGGAAGTTACGGATCCCTGCTTTGAAACCATTGAGATACTGAGTGAACCTGTCACGCTTTCAGCAGATGACCAGGTGACACTTGAATCCTGCGTACAGGTTACGATAACTGAATCCACCCCTATCTTTACGTTAGCCTGGATCAACGCAAATCTGAATTGCGAGTACGGCTACGGATACAACCGTTACCTTCCCGTTGAAATCGGTATTCTTCATGACGACCTCGAAGGCGGTGTACAGGAGTGGAGTCATTATTCCAACGACGAATGGTATGATCAGTGGCACCGGTCCCAACAACGGAATTCCACACCAAATGGCAGCTACTCATGGAAAATGGGTTCCGAAAACGACGGAAACTACGCCGATAGCCTTGATGCCTGCCTGCAATTGCCCGTGATCGAACGTCCCGGAGCGATTATCCTGAGCTTCCACCATTGGATGGATGCTCAACTGTCAACCACCTTCCCCGGGAGATGTTATGACGGTGGTCGTGTAGAATATTCCCTCGATGGAGAGAACTGGATTGTCGCATCCATGCCTGGATATAACTATTCAATCCGTGGCAATGATGGTCCCTTCGCTAGTGGAGATTCCGTTTACAGCGGTGAAATCGACTGGACGGAAGACCATGTAACCATTCCCGGTGGACCCGGTGAACTGTATGTGCGTTTCCGTTTCGGCTCCGATGACGGATTCGGAAGGGAAGGCTGGTATATTGATGATATTACCATTACCCCAACCCCCGGATTTATACCGCCAGCTTCTCTCGATGGTGAGTTGGTCCACGGGGTCACGTGTCTTGCATGGTCTACCCCTGGCGCTGGGCTGGATGAAACTCTCGACCTGATTGGTTTCAGGGTATACCGTAACGATGAGATGATTTCCGAACTGGAAAGCAGCCTCGGTTACGAAGATGTTATGGATGGATTGCCCCAGGGCACCTATTCCTACGAAGTATCTGCCGTATACGATCAGGGTGAATCGCCGCGTATTGGACCGCTTGCAATCGAATGGGATCCGACGGGTGTCTTTGATGATAGCTCATTACCGGTTAGCTGGAGTGTTTCCGCTCCGTATCCGAATCCTTTCAACCCGGAATTCACTGTCGCGTTCACTCTTGAACAATCCACCAATGTGCGGGCAACCCTGTTTAATATTCTCGGCCAACAGGTAGCTTTACTTAACGACCAGGTAATGACAGGCGGTCATCACACGCTGCAATTTAATGGCGCCGATCTCGCCAGTGGACTGTATGTTCTTGAGTTCGAAGCTGGACCATTGCATGAACATTTTAAAGTACTGCTGATGAAATAGACCTTGAGAGACGATCCTGGGATTGATGACCGTTGTCAATCCCTGTCGTCTTTTACCATATTATCTTATTAACAAGTATCTAAGGGTTACGTATTCCAGATCCTGAATACCCTGGTAAACAAAAACGCTTGACCATAGACAGCCTGCTTTTTCATGAAGGGGAAAACCATGCGTACCTGTTTTGTATTGTTTTTGCTTTTATTGTTTTCTTTCGGTATCGCTGTTGCGGACACCATCGAACGCGCTTTTGTCTTTGACGCTGCCGATGTGTACGCTACAGATTCTTATGACCGGATTACCATGAACAACGCGCTTCTGCTTGCGAATCCGGGAGAACCTACTCTGCCAATTGTTACTTCAACGCTTCTCCTTCCACCAGGGCATGAATTGATCGATGTGCAGGTGATTTCCAGTGATTGGGAACTTGTTTCCGAATCGGTATTACCGGAACCATTTGGTCAGTTAATGCCGATCAGCAGGCTGGAAGTAACTGAACCTGTGCCTGATCCGGCCATCTATTCCGGTGGCGGATTTTTCCCCGAAACGATTATCAGCGACGTACAGACCGGATTTTTGCGCGGTCATTCCATTGCAAACTATATCGTTCATCCGGTGCGCTGGAATGCTGCAACGGGTGAGTTGTTTCAACTCACTACACTCGAAGTGCGGTTGGTGACCGAGGAAACAGAACGAGCCACAGCGTCATTATCGCTGCTGCGTAACAGCGAGAGCACACAGGAAATGCTGGAAAGCATCACCTCGGATCTCGATTATGCCACTTCGTATTCCATGCTGGACGAACTTGACGAAGTTGACCCCGGCCTTCTGATCATCTGCAGCCCGACCACTGAAGATACCTGGGAAGAATATGCTGCCTTCAAACGTTCCCGTGGCCTGGAAACGATTATTCTGAACACTACCGATATCTACAGCGAATATGCCGGCGATGACAACGCGATGAAAGTACGTAACGCTATCATCGACATGTATCAGGAATATGATATTGAACATGTAATTCTTGGCGGCGATGTCCAGCATATCCCCTATCGCGGATTTTATGATTCGGTCGGCCAGGAAGTTGATGAAAATATACCTGCGGATCTCTACTTTGCCGGACTTGATGGAACCTGGAACAATGACGGTGACAACCGTTGGGGTGAACAGGGCGAGGATGACCTGTACCAGGAAATCACCATCGGTCGAGTGCCTATTACCAGTACTACCGTGCTTGAAAACTGGATTGATAAACAAGTCCTGTATCAGACAGAACCTGTTCTCGGCGAAGTTACCGAAGCTCTCATGGTCGGCGAAGACCTCGGTTGGACAAGCTGGGGTGGCGATTACAAGGATGAAGTCCGGAATGGAAGCAGTAACTACGGATATACAACCATCGGTTTTCCCGGTAATTGGAACGTGGAAACCCTGTATGACCGCAACAGCACCTGGACTGTTCCGCAATTATTCGCAGAACTCAACAGCGGTTTCCATTTTGTCAATCATCTCGGGCACGCAAATGTTGAATACGCTCTGAAAGCCAGCCGTAGCCAGATTACCGATGCTAACCTGACCAATGATGGCGTTGACCATACATATTACCTGGTATATACACAGGGATGCCTGTGCGGTGCGTTCGAGCAGACCAGCATTACAGAGCAGTGGACAACCATTGACAATGGCGCATTCGCATTTATTTCCAACAGTCGTTACGGATGGGGTTCCAGCTCGAATACAAATGGGCCATCACAACGATTCGACAGGCAATTCTTTGACGCTGTTTTCGGCGAGATGCTGTATCAGACAGGTGTAGCCAACCGTGACTCCAAGCATGATAACGTTTCCGTGATCGGTTATGAATGCATGCGTTGGTGCTATTATGAAATCAACCTGTTTGGGGATCCCACAGTCGATTTGTATACAAACGATGTCGAAGAACTTGATGTAACCATCCCTTCTGTATATGTCATTGGCAGCGCAGGAATTCTTGCGACAGTCGATGGTGTCTACAATGCCACTATCGCTGTCAGTAATGATGGCGTACTTCTGGAGACCTATACCACTAACAGTTCCGGCCATGCGGATATGATCCTTGATATATCTGAACCCGCAGAACTGGATATCGTTGTGACCGCTCATAACTATCTGCCGTACCAGACCACCATTCAGGCGATTGCACCGGAAGGTGGTTATCCTGTGCTGGATTCCTGGTTTGTCGCAGATGAAGAACAGGGCAATGACAACGAACAGGCCGATTTTGGCGAGAATTTCGATTTGTCGCTTAACGTCGCCAATCGTGGTCAGGATGCTCTTGGCAATCTGATTGTAACCGTTACCACGGAATCGGAATGGATACAGGTTGCATCCGAACCTTTTGAGGTTGGTGAACTTGCTTCGGAAGCATCCACCGTTTGTGAATTTGCTTCGTTCATTCCCGCCAATGTCCCCGACGGAACTGAAATCCAGTTCGATGTTCACTTCCAGGACGGAGAAGATGAATGGCTGCAACAGGGTGATCTTACCCTGCATGCCCCTCAACTGGAAATGTACATCCTGGCCGTTGATGACAGCGATGGAGATGTCGACCATCGTGCAGATGCAGGTGAAACCGTCACAATCAGTGTTTATGTAGTCAACAATGGCAGCGCCGACCTGGCAGGTGCCACGCTGGTGACTCAGACCAACGATCCATATATAGCAAATATCTCCGCCGATCCGGCGCCCATGTCCTTCCCTTGCGAAGATGAACAGGAATACATGGATGTCATTACCCTGACCGTTGGCGATGATGTTCCTTCCATGGCGCGTGCATGGCTCCTGTGCAACCTGGAACATGAAAACGGATATAACTGGGCGACGTTCCTGCCTCTCGAACTGGGCGGAATTTTCGAGGATTGCGAAGGAGAATCGCAAGCGTTTGATCATTATTCACTCAACGAAAATCCCGACGAATGGCACATCAGCGATGTGCGTAACTATACACCGAACGGTTCATATGCCTGGAAGGTTGGTGATGACGGAACCGGCGACTATTCCGATGATCTGGATGCCTGTCTGCAACTTCCCGCCATCGAGGTGAATGGTTCGGTACGTTTCAGTTTCCGTCACTGGATGCAAGCAGAGATTTCCGGCAGCTTTGAAGGTTATTGCTATGATGGCGGACTGATTGAAATCTCTTCCAATGGAGAGAACTGGTTCCCGCTTCCCATGGATGGATACAACTACATCACACGCGGCACCGGCCCGTTGGGTGAAGGTGTTGAAGTGTACAGCGGTGAAATTGACTGGGAAGAAGATTCATATACTGTTACAACCAGCGCTGGACAACTGTATATCCGGTTCCACTTCGGCAGTGATGGAGGTGTATCCGAAGAAGGTTGGTACATTGACCATATCTCCATAACACTTCCACCCTCCACTGATGCACCTGCTGATCTTTCCGGTGAAATCCTGGATGGAATGGCGGAATTGAGCTGGTGCGCACCGTATACGGAAACCGATGAAGACGACATGGAAGGATTTTACGTCTATCGTAACAATGAATGCCTGACAGAATACCCGGTAGTCGACCTTGCTTATTCCGACCCGTTGGGTGAGTTGCCAAATGGTGACTATACCTATTATGTCACGGCTGTTTTCGATGGCGAAGAGACTGGACCGAGCACTCCGATAACCCTGGTGTGGGACAGCGATGCTGTTGTTCCGACCGAGTTGCCGTCAAGCTGGAGTATATCGTCCCCTTATCCGAATCCGTTCAACCCGTCCTTTACCGTCCGTGTGACCATGCCGGAAGCGGCGAATGTGCGTGCGAACCTGTACAATATTCTCGGGCAGCATGTTGCAGTGGTAAATGACGGAATGATGAATGCCGGACAACATGCGATCATGTTCCGCGCGGATGGACTCGCCAGTGGTGTCTATGTATTGTCCGTTGAACTTGGACCACTGCACCAAGCGCATAAAATTGTACTCATGAAGTAATGGATATATCTATTCGGATCTTCCAACCCGGTCGAGTTTTCGGCCGGGTTGTTTTTCTCTCTGCGCGCCTCATCCTGTTCGAAAAACAGGGATTTCCTTTGAATCCGACGTATATTTATCCAATAGTTCATAGATAATTAGTGCAAAAAGATCCAGGAGTCTAACGAATGGGACATAAACTTCCGGGTGACGGCGAAGGATTATCTTACTTGCTGCTGCAACAGAAAATGAACCACAAACTCCCTTCCGTGTACGAAGGTTCGGATAATGCCGGCGTAGAGCATGCTGAAGTTCAATGGTGCTCCATGGAGTGCGAATATGCTCAATGGCCCAAAGACAATGTGGATGGCGCCAAGAGCTGCCGTACCTTCAACGCTCTCTGGTGTGATAAAATGCAGGAACATGTAACACGCAATACACCCTGCGCGGCACTTCACGGCCAACGTCGTCCGAAACCCAATTGGTGATTACGTAAAACAATTCAAACCAGTGAAATATTCGTTCAATCGCCATACAAGTGTGCATCCATGACAGACAATACCTCTACATCCTTATTAACCTATGATCGACCCGGGCTGGAACAGCTTATGGTTTCCCTTGGAAAAAAACCTTTCCAGGGACGTCAACTTTATGCATGGATATATCAAAAAGGCATCACCGATTTTTCCTTGATGACCGATCTCTCCAAGCAGTTACGGGAACAACTGACGGATTCTTTTACCATACCCGTTCCAAAAATAGTTGAGATTGCTTCCGGGGAAACGGAAGATGCCGCGAAAAAGTTTCTGTTCGAACTGCAGGATGGAAGTCGAGTGGAAGCGGTTTCCATTCCCGATGAAGACCGTAATACCATCTGCCTTTCCAGCCAGGTGGGCTGCGCCTTTGGCTGTACCTTTTGTGCTACCGCAAAGTTGGGATTAACGCGGAACATGACCTCCGCAGAAATCATTGGAACCTATCTGGCGATTAAACAATCTTTATCAACCCCAATTACCAACGTCGTGTACATGGGAATGGGAGAACCACTGGCGAATCTGCGGGAAGTGATGACCTCGTGGGGAAGGTTGATCGACCCGGACGGCATCGGTCTCAGCAGACGCAAGGTGACCATTTCGACTGTAGGGCTTCCCGATAAAATCAGGAAACTGTCACGTGAACCATACCCGCCCAAGCTGGTTTTTTCGATTGCCTCTCCGGATGATTCGATTCGCCGCCGTCTGCTCCCGGTAGCGGGTAAATTCTCCCTCGAAGAGAACCATGAAGCGCTACTGGAGTATTCAAAACATACAAGGAACAGAATCACTGTTGCCTTGCTGGTGGCTGAGGGATTGAATGACACCGTAAAGGACGCCCGTAAGCTTCATGGCTGGATACGATCGTTGCCCGTTAAGATCAACCTCCTGCGTTACAATGAAACCGATGGTCGTTTCCGAAGAGTCAATGAAGCGACTATGGAAAAAGTGGCGGCCGAGCTTGTTCGCCTGGGACGGACTGTGATCCTTAGAAGAAGCCGGGGAAGAAACATATCTGCGGCTTGCGGGCAACTGGCAGCAAAACAAATCCATTTGAATCAATAACACTATGATTAATTCTGTACCATTGGGAGATCAGATGCAATGATCCCACTTCGCGATATCAATCCATCACGAACCTTTCCATATGTCACCATTGCAATTATCCTTATCAATGTGATTGTCCATGCCCTGCAATGGGGAATGACCGGCAAAGAAACAGTCGCCTTTTACCAGGAATTCGGAGCAATCCCCGCAACGATTCTCGGCCAGTACAGCAAAGGATTTTCTTTTACTTCATTTTCCGGTTCTTTCACACTGCTTACATCCATGTTTATTCATGGCGGTTTTTTCCATTTGTTGGGAAATATGTGGAGTCTCTGGATTTTCGGTGATAATGTTGAGGACCGTTTTGGACATTTTGGTTTTCTCTTTTTCTATATAGTCACCGGTATCGCAGCATCTGTTTCCCATATCCTCGTATCTCCCCATTCCATGATTCCCACCGTCGGAGCCAGCGGAGCAATATCCGGTGTTATGGGCGCTTATGTGCTGCTGTTTCCACGAGCGAGAATTCTCGTTCTACTGCCCATTTTCATCTTTATCCGTATTTTTACTGTTCCTGCCTGGGTGTTTCTGGGATTCTGGTTTTTCTGGCAGCTTCTCCAGGGATTGGCGACTGTCAGTGCTTCCAATCCTTCTGTGGGAGGAGTTGCTTTCTGGGCTCATATTGGTGGTTTCGCAGCAGGAATGATCCTCATCCCAATCATGAGAAAACAACGTTGATATTTTGTAGTATGTCTTATTCTGCATATACGTATATCATTATTTCTTTTGTACATTCCATGCAATTCCATAAAAATTCCAAAATCGCTCTTCACACAGTATGCACTTCTGTATCAATAAACATCAGGATCACCAGAGGTGGTGCAAGAACTAAAACAAACCTGTTTACGGTCCAGGCAACAGGGATGGCATCAGGATTTCGATTCGCAAGGGCAATCAATTACAACGGAAACAACCGTCCCATGAATACTGCAGGCACAGCAAATTGCATTGCAGAAGTACAAGATCTGAATGCTCAGGAAAAGTAGATAATTGCGGGGACAGGTAGTGATAAAACATGTTTCTTCCACACGACAAAACCTGTCTCCACCATAGATTTGGCGTAATAGCCTTACTGAGCTCCAGCGGAATAAATGATTGAATCAGTGCCTGTTATCCGTAACCCTGCTTATAGTATATACATATTGAGATATGTTTCTATCATTGCTTTCATTTGGTATATTTCTTATTTATTCTGCAAACAATCGTTCGGATTCACCTTGTCTTATTTGTTCCTCCACATATCTACACTCGCAATATAGAGAATAGACAAGGATTAGAGAGAACAATTCAAGTTGGGTCTCAACATCTGGTCACATCTCGAGTTTCAGCTTCTGAGCAGAACAATGGATGCCTGCACGTCCAGGAGTAACCATTGAGATAAAGAATATTTAGCCAGACTTTCAGTCCTTCACTTGAAAGTATGCTGGATGGATAGATCGTGGGCATATTAGGTTTCATCACGCACTACACAACAGACAGAATGCAATTGTGTGATTACGGATATTTACGATTTCTTCTTGTCTTCATCCATGAAATCCCGGACGATTTTCAGATCAAATACAAGTAACATGTTTTTAATATGGGATTTAAAGGCTTTTCCACCCATTGATTTTACAATCCTGTGGGAGACAATAGCACCAAAGGCGAGCGGGATGGGCACAAGTACCAGAGAAATGATCATCACCCAGAAAAGCGACATGGGATATCCAGGGGCAATATCGAAAAACAGTTTCCATGCGACAAACAGGAACACGATTACGAGACCCGTCAAACTGGCGAACGAGCCAATTTTCCGTAACGTTTTCACCATAACCATTTTTCGATGAAGGGCAGTATGAACGGTATCATTGAGTTTTTGACGGATTGCAATGATCGCTGCGATAAGCTCATTCGGATCTTTCAGTTGAGTTCTGCTGCGTTGAACATCGACGAGCGACTGTTCCAGGAGAGTTTTAAACAATGGTGGCAGTTTTGTGGATAGCTCTTCCATTAGCTGTCCGTGAATTTTTCTCTAAAACGATCTTCCCATTTTTTATATGCAATTCTTGATTCATAGTATTTTCTGACAGTTTCAGAATCTGAGTTTACCTTGACTAGTTCCTGATACCTTTCCTTTTCCTCCTTTAATTCTCGACCTTGCTTCATAAGATATGCATTATCTAATATTTCCTCAAAGACTGTGTCTTTCGGTTCGGGACGTTTGAAAATCTGCTCAAGATGATGAAGAACATCGGGACGGTCCAGCAGTGTATCGTACAGATCCGCCTCGGTCACCGGTTCTCCCAGATCATAGGCGTTTTCAATTTTTTCCATGACAATGCGCAACGGATGATTTCCCAGGTCAACTGAACCAATTTTATTGAAAACAACCGATCTGTGCTCCGGGTGACGCACCAACGCCCACACCAGATCCTGGATCATCCGTTCAAAACGATTTGCCGCCCTGTTATTGATTTGAGGGGAAGTGTCCTGTTTGCCCTGGTCAGGGGTTTGAATTTTCGCCATCTCACGGGTAAGAACACGTTCGTCGATCCGCAGTTTTTCTGCGGCTTCATGGATCGCATATTGACGTGTGATACGGTCCGGAACTCGTCGCAGGGTATCAATGATGGCACGAGTGGCTTCTGTTTGCCCTTGCGGTGTGGAAAACTGCCCCTGCTTGCGGAAATAGCCAATTTTGAAATCAATCAACGGTTCAGCGTTTTCCAACACTATGTCCATAGATTCTCGGCCGCCAGCCTGGATAAGAGTATCCGGGTCTTCTCCCTCCGGCATAAGGGCAATACGGACATCGAGATCCGCTCCCACGAGGATATCCGCCCCGCGTGACGCAGCGGAGATCCCTGCCGCATCGGCATCATATAGCATGATCACCCGGTTGGCAAAACGTTTAATCAATAACGCCTGGTCGCTGGTGAGTGCGGTGCCTAGGCTCGCAACCGCATGGCCTAATCCGACACGGTGGAGCGCAATCAAATCGGTATAACCTTCCACAAGGATGGCTGTGTTTTCCATGCGCATGGCATCACGGGCCTGCGCGAGACCATAGACCAGTTTTCCCTTGTGGTAGATACCTGTTTCGGGGCTGTTCAGGTACTTGGGCGCGGGATGTTGCGGATCTTCATGGAGGATGCGTCCTCCGAACGCTACCACTTTACTTCCGGCATTGCGGATGGGGAACATCAACCGTCCACGAAATCGGTCATACCACCCTCCGGCTTCTTTCCGGATGGCGAGGCCGGCACGCTCCAGCACATCTGCATTGATCCCGCGTTTGGAAGCAAGCTGGATCAGGCTGTCCCATCCGGGAGGGCTCAAGCCAATTTCGAACTTCGCTTCGATCTCTTCGGTAATTCCACGATCCCGGAGGTATTTCCTGGCAAACTTGATATCTTCGCCGTCCATTTTGGTCAAGCGATGCCGGAAGTACTTGAATGCCAGTTCATTCGCTTTGTACAGCGCCTCATTTTGCCCGGTCTGGCCACTTTTTTCGTCAATCGGGATACCGCAACGTTCGCCCAGCCGACGAACGGCATCGATAAAGTCAATGCGTTCGATCTCCATGAGGAATGTGATCACATTGCCCGACTTACCACAACCGAAACACCGAAAGATCTGCAACTCAGAATTCACGGAAAAGGAGGGTGTCTTCTCCTGGTGAAAAGGGCAGAGACCGAAATAGTTTTTCCCGCCCCGTTTTTTCAGGGAAACATATTCGCTCACAACCTCTACAACATCTACGCTCTCGCGTACCTGTCGAATGGTATCTTCCGGAATTGCCATTGATTGACCTGTAAACCCTTGATACCCGAAAAGAAACGGGTTTTCATTCTGGGGATGTAGATTCAACGTTGGTTACTGGAACAATGTAGTAAGACTACAGGGAACAGATGCAATTTGCATACTGATAAAAGAAAACCGGAAGAGACTGCTTGTGGTTGTAACCATCGTGCAGTTGTTCTTCCAGCGTTTCTAAATTTTATTCTTATGATAGCTATTTGTTCAGTTCCGCTTCATAATCTACGACTTCCATATCGAATTTTTTCACTTTCCAACGCCCTTTTTCATCCTTTTCAAGGTGTCCCGCTTTTAACCTGGGGCCATGTTCGAAAACCATCAGGTATTTCCCGTCATAGGCCTCGGGAAGGTAATGCTCTTTGAACGCCATGGTGTCTTTCGGATAGAGGTCGTACCCCATGACAAACGGGATATGCAAATGGCTGGCGGTGGGGATCAGGTCGGCATTAAACACCATGGTATGCCCACCGGATTCCACGTAGATGATCGTATGGTGTTTGGTATGCCCGCCGGTGACACGCATGCGTATGCCATCAACGATTTTCGCGTCACCCTCGACAAAATCGATCACCCCGGCTTCTTCCAACGGAATAAGGTTCTCGGGAAGGTAGCTCGCACGATCCCGCGGTGTGGGGGAGTGGGCGACATCCCATTCGCCTTTCTGCATAATAAAGCGTGCGTTGGGGAATTGAACCTTCAATTGCCCTTCTGCGTCGATATAGGTGGACCCGCCCGCGTGGTCGAAATGGAGATGGCTCAGGACGACATGGGTAATGTCTTCTTTGCGCACATCGCAACGGGCAAGATCCGTCATCAGCAGACGCGGTTCGGCTACAGAGAACATGTTCCGCCGTTTGTCATCCCATTTTCCGCCGAGTCCATTGTCGATCAGAATAACTTCTTTTCCCGTTTTTACAAGTAGATTATTTGCATGCAATAGAATCCGGTTGTTTTCATCGGACGGTTCCATCTTACTCCACATCACCTTTGGAATGATCCCGAACATCGCGCCGCCATCCAGCCGAAAGCTTCCATCATCAAGCAAAAACACTTCAAAATCACCAAACTTCATTCTATTCTCCAAAATTCAAACTGTTCATGGCTTGAAACTCTCTTTGTACCCCTTTGATGCATATCGCACCGGATAAATGCGTGATGCGAAAAGGTGGAAACAATATAACGGGAACTTGGCCTGATGGGGAGTATGTTTAGAAGCTCCTGGTAAAGTGAACAGAGTTGTTGCATATCTGATGCTGTACGCAATATGTCTTGACCGTTTAATGCCAAAAGTTTACCTTTAATTATTGATGGCACAACATATCTACAGGACAATCATCAACTCTGCTGTAAGTTAAATAGACATAACTCATTCAATATAAATGACACAGTAGAACAAACATGACTCTAATCAATCGCTTTTCACGATTGCGGTGCCACGGCATATTCCGTGATTTCTTATGGCCATCCAATCTGCCTGAATTCACTCGGTATAATCTGATTTATGGGTGGAATGCTACAGGTAAAACAACTCTTACCAGGTTATTTCGTCAACTCGAAGAATCTCCTGATGATCCACCCGAAGGTGAAGTAGTCATTAAAATCGATGGGACCAATCATGACATTACAAAATTGTCAAATGTAAAAATCCCAATCAAAGTGTTTAATCGCGATTTCCAGAATGAAAATGTGTTTCAACGCGATGGTGGAATGGCGCCGATTTTTGTTTTAGGTAAAGAAAATGTTGAAAAACAAAAAGAAGCAGAACGACTAAAGGGTGAACGTTCGATTTTTCAAAACACTGTCAAACAGGAAAACAATTACGCGCATAAAACAAAGAAAGAACTTGATAGTTTCGGTACTAACAGTGGAAGTAAAATAAAAGAAGCCCTTCGTTCTCCCGGGCCTGGTAAGAACCCCTTCAACAATTATAATCGAAGAACATATGTAAATGATGCGGAAAAAATGATCAACAAGGAGAATGCATCTGCACTTATACTGGATCATAAAACTCATGATGCTCTTCTCAGCCAGGTACAGAACAAACAGAAAGAAACCCTGGAACTGATTGCCTGTGATTTACCTGATATCAACGACTTTGCGAGACGAGCTTCTGAATTGTTCGAACGTACTGTTTTATCGGAAGTCCTTGAAGCATTGCGAAATGATGGAGAATTGTCTACATGGGTTCAAACAGGTTTTACTATCCACCAGGAACGCAATGCTGATAAATGCCTATTCTGCAATCAACCACTACCCCATAAGCGAGTCGCTTCCCTGGAGAAACATTTCAGCAACGAACTGAAGATACTTCAGAATGATTTGGACACACTTGTTACTGAAGTTGAATCTGCAGAATCCTCGCTGGAGATAATCAAACAGAATTTGCCTAAACAGATTGAATTAGATGGGGAGGTTGCAGTCCCATATGAATCAGCTCGATCTGACCTGCTGGATACTATCAATTCAATGCATCGTTATTTAAATGCTTTGAAGGATTCTGCAAAACAAAAACGCAAAAAACCTTTTGACCATATTCAACTTCTTTTAGCTGTTCCAGTTCTAAACCGACAGTCGCTGGAAACTCTGAACAGTATACTAAGGCGTCACAACACCATATGCGATGAATACGAGCAACGTGTCGACCTGGCAAGACGAAAATTAGCCGATAATTTGATCGCTTCAACCCTGGATCAATACCAAGCCATGAAACGAAAGATAGAACAACACAAGTCGGCAGCCGACCATGCACAGATCCATGTTGACGAGCTTGACCAGATTATCCGCAACCTCGAAGCGGAGATACAAGATAACAGGGCACCAGCAGAAGAGTTGAATGATGATCTTTTCCAATACTTTGGACATCGTGAAATACAACTTCGTGTTCAAGATAATGGGTATCTTATTCTTCGTAGCGAAAAACCTGTTGGTGATACACTTTGCGAAGGTGAACGTACAGCCATAGCACTTCTATATTTTCTGAAGTCTTTGAATGATCGGCGCTTTTCTATTGAGAATGGAATTGTTGTCTTGGATGATCCCGTATCCAGTCTGGATTCGATTGCCTTGTTTTCGGCATTTGCATACATCCGTGAACACACAGAAAGAGCTGGCCAAGTATTCATTCTGACTCATAATTTTACCTTATTTCGCCATGTAAAAAACTGGTTTGAAAATTTGAAGACAAACAGCAGTAAGGTTAACCCTGCCACACTGTATATGATTCAGTGTCAAACAAATGCTGCTGGAGAACGTGCATCTGCAATATGCAAACTCGATCGACTCCTGTTGAGATATGAGTCTGAATATCTTTATCTGTTCGCTCGGATGTACAAGGCTTCAATTGAAGAAGATGATGCAAACACTGATAATCTAAATGAAACATCAAATCTTGCCAGACGTGTTCTGGAAACCTTCCTTGCCTTCCGGTTGCCCAATCACACAGGTAGTTTGAGGAGCAAGATTGGAAACCTGCAGAACACACCAGAAGCGGTTAAGACATATATAATGCGGTTTTTAGTTTCGTCTTCATATAAAGATCCCAAGGGTGCCCTCGATAGTGATCCAACTGTTCCTGGTGAAGGTAAGAAAATCATGCAAGCTGTTGTTGCTCTCATGAACGCAGAAGATCCGTCTCATACCAATGATATGATAGAGCGAACCCAACTTTCTATCACAAAAAAGAACAGGTAGTTCATTTAGTTCGTTGTAATTGTTGATATTTGCAAAGCAAAAAGGACTGATTTCAACCTTAGAGCGTACAAAAAGTATCGGGCCTGCTTATTGTGCAGACCCGATTTTATTGTGGGATCATTTTCAACCTTCGTGGGTAGCCATTTCCATGATGTTTCCGCATCTTTGCAGAACTTTCATTCTGAAATAGTCGAAGTCCTTGTAGCCGTATGCTCTTTTCAGCAGGGTTTTGATGACGTTATTGATTCCCTCAGCTTTTCCATTAGAAACAGGTTTTTCGAACCATTCCAGGACTTGCCTGAACCGTTTCATCAGAGACCTGGCAAACGTTTTAAGCTGTTGAAAGCTGCTGTTCATTACCTGTTCGATCCATTGATCGATCATGACTTTCGCTTGATCTACCAGTCGATCTTCTTCAAAAATGGAAAGGAAGCTTTCTTTCAGCATGTAGACAATGAACAATGGCTCATTCTTTCGCTTCAGCTCTTCGAGGTGTGAACGGTTTTGTTCCGACAGGTTCTTTTCCCGTTTGAGCAAGATCCATCGGCTTTGCTTTTTCATGATCTTTCGCTCTTCCTCCGGCAGATCACGTTGATACGCCCGTCGCTGGTTTTCTACAGCCCTGTTCAGCAATCGTGCAAGGTGGAACTTGTCATACACAATACTGGCATCAGGCAGGGTTTCCCGTGTCGCTTTCTCAAAAGGACGCCAGAAGTCCATGGTGACGGTCTGAACCGTTTCTGACGCATTCGAAAGATGACTATAGGCGCGTTTCAAGCTGTCACAGGTTCGGTCCTTTTCCAGCCACAAAACCTTGCCCTGGTCGAAGTCTGAAAGAACTGTCGCGTAATGATGATGCCGTTTGTAGGCGACTTCATCCACACTCAACACGGAACCGAAAGCAAACCCTGTACGGTAAGCGTCAACCAGATCGCCTAATGCCTCCCGATCTATCCGGTAAACGGTGCTGGAAGACAAGCCAAGTAGTTTCCCCGTGGAAACATTATCAAGGTAACGGGTATACTGAACTACACTGGCGCCCGCTGCTTTCGAATAACGCTTCTGACCGTCACTAATCCCGTGATCTTCAGTTACTACGCCATGAACAGAGCAAGCAACACGGTAAATGCGAACCGCACAATACACGGCTATTCCATTGACGCTGCCAATAAACAACTCACGGATACGGGAATCATACCGTGAACAAATGCTGCCACAATGCGGGCAAATGCTTCCCTCTTCACGGGTTAAATGCAAAACTACACGGGTCTCACATTCGGAAATAGATTTGATCGAATACCCTTGAATTGAGAATAAAACCGATAGTAAGTTTTCACTGAGGGACATCGTTACTCTCCTTGGTGATTTCTCGGCAAAGAATACACGAAGAAGATAATATGTCCCTCTTCTTTAACTACCTACCCACGAAGATTGAAAGAGATCCTTATTGTGTAACTACTGCTTAACGTCGTTTTAAAGGTTACGTGCGACCTCTTCGGCTACCTCCAGGCTCGTATTGTCGCCACCCATGTCATAGGTACGAACCTTACGGTCTGCGATGGTCTTGGCGATTGCCTTTTCGAGCTTGTCAGCGGCTTCGCCTTCATCAAGCCAATCAAGCATCATCTTGGTGGTCAAGAGCATCGCCATCGGGTTCACCTTGTATTTACCGGCATATTTCGGTGCGCTGCCGTGTGTCGGTTCAAAGACTGCGTAGTTGTCGCCGATGTTACCGGATGCTGCGAAACCAAGACCGCCGACCAACTGTGCGGCGAGATCGGAGATGATGTCGCCGAACATGTTTTCCGCAACGAGGACATCATAGTCGAACGGGTTCTTCAGCAGCCACATGGTCTGCGCATCAATGTTGGTTTCCCACAGGTCGATTCCCGGGTAATCCTTCGCCACTTCACGTGCGGTGCGGACCATCAGGCCACCGGTTTCACGGAGAACATTCGGTTTGTCCACGATGGTAACCGATTTACGGTTGAATTTTTTCGCGAATTCAAATGCCTGGGTGATAATACTGCGACATCCCTTGCGGGTCATGATACGACAGGACATCGCCATGTCATTTTCCGGAACATCGAGGAACCGTTTTGCCTTTGGCTGGTAGTCAGCCATCAGTCCGAGCATATCGTGCCGTACGGGATGATATTCCACGCCGACATACAACCCTTCCGTATTTTCACGGAAAATGACGAGATCGATTCCTTCCTTGTAATTCAAAGGATTGCCAGCATAGGCTTTGCACGGACGCATGTTTGTGTGCAGGTTCAGCTTCTGCCGGAGTTGGACAATCGGGCTGAAATAGATATATCCCTTGTCTTTCAGTTCCGGGTCCAGTTCCTCCGCCGCTTCATCGCGCGGTTTGGAGGTAATTGCTCCAAACAATGCACACTCGGTATCCTTCAAAATTTCAAGTGTACGGTCGGGAAGAGGATTGCCCTCATGCCGCCAGAACTCCCAGCCAATATCCCCGTGAATGTACTCAGCGTCAAATTTCAATGCATCCAGTACCAACCGGGCGCACTCCATCACATCATTTCCAACGCCATCACCCGGAAGCCAAGCAATCTTGTGTTTCGCCATCTTTGTACCTTTTTGTCAAAATGTAACTGTATCGTTATGTGTGAATTATCCAGAACTCCGACAATATAATACCAACCGATACCCGGTTCGCAACCTGCTATTTCCTGGAGCCTGGTAACTATCCGGTTATACTGGATTTCGCTTTTAAGTCCTTTTCATACCGTAAAAACCGGGTTCTGTTCCGATGGGGAAATGAAGTATCGGTCCTTGCAAGACCTTTTCGAATAAGGAGACTGTTAATAAATAATCTGTTGAACAAGTAAATGTCCGCCTCTGGAGCTTTATCGATATCGGATTCCCTTCGTATACGAACATCCAGTTTTTTACCATTTAACATGTCCTGCAAAAACTGTATAGATTCTTTCTCCTGCCCTTGTACCGGTAGAATTCCATACAGTTTTACACCGAATCCTTCTTCCAGTTCGATTTCGCATGGGCCTGTCACCTGTTTCATTCTGTATTGACGTTCATACCGGGATTTGGGATCCTCTTTTGCGATTCGTGAACCATAGCGATGCCTTTGGGTATCTTGTACCGGCAGGAAATCGGAGAGGTTTTTTGTATTTGGTGAATCGAAATGTTTATTTTGATCGTTTTTGTATTGGATCAGCGCTGTGTACGTTTCCAACAGGATTTTTTCCAGGTCTATATCTTCAGATGTTAAAAACCGTTCTGTGACTATCGATTCAAATTCGGAATTGATTTCAAAGCCAATGCTGTTTCTCGCCAGTTGCGCTGCGGCGATCATGGAAGTTCCGCTACCCGCGAAAGGATCGAGGATCGTTTCTCCGGGAAAACTGAACATGCGGATCAGTCGATAGGGCAACTCCACCGGAAACGCCGCGAGGTGTTTATCCTGGCGTTCTCCGGGAAAGGTCCAGTGACCGTTAAAATACCGGGACCATTCCTCGCCGGTTAAACGAGCCTGCTCCTTGATCTCTTTTGATACAGACGGCGCTTTGCCCTGTTTTTTGAAGAGAAGAATAAATTCATAGTCGATCTTTACAATACCGTTCCGGGGATAAGGGTAGGACCCCATGATACTTGCCCCGCCGGTGGTATTGCAGGTTGTTACTTTCTGCCAGATGATCGCGCCCATGTAATCCACACCCCGGTTTTCGAAGTGCTGGATGATCTTTTCGCGGATGGGGATCACCTTGTAACGGCCATACACAACCGCCCGTGCGAACTGGTCACCAATGTTCACCGCAATCCGGCATCCCGGATGCAGAACACGGATGCATTCATCCCATACTACATTCAGTTGATGAATATACTCATCGTAGGATTGATGGAAACCTATCTGGCGGTCATGGCCATAGTCTTTCAACTGCCAGTAGGGAGGAGAGGTGACAATGAAGTGTACGCTACCATCGTCCAGTTCGCTCATCGACCGTGCATCGGCAATGTACAATCGGTGAAGTGTATCCATGTATTTACCAGGAAGCGCTTACACTGATACGCTGGGCGTCGCCAAGGTCTTCGCTGAAGGGAGAATAGCCATAATCAAACCGCCATCCCCGCCAGTGAAGCCCGATTCCCGCCGAAAGTCCGCGTGTTTCATACCCGGTGGCATAACCGCCACGGAAAGAGATATTGTCCAGGACTTGCAGTTCGACTCCGCCACGAATACTGATGTCATGCTCCAGCACTTTTACCACATCGACCATGGCGGAGGGAGACACAACGCCTATTTCACCAACATGATAACAGACACCGCCGGAGTAAGTTGTGGGAAGATCATAGGATTCCTGGTCAAGTTCATTCATGCTGCCAAGATGGCGCAGGGTTGCGGCAAGGTCGAGTTTTCCGTCAAACAGTCCCTGTTTCAGGAGACCGAAGTCCATTGACCATCCTTCCGCTTCATAGGCATAGATCTGGTCATCGAGGTATTTGGCAGAGAGCCCGAATCGTATTCCCCACAGCGGGAGAGTGCGTGCCATTGTACCGCCAACCGCGTAACTCCGTGCACGGAAGGTACCCTCCGGATCGGTGGTGGGAGCGGTCCGCAATTCAAGATCATTGATATCCACATGAAGGGCACTGACTCCAACTCCCCATTCCCCAAGCTGAAAATCAGCCGTGACATATTGAGTGGATGCATCCGCGATCCAGCTCGCATGCATGAATTCAACACGGCTTCCATCAAGCCCGACCGCTGCCGGATTCCAGTAGGTTGCCGTAGCTCCATCCACAGAAGCGGTTACCGCTTCGGCCAGGCCGGCTGCACGTCCCCCGGGCCCGATCTCAAGCCATGCCCCACCGGGAAGCTCACAGAACGCCAGTGATGGTAACAGGAGAATAACTGCAAGCAGTAGTATGAATTCATGTTTGTGACTGTTCACAATGCACCTCGATACACTCGATCTTTTCACCGATAAAAGATAGATAATTAATTTGTTGAGCGATACTCATTCTCTATTCTGTTCGATACGTTGGAGAACCGGAAATTACTTTCCTTAAAACCCGAATCGCCAGGAAATCACCTGTGTCGGCTCCGGGCTCACGGGTTCCGGTACATAAGCATATTCAATCTGGGTCAAGCCAAGCCCGCGAAGAGCGAAAGACAGACCCATACCGAATGTCAACCGATCCCTGTCCATCCCTGCTCGCACAGTCAGACCATACACGTTGCTGCGATTCGCCTGGCTTGACGCATAATCCACCGGACGAATGACAGCGTATTCCGCTCCTACTTTTGGACGGAGCAGCTCATCCAGGTCTGTTTCCATATCAACATATACCCCCAAACCATCCAACGGTTCATAGGAAGCGCCGAAACGGTACCGGTCCGGGTAATAATCTGTCCGGGTCGAAGCATTACTCCAGAAGTTATCCGTGTTCCAGGAGTTTTTTGCGCTGATGTCATATATGGCTGCACCAAAAGTCAGCGTATGCAACCGGTACGGAATATTCTCCATCGTTGTTTCGGTTATTTCTGTATTGTACGGAAGAAATGGACGATACTGGATCCCTACATCTGCACCGAAAGTGGTTGAGGTCAAAGAAGAACCATCATTTTTTACATCCGGCACCAATGCATAAAGAATACCGGCAGTAACACCTGCAGAAAGGTTTGGTGTCAGTTTCAAACCGAAGGACATGGCAAACCGGTTTTCGAAAAATCCGAAGTCATCGTAATGGTTTCCGTCAAAGTCCCGACCTTCAATATCGTCTGTTCCGGCATGAGTCCAGGTGACCGCCACCGCAGCCGGTTTTTCCCGCACTTCCCGCCATTCCCGCATCAGGATATCCAACACTTCATCACCTGTATGCAGATTGCGTTCACGGACAACCGGTATAGTCGAACGAAAAACAGATTCCAGGATCGTAGCGTCATAAGCGAATCCGTCAACCTCGATCAACGGAGGATCAAGCCTGTTTTGCCAATCTTCTTGCCCGGCATATTCCAGGATAGCATCTGCGAGAGACTCGATGTAATCGTTTACCGACAGATCAATCTGGCTACGTCTCCTTGCCCCTCGAGATGGCTCCAGAATACCATATGCATTCGCTCCACCCGCCGCTCGAGTCGCGCGCAGGGGACGGATCGGTCGTTTCCACTGGCTGATTCCGCTGACCTGGTACAATCCACCCACATGAATCAGGCGACGATCCAGGGACAGGACATGGTAGCCAAGGTGAAATTCGTTTCGTGGTGCGAAGGGAAGTCCCGCCGGATTGTAATGGGCTTGTTCCACACCCATTGCACGCGCCACACCCGCATCGCCCGTTCCCATGGAAACCGCTCCAGCGCCCATCCTCAGAAAAGCTCCGGCATATCCCGCATATCCTTCGGCAAATGTTTGCTTCGCAAAGGGGAGGAAGGTCAGCAGTGTGACTACTGTAAGTATTGTAATCGTATGAATGCGTTTCATTGTTTCCTCCTCAATCCATTACCAGCACTTTGCCCCAGCGCTCACTTCCGCCGCCTGTGATCCGGTAAAAATACACTCCGTTGGCGATTTCCCGTCCCTCGGGCCCACTGCCGTCCCAGACCTCGTTCCGGTATCCTGCTGGTCGCCATTCGGAATGGATTGGACGTGCGACCAATTCCATGGCGAAATCGTAAATTTCAAGGGTTACGACTGCATCCCGATCAAGGCGATATTCGAAACGCACTACGGAAAAACGGCTTGGAGAAAATGGGTTCGGATATGCATAGGTTTCCGGTTCACCATCCGATTCCGGTAGCGGGAAGGTTCTCATTAATCGCCAGTCATATCCGTCATTGAAGCTGGCCGCCAATCCTTCCGGTCCGCCCGCCCAGAGTCGGTCAAATCCAATAGCGGCGCTGTACATCCTGGAGTCATAGGCTACCTGCAGTGAATCGTTGTCGTAGATGGTGGGAAACAATCCCCAGGTTTCGCCGTAATCGTTTGATTTATACAGACCATCGTCGGTTGCGATATAAACGATGGTATCATCAAAGGCAAAATTATTGGCCCGGATCGGTTCCTCCCTCGAACCCAGAACACGTCGCCAGGTGAATCCGAAATCTTCTGATTTTGTGATCCCGTAAAATTCCCCGGATCCTTCTGCCGCCCACGTAGCGGCCCAGAGAATATTTTTATTTGTACTGGTACGTTGTACACCTAAAGCTGGAACAAAATCACCGGTAAGCGAGGCTTCGTTTTCAGAGTGATGGTAGTTTTGCCACGTCATTCCGTTGTCGTATGAGAGGTTTACGCCTCCCGCAGTTCCTACCCAAAGTCGATTTCCGTCAACAGCAATACTGAATGCCCTGTGATTCAGGTAATCGACAGCACCAAAGGGATTGTTATCCGGAGGACGGTTTACCCAGACAAATTCCTGCATATCGGAACTCATATCCATGTAACGCAGCCCACCGGCAAAACTGGCGATCCAGACACGATCTCCCAGCATACCGATGTCATAGGTAATGTTCTGCACGTTCGTGGTTGTAGGCGATAAACTGTCCACATCCACAGAATCCACAGGTTGAGACATCCAGAACCAGTTTTCCCCATGGTCCGGGCTGAAGCCGACACCTCCGCCAGCAGCATATCGTGTTCCGGAAATCATGGTATCAATGGCTGTTGCCGCCCATATGATCGTATCACCCCAGGAAGTAATTCCAATGGTGAGACCGCTTACGCCGCCATCGCCAAATCCCTCGTCTGTACCGAAATACTGCCATGACCCTGCAGCGGGATTGTTGGTCGCCATTAATGGTTCAAGCCGTCCAAGCCCATTACCGCTTGCTACCCACAGATAACGGTCAAAAATTTCCAGATCGATGATACTGTTGGATGGCGGGATGCCTTCATCTGTACTATTGATTCCGTAACCGGGAACCTCAAGGGACGAACTTCCAGGCAGAACCGGCGATGTGGCAAAAACATGCGAAGTTCCCGAAAGCAGGAGCACGAGGGCTATGGTCAGGCAGTAGAACGGTATTCTTTGTCGATTGCTTATTGTTCTTGCGTTCATTGGTCCCCCCCTCCATCTAAATACTCAATGTCTTTGTCGATGAATTCGCTCTCGTTGCCTGCGCGGTCTATGGCATAAAACCGGAAGGTATAGGTTCCAAAATTGGTGCGGTCGGGTTCTGTTTTGAACCGGTGACTCCAGGTTCTGTCATCTGCAGTTTCATCCGGGACAATACCATCATCGTTGAACAGGGCCAGCGGGTCGATGACAAAATCTTCCCTGCCAGGACTTCGAACACCATATAGCACAACATCAATATCTCCCTGCCCTTGCAAATCTTCCACGATAAGGAAACAATCGTAGAAGTTTACACCCTCCAACGGCCTGTAGACTGTATCCGGAGCGACAAGGTCTGTGAGCACCGGCGCTGTGTTTTCCATCCAGACAGCTTTCTGGAAGGGCGGAATAGACTCCTTTTCGAACTGGTCCCAGGCGATTACGCGGAACAGATAGTCACCTGTTGGATACGAAGCGGCGAATGATGCGCTCGTGGAGAGTGTCCAGGTTGTCATGTCACCTGAAGCCTGAGCAAGTTGGACCGTACGAACATCCTGCCCGTTGAAGAACAGATGAAGCTCCACCCGCGTGATCACATCCCCGTTCAGAAGATCTTCATCATTCACATTTGCCGTCCATACCTGGCTGTCAAACCCTGAATGGAGGGAGTCGGGAACATCAAACCCTTCGACGACAGGTGCATTGTTGATTTCAACCACCAGGGTGTCGCACTCGATCCGGTAACGATCTGCATATTCTGGAGGGAGAGCCATGAACTGTGTCGGCTCCGCGATTAACCACTCTGCCTTGTATTCGACGATGTACTCTCCACGCTCTTCGGCAAAGAGAGAATTGATCATTACACTGTAGGTAAAGTCTTTCGGCACAAGGTCGTTGGAACGCAGATCCTGATAATCCGGTATTGAGGTGTATTCGATGGTGTTGCCATCATCATGAAGTTGCACCGAAGTACCGTTCATCGGATCGCCATCAATAGGATAAATCGTCGCGAGGACAAACGGCGCTTCCATGGCGCCACTCAGCACCGCCTGGTGAATGTCATCCGGGAGATCCAGCTCAACGACAAGTTGACGGTACAACTCGTTCTCATATTCCCAGAATTCAGGAGTAGCTGTTGAACCGATTTCCGGGGGAGCATATTCCGGAACCGTATCAAAATCTTCATCGGGGGAATCATCGCAACCTGTCCAGATTAGTAAAGACAAGAGCAAGAGAATTGCCAGATGGATGCTTACAATACCACGTTTTCCACCCGGAACAGCAAAAAGAAAAGGTCGTCCCATGTCAAACCTCATGCATATACACGCAAACTCACAGAAGGAACCATTTTATAAACGTATATGCAAGTGTCTGTAGACAACCCCTATGGAGAAATGCTTTCGACTTTCAGAGACAAAATACGTCTGTTATCAGTTAATATATCTGCTACAGATCATCGATTCAATAGTCAAGCCCTGAAAAAACGAGCGGCAAACCAGTGCTCAGTATTCATTTCTTCCTCAAGCTGCCATCCAAGTTCCGAAGCAAGAGCTTTCACCTGTTCTGCCTCTTCGCCTGTCTGAATACCGGTCAGGATCATGTGTGATGGCGTATTCGCCAGATCTGTCCACCGTTTCATTCCCTCCATGATGGGACGGAACAGGATATTGGCAAGGATCAGATCATATGTGTATTCAAACGGATATTGGACAGCGTCTCCTTCGACTACGGCGATACGGTCCGCCAAACCGTGTAATTCCGCATTTTCCGTTGTTTCTTCGATGGCTTCGATTTCATTGTCCAGGGCCAGACAGCTACCAGCGCCCAACAACAACGCACCTATCGCCAATACACCATTTCCACACCCCAGGTCGAGAACTGTTTCCGCTCTGGAGCCTACATCTTCCAGGAGCGACAGGGCCATACGAGTGGTGTCATGCTCGCCGGTACCAAATGCCATACGTGGTTCAATCGCCAGGACAATTTTATCTTCGGGTGGTGTGTAGCCTTCCATGGAACGCGGGACAATCACAAAATGTTCGCCCGCTTCGATGGCTCCAAGCCGTTTTCTCCACTGGGCGATCCAGTCGCCGGACTCTGCTGTTTCCTCTGTCACAGGACCTTCAGGGATAATCCCATCCTGTTGGAATTCATGGACTGTCTTTTTAAACTGGGAACCTATCTCCTGCCATCGTGCGCTGGTAAAAAACGCCCTGAGTTCGCCATCCGCAACAACAACACCGGTAGCAGAACCTTCCTCCAGCAAACCAGAAAGCACTTCAAAGCTTATATCTTCACCGGGAATGGTAACTCGTGTCCAGACTCGTTTCATCGTTTGTCCTGTATCGTAAATAATTGAGGAGATAAATATACGTTATTAAACAAATTCTTCATCTGTGTCAGAAATGTCTTTTGTCAGGTCGGAGAGCTTCGATGTTTTTGGTTCGGTTTCGCCTGCTTTTATTTCAAAGGTATCGTCATCTGATTGTTTCATCGTTCCCACATGGAAAAATGTACGCCGTTGATTCCGGGCTTCTTCTTCCTCTTCGGTCAAGGGTTCCTCTTCGTCTTCCCTGCGATCAATGCCGTCAAGAATTGTAAATTCGCCTCTTTTATACACATTTACCAGTGTATACCTGCCTCCCTGGGCATAGCAGAATGAAACCAGTTCATCCGAATCCCAGGTAACATAGAGATGGTCCAGGTCACCGAACAACACAGTACCGATTTTTTTGTTTTCTTTCAGGTTCCCGCATTCCACAAGGATACTGCTACCTCCTTGTATCTCCCTGGATTGACGCAGGCAGATGGACACATATACATTTTTTGTATAATCTCTCAATTCGATGAAAAATCCGTTTCCATCCGCTTTCGCACTTGCATGCAGGTGACGTGCAACGGCAATGATCATGTCCCGGATGTACAGACGATCAATATCTTTTCCGTCCTGCGTTGCCATCACTTCCTCCAGATACGTTTTGTGTTGAGAGTCCTGATCATCTTGAATTTGTTTAATATCTACGCAATAAAGTACTCAGGAAGCTGCAGATATTCCAACACAATCACAATAAAATGAAGCAATTCACCTGTTTTACCTGTATATTCGCCCTCCTGAATCTTATCCGGGATATTTTTCCTGGATTAAGCGTACACTTATATTGAAATACTATTGTATCGGCTTCAGGAATCTACATGAATATTCATACATTTTTTCTTCTCGCACCACCTATTCTGATCGGGCTTGTCCTTCATGAATTTGCCCATGCATTCGTCGCGGACCGTTTGGGTGACCCAACCCCACGCAGTCAGGGACGATTGAGTTTGAACCCGATCCGCCACCTGGACCTGTTCGGAACCATCGCCCTGTTCCTCGTGCATTTCGGGTGGGCCAAACCTGTCCAGGTAAATCCGTCTTATATGTCCAATCCACGGAGAGACATGCTCCTGGTAGCGCTTGCCGGTCCGGGTTCGAATGTTATCCTTGCTGTACTGTTCGGCCTGATCCTCCGTTTTTTCTGGCCAATGGGACCACCTGTAAACCAGGATCCGTCCTCCCTGGTATTTGTGATGGTCATGTTCGGTGTGGTGATCAATATCAGCCTTGCCGTGTTCAATATGATCCCGGTACCACCTCTTGACGGTTCCCGGTTGTTGTCCGCGCTGGTGCCAAACCGTTATTTCATCCAGTACCGCAGGATTGAACGATATGCTGGAATGGGTTTGTTCCTGATCATGATGGGCAGCATTATTTTTGATGTTTCAATTATCGGCGCTGTGCTTATTCCAGCAGTACGTTTCCTGTCGGTGATCATCGTGGGATATCCACTCCCCGGATTTGGAGGATAAACAATGTTCCCGGTTGTTCTTCGTTCTACTCGGCTTCATGGTCTATCTCTTATCCGAACGGGTGGATTTCTTTTCATTCTGCTTGTTTTCGCTCTGTTCATGCATTCCGGATGCACCAGCGGTTCGAGGCTTACCGGTGAAGACACTGTTTCGCCATGGCAGGTTTTCCTGGATGAAGGAGATTCACTCATTCTTCCCCTTGAAGCGATTGGCGGTACTGTCGGTGTTTATGTGACCGATATGAATGGCTCCGTGATTTATTCTCATGATGAATCCAGGCAAATGCTTCCTGCTTCTCTGCAGAAACTTGCAGTTGCAAGCGAAGCCATGTATCGGCTACCGGAGTCTTATCGCTGGCGAACTCATGTGTATGGCACCGGTCCGCTTGATGAAAATGGTGTTCTTCATGGCGATCTTGTGATCGTCGGCGGATGGGATCCCAGTCTCTCGGGACCGAAGCCCTACCATGACTGGCCGTGGGTCCACTTGCGTGCCTGGTCGGAAATCCTGTTCGAAGAAGGATTGACTCACATCGAAGGGGATATTGTCGGCGTAGGAGATGCATTTACCCCGGAATCCTGGGAAGCGACCGATTACCATTACGCGTTTGCCCCGGTAGTGTCACAATTAACCTGGAATGACGGCCTGATCAGCGCTTCCTATTTTGCCCTGCAGAGCGGGAATGCTCCAAGCCTGACAGATTATTTGCTGGAACTGTATCCGGAACGGAGGTGGTGGAGCACCGATCATACGCGTTTTCGGATTCCAACCAACCAGACCAATGTTTCCAGCTATGTAAACAATTATTTCGATCACTGGATCCTTCCCGGCACTACTGCTGGTTTATCTGATTCGAATGAAATGGTGCGCCGCAGTTACCCGGTTCCGGATCCAAGATTGTTGACCTGCGATGCGCTTCGTCAATCCCTGCGTTCCTTTGGTATTGAGGGAGGCGATTCGTCACGATCAACCACCGAAATCCCTCCGCAATACACGGAATACCCTGCCGTGGGACTGATCCACCAGAGTGCTCCTCTTGACAGCATCCTCGATCCCATGCTCTCCGCCAGTAGCAACTTGTGGGCGGAAATGATATCGGTAACCGTACAGGTGGAACAGGAGCAACGGTATCGTGACCGGGTGAGTTGGCAGGAATCGCTTGAAGAAATGGGAATATCCCTGGATGGTGTGGCTGCTGTAGATGCTGCCGGTCTTGCGAGACGGAACCATATGTCTCCCGAAAACATTGCTGAATTGCTTCGTCTTTCATACGATCAATGGGGAAGTCGATGGCTGGATCTTCTGCCCGGCCCGGGCGAACCTAATTCAACTCTTGAATCCCGGCTTACTGACCTTGAAGGCCGTTTGCTCGCCAAAACCGGTACTCTGACCCACGCGAGTTGTATGGCGGGTTATATTCTTAATGATGGCGAACCGCAGGCCACGTTTGTTATCATGATAAATAACGCTCCTCATCGGAACAGGAGTCTGAGAGCAGATATTAACAGGTATGTTCGATCCCTGGTGCGCTATATCGACAGTCAAACGGGAGTGAGTGCAGATTATGCTGTTTCCCGGTTTTAAACATAGACTGCGACCAAGGGAATTTGTCTATCATCCGGTTGCATACGATCCGGAGAAAGACAAATCTTTGCATGACCGGATCAATTTCAGGGGGAAAAACCAGTTCGGACGGGTTCGTGAATCCCGGGCACGCAGGAAAAATCCGATGCTCTTTATTATGATCTTCATTGTGATTGCCCTGATTGCCTGGTATGCGGATCGTTATTCGGACGATTCCGTTAACCTGGATGACACTTCGATTGGAACGGAGGATGCGTGGGCCGACACAACATTCTGAATTCCTGGTCCCACGGAGGGTGATGCTGCACTGGTATGATAACCTGGAGAATTCTCCGGGTATCCATTTACCTGAACCGTAGTTACACGAGCAACTATAAATGACCTCTTCAAGAAACACATTATCCACCCACGGCAAAATACAAATCCTACCGGAAGTTCTGGCAAACCGTATCGCAGCGGGTGAAGTAGTAGAACGTCCCGCTTCCCTGGCAAAAGAACTCATCGAAAATGCTCTCGATGCCGAAGCGACCGAAATTACAGTTGCGGTAAAAAAAGCAGGATTGGAAGAGTTAACTGTCTCCGACAATGGCTGGGGCATTGCCAAAGATGAGCTGGAACTCGCTTTCCGAAGGCATGCCACATCAAAAATCAGCACAGCAAAAGATCTTCAACGCATTACCCATCTCGGTTTTCGTGGGGAAGCCTTGCCTTCCATAGCCAGTGTCGCCCGGATAGAAGCGATCAGTAAATGTGAAGATCAGACAGAAGCGTATGTCTACCGCGTGGAAGGGGGAAAACCAAAGGGCCTGGAACCCGCTGCACGTGAAAATGGCACCACGATCAGGATTCGTTCCCTGTTTTACAATGTTCCCGCCCGACGCAAATTCCTGCGCACGGGAGCAACAGAGTACGGTCACGTAGTGACAGCTTTCAAACGGTACGCAATCGCCTACCCGGAATTGAAATGGACCTTGATCAAGGACGATAAAACAGTTCTTTCTTTTGAACCAACCGACCTGCAGGGAAGAATCAAGCAGCTTTTTGATATCCAGGGCGATACTCAGCTCCATGAGGTTGATTCCCGTACAGGCGATATTCTTGTCCACGGTTTTGTAGGCGGTGAGTCGCTGTTCAAACGGTCACGCGGGGATCAATTCCTGTTTGTCAACCGTCGTCCTTTCCAGAGTACATCCCTGCATCATGCCGTGATTAACGGGTACGGACCGTTGATTCATCCCGGACAAATCCCGTTTTACGTATTGTTTTTGCGTCTTGACCCGGAAGAGTTCGATGTGAATGTGCACCCGGCCAAACATGAAGTCCGTTTTCGTGATGAAGGGTTGTCCTACCGTTCGATCCTGGTAGCGGTACGGAATGCACTGGGGCTCGCCATCCGTTCCGGCAAAGCTCCTGTTCAGATCACACAACAGGGGCAGCCTCACCATGAAATCCGCCCCGATCTGCGACCACAGAAGTCTTATACACAGGCATTACCAACGGATGGACGCAAAGAACTTGAACTAATGTTCGGTCCACCTGAACAGAGACCTGTATATCACGATCCCAGCTCTACTGTGCAGCATCGGGAAGAACCATTTGATCCACATTCTCCTGTTCCAACGTCCGAGTCGATGGAAGAAGGTGCAACACAGACCATTGCCACACACGGCACACCTGCGGTTCACAGCTCTTCCGGGTATCAACATACGCCCGTGCAACGCACCAATATCTGGCAACTTCATAATATGTACATCCTTTCTCAGGTGAAGAGTGGCCTGGTGGTAATCGATCAACACGTGGCACATGAACGAATTTTGTTCGAACGCGCGATTGAGGCAATGCACGACAAACCGTGGACCGGTCAGCAGTTGCTGTTTCCTGCCGAGATTGTCCTGGACACAGCAGAGTCGGAATTATTGTCGGAGATCGCTCCCACACTTCTGCGAATGGGGATGGAAATTGAGCAAGTAAATGATACGGAATGGCTAATCAAAAGTGTTCCCTCCGGCTTGAAGGTTTCGAATGAAGCTAAGCTACTGAGAGAAATACTGGAGGATTACCAGACCCATTATGAAGTAAAACTTGATCCCCAGGAACGTCTCGCCGCCAGCTTTGCCTGCAAAGCAGCTATTAAGGCGGGTGATCCGTTGAAACTGGAAGAAATGAACGCCTTGATTGACGAATTGTTTCTTACCAAATACCCGTTTGTCTGCCCGCATGGTCGGCCCGTTGTTGTAAATCTTACTCTGTCGGACTTGCACAAGCTGTTTGGACGGGAATAGTTTTTCTTCATCTACGAATAACAGGTATCGTCTTTTGTTTCAAGACCGTGTAATCATACTTGTCGGAGCGACCGCTTCAGGAAAAACAGCGGTTGCAGTGGAACTCGCCAAACATCTGGACGGCGAAATCATTAATGCCGACAGCCGTCAAGTCTACCGTTACCTCGATATTGGAACCGCAAAACCCACTGAGACAGAAAAACAGGAAATCTCCCATTACGGTTTTGACATTGTCGATCCTTCCACATGGTACAGCGCAGGACAATACGCCAAAGATGCAAGACAATGGATACAGGAGATCAAGGCACGAAAGAAAACACCGATCGTTGCTGGAGGAAGTGGATTATACCTCACGGCACTCGTGGATGGATTTTTCGGCAATGACATTAAGGATTCCGCTGTTCGAAAAAACCTGGAAGCTCGTGAACATAAAGATGGACTGCCTTCACTATATGAAGAATTGCTTGCCGTCGATCCGAAGTATGGAAAAAAAACTCAGCCCAATGACCGTCAACGGATCCTGCGTGCCCTTGAAGTCTATCACTCCTCGGGAAAACGGTTCAGTGAACTCCACGCCGGAGATCGTGACCCGTCTCCTTTTCACGCGGAATGGATTGGTCTGTCGTGGTGTCGGGAAACATTGTATGAGCGTATCAATCAGCGTGTGACAAACATGCTGGATCGTGGGCTACTGGAAGAGGTCCGAAGTCTGTTGGATCGTGGTTATGAATCCAGCAATGCGTTAAAAAGTGTTGGTTATGAGGAAATCATCGCCTATTTCCACGGTGACATCCAGATTCTGGAAGAAGCCGCTGAGCTGATCCGCAGGAATACACGGCATTACGCCAAACGTCAACTCACATGGTTCAATGCCAATGACCGTATAACATGGTTTGACTGCGAGAACAAATCATTGCAACAGATCACCGGGGAAATTCTGCAACATCTCCGTTAATCGAATTTTTTTACCATTCAATTTCCTACATTACTATTCATTTTCCAGCATTTTATCAGGGAGGAATTGATGAAAAAGCACATGCTATACATCGGTGGCGAATGGGTTTCCACCGACACATGGGATGAGGTTATAGAAAAATACACCGGTGAACCGTTTGCGCAGATTGCTGTTGCAGGTGAATCCGAGGTGAATTCCGCTTTAGAAGCCGCGCAGGACGCATTTACGCAAATGAAACAACTTCCAGCGCATAAAAGAGCAACCATTCTGAATCAAATTGCTTCGGGGCTGGAAAACCGGAAAGAGGAAATTGCGGAAACCATCTGCCGCGAAGCGGGAAAATCATACAAATACTCTGTCGGAGAGGTAGGACGTGCCGTTGAAACCTTCAGCTTTGCTTCCGATGTGGCGCGTTCCATTCACGGAGAAACGGTTCCCATGGACGCCTCCACTGCGGGTGAGGGACGTTTCGGCTACTGGGTGCGTGAACCGATTGGCATTGTCGTCGCAATAACACCGTTCAATTTTCCGCTTAATCTTGTCGCTCACAAAGTGGCACCCGCTATTGCAGCAGGATGTTCACTATTGCTAAAACCTGCGAACTATACACCCGTCACTGCAGCAATTCTCGCCGAGGTGATTGACAACAGTGATTTACCCAGGGGAGCATTTAACCTGGTCTGCGGGTCCGGAAGCAAAATCGGTAAACAACTGGTTCGTGATCCACGTCCTCAGAAAATCACTTTTACGGGTTCTGTCGAGGTTGGAAAATGGATCATGCAGAACGCCGGGCTGAAACGCACCACCATGGAACTTGGAAACAACTCGGCTGTGATTGTGGATCGGGACGCCAACATCGATTATGCTGTAGAGCGTTGCCTCATGGGATCCTATGCCAACTCGGGCCAGGTGTGTATCTCTGTCCAACGGATTTACCTGCATAAGGATATTGCAGAAGAATTCACGGAGAAATTCCTTGCGGGAACCCGGCGGCAGAAGGTATGCAATCCCCTCGAAAAGGATTCGGATGTAGGCCCCATGATCGCTCCCTCGGAAGTGGACCGTATCGAAAACTGGATCAAAACCGCCCAAGAGGAAGGCGCCACCATTCTTGAAGGCGGACAGCGAATCAATGACCGTGTGTTTCCTCCAACCGTAGTAACCAACATAACCCCGGAAATGAAGGTATCCTGCGAAGAGGTGTTTGCTCCGGTGGTTATCCTGGATACTGTCGACTCGTTCGAAGACGGGATTTTCCTAACGGAAGACTCGGCATTTGGACTGCAGGCAGGGGTGTTTACATCAAATATTCACCGTGCAATGAAAGCCATTCGTGAAATTAATGTCGGAGGGGTAATGATCAATGATGTACCGACCTTCCGCGTTGATCATATGCCGTATGGCGGAAACAAGCAGTCTGGCATTGGACGGGAAGGGGTACGCTTTGCTGTGGATGAAATGACTCAAATCAAGATGGTTGTTTTCAACGATATTTCGTGATTTGTATGATTTCTGATAGGTTTTCGAAAGGAACATCCACAAAAGGTGTTCCTTTTCTTTTAAAGTAAAATCCGTTCTGCCTGATTGGGAGACTTCAAGTTCATATGGATCAATCGTAATCCATGTTCGTCGGTGGAAGCGTTGAACATCCAGGTACGTCCCAATTGCTCCCGCCAGTGTCCGGTGATCCGTGACGACTCATGGATGTGACCATGAAAAGTGATACAGGGCTGACGTGTATCGATAAAGCGTTCTATTGCGATGCTGCCTGCATGAACATCAACGGGGATTTGATTGACGATGATCCCGTCGAGAGCGGCACGATCAAGATGTGTGTTGTACGGAGGTGCGTGAAAAAGAAAGATCGCCTTGTCCATGGAATACCCTGAAGTCAACTCTTCAAGATCCTTTCGGATAGTAGCGGAGCGAATTCTGTGCGGATCTACCTCTACAGTCCTCACACCTTGTTCCGGTGAAATATCATAGGGATGGATGTATCTCGACACATCATACCGTTCCCAATCTTTGATCTGAAAAGGTGTCGGCGGGACATAAGAATATCCGAACACTGTACCGTAGTCATTTTCAAATACACGTTTATGGGCATAAAGTAACAAACCTTCGTTGTCCAACTGGAGCATTGAGGTTTCATTACTTCGTGGATCATCATTGCCGAGAATTGCATAGATAGTCGGGTAAGAATCGCCCATTTTCTGTTTCAGTTCATGCAAATGGGGTCCAATATAGTCCAGGAGGAAATCTTCAATGATCCCCTGCTCGGGATGATGGATTATACTGGTGTAAGGAAGAATATCACCTGCGATAAACACAACATCGGGAATGTTTGTCTCAATCCAGCCAAACAGGGCTTCGTAACGGTGAAATGATCCGTGTAGGTCGCTGACAACACAAGCTTTCATCGGGCAATCTGGTGAATTATTTACCCAAATATAGGTGTCTACTTTTATATCGGCCTGCAAACAAAATTGACATAATAATTTTCTTCCGTTCCTTCATGGAAGGTAAGTGATTCATAGGTTTTTTCCACGCTGAAGCCATGATCCTGCGCGATACGGACCAGTTCCTCAAGGATCCACACATACTGGGAGTGTTTTTCGACATACATGATGGTAGCGTCATGAGGATACATTTCGTAAAAATGGTGCAGCATCCGGGTATCCACGACATAATACGCTTTATGTGCATAAAATCCGGGAGTCACTTTGTCATAATCAACATAACTTTCAAACCGTTCCGTCGCGCACAGTTCGGTGATTGCATCAAAAATAAACAAACCATCCGGTTTGATCGAAAGCCGTATGGACGAGAAAAACTCTGCCAGTTCTTCTTCTGTTTTGAAATAATTGACATTCTGATAAAAACTGTAGATTAAATCCTGGTTGTTCACGGGGGTTTTTTTCTTTAAATCCGATATGTGCATAACCAATGGCACAGCTTTATACTCGGCAAATCCTTTTGCCCACAAGGCCATCTGCTGGGTTGATTCGACTCCAGTAACCTCAATACCACGCTCTGCCAGACGGTGGAGAACTATCCCTGAACGGCATCCTATTTCGGTTGCACTTCGAATATTCACCTTGAATTTCTGTGCCAGCCGGATCAGATACATGGCGACCTTTAAATCATCCAAACCCGTCACTATTTCATTAAAATAGTCGGCGATTTCCGTGAACGGCGCCACATCATGCATTTCACGTGAACGCGAATCGTATTTTCGCTTCAGGAGTGTCATGTCACGTTGATCCTGCTTTTGTTAATGAAAAACCAATTGGATAAAATGACAGTAGCGGAGTAAAATTATAATAAATGAAACGTAAATGCAATTGTTTACGCATCTCTCTCAAACTCATGTTACCATATGCTCGTAATGCAGCCTCATTTTCGTTATAATTATTGTTGTATCGATCTTCAGGGTTGATCCCTGTTTCCAGGCAGTACAAATGACTTGTCAGGATCTTCAATGATCTTCAAAAAACAAAGAGTAGTACTGTATTTCCTGACCGTTGTTCTTCTGATGAACGGGTGTGATCTGTTTTCCACCCGTGATCCGGAAGATCCCGCAAATGGTCCTGATATTTCCGAGATCGCCCTGTCTCCGGAAGAGGTCTATATTCGTTTAAGTGAGTCTATTCAGCAACGCAACCCTGAACTTCATCTTGTGGTCATTCATGATGAATTTACGTATGAAGCCAGCCCTGCGGCATATGAAAATCCCGCTTTTTTTCTGACATGGGATTACTACAGCGAGGACAATTTTATCCGCAGGTTGGTTGCGACCGGACTTCTTCCATCCGATTCAACGGCAGGTCTTACATTTACCACCGTCGATGAAAATTTGTGGGCGGATTCCGCGCGATTCAAGCATAACTATACACTGGAGATTCATACAACACGAGAGGACTTACCCGTTTTGTATGAAGGGCTTCTTGAAATCAAGATGGTTCGTGACCTGGATGGTGGATGGAAAATTCTTTACATGCTGGATGATGCCGGTGGTTCCAACGCCACCATGAGTCGACTCAGGGTTATTCTTTGATCAAATTGTACTATGGCCACAGAATTCAACATACGAAACAAAGCAATTTGTCTCTTTCTGCTGGTGAGCTTTGCCGGATGCTTTTCTTCGGCATGTTTGAATCCTTTTGCCCCCGAAGAAGGTGATCTTTCCGGAGATTTGTGGGATCCACAGGTGACTGTGGGGGGACTGCTCAGGAATTTCGAAACCTCCTATTCCCTCAGAGACAGCCTTCGTTATTCCGATCTGCTCGCCGAAGAGTTTGAATTTCGCTTTTTCGATGTCAACAATGCTCGGTATGATCAGTGGTATCGTGATACGGAACTGCGCGCCACCGCAGGGATGATGCGCGCAGTCGATCGCCTTGATCTCCGTTGGGGTGCGATCCCCGCCAGCCTGGATACATTTGCCCAACAGGACACAACCATAGAATTTAATGTCAACTTCAGTTTAACCGTCGGCGATTATTCTCCCCTGTTTGGAACAGCCCGGTTCCGCGCACGAACACAGGAGGATGGACTATTCCGCCTTGTGATGTGGCAGGATGACTATTAATCGAATGACTTCCAAAGCCAATATATCACCTGCCATGGGAGTGGTTCCCACATTGCCGTTTGTGAAAACGATCCGCAGTAAACATTTCCTGTGGTCATGTACGGCGCTATTTGTCTCGGTTTTCTTTTTATCCTGTTCGAGTCCCTCGAATAAGGACCAGGCAGCCGACTCGACAGTAGCCATTCATGATTCTGCAACCATCGTCCATGATCAGGCAATACCCGCGGAATTATCTGTACATGAATACAGCGACACTATCCTGCATATCAGAAATTCTCCATCCATTATAGAAATTGACTCGCTAAAGAACCTGATTGAAACTACAGATGTTTCAACCGCGCAACTATATCTCGTAGTCGATGATCTCGGAAATCGGTGGAATACTCCTGCCGTACAGGGATTTCTTACAATTGATATTCCCTTGACTGTCGCGGTTTTACCTCATTACCGGGCGAGCCGTCGCATCGCTGAAACCGCCTCTCAAAACGGCAAAGATGTGTTGGTTCATTTGCCCATGGAGCCCGCCACTGAAGTATCGGGAATGGAGAGCGAGTATTTACATTCCCGTATGACAGCCGAAGAAGTAGAGCAATATATCACTGCTGCCGCGGAATCTGTACCCTGTGCCATTGGTGCAAATAATCATATGGGTTCCGGAGCAACTACCGATTCATCCCTGATGAACCTGTTTGTCCATTCCTGCATGAATCGAAACTGGATTGTGTTTGACAGTGTTACTCACCCGCGCAGCATATTATATTCCATGGCGAATAATGCTGGTGTTCCGGCAGTGAAACGTGATATCTTTCTGGATCATATTGATGATCCACTAGCAATACAGTACACTCTGTACCGGGCGGTTCTCCGTTCTGTCGAACGGGAACGTCCCCTGTTCATCATCTGCCATCCTCGTCGAAATACCTGGGAGGTGTTGCACAACGAGGTCGGATGGTTGACAGAACAAAGTGTACACTGGATGAAACTATCGGATTTTTTTGATCCCGGTCTTTCCGAATGGGGAGGAAATACGGATGAGAGTATCCATTGATTTAACTCCGTTGGCAATGTTACGTCACCTTAATGACGGCAGAACTCCGGACCCGCTTACCGGGGCAAGTGCAGTAAACCTCGCCGGGGCGGATGGTGTTGTATGCAGATTAAGTCCAGACAATGGCAATTTTAAAAAGTGTGATATTGCCCTTTTGAAAGAAATGGCTGTCAATCACCTGGATGTGTTTATCACTCCCGATGAAGAATCGGTCCGGATCGTTAAAGAGTTGAAGCCGGACCAGGTCACTATCGTTGCTTCTTCTGAAAAATATGGAACCGCTGGAGTCGATGTGGAAGGATACACCAGCCAGTTGGAAGATATTCTTGGCACATTCCAGGCTGCAAAGCTGGAAACCAGTATCCTGGTGGATCCCGATATTTCCACTATCAAAGCTGCAAAAAGCGTAAACCCCGATTATCTCACCCTGGATACACGCGGGTATTCAACTGCTTCTTCAGTGGAAGATGCTATCCAGGCTTTGAACGATATCGAAGCCTGTTCTATTGGAGCTTCCAAGCTGGGAATGAGAGTTCTTTCCTGGGGAGGACTCGATCACAGAAACATTGGACCCATCGCATCGTATGATACAATAGAAGAATCCATTCTCGATTACCGTTTCTTTGCACGCGCCCTTTTCATTGGAATCCCGAAAGCGTACGAAGAAATCAAAGATGCTGTGAGATGGCAAAGGCGGGCTTGATGCGTAGTATGCCGATGTTTCGATGCACTTATCGCTCTCTCGGTTTTCTCTTAATTTTGGCAATTTTAGTGCTCTCTGGTTGTGAAGGCGATCCCGGTAAAGATGGTGTCGGTGTCGAATTTCCCGACACCGCTCCTCCCGTGATTTCCCTGTTATACCCAAAACCGAATACGAATATCTATGACGATTCCCTGTTGGTTGTTGTGGATGCCTATGATGAAGACGGTGAAGTGGAATATGTTGAATTCTATTTGAACAGCAACTCACACCTGACCGAATCCGATAGCGCGATCCTCTTCGAAGCTCCCTACCAGTTCCGTTGGCCATTGTCTCTCTTGCGTAACCATGGGATGTTTACCGTCTCTGCACTAGCATCCGATACGGTGGGCAACCGGAACCGTACTCCCGAACTGGTCCTTTACTACAAGGAAGCTACCGGAACAGACACTCTCTCAAATTTCAACATCGGTAATGGCCAGTATTTCATTCCGTTACCATCGGACGGTCCCGAGTCAAATCCGGATGTGGAATTCACCCATTATGCCGTTCGCTTTGAAATGCCTGCCGACTGTGAACTTTTGGGCGCCCAGTATGAGTTTTATGCCCCTTCGGCTGCGGATACAACCATCGCTACTGTAAATGCTGTCCATTTTCACTTGTGGGATATGGATGAAATCACCTTTTTGCCCGGCGAGATCCTTTTCGAACCGGACTCCATGATTGCCAGCCAAATTGATATGACCACGCTGACACGTATCGAATGGACCTATGTTTCATTGGATACGGTTGAAATTGATACTGTAGAAGGTTATCTGCCGTTCGAAGCGGGTGAAACCTTCTACCTGGGATTCCATGCCTACTCTCCCAACGACACAACCGGTGCGATCATACGTACCCATATCAATCGGGATGTTTTGCCCACTGAGCAACTGGAACATTCCTACGCCAGGATTCAAAACACCGAAAGCACGGAAACGCAATGGGGACGGCTGTCTGAACTGCGTGACACTGATATCTGGGAAGAGTTTCATATCCGCTGTATCGTTCAGTTTTCCGGCAACGAAGGATTATATTCTGTAACTCCCGACGGACAAGTGGAGCAAATCCAGTAATTTATTATTACGGATAAGTGAGTATTTACATATAGAGATATACGAGCACATAAATGTTTACGAATAGAGGTTTTGCCAGATCGTTGTTTGTCGCCCTGCTTCTTGGTTCTGCAGTATTGCTGTATTGCAGTTGCGAAGGACCGCGTGGTTCCGCCGGGATCAGTACCGATGACCTGGACATGACACCTCCTGAAATCTCACTACTTGCCCCCACTCCAAGCGACACGGTGTATACGGATACGTTTACTGTCTACGCCAACGCTGATGATGACGAATCTGTTTCCTATGTAGATTTTTTTGTTAATTCAAGTAATGACCTGGGCGGCGACCGTGGGATCGCCAGGGATTCATTTCCGCCTTATACGTTAAACTGGTCGTTTTCCGATGCGGAATTGGGGTACGGGATTTTTCCGATCATCGCACGTGCTGTTGATGCGAGCCAGAATGAAAGCGACACTCCACCGATTCTGATTATTCATCTTCCTCCGCCCTTACGTGAATTGCTCCAGTATGACTATTACGAGAGCATGGAAAATTATTACTCCGGTAAAGTGATTCCGAACGAATATTACGACCGGTATTACAATGTCCGCTTTTCGCCGTTGACTACCTGCAAAATCCTGGAAGTCCGCATCGAATTCTTTGACCGCCTGGAAGTACCTGAGGGAAGTACAGAGCTGACAGATTATTGCAACTTCCGCATGTTTTTCTGGACTTCGGACGGTATTCTTCCAGATGTGTTGGTGGACAGCTTTGAAGTTTCTCCTGATACCTTAGGTGATTTCAGTAAAGAGCTTGAAGAAAACTGGACAATAATAAATGTCCGTGACCGTGAAAACCTGGAGTTCTCGGGTGATTTTCACGTTGGTTTTTCCCCTGTTTCGGAAACCTACGAACAGGATCTTGCAGAAGACCGTGGAATGATCATATTGTGTTCCGTTGACCAACTATCAAGATACAAAGACCCGGACACTAACCGTTCCAGCGAGTATTGGGAAAACTTTGACGTCGATCCGAATCCCTGGGGTACATTGCACGATCACCAGGGTGCAGAAGACCGTTTTGATCTCCATATCCGCGCACTTGTCCGTTATGTCACCGGGGAAACAGCGTTATTGAATCTTTCGGATGATGAAATGATCAACAGTGTGCCTGGGAGCAGGGAAGTAGTGTTTCAGGATAATCGGTCACACCGCCACTAAATTCGTTCTCAGGTTTAAAAGTACCGTACAACGAAAGCAGGAACTATGCATAGTGAAAGAATACTTTTCGGACTGGTTCTTTTATGTGTCGGCTCTTTATTGTTCCTGTCCTGCGAAGGGCCGGAAGGACCTCCCGGTGAAGGTGTAGGGGACCTCGATCTTATTCCTCCCAGCGTTGTTATAACCATTCCTGCCGAAACAGATACGATATACACCAACACATTTACCGTTGCCGCGGAAGCCAGTGACAACGATTCCGTACAGTATGTCGAGTTCTATATTGATGGCAGCAGTGATCTTGGAGATGATAACATTGCCCGCATTACCACTGCGCCCTACGAGCTGGAGTGGGATTTGGAGGCCAGCGGTCACGGATATGGTCTTCACACGCTCGTCGCCCGTGCCGTGGACATGAGCGCCAATTCGACCATGACACCCGCAACATTGATCCTGCGTCAACCGGCCCCGATTGCCGAACTGCTTTTGTATGATCACTTTGACCGATTTCCGGACAGCCTGTTTGTGTATGAAACACCAAACTCGATTGACGGCAGGTATTTTAATGTTCGATTTTCTCCACGGTTGCCGTGCAAAGTGCTTGAAGTTCGTATGGAGTTTTTTAATCCCGATTCTCTTGAAGAGTTGAACGGTTCCTGCCGGTTCAACACACTTTTCTGGACCTCCTCCAGCAATTTGCCACACCTTCTGAAGGACAGCATTGAAGTTGATGGCGACACGATTACCAACTTCAGTTCCTTATCGATCATAGATTGGTGGAAACTTGATGTCAGCGACCGTGACGCTCTTTCTTTCGACTCGGAATTTCATGTGGGCATCTCCCCGATTTCCGACCAGTACGATCAATACCTGGATGACGGATTGGGAATGGCGCTTCTCGCCTCCGAAGATACATTGGCAGCGAATTACAATCCCTATCAACATCATTCCAGTGCGTTCATCGGCGACAATGCGGAACCGTGGACTACGTTGATGCAATCTCGTATTGATATTGATGGGAGAAAATTTGATCTGCATATCCGCGCGCTTGTTTTGTACGGTGACGGAGAGGTTGAAGAGTTGGCTCCTGCCGGTGGATTAAGAGATGTGTTCCAAACAACCGGATACAGGGATCATGCGACATTGGTCCGTGTTTGCAAGGAATAGAACTGATTTTTGTATTGCAAGAATTGTTTCAACCGGAAACGGAATCCCGAGTGCAGGAGTATGAAGCACAGACAGTGTTCAGGTGAGGAAAACATGCAAAGATATCAAGTACTGCTATCTGTTATCGTTACAGGAATTATTACGCTTGGTTTTGTTTCCTGCAAAGGTCCGGAAGGGCCTCCGGGGAGCGATGCGATCCTGCCTGACACCGAACCGCCTGTTGTCACATTGCTGGAACCGGCTTACGGTGATACGGCATCGCAGGAGTTTACCATGCGGGCGGCCGCCCTCGATAACGCCGGTGTAGAGTTTGTGCGTTTTTACCTCGATGGCAACGAATGGATCAATGATTCCACCATCGCTGTCGATTCCGTGCAACCGTACGAGTACACCTTCGACCTCGTGGAAATGCAGGTACCTGCAGGAGAGCATACTGCTGCGGCCAGAGCGTATGATTATGCTCGCAACACAGAACTGACGCCGAGTGTGCTGTTCCATTATTTCGGACCCATCGCCTATGGCAGTACTCCGATTCGTCACTACCTGGATCCTGCCACCGAAGACAGCCTGTACATCTTTTTCTTCCATGATACAAGCGATGTTGAAGAACATACCTTCAATGTTCGTTTCCACCCGGGACGTGAGTGCATCGTAACAGGTGCGGAACTGTTCCTTGCTGATCCGGCAGACACGGAAATTGAAATCGATACAACTGTTCGCGTCGTACTCTGGGAATCCAACGGCGTTTATCCGACCATTCCCACCGATTCTGTGGATTTGGATGCAGATGAATTGTCTGCTGGCGAATGGAATCTCTTTTCGTTTTCCGATAATGAAGACACATTGAGCGCTGGGGAACGATTCCACATCAGTTTTTATGTTCCTTCCCCCTCCGACACCACCAGAATAGCGATCCGTGCAACAATCCAGGACGATTACGCTCAAGTTACCTATTGCCATACCGGTTTCTATTCGGATGCATTGGGACGGTTTGTAACTGCCCAGGAAGCGGATATCTACACCCGTGATGCGGAGAAAACCCTCGAGTTTCATGTAAGAGCGATTGTGAATTACCTGGAACCGGAATCCGGTACCGCTGCTTTGTCTCCCGAAACCGTTGCGTCATCTGAACAACCAAAGAGGTCATCCCGGTAGCTTCACTCTTGACCTGCTCCGCTGGTAACGGTATAATGCTTCTGTTTGATACCGTTTGCGACTGTTTATCATTTTCTGAAAAATACAGGCAGAAAGGGGTAACCCATGCTTCGTTACCAGCATCCTGTCCGCGCTCCACGCGGTACGGAAAAAACCTGCAAGGGATGGATCCAGGAAGCGGCCAAGCGCATGCTCCTGCACAACCTTGAACCGGATAACGCTGAACTTCCGGAACAGCTTATTGTTTACGGCGGACGTGGAAAAGCCGCCCGCTCCTGGGAAGATGTCAACTATATCATTCGTGAACTGGAACGTTTGGAAAACGATCAGACATTGCTCGTTCAATCCGGACGTCCCGTTGGTGTATTCACTACCCATGAAGATGCACCCCGAGTACTCATCGCCAACTCCAACCTGGTTCCGCGCTGGGCGAACTGGGAACACTTCGATGAGCTGGAGAAAAAGGGCTTGATCATGTTCGGCCAGATGACCGCCGGATCATGGATCTACATCGGCACCCAGGGCATTCTGCAGGGTACCTATGAAACCTTCGCCGCACTCGCCAAAAAACACTGGAACCAGTCCGATCTGAAGGGACGTCTCGTCCTGACCGCCGGTCTCGGTGGCATGGGAGGCGCGCAACCCCTGTCTGTCACCTTCAACAACGGTGTCGCACTGATCGCGGAGGTGGACAAACACCGTATCGAACGTCGTATGGAGACCAAGTATCTCGATACATGGACCGACGACCCCGACAAAGCCATCGAAATGGCGTTGGAAGCGAAAAAAGAGGGGAAAGCGTTGTCCATCGGCGTGCATGCCAACGCGGCGGACTTTTTCCCGTATATGCTCCAGAAGGGTGTAATCCCGGATGTCGTCACCGACCAGACCAGCGCCCACGATGAACTGTACGGATATGTACCCAACGGTATGCCCTACGAAGACGCGCTGAAACTGCGTGAAAGCGATCCCGTTGAATACAAAAAACTTTCGATGGAAACCATAGTCGTCCATTGCAAATCCATGGTGGACCTGCAAAAGGCGGGCGCGGTGGCATTTGATTATGGCAACAACCTGCGCGGCCAGGCGGAACGTATGGGTTATGAAGACGCTTTCGCTTATCCCGGGTTTGTTCCGGCGTACATCCGCGACCTGTTCTGCGAAGGCAAGGGACCATTCCGCTGGGTGGCGGTATCCGGCGATCCGGAAGACATCTACACCACCGACCGTGAACTGAAAAAACTTTTCCCGCATGATGAAGCCCTGATCCGCTGGCTGGACATGGCGCAGGAAAAAGTTCACTTCCAGGGCCTGCCGAGCCGTATCTGCTGGTTGGGCCAGGGAGACCGCGCCAAGGCCGGGTTGCTGTTCAATGAACTGGTACGTACTGGAAAGGTTTCCGCGCCGATCGTCATCGGACGTGACCATCTTGATACCGGCAGTGTCGCCAGCCCGAACCGTGAAACGGAATCGATGAAGGACGGCACCGACGCTGTCGCCGACTGGCCAATTCTGAACGCCCTGCTGAACACGGCGTCCGGCGCGAGCTGGGTGAGCTTCCATCATGGCGGTGGGGTTGGAATGGGATATGCGCTGCATGCCGGGCAGGTAACTGTTGCGGACGGTTCCCCAAAGGCGGCTACACGCCTGATTCGTGTGCTGACCAACGATCCGGGTATCGGTGTCGCACGTCATGTGGATGCCGGCTACGAAATCGCCGAAGAAACCGCCAAGCGTGAACATGTTCACATCCCGCGGCAGGAACCATTAGAATAGTTTTATAAATCGATTGCCGTACGATAGAGGCTGTCCCATTGTATTGGGATAGCCTTTTGTATTTCACGTGGAGATTGTGGAATCGAAACAGTTGTAGCCCGGACCGCCTTCGGTCCGGGAATAATACAGAGTAATTCAATCTATTACTTTCTATTCAGGTACATGGTAGCAATATGCCCTCGTTAGGTTCGTCAACATGCAGTTCGTTGACGATCTAACGAGGATCCTGCCTCAATGAAAGATCAAGAAGAAGTCGACACTCCTCGTTAGTCCATCTGTCTTCATAAACAACATTTCGACAGTATGAACCTAACGAGGGCATATTGCTCCTTCCCTGCGGAGCGTAGGCGGCTGGCTCGAATAGCCTGGTGACGAAGGAACGTACTATTTGGGTTTCATGAATCTGCAAGGTCTGATGCAAAATAATAGTAGCCCGGTCGCAAAAAATCGGTTCGGGGATAAATGGAGTGCCTATACGTAATTTAATCCATCCCTTTCCAATCCGGTATCTACTAGTACCGAAAATACTTATCCCTCGGACCGAGGGCGATCCAGGCCTGATGATATATTCGAAATGGCTATTGTTGACATAACTAAGGCAGCCATTTTCTATTTGATAACCAAATAGTATGCATCACAATCAAATCATCAATAGATTGCATGATAGAATCAGAAATTGGCTGAGTGATTAAATGTATAAGTAGCGTTTTCATGAGGAGAGTATGTCGTATCATGTATTAAAAATGGCTGCAGTACAAGTGTTGTTCATAACTATGCTTGCCATCGCGGTTCCGATGCACGCCCAATGGAGCGCAGAGGGTGTGCCCGTGGAGCCTGATGGAGATATCGCCACCTGGAAACTTCTCCCCGATAATGAGGGAGGAGTGTGGGTGATCTGGAATATGCCATTTGGTTTGGATTACTCCACAAGGGTACAGCATTTCGATTTGGATGGTTATCCCTCTTTCCAGGAAGGGGGTATTGATGTATTCGATATGGTCGGTGATCCATCCGGAGCATGCCTCGGAGCTGTGTTGGATGATGAAGGGAATCTGTTGGTAGCTGTATCAAATTACAATATTGCTCTTGCCTGGATGAATTATGCCCAAAAGATATCCCCTGATGGTGAACTCCTCTGGGCGCCACACGGACAGCTATTATCCCCGAACACCAACCAATACAATATCAACGTTGGTCTGGAATTCGCGTGTACCGACAGCGCCAATGGCATGTTTGTGCTTACATCGAAGATGACCTATCCGGATCCTATTCATTTATGCGGCATCAATGCAGATGGCAGCATGAAGTTTCCAGAGAATGATCTGTTTATTGGGGAATATGATAATGGAAGCTCACGACCGCCACAAATACTTCCCGCGCACGATGGTGGTGCCGCTATTGTCTGGAACCTGAGAAACAGAATGTATGGAAGGATCATCACTGCAGAAGGCGAATACGCTACAGAAGATTCTATCCATGTAATTGTTAATCAAGATCAAACAACTACATATCCCATCTTTTTTGTGCAGGATAGATCTGGGGGGTACTATTTAATTACTAAGTATCTTTGGCAACATATGGATAACGATCTTAATCCGTTATGGCCAACTGAGGGAGTGCTGGTGCAAGGGCTTGTGCCATCGGGGACTAATACTCATTGTTATTCTCCACCCGCAATATTGGATGACAATTCTGTATTGCAAACTGTGAGTTCAAACCAATTGATGTATATCCATGTAAATGAAAACGGGACTATTCTTTCAGAATCACGAGCTACTCTTAACGATACACTTCAACCTGTCTTTATCAACTTCGGTTTGGTAACAAATGAACAAGGAACAGAATTCTTTACCACATGTATTTATGATATTTATAATTTAGTTATCCTTGGATACGATAATGATTTGATTAGTTTATGGCCTGATCAGTATACAATTATTATCTCCAGTAATGATGTCCCCTATGTTGGCGATAGTTATACAGTCCGCAACTCTTTTGGGGATGTTCTTTTCAGTGTTCGTACTGATATTGATCATAGAGGTCCACATGTATATCTATTCAAAATATTTCAGGATGGCGCTCTCGCCGGAAGGGACACAAGCAATACCCACGAACAAGCGGAAGTATCCCTGCCATCAACACTGACCATTCAATCGGTATATCCAAATCCTTTCAACAGCGCGTTACAAGTAAACTTGGCGCTGCCAGTACCTGGGCTGTACAGTATTCAGCTATTCGATATTTCCGGTCGTGAGATATACAGGGAAGATTTTATGGGAACACAAGGCGCGAATACATTTCACTGGACTCCGGAAAACATGGCGTCTGGCGTGTATTTCTGGAGAATCACACATCCATCTACACACAACTTCGATATTTGCAAAACAGTTTTTCTACGGTAAACGCCTGGGAAGAACAATGAAACGAAAAAACGTTGTGCTTGAAGTTGTTGCCCATTCGCAAAAAACCGGTTCGGGGTCTCTATGGAGTTGTATAGTCCAAAGTAAGATTATAAAACCCGAATAGTCCGTTCCTTCGTCACCAAGCTATTCGGCCAGCCACCCACACCTGAAAAGAGAAACCTGAGTGACAAGCACTCAGGCCAAAGATCTGCAACGGTGTAGCCCGGACCGCCCCCGGTCCGAGGAAAGGATATTTGCAGTGCAACTATATACCTGCTTATAAAATAATGGTTTGAATCACAAATCTACACTCCATATTGTTCCCGGACCGAGGGCAGTCCAGGCTACACAACTATCATAAAAAAGGGCGCCCTCTGTCTAAAGGAACACCCTTTGTTTTTCTCTTTGAATTCGTTATTCACTTCGGATCATTTTCATTATTTTTTGTAACCTGCGCAACAAATGAAATGATCTTCCGATTGTCTATTATCTGACCAGAATCAACTTTTGAGTCTGGCTCCATAATCCACCTGCTTCCGCCCTTATATAATAAGTTCCGCTCGCCATGTTGCCGGCATGGAAAGCCAACGGATGGTTTCCGGTTGTATAATATCCGTCCGCCATTGTCGCGACCAGGCGTCCATTCAGGTTGTACACCAGTACCCGCACCATAGCATTCTGCGGAAGAGAAAGCGTAACCATCGTGGATGGATTGAATGGATTAGGATAAGCGTTGGAAAGACTGAAAGCCGCTGGAATGTTTATGCCCGGATCATCAGATACCGGATTGTCGTAAAAATAATCATACACATAGAGACCGTAATCGGCTGTACCATAGATATATCCGTTATACAAACCGACTCCCCAGGATGTCTGATTATCATTGTAATGACCAACTTCTCGCGGACAGGAAGGATTGTCCAGATCGATCACTTTCAAACCTTCCATACCATCCGCGATATAGGCTAACTCACCGGAAATGGTAATCGCCCTGGGTTGATATGTTTCTATATATCCGACAACAGTTGGTGTGGCTGGATTTTCGATATCAACAACATGGAGACCGTCCGACAGGCAGGTGATATAGGCATAGTTGCCATCAACCACCACATTCTGTGGTCTTTCTATCGGTAAATATCCGGTTTGCACCGGTAATTCCGGATTGCTGATATCAATGATCTGAAATCCGCCATCCAATCCGTTTGTCATGTAGACATATTGCCCTTCGATGAAAATACTGTTGGCATTCGTTGCGCCGAAGATGCCGATTTCAACAGGTGTTGACGGAGTACTGACATTAATAACCCTCAACCCGTCATCATAGTCGGCCACATAGGCATAATCATCCTGCACAACAACGTCAAAAATATCTTCACCCGGGCTCGATCTTCCGACCTCCACAGGCTGGAGCGGATCCTGGACATCAAAGATCAGCAGGCCTTCTTCACTGTTAGCAACGTACACAAGATTGCCGTCAAGGTCGATGCCGTGGGTAAATGTCGGCAGATCAATGGATACTTCCGTCTCACAGGGTGTATGAGGATCACTGATGTCGAAAATCTTCAAACCTGTAAACCAGTCTGTCGCAAAAGCATACCCATTTTCAATCACAATTTCATCAAGTGACCAGGAGTCGTTGAAGTACTCGCTGATCAGAGCCGGTGAAACAGGTTCCTGCACAGTCACAATCTTAAATCCTGTTTCATGGGAAGCCACAAATGCGATATCACGCATGAGTGTTATCTGGTAGGCCGCCTGTAACTCAAGGCAATTGACTTCTTCCGGCTGGGCGGGATCGCTGACGTCAATGACTCGAATTCCTTCTGTTTCATCCGCTACATAGGCAATGGTACCTGATACCTGCACATCCAATGCAATACCGGGAGTATCAAAATGCCCTTCACGTGACGGATAATCGGGATTACTGATATCAACAATGCGCAATCCCCAGTAACCATCAGTGATATAGGCATAGGTACCCTGCACACAGATCCCTGTCGCACCTTCTGTAGGTAACCATCCAATTAAGTCCGGAAGGGATGGATTGCTTATATCAATGATGTACATTCCATATTCATCACTGGTGATATAAGCGAGATTCTCCTGCAGTACGACTCTTCTGGCACAATGGAATGTTTCCAGCTCTCCCAACGCTTGCGGTAAGGAGGGATCACTGATGTCATACAGAAGTAATCCTGCATCCAACGCTGCTACACAGGCAAGATTGCCCTGGATAGCGATATCTTCCGCCGGTTCCGGTGTGTTTATATGACCCACTTCCGTCGGCATTGTCGGATCACTGATATCGACAATTCTGACGCCGCCATTATGCGCCGCAACAAATACAAGGTCGCCAACCACCTTTATCTGTCCGGCTTCTCCCGGCAAATCAACTGATCCAACTAATAATGGATGCTCTAAGTCACTGACATCGACACATTTCAGTGCCGAAATTCGTGTGGAAACATACGCATAATTTCCAGAGACAGCGATACAGTATGAATTATGCAACAATCCATGAGTTGAACCGACAAGGGTTACATTACTGCTGTCCTGGGCAAAAACAGGAAATGCGAGAAAAACAATAGCGGAGAGAATAAAAGCGATGTCTCTCTGAAACCTGCGAATTGGTAGCATACACATGGTATCCCCCTCACGTGTTGACCGTTATACTACCCTTCAACGAAGCCATTGGTAATGCAGGTTACAATAAGTATTTTAACGAGCACAAATGCTAATGCATCCTGTTATAAGATACAAAATATCATTACAGAATAATAGAATCGGGCAGAATTATTTTAATGTTCTTCTTATAAATGATTGTCATTCAAATCTTTTTGAATAAACCGGTTCGGGGTCTCTATGGAGCAGTGTAGCCCGGACCGTCCCCGGTCCGGGGAAAAGATATTTGCAGCACAACTATATACCTGCATATAAAATAATGGTTTGAATCACAAATCTACACTCCATATTGTTCCCGGACCGAGGGCGGTCCAGGCTATATAACTATCATAAAAAAGGGCGCCCTCTGTCTAAAGGAACGCCCTTTGTATTTATACAATAATACTGTTCAGCTTAATCCTCTTCCACCTGTCGTTGAATTTCCCGCAGCTTGCGTTTGTATTTCCGTCCGGTTTCGATTCCGTAACGTTGCAGCTTGTTGATCAGCGCCTGTCGGCTCAGGCCAAGAGTGTCCGCGGTCATGGACTGGTTATGATTGTGATGCTCGAGAGCGTCGATGATCATCTTCTTCTCTATGCGGGCGATCCGTTGTTTCAGGGTTCCTTCGCCCGGCTCTTCGAGTACGGGTTGAGGACGGCTGACCAGGTGCGGGCTCAATGCAGATGCGGTAATCACCCCGGTACGGTCGGGGGTACGAAGCACCGCCTGGCGTACCTCACGTTCCAGCTCGGCGATGTTTCCTGTCCAGATGTAGGAACCAAGGTAATCGTACACTTCCGTGCTGATCCCGGCGATCTTTTTCCCGAAGGTAGAAGCCGCCTGTTCGACAAAATAGGGGACTAACAGGGGAATGTCTTCAATACGGTCCCGCAACGGCGGAATCAGGATAGGGAACTGGCACAGGCGCTGGTACAGGTCCGGTTTGATCTCGCCTTCATTGTACATCGTCTTGATATTTTTCCGGGTGGCGAACACCAGGCGAACATCCACGAGATATTCCCTGTCGTCGCCGATGGGAATCATCTCCCCACGCTCAAGCGCTGTCATCAACTGCGACTGCACCGCGAGGGGAAGCACTTCCATATCATTGATAAACAGGGTTCCGCCCTTCGCCTCACGCAGGGCGCCGAATCTTCCCTTGGACGGCGCGCCGCGAACCCCGCTCGCCTGCCCGAAAAGCGCTCCTGCAAGCAACTGCTCCGGGATCTCGCTGGCTTCAAACACGATAAAGGGACGTTCCCGGCGGGAGCTCTGATTGTGGATAATACTGGCAATAAGACGTTTTCCCGTACCTTTTTCACCGATCAGGGTTACGGGAATATCTGTATCAAGTACAAGATCAATGGCATTTTTAATCCGTTTGATCCCTTCGCTGGTTCCCACCAGGTTGTCAAACGTTGTAACATTCTGAACCTGACGCTGGAGGGCGCTGTTCTGGCGATGCAACCGTCGTATTGTCCGGTCAATGCCAATCATTTCACCTAACAGCGAACCGGTAAGCATCACATGGGATTCATCAATGCCGGAAAAATGGATGGAACCGGTTTGTTTTGAACCGAGATAGATTGCACCGACCGCCATGTTCCCGGATACGAGAGGGAAAAGTAATACTTCTTCTGTCATATCCCTGCGTACACTTTTCCTCGCGGCCAGTTTTTTTACCTCTTTTGCTTCTGGCGCGATGATCACACTTTCCGGATCGTTGGGATGATCGGTGGCATACTGGGCGAAAATACGCATATCCTGGTTCAGCATTTCTTCAATGGAACCGTAGGTTGCGATCTCCCGCAAATCTCCCGTTGTGTCTTCCAGTTCCAGTAGAACTCCATGATCGCCGCCGAAATACTCCCTGGCGATATCCAATACCGCGGATGCCAATTCCTTTTCATCACCAATGGATGCTATCGCTTTGTTCGCTTTTTCAAATACGGAATAGGGTACAGTACCGGAGTTCTCCCCGGTTGTTTTCTTTTTGGATCCCATGCCGCTCCCTTTCATGATTTGCACAAAATACACACATGAAAGACCATATTTTCGGAAGAATAGCAAATACTCACAAAGAAATCAAGTTGTTTGATTATTTTTACATTTTTTTACAATAGCACCATGTTTTGATTGTCAAGTATAGAACTTCAAACTCTGTTTTCATTGTTCTTATGTACTTCAGTTGCCAACATAGTATAGAGTATATACTACTTTGATATACGATAAATCTGGTCCCTCGCTGTTTTGTGTGGGTAGAACAGGAATAACATTATTATCTGTCATTTTTGTACAGCAAGTAGCACCGTGCTTCAGCGTGGTGGATTTAGAAAAACAACCATTTAGAGTGCGCTTCAGCGTACTTTTCCATGGCTTAAGCTGTTTGAAAGCACGCTGAAGCACGGCGCTACAAAAGCAACCAGACATAAAGAGAAGTTCTCGTTATGTTACTGGTTATTTGAAAGTAAAAATCACTATCAGATATTAGTGAATACTCTATGAAAATGAATAATTAGAGATTACCCACACAAAACAGCGAGGAACTATAAATCTTTGATTTCATTTTCTTCTTTTTCGGTTTGTTTTTGCATTACAGGTATGATATCCATTGAAGGCAGAAATGACAGATTCTTTTATTACAGACCAACAACTCATAGATAGTCGAATGGTCCACTGGTAAAAAACTGTATTGTCGAGTTCGGCGATGGATGAAAAATGCCTGTTACCGTAATCGATTGAATTTGTTCATTTTCGATTATTTGAATTGAGCCTGAGAACGGATATCCAGAGTGCCTCTCGAGGCGCGAATGAAAAGTCTCTGCCACCATAATTCCATGTGTTAGAAGAACATTTGCTTCCCACTGGACATATTTGTTTCTTGTTTGAAATTCTCATTTTTTTTCCTCGAATTTCTTGCTTGACTCGCCCTGAGGACACCTCTATATTTTTCCCTCGCCACTGGGGCTAATCCGGTGAAATGCGCATGAATTCTTGTTTTCCACAACTTATCCACATCCGGTGAATTGCTGAAATGTTGTGGTATTGGTATGTTTTATACGATTGAGTGAAAAGTTATCCACAATACCAGTTTTATGTCCGCGCGCGGAGAAAAATATCATCATGGATGCTACGACCATCGCCAGGCAATCGGTCTCAAAACAATCTGAGAAAACTCCAACGAAAAGTGTCCAGAACATATGGGGACGCTTTTGTGAATCCATTGAGGAAGAGTTACCCAGAAAAGCGTTTTGCACCTGGTTTCAACCGATTGTTCCTGTTTCGCTCGAAAACAATAGTCTCACCGTTCAGGTGCCCAGTCAATTCTATTACGAATGGATAGAGGGCCACTATTCACCGCAAATTGAATCGGCGCTTGTAAAAACGTTGGGGAGTACAGGTGAAATTCATTACACGGTGCGTCCGGAGCTGGAGGATCCTCCCGAACCTGCGTCGGCACCGGCAGTATCGCCTGTTCACTTTTCGACCAAACCGTCTCTTCCTAAGAAAAATGTCGCCGGACTTCACCCGCGATATACATTTGAAAACTACATTGAAGGACCACCCAACCGTTTTGCACGAGCCGCAAGCCTGGCAGTATCAGAAGCTCCAGGAAAAACGACATATAATCCTTTGTTGTTATATGGCGGTGTGGGACTTGGAAAAACTCATCTCCTTCAGGCAATAGGACATGAAGTTGTTCGTTTGCATCCATCAACCAAAGTCAAGTTCATTTCCAGTGAACGTTTTACCCAGGACTTTGTAGAATCGATCCGTAACAACCGCGCGGATGAGTTTTCGGCACGCTGGCGCAATGTGGATGTTCTTTTACTGGATGATGTTCAATTTTTAGTCGGCCGTGATCGTACGCAGATGGAGTTCTTCCATACGTTCAATTCTCTGCACCAGGCCGGGAAACAGATTGTCCTTACTTCCGATAAACCTCCAAGGGATCTTGACGGTCTCGATGAACGTCTTGTCAGTAGAATCGGATGGGGTCTCGTTTGTGATATCGGACCTCCCGATTTTGAAACCCGTCTCGCTATCGTTCAGAAATTTGCAGATGAAGAAAAGATTGAAATCGCCCAGGAAGTAAGTTCTTTCCTGGCGGAGAATATTACGAAAAACGTTCGTGATCTTCAGGGCGCTATTATTCGTTTGCTTGCCCACTGCAGTTTGAACGGTGTAGACATTACTCTTGATCTAGCAAAATCTGTTCTTTCAGATCTTTTCAAGACCCAGAAGAAACAGGTTTCTGTGGATACGGTACAAAGGATTGTATCGGAGCATTACCAGGTGTCTCCCGATCTTTTGTATGCCAAAGTACGTTCTCAACCGATTGCTCGTGCGCGCATGGTTGCGATGGCATTGTCAGTCCGTCTCACTGAACTGTCTTTGAAACAGGTTGGCAAACATTTCGGTGGTCGAGACCATACAACAGTACTGCACGCGAGAACATCCATTGAAAAGTGGGAACAAAGTGATACGGAGTTTCAGACAACAATTAACCACTTGATTGAACGTATTTACAGGGAATCGGTGTAAGGATTTTTTCCTCGAGTTTACATCCCGATTTCTCACCCAATTCTGTTGTTCAAAAATCTTTATTTTCTTGACGACACCTTGTTTTGGTAGTATCTTACAAAATTAGGATTTAGGGGCAGTGCTCTGCCTGATTTTTCATCTATCCACATTAGTTATCCACATGTGGAATAGAAGTTGTGATTTATGAGGGAGTAAAAGGGGGAAACTTCTTGTTTACTCTCAATTCAGCACATTGAGAGTGGATAACCGGAAAAATTATTCACTCTTAATCCGTGAATTTGTGAATAACAAAATACAGGATTTCCAAGAAAAAGACGGTAATATTTCCCAGTTATTCACTCTATTCACTCGACAACTACAAGAACAAGAGATAAACATAATAATACTATTAGTTATTCGAGAGTGAGTATCTCACCCTCGGTACGGGAGTTTAACCATGCGGTTTACTGTAGCTCAGTCAGATTTCCTGGAAGCATTCAATCGTGTTGCTCCAGCCGTCCCCAGTAAAACCACGTTGCCTATTCTTTCCAATATCTTGTTGCAACTGGAAGGCAATAAACTGTTACTTCTTGCCACCGATCTTGAGGTTTCGGTACTCACAGAACTTGAAGTGCAGGGTCATGAGGATGGTTCACTGTCGATTCCCGCAAAAAAAATCGGTGATATCGTACGTGAACTGGATGCCTTTGATATTGAATTCGAAAGTGATGAAGGAAATCACTTGCAGTTGACCGCGGGAGAAGGCAATTACCAGGTACCCGGTATCGCAGCGCAGGAATTCCCAAGCCTTCCGGAGTTTGAAGAATCATCATCTATCATTTTCGAAGCCGGTGTTTTCAAAGATATGATAGACCGTACATCGTTTGCAGTATCGAAAGATGAACTGCGTCCTGCACTGACAGGTGTGTTTCTTCAGTTGCGTTCCCAGGAATTCCGTGCAGTAGCAACCGATGGACACAGATTGGTACGCATTATCGACCAGAATTTCAGCTATTCCGATGAACCGCGTGAAATCATCATTCCTGTAAAAGCGCTTTCCATGGTTAGCAGAAATCTTCCGGAAGAAGGTGAAATTTCTCTGGCTATCGGTACCAACCAGATTATGGTAAAGTTGGAAAATGCTACGTTATACAGCCGTTTGATTGAGGGTAAATATCCCCATTACGAAAGTGTTATTCCTACCAATAATTCCGATTTACTGGTTGTATCGGTGGAAGCGTTGATAAAAACGGTAAAACGCGCACAGATATTTTCCAATCCGATCAGCCGTCAAATTGTTTTCAACCTGCAACCTAACCGTCTTGATATTTCAGCGGAAGATGTGGAACTCGGTGGACGGGGAAGTGAAACGATCAGTGTGGCCTATGATGGTGAGGAGAAGACAATCGGTTATAACTCCATCTACATCCTTGAACTGTTGAAGCATATCAAAACGGACCAGGTTCGTTTTGAACTGGGCAGTTCAACACAGGCCGGAATTACACGTCCCACTGAACAGCGTGAAGGAGAAGATTTCCTGATGCTGATTATGCCGGTACGACTTTCCTGATGTATGGCTCATCGAAAAAATGGGATGCATGGGATAAGTGGAGATCACAGAAGGAGTATAAAGACAGACAACGTATCGGAAAACCGGTAGGGAAAATTGTGCCTGTCTCCCACGGGATTGAACAGTGGATTGCAACTACCGTCGGTAAAAAGAAGTTTTCTGAAGCAAAGGTTCTGGCGCACTGGTCCGACATCGTCGGGGATATTGTGGCGGAACAATCCCGCGCTGTACGCCTGGAAAAAGGAAAATTGTATATCATTGTGGAAAATGCTTCCTGGCGGTATCAATTATTTACAATGAAAACAGACATTATTGAAAAAATTAATGCTTATATCGGGAAAAAAGTAGTGAATGATATTCAGTTTGTATCCGGGTAAAGATCAGGTAATCAGTTGGAACGGGGAAGTACAGGTGTAACGTTCCGATTCCCGTAGTTTTTCAAAGAAAGTGACATGTGAAGTTATGAGTGAAGAAAGACATACCGAGTCATCATCCGATAGCTATAGTGCTTCCAAAATCCAGGTATTAAAGGGTCTGGAAGCAGTACGCAAACGTCCGGCAATGTACATCGGCGATATAAGCAATCGTGGTTTGCATCACCTGGTGTATGAAGTTGTGGACAATTCTGTCGATGAAGCATTGGCAGGATTTTGTGATGAAATAAAAGTAACGCTTCATATTGACGGCAGTGTGAGTGTGGAAGATAATGGCCGTGGTATTCCGGTAGATAATCATCCGGATTACAAAGATCCTCCAAAAAGCGCCCTTGAAGTTGTTATGACAGTTCTTCATGCCGGTGGAAAATTCAGCAAGGATTCCTACAAGGTATCCGGCGGTCTGCACGGAGTCGGTGTCAGCGTTGTGAATGCCCTGTCCGAATGGTGCAAGGTGACATCCATTCGAAATGGCGTGTTGAATTCTCAAAGTTACACACGTGGCGTACCTACTTCCGGAATAATCCGGTCTTCGAAAAAGATCCGTGGCAAGAAGAATGGCACCATCACACGATTCAAACCCGATGCGGAAGTTTTCCGGGTTACGGTCTATGATTATGACACCGTCGCCGATCGTCTGCGTGAACTGGCGTTCCTCAATAAGGGATTACACATCTTTCTGCAGGATGAACGTACAGAAGAACAGGAAATAGAAGAATTCTATTACAAGGGTGGACTGGCAGCCTTTGTGCAGTATCTCGATGAAAACAGGACACCAATTATCAACAAACCGATCTACTTTGAAAAAGAACGGGATGGAGTACCAGTCGAAATTGCGTTTCAATATAACGATTCCTATCGTGACAACATTCATACGTATGTCAATAACATCAACACGGTGGAAGGTGGAACCCATCTTGTAGGGTTTAAAACCGCTCTGACACGAACATTGAATAATTATGCCACAAAGGCAAAATTGTTCAAGAAAGAGGGTTTTCTTCTTGGTGGTGAAGACTGCAGGGAAGGGTTGACTGCAGTAATCAGTGTAAAAGTTGCAGAGCCGCAGTTTGAAGGGCAGACAAAAACGAAACTGGGTAACAGCGAGATTAAAGGGATTGTGGAGTCAATTACGGGTGAATCCCTCTCCGAATTCCTGGAAGAGAATCCCGCTGTTGGACGCCGGATCATTGACAAATCCATGAGCGCATTCCGGGCCAGAGAAGCAGCGCGTAAAGCGAAAGAGCTCACCCGCCGCAAGGGCGTGCTGGAATCGGGCGGCTTGCCCGGTAAACTGGCAGATTGCAGCAGCCGTGACTCCAATGATACAGAATTGTATATCGTTGAGGGCGATTCGGCAGGCGGCAGTGCAAAACAGGGAAGAAATCGTCGATTCCAGGCAATATTGCCATTGCGCGGAAAAATCCTGAATGTTGAAAAATCAAGACTCGATAAAATATTGTCCAATGAAGAAATCAGAACCTTGATCACAGCGATTGGTACCGGGATTGGAGATTCAGGCAGTGATGAACGCGACCTGTTTAATGGAAATGGGAATTCCAATGGAAATGGCGGGTTTGACCTGGAGAAACTCCGTTACGGCAAAATCATTATCATGACAGATGCTGATGTGGACGGTGCACATATCCGAACTTTGCTTTTAACCTTCTTTTTCCGCTATATGCGGCCTCTTATTGAAAAAGGGCATATCTTTATCGCCCAGCCGCCTTTGTATCGCCTGAAGAAGGGAAAAAAGGAAATTTATGTGTATGATGATGCTGAACGTGATCTTCGCATGAAGGAATTGGGCGGAGGTGCAGGTTTGCAACGATACAAAGGTTTGGGAGAAATGAACCCGGAACAGCTCTGGACGACCACCATGGATCCGGAACGCCGGACTGTCATTCGGGTTACCCTGCAAGATGCCGCCGCCGCAGATCGGATTTTCTCAACGTTGATGGGTGACGCTGTTGAGCCGAGGAGACATTTCATCGAGAGAAATGCCCGGTATGTAAGGAATCTGGATGTATAGAGGCACATCATTCATCTATTCTCATCAATGGCTTGACTGAAGGATTTCCATTAAGTAGGTTGGTAACAAGAAACTATGGTTTGAGGGATAAAATGGACCATCAGTACAACGAAGATTTTACAGGTGAAGAAGAACATACAACCTGGGATCCACCAAGAATACTCGAAACCGGAAAGGTGGAAGCACATCTCTTCAGCGATGAGCCGGATCCATTTGGATAAAATGGAACAATCGTCTCACCTGTTACGAAAGTTTGAACAACCATTCTGGATCCCGGTCAAGGGAGGATCAATGAATCCTGTCCTTCGATCGGGTGATTTTATTCAGGTGACGCCAAGACGGAATTTTGCCTATACTGTAAAAAATACTGGCATTCTGGTGTTACTCTTGCCAGGCTATACTGAATCTCCTGTTGTCCATAGACTTGTCTGTATTGATCACAACCATTTGTTTGAAAAAGGTGATTCCTCTAAATCAATACATCTTGTTTATCGGGAGAATATTATTGGAGAAGTAACCCATCGTAAACGTTCAGGGAAAATTTCAAAACTGCGAATTCCCTTGAAATGGCGTGTGTTACGCCTCCTCAGTACAATCCTGGAGGCATGGTGATAAAACCTGAAGCATCAGCAGTGCAGGCAGTCCTGCGTCTTGTTTCGGGTCAACAACCTGATGATCATACTTTCTCGTCCCTGGAAGCCTTCAAGGTTCTCAAGTATCATAAATTGCTTCCAATTGCTTCCTTATTTCTGAAAAAAATTCCACGCTGGGAGAATTCATTCGATCAGGAATCACTCCAGAAAATTCATGCTTCCACGATTCCTTCAAAGGCAAAATATACCTTTGTGATTGAAAGTTACCGTGATGCTCATAAAATCCTGAATGAATTTAAACCATTGCTTATCAAGGGAATAGGAGTTGCACAAGTTTATCCTGAACCATGGGTGAGAGATCCTGGCGACCTGGATATTATTGTACAGAAGAAGGATCATCTTCAAGCATCCACTGCTTTACTTGATTCCGGGTGGACAGAGGTGCCGACCGTTCATTGGGAAAAGAGTCAGAGTATTCAGGATAAATATGGCTTCGCACGGGTGTTTAAACATCCGGAAAACAACAGCACCATTGATCTCCATCGAGATATTGTAGATCGTACAGAACCCTTTCCCATGGATTCCGAATTCCTCTTCCGGTCAACGCGAAAAATATCGGTAGCAGATAATCTTTCCATCGATACACCATCTCGTGAAGTACATTTTGCTGTACTCGCTCTCCATTCTGTTCGACACGGTTTTTTTCGGATTCAATGGTTCCTGGATCTGCATTTCGCTTGTCAGAAGTGGCAAAAAGGATTTCGATTCGACCGATTTTACCAGTTTTGTCGCAAGTACGGTATTCTCTCCGCTGTTCAGATCGCTTGTGCAATAACACAACGGCAATTCGGTACGAAATGGACACCTGTTCCTGCAAATCATATGGTTTTCCCAAAAGAGGTGGCTGTACGGAGACGTTGTGCTGCTCTTGGACATGGCAAACTTGTAAAAAAAGGCGGAATCAGACGTATCAGCGCTATGGCAGATCTGTTTGAAAATCCTGTCGAGATGTTCAATTATCTTCGTACAATTTCTTTTCCTCCACGAGATTTAGTACTTGAAAATTCTGGTTTACCATTATCATGGATTCGCTATTTTACCCGGAGAAATAATGTTTTCCTGAATATTATCAGTCAATATTCGGGTATTCGAAGAAATCAGGATTCTCTCCTGAAAATTCTGGAATGATTGACTTTTATTGCATACCTGTAAATTCCGTAGTACCATAAACTGTCTAGCTGTTGCTTTGCGCAACCTGAAAGCGGGAAGATCATTTGAAGTATGAATTTTCAGAACATATCGTCGAGCAGGAAGTCCCGGAAGGACTTTTATTGCTGAAAGAGGATGGAAAGTACCTGGTTATCAATAAAACAGGTAAATTTGTCTGGAAAAAATTACGATCGTCAATAGAATTGGAAACAATTGTATCTCAAATGGTTGAATTATATAATGTTCCTACAAGAGAAGAATGTGAAAAATTTGTATCTCAATTTATTTCAAATCTTGCAGAAAATGGATTCCTCAGGGAGTCATCGTGATTAGACGCAAGTTTGCAGGAATATCCTTAGGATTTGAAGCAGAAGACGGTATACCGAATGTTGGATTTCCCCATGGTATTTTCATGGAGTTTGACAACACTGTCGATCCTGATATCCATGTAATTTTGCGTACTGGAGCAATGGAGGCTAAAAAGGCAGAAGGACCGATTTATCTGAAGAGAGGTGTTTTTACTGCAACAGGTTCGAAAGATTACATGGTATGGACCCATCCGGACATCGGAGCTTTTATGGAGGTATGGCCCAGAAAAGGGCTGCTTATTGCAAGTTTGAATGAAAAATACTGGAATCGGCTTTCAAGTATCTTTGAACAAATTATTTTACCGGGTTTGCTGGCGCCATTTGCTGCGCGTGGATTACACGCAATGCATGCGAGCTCTGTGGATATTCATGGTCACGGGATCATGATCAGTGGTCCATCCGGATGCGGAAAAACGACCGCTGCGCTGCTCCTGGTTGCCAATGGAGGACGCCTGATCGCGGATGATCTCACATTTATGTGCCGCGAAGGTGATTTTTACTGGATTCACGGGATGGGAGAGAGTCCACGAGCATCGGATTATGTCTGGCAACGGTTTCCCCATTGGAGACCTGGAAGGACAGATTTAACAGGAAAGCGCAGTTTGAATCCGGATACTCTGTCCTGGACAAGGTGTACGACTCTCAATCATCTGTACATGTTTGGTAACAATGCAATCAGAAGTACATCCAATGTCAGCAGGATAATTACAGATCTGCTTTCATTGACCTATCATGCCGGTGTACAGGGCGCTGCAATGAAAAGGCTCTCACGCATGATAGAAACTGTGCCAGTCAGTTATTTTGAAACTCCTGAAGATGCGGCAAATCTGGCAATTCACTAATTATTACCGTATTTTGCATTTTACGGAGTTCGTTCTCGACGAAGTGAGGTGGAATCCATGTCTTTTGGTCATATTTTGATTGTCGATGACGAAGAAGATATTTGCGAATTTCTTTCGGATTTCCTTAATTCAAAGGGATTTACAACGGAATTTGCGATATCAGGCGAGGACGCTCTGCAAAAAACCATTGATTCACGTCCTCTTCTTGTATTGTTGGATATTCGGATGCCCGGCATGGATGGTCTCGAAGTTCTGAAACGAATTCGGGAAATCGATAGCCGTATTGAGATTATCATTGTTACTGGTGTATTGGACCAGGAAATCGGTAAACGTGCACTCGATCTTGGAGCCAGTGATTTCATCGTGAAACCGGTTGATCTGGAGTATTTGGAAACAAGTGTCATAACGAAAATTCTTTCGATCCTATCATGAAAAAAAATCTACTTCTCACAATCGCTCTTCTTTTGTTACTTCCTCTGAGCGTTATTGCTCAAGAGTATTCACAGCGCATCATGGAACGGTACACTCTTGGGCCGAAAGACCGGATTGTCGTCTCCATTTTTGATCGGTTGTCCCTGGATGATCCCGGCAGAACATTTGAACTGACAGTTCAGCCAAACGGCACGATTGTTCTTCCTTTGTTGGGTGAAGTCCGAGCTTTGGGAAAAACGACTGCGGAATTAAAACGCGAGCTGGAACAGGATCTTGGCCAGTACATGAATGAACCCATTGTACAGGTTCAAGTGATCGAGTATGTATCCAGAACAGCCGCAATTGTTGGCGCCGCTCAGAACCAGGGAGTCTATACGATAGAATCAAACACCAGTTTGATTCGGTTTATTGCTTCCAGCGGTGGCCTTGCCCAGGATGCAGATCCTGCCGCGATTATTGTATTTCGGGCGAATGGCGATCTGATTCGTGTTGACCTGGAGCAATATTTCGAAACAGGCGACCTTTCTCAAGATATTATCGTGGAACATGGCGATCAGGTCTATATCCCAAGACTTCAGGAAAGCTGGATTGTTAAAATGACCAGAATTGGTACACTGTTAAGTGTATTCCTCCAGGTGATAGTCTTGATTGTTGTCTTAAGATAATAAAAAACAAAATAGAAATATGTATTGTAACGACATTGTACTTTCGCGCTGAGAATTGGCAGTAATTTTGCTATTACAATGGTTTTCTAAGAAAATTGTAAGAACAGGTACAGTGTCGGTTTGTAATTGCGTCATGTGAAACAAAGTTATCGGATAAGCAAATGGCTCAGTACGAGTTGAATCTTCGCGATGTACAGCGGATTTTACGCAGACGATGGAAAATCATTGTTTTTACCGCAATCCTTGTTGGTGGCTTCAGTTATTTCTTCGGTCTCTCCCGCTTGCCGTTGTACAGCAGTTTCGCATCGGTCAAGATCGACGAAACCAACACGCTATCGGGATTGATGGTAGAACGCCTTACGTATACACGTTGGGATAACATTGCGACAGCTCAGGAGCTGATAAAAAGTTTCCCGGTAATGGAACGGGTGGCGCGTGCAATGGGCCGGATCAATCCTGACATCGATAGTGATGAATTGCAGCATAATCCCCAGCTTGCCAGCCTTGTAAACAGCATGATTGGCAAGGTGAGCACGGAAAGAAGCGGCAGAACGAATATTATCGACATTCAGGTGATTTCCGCCGATCCGGAAGAAGCGCGTGAAATGGCGCAAAACACAGCGGAAGTTTTCCGTGAAGTCCACCATGAACGGCAGGTACAGCAAGACCGACGCACGCGAGAGTTCATCCAGGAACGTCTTGGTTATGCGCAATCGGCAATGGAAGCAGCAGAACGTCAACTACAAAGCTTCCGTGAATCAAACCCGAATATGATCATTGAAGACCATGTTCGTCTTCAATTGATTGAATTGACAAATCTCAGGCAGGAACTTCGTGCTATTCGTGCACGGATTACGGAGCTTGAAGAACAACGAACGCAGTTAGTGCGTCGTATAGAAACAGGTGAAGGGGATATTGCGACATTTACGCAATCGCAACCTGTACAAAGCTCGAATAATCAATCTCTTACACTTCAAGCACAACAGGATTCGCTCGACAGGATGTTCACAACCATTGACTGGATCAGCTCAAGTGATGGTGGAACAGGGCCATTCGGTGGTTTGAATGAACGGCTGATCTCTCTTGAACTTAGACATCGTACACTGGCAGAACAATTTCAACCGGATTATCCGGAACGAGTGGAAGTCGAAGTAGAAATCGAAGAACTGCTTAATCTGCTTTACCGAGAAATAGTAGGAAATATTTCCGTATTCAGAAGTCAGAAACGTACCCTTGATGATCAAATTGACAGTATTTCCGTTTCATTGCAAAGAGTTCCGGAAGGGCAAAGGATATACGCAAGCCTCGTACGTGAAGTTCAATTGCGTTCGGAACAGTACGCATTTCTGAATCAGCAGTTCCAGGAAGCATTGATCCGTGAAGCGGACCAGGGAAATGATGTTACAGTGGTTCGTCCTGCAATGCTTAATACACAGCCGATTAATATCAATATGTTCAGGACGGTAAGTGTCGGCCTGATTATGGGATTTTTTATCGGAGTTGTCCTGGCGTTCCTCTTTGAAACGTTTGATACGTCAATCGGGACCATTGAAGATGTTGAGGAATACTTGCAAGTGCCTGTTTTGGGTGTGATTCCTCACATGGACATTGATGAACTTGTGGAACATTTACTGGATAAGAATCCTCAATGGGATGAAAATCCGTACCTGGAGTCTTCCGCACGCCTGGTGACGCATTTTGCACCTAAAGATCCGGTGGCGGAATCGTACAGAACACTCCGTACCACTTTGCAGTTCCATTCCGTTTCCAAAACAATAAAAACCATTGTTGCAACCTCGGCGTCACTGCAGGAAGGGAAAACAACTACACTTGTAAACCTTGCCATGTCGATGGCGCAGGATGGCTATAAAGTCCTCCTGGTTGGTTGTAACCTTCGCAGGCCGACAATTTATCGAATTTTCGGGTTGGAGCAGTCGCCCGGTGTTACTGATATCGTGCTTGGAACCCATGACTGGGAAAGCTGTGTCAAGGATTTTAATGATATTATCATGGGCGGACTGGGTATGGATACAACACTCATGACGCCAGGTATGGACAATCTTCATATCATCACCAGTGGAAAAGTTCCGCCAAATCCGTCGGAAATGCTTGGTTCAAGCAGAATGCGGGAATTCATGGAAGCAGCAAAAGAAAAATATGATATCATTTTCTTTGACGCTCCTCCGGTTTTACCGGTGACAGATGCAGCGATTCTGGCCAACCGTACCGATGCTGCTCTGTTGATCTACCGTTCCGGAAAAGTCCCGCGTGCAGCACTCAAACGTGCAAAAGTACAAATTGATTCTGTAGGTGGGAATGTCTTTGGAGTTGTTCTGAACGATCTCAAGGCGGAAATCGCCGGATATGCCGGATCCCATTATTATTACGGACGATATTATGGCGATTCCGGACGTCGTACGGAAGATGTGGTCGGAGCAGAACAGATTAAGAAGAAGAGCAGCACAATGCGTCGTATCCGAGACCTTCTGAAATTGAGGTAAGAGGAGGGACCTGTGCTGATTCACTCATCTCGTCTTGATCACACACCCAAAAGCAGGGTTACTGCGATCTTTGTATCCTTGTTTATCGTTGGGATTGCACTCCTGGTAAGTCGTATGCTCGGAACGGATGAAACACTGGCAATCTACGTTGTTTCAGGTGTCATTGTTTTCTTCTTCGCTTTCTTCAATACCGATTTTGCGCTTGTCGTTCTACTTTTGTCCATGCTTTTATCTCCAGAATTTGCAGTTGGTGGAGCCGGTGGTTCAGGGCAAATGAGCCAGAGAAATGTTGTCATCAGGATTGATGACATTCTATTGGCAATAATTACAGTTTCATGGTTAATTAAATCAGCCATTAATAAAGAATTGGGCGTTTTTATTAAAACGCCATTAAACCGACCAATCTTTATCTACCTGGTAATGAGCCTGTTCGCAACGGTACTCGGGATTTTCCTGGGATCAGTGCGTCCAATGATCGGATTACTCTATAATATAAAGTATTTTCAATATTTTATGATCTATTTTATGGTCAGTTCACATGTGAAGGACTTGAAGACTTTAAAGAGATACATGTTCTTCCTTGTGTTTACCGGTATAATCGTTTCTATCTATGCGATATCACAAATTCCTTCCGGTGCTAGAGTGTCAGCTCCTTTCGAAGGAGAGAGCGGAGAAGCAAATACGCTTGGTGGCTACCTCGCATTTATCATGTCGATTTTAATCGGAGTCCTTTCGGAGGAAAGGAAAGTAGGAAGGATGGCTGCCATACTAGGTATCATTGGCCTCATGTTTGTTCCTTTCCTGTATACTTTATCAAGATCTTCCTGGATATCAATGGTACCTGCAATTATGGTGCTTCTGTTACTGTCTCCAAATCGTGTACAGATTTTACGGTTTGCAGTTCCGGTAATTATCATTATTCCATTTTTCCTGCCAGCAGCAGTGTATGAACGTTTTGAATACACCTTTTCAGAAGAAAATGAGTTACGAAACGATGTTGTGGAAATGGGTCAAACGGCCCTGGATCCGTCAACTTCGGCAAGAATCACATCATGGTCGTCCACAATTGAACAATGGATGGAGAGACCTGTTTTTGGATGGGGTGTCACCGGAGCCGGATTTAAGGATGCACAATATTTCCGTGTTCTCGCTGAAACCGGAGCATTTGGATTCTTCCTGTTTATGTATTTATTATATAGTGTCCACAAAATCACATATGGAAGCATGAAGAGGCTTGATATCAAGAAATATCCTTATGCATTTGGTTTTACACTTGGGTACTATTGCGGATATTGGGCTTTACTCGTGCACGCAATTGGTGCTAATACATTTATTATTGTCAGAATTATGGAACCTTTCTGGTTTGTTACGGCTCTCATTGTAATGTTGCCGGGTTTACTGGAACAAAGGGAGCAGGAACAACTGGAATTGGCAAGTGAAAAAGAGAAAGAAGATCTGGAGGTTCTAACAGCATGATGTACATCTATCAAAAAGAATCAAAATAAAGGTTTTCTGGTGAAATGTTCATGCCTATATTGAAACAATACAGGAAATGAAAAGAGAAATTCTATGTACAGTTATAAGTGGAGACGTAACTGGAGACGTAAAAAGGAGATAAAGCGAGCGATCATTACAGTAATAGCTGCTGTGATTTTCGGATTTCTTGCTGCTCTCCTCGCAGAAATTCTCATCAGTCCCTATCATACGACAACATTCCACGATGATGAAAGAGAATATCAACGGCAGGTTGATGATGGAAGAACAGAATAACCTGTACGGAATGGTTTTCTACTTCAATTAATAGAATTGATTACGTACTGAAATCATGGAGTGAATCAAAAATAATATTCTGTTTACTCAATAAAAAATTACTTCAGCATTTGAAAATGAAGTATACCCCTGTGAGTGACAATCGATATATTCTCAATAGCTTTCCATTTGTTATTGTCCAAAAGTTCAGATTCCGATTTTGCTTCCGGACCTTTCCAGGTCAGCAAGGATCCACCCGGTTTCAGAAGAGTTTCCACCCAGGGAGTGAATTCTTTCAATGGGCCAACCGCCCGTACAGTTGTCACATCATAAACGATATCTTCGTGATCATGTAGAATCTCAGCCCTGTCATGAATGACACGTACATTTGTGATCTTCAACTCGGAACATATCCTTCGAAGCGCCAGGATTTTGGATCTGCGGCTATCAAGAAGAGTCACAGAAATGTCGGGATACAGGAGAGCAATTGGAATCCCGGGGAAACCTCCACCAGTACCTATGTCGAGATAGGAAATGTCCTTGTTTTTCCAGATAGAAATTTTCGAAGCGAAAAGACTCTCAAACAGGGAAATTAACAACACCTCTTCCACATTGGATCGGGATACAAGATTTATATCTTTATTCAGCTCCTTCACGATGAGCAGATAATCAAGCATTTTATCGCACGTATCTTTCTCATAGTCCAAAGGGACAGCATCAAGAATACGTTCTATCTGTGTACGATTGATCAGAAGTAATCCTTCACCATCCTTTTGCCACGGATATGCATGGATATGCTTCTTGCGCAACCTTCGTTTCGCTGTGGAAACAACAGTTTTTTTGATACTGTTATCATGATTTTTGTGAGCTGAACGGTTCGAAGTATTCTTTGCAGTCATTTGTACTCTCAGGAATGGTTCAACAAATAGTAATGTTTTTTAAGATATACCAACAATATAGCAAGATCGGAAGGCGTGATCCCAGCAATTCGTGACGCCATACCTAGAGTTGCTGGTTTGTGTAACATCAGCTTCTGACGTGCTTCTGATGATATCCCCGGAATTACACTGAAATCAATATTGTCAGGGATTATCTTCTCTTCCTGTTCCTGTAAACGTTGTATTTCCCTTTTCTGACGATCCAGGTATCCCGAATAGGTTATTTCCGTTTCAACAGAATTCAAGAGAGATTGATTGGAAGGTAGGTCATGACTAAGGGTACCATCAAGTTTATCAAGCAATCCAGAAAGAGTCACATCACTTCGTGTAAGCAGATGCGCTGCTGACTCAACACGTTCAGGGTCGCGATCGTTAGCACAAACCATTCCGCGCGGTATTCGCACAGAATGAAGACGTTCTATCCAGCGTTGTTTATCGTGCAGCATCGATTGGATCTGCTCAAAACGCTCACGAGGAATCAAGCCGTAATCATAAGCGATTGAATGCAATCTCTCTTCAGCGTTATCTTGGCGGAGGAGAAGACGATATTCCGCCCTGCTTGTAAACATGCGATAAGGTTCATTAATCGAAAGGGTACAAAGATCATCAATAAGCACACCTGTATACCCGTCACTGCGTTTAAGACGAAACTCACGTTTATCAGTGACAGAGTGTGCAGCATTAACAGCGGCGACAATTCCCTGCACCGCAGCCTCTTCATAACCGGAGGTTCCACAGATCTGACCGGCGAGATACAAGCCGGATAATCGACGTGTTTCAAGAGTCGGTTTTAACTCGGATGTGGGAATTACATCATATTCGATGGCGTACCCCGGGCGTCCGAATTCAATATCTTCACAGCCGGGGATCACACGCAAGGCGCCAATCTGGACATCTTCCGGAAGGCTGGAGGAAAATCCATTCACATATAACCAGGGATGTCCAATTCCTTCCGGTTCAAAGATGATATGTTGTTGTTCACGTTCCGGGAATCGTACCACCTTATCTTCAATCGAAGGGCAATATCGTGGTCCGGTAGATTGTATGGATCCATTAAACAATGGAGAACGGACTATATTGTTACGTATGATAGCATGGGATTCAGGTACAGTTCTCGTTCTCCAGCAGACATGCTGAGGAAGCACACGAGAGGAGATCTCATTGCTGAAGAACCAGTGATCTTCATCGGAAGGTTGTTCCTCAAATTTGGAGAAATCAATGGAATCTTTAATTACGCGGGGAGGAGTACCTGTTTTGAATCGTAATAACGGAAAACCTGCGGAAGCGAGCCAGTCGGAAAGATCATTGCTGGGATTCTCATCAAAACGACCGGATGACCAGTTGTAGTCTCCCACATGACACAAACCACGAAGGAAAGTTCCTGAACAGAGTATTACGTTCCTTGCTGCAATGGGGTTGTCTTTCCCACGGCATATAACACCGGAAACAGCATTGTTTTCAGCAACAATTCCTACCGCTTCATCTTCAATGATGTCAATGGATGGATATCGTTCAGAAAAGAGATTTACAATTTCTTTTGTATACGTTTCACGGTCCACCTGTGCACGCGGAGACCATACAGCGGGTCCCTTGGAGCGGTTCAACATACGGTATTGGATGGCAGAGAGATCTGTGGCAATGGCCATCAACCCACCAAAAGCATCAACTTCCTTGATCAGTTGACCTTTTGCGGTTCCACCCATCGCAGGATTGCAGGAGAGTCGAGCGAGAGCATCTTTCTCGAATGTGATGAGTCCTACATGAACTCCGATTCGAGATGCTGCTGCAGCGGCTTCAACGCCGGCATGACCTCCACCTATTACAAGAACATCATACATAGCACTGAGAGTGAAAAAGGTTAAAAATGAAAGTGTTTCACGTGAAACTCATTGAGTAATGTTTCACGTGAAACCGTTACTTACCTATACAAAAACTTGTGAATATATGACTTAAAATGTCATCAGACGTAACCGATCCCGTAATACTCCCGAGACAATTATAGGCTGTCTGCAACTCAGTCGCAATCAGTAATAAATCATTAGATGTCTCAAAAAGTTCGATGGACCTTTCTATACTGTCTGATGCTTCCTTTAACAAATCAGCGTGACGCTGTTCCAGGAGAATGATCTCTGAAAGATCGTTTCCCTGGACGATTCTGTTTCGAATCTCTTCGACCAATTGCTGAACGCCATCACCGTTAATTGCGACAATGGGAAACGCTGAATTGATCCAGGGTGCATTGTCATCTTCAGCTTCGCAAAGGCCAAGATCACATTTGTTTTGAGCGTAAAGAATAGAATCATGGTTCAGATTAATTGTATCCAATGGAAGAAACTCTGTCTTCGAAAACATCCACACGACAATATCAGCACGCTCAAACAATGCTTGTGCCCTCTGGGTTCCTTCGCGTTCCACAGGATCCTGAGTGTCCCGTATTCCTGCAGTATCAATAAAAGTAACAGGTAAACCCTTCAAGTCAATCGTAACATCCAAAAAATCTCTCGTGGTGCCGGGAGTGTCGCTGGTTATAGCACGATTGTAGCCAACAATACGATTTAGCAAGGTCGATTTTCCGACATTAGGAGGACCTGCAATCAGTACCTGTACCCCATTTCGCAAAACACTTCCAAGTCTGTCCTGCTGCAACAATTGGTTGATACGCTGTTGGATGTCTGCAAGCACTTCAATGGAATGTGCAGGAGAATCTATTTCATAATCTTCTTCAATAAAATCCAGTCCCAGTTCAGCAATAGCAAGTCGTTCCTTCACCAGCTCCTGTAAAGAGGATATGGTGTTCCGCATCTCGCCATGAAGCAGCTTTTGTGCTGATCGTACGGTTTGCAGGGTTTTGGCTTCAATGGTCAAAGCAACAGCCTCTGCCTGGTCAAGGCTGAGTTTTCCATTCAAAAAAGCGCGTTTTGTAAATTCACCAGGTTCTGCCATCCTTGCTCCGGATGCGATCAACCGCTGTTCTATCGCATGTAAAAGCAGGGGATTTCCATGGCAGGAAAGCTCAATCATGTTCTCGCCGGTATAGGAGGACGGTCCTTCCCAGGGAATCAGTACAGCCTGGTCAAGAGGTTCACCGGATTCATCGACAAGTTGAACGATTTCAACAGAACGATGCGTAAAATTCGCTTGTTTACGCAGAATTTTATTGACAATCGTCCAGGCGTTTTGCCCGGAAAGACGAATCACCCCCAAAGCGGACTTTCCTTCGGGGGTGGATAAAGCGACAATTGTATCTTTTCCCAAAAGGTCAGGCATTTCTGCTTTTTCCTTTTTTGCGGGCGTTACGACGATCCTGTTTTTCCTTCTCTTCCTTCACCTGTTGCAGCTCCTTTTCAATTCCGGGGTCATTGATTTTCATAATTCGTTGCTGCAGCCAGCTCAAGATGTTGAATAATGTGTAATACAATGTTAAACCGCTCGGGAAGTTATTGAACAGGAAAATAAACATGACCGGCATCATGTACAACATGGGCTTCTGGTTCGGATCGGTCATGGTCATTCTGGATTGCAGGAATGTGGATACAGCCATGACAATAGGAAGCAAGGCAACATGATCGCCATACATTGGAATACTGAAAGGTAAATGGAAGAGAATATCCGGCATGGATAAATCATTGATCCACAACACAAAGGGAGCTCCTCGCAGCTCAATAGTGGTCCGGAACACAATAAAGAGAGCATATAAAAGCGGCATTTGCAGTAACATGGGTAAACAACCACCCATGGGATTTACCTTGTGTTCCTTGTACAGGGCCATGACTTCCTGCTGGGAACGCTGCGGATTTTTCTTGTATTTCTCCTGAATTGCTTTCAGCTTTGGTTGAAGCATTTGCATACGTTTGGTCGACACATAAGATTTATGGGTTAGCGGCCAGACAATAATCTTGATAAGAACACTGAAAATCAGCAGGACTACACCATAATTCGGAATATATTGATGCATGAATTTCAGAGACCACAGTACTGCGATGGAGAATGGACGGATAATCGGCCATCCCCATGACATCACACGTGTAAGCGAAGGATCAACTTCACTTACAAGCACTTGGTCCAGAGGACCAATGTAAATGTTGATATTCTTCTGAAAATCAGGTTGCATCAGGTCGAATTGGAGAGCTGTTTCATAAATTTTGGGACGGTCTCTATCCGTAAACCTTGCATCCGGATGAACCGCAAGATACACTCCATCAGCCGGTACGTCAGGAACCATCGCCATAACGAAATACTTGGTACGCTGGGCTACCCAGCGGGGGCTGCTTGTATTAAATTCCTCTTCAAATTCTTTGCCGTTCTCTTTAAAAGTTTCCGTGTTGTTACCAACCATATAAACAGCATGAGTGTAAAACAGATCCTGGCTTTCATCGACTTCCGTAAGAGCAAGCCCGTCACCCCAGGTGAAAAATGCATTTCCATTGCCAGTATAATTCGTCAGACCGTTTCCTTCGATACGAACGTCAAAATCATACCGGTCCGCGTAAAATGTATAAATTTCACGATACCAGGTATTTTCATCGACAATCATCGTGAATTCCAGGGTCTCCGATGAATCTGAATCGGTCAGGATAACGGAATCCCTGGATGCGACAAACAATGAATCTTCCGTCTTGATAATGCCCTGGTTTCCCTGAATAACAAGTACCAGGTTTCTTCTATGCCTGTCAAAGCGAACCATCTCCTCCTGTCCATGAGGTTCCAGGTAGGATTGGGTCGGAAGAATGGTCCAGGAAGACACAGTAGCGCCCAACGTGTTGAATCTGGCGCGATATAATGGCGTTTCAACAACAATATCCCGTGATTCACGTTCAACGGGAAGAGAATCGACGAGAGTGATGGACGGTGCAGAAACCTGAGGAGAAACAGTAGGAGTTTCTATGAGAGTATCAAGCATTGAAGGAGCAGTATCTCGTAAAGGAGTTTGCGTCTCTTGCGGAGCATCAGGTGTAATCAAGTCGTAATAATATGGCATTGCCAAAAGAATCAAACCGATTATCACAAAGGCTAAAACCGTTTTCCGGTCCATGTCTGAAGTACCTCACAAATAATGCTGCGACACTCAATTGAGTAATAGTCCGCATATAATAATATGCGAGTATTCGTATGTTCTTGTTTGGTGCGTAAATTACGTCAAGTGGCGTAATTCTGCAAATTAAGAAAATTTTCTGAGAATTATGGGACCGGGTCGGGTCCGCCGGGATGCAATGGATGGCATCTTATAACTCTCCAGAAAGACAAATAAAACCCCTTGAATAGACCATATTTATCAAAAGCTTCAACAGAATACTGGCTGCAAGAAGGATAAAACCGGCATTGAGCGCCAAGGTATGTAAACATTGGCGAAAAAACAATTTGATACAACCGTAAAAATGGAATAATGATTTTTGTGATAAGAAACTTCTGCATTGTACTCCCCGAAAGGAATTACCTATACTATGAATTGGATTGAGTATTGTTGCTGCGAATAGAACGTGCTTTTTGCAATAGTACTTCTAAATGAAGAAAAAATTGATTCCAATCCTCTGGAAATTCGTATATATGGATAATAGTATCCGAGTAATCCGGAAAAGACTTTTTATTCTTTCTGAAATACTCTTTAAGAGTACGCTTGATGTAATTTCTTTTTACTGCCGTTTTTATATAACGTTTGGGTACAACAATCCCTATCCTTCGATTTTCAAAGGGTAAAAAAAAAGGGTAACGCCGCGTCCGCGCACCCTTTTACCAGCCGTATAAAGACGCCTGAACACAGTACGGCCGCGGATAATCTCCGACTTTTTAAGTGTCTGTCCGGAATCAGGCATCGGATACGGAAAGGCGTTTACGGCCTTTAGCGCGGCGTCGCATCAGAACTTTACGACCAGCTTTTGTGCTCATGCGGGAGCGAAATCCATGCTTATTGCGGCGCTTACGATTGTGCGGTTGAAATGTACGTTTCATGACTCTACTATCCTGCTGAAAATGAACCTTAATACAGTATTGTTGTAAACCCTCGAATTTAGCCGTACAAGACAAATGAAGCAAGACTCCACTCGTTTACAAAACGAAAATGGAGACAATCCAATCCAAACCTCTCTGCGAGAAAAACTCAACTCTTCACAGGATAAAACGAAAAATTCAATCGTATTATATGTAGCAACAATATACTCTCACAACACGGATTTACAAGCATGAAAGACATTGGAAAATTCAAGATCTTTATTTATATCGTGATTCTTTCCTTAACCGGAGCTGTGTCCGCACACTCTGAATTTGTTCAGATTGCCGATCTGGGTGGAGTAGAGCTTCCGGATGGATGGTCGATCGAAACAGAAACAAATGGTTTTGTAACTGTTAGTAACGAAAGCGGTGCATCGGTAGCAGAATTCAGGCGGTTGGAGAATCTCAACGGACTTACTCCTGAATCGTATCTTCTGGTACAAGCGGAAGAGAACTCTCTTATTCCCAATATTCGAATTGTCAGCAGCGATTTACGGAATACCCTGAGGATTGATAACGGTATTTATGTTTTAGGAACCAACCTTGTCGATTCAGATTCACAGGTAGTTTCATCTGCTGGTACAACGAATGAAGAACCGTCCCCGGAGGATGGTTCCCTGGCGCCACGACCTTCCGAGTACAAGATTATAGCTCTGTATACCTGCGAAAATCAGTATTATCGCTTGATCTGCTGTACAACGGACCTTCCGGATGGAGCTATGGAGTTGACCTCTCTACAGAGGACCTGGAAAATTTCAGACCGCTAGCATTCCATCGGATTTGGACGAGCAAGTGAACCACTTCATGGAATACTTCATCAGCGCTAATGGTTGCTACCGGGGAACCGCGTTCGGCAAGAATAGCGCGGTGAGGCACACTTTGAGGGCCAAAGCGTGTATAGACTTCATGATCGCCGTTGTACAATACTGCCATGGGAATCTGCCTGGCTGCGGCCGTTTGAACAATACCCGTATCAACAGTCACAAGTACATCACATAATGCCATAAGTGCTGTTGCTTCCAATATTCCTGCCGTTTCAATGGTGTCAACCTGTTCGTATTTGGATGCCAGACGTTTGCACAACGCCTGGTCGGAAGGGACACCAAGGACCAGGAATTGTACACCGGGTTGTACATCAACAAATGATCGGATAAAGGAATCCCATCCCTCTTCTGTCCACACACGGTTGCGTGACATGGCAGAAACATTGACAGCAATATGTGGTTTTCCCCGGTTGAAGGTGGAAAAAACGGTTTTCGCCCAGGTTTCAATGGATTCCTTGCACCCGAGATGAAGTCTCCGGCTTACGTCCGCAGGGTCTACTCCAAACGGAGCAAGCATCCGTACAAAGGCTTCGCTACGATGCTCATCGTTCCATTGATGTTTCACTACATGGGTAAAAAGTCCGTTATGATTCGGGTGGGAAAGGCCAACCCTGTATTTGGATCCAGCAATTACCAATGCGATACTCTCGGTGACAGAAGGATGACCCTTCGGGAAAATGGTCACTTCCGCCTTAAGTAAACGGAGAGCTCTGAATACCTTGAAAAACCCAAGTGATTTGGAATAAAGGATTACCGAATGAACATTCGGATCAACATTAGCCAGCTCCAGGCTGTTTTTGGAAACCAGGACAGTAATTCGTGCATGAGGACGTGTTTTCCGTAAGGCGGCAAGAAGAGGGGACAAAACCAGGTAATCACCTTTGCGCACCGGGGCAATCACAAGAATACGTTCCACAGATCGCGGAATTATTTCCTTTGATTGAGATTTAGGTGGGAGAATACGTGATAGTTGGATAAACAGTTTGCTTCTCCACCATGCGCGAGAAAACAGAGGATCATTCATTATCTGTTTGTTTCTCCATTTCAGTGCCGGTTAATTTATGCAGGCATTTTTCGATCCCATTCAGCATTGCTTCAAATGAAAAATATGTATCAATGTGCTTTTTGCCAGTCCTTCCCATTTCATGCAATAACTCCGAATGGGTTTCAAGATGGCCAAAAAGGGAAGCCCAACTCTTAATATCACCGACAGAAACCAGCCATCCGGCAGAACCATTGTCTAATAGAAATGGTACATCTCCAACAGGTGTAGCTGCAACAGGAACCTTCTGAATCATTGCTTCCATAAGCTGATTCGGCATTCCCTCTTCGGAAGAAGGTAAAACAACAAGATCGGCGCACCCTGTCAGGTCAGCAGCATCTTCCCTGAATCCGGTCAGGTGAACCTTATCGGAAAGTTGCAACATCTCGATCAGGTTCTTCAACCTTTCTTCCTGCGAACCGGATCCAATCAATAAAAACCGCCAACGTGAATCTGCCGGTAATTCATTGGCAGCGAACAGAATATCTTCCACTCGTTTGGTGCTTGTAAAACGTCCTGCATACATGCAGATAAGAGCATTATCGGGAAAACCGAATTCTTCGATCACTGATGTACGATTGTATTTGCTTCTGATGGGCTGAATTCCATTGGGTACAACATCAACAGAGTCAAACCGTACCCATCCAAAGGATAGATACTGGTTACGAATATTCTCCGAATTGGTAAGAATACGTTTGGTAAGAGAATGCGTCAAACGGTGACGCCAGGTATTATGAAGAACAGGAAATCCATTACGGTGCAATACGGGAATACGCAGCAGCTTTGCGGCTACAGCTCCGGTGCGGACATCTTTGTTGTGATGCACGATGAGAGCATCGGTTTTCCAATGTTTCATGGCACGAAGACAAAACAGGATGGACTTCGGAGAATAGTCTATGCCAACAGGAATAGATCCCGCAGCCAAACCCTTCGAACGGGCAGAGGCAACCATCCTTGAATTCTTACGTCCCAGCACAAGAACAGAATGACCGCGATCCGCCAGTCCCCGGGCAGTGTAAAGAGTCCATTTTTCCCCACCGCCCCAGTTGGAATCAGTAGCAAGGTTCAGGAAAGCTATGCGCATGTGTAACCCTTACAAATCAAGTAAAAGATTTTCCAGTTGTGAAACCATGCCTGTCCAGGAAAACTCATCACGAATCGTCTGCAATCCTGCCGTTCCAAGACGTTCACGAAGATTTCTATTGCCTGACGCTTCATGCAGGAATGCAACGTATTGTTGAAAATCGTCCGTATCTGTCAGCAGAAGTTGCTTCTGATTCCGAAAGATTTCGCTTGTACCCCCCGAAGAAGTCGCAACAACGCACTTTGCTCTGCCAAGTGCTTCCAGAAGAAAATTCGGGACTCCTTCATTTCTCGATGGCAGAGTTACAATATCCGAAGCGTCTATCCAATCGTCAACATTGGAAACAAATCCCTTGAGGTGAAACTGGTTGCCCAATTCAGAAATACTTACAAGTTCTTTTAATGAATCTCTTTCAGAGCCATCACCCAGGAGATAAAATGATATTTTCGGGAAGTCATTTCGCAGCTTGTCAGCAGCTTTGATAAACCAGTCCCATCGTTTCTCCCGCGCTAATCGTCCCGCTCCTGTGATGACAAGATGATCCTCGGGAATCCCCAATTCTTTGCGTAGAGAAATTTTACGTTCTTCCGTTACGTTTCCCGGTGAATCAACGCCGTTTCTGACCACAGAGATTTGTTTTTGTTTCATCCAGGGGGTTTTATACAATCCAGTTCGGATTACATCTGCATTGACAACCAGGGCGTGCGGTAAACGGTTATATCGCAATTTATCAAGGATATACGAATCGCGAAGACGCCTTACTACGCCCAAACGCAGAAGGATCTTCGAACCGGCAAGGCGTCCGGCAACTCCAGCCAGAAGGTAGTCTCGTACCCGGGTTGGAATAACGTAGGACGAATGCTGGCGGAACCATGATGCGAGTTTTGCTACTGTATACAGATCCATTTCATTTCGAAAGGGAAGTGTCCGAACAGGAATTTTGCGTGACATATGGGGAAGAAAAACCTGTGGATCTTTCACAAAAAAAGTGACATACCAGCCTCTGTCCTGTAAACATTCGCAAGCACGGAGGGCCCATTTCTCTGTTCCCGCCCAGATAGTGCTGGAACAGACAATGGAAACACTTTTTTTATCTCTTTTGTCGCCCATGATATCACTTACGAGTGTTGACGTTGTTTTTCTGCCAGATTTCGATAGGTTGGGCTTGATTCAATCAGGTTATCATGATTGCCGATAGCTTCCATTTGGCCTTCATTCAGGACGATAATTCGCTCGTAATCACGAACGGAAGCAATACGATGGGTGACCAACAGAACAGTTCTCCCCGTGGTAAGCTTATCAAGAGCCTGCTTTACCGCTTGCTCCGATTCAGGATCAAGAGCGCTGGTCGCTTCATCAAGGAGCACAATCTCCGGATCTCGAAGAAGAGCACGTGCTATGCTGATACGTTGACGTTGCCCTCCAGAGAATAATGAACCCTGTTCACCGACAATCGTGTTATATCGATCCGGAAGCTCTTCAATGAAGCTGTGAGCATTGGCGGCTTTGGCTGCTTCGATAATCGCTTCATCCGACAGGGAAATATCTCCATAAGCGATATTGGATCGAATGGTATCATGAAAAAGAATCACCTGCTGAGTAACAATCCCGAATAGCCTGCGGTATTGATACAAATCAAACGTCTTGATATCGTCAGTATTAAACCGCAGAACACCTTCAGTAGGATCGTAAAATCGGGGAATCAGGTTCAGGAGAGTGGATTTACCTGACCCGGATTGACCGACAATTGCAATTCGATCGCCTCGCTTAATCGTTAAATCAATGTTTTGCAATACATTTGGAAGATCATCTGCATAACGGAAAGAAATATTGGTTAACGAAAAAGACTCAAATTCATCGCGTAATGGTTGTTTTTTACCGTCGTTCAATAGTCCAGGTTTTGAATCCAGAACATCGAACACTCTTTGACCAGACGCTTCCGCAAGCCGAACATTTGTGTAAAGACTGCCAAGACTGAGTACAGGATTCAGTAACCCGAACAGGATTACAAGGAAACGCATAAAATCTTCACTTTGAAGAAGCTGGTTTTCACTGAATACCTGGTTGCCTCCAATATACAGGATGACACAAAAAATCAGCATCCCAATGAATTCATTTACCGGAATCACCATTCGTTTGAACCGTTCCCTGGTGATCGAATGGCTGTACTGTTCCTCGACAATATCGTCAAATCGTTTCTTTTCGAAGGGTTCTGCAACAAAAGCCTTCAAAATACGAATACCGGAAAGAGACTCGTGCAGATGAGTCGTCACTTTTGCAATTGATTCCTGTACGAGAGCCGCGTATCGTTTGATACGTTTTCCAAGTATGATGACTATCCAGCCGATTGAAGGAATAACAACAGTCGCAGCAAGAGTCAGTTTCGGACTGATGGACAGAAGAAGAACATACAACACGATGGCATTAAACGGATCACGTATCGCCTTGGTAAAACTTTTGTTTAATGCCTGGTTGAGCTGTTGTACATCATTGAGTGTGGTCGATATCAGGTACCCACGTTTACGTTCTCCGAAAAAAGCAAGGTCCTGTAACATGAAATGATCGAAAATCTGGTCACGTAGATCCTTTATCACACGTTGTTCAACAAAACTCACAAAAAAGAGCTGCATATACCCGAAAAAATTCTTTCCAAGAAAAGCGAGGACAATGGCAAGGGCAGTTCGAAAAAGAGTTTGTTGATGTGAACCTCCCTGAACAAGCAAAGAAGTGTATTGCTTCAACGTATCGTTTAAAGAGCCGCCTGCAGATGCATCCGAAATCCCGCCAACATCCCCGATAAACAAAACCTGGAGAAATGAACCGGCCAGCCAGTAGGCTGCGGCTGAGAAAGAGACAAAAAGTGTGGTTGCCAGCATGGTAGCAGCAATATGGCGCCAGTAACGAAACAGATATCTTGAGAACCGTCGAAAAGTATTCATCAGTATCAATCAATGTTTTTGTAAACAATACTATAGAAATATAAGGATAAAAACATATGAGCAACTGGAGATATGTTAATACGCATCTTTTCCTGATATTACCGCAGCAATGGTTGAGAATATAATCCTGATGTCAAAACCGAGAGACCAGTTCTCGATATAAAATAGATCATATTTGGTGCGTTCTTCTATGGGCGTCTGCCCCCGCAGGCCATTAACCTGCGCCCATCCGGTAAGGCCACAGCGTACATGATGCCGTATCGCGTACCGTGGAATGGATTCTTTGAATTGCTCGACAAAATGAGGCCGTTCCGGTCGTGGTCCGACGAGACTCATATCACCTTTGATGACATTCCACAATTGTGGAAGTTCATCGAGAGACCATCGCCTCAGGAATCTGCCAATAGTAGTTGTCCGGGAATCATCTTTTTGAGCCCATACAGGACCAGTGCCCTTTTCTGCGCCTGCAGTCATTGATCGAAATTTGTAAATAGTGAACAATTTTCCATCAAGACTGACACGTTGCTGTCTGTAAATGATATTTCCACGACTGGTAAGAACAATCAGCAAGCCAATCAACACCATTAATGGCGAAAGAAGAAGGAAAAGGGCAAGTGAAAAGATAAGGTCAAAGGATCGTTTAATAATTCCGTTCCACCCGGACATGGGATCAGAACGTAATTGAAGCACCGGAATACCGCTGATTGAATACGAACGTAATGAAGACGTGACAACCCCGGCCAGGTCCGGAACATAATTAAAGTCAAGATGGTACTCTTCCAATGCGTCGATAATCTCACGAGCGCGGTTGAAACGATTAAAATTATAGGACAGCACTACAGTGTCGATGGATTCTTTTTGAACAGTAGTAATGATCTTTTCGAAAAACTCATTTCCATTTTCTTCATCAGCCAGCCATCCTGTGATTAACATTCCCGTTTGAGGAATGGAGGAAAAACGCTGGTAAAGCATCTCAATCCGATCTCCAATCAATAACACCTTATGAGGAGGACGTCTGGAGAAAATGAGCCGTCTCAGTTTGTAAAGGAACGTTCGATTTGCCAGCAGCAGTATGATGGCATATAACAGGGTGATAACTGCTACCACGCGGGAGTAACTGAAGTCACGGTAGAAGAAAACAAGAGCGAAAAGCACGGCAAAACCCTGCAGGAACGCCTTATAGGTTTGCATAAGTTCACGCAGAAACATTACCCACCATTTCTGCCGGTAGACGCCGTTGAACAACATGTAAGTCACCCAGAACAGAGACGCTATAATGGCGGAAGTAATGTAATACTCGAGCGGAGGGAGAGTGCCAAAAGGGGGAGGAACCCACTCCGCCAGGGCAGTGTGATACCGTGTATAATAAGCCAGTATACCGGAAGTGGCCAGGATAAGAAGATCGGAGAGGACAGTAAGTAATGGCCAGACAAAAAGCATTTCTGCTCTTCTCTTCAAATTACTCTCCTCTGAAAGTTCGTAGTGTGTCCGTTACTACTGTATTCCAGTCCTGCATAAACCTGTTTTCAGAAAACATTTCAGCACGATTTCTGCAATCTTCCGGTTTGAACTGTGTTTCATCGAATGACTCGATTGCCCCAATCAGTGATTCGACGGTCTGTTCTTCGAAAAATATGCCTGTGGGATTGCCTTCGTCGCAAACAGTTTCACGTGCTCCGCCAACGCCATAGGCAATAACGGGTTTTCCGCAAGCCATGGCCTCAAGAGGAGTAATTCCAAAATCTTCCTCGCCGGGGAACAGTAATGCTTTGGCATTCTGGTACATACTGATCAATTGTTCGGGAGGCATCCACGACATAAACTGAACCGTTGGACCGGCAATACTTTCCAGCCGTTTTCGTTCCGATCCTCCTCCGACGATTACCAAAGGCAATTTCAAGCGGTTGCAAGCCTGAATGGCCAGATCGACACGTTTATAGGCCACAAGAGCGCTGACAACAAGAAAGAACTTACCATCATGAGGATTGTCCGGAATAGAAAATCTGTCCAGTTGAACAGGAGGGTATATCACGTCAGATGGTAATCCCCAGTATCGTTTGATACGTTTTGCAACATGTTTACTGTTGGCGACAAAACGTGTTACTGAATCATTGGATGATTTGTCCCATTTAATAAGAGACGGTCTCAGCATGCGCATGGCGAGTTGAACGGGAAAACTTGATCGCCCAGGTCCGAAATAATGAGGAAACTGGTTATAAATATAGCGCATGGGAGAGTGTATATAGCTGATATGAGGTATGCCGTCAGGGACTTTTACCGCCTTCGCAACACAATGGCTGGTGGATAAAACAATGTCAACATCACTGATAGAAAAACGTTTGATAAGAGACGGGAAAGCAGGAAGAAAATAACGATAATTGTTACGATACAGAGAAAGCTTGTTTATCCGTGGAGTAATGACAGGATGGGATTCTATGGATTCACCGATAGTTCCCTTTCTATATACAAGGGTATATACCGGGGCGTCCGGGTAAGGTTTTGCGATCAACTCAAAAACCCTTTCGCCACCACGGTATCCTGTCAACCAATCATGTACAAGCGCTACTTTCATATATCTCAATTCTTGTAGAAAAATTCTTGCTGTAGATATCCAGTGTCAAGAGAAGAAAACATGACAAATGGATGTGTAGAAAAGCAAAGATAATACCTTTCAAGTCCAAAAGTACCATTCTTCTCGGGCTCAATGTATACTAACGTCCATTGTTATTTGTTTCTCGAGATGTGGGTGGACAAACTGCTGAAATTTCAATCCATTGGCTTGAAACCAGGAGCTCCGGGAAGATCAAGCGGTGGAGGCTCTTCGATAATAAGGGATCCGGTTTGCACCGGCATGGTGGGAAGAATAACAGCAAAAACCGTTTCGCCGGGTGAGGAGATAACATCTATACGACCGCCGAGTTCATCTTGAACAAGTTGATGTACAATAAACAATCCCAGGCCGGTACCCTGTTCTTTTGTAGTAAAGAATGGATCGAAAATTCGACTCATCAGATCTTCAGGGATACCCGGACCATTATCCACAACACGAATCACAAGTGAATTTGGAGGTTGAGTGACAAGTTTGTCGGGAGCTCGCTCTTCTCCAAAAATCGGCTGCCTGGAAGATCTCTCAATAGGCTCGCTGGCTTCAACACGTATCGTAGAATGCAAAGGCACCGCGTCGAGAGCATTTAGCGTTAAATTCAAAAGTACTTGTTGAATCTGCTCCGGACGACCGAATATCTCAACATTCTCCGGAGTATCAACAATGATCTCGATTTCCTTTTTCTTGGCGGCACCACCAATCAATGGCATAACATCACGCAACACATTATCAAGCGGGAAAATGTGACGTATTGATTTCTGTTGGCGTGCAATGGAGAAGAAACCGTTTAACAATTGATTTAACCTGTCAACCTGGCCGATAATGCGTTTGGAAAAAGATAAAGTGCGTGAATCTTCTTTGGCGCTGTCTTCAATGAGCTGAGCCATGGCTTTTATGCCCGCAAGCGGGTTTTTGATTTCATGGGCGATTCCGGAAGCCAGGGTGCCAAGGCTCGCCAGACGTTCCACTCGTTTTGATTCATCCGACATCTGCTTCAAAGCGGTGATGTCACGGAAAATCAGCACACGTCCAATATTTTCTCCCTCTCGGTTCGTGAGGGATGAAATCGTGAATCCTACACTGATGGTGTGATCTCCGAGATCTATTTCCATTTCACGGCTGTCATTAAGATCGCCGTCCGTCTGAGCGATGACATAATCAAGGTTCTGTTGCCCCAGAACATTGGCAAGAGGCATGGCTTTGATCGACTCGAAATCCCGTTCAAGGATATTATGAGCCATTTTATTGGCAAGCACCACCTTGTTTTTCACGTCAAGTACAATCAGGCCGGATGGTAATGCATTAAACACCAGGTAATTAAAACGGTGCAATTCTTCAAGTTGTCTACGAAGACTTAATGATATTTTACGTCTGCGTTCTGTCTCAATCAAATTGTCCAGAACACTGGCAAGGGCCATGGGATCAAACGGTTTTACCAGGTAGGCGGAGACACCAAGATCGAGTAGACGACGGCGGGTATCATCCTCGGGGAACCCTGTAAAGATGGCGACCGGTGTTTCACGGTTCAGTCTGTACTTGGGATTCGCCTGCAACTCAATGAAAATCTCTTCCCCCGAAGAATCGGGGAGACGCATATCAAGCAAGAGAAGATCGTAACGTTTCTTTTTCAGGAGCGAAAAGCCATCCACAGCATTACCGGCTGTTTCGACAGCATAACCATAACGAGGAAGGATCATGGAATAACCGTCCGTGATCTCCTGGTTATCATCAATAATTAAAATGGTTTTCGCACCTTCATTCATGGAAGAAAACGCCTTTCGTCATGCTGTATCAAGGTTGGAATAATATCTCCTGTAAACGGAACCGAATCAAGTGCATTTGCACATTAATTCACAGTATCGCAAGAGAGAATCTTTCAGCTATTGAACCATTTCCCAAGCAGGCGGACAGACTACAAGGGATAAGATAAGGTATTCTGAATCAAAAATAGTGATAGTAAACACAAAAGAATTTGATATATTATCAAAATGATCGCTGGAGGGTGTTACTCGCTGGACTCTTCCTCATCCGGGTTCCGTATATCATCAACATCAATATCATACTTCCTGATTTTTTCCTGCAGATTTTTTCTTGCGATTCCCAGAAGTTGGGAGGACGCACTGACATTTCCTTTATTTCTGTATAACGTGTCGATAATATATTCCTTTTCAAAGGATTCTCGGGCTTTCTTCAATGATATTTGCGCTTGTTGATCGTTTTCTGACGAGGCTATTTCTCTGGGTAAATCCGTAATGTCCAACTTGTTACTAATGGATAATACGACCGCACGTTCAATCACATTTTCCAATTCGCGCACATTTCCTGGCCAGCCATAATTCGACAATGCACGAAGGCATCTCGGTGAGATCAGGAAAGGTTCCCTGCCAACCTGTTTTCGAAAACGTTCAACGAAATAATGGGTTAATCCGGGAATGTCTTCCGGACGTTTACGCAAAGGAGGCAAATCGAGGGTTATAACACTTAAACGATAAAAAAGATCTTCCCGGAATTTGCCACGTTTTACCATTTCGGGCAGGTTACGATGGGTTGCAGCGATAACCCGTACATTTACCGGAATTGGTTTGTTACCTCCTACACGCTCGATTTGCCGTTCCTGTAGTACACGGAGAAGTTTCGTTTGTACAAGAGGAGAGAGATCACCGACTTCATCAAGGAAAAAGGTGCCACCGTTCGCCTTTTCGAACCTTCCTATCCGCCTTGTCGTGGCGCCGGTGAAGGAGCCTTTCTCGTGTCCGAAGAGCTCGCTTTCGATTAACGTTTCAGACAATGCCGCGCAATTCACGGCAACGAAGCTGTTTTCAACACGCGGGCTGTGAAAATGAATGGTTTTTGCCAGTAATTCCTTGCCGGTGCCTGATTCACCCAGAAGTAAAACCGTGGAGGGCGCCTGGGCGACACGTTCAATAGCGGTTTTGAATATCTTGGAAGTTTCAGCGTTTTGCGAATGGTATTGACTGAAGGGTAGTCGCTGTTCGCCCTGTTTTTGTGGAAAACGGTCTTTAATCAACAGAAACGAGCTTTCAATTTTCTCGAGGATAGTGTCGGCAAACTCATTAACATCCTCAGACTTGGCAGAATAGGAAAGAACACCCGACTGGGCAAGTTGGAACAGTTCCTCCATGGGAACATGATTGGATCGCAGAAAAACAGGGAATAAAGGAAATTTCGAAAGAATCGCATGTATAATTTCTTTCCCGCCAAAATCGGGCAGCACATATTCGGTAATCAGGGCGTCATAGGCGCCGGATAAAATTAATGCTTTTGCTTCTTCTCCGCTTACGACAACCGTTACCTCTTTGACCCGATCCTGGAGAATCTTCCGTAAATCTTCAGATTCCTGGGCTGTGTGATCGACAATAAGAAGTCTCAAATCCAAACCGGGCTCCAAAGTTACTCGCACCATCCTGCATTATGTATTATCGACAGGATAGCAGGATAGTATAAAACAGGATCAGGTAGAAGAGCACAAAATGTTACTAATAATTCATAAAAGAATTCAATGCAGTATCAAGTTGTTCACGCCAGCGCAACCGTTCTTCTTCCGATGGTAAACGCTCTGCTTTGTCTCGAGCTCTCCGTAAAGCGTTTTGCGCGGATCCTGCATTTCCGGAAGCAAAAAAGACCCAGGCGATCCTGTACGGTATCATGGGATCATCTTCATCGAGCAGCTCAAGTTCCTGATACACTCGCATGGCCTGGTCGAAACGAAATAGCGCCTCCAGGGCAAATCCATATTGAAATCTTGCTTCAAGATTGGTAGAATCTTTTTCGACAGCTCGTTCCAGGATCAACACCGCCTGATTAAAACGTTCCAGACGGTTGAACCTTGCCCCGATTTCCAAAAGTTGTTCAGAGGAGACCTGTTGGAGATTGTTCAGAAGAGAATCCGGAAGAATCCTCTCGATCATTTCCTGTTCTCTCACCCGTTCCAGCTCTTCCCTGGTGATTCCGGCAGCGGCATACTCACTCTCTGCCAATGCAGGCACATCCATTTCGTCATATACCTGTGCCAACTGGATATGGGCTTCAGCCCAGGCAGGATCCCAGGCAAGAGCTGCTGTAAACAAAAGGCTGGCATTGGAGAGATCACCTCTTGCAAAAGAAACAGAAGCCCAGTTGAAATAGTCCATTTTCGGCGATGATATGGTTTTCATTGTCTGCCAGGGAATGTTACACAGAAGCAGTAAGGATAAAATACCCATCATCGCCAATTGAGCACGTTCGATTTCCTTGGCGCGTAAACGATGGATAGTGCGTACTATCGCACCAGCACCGTAAGCAAGTAAAACACCGGTAACAGGGTACCTGTATTCTCCGGCGACAAAAAAGAGGAGAGATGCTACAAGGTATCCAGCCACAAGCATTACGGCAATATCCCATCCCTGTTCTTTTCGTGCAAGAAAAAGCCCGACAAAACCAAAAGGTGCAAGGATTCCGAAATTAAAGAACGTCAACAATCGCAGGACACCGGAATATTCCCGCACCCCAAAAAAGCTGACATTATTGGGGGCTTCGATCCGGTTCATGAAATACATGAATTTTTTCGTCGTCGTAATGGCAAAACCAAAAGGATCTTCGGCGATCCAGCGAAATGCTTCCCTCATCCAGTAGCGTGATGATTCCGTGGAACTTACAGAATGCCCCACACGCCGCTCTACCTCTGCACGGTAATCCGCCGACTCAAAATACGGTTCCGCACTGGAAAGCCACGGCGCTTCCGTATACAAACCATTGGCGTTCGGATTGTTGCCGATATACATGTTCACACCGGCGGAATTAGTAGTCAAGTACCATTCCCCGCCATGAAGATAATTGTGCAGTCCGGCGGGAAACGTTACGAGGAGCGCCCCTGCGACAAGCAATGCCGAGTGTTCCCATCCTTCACGTTTCCAACGCTGGATCAGAACCAGTGCAAATACCGGGAGCAGAATAAGCGCATTCGGACGGGCAAGGGCAGAGAGTCCTATGGTCATTCCGGCGGTAAAAATCCAGAAACGGCCTCCGAATTTCTGGAATGCATCCATAAAGGTTAATGCCAGCATTGTTAGAAACAGGATCAATGTCGCGGTAAGAATAACTCCGTCATAATAAATGGAAGGAGCATAGATAGCATACATCAATCCCGCCACCAGACCGGCCGTTCTTCCAAAACGCCTGGTAGTGAACATACCAAGTAAACCAAGCGTCCCGGCAGATAGCAGAACCTGCAGGAGAAATGCCGCCAGGATCTTATGAATGCTTAATTGCATTCCAAGGGATAAAAACAGGGGATAGAGGGGACTCATAAAAAAGACAGTCGGTCCCACACCCTGCCCGGATGCTATACGTTCCGCCCATTGGAAATAATAGAGCGAATCAATGATCAGGATTCGGGCCGGTGGAGCGATCAATACATAACTCAAATGGACAAGGCGAAGAGTAAAAAACAGTACAATAATCCCTGTCCAGAGGGCCACATACAGAGAATTTCGGTGCTTAGAATTCAAAAGGATCCTCCGGATTGATGCGGGGATGCCGGCGATCTTCTGATGAGTTGATGACTAATATACAAATCTAATTGGTGTTTTGTGAAATTATCATTTTCTGCTGCGAGATTCGGAACAATCCGGGGAGAAAACTATCGCCCCTTGTTTCTGGCCGATTTCGAACCCATCTTTGATACACTATTGATACAAACGAACTACAGGGAGATACTCATGTCCGCACCTGCTGAATTATTGGTTGAACGCATTCAAAGGCTTCGCACAGCGCTTTCCGAAAAGGGAAATATTCCCATGCTGGTAACCGATCCCGCAAATGTGGGATGGTTAAGCGGAATACCGGCAGATTTCCAGAAAGATGCGCATTTACTGGTAACTCAGAAAAAAACATGGTTCATCACAGATGGACGGTATGAAAACAGGATTCCGGTAATTGACGGTCTTGACAGCTATATCTGGGGAACAAAACATCCGCACCGTTATCCGGAATTAAAAGAACTCCTCGAAGGATCTGACAGCCTTCTGCTGGATGTTCGTGGACTGCCGCTTGATATGTACCAGGCATTTCCAAAAATGCTGGGTATAGAAAATATGCAGGCTCCTCCCGGATTTATCGACCGACTCAGGATGATCAAAGGTGAATTGGAATTGAAACTGATCCGCGAAGCGGTTGATCTTGCGATTCGGCAGTTCAATTATATCATTAACGAATGGTTACCGGAAAATTTCCAGACTGCAACAGATATGGATCTTCGTGACGCGTTGGAAGCCTGGCCGATGGATAAGGGAGCGGACGGAGTTTCCTTTGATGCTCTCGTGGCAATGGATGGTGATGCCGATACTCCTCACCCCGATATGACCCGGGAAGCAAAACCGTTGAAAGATGGTAAAGTCATGCTGATCGACTGGGGAATCACCTACAAGGGTGTTTGCACGGACATGACACGGATGATCGTTTTCGGGGATGAACTTCCAATCATCCATAACGGTATGAAAATGCTCCAGGAAACATGGATGCGGGATGTCATCGCCGGAATTGAACCCGGACAACCGGCATACAAATCAGGGAATGCTTACAATATCGGAATGAAAGTCGCAGGGATTGAGAAACCATTCCATTCCGCAGGACACGGCACCGGGGGAGCCTATGTGCATGAGCTACCAAGACTGGGAGCGGAACCGGAAGATGTGGATGATTTCGGTATTCCCTTTGCCCAGTCTATCATACTGGAACCGGGTATGATTGTGACCTCGGAACCGGGCATGTATGAACGGGAAGTAGGAGCCTATCGAACAGAAAACATGGTTCTTGTAACGGAAGATGGTCACGATATCCTTGATAAGGATTTATCATTGGAACCGTTCTATGTAAAACTGTAACACAGAGATTAATCCTGTTAAACCCGCTATGTAAGCGGGTTTTTTTGTATGTGTTTATATTAGAATATATGAGTAGTCATATATGTTAATGTGTTACTTTAACTCGAAATGATAGTATGAATGAGAGGGTATTATGGACGGTGATGAGAATTGTTGTTGTTTTGAATTGCTGGGGTTTTTCTGTTGGTGCGTACTGCATATGAGGAGATAGAGTGTTTGTGTCAAGCGGTGCTTTATGAAGTTGGAGGCTGTGGTTCTTGGTTCGTTTGACGGGTTCGAATGGGAAATAGTGACTATAGATGTAGAGATTATGTTGGTGATACATATAAATAACTGTTTAAACAGGATATTGTGCTGTTCTGAGCAAAATAAAAGGCCGACTTGGGTTTGTCGGCCTTTTGTGTGTATATGAGTATTTGTGTATAAATCAATATGTGTACTGAGTAGAATTACTGCTTCTGTAATGTTTTACAGCCCCTTACGCACTTCTTTTGCAGCGATTACCATGTTCTTCAGTGCGGGTTCCACCTCTATCCATTGACGGGTTTTTAAACCGCAATCCGGGTTGACCCATAAACGATCTTTTGGAACATGTTTCAAGGCGGCTTGAAGTAATTCAATCATCTCTTCCACAGAGGGAACACGTGGTGAGTGAATATCATACACCCCAGGGCCGATATCATTTGGATACAGGAAATCTTCGAAGGCGTCAAGAAGTTCCATACGTGAACGGCTGGCTTCAATGGAAATAACATCAGCATCCATATCGGCAATCGCCTGGAAAATGTCATTGAATTCGCTGTAACACATGTGAGTATGGATCTGAGTTTCGTCCTGAACGCCGCTGGCAGATATACGGAAGCTGCGGACTGCCCATTCCAGGTAGGAATCCCAATCTCCACGGCGGAGCGGAAGTCCTTCCCGAATCGCCGGTTCATCAATCTGGATAACATCAATACCGGCTGCTTCGAGATCGACTACTTCATCGCGAATGACAAGAGCAAGCTGATCGCATGTAACATTACGCGGTTGATCGTCCCGGACAAACGACCATTGGAGCATGGTCACAGGACCGGTAAGCATTCCTTTCATGGGATGATCGGTAAGATCCTTGGCATACTTGGACCATCGTACTGTCATCGGTGATTTACGAACAATGTCACCAAAAATAATCGGCGGTTTTACACCACGGCTTCCATAGGATTGAACCCAACCGTTTTTGGAAAAGACATAACCGTCAAGTTGCTCACCGAAATATTCCACCATATCGTTACGTTCGAATTCACCATGGACAAGAACATCAAGATCAATCTCTTCCTGGAAACGGACGGTTTTTTCAATTTCTGCTTCCATCGCCTTTTCATATTCTTCTCTTGAAATGGCGCCCTTTTTAACATTCGCACGAAGTTTTCTGACTTCACGTGTCTGTGGGAATGATCCAATGGTTGTAGATGGCAGAAGAGGAAGATGAAGTTTGTTGTCCTGTACTTTTTTCCTTTCTGCGAAAACGGTCTCTCGCCGGGTCATCGCGTCCGTGATTTCTTTCAACCGTTTCTGTACATCGGGATTGGTGACTCGAGGCGATGAACTGCGTTTACGAAACGCTTCCCTGGAATCACGGAACATGGGTTCCGCTTTATCCATTTCTCCGTTCAGCGCTTTGTTCAAAGCACTGATCTCAGACAGTTTTTGTTTTCCGAAAGCAAACCACTCTTTAATTTCCGGGTCCAATGTCGTTTCAGCATCGAGATCAATGGGACAATGCAGGAGCGAACAGGAAGGAGCGATTTGAATTCGTGTCGCTCCGCCCATCCCGCGAGCGGCGCGTTCCAACAGCGAAAAAGATTTGTCCAGGTCGGTACGCCAGATATTTCGACCGTCAACAACACCAAGACTCAGGATAAGCTGGTTATCAATGGTGTTGACAATTGTATCAAGCTGTTCCGGTGCACGGACCAGATCAATATGCAGGCCTTCGCCAAGTTGCGTCGCCAGATCAGCGTTATGAGCGACTGAACCAAAGTAGGTGGTGATGAGCATCTTTGGACGTTTTTCACGTGGGGCGAATCGAGCATAGGCATGTCGATACAGGGATTTGGCTTCGTCATCCAAGTCAAGCACAAGCGCTGGCTCATCCATTTGCACCCATTCAACACCCTGGTCATAGAAGCGACGTAATATGTCCACGTACACATCAAGGAGGTTGTCAATCAGATCCATACGAGAACAACCTTCGTCTACAATCTTACCCAGAAGGAGATAAGTTACCGGACCGATGATCACAGGCCGGGGATTCTTCACGCCCACCTTTTTAGCACGTTCTACTGCACTGAACGGGTGAGTGGAGGCAAGGCGGAATTTCATACCCGTTTCAAATTCCGGGACGATATAATGGTAGTTGGTGTCGAACCACTTTGTCATTTCCATCGCAGTGACATCGGTGGTTTCATCCTGCCTGCCTCGCGCCATGGCAAAATGCGTATCTATGTCAATTTCTTCTTCCGCGCCGATGTTGTACCGGGTAGGTACAGCCCCAAGCAAAACAGACATGTCCAGCATGATATCGTAAAATGCAAAATCATTGCACGGGATATAGTCAATCTCTGCATCCATCTGCATCTGCCAATGCCTGGATGTTAATTCATTCGCTGTTGCAATTAATTCATCCTGCGAGATTTTTCCAGCCCAGTACGATTCACTGGCTTTCTTCCACTTGCGTTTTAATCCGAGGCGGGGAAACCCCAAATTCGCCGATTTGGCCATGAAACTACCCTTTCCATGAAATTACCAACTAGAGTTGGAAGTAGAGATGAACAGAAAATAATGAATTCCGGTTAGAGAAGGTTAACTTTTCTGCCAATGCGTGAAACTACAAATTTTTATACTGTAAAACAACCCAAAAGCATTGATTACATCGAGGTGAATGTGTTGCCTCTACAGGGAAGTAATAGAGTCGTTCGGCAACATTTCAGCGATTCGTTTCAGGTCGGACGGATTTCCAGATAAGCGGACGCGCACTTTTCCCTCTTCCCAGATTTTTGCGATAATATGGAGATTGCTGTTGGGTGTTTCAAGAAGGTAAAGATGCTCTGGCCCAATAAGCAGTTCCATCTCTTTCGTTCCGAAATACAGAGCTTTTTCCATTCGTTGTATTAATTCCCACAAACGTATACCTTTATGAGCGGATATAAAAAGGGCGGAAGGATACTTTTCCTTCATACGTGCAAGATAGGGCTGGTTTTCCACACGGTCTATTTTATTAAATACCAGAAGCGAAGGTTTTTCACTGGCGCCCAATTCTGCAAGCACCTTTTTTGTCTGCTCAATCTGTTCAGAACACTGTGGATGGGATAAGTCCGCAATATGCAGGATGAGATCGGACTCATTGACCTCCTCGAGGGTGGATCGAAAGGATGCAACCAGATGGTGGGGTAATTTCCGGATAAAACCAACAGTATCAGAAATAAGGACAGGATGACCGGGAGATGTTTCAAACCGTCTTGTCTTTGGATCAAGGGTCGCAAAGAGGCGGTTTTCCACAAATGCATCATTCTTTCTCCCGATAGAGCGTTTAACAACGTGGATTTTCCCACATTAGTGTATCCAACAAGCGCCGCAGTTGGAGTATCTTTTCTCCCTTTCCTGCGCGTAGCGCGCTGCTTTACGATTTTATTCAGTTCTTTTTTTAAGCGGGAAATACGGTCCTGAACCGCACGACGGTCCACTTCCAACTGGGTTTCTCCCGGACCACGAAATCCTATCCCACCCTGCTGGCCCTTCAAATGGCCCCATTGCCTTGTCAAACGTGGGTAATAGTATTCCAGTTGAGCCAGCTCTACTTGCACTCTCGACTCACGGGTGTGGGCGCGTGAAGCGAAAATATCCAGGATAAGACCACTTCGATCTAATACCTTTCCCGGGAGAATTGATTCCAGGTTCCGGACTTGTGCAGGTGAAAGATCATCATCAAAGATGGTTAAACGAATATCGTTATTTCTGCAATGGGTAGCGATTTCTTTCACCTTGCCCGGACCGATCATGGTTGCCGGGTGAAGTTTCATTCTTCTTTGTGTCACACGATAGAGTACTTCAGCGCCAGCGGTATCGGCCAATGCCGCCAATTCCTCAAGCTGATCTTCCACAATCCATTCGGCGACATTCGGTCGAATCACACCGACAAGACAAGCGCGTTCAGCGAGGATTTCCTCGTCAGTATTGTTGAAAGCACGAGTATTCACGAAATATTTCCTGCGTTTGACAATTCTGATGGTTTACCGCTACGCGCAAGGATCATTTCCGCAACCAGGCAGAGGACACTCAACAAAAGGAAAATTATGCTTATTTCTTTTCCATACCTGAAACTGCGGAGGAGTTGAACAATGGATTCCTGTTCTGTCACCTGCAGAGGTATACCAATTTCACCGGTCAAAGAAACAGGTAGCAAATTGCTCTCTTCAGAAGGAGTATTCATTGCAAAATAAGACCTGTGTCCGTCAGGTGAAACCAACTGGTAGATGCCTGGCCAAAGAGTCTGGGCAGTCATGAGTACATTCCTTCCATTGTGAAAGGATGGTATCGGTTGAAATTCATTTCCAAGAGGATCAACAATGGTGTACTCTTCAACATGATTAAGCAGATCTGCGGGCCAGAAAGCGCTTTCTCCGCATGTCGCTGATGAAACCGATGTAATGGTGGATGAAGTAAGATATTGGACGCCGCTCTGGAGAAAAGGTGCAAACAAACCATTTAATGGAAGGTCTGTCCAGGCAGTATCAATCGCAGAAGGCACGAACCAGATTTTTCCTTCCCCAAGTTGAGATTCCAGCAAAAATGGGGTTCCATCACTCAGTTGTAAAACAGTTCTTGCGCCATTTGCCGTAGAAAAACGGGAAACTTTTTTTACAATGGGAGCATCGAACTGTCCTTCGTTGGCAAAAATCTCGGAAAAGGCAGGATGCGAAGAATCAATTTCATCCAGCCGTCGTACAAGGGTCTGAACCTGGCTTGGATCGGTAATGGACCCAATACCGAAATTGTTCAGTATCGTCATATTGTAGGAAACGAGGTCGGCGTCATTTCCAAGGAACAGCCATAAACCGCCGCCATTTTCCAAATATTCACGCAACCTTCGGAGTTCCAGTTCAGAGAAAGAAACTCTTCCAGCACTTACAATTGCATCGTAATCGGAAAGTTCCACTCCGGATAGACCGCCGGTTCGAGAGTAAACGTTAAAATATTCACTGGAATTGTCCGGATCGAGCGCTAAAGAGATATAACGTATTGCCCTTGCATCATCACCAACAATTAGAACATCCCTTTTTTCCGGAACAATCAACACAAAAGAATAGCGGTTATCCAGTGTAAGAGCATCGTCATAGGCGATTTCCACCTCTCCGGGCAGATATCCCGTTTGCGGCGGGGAAACAGGAAACTCTTGCACCGTGGTTCGTTCCGGGTGAAACTCCACGCGACCTTCGGCAACCGGACGCCCATTCAGGCGGACAGTAAGGATCGCTGAAATTGTTTCTGTACCACCGGATTGTTTGCAGACTACCTCCATAGGAACAGTCGCATCTTTAGTCACTACAGGTGAAGTAAACCGTATCGACTGAATGGACAGGTTCACCGGATTGGTAGATTGTGCTACGGGAACCCGATAAAGGGACACGTCGTTATCCAGAACAGGCAGCGAATCTGCTGATGCATACGTAAAATCGGATATCCAGAGGATCTCCCTGTTCGGAGCATCGCTGTCAGCAAGTAATTCCGACACACGCTGAAAGGATTGAGGCGTATCGGTGGACCGTCCATCAGCCTGTAAAGAAGAAAGCCATGGATAATGGGACTGTTCCGTGGATTGCCAGGCGATATCACGACTTGCTTCGGACGAATTCACAACAACAGCGACTCGATCCTGTGCGTTACCGGCAAGAAGGTTTTCCAGGATCTCTCTGGCGGATACTAAGGGTATACCTTCCGGTCGTCTCGCGGACATGGAAGCCGAAAGATCAAGGAGAACAACAGTATCCGTACGTCCCGAGCTGTTTCTGCCAACTTCACTGATGGCGGGACGTAAAAACGCCATGGCCAGGAAAAGTACGGCAAGTGTGCGTAAAGCAAGAATGATCCATTGACGGATTTTCAGTCGTCTCATCCGCTTGATCTGCAATTTCTGGAGAAACTGCAACGTCGAAAACGGTTGACGTTTTAATCGCTTCCGGCCGATCAAATGGATTAATAAAGGCAACCCTGCAAGTAAAAGACCTGCCAGGAGTGCTGCATTGAGGTAAGTCATTCAGAAATCCCAAAGGATACATTTCAACAGTCAATCTCTACAATATACGGAGGAATTGGCAGTATGTTTCAATGGATGGAAAAACCCAATCTCTGAGTGAAATTTATGAGTTTCTAACAACTTGCTTCTCACCAAAAAAACAGCTATTTTCATTCGAATTGTACGGGGGGCCGTGCTTTTGGTA
>CAXXQY010000029.1:0-497315 GCA_963674515.2 bacterium
CATCATGCCTAACACATTGCCCTGCAGATTCATGATCCCGGCGATATTGTTGACGGAACCGTTCGGGTTGGTGTTGTCATTCACTTCCCCATCATGGTTGCAATACCGGAACAGCACTTGGTAATTGGCTTCCAGCTCTTCGATCACTTCCGGCTTCGCGTAATAATTACCCTCATTGTGGGCGACGGGAATGGTAATGACTTCATTGGGCTGGCAAGTACCGGTAAAACGTGATTCGTCATGCTCCACCCGTAGCTGGAGATCTTCGCAGATGAACCGCAGACCGACATTCCGCCGTAACGCTCCCGGCAGCAGACCGGATTCGGTCAACACCTGGAAACCATTGCAGATACCGATCACAGTTTTATCTTTCCGGGCGAACTGGACCACCTCTTCCATGACCGGACTGAACTTCGAAATCGCCCCGGCGCGCAGGTAGTCGCCATAGGAAAATCCTCCGGGCAGCACGATGCCATCCAGATCGGAAAGGTCACGATCCTTATGCCAGATATAACGAACATCCTGCCCAAGAATGCGTCCGAGGGCATCATAGGCGTCATGGTCGCAGTTGGACCCCGGGAAAACTACCACACCCCACTTCACAATGACTCTCCCGGCAGTAAGATTCGATATTGTTCCACATTGGAATTGTAGAGGAGTTTCTGCGCCATCTCATCCGCTTTTTCACGTGCGGCATCGGCGTCTTCTGTATCCATCTCCATACGGATCAGTTTGCCGACCTCTACTTTTCCCACCATATCATATCCCAATTGACCCAGTGCATTTCGCACAGCTTTTCCCTGGGGATCGAGAATCCCTTCCTTGGGCATTACTTCCACGTAAACGATCATGCTGGTGCATCTCCTTCACGAACAAGCCGCGCTTGCACGGCATCGAACTTTCCAAGCAGAATTGGACCTAAAATGATGTAGATGATAAATAATGAAAAGATTGCTTCATATTGCCAAAAGAGAAAGGCGAGTACATGGAGACCGTAAAGGGCAATATAAAAGGTTTTGGGTAATAATTTCAGCGAAGCATGAGTGATGGCCGGGAACCTGATCTTCGAGATAGCCAACAGGGCAATGATAACACATCCGGCATAAAAAAATATAGGGCGGGCGGTCAGGAATGGAATAAGACTCGCCGAAACCGTCAGGATCGCCGCTGACGGGGATGGTAAGCCATGAAACAGTCCATGCGATGTCGGATGCAAACGGAAACGTATCAACCTGCCGATCAGCAGCAACCAGTATAAAACCGCGATGCTTTTTATAACAGGCGATTCGCCGGTAAACCAGATCATCACAGCAGGCGCCGTTGCGAAAGTGACCATGTCCGCAATCATGTCCGCTGTAGCGCCCATGTTGTTCTCAACCCCGAACAACCGCGCGAGTTTCCCATCCCAGAAATCCAGCATTGCCCCAAACACAATAATAAAACCGGCAATGAAGGGATGACCGGTGATAATCAGGAAAATCCCGACCCCTCCACAGATTGCGTTTAACAGTGTTAACATTGTGGGCAGGTAATTCAATGGTAATCCCGCAGATATGTTACAGACCAAATCACCTCAATTCGGCACCTAAGAAACTACGAAAAATCTTTGATGGAGTCTATTGATTGGATGGATTTCTCCATTCCCCCAGCATGGTTGTTCCACCACAAACCCTGTCTCCAATATCCAGATCAGGATCGAAATTAGCGGGGAATGCAATTTCCGAACGTGAACCGAACCGAATGAAACCTATTCGTTGCCCTGCCAGAACACTATCGCCTTCCTGAACGTGGCAAAGGATACGTCGAGTGAGCACACCGGATAACACTTTCAGGTAGACGATACCGTCACTGGTTTCGATATTGATCTTCATGTGTTCATTGTGTGAAGCGGAATCATGATAGGCTGGATAAAATGTACCGGGTACATGCTCCACAAGTGTCACTCTTCCCGTCACCGGCGCCCGCACCTGGTGAACATCAAACAGGTTCAAATAGATGGTGATATGGACAGAATCGCTTTGATCACTGGATAGTTGAATAATCCGGCCATCCGTAGGCGCCACAATTTTATCAGAAGATGGCAGAGGTCTCACAGGATCTCTGAAGAAGTAAAACATCATCCCTGCCAACAACAGACAGAAGACAAGAACAGCATACACGGATTTCCGACGGGTGATAAACGCAAACAGGGTGGTAAGTATCACCACCCCGATTGCACTCACTATATAGATTATTCCTTCCGGAGCAAACATTTGTCACGCCACGTTTACTACACGATCGAGCAACTCCCGATATACCTTGTCAACGCCGCCCATGTCATAACGGAACCGGTCTTTATCCATCTTCTTGTTGGTTTTCTTGTCCCAGATCCGACAGGTATCCGGAGTGATCTCATCACCGATCAGCAGGTCTTTGCCAAGTTTCCCGAACTCCAGCTTGAAGTCGACAAGGATCAGTCCGCGACGGTCAAAGAATGCTTTCATGATCGCGTTGACCTTGGAGGCAACGCGTGTGATCATGCGCATTTCTTCGGGGGTAGCATATCCCATGGCATATGCATGATGTTCGTTTATCATCGGATCGCCAAGGCGGTCATCTTTCAGAAAAAATTCAATGATCGGGTACTGCAACACTTTACCTTCTTCCATGTTGTAGGTTTTTGCAAGTGTCGCCGTTGCGATATTGCGTACCACCAGTTCGATGGGAATCATTTCAAGACGCTTCACCAACATTTCATTTTCGCCGATCTGTCTCACGAAATGGGTGGGTACATGATAATTTTCGAGGTATTCGAAAAAGAACGTGGACAGGGCGGTGCAAATAGCGCCCTTACCGGGGAACCGTCCCTTTTTTGGTACCATTAAATGCGGTAAGCTCATCTTTGAAGACCTGGACCAACTGATCTGTATCTTCCGTAAGATAGAGAATCTTCGCCTTGCCTTCGTAGAGTAAATCCTTCTTTTCCATCCAACTACTCCTCAACTTGCCTGTATGGCGTCCCTCGAATCCAATCCTAACCGTTTGTATATAAAATCCACATTCCGCAGAGCGTGGTGTACATCAAAAAGTGATTCAACTTTATCTTTGCCTAAAACATCAAGTATCTCTTGTGATGCGAGAGCCGCCTCGCGGACCGGAATACCGCCATCGAGAGCCGCCTGGCTGACCTTCTGCACCATGGCATATCCCTGTTCACGGGTCAGTCCTGCATCAATGAGCGCAAGCAGAACGCCTTCTGTAAAGACCGCTCCACCTGTCAATTCCAGGTTTTTCCTGATTTTCACTTCATCTACATACAGGTTCTGGACTACCTGCAGGGTCAAATGAAGCAAATAATCAAGAGCGATTGTCGCATCTGGCAAGATAACACGTTCAACGGACGAGTGGGAGATGTCGCGCTCGTGCCAGAGCCCTATGTCTTCATAGGCTGTATGCATGTATCCCCGCAGGAGACGGGACAATCCGCAGATTTTTTCGGAGTCGATAGGATTGCGCTTATGAGGCATGGCCGAGGAACCCTTCTGGCCCTTTTTAAAACCTTCCCGCGCTTCCCCCACTTCCGTTCTCTGCAAATGACGAACTTCAAGAGCGATACACTCCAGAACCGCCGCAACCATAGCAACCGCAGCAAGAAAATCTGCATGACGATCCCTTGAGACCACCTGTGAAGAGATCGGGGCAACTCCCAGTCCCAATCCCTCCATCACCTCTTCTTCCATTTCAGGATCGAGGTGAACATAACATCCGACAGCGCCCGATAGTTTACCTACACTCGCTGTCTGCCAGGAATTATCCAGACGGTGTGTCGCCCGTTTTAACTGTTCGTAAAAGCGGGCAAACCGTAACCCAAAACTTACCGGTTCGGCATGGATCCCATGAGTACGCCCCACCGCCGGGGTCATTTTGTACTGAATGGCCTTGTCCGCCAGGGCAGCCAGCAATTTCTTGCATCCCTTCAAGAGGATTTCACCGGCGTCCTTGATCTGCAATGCGAGTGCCGTATCCAGCATGTCGGATGATGTCATTCCAAGATGTATGAACCGAGATGATGGGCCGACATATTCACCGACATTCGTAAGAAATGCTATGACATCATGACGAACGGTTTCTTCTATTTCAAGTACACGGTCAACATCAAAATCAGCCTTCGTAAGGATCTGATCGAGATGTTCATCCGTAATTTTCCCGCGTCGATTCCATGCCTTGCAGACCGCCATTTCAACGCGCAGCCAGCTACGGAATTTGTTTTCGTTGGTCCAAACCGCTTCCATCTCCGGGCGTGAATATCGTGCGATCACTTCGGTCTTTCCTCCAGAACCAGGTTTACAATGGACTGCTGACCGCGCCGGAACACCAGCAACTCAAGAGTGTCGCCTACCGCGAGATCATGATTGTTAAGATATTCGAAAACTTCCTGACGATTGGAGACCGGTGTTCCATTAAACTCCATCAGAATATCATCCTGCAGGAGACCCGCAGTTGCAGCGGGACCACTATCATACACCTTTCCAACCATTACACCGGTCCCCCGGAAACCGTATTGTGCAGCTTTGTATGGGTGGATTTCCGTAATTTCGAAACCGGCCCACCAGTCGCGGTCAAGGTCCCCACGGTTACGCAATTCCGTAATCAAGCTACGGAAACGTTTGGCAGGGATAGCGAATCCGACACCGACCGATCCACCGCCTCCCTGGGAAAAGATAAAAGTATTCACCCCGATTACTTCACCCAGGACATTCAGCAGAGGTCCTCCGGAATTTCCCTGGTTGATAGCGGCATCTGTCTGGATCATCTGACGATACAAGCGGTTGTCTTCATTCCGTTCAAAATCTCTGTCTACCGCCGAAACCACACCAACAGATACCGATGGCTGATCATTTACATTAAACAGGCCGAATGGATTCCCAATCGCAATTGCCCATTCCCCGACAAAAACTTCATCATCAGCGGCAATTCGCAGATAGGGAAGATTTTCATCGTCGATTTTCAAGAGTGCTATATCGGAATCGTAATCAAGGCCTACGATTTCCGCATTGTATTGGTGCCCCTGTGTGGTAGTAACCGCAATTTCAGCAGCATCATTGACAACATGTTCGTTCGTGAGGATATAACCATCCGAACTGACAATAAAACCGGACCCCAATCCCTGGACCTGTTGGTAGCCACGTTGTTCTGGCATTTGCAGGAATGGATAGAATGGGAACAAGTCTGCCCTTGGATCACGACGAATATATGCCTGGAGTCTTGTGACGGTTATCCCTACTACTGCCGGTGATGCATCCCGTATTGCTTCCGTAATGGAATTCTGGCGTTCAGTATATACGAGATCATTCAATTCCACGCGGCTCTGCCGATGATCCATCGGCACCAACGTCTCTTCAGTCCTCAATGCTTCGGAAACTGTATCCGATCCATCCACTTGCAGTTGCTCTTCCGGCATCTCGACAGATGTCCTGCCAAGGTAGATACCATAGAACAGCAATCCTGCGGCGGAAACACCGATGACCAATCCAATCAGGAACCAGCGTACAACGGAACTCATTTAATCACTCTTCACAAAATCAGAAATTCTACTGTTTCAGAAATCAACGCTGAATATTTCCCAGCGCGTTTAATATACTGAAAATAACAAATCTAAAGTTCCCGTTCGTACTCCGTTGGAGTGCAGATTGTACCTGGAGTGTTTTCATACTATTTTGATTAGAATAGCCTCCTACTAATTGTTATTCCTGAATTTATGAATTGATTTTTTACTTGTTCCGAAATAATTTATACAAAAATCACTTTGTTTCCATAAAAAAAAATAAACTAAAAAGTGGAGTCGCCCCCACTTTTCAGTTTCAAATTTATCATCTGTTCATGCTGCCTGGAATCATACCAACGGTTGATCCACATTCTGTGATGCATTCCAGTCTTCCATGAACTTCTTCAATCCGATATCGGTCAACGGATGCTTGAGAAGACTCATAATTACGTTGTAAGGAATAGTAGACACATCGGCGCCCATGCGAGCGGCATCCAGCACATGCAAAGGATTCCGAATACTGGCGACAAGAATTTCTGTCTGGAAACCGTAATTGGAATAGATATCAACGATCTGTTCAATCAGTTCCATCCCGATCTGGCTGATATCATCCAGCCGTCCCACGAACGGGCTGATGTATGCTGCTCCCGCCTTTGCGCTCATCAATGCCTGCATGGCGCTGAAACACAGAGTCTGGTTAACTTTAATCCCTTCATCGGACAGGGTCTTGCACGCTTTTAATCCATCAAATGTCAAAGGCACCTTTACACAGATATTCTTGTGGATCTTTGCGAGCTCTTTACCTTCTCTCACCATTCCATCATATTCCAGGGCGACTACTTCCGCCGAAACGGGGCCATCCACCTCATCGAGGATCTCATCCAACACTTCCCGGAACGGCCTCCTTGTTTTTGCGATCAGTGACGGGTTTGTGGTTACGCCGTCCACGACGCCAAGCTTGTTCGCTTCACGGATTTCATTGATGTCTGCGGTGTCGATGAAAAACTTCATGCGAATTCTCCCCAGGGTAAGATCACCATTCCCTCACCGGTAAATGGTGGTTTATCGTTGTTGTCGTCTATATCGTAACGTACACGAACCAATGCAAGTCCGTTTGCTGGAGCGGGAGTCCCCACTCGCACTGGTTCCCCATGCAAAGCGGCACGGATCTGCTCTTCCGGCAGTCGTCCGGCAGCGCCCTCCAGCAATGTTCCAATAATTGTGCGTACCATTTTCCGTAAAAAACGGTTCGCAATGATCAATACCCGCCATCCACCGTTATACTCGGTAATACTCACACGACGTACATCGCAAAACATGCTGTCTTCCGGATCCGGTTGGGTACTGAATTGGGTCCAGTCGCGGTGCCCTTCGAAAAGAGCCGTTAACTCACGAACACGATCTGTTTCGAACTTGAATTTTGGTGTCCAGGCGTAATTACGAGCAAACACATTCCGTTCATCCAGGATCGAGTACGCATAAGTACGCTCGGTGGCTTTGTACCTGGCATGGAATTTATCATGCACTCTCCTGGCTCGCCATACTTGAATATCCGGAGGGAGTAGCGAGGAGAGCGCTCTTTGCAACGCATTGATATCCCTAATTTTGGGTGCATCAAAATGAACAACCTGCCCCAGTGCATGCACACCAGCATCCGTACGACCTGCGGCAATCACTTTGATTTCATCGGAATCATAGAACTTCTTCAGCGCATTCTCCAGTTCACCCTGGATGGTACAATGCTCCGGTTGGATTTGCCACCCATGATAGGCGGTTCCGTCATAAGCAATATTCAACCGGATGCGCATCTGCTATCCTTATAGTGATTTTCCGGGTAACATTCCTGAAAGTACAAATATAGGATATCTTTGGCAGTTTTTCGCCCATACCGAGGCAATAATCCATTGACTATTGCAATACGATACTCGCAAAGAATACGACAAACGGCAGGCAGGATACAAGCACAAACCCCATCTCCTTCGCACCCCAGGTGAGCGGATACATCGCCGTCCGTCTCTCGGAGGGCTGGAATCCTCGCACTACAAGACTTAACGCTACATCATCCGCTCTTCTCAATCCTGACACCAATAGCGGGATAATCAACGGGATCCATGCCCGTACCCGCATCAACCCACGTCCTTCTTTCCATCCACGCACAAGCAGGGCTTTTCTCAATATTTGCACTTCATCATACATCGCAGGAACAAACCGTAACGCCAGGGCAAGCGACAGAGCCGGAGATCCCACGGGAACTCCAAGACGGCGCAATGGTTCCGCAAACCACAAAAACGCCTGGATAATCTTCAACGGCGGCAGGTGAATCGCAATACTTCCCACCGCCAGCATCACCGCGGCCAACCGTCCGGAAAACAACAATCCACGGTACACCCCTTCTTCCGTAAGGTTCAGTCCCACGGAACGGATCTCCCAAAGGACATGGCCGGGCGTGGTGAATCCATGGATAATGATGGTCAATGCGAACATCCACCCCAACGCAAACAACGGCGCGGTGAGACGAAGGAAGATGCTTTTTATCGAGCTGTTTTTGCGGGGCAAAGATGATTCAGTCGCTGAAAGAGCTTCCCCGGACCAAGGGTGGTCCGGGCTACATCTTTCCCCGAACGGTGGAACATCCGGGCTACACTTCTCCGGATGAGCATTTCGAACGGCGGTTACTGACAACAGGAACCATACGATCAGCAAAACACCGCTGGACCAGAGGGCATACCCCCATGGCAACGCCATAAGCGCTGACGTCAACAATACAATGCAGATCAGTTTCGCTCGTGGATCAAGCGTTGATATGTGAAAAAAGGAATGTATCATAATTCCGAGTACCCATGATTCAGGAAAACAATGTAAAGAGGGATTGATAAAGAGTAAAACGGGAACGAGAGAAAGAACTTAACATGTGAATCTGTTTCATTTGCGTTACACAAGGATAACAACTACTTTACAGATATTGTGTCCCCGCACATACTATTTACCTTGTATCGTGAGGTTACTATGAGCCGCAAACATGGTATCTGTGGGGGTATTTTACTCTTTCTTCTCGCCAGCAGTACTTTTGCACAACCCGCATCCCGTCCCTTCAATCATTTCAGTGATTACGCATACATCTCGAATCACGAAACGACAATTTTTAATGAAATCATCTGGTGGTGGGGAAACCAATACCCTGGCGGCCCTATGCATACCAATGACGAACAATCGCTCTTCGGTTACCCCGCTCAATTGATTGATACAGTGAGTACTTCAATGGAATTCAGGAGACATCCGGAAGCAGGTCCAGAAGAGTTAGTTTTTGAGCATTGGCCGGTGGCTGTTTTCCCTGAAAACCTTGATATACTTCGTGATGCAGCGATAGAACAAGGGAATTTCATCGATAATGACGAAGGTAATCTGCAGACACGGTTGTTTGCTCACAATGGTCAATGGCACTGGCACCAATGGACGCAGGGAACATTATTCGATTCTTCCGCTATCCTTGAATCGGGACAGATAGACTTCAGCCTTGACCAGACCATTTTTGTTGAGGGGGAATTGGAATTATACGGCGATAGTATCCAGGCAATAGTTTCAATTGGCGCCGGCGGAAATATCCGATTAATGGATAATGTGATGATTGACGGTGTTAGACCTTACCATACGTATATACATCCAAGTAATCCGTATTTTATAGGTATAACCTCAGAGCAGGAAATTCTTGTTGCTGATACCTATGCAAATGGTCAGGGTAATGGACGTGGTGATGGCAACAATAATCCTGATCGTGTAGATATTATGATTACTGCAGCCCTGCTTGCTTTGAATGAATTTTTTACGTTCGAACATCAGAATGATTCATGGGATGACTATATCTGGTGCGATCCTGATGGAGAACATCCTGATGAAAACGATGAACGAGGCTATATTAAAATAAGAGGATCCCTTGCCAATTTCCGCCGTGGTTATGTCCATCGTGCCAATTGCGGGGAACAGGATATGAAAAAGATTACATATATGACTACCGTCTCCGTGATAATCCACCACCCAACTGGCCGAGGATCGAATGGGATCGTGCGATTGATGAACATGTTGTGTACAGTGACACTACGATCAATGATACCTGGGGGAATGTCCAGATCCTACCGTGGGCAAGCCTTACCCTGGGACCGGGAACCCACATCAACCTGACCTGCGATGATGACACGAACGATGAACCCCATTTCTTGTCAAGGAGTGGCGGAGAATTTTACATTGATGGAACGGAAGAAAATCCAGTCATTATCCAGATTGATAATTCTGAAGATTCTTCCACCCTTAAATTGCTTGACCAGGATCTGTTTGGCGGCCTTCAGGGTATAAATGCTGATAGTTGCTGGTCGAACTTAGTCATTCATACCGATCCGATCAGCATTCTCCATTTGTATCTGCCCATTCGGGTGATCGGACTAAATGTGCGCTGCTCAACTTTACGATTGCAGAACCATGTATTTTATCGGCAACCGACTTCGATTCATTCCTCCGTCTTCGATTGTTCACTCATCAGTTTCTATGTGATTCCGCACGATGCCTGGTCCTTGCATTCCAGCCTGATTTTGGGTGGGATTGATCATTCTCACTTCGGTACTATCAACAAGTGTACTTTTTCAACAGGAAGAATCTCTATTTACATGAGAAACGTTGAGATTCAGAATACTTTTTTCAATAATACCGAATTGATCACACATCGGACTGGATCAGGGACATTGGACTATTGCGGCTGGAATACAGACACGGATACACTGTTTTCCGGTAATATCTTTTTCGGCGATCATAATCTTGGTAATGTGGACCCGATGTTTGTCAATCCCGATGAAGGTGATTACCGACTTTTAGAAGACAGCCCGTTGATCGACGCAGGAAACCCGAACAGTCCGTATGATCCTGATGGCACCGTTACCGACATCGGAGCCTACTCCTATTTCCAGGAATCCGATTATGCTGAAGAACCCTCTGAACCGATTCCTTCGGATTTCCGGATAACATCTGTCTACCCCAATCCGTTTAACGGACAAACAACAGTGCGGATTGAACTTCCGGTAACTTCCGAACTGAGGATTCACTTGTACAACAATCTTGGACGATTTGTTGGCGAACTGTTCGGCGGCTCTGTGAACGCTGGCTATCATTCGTTTGTAGCGGATCTGAACCGGTTACCGTCCGGAGTGTATTATCTGAAGGTGGAAACGGAAACACGTATAGCGACAGAACGCCTTGTATTGGTACGATAAAGAGTGAATGGCTGTATGTGATATAGATTCGGTCAGTAGAGTTTAAAAACTCCTCACGGGACATCCGGGTTGGCGTCGGCAGTTCGGCTCGATCCGGATGTTTCCGCTTGAGTTAGATTGTGAGCCCAGTGGACCATTGCACCAGTTCTCCCTCCTTCCTCTTGCTTTGGAACTATCGTGAATGTATTCTAGTGGATTCATGTAACAAGCGTTTCAGGAGATAGATCCGATGGCAGCAGACACAACCACGAACAACAACGACGCCGAAAAAACATCCGGCGGAGTGATCAAACATTTTATCCGTAAGATCATCGAGGAAGACAACAAGACGGGAAAATATGACGGCCGTGTGGTCACCCGTTTTCCGCCGGAACCGAATGGGTACCTTCATATCGGACATGCCAAGTCCATCGTGCTGAATTTTGGAATGGCGCGTGAAAATGGCGGCATCACCCACCTCCGTTTTGATGACACCAACCCGGTTAAGGAAGACACCGAATACACGGAATCCATCATGGAGGATGTCCGTTGGCTGGGTTATGACTGGGGCGACCGTCTCCATTATGCCTCCGACTATTTCCAGCAGTTATATGAATACGCGGTCCGTCTGATCGAATTGGGAAAAGCGTATGTAGATGATCTGACCGCCGAGGAAATCCGTGAATACCGCGGGACTCTGAAGCAGCCGGGGAAAAACAGCCCGTACCGTACTCGAAGCGTGGAAGAAAACCTCGACTTGTTCGATCAGATGAAGAACGGCGACTTCAAGGACGGCGAAAAGGTACTGCGTGCGAAGATCGACATGGCATCCCCGAACCTGAACATGCGCGACCCGGTAATCTACCGTATCCTGCATGCCAGCCATCACCAAACCGGGGACAAGTGGTGCATTTACCCCATGTACGACTTCGCTCACTGCCTGTCGGATTCCATTGAACGGATCACTCATTCGATCTGTACCCTGGAGTTCGAAGACCATCGTCCTCTCTATGACTGGGTGCTGGATGAACTGGATGTGTACCATCCGCAGCAGATCGAATTTGCACGTTTGAACCTGAACTATACGGTGATGAGCAAACGGAAGCTGCTCATGCTGGTAAATGAAGGGATTGTCAACGGATGGAATGACCCCCGCATGCCTACCCTGTCCGGGCTTCGCAGACGCGGATTTACCCCGGAGTCGATACGTGCGCTCTGCGAACGGGTTGGCGTGGCGAAAACCAACAGTACAGTCGATATCGCCATGCTGGACCACAGCATCCGTGAAGACCTGAACTATAATGCTCCTCGTGTTATGGCCGTGCTGAATCCGTTGAAGGTTGTCATCACCAATTACCCGGAGGATCAATCCGAAGAGCTGGATGCGGTGAACAACCCGGAAAAACCGGAAGAGGGAACACGCAAGGTGCCGTTCTCCCGTGAATTATATATCGAGCGTGATGATTTCATGGAAGACCCACCCCGCAAGTTCTTCCGCCTGGCGCCGGGTCGTGAGGTTCGCCTGCGGTATGCATATTTCATTACCTGTAATGAGGTAGTAAACGATGAGAACGGCGAGATCACGGAGCTTCGTTGTACCTATGATCCCGCTACACGCGGTGGAGACGCCCCTGACGGCAGGAAGGTAAAAGCCACGTTGCACTGGGTATCGGCGAAACATGCGGTTGACGCTGAAGTGAGACTGTACAACAACCTGTTCACCATGGAAAACCCGCTTGACGCTGATGATTTCAGGGATGCCATCAATCCTGATTCCCTTGAAGTGCAAACAGGATGCAAGCTGGAGCCGAGTCTTGGAACTGTAGAACCGGGATTCCGCTGCCAGTTCGAACGGCTTGGCTATTTCTGCGCCGACTCGGTTGATTACACACAGAAAAAACCGGTGTTCAACCGTATTGTCACCCTGCGGGATACGTGGGCGAAGATCCAGCAAAATCAGAATAATCAACCGAAGAAGAAGTAATAACGGCTTTCGATACGATTTGCTGAACGGCTGCATTTGTAGCCGTTCTTTTTTTTCACTACACTACAGGCAATCGTTCTGGACGAGCGAAGCATTAATGGAGATTTCGGAGCACGTATGCCAGATCCAACCATGTGGGCGGTAACTGTTAAAGGCGGTCCTCGTGCGATCAAGGTACCGAAACCGGTTTGTACTCCGGGCAATGCATTGATCCGTGTTCAACGAGTGGGGATTTGCGGCACCGACCTCGCCATGTTCCATGGATATACCGATTTTGAGGGGATTATCGGGCATGAGTTTTCAGGGATTGTCGAAGAATGCGAATCTCCGGATCTGTTGGGAAAACGGGTAACCGCTTCCATTAATATTCCTGAGAATATCGATCCTCAAGAATTCTCCTGGGAAACCGCCAAACATGCACCACATCGGAAAGCGTTCGGAATACGTGGATTTGACGGTGTCATGGCCGAATGGGCGGTACTACCTGAAAGCATTCTATATCCCATTCCTGATTCACTAACGTACGAAGAAGGAGCTTTAGCGGAACCGTTAGCCGCGGCGATTCATGCGGTTGAAACGTTGTTCCAGCATCGTCTGGAAAAAATCACCCCTGATATTGATAAACCGGTATTACTCATTGGGGATGGCCGCCTGGCGCAACTGATCCAGCGCGTTCTGCAGTCACGTACTATTGTTACCCACGTATACGGTTTGAGTGTATCAAAACTTGAAATAATGCGTAACCATGGGGCTGTTCTCATCCCGAATAAGTCACTCACACCGAATACCTATTCCTTCATCATTGAAGCATCGGGCTCACCGGAAGGAATCAAAACAGCGATAGAGTGCTGCAAACCAACCGGAAGAATCGTTGTAAAATCTACATTCCCCGGCGAAGCAGCTATTGATCTTGCGCGTGTTGTCGTAGATGAGATCACCATTGTCGGCTCCCGTTGCGGAAATATCCAGACTGCGCTGAATGAACTCCATACCAATCGTATTGTGACGAACGAGGTGGTGAGTGCTGTGTATCCACTCACGGAAGCGGAGCAGGCATTTCAACATGCTGTTAGAGAGGACGCAGTAAAAATTCTTCTGGATCCAACATCAGGATAGATCAGATTTCGGAGACCCGTACTTCTCCATGCGCACCTTTGGGAACCTCTGAGCATCTCATATGTATAAATAACACTGAATTGCATAGCGTGATTTTATTTTTTGTGCGCAACTCCCGGATTTGCGCAAATTTTCAATATTAGAAGTTAGACATTCTTAACTTAAAGGAGTTTTCAGATGAAAAAGAATATTGGAACCATAGATCGTGTTATACGAATTGTTCTTGGTCTTGGCATCCTCGGAGCCGGGTATGCGTTCCGTAGCTGGTTCGGATTGATTGGGATTATCCCATTGGCTACCGCTGCAATTGGTAATTGTCCCGCATATTTGCCATTTGGAATCAAAACCTGCAAAACGGATTCAACATCCAAAGCAGATAACGGATGATAAGAATTTTACCTCCGTCTATGACTTATTTGTGAAGTTGAACGGTTCACATGGATCAGAGAGCTTTTGCTCTTGTCCATGTGAGCCGTAACCATTACCCGGTTGAACCTTTCAGGTTTGAATGCCCTAATTCCAGTCGGTTTCAATTCGTGACCAATCACTGAAATCGTTTATTTTCAAGAATCTTCTTACTGGTTTTACATTGGTTTTCGAAAACATTCCGAATTTCCACTCCGTTGCATCATAAGTATTTCGTAAATCTTATACTATATCATGCTCTCATCGGCTCCAGATTTGGAATTTGGGATACTTTGCATTCGGCAATTGCGAAGATGTTTTTGTCTGAATACAATTTCTATTGTATCTTTCCTCTGATTTGTCCTTGAGAAATTTCCATTCAACTGAGGTATAAAAATGATCCCGGCTCGTCGTCTCCAGAATCTCCCCCCATATCTATTTGCGAAACTGGAAGAGAAAGCTAACCAGGTTCGCGAAAAGGGTGTTGATCTGATTGACCTTGGAATCGCCGATCCTGACCTGCAACCTCCGGATTTTCTTCTTGAATCCGTGAAAACACATTTGCATGATTCAGACGCACATCTATATCCAACGAGCCGCGGAGACCGTAAGGTGCGTCGGATCATTGCCGAATGGTTCCTGAAACGATTTGATGTGGAACTGGATCCAGAGCGTGAAATTGTGATAACCATGGGTTCCAAGGGTGCTCTTGCAGACATAGCCAGGGCATTTGTGAATCCTGGCGATATCATCGCAAATCCTCAGCCCGGTTATCCGGTGTACGGTGGTGCGGGAGCAGTTCTGAACGATGCGATTTCTCGTACTATGCCGTTACGGCCTGAATTTGGTTTCCTGCCGGATTTAAAACTGGCAGAAGGAACTCGTCTTCTCTTCCTGAATTATCCCAACAATCCAACCGGCGCGATTGCCCCGAATTCATTTTATGAAGAAACGGGTCATTTTGCCGAGGAACACCCGAAAACATTGGTTGTCTGGGATGCCGCCTATACTGAATTGGCCTTCGACAGCCTGCACCTGCCATCCATCCTGCAATTCACAAGAAAAGCTGTTGAAATGCACAGCTTGTCCAAAATGATGAATGTCACCGGTTACCGTATCGGATTTGCCGTGGGAAATCCGGATGCACTTGATGCCATGCTGCGTATTAAAACCCAGGTAGACAGCGGCGCCCCTGTCTTTATCCAGCGTGCCATGGCCGATGCGCTTCAACGGTACAAAGGCAAGTTTCCCCCTGCGGAAGCATTACGGTCCCATGCTCAATACAAACGCCGTAAACAATTGATGGAAAATGGCCTGGACAGTATCGACGGTGTGGAAAAAGTATTCCGTTCCAAGGCGACTTTTTTTGTGTGGGCTAAAGTTACGGATGACATGGAATTTGTTGAATCAGCCCTCGAAAAAGGAGTGATCCTTACTCCCGGTCGTGGTTTTGGCGACCTGGGTAAGGGTTATATTCGTGCGGCTGTGACCGCTCCGTATGAACGGATTGAAGAGGCGATTTGTCGTCTCAAGGGCAAAGAATATGTAAAACCGGAAGGGCCGCCCCGTGACGAATCTATTACACCGGTACCGGAAAAGCCATGCCCCGATGAACCCAAAGCAGAAGAATCGACCGATGAAACAGTTATCGCGGATGCAGAAACATATAATTTTACCTACACACCGGGTTCTGAAGGGGTGAAGGTTGTCGATGGCGAACCCAAGACAATCATGGACGAAGAGGATTCAGTGGACATGGATGAAACACCATCTGAAGAACCTCATGAAACTCCTATCCAGACTTTCAGCATGGCGCCTGACCCTGAATTCATGGAGTTCGGTACCCCGGCGGAACCGGAAGAGAAGGAAACTTCTACCACCGATGATGTGGAAATCGAGCCTGATATATCCGAAGAAGAAACCGATTTGCATGAGGAAGAAGAGGAGTATGATCCGCACCATTCCAATGGTGATCTGGACATGCTTTTCACCAGCAATTCCAAGGATACGGATGATGTTGTTGAGGCAGAATTAGTTGACGAAGAACCTGAAAAATTCGATTACGCTTCCATGGGTTCACGAAGTGTTCAAATGGAAGATAATTCCGATAATTCATCCGATGATGATGATGGTGACGATGAAGATATAATCGACGCTATTTTCGAAGATTTTGAGGGATTTGATGATTCGGACGATAAACCTGAATCCTGATTCGAAGTTACATTGATACGTGAGACGCCATCCGGGATACATATTCGGGTGGCGTTCTGCTTCAGCTATCGTCTCATTCAAAAAAGAAACCCTTGCAGGTGCTATGGTGCAGGATCTGAAACTGTGGGATAAAATACTATTTCACAGATTACAGCTATCTTCCGTTATTTCCATCAACGTATCTATTTATTCGCGGTAAATACTATTTCCAAACCGTAACATGGTACGAGGTAGGTGCCATTTTCTTCCCAGATAGCCTGGAACCATGGACTGAGATTCACCAGGAAAGTAAGAAGTTTCCGTAAAGGTCGAATGATCCTGAAATTCGATTTAAATACCATTTTGATGGATTTTATCCGGATGTTGATGTCTTGGTAAAAACAGGGGACAGCCCGGGCAGGGTGTTGGTTTTTCTCATCTGAAAACTGGTAAAACGTATATAACCCGAAAAAACGGATGTGCGTATAATCCTGATAGTAATATGGACTGGACCAATGTGGAACAAAGATATAGACCTCTGCACCAGGTTTCAGTACACGCATGATCTGTCGCATAACTTCTTCGAGGTTTTCGACATGTTCCAGAACGCTTTTGGAATAGATTGAATCGACTGAATTGTCCGGAAACTGTTTCAGAGCGGCATCCAGATCACCGACGATATCAACGCAGTCCATATCCAGACGGTCAATGCCAATATGACCGGAACGTTTTTTATGTCCGCATCCCAAATCAATACGAACGGGTTTCGCTTCATCTATCCAGTGTGCCAGATCTAATTTGCATTTCACTTGAGAGCTCATCGTCCACTTCCAGTTTGTTCACCTGTAATTATGGCATAAGTAATCTATTACAGCCAAATAAGCCATTCAACTTCAATCCTCAGGTTTCCGGGAGTTTTCTTGATCATTCTTACATAATACAGTCTTTTCAGGTAAATCTTTTCAGTAAATTCCTTGTCAGTCGGCATACGAATACTTTGTGCCAGATACATGAATTGATGAATGAGGAAACACATGGGAACAGGGAAAAATTTCCATTTGTACAAAAATGCAATTCTTGCAAGTATGCCGAAGAAACACAACTTCCAGTCCAATCATTTCCTTGTTATACAGCTGACTCCCCTCGGCGATGCCTGCACGCTGATACCGGAATGTTTGAAATTATTATCGCAGAAATTTTCATTATCCATTATTTGTCGTTCTTCACTCGTTGAGCTATGGCGTAAATTCCTGCCGGATTCCACACTGATAGGCATAGATGACAGTACATGGATTCAGAACTTTCCGGATGATTTCACAGGAACACATGAAGCATCTTTTGCGACAAGCATGAAACCTTTTGCTGCAATGATCTCAGCGCAATCACGATCGAACAGACGGTATGGAATGATCGAGGAAAACAGGTATTACAAAGGCTCCCGTTTCTGTTACCACAAGGTGTATTCCGCTGGTAAAAACGAACATGTTTCATCCCGTTTCCAGGGTTTGTTCGAACTCCATCTGAACCGTACAATTCCATGGGATCAACCCGTCCAGTATCCATTTGAACCAACAGAAGATCAAGGATATGTTTTACTCCATCCGGGGGGAAAATGGAATCCACGGCGATGGCCGGTGGAGTCATTTGGAAAACTTGCAAATATCCTGGTGAAAGCGGGGAAAAGAGTACGAATACTGATTCACAGTAGTGAAGAAGATCTACTCTCAGCTTTTCAATCCTGTTTTACAACCGATGGCATTTCTCTGGCAAAAACTGAGTCGATTGAAGATCTCATCAATGAAGTTCAGTACTGCCGATCATTTGTCGGAAACGATTCCGGTCCTGCCCATATGGCAAACCTGTTTGAAAAATCGACCTTTGTTCTGTGGGGTCCGGGAAATTATGACAGGATCCGTCCCATTGGCGACCGTGTCCATATTTTCATTAAACCGATTGAATGCCGCCCATGCCGCCAATATGTACAACAGGAGCAGTGTGAAAGAGGTGAGAACATCTGCCTGAAAAAAATTTCCGTGGAGGAGGTTGCAGATGCTGTGATCGCCGATCTTTCCTTATAGCCCGATTACTGCGAGGAGTGGGTGCTGTTTTCCATGTCGTCCAGTATTTCCCGTAACTTCACAAGTAAATAATTGGTTTTAAATGGTTTGTTGATGAAATTTATGCCGTGTTGAAGAATGTCAAATTTCTCAAGCATATCATCGGTGTATCCCGACATGAACAGAAATGGCAGATTGTATCCCATTTCTCCTGATTTTTCGAACAACTCCGTTCCATTCATTTCAGGCATGATTACATCTGTTAAAACCAGATTAATACTCTCGTGCTCCTCGTGAATAAGTTTCATCGCGTCTTGACCGTTCATGGCAAACATGGTTTTATATCCATTCCGTTCAAGTGCATTTTTTACCAGATCTCGTACCGCTTCTTCGTCCTCAACGACCAGGATCGTTTCATTACCCTGCACAGTGGAGGACAGAAAAAATGTGTCTTTTTCCTCTGTTGTTTTTCCAATAGTCTGTGGAAGATAAATGGTAAATACAGTTCCCTTTTCGATATGGTTTTTCACACTGATTGTTCCACTACTCTGTTTGACAATTCCGTAAACAGTCGCCAACCCCAGACCGGTACCTTTTCCTTTCTCTTTCGTCGTATAAAAAGGTTCGAAAATATGTTCTATTTCCGCTTCCGGAATTCCAGAACCGGTATCATGAACAGATAATGCGACATGTGGAATATCTTCCAGATCGGGAAATTCTTCCAGTTGGGGATCATCCTGGAGTATGTTCGTTGTCGATATTGTCAGCACTCCGCCATTCGGCATTGCGTCACGTGAATTTACCGCCAGGTTTACAATGATCTGTTCAATCTGTGATGGATCCGCTTTAATTGAATACAGGTTCTCCTCAAGTTGAAGCCTCAGGTCTATTTTTTCTCCCAGAAGACGAGTGAGCATTTGATTCATCTGCAGAATCGATTCATTCATATTGATGATTTTTGCCTGAATGATCTGTTTTCTGCTGAATGCCAGTAATTGATGGGTCAACTGCGTGGCGCGTTCCGCATAATCCTGGATTTCGAGGATATCCTCAACCAATTCATCCCTTGTTCGCTCAGGTAACATTGCCAATTCAGTATGACCGATAATTACAGTCAGCAGGTTATTGAAATCATGCGCAACTCCTCCAGCCAACCGTCCAATTGACTCCATTTTCTGTGCCTGTCGAAGTTGCTCTTCCAATCGTTGAGTTTCGGAAATATCACGCGCAACCCCTTGAATGGCGGGACTTCCTTCAAAATCAATCAAACTTCCGAGAGTCTCCAACTCGAAAGTACTTCCATCCTTTCGAACCGCTGTAAAAGAATACTGAATAAAATCCCTGTCACCATTTTCGCGTGACAGAACCTGACTTTCAACATATTCCTGGTCTTTGGGGTGCACTAATTCATGAACTTTTTTTTGTAATAATTTCGGAAACATCCGTATAGCCGAAAATTTCAGCAAACCGTTGATTGCAAAACTTAAACTCTCGGTCCTGGTGAATAAATACTCCCTCCAGGGTGTTTTCCACCATCAGCTTGTATTTCTGCTCACTGCCTCGAAGCGCCTGTTCCACTTTCCATCGTTTCTGTATATCCTTCTGAAGGTCAGCCAAAGTTGCACTTAATTTGTCTGCCATTTCATTGAAGGACATTCCCAGTGTACCGATTTCGTCAGATGATTCAACGATTACACGTTTCGAAAGATTGCCTTCACTGATCTCTTTTGTCACTGTCGTTAATATTTTTATGGGTTTGAGTACGTAGCTCCATAAAATCGAAATGACTACTGCAAAGAGGAATATGCTGGTTATCACAGCGCCTGCCCAGTATAAAACACGAAATGATCTCAATCCTTCTACAATTTCTTCATGGGGGATCACAATCGCGTAATACCAGTCCAACAAATCAAGCGGGTAAGTGTAAAAATATTTTTTGTGGCCATCTTCGACATATTGTCTCCTGAAAACTTCATCTGTATCATCGTCAACCATCGAAATTGTTTCTGTCAGGAGTTGGGTTAATTGCGGATTGTCCAGAGTATTAAAAGTGAATTCATCACCCATTTCAGCGGTCTGGCGCAGACGGTCAAGGTAAAATGGATGAATTAACAGGTTGCCATTGGTATCAAAAATGAAACCATATCCTGAATCGAAGAAGTTTTTTTCGAGGATGTCGCTGTAAATATCATCGAGAATTACATCATGCCCAACAATCCCGAAGAACTCATCATTGATATAAATCGGTGTGATAAGGCTTGTCATCCAGTGTTCCCAGATGGAATCATAATACGGCACTGTCCACTGAGGCAACCTCTCCGGGTTATGTTCAGGATCGGCGATATAATAGAACACATCCCGTGTAAAATCATGATCCGATTCAATTTCCAGGGCCCAGTCTTTCGGATATATTCTGATAAACTGTTGTCTGGTAATTAAGTACATATTAAAGACGAGTGAAGTCGCACCCCTCGCGTATTGATCAAACCTTCCTTCTGTTGCAAGGATGATATTGAATACCTCTTCAGTATAATCGGACTGATCGGAGAGGAAAGCGGCTGAAATATCGGTTGATTCATATTGTGTGGTGTCCGTGCGTATTGCACCGTCAATCAGTCTATACCGTTCGCGTATTCTTTGCTCCCTCTCCTGATGATTTTCAAGGGTGAGCCAATATTGAATCATGCCTGCGCTTCTGGTCCCAAGCTCTTCCAGGCGGGCAAAATAGGTATTAAAATTGTTTACCTCATCCTGAAGAACAATTTCAATGGAATGTGATGTATTTGTCACAATCTGGTTTTCAAGGATAGAGTTTGTTACAATACCAACGACAAGGAAAAACAACAGGAAGGAGAGAGCAGTTACAATAACGATTTTCTGGATTAATTTCTGATGGGCTTTAATTCTTACCTTCATTTATTTCTCATCATATTTTCAAATTACTGAATTCCAACACTATTCCGTATATAATCCAAATATACATATCAACTTGTGTAAGATTCATCGCGATAAGTAAAAAAATGAATATTTCAACCTTGAAACAAGTAGTAAGTATGTCGCTGATATAAAAATTTTGTCTTAAAATGGACGTCTCTCGAGGATTTTATTCTCCATAGACAGGGAGATGTAATTATTGTAAACTCTGATTCCTTAGACAATCAGTAGCACGAGTAAAACAAAGCATTTCTTTGTTTTATCTCCTGTCAGAACATCAGTGCATTCTTCCATTATCCCCACTTATGTTGAGACAGGACAACTCGTAATTATACAAAGTACTTGTTGTTAACACTTCAATTCATTACGATACACAAAAACATAGTCATTTGGGGGTTGTTATGGCCTTAGTCATCAACGGTTCCGGACTTACAGTGGATGATGTAGTCCGAGTCGCCAGGTTTGGCGAAAAAGTGGAATTGCATCCGGATGCGATTGCTCGAATCGAAGCGTGCCGTGGATTTCTCCATAAAAAAGTATCTTCCGGTGAAATCATGTACGGGGTGAACACTGGAATCGGCGAGTTCTCGGAAGTGGTTCTGGATGAAGAGCAAACCCGCCAGTTCCAGCGGTACCTGATTTATAATCATGCGGCTGGAATCGGTGATCCATTGCCAGTGGAAAAAGTCCGTGGCGCAATGCTTTCCCGGATTAATGTTCATGCGCAAGGTCATTCGGCCCCACGTCCGGAAATTACCCAGACTTATGTCGAGATGCTGAATAAGGGTGTAACCCCGGTTGTCTGCACCAAGGGAAGTGTAGGGGCGTGCGGTGACCTGGCCCCGATGAGCCAGGTGGCGCTCAGCCTTATGGGCGAAGGCGAAGCCTATTACCAGGGCGAACGGATGCCCACTCGTAAAGCATTTGAAAAAACGGGCATCTCTATTCCGGGACTGGAAATCCGTGACGGTCTCGCATCGATCAACGGTGCCAACCTGACAACCTCATTCGGTTGCTTCCAGATCTACGACATCGAGCGTTGGCTGAAACAGGCGGAAATTGCGGCGGCGATGTCCCTCGAAGCGCTTCGCGGGAATATGAAGCCCTATGATGAACGTATCCACAAACTCCGTGGACATCGTGGCGCTGTTACTTCAGCCGCGAACATCCGTAAGGTTCTGGACGGTTCTGACCTGCTCACCGGCAAGATGAAAGTAAAGGTGCAGGATGCCTACAGCATGCGTTCCACTCCCCAGGTTGTTGGTGCAGCTCGCGATCAATTACGCTGGACCCGTGAACAGTTCGAAACCGAATTGAATGGCGTGTGCGACAACCCGATCTTTGTGCCGGAAGATGATGTTGTCCTCAGCGGAGCCAACTTCCAGGGGTCACCGCTTGGTGTGCCATTGGATACAGTTGGAACAACCGTCACCATGGTCAGCGTACTCAGCGAACGCAGGATGAACCGTCTGCTGAACCCGGCCCTAAGTGTTGGCCTTCCCGCATTCCTCACCAAAGGCGCGGGAATGTACAGCGGCCACATGCTCAGCCAGTACACCGCCGATATGCTGATCGTCGAACAACGGATCCTTTGCACCCCGGCGAGTATGCAATCCATCCCGGCGGCTGCTGACCAGGAAGACTTTGTGTCCATGAGCCTGAATGCTGCCCTGAAAACCGAACAGATATTGAAGAACGCTTACGGTGTCCTCGGCCTGGAGTTTATCGCCGCAGCGCAGGCACTGGATTTCCGCGACTGGAGCTTTGGTAAAGGTGTGCAGATCGCACACGATGCGGTACGCAAAGTAGTGGACCATCTCGATGTGGACCGGCCCCTCTTCACCGATCATAACAACATGATGCAGACAGTAGAAGACTTGGATGTCCTGAAAGCTGTCGAAGATGAACTTGGGGAATTGCAGGCCTATTAATGAACTTGCATATTTTTTATCCGGGCTGTCTCATAACTCATGGGACAGCCTTTTTTGTCAGAGTATAAACATTCCTGAAAAGCAAATTGATCTCTTATACTGCGATCCTTGCATACAGGCAGAAGGTCAATTATACTTGTCTGTACTCATTGAAGGTGGCCAACGAGAATAGTATCATTAACTGATCAAAGTAAAAATATATGGCAAAAATCCTTCTCATTTTCCCACCCGCGTATTACATGATCAAGGGCGCTGCTATTGGTCCATCGAACCAGTACATGTCCGCCGTATTCCCACCGCTTGGACTGCTTTATCTTGCACGGATTCTGATGAATCACGGTCACCGCGTTACGTTACTTGACCTCTCCGCTCAAACGGTGAGCACTGAAGAGTTCAAATCCTTGCTGCACTCGCATGATCTTGCCGGGATTTCAGCACAATCCTTCCATCTCGAGCAGGTAAAAGAACTGGTGACCTTTATCCGTGAAGCCCGTCCTGAACTTCCCCTTATTGGTGGAGGTCCGCATTTTAAGACAACGCAGCAATTTTTAGACGGTTTCGATGCGGTAAGCTACACATATGGCGAGAACCTGATTGTTCCACTGGTAAAAACACTCCTGCGAAAAAACAGCCTTCCTGTTCACCTTCTGGATGAGGAGCTTGCCAACATCCCGGGGATCCTCTTCAGAAAACAGGATGGCTCCCTATGCAAAACCGATCCACCTGAGCTTACGAATCTTGAGGATCTGCCTTTACCCGCATGGGAGATCATCAATCCCGACCACTATTCTCTCCTGGGGAAAGTGAACCGTAAATTCGCCAACATCATTACCTCCCGCGGGTGTCCTTTTACCTGCCGTTTTTGTGCACGGGAACATCACTACCAGGCAAGAAGCGTTGAATCAATCCTTGCGGAAATGGAATACCATGTCGCCAATGGACGTACCAAATTTATTTTTGCGGATGACTTGTTCCTTGTTTCGAAACAGCGTGTAAAAAAGCTGTGTGAAGAGCTGATCCAGCGAAAATGGGGGATCACATTCCTGTTTCAGGCGCATGCAAACAGCGGCGATGAAGAGCTGTACAGGCTACTGAAAAAAGCAGGTGCGAGAGCAGTGGTCTTCGGTTTGGAATCATTTACACAGCCGGTTCTGGATTTCCTTGGCAAAAAGACAACGGTCGAGCAGAACAAACAAGCGGTTTTGGATGCTCACAAAGCAGGACTGGTCGTTTTTTCATTTTTTATTATCGGATCGCCACCGGAAACCCCGGAATTGATGCAACAAACGTTTCGCACCATCCGTAGCCTGCCCATTGATGCGCTCACATTTTACCCGCTCGACTATCCCTATGGTTCCACACTATGGAAGGAAGCGTGTGACGCCGGACTGATCCAACCGGATGAAATGATCGTACCGGCGACCAGAGAGCGTAACCTCGGACTCTATTCAAAAGAAGAGCTGGAAGACATCGCTTCGCGTGAATTTGATCGCTTTTACAAGAATCCGTTCCGCTGGCTGCGCATCCTGAGAAAAATGATCCTGCTCAATGACCGTGATGACTACCGTGCCATGTACCGCTTGATCGTACGACTCTTCCGGAATTCGATGGAGTAACGTGAGGTGTGCTACATGGATTTGATAATATCCAGCAAGGGAGTAAACAGTTTGCTTTTTAATGGGATGTGATTTGCGGTTACAGCTTTTGTGTAGTCTTTCATGTTCAAATGAGTCACCACCCATATCGCCAGGGCTGACTTGTCACTCATTTCTTCATCGACTTCATTCTGAATACACTCAAGATACTCATCAAGACATGTTGTGTTTCTGGCCTTTCGAATCGCATTCATGCAAAGGGTATCCAGACATCCGCGATTTTGATTATCGGGTAAAACATATAGCGCGACTTGCGGTTTACCAGTAGTAAAGACACCCGGTTTTGTGATTTTTTCCAATCCTGCAACATCCAATACATCGTTTATTTCACTTATAATTTCTTCCATTGGATCATTATCACAATCTCGAAGGATAAGCAATTTTTTGACTTTTTCTTGCCCTTTGATCGCACGGAATCCTTGAATAGTACTCAAAAGCTTACTTTTCCCACCAACCGCTACAGCATCAATGTTGCCCTTTTTCAGTTTTCGAAATACTCCTTCGAGAAACCTTCTGTCATCTTCCCCTTCACACAAAACGATGCTTTCAGTTTGAATTGAAAACTGTGTCATTAACGAACCTCGAAACGGTTATCTACCAAACCACTCAACGTTGAGGCATCAATTGTAGTCGCTTTGATTGTATCGTCTTCATTGTACAAACGAATCAGACTCGCATGATCCTTGTCCTTGAATACTTCTGCAAATGCCTGTACGCATTCATAACTGTGTGTTGTGACAAATACTTGTGTATTGAATTGTTCTGCGAGGGAATCAATGATCTCCCACATCGCGGGTAGGCTTTCGTGGTAGATTCCGTTTTCGAACTCATCGATTAGAACCGTTCCTCCATCAGCAGCTTCATAGAAGGCAATTGCTCTGCGGAGAGCATGGATTACGCTATCACCGAACATTTTCAGAGGAACCAAACTCTCAAAACCTTCAACTTTACAGTAAAATTCCAATAAATCTTTCCTTAGCGGTATTGAATCTACGCCTTCGATTTTGGCGTAAATTTTTTTAAGAATATCAACAATATATTGCTGCTTAAATCTCATTTTTATTTCTTGATTGAAAACATCATGCAGTTCTTCTTCCAATAGGACTAATCTAGGACTTAATAATTTGAGTTTAACACCATTTCCAGTATCGTATCCATCAGAAACAACTTTATCTTTTTCTTTTCCTATGTAAAATCGTTTAATTGGTCTGGATTTATTATTATGGAATATTTCGACTGACTTTCCAGTTTCAGATTTTATTTTTCTTATTGTAAGCGGTTGATCTTCATCATTGGCAAATAATCTAATAGCCTTACTACTATTAAAGTTCATGAATAATTCATCAAATATTTTATCATCATCATAGTAGTTCCAGTTTCTTGTTTCTTTATACAGTGTATATGGATTTCCATAGCCATATATATAAACAGCTTCTAATACTGTCGTTTTCCCCACATTATTCGGCCCGGTTATCAGGTTAATTTTCCTGACATTTTCGATATCAAGTTCTTTGAAACACTTGTAGTTTTCTATGTGAAAACTTTGGATCATGATTCATCCTTTTTTCTACAGTATCAATAAAATATATCTATAAAAAAAAGGCGGACCAAATGATCCGCCTTTAAAAATATCAGAATGGTTAAAAATCCTACGCCATCAGCTTCTCGAGGATGTTCTTCGCAGCAACGGGAATCACCGTACCCGGTCCGAAGATCGCCGCAGCGCCGTGCTCGTACAGGAAGTCATAATCCTGCGCGGGAATTACACCACCAGCGACCACCAGGATGTCTTCACGGTCATGCTTTTTCAGCTCTTCGATCAGTGCGGGAAGCAGTGTTTTGTGACCGGCGGCCAGGGAACTCATGCCTACCACGTGAACGTCATTCTCCACCGCCTGCGCGGCTGTCTCTTCCGGTGTCTGGAACAGCGGACCGACATCCACATCAAACCCGAGATCGGCAAACGCTGTCGCGATCACTTTTGCGCCACGGTCATGGCCATCCTGCCCCATTTTTGCGATGAGGATACGGGGACGGCGACCTTCCTGCTCTTCAAACTCGTCGGTCAGCTTCCGCACTTCGGCGATGGCTTCCGATTCCTGGTATTCGCTGCTGTACACTCCGCTGATTGTCCTTGTTTCTGCTTTGTGACGACCATAGACCTTTTCGAGAGCAAAGCTGATCTCACCTAAGGAAGCACGTTTTTTCGCCGCTTCGATAGACAACGCAAGCAGGTTGTCTTCGCCTGTCTCGGCGGCTTTGGTCAATGCTTCAAGGGCACGATTGACTTCTTCCTCGTTCCGTTCCGCCTTGAGTTTTTCGAGACGGGCGATCTGCTGCTCACGTACAAGTTGGTTGTCCACCTCGAGAATGTCAATGGGTTCTTCTTTGTCGAGACGGTATTTGTTGGTTCCGACGATGGTTTCCGCACCGGAATCGATCCGCGCCTGACGTCGTGCGGCGGCTTCCTCGATACGCATTTTCGGCAAGCCGCTTTCAATGGCCTTCGCCATACCACCCAACTCTTCGACTTCGTGGATGTGCTCCCATCCCTTTTCCACGAGGGAGTGGGTCAACGCTTCCACATAATAAGAACCGCCCCACGGGTCGATCACATTGCAAATCCCTGTTTCATCCTGCAGATAAAGCTGGGTATTGCGTGCGATCCGGGCGCTGAAATCGGTCGGCAGAGCAATGGCTTCATCCAGTGCGTTGGTATGCAGGCTCTGGGTGTGACCGAGTGCTGCCGCCATGGCTTCCAGACAGGTACGTGTTACATTGTTGAATGGATCCTGTTCGGTCAGGCTCCATCCGGAGGTCTGCGAATGGGTACGCAACATCATGGACTTGGGATTCTTGGGATCGAACTGCTTCATCAGTTTCGCCCAGATCATCCGTGCTGCGCGCATTTTGGCGACTTCCATGAAGTAGTTCATTCCAATCGCCCAGAAGAACGACAACCGTGGCGCAAACTGGTCGATGGTCAGCCCGGAGTTAAGACCGGTACGTACATATTCGAGACCGTCCGCCAGGGTGTACGCCATTTCCAGATCCGCCGTGGCGCCAGCTTCCTGCATATGATACCCGGAAATGGAAATACTGTTGAACTTCGGCATGTTCCGGGAAGTGAAAGCTATGATGTCGCCGATGATCCGCATGGATCCTTTTGGCGGATAAATGTACGTATTACGGACCATGTACTCTTTCAGGATGTCATTCTGGATGGTTCCCGCGAGCTGATCCATGGTCGCGCCCTGCTCGAGTGCAGCGACAATGTAGAATGCGAGCACCGGCAACACAGCACCGTTCATGGTCATGGAAACCGACATCCTGTCGAGTGGAATCTTGTCAAAGAGGATCTCCATGTCCAATAATGAGTCCACCGCTACACCTGCTTTGCCAACATCACCTACCACGCGAGGATGATCTGAGTCGTATCCACGGTGTGTTGCCAGGTCGAACGCCACCGACAGACCTTTCTGCCCGGCGGCGAGGTTGCGACGGTAAAAAGCGTTTGATTCTTCCGCTGTGGAAAAACCGGCATACTGACGGACTGTCCAGGGACGTATTACATACATGGTAGCGTAAGGTCCACGAAGAAAGGGCGGCAAACCTGACACGAAGTCAAGATGTTCCATGTTGTCCATATCGGATGGTGTATACAGCGGTTTAACACCGATCTGTTCCATGGTCTGCCACACCAGGTCTTCCACGTTTTTCCCGGTATGGTCTTCCACTTCCTTTTTCCAGGCGTCATACCCGTTTTGCGGTTTCGTTTCACCCAATTCTATTGTTGAAAAGTTCGGTATGCGGCTCATAGTTCCACTCCCAGTTTTCCGGCAAGACCGGTGAGAATTTCCAGAACATCCGACCGTACATGGATAAACTGGTCGACTCCACTATCTTTCAGTGATTTCACCAGTCCTTCATCCTTTGGCATTCCAGCCAGGATGACCGTTGTATCGGGATTCCCCGCCTTGATCTTCGACGCCACGTTGGCAGCATCTGATTCGTACGCGGTGTCCAATCCACAGATCACTGCAACCTCAGCGGCGCTGTCGAGTGTCGCTTTTGCTGCTTCATCGGGACTTTCATGCCCCATGGTGCGCACGACCTCAAATCCACCCACTTCGAAGAAAGATGCCGCAAAATCAAGCCGTGGCATGTACCTTCCCGCCTGGCCCAAGGTCGTAAGGAAAACTTTCGCTCCACCTTTGGCGGTACGGAAATTTTCGACCGCTTTCCTCAGGTTTTCAAACGGCATCGCTGCACGTAAGGACGGGATTGGCGTGATTTCAAGCGGATCTCCAGCATCCTTTACCCTGATTTTTACAATCTCACCAACGGTTGCTCCATGACCGGCAACGTCAATCACCGCTTCGGCAATGGTTTCATCATCCGCTTCCAGCAGCGCGCTCAGCTTGTTGAGGACCGTAATCTGGGATTGGTGATCTGAGGAGGTACGCAACTCTTTCAACTCCCGGGAACGGTCTGTGTACAATTTTCCCTGGTCAATATCCCTGGATTCCAAAAGCGTTTCCGTCGGATTCGGGTACTGGTTGGTGCCAACAATTACATTCTTCCGGGTCCCAAGCGCTTTAATACGGTTTTCAGCGGTTTTGGCAACCTGCTCCTGGATCGTTCCTTTTTGCAACGCTTCGATCACGCCGCCTTGTTCCTCAATGGCCTGAAATTCTTTCCATGCCGCTTCCGCTACTTCATTGGTCAACGATTCGATGTACCAGGAACCGCCACCCGGATCGAGAATACGGAACAGGTTCGCTTCTTCTTTCAGAACAATTTGCGTATTCTGGGCAATCCGGCGGGAAAATTCATCCGAGCTGCGGATCGGTTCATCAAAAGGCGCCACATGCATGCTGTTGGTTCCACCGACAATCCCGGAAAATGCTTCCGTAGTGTCCCGCAACATGTTCACATAGGGATCATACAGGGTTTTGGTGTAACGTGATGTGCGTGCGTGGATCCACATCCCACGTTTTTCTTCCGCTACATCAGACGATTCGAGAATACGGTTCCAGAGCAGCCGTGCCGCTCGCAGTTTTGCCACTTCCATGAAGAAGTTTGCACCCAATGCAAAACTGAAACGCATGTGCGGCAAAACATCTTCCAGTTTTAGCCCACGGTTTTCCATCGCCCGCAGGTATTCCACCGCTACTGATAGAACATAGGCGAGTTCCTGCACGGCATTAGCACCGCCATCATTCAACGGTTCGCCATGTACCCAGATCGTACCGATCCCCGGTGCGTGATCACGAGTCCAGCAGGTCATTTCCGCCATGGAAACATAGGCCCAGTTCAACGACTGACGCAGTACGCCGCTACCAACCATTTCGCCGACCGGGTCCATGGCGATAGCGCCCTTCAGCTTCGCCGGATCAATACCAGCCTGCCTGGCGAGCGCAACATACAGCCCCAGGTACGGCATACCCGACGCACCTGTCTGGATATACACCGGAACCTCTTCGAGGTTTACACCATTCAGAGCGGTTTTCAGGCCCTGCAAGGTCGCAACGGATACACCGCCTTTCCCCACATCTTCCGGGTTGGCGTAATCCGGGTCCAATCCCTGCCTCGACGCTTCATCCAGCGGCAGCACAATCGCCGTCAAACCCCGTTCGAGATCGTGACGGACATTTGCGTTGAATTCTTCCGCCGTTTTGCAATCGATTTCCTGGGCGATTTCCCAACTCGTCTCACCTGGCCATGAGTCCCTGCCGCGTACAAAGGGCGCGAATCCGGGCATCCCATCGAGATGCGGAATTCCGTCCACATCTTCTTTTCGATAGATGGGTTGCAGGGTAATCCCTTCGTGCGTCTTCGTGAGCATTTTTTTCTCGTACGGCGCTCCACGAAGCAAACGCACTACTTCCGCTTTCCACTCTTCATTTGAGGGCGCAGGAAACTCATCGAAATACCGTTCTTCTTTCCCCAAAGGTTCAGGAGTTTTTGCCTTTTTAGAAGACATAACCATCACTCCACTGTATTCGTGAAAATACTATCAAGAATGCTCCGGTAACCGGAGACTTTATATCACCCTATATCCTTGTTTTCAATCGCCTAAACAACTTCTTCATTAAGCAATTTCTTCAAGATACAAGAGTATAGCGATTTTGAATCCATAATGCCTTAGTTTATAGCGAAAATCATTTTGTGGCAACGAGTTAAATCGAACATGAACGGGAGCACGAGATGCAACGTTGCTCCTGTAAAAACTGGTGGAAAAGTCAATGCCTGTCAGAAACATCCGATCCTTAACCATTTCCTCCCTTTTTGTACTATTGTTTCTTACAACAACTCAACTCAGCGCTCAGGTGAATATCGAACGAATCCGCTGGCATTCCGAAACCAGCGAATCTCATGCTCTTCTTGAAACCGGGGCTTCCCTAAAACGTGGGAATACTGACATTTCCGATTTTTATATCAACGGACTCTTAGGCTACAGGGAAGGTAATTATATCATTTTTTTACTGGGTGACCTGGATTATGGAAAACGTTCCGACAGCAAATACCTTAATCGTGGTGTCGCCCATCTTCGGTACAACTATTTATATACCGACAAACTCGCTTTCGAAGTGTTCGGCCAAATTGAATATGATGACTTTCGCTTGCTGAAACGCAGGAATATAGGCGGAGTTGGCATTCGCATTACACTTCATCATGGTAATTTGGAAGAAAATAGCGAAACCGGTGAGATTGAAAGTTTTATTGTCGGTTTGTCCTATTTTTATGAAATGGAAACGTATGATCTGGATTGGTATTATGGCGATGATTCTACACTGTTAAATCGATTAAGTACCTACCTTGTAGCGAACTGTCGCCTGCCAAACCAAATCCGATTTAACTGGACTAGCTATTACCAACCCGCAATATCCGACTTTAATGACTACCGTTTTATAGCGGAGAGTAACCTTACCTTCCAGATCCTTGAACATCTTGATTTCCGTGTGTCCTGTTCTTACCGCTATGACAATGAACCGGTAGTGGGAGTGTCTAAATACGACATGTCTATCCGAAATACTATTGTGTTGATGTTATAGACAGATTCTGAGGATAAACAGAACTGCAGGATCTCCTTCAAAACAACCTTCACATACTGCAATTCGGTTGTTTGTCATCAGGATCCTGCAAAACACCTGTGTTTCAAGAGTAAATTGTAAAGAGGTTCACTGTTTCTCCACCCGAAGATATTTCACAAATGCCTGTACCGCTATCCATTCTTCCCGGCTAAGCCCCTCGACGAATGTATGACGATTGTCCTTCTTGTTCGAAGAAGACTTTACCTCGATTTGCTCGGCAACCGGGAGATACTTTGCTTTCTGCATTAAATCCATGTACGAAAGATCCAGTACTTCCGCCAACCGTTGCAGAACACGTGGGGATGGATTTTGAACCTCACCGCGTTCCAGTTTTTGCAGGTAGGTCGGCGATATTTTCGCCGGTGAGGATGTGTTTGCCAATGAAAGATGTTTTTCTTTCCGCCCGCGCAACAGCTCCGAGCCCAAATCATGCAATAATCTTGAAGTACGCATACACTATCCTTGACAATTATCAACTATTGTTTATATTATAACATATTGTTTACGCCGATACAAGTTAAATAATCATGACAAGGAAAAGAAAATGAAGCCCTTCGATACGTTACGATCCGTACTGCAATCGATAGACGGCAAGGATTACGGCGCCTATCAATCGTTACTGGGAACTTATCGTCATCCTGCGTTTGAACTGAGAATCACACAGATCCCCAAGGATCCATATGCTCCCCCCCATACCGGAATGTATTGCGTGGTTGTCAACCGTGACCAGGCAGGCTTCCCTTCGGATTGTACCTCCAATCGCATTCGGAGCATTGCGTTCAGGGACTACCTGGCAAGGATGTTTTTCGAGAATTGCCATGTGCATTGCAAAGGCCGACGCGGAACGGGGAACAGCGGAGTCATCACTATTGCAGAACCACTCCAGGAAATCCTGGATCGTACCTCAGTAGTTGTTAACGATGTTACCATTGAAGTACGATTTTTTATTGGTCTTCCGGCGACCAAACGATCCATACGTTCTGACATCGCACAGACTATGTTTTTCGAAGAGCTGCCAGCCATTATCCAAAATTCACTTTACGCAGCAAATCTTGATCTTGCTGATCTTCAGAAACATATAGAAACCGCAGAGGATGCAGAATTCCTCCGAAACCAACTGGCAGAACACAACCTTGTCTCTTTTCTTGCGGATGGCTCCATTCTACCTCGGGCCAGTGGCGTCGATCCTTCACCATTAAAAAGGGACAATGCCATCTGTTTTACATCACCTGAAACCATGCAGGTGTCATTCACCTTACCCAATCATGGTCCAATCACGGGAATGGGTATCCCTACCGGTGTTACGTTGATTGTTGGCGGCGGGTATCATGGAAAATCAACGCTATTGGATGCGGTTTCGTTGGGGGTGTACAACCATATTCCGGGTGACGGCCGTGAGTTTTGCGTAACCTCACCAGGGGCTGTGAAGGTGAGAGCTTTCAGTGGACGTTCCGTGCGGAGTACAGACATTTCTGCGTTTATCAACAACATCCCCGGCGAAAGTTCTACTGAATCATTTACAACGGAAAATGCCAGTGGAAGCACCAGCCAGGCGGCATCCATCGCAGAAATGATAGAGGTGGGCGCCGATGTACTGCTCATGGATGAAGACACCTGTGCGGCCAACTTCATGATCCGTGACCGGCGGATGCAACAACTTGTCGCAAAGGCAAATGAACCGATCACCGCTTTTGTCGATGTAATACGGTTACTGTACACAGATCACAATATCTCAACGGTTCTCGTGATGGGCGGTTCGGGGGACTATTTCGATGTGTGTGATACTGTCATTCAGATGACCAACTATGTTCCCAGTGATGTAACAACCGAAGCGAAAGAGGTCGCCCAGAACAACCCAACAGGCAGACTGCAGGAAGGCGGACATACATTAAAACTTCCATCATTACGGATACCATCTGCTGAAAACATCAATCCACATAATGAATACGGCGGTTTCCGGATCAACACATCGGATCGTGAACATCTGATCTTCGGATCGGAAAAAATCAATTGCAGCGATCTCGAACAACTGGTCGAACCGGAACAGGTAAAAGCGATTGGACGTGCGATTTTTCATATCAGCGAGGCTATGAACTCCTCAACCAGTATCCAGGAGTTGCTGAATGCTATCCTGAAGGATATCAGTGAGTCCGGCCTTGATTTGCTGGATCAACGTTTTACCGGTGATTTGAGTAAATTCAGGATTTTCGAACTCGCAGGGGTATTAAACCGAATGAGGTCACTAAAATGCAATACACTTTTTTAATACTATATCCCTAAAAGAAGATATCCACCCTCTCAAAACTCTTTATCTCTCAGGATTCTAACGGTATATTCCTTTCCAACTGTAACCTTCGGACAGATATTCCATGAAAGAACAGTACTTTACAAGTACTTCCTGTAAACAGGATGTTGAGGCTTTGCATCAGGAAATAACTGTTGGGAAACGTGAACGGATCAGGTTTAATCCATCCACTGCTGCCTTATTACTCCTGGATCTGCAACAATATTTTCTTTCGGAGAAATCGCATGCGTTTGTTCCTTCCGCGCCGGTGATTCTTCCTTCTGTCCTAAGATTGGCTGATCTTTTTCTTAAACAAAAACGTCCAGTATTCGTCACTCAACATGTCAACAGCACATCTGATGCAGCAATGATGGGAACCTGGTGGGGAGATCTTTTAACCAAAGACCACGAGTTCTGTTCGCTCCACCAGGATATAATTGCACTCGGATGTCCGATTTTACAAAAGACTCAATACGATGCTTTTTACAGAACCCACTTGGATGGGATTCTTCACGAAAACCATGTAAAACAAGTAGTGATTTGTGGCGTGATGACTCATCTCTGTTGTGAAACAACAGCACGTTCGGCATTTGTTCATGGTTTCGAAGTCATTTTTCCGGTTGACGGCACCGCCACCTATACTCGCTCGCATCATGCTGCATCATTACGCAATCTTGCACATGGTTTCGCGCAAATTCCAACGATAGAGGAATTGCTTACCATTATAAGGTCAGGAAAATGAATTACCAGGTATGCATCATAGGCGGGGGACCTGCCGGGATTGCGGCGGGAATCCAGCTAAGCCGTTCCGGGTATTCCCCTCTTCTGATCGAAAAATACCGGATCGGCGGACTTCTGTGGCATGCCAACCTCGTGGAAAACTATCCGGGATTTCCCAACGGAATCCGTGGACCTGTTTTAGTCCATAAAATGCAATTGCAACTGGCGCAGCACGGCGTGGATGTGGTTTTCGATTCGATTGAATCGGTCCATTATGCAAAGGGACGTTTTCAACTAACGGGAAACGACAACAATTATTCCTGTACAGGATTGCTCGTTGCGACGGGAACAAGTCCTCGCATTGTTACTCCTCCCGGTTTCACCGATTCCATGGCGAATAAAGTCTTTTTCGAAATTCCGCCTCTGATTGATAAACAGGACAAGACTATCGCAATTATTGGCGGTGGTGACGCTGCGTTTGATTATGCATTGAACCTGGCGAAGAAAAACTCGGTATCTATCAACTATCGAAGCATGCAGGACCGTTGCCTGTCAATTCTTCGTGAACGAGCAGAAGAACACAATTATATCCAGATCTGCCCCGGATATGAATTGAAGCATCTTGATTGTATGGACAACTACCTCGCGGTGACATGGAATACTGCTTCCGGATCCTACCGGGAATATGTAGATTACGTGCTCTATGCAATCGGCCGTGAACCTGAAAACGATCTTCTTGCACGGATGGATCTTACTGCCATGGAATCCTTGACATCACAGGGATTACTTCATGTGATAGGGGATGTAAAAAACGGATTGTACAGGCAGATGTCTATCGCCGTCGGTGACGGAATCCGTGCGGCCATGCAACTTCATCAAACCATGCAACAGATGAGTTCCACGACATGAAGGTAATTGCCCGGGCGGGAAATGATTCCATCGCCACCGTCTATATCGCAGAAAACCTGACTGGCTCCAGGATTGAGTTTGTACAGTCGGTCGAGCCGCCGATCCCTGTGGAAGAAAAATGGGTGAATATTGTTTCCACCTTGTATGGCTGCCCGGTTCAGTGTCCCTTTTGTGATGCAGGGATGGCGTACAAGGGAAAGCTGAGCGCAGAAGAAATTCTCTTTCAGATAGACTACCTTGTTGACCAGCGTTTTGTAAATCGGACAGTCCCATCCGATAAATGGAAAATCCAGTTCGCACGCATGGGCGAACCTGCCCTTAATCCCGCTGTGTTAGATGTGTTACGTATTCTTCCGGAACGGTATATCGCTCACGGTTTGATACCATCCGTTTCCACAGTGGCGCCCGCAAGTTGCGACCGTTTTTTTCATGAACTGCTGGCAATCAAACATGAACTGTACTCGGAGCATTTTCAGCTTCAGTTTTCATTACATACAACAGATCCGGTGGTCCGTCGTCGGCTCATCCCCATACGAACATGGGATTTTCAAACCATCGCGGATTACGGTGAAGCATTTTTTAACCATTCCGGACGTAAAATCACTTTGAATTTCGCCCTGGCGAAAAAGATTCCTGTTGATCCCGATATCCTGTTGACCTATTTCTCGCCCGATATATTCCTGATCAAAACGACTCCCTTAAACCCCACGATCAAGGCAAAGCAGAACGAGTTACGGTCCTTGTATGATTCTCTTGAAGAATGGAAAACCAAGCTAGATCAATTGTCGAATGCAGGATACCGTGTAATTGAAAGTATCGGTGAACTCGAGGAAAACGCGATTGGCAGCAATTGCGGGCAGTATATCGAATCCTTACAGACCTCCATGGATAAACCGGACGAGTCGTATACATACACCTGCGAAACGGTGTGTGAAACTGCTCCGGCAAACCTGTAAATGGAGGCCGCGCACCCTAAGAAAGATGCGCGGCTTGGGATCCGGGTAAAGCTGGAAGGATTGAATGGGACAATAAGGGATTTTGATTCCCTGCCCTCTATAACCACAAGTATCATGCCAAAACGGGTTTGCAAATAGAACCAACCATCTGCCAGTTGCGAATTCCTTCCGAAATACCCTAAAGATGTCATTCCCGCGCAGGCGGGAATCCAGTCTTTACAGTTAATTACGTATTAGGAATTGATTATCCCTCATAGAGGTATTATTCTTTTTCAGACAGAATTCTCTCTATGTTTTTCGTTGTCTGAGATTTAATCTAATCGACAATGTGTGCCATCCGACCACACATTTTCGAAAAAGTGTCGGGCGAATCGACCACAGGTTTTATACAAACGAAAAGGCTGCACATCAAATCTGTGCAGCCTGGAATTCAGGTAAATAACTTCCAGTTCGAAAAAACATCTACAGCAATAATCTTACTATTCTACTTTTCATCATCATCCAATTCTCGCAGCTTGCGAAGGATGCCCAACGGGCTTTCGCCAAGTGCGATTTCGGAAATTTTTTCCATACGTTCCGCATCCGCCTGGAATTTTTTCTTCATCCGTGTTTCATATGCTTCTTTCAGGGTATCGATCAGTTTGTCCAACTCGTAGGGTTTGGGGAGATACCCGAACGCACCCATTTTTGTACTCTGTACAGCGCTGTCCAGGGAACCATGCCCGGTCAGGATAATCACTTCCAGGAATTTGTGCTCCTGTTTCAGGATTTCGAGTACCTGGATACCATCCATCCCCGGCATTTTCAGGTCCAATAGAGCCAGGTCGAATTTTGCGTTTTGAGCGGCGGCTACCGCCGATTCTCCATTGGACGCCTTGGTGACATCAAACCCCCGTAGCCCAAGGCGTTTGGCGATAGCATCGAGGAACTGGACTTCATCATCCACGATTAACAGCTTGATTGGGGTATCCATACTATGTACTCCTATTTTCAGATCCTGCTCTAACGTCTACACATAATAACCTACGAACCAAACCTCAAATCCACAATGCCTTCAGTTCACCTGTTTATTGCAATGCGGGAAATCCGATCCAGGACCAGTATCCGTAGAAGGTCCAGATCCACAGCACTCCGAAGGATATTACCAGAACAGCCGCTCCATGTTTAAGGAAATCTCCGAGGCTGACCAGTTGCTCGCCGGTGACCGGATCTTTCGCCATGGCATAGGCGATGGCGTTGTTCGGGGTACCGATGATCAGCATATGGGCAAAGGAAGAGGCGAATGCTGTCGCGAAGCCCACCATCCACGGATGGATTTCAGCGATCCTTGCCATGGGAACTGTAATGGGTCCAATGGCTGCCACAGTGGCGCCGTCACTCATGAAGTTTGTACACAACCCGGTAAACAGGCTTGTGGCAATCGCCAAACCGTTGCCGACCTGTAAAAATCCCGGTAGCACACTCACAAAACTGTCCGCGAGATACAATGCCGCACCAGTGACCGCCAAACCTTTCCCGATGGCACTGGCGCCTGCATACAGGAACACAACTTCCCAGTGAATGCTCTGAATATCACGCCAACGCAAGACGCGGAAGATATTCAGGACAACCAGGCCGAGAACTACCGGACCGCCCATTCCCAGCGAGTTGCTGGCGGTAATCCAGAGGATGATGACACCGATCAGCACAGCCGCGGTGATGTACTCTTCCCGGTTCATCGGGCCGATGCTTTCCGACGCCTGGCGAACCAGGTTGGATATCTCGATTTTCTTGATCTTGATCTTTTTCCGGAATGCAAAGAAGAAATAGGTAGCAACGGCCAGCGCTGCAACCGGAACAAACGGCAGACCATAACGGACCCACTCTCCGAATGTAGGTGCGATACCGTAGTCAGCCAGGATGCCAATCATCACTGCGTTTCGTCCACCGGCAGCCGGTGAACCCGGTCCGCCAAGATTCGCCACAAAACAGAGGGAAAGAATAAACATCACCATCAGTTGCTTGTCTTTTTTAATCCCCGTTTTGCGGATGGAACTTGCATAGATCATTACAAACAGAGGTGTGATAAAAGCAATTAAAGCATGTTCGGACACAAACGAACAGGTTACTGCCATGAGCGGTAAGAAGATAAAGAAATACAACGTGATGTTTTTCGCTGGAGCAAGAAGTAACAATCCGATTCGACGATCGAGACCCGTTTTTGTAATCGCTTTAGATAAAGCCAGTACCCCAAAAATAAAGATCACAGAATCCTTGGCGAATGCCTGCGCGATGTCATCGGGACGCAGGACATCAAAAAAATACATTAACACCGCGACAATAAGCGCGGTAACCCCTACCGGGACAGCCCCGCTTGCCCAGAAAAGCGCCGCCACGAGGAGAACTGCGAGCATAACCATGGCGCGATGAGCCGTTTCATTGGCATTTAACGGTCTTTCGTGTTCAGTACCGTCAGGTGCGATCTCATGGACGCCAAGGTGGTATTTATTGCTGTAATAATGGGATATGGTTTCGCCTTCACGCATGCCCATGTAGGTGGAATATCCCATGTTGATATCATCCGTATTCACCTGTCCGGCAGGGGCCGTTTTGGGCGTACTGATGAGTTCAACCAGCCGGTCGGGAGCATTTATTAAAACAAGGAATAACAGAAGCAGGATACCTGCCAGTATGAACAGTGGGCGGGAATTGTGTGTACCGAGCAGTTTTTTCCAGAACGAACTCCCTTCCACATGCGGGATCTCGTTCCTGGCCATGGCATGCACTTTTTCCGCACGGGCGGATTCTATAACTTCTATCAGACGGTCCAGGTCTTCCACCGGTTTTTCCAGATAATGAAATGCATCCAGTTTACCGGCTTCTGTCGCGGATTTCAGGCTACCGAATGCCGTGAGGAAAATTACCTGTATTTCGGGACGGAAAACTTTCAGCTCTTCCAGCGTCTGTTCGCCTGTTTTCCCCGGCATTTTCCGGTCAAGCAAGACAACATCGACATCTCTATCATTGCGAATGATTTTAATCGCATCATCACCATTAGCGGCTTCAACGACTTCATACCCTCGCATAGTCAAACGTTTCGCCAACGAACTGCGAAACTGATCTTCATCATCAACCAGCAATACTTTCGGCATGTAAGCTCCCTACTGATTCTTCATGCTGCAGATGTAAGCCGACATTTGATCAAACAGATCGGAAAGACGTAACACGCCCACCGCTGCATTATCTTTACGTACCAGGATAGACAATGTCTGATGTTTGTCAAACATTTCCAGCGCCTTCATGATCGTGTCTTCATAGCGAAGCTGTGTTTTCAGCGGCAGCATCACATCGCGCACCTTGATGAAACGAGCACGTTCGCAATGATCGGTAAATTCCGGGAGAAGTTGCTGCAGACGTGATGTCGCCTGTGCCATAAGATCATTGCTCACATTCGCCCGTTTGATCAGTTTTTCTGAAAAATAGGCATCCTGTTTCGGCAGCAGCGCCCGTAAAAATGCGAGATGCCCCACTTTTCCTGTGATGACACCTTCTGCGTTTTGAACAAGAACCGCCCTGTGCGGTTGCTGACCCGATTTCAAATGTTTCTGCGCCTCATTTAATGCCAGCAGCGCGTCACAAAGAGTTTCATTTTCGCCTACAATTGCGTATTCCTGCAACGGCACCATCAACTCTTTCACCAGTGTCTTCGGCGTCATTGTACCTCCTGGCTATGATGATTAATCCGGTGGTTTTTCCGGCAGTTCAACAGTAAATGTACTACCGGCATTCAGCTCCGAATCCAGGTAGATCTGTCCCCCAAGACTGCGTATGATTCCCAGGCTTACCGACAACCCAAGTCCAGTCCCCTTGCCGATTTCCTTTGTGGTAAAGAATGGCATGAAGATCTTCTGCATGTGCTCTTCGCTGATACCGCACCCCGTATCGCTGACCGCGATAGTAAAACGCTTGTTGGAAAATCGAGTTTTCAAGCGAAGAACTCCATTCCCCTGCATCGCATCGGATGCATTTTTCAGAAGGTTGACCATCACTTGCTGCACTTGCGAACGATCTGTAAATATTGTTGGCATGTCCTCTTGAAAGTCGCGTACAATTTCAATATTTGAAACCTGCAGTTCACTGCTCAACAGGTTTTCAGTTACTTCATTCAGCATGTCATTAATTTTAAAGTATTTTAATTTCACTTCCTGCTGCCTTACAAATCCCAGAAGTTTCCTTGTAATATCCCTGCAACGGAATACCGCTTTGTTGATAATAGCGAGGTGAGAATGGATTTCCTTATCATCAAACTGATCGGCGAATTCCGGGTCCATCATATCTTTCATCAAACCGACTTCTTCGGCAATAATCGCCAGGGGGTTATTGATTTCATGAGCGATACCAGCAGCCAATTCACCTACAGAAGCCAATTTTGCCGCTTGTACCAATTGCCCGGACAGTTCCGCTTCATGCTGGTCCACTTCTCTCTGCCTTCGCACAGAACGTCGCGCCAGCACTCCGATCATCAGGAACACAAAAATGAAAAAGGCAAATGTCGCAACAACAACCGTGCTGTAAAGTCCGAAATAAGTACCCAGATACCACGCCTGCGGTGAATCCTGAACCACAAGCACCCAAGGCGTCACACGCAACCATGCGTAGGAATACAAAACCTTCTTGCCGTTTTGTGTAACTATCTCGGTACCTAATTGTGACGTTCCTGGCGGGATAAATGGAGCCATATCCAGGGGTTGGCCAATATGTGAAGCAAGAAGTTGATATTGGCCGTTTTCGTTGACAATTGCGGAGGGTACCTCGTCCGATCCTTCCAGGCTGGTAACATACTGGAAGATTTCCTCAGGGGATAATGCGGCTCTTAATACTACAGAGTTGTCGTCTATTTCTCTCTGAATTGCAATTGTAAAATGTGGAACACCACGAAATCCAAGGTAAATATCGGTAATAATGTAATTGTCATCCTGGTTTTGCAGATGGATAAACCATTCCTGCCCGGAGTAATTATTGGTTTGCAGCGCAGGATAAGGCCCAGTATACAGCAACACTTCGCCATCTGCATCCAGCAGACTCAAGTCTACAAATGCTTCGCTGGTTTGACGAAGGTGTACAAGAAAATCTGACATATCATCCTGGGACATGTTGAAAGCAAAATCAGGATCATCCAGCACATTCGCCAGGTTCACGAGCCGTTCCCGTAAAAATAGATCAAGGGTATTGGCCTGGTTTTCTGCAATTGCCTTCAGATGAGATTTCCTGCTCTCATGATAGAGATTCCTGTATTGAAAGTGGAAGAACCCAACTAACAGGAGGAGTGGTAGCAGGTAGGTTAGTGATAACCGTAAATAGGTTATGCGAAGCAAATCCTTATAGTATTGCTCGCTATGGAAACGCCCACGTTCGGATTTCGTTTCCGAATGTGAAGGTAAGGTCATGCTGATCTCACAGTCACATAATCGATTCGTGAAAATATACACAAGAAAAAAAACAAAAAGAAACAGGAAATATAAGTGTATCCCTGCTATCTCCATCTGCAACTTTTGTCAAATACATCTGCATAAGGAACCCATTAAGTAAATGTTTAATGTTCTATTGCTTACAGAGTCTATACTACTTCCTGATCGTATAATTCTGCAACAGGACACTATGGAGAGTAACAGAGCAGGATATGGACGCGAATCAGATTCGTAACAATTGACAATAATTTTAATTAATTACCAGAGAGCTTTCAAAATATTCTTTGTGACTTGTATTTTAAGATCATGTAAGATCATTCAAGTTATCTGGTCAATGATTTGTATTATTACCTGTTACTCATTTTCAATAATAACTGCAAGTTGAATTTTTCATAATTGTGTTGATATACGCTATGCTACCAGTGACCGGGGGTGTAAAATGCGTGCTAGAATTGCTTCCATACCATTTCCTGTCTGTCTACTTCTTTTCATTCTGTCATCGCTTGCCTACTCCCAGTACCAGGTATGGTCTCCTGAAAGCGGGGTTGTTGTTCGCCAGGGATACCAGATCCGGGACAATGAAGTCTCTTCCGCGCTTGGACCTGATGGCAGCAGTTATATCGCTTGGACAGATGCACGGATGGAGTACCAGGACGTGTATGTACAGCGTTACAATCCGGATGGTATTCCGGTATGGACAGATGGTGGACTGGCAATCACCCGTCTCGATTTTGAGCAGCGCCATACACGAATCGCCGGTACTGAAGATGGCGGTTGTGTTGTCGTGTGGTACGATGCCCGCTACGATACCATTGAAACCAATGGCGTCGAGTTGTTCGTGCAATGGGTGTCCCCGGACGGAGAACCGCTGTGGGAAGACAATGGTGTAACGACCCATGAACCGGGTGTTTTTGCGGTTCATTACAGTTTGATGCCAACTGTAGATAACGACATGATCCTGGTGACAGCACTGAACAATGATAATCTTCGCTTCCGAAGGTATGACGAATCGGGAACTGTTGTATGGGAAGAAAATTTGTCGTTCGACAATCCCGGGGCGACACTCTATTCGGATGGCAATAGTGGTGTCATCTGCTCGTGGTACTATGATAATGCTTATTATTTTATCAAGGTATCCGCTGATGGAGAAGTGGCCTGGAGTGAGGGGATCACTCTTCCTGTTAACAGCTATTTGTTTCCTGAATTCTGCGGTGATCTCAATGGAGGCGTATTCTTCAGCTATATAGGCGAGGTTAGTGATTATCTACTCCCGGTAATCATTGGCCATCTTGATACTTCAGGTGAACTGGAAGTGGATACAGTTTCTTATCTGGAGTGCGATTCACCAACCGAATTACGAAGCATGACTGGTATAACCTGCACAGATCCATCAAACATCTTTATTTCCTTTATTCTGAATACAACTCCTTTCGATGGATTGTATGTCCAGAATTATCAACGAGTAGAAAACACCTTTGAATTACAGTGGACTTCCTCTTTTCCGGAACTGACCTACACTGAACATTTCAGGATGATCGCCAGTGAGAACGGCGACTTGCTGGTAGGATTTAATGAAAGATATTCTATTTACCATTCTTTTATACTCACTTGTTTCGATAGTGAAGGCGATGATCTGTGGCAAGTAACGGAAGAATTCACTGATTATTCCGCTCAATGCCATTTGTTGGGGCTGGCGACTCCCGCTTCCATTGCTGTTTTTGGAACTGATGAAATCAATGGCCTGAAAACCTTTACCACAACCCTGTATTCCTCGGATGCAGGGAACATCCTGAATGAGGGAAACAGGGTTTTTCTGGAAGGATTGGACCGTGGCGGTTTGAGCCCTGTGATCTGCGCCAACAGACAGGATGTTTTCACTGCCTGGACTGACGAGCGTTACGAAGAATCCATCCATACAATCCCGTTCGTGCAAAAACAGGATATGGAGAATGGTGTAGGTCAATGGGAAGCAAATGGAGTTTGTGTAGCGCCTGAGATTATCAATTCTGAAAATAGATTCAACGCAACCGATATAGAGATCGCTACCAATTCATCCGGAGGTGTTGACGTATTATGGACGATGGGGCCTGTGTCTGGCAGACCGGTGGATGTGCTGACAGGTGTGTGGGTACAGAAACTGGATGCTGACGGCAATCTTCTCTGGGGGGATTCCGGGATAGAATTACCGCCCGATGAAGACATGGAGTATACTCATGTAACCCACGGATTCATTGGCTCAGTAGAAGAAGACAACCTTGTCCTCTTTTACCAGATGCAGGGTGATCAGCAAAACGGTTCCATCCGCATGCAGGTACTGAATGAACAGGGTGAATCCATCTGGCAGGAACCCTTCGGAAGAACAATTATCGCATCACTGGATTCTATTCGGTTGGAGGCTGTACAGCCAACCGGTGATGGTAATTATATCATGGTCTATTCCAACCTCCTGGAGGATGACAACACGTATTTGAAAGCGATAAAACTGGATCATGAGGCCAACTGGATATGGGAGGAACCGGCTGATCTGTTTTACGAGTACCAGTATTATTACCCCTTCAATGTTCAAATCATCGAAGCCGGTCCCAATACAATTATCTCTGCATGCTCCAGACATAGTGGGTTCTTGCATTGCCAGATAGTTGATGAATCCGGTGGGCCAATGTTCGAGCAATCAGAGACAATTTTAAGCGAAACCACTTCCGGGTTTCAATATTGTATCGCCCCGCATTCGGACCAGACATTCTGGTACATCAGTGAGGAAAGAAATTACCTTCCCGAAGCTCAAGTCCTTGATTTTGACTTTCAACCGATTGACGATAATCCGATTGTCCTCGGAGAAACACCTGTTCAAGATGATGGACTGACTGTTCAAAGTGATGGCCAGGGCGGTGTATACATTTTCTGGAAATATTACCATGACTACACCATTTTTTCCGACTATCGTTTTGTCCATCTCACCAACCAGCGTACTCTCGCCACGGACCAGTACACCTTAACCGGATTACAGGCGACCACCGCGCTTTACGAACAACGTGAACTGAATGTTTGCAGCGATGGCAGCGGTGGTGTGGTAGCAGTCTACGAAGACATCCGCGCCAACCGTTGGCATCAACCCTACAGCGATCATGATATCTACACCATGCGGATCAACGACTACATAGTAAACGCCAATAACCCCGATACTCCGGCGCAACCGTTAGAGTTCACACTCTATCCCGCCTATCCGAATCCGTTTAATCCATCGGTCACGGTTCCTTATTTGCTGGGACGAAGAGCATTTGTGCGTATCTCTATCTTTAACCTTGTCGGACGCCAAGTGACAACATTAGTAAACGGACAAATGCGCGCTGGATATCATACGGCAGTCTGGCAGGGAGATCATCAACATGGGATTCCTGTTGCATCCGGGATTTATTTCGTACAGATGGAAGTGGATGGCAACATGAACACAGAACGGGTAATTTTGCTACGGTAAACAGTCAAGATTTGTTGACTTTTCAAAGAGAATACTTGATTCCGGTATTCTCTTTCTTGTTTGTGATCTTGAAAAAGACTATTTTTGTGCGATTTGCATAATGGTCTTTCCCGTGATTACGGTTTCCGTCAGGAATAGCAGGAAATTGATACAGCGAATACGCTTCACTTATGCAACGTTACTATCGTCCACCCAATACTGAATGATCCTATGCGATATGCGCCTCCCGGATTCTGCGTTAATGATTTTGACCTCTACGAAAAAGATGGGATGTACCATCTGCTCCATCTCCAGGGTCCACTGGTATACCCCTTCGATGCCACCATCCTGGAAACAACCTATGGCCACGCTACCTCACCCGACCTGATCAACTGGACTACCCAAGCCCCTGTATTTGAGATATCACACAAGGACAACTTTGATAACAGCGCTGTCTGGACGATGCGAGTGCTTGAACACCATGGCAAGGGATACATGTTCTACACCGGTGTCGCCCGTGAACCTTCTTTTTATCAATCCATCGGACTGGTGACCTGCGAAAACCTGGCTACTCCCCGATTCCAGCGTTATACAGAAAAACCCATTCTTACGACTGATACAAAATGGTACCAAACCACCGGTAAATTGGCATGGCGGGATCCATTTGTGGTACGAGATGAGCGACATGATCAATGGCTCATGTTTATCGCTGCGAAAGAAAAGGATGTTCCGGAAGACCGTAATGGTTGCATCGCGATTGCTACGTCCGATGATCTGCTTACCTGGCAATGCGGATCGCCACTCATCACACCCCGCAAGTATTCAGAGATGGAATGCCCGGTGTATTTTACCCACGACAACAAACATTGTCTTCTTGTATCCATTTCGGATGACAGTTCCATCCACCTGTTCGAAGCCTCGGATCTTCACGGTCCCTATACAGAAACCGGGATCATTGCGCCCAAACATTGTTACGCCCCCCGCTTGATTCGGGACAAAGACAATCGTCTGCTGCTCGTTCATACCGTTCCACGGAAGTACAAGAGCAAAAATGACGGCGACCTGATGCGAGGGTATATATCCCAACCCAAAGAGGTGTCATGGATTGACAACCAATGCAAACTGACCTGGTATGACGGCTGCGATTCATGTCTTGAAAAAGTCGACTGGATTGAAGATGGAAACTATGTTGTTGAGATGATTCCCGACTCAACCGAGTTTACAGTTGAACTGTCTTCTTCACGCGACTGCCTGAAGATCATTGGGAAGGATGGGACAATGGTGGTTGTAAACAGTACTTCAGGTTTGACCTTTTCCTATGGTATTAATACTTCTTCTGTTCCAAAATCCATCAAACTGCTGTGTTTTAATGAGTACCTCGAAGTCTACATTAATTCCATTTTTACAGGTATGGGAATCGATTACCTGTTGCCCCATGAGATTAAGTCTGTTCGACAGACAAACGTTTCCACGAGACTTTCGCGGATCAATCTACGTTACGAGAATATCGATCCGAAGTAGACTGGATGCAGAGGATCGATCCGGGGACAATTCACTTACAAGAATTACAGTATAATACTGTACTTATACCTGTCCCGAATTGAGGGCGGTCCGGGCTACCCAGCTACACAATTTTCTGTATCCGGGTTAACCAATTCCATATTCGGTGAATGATTGAAGGGCGGGAAAAACGCTTTAGCTGACCGGATCGAAAGAACATATAGGGATGATCCGGTCAGCCATCAGCACAGGGGAATCAGCTCAACTGGAACACTTTGCGGAAGTGGAACCCATAAATTGCAAAAGTCACGGCCAGGTTCAGCAATTTGGGTCGTCGTAACAGAGTCCAGCCGAGTAACTTCCAGTAATTCCGGCGTTCCTCTCCCGCAATCCCCAGGATGAACACTGATTTGATGAGAGCGTTCAGATGTCGCAATTCAAAGTGGGTCTTCTTTTTCATGAAGGGTTTGTAATCCTGTAGAAACCGTCGCACCCGTTCATAGTATGGTTTAGTGGAGTAAACGCTTTGCAACACCGTACGGTATCCATCCTGCAGAGTCTGTTTCCCCATCTTCGGAATGAAGTTGATCGAACTGTCGGTATTGTCGCCGCTGGCATCGCCCAGGAGCCGGTTCTCCTTCAGCAAACGTTTGTACAGGTTCGAACCGCGCGGAGCATTGAGCATACCGACCATCGCTGTCACAATCCCCGTCTCCTGGATGAAGTTCGCCATCCGTTCGAACACTGACGGAGGATCATTATCGAATCCAACAATAAAGCCGCCCTTGACCATAATCCCGTGATCATGCAGGACACGCACACACTCTTTCAAATCACGGTTCTTGTTCTGCACCTTGTTGCATTCCACCAGGGAATCTTCGTTCACCGTCTCAATCCCGATAAACACAGAGTTGAATCCGGCGGTCGCCATTAAGACCATCAACTCCTCATCGTCCGCGAGATCAATGGACGCTTCTGTGCCAAACGCAAACGGACGTCCCCGCTCTTCCTGCCAACGGATCAGGGATGGCAGCAGCGATTTTTTCAACTTTCCACGGTTGCCGATGAAATTGTCATCCACGAAAAAAACTCCGCCCCGCCATCCCAAGTGGTAGATTTTGTCCAATTCTTCAATGACCTGATCACGTGTTTTGGTGCGAACCCGGCGACCGAACAGGGTTGTAATGTCGCAAAACTCGCAATTGTACGGGCACCCGCGCGAATACTGCACATTGATCGTGGCGTAATGGTCGAAGTTGATCAACTCCCACATGGGAATCGGGGTCGGCTCGAGCGACGTGAACTCCTGGGTGGCATATACAGCCTGCGCGCAACCATTCTCGAGATCATGCAGGAAAAACGGCAGGGTGAGTTCCGCTTCGTTTAAAACAAAATGATTTACGCCGTGAAAGTCCTCATGCTCCGATGTGAACAACGGCCCCCCGGCGACAATGGTCACCCCTGCTTTGTTACACTGTTCGATGACTTTTCGAGCGGATTCCCGTTGAATGGACATCGCGCTGATGAACACCATGTCCGCCCATTCGAGGTCAGTGTCCCGGAGACGGTTTACTTTCATGTCAACAAGCCGTTTCTCCCACTCTTCGGGGAGCATGGCGGCTACAGTCAGCAATCCCAACGGCGGTTCTGTCGCTTTTTTCGACACAAACTTCAGGGCGTGTTTGAAACTCCAGAAGGTGTCCGGGTAGTCGGGGTACACCAGTAGAATATTCATCGTCTTACTCACATGAATTGTCACATGGAACGTTGTGCTGATTCACATTTCTGTGCACTCCTGAACTGCGTAGCACTTTGCGAGAATCAGCACGTTTCAATAGTCAAAATCTCCCGCCAATAGTCATTGTAATCCTATGTCAGTACTTAATGATATGACACCCTACTGCTGTCTGTCCGCCTACGCAAAACAGCTACTTCGGCGGACAGGCAGTAGTAGGGCCAAACTGCTACTCATTTCTGTTCGTTGGATGAATTGCAAAGACCGTGCAGGAGAAAATCGGTGATGGTTTCAATCTCCTTGTGAATACAGCCCTTGACCCCTTCCTGGAAATAGGAATGCATAGTACCTGTAAGCAGGTTGGCGATCATGTCCGCAGCTTTTTGTGGATCGACTGGACGGAATATTCCCTGGTCGATGCCATCCTGGATAATCAGCGCCGTTTTCTCCGCATTTCTCCGGTACATCTGGTAGAATTTCGACTCGGCATGGCTGCGGAACTTGGCGCCTTCTCGTACAATCAGGTCAGCAAATTCCCCTTGTTGATCAATAAACAGGAGAAACGCCCGCACAATCGCCTTTACCTTGTCGACAGGATCAAGAGAATGGTTTACTTCTTCATCAATCCGTTCCGCGAGTTTTTCCACAGCATGCTCAACAGACGCCAGAAAAAGTTCCTCCTTGCTCTTGAAATAGAGGTAGACTGTCCCTTTGCCATACCCCATTTCATCCGCCACATGCTGGAGGTTGGTGTTGGTGTACCCCTGCCGTGCGAAAAGACGTACAGTCGTATCGAGGATCTCACGCCTGCGTTCATCCACATCCACAGGTTTCCGTCCAACTTTTGCTTTTTCTTTTGCACTCACATCATACCCTTTTTATTATATGACTGACTGGTCAGTCATATAATAGGAGATATTTATGTATATGTCAAGACAATTCATTTGAAATATGGAATGATAGAGAGATATTTCCAGAATAAATCAGGAAGTAGTTGCGAATTTATATCTTCAGTTTACTTTAACAACCTTGCCTAGAATTGCTGTATCGTTAGTCGATAATCGAATAAAATAGACCCCGCTCGCTGAATGAATCCGGTTCCGGTTCATTCCATCCCACGTCATGACATGTTGGCCAACGGGCAGATACCCATCAAACAGGGAGTATTCTCTCCTTCCCAGGATATTGAATATTTCTATCTTTACAAAACCTGGTGTGTTGAGAGAAAAATAGATCCGGGCAGAATTATTGAACGGATTAGGATAAGCATCCAGAATGATCGCTGAAGATATAGTTAGTGATTGATATGGTCGATTAATGGAGCTATTAAAACCTTCCATGGAATAAATTCCAAATCCCCGTGTTCCGAGATATATAGTACCTGTTCTTTCGTTAATTATTGCTCGGTGTGGAAATCTGTATGGTCCTTCGATGGGAATCCAATTCCTTCCTGCATTATGACTGACGTATAACATTGTATCGGAAGTAAGCAAAAGACTGGAATCGCCAAAAGTTTCAATCCTGTATAACCTGCAGCTATCGCATGGGGTGCCAAGATTTTCAAGTGTTTCAGTTTGCGGATCAAATTCAACTACATACATGTTGTCTTCATTTCTGGGATCGACAACACTATAGAACTTCCCTGTACCTTGATCGTAAGCCAGATCAACAAGATAAGAGTCTGCCGAAAGACGATATCTGTTCCAGGATTGACCGCAGTTATAACTGCAATAGATTCCATTGTTTACAAACCATACACTGTTATCAAGTTCCTCAATAATCCGTAATCCGGATACAGGAGCCCAAAGGCTTGTATTGAATGGAAGGTGTACCCATGTTTCACCATAATCACTACTTTTTTCGAGACGACTTCCCAAATAAGTATTACCACGATAGAGAACATTTGAACTGTCCGGGTGAATACAAAAGGAGGTTACAGGCGCGTTGTTTACCATCTCCCAAATAAAACCACCATCAGAAGATCTCCACAACTGATCACCACCAGCATAGATTGTACCAAATTGTCTGAGATCAAATGCAATATCGTTTACTCCAAAGGATCCTGTACATTGCCAAGATAAACCTCCATCATTACTTCTGAATATTCCACTGTTATAACCATATCCTCTATATGAAGAACCTGCAAAGATGATGTTTTCATTATGTGGATTGAATACGATATCTTGAATAACTGTATTGTCAATCCCACTCGCCAGCCGTATACAGGTGTCGCCATTGTCCGGAGAATAAAACACCGCGTCAGGAGTACCCCAAAAAATAGAGTTGGGATTTTGCTGATTGAACGCCATACAATTCGGGATATCAATTGCGTCTTCAGCGGTTATTTCAAGTGTTTCCCCAAAATTGAAAGTCCGATATTGATGATCATGATTTCTTACAAAAAGTCTTCCATTAGATGAAAGACGTAATCCGGAAAAAAAACGGGAATCGTATTGTTCCAATGGTTGCCAACCCTGACCAGCGGTAAAAGATTCAACAAGTATGAAATACATCCCCAGCCAATGTTCTATTCCTATCCAGTGATCCGGATTTTCAGGATTTATTTCCATAGACAAAATGGGATACCACATCGTATCGTTAACAGAATACCACGTCTCTCCCAAATCGTTACTTGATCGAAGTCGCCCATCAATTGGATAATTGCATGTAAATAGGTTTTCATGGTCTGCTGGATTCATATGGATGAATTGAGGATTATCCTCCAATCCATACCCCTCAACAACTTCCCAGGAAACACCATCATTACTAGTGCGATACATACCTTGTGCTATCAGAATTTGAATCTCCGGGGTTACAGGATCGACATGGAAATCCTGATAATTGCGTTCTGGCGTATTCCCTAATTCCTGGAGAATCCAATTTTCTCCATAATCTGCACTTTTATAGAATCCAGAGCCACTTATAGCTAACCAGATAGTACCCGTTTGCAATGGATGACATGTTACTAATCCGATCTCATTATACGATCCATTCTCAAGCTGAGGTAAGTTGCTATTAATCTCCACCCAGTTATCACCGTAATCGGAACTCCACCATACACCTCTTTCAAGTGTGCCTCCATACACATTCATCGTATCGACAGGATCGACCGCAAGAGCGGTGATATGACCACCGTAAGGACCGTTATGATACCACTCCTGTGCATGGATGGGATTTGCACAGATGTACAGGTAAAGCGCAGAGAGGAACGCTGCAACACCGGGCAGGCTTAAAAATACTGTTTCTGTACGATGACAACGTTTCATCGGAACACCGCAAATGATTCGATTTTACAGATTGTTTGATATTGTAAATGTTAATATGAACTCTATTTTATATACATACAACAGGATCGTTGAAAATGTGGAAGGTTGTGCAGATCATTAACCATTCGACAAATCAATTCGTGTACAACACAGAAAACCCTGCCACATTTCTGTAGCAGGGTTTTCTTATAATCCCCTCGGCAACGTCCTACTCTCCCACAAGGTCTCCCAAGCAGTACCATCGGCGCTAAGAGGCTTAACGACTCTGTTCGGAATGGGAAGAGGTGTCTCCCTCTCGCTATGGTCGCCGAAGAAAAGTTATGTCCTTCGTATGAAGGAAAACTTATCAAGCGTTCACTCAAGGGACTCAGGGTGTTCAGAACATCTTTACCCATCGTCTTATGCACGTATCCTGAAAAGGAAAATAAAAATCGGTAAGTCTCACGGCTTATTAGTACTGCTCGGCTGAACATGTTACCATGCTTATACCTGCAGCCTATCAACGTCCTGGTCTCGAACGTGCCTTAAGTCCTTACGGAAGCGAAGCCTAATCTTGAGGTCGGTTTCGCACTTAGATGCTTTCAGCGCTTATCCGATCCGAACATAGCTACCCAGCAATGCCGCTGGCGCGACAACTGGTACACCAGAGGTTCGTCCATACCGGTCCTCTCGTACTGGGTATAGATCCTCTCAAGCTTCGTACGCCCACGGCGGATAGGGACCGAACTGTCTCACGACGTTCTAAACCCAGCTCGCGTGCCGCTTTAATTGGCGAACAGCCAAACCCTTGGGACCTTCTCCAGCCCCAGGATGCGACGGGCCGACATCGAGGTGCCAAACCTCCCCGTCGATGTGAACTCTTGGGGGAGATCAGCCTGTTATCCCCGGGGTACCTTTTATCCGTTGAGCGATGGCATTTCCATACACAACCACCGGATCACTAAGCCCTGCTTTCGCACCTGCTCGACTTGTATGTCTCGCAGTTAAGCTCCCTTGTGCCTTTACACTCTACGCACGATTACCGACCGTGCTGAGGGAACCTTTGGGCGCCTCCGTTACTTTTTTGGAGGCGACCGCCCCAGTCAAACTACCCACCTGACACTGTCCCATAACCGGCTCACGGTCAGGGTTAGAACTCCAACAGAACAAGGGTGGTATTTCAAGGATGGCTCCACGAACACTAGCGTGCCCGCTTCGCAGCCTCCCACCTATCCTACACATGCAAAGCTAAAGTTCAATATCAAGCTGTAGTAAAGGTCCACGGGGTCTTTCCGTCCAGCCGCGGGTACTCAGTATCTTCACTGAGATTCCAATTTCACCGAGTCCGTGGTCGAGACAGTGCCCAGATCGTTACACCATTCGTGCAGGTCGGAACTTACCCGACAAGGAATTTCGCTACCTTAGGACCGTTATAGTTACGGCCGCCGTTTACCGGGGCTTCGGTTCAGTGCTTCGCTCGAAAGCTAACACATCCCCTTAACCTTCCGGCACCGGGCAGGTGTCAGACCCTATACGTCGTCTTACGACTTAGCAGAGTCCTGTGTTTTTAGTAAACAGTCGCCTGGGCCTTTTCACTGCGGCCCCCCCCTTTTGACCAGGGGAGGCGCTCCTTCTCCCGAAGTTACGGAGCTATTTTGCCGAGTTCCTTGACCACGGTTCTCTCGAGCACCTGAGGTTACTCACCCCGCCTACCTGTGTCGGTTTACGGTACGGTCGGCTAAGTACTTCCATAGAGGTTTTTCCTGGCAGCCAGATTAGGGCCTGTTTATGCCTTACGGCTCCCATTCGGGTTTCAGCTTGCCATGACGGATTTGCCAATCATGACGACCTACGCCCTTAGACCACGATCCAACACGTGGCAGGCCTTTCACTTCTGCGTCACCCCATAGGTCAAACGCACTTTCGCCGGTACAGGAATATTCACCTGTTTCCCATCGTCTACGCCTTTCGGCCTGAACTTAGGGGCCGACTAACCCTGAGCAGATTAACTTTACTCAGGAAACCTTAGGCTTACGGTGAACGGGTTTCTCACCCATTTTATCGTTACTCATGCCAGCATAGTCTTTTCCGATACCTCCAGCGTGCCTTACAGCACACCTTCGCAGGCGTACGGAATGCTCCCCTACCGCTCTTAACGAACCCATGGCTTCGGTGACGATTTTAGTCCCGAGAATTTTCGGCGCAAAACTACTTGACTGGTGAGCTATTACGCACTCTTTAAAGGAATGGCTGCTTCTAAGCCAACCTCCCAGTTGTCTGCGCGGTTTCACATCCTTTCATCACTTAAACCGCACTTGGGGACCTTAGCCGATGGTCTGGGTTGTTTCCCTCTCGCGCACGAAAGTTATCTCACGTACGCTCACTCCCAAGGATCGTATTACCGGCATTCGGAGTTTGATAGGGGTTGGTACCATGGTAGTGGCCCTAGCCCTGTCAGTGCTCTACCTCCGGCAAACTACCTTGAGGCTGTTCCTAAAAACATTTCGGGGAGTACGAGCTATCTCCGAGTTTGATTGGCCTTTCACCCCTACCCACAGCTCATCCAAAGACTTTTCAACGTCAACTGGTTCGGTCCTCCACGCAGTTTTACCTACGCTTCAACCTGGCCATGGGTAGATCACTCGGTTTCGCGTCTGCCGCCACTAACTATTCGCCCTATTCAGACTTGCTTTCGCTACGGCTCGGGAGCTGAACCCCTTAGCCTTGCTAGTAACGAGCAACTCGCTGGCCCATTATGCAAAAGGTACGCGGTCACCCTACTACAATGATAAGTCATTGGTTCAGGCTCCCACTGCTTGTAAGTACGAGGTTTCAGGTTCTATTTCACTCCCCTCCCGGGGTCCTTTTCACCTTTCCCTCACGGTACTGGTACGCTATCGGTCTCTGAAGAGTATTTAGCCTTGGGAGATGGTCCTCCCAGATTCACACAGGGTTCCACGTGTCCCGTGCTACTCGGGTACTTCACGGAAGATTTATGCATTTCGCCTACAGGACTATCACCCTCTATGGTTCGCTTTTCCAACACAATTCGGCTATACATAAATTTTATCACTTCCTGGCCTATCACGGTCAGCCAGTGAAGCCCCACAACACCCATAACGCAACATCCGTGCACTTACACGTTACAGGTTTAGGCTGTTCCCCGTTCGCTCGCCGCTACTTGGGGAATCACGGTTGTTTTCTTTTCCTCAGGGTACTTAGATGTTTCAGTTCTCCTGGTTGGCCTCACCCACCCTATGTGTTCAGGTGGGGATGACGGAACATGACTTCCGCCGGGTTGTCCCATTCGGGCATCGCCGGGTCTAAGGTTGTTTGCACCTCACCGACGCTTATCGCAGCTTACCACGCCCTTCATCGCCTTTCAGAGCCTAGGCATCCACCTCGTACTCTTAGTAACTTATCCGAAATCCCTTTTACAGGATACGGACATAAAACGATGCTCGTAAAAATTAGTTCTGAACGTTAAAACCTTACGTCCAAACTTGAGTGATACGCTTGTCAAGGATCAAACTGTGGAGCGTGCCGGTCTCGAACCGGCGACCTCCGGCTTGCAAAGCCGGCGCTCTCCCAACTGAGCTAACGCCCCGCTTGGATGGCGCCCGCCCTACTTTTCGCCTGTACAAAGATAAGGGGCCGTCAATCACTACCCGACCCCTGTCAGAAGTGGGCCTGACTAGAGTCGAACTAGTGACCTCGCGCTTATCAGGCGCGCGCTCTAACCAACTGAGCTACAGGCCCAGCCAGGCAAACGCTGAGCGTCCACCAGACGATATAAAAATAAAAGCGTACGTACAATTTATTCTTCGACCTTAGGCAGTCATCCTGATGTAAACGGACCTTCTCCCATCGCCGACAGGCTGCGCTACAGTCTCCTGTCGATCCCGTTTGAAAACCTGATCAAGATCGCCTGCTCCTTAGAAAGGAGGTGATCCAGCCGCACGTTCCCGTACGGCTACCTTGTTACGACTTCACCCCAGTCATCAAGCTTACCTTCGGCGCAGGTTATGCGACTTCGGGTACTCCCGACTCCCATGGTGTGACGGGCGGTGTGTACAAGGCCCGGGAACGTATTCACCGCGGCGTGCTGATCCGCGATTACTAGCGATTCCGGCTTCATGCACTCGAGTTGCAGAGTGCAATCCGAACTGAGGATGGTTTTTTCGGATTGGCTCCACCTTGCGGTATTGCGACCTACTGTACCATCCATTGTAGCACGTGTGTAGCCCTGGACGTAAGGGCCATGAGGACTTGACGTCATCCCCGCCTTCCTCCAGCTTAACGCCGGCAGTCCCGTTAGAGTGCCCAGCTTGACCTGATGGCAACTAACGGCAAGGGTTGCGCTCGTTGCAGGACTTAACCCAACATCTCACGACACGAGCTGACGACAGCCATGCAGCACCTCTGCAGCGGTCCCGAAGGAGGACATCCTTTCAGATGTTTTCCTCTGCAGTTCAAGCCCAGGTAAGGTTCTTCGCGTTGCATCGAATTAAACCACATGCTCCACCGCTTGTGCGGGCCCCCGTCAATTCCTTTGAGTTTCAACCTTGCGATCGTACTCCCCAGGCGGAACACTTAATGCGTTAGCTGCGGCACTGAAGGGGTCGAATCCTCCAACACCTAGTGTTCATCGTTTAGGGCGTGGACTACCAGGGTATCTAATCCTGTTTGCTACCCACGCTTTCGCGTCTGAGTGTCAGTAATGGGCCAGGAAGTCGCCTTCGCCACCGGTGTTCTTCCTGATATCTACGCATTCCACCGCTACACCAGGAATTCCACTTCCCTCTACCATACTCAAGAATCGAAGTTTCCAAGGCAGGCACGGGGTTAAGCCCCGACATTTAACCTTAGACTTACGATCCCACCTACACGCGCTTTACGCCCAGTGAATCCGGACAACGCTTGCTCCCCCCGTATTACCGCGGCTGCTGGCACGGAGTTAGCCGGAGCTTCTTCTGAAAGTACCGTCAACTGGAGCAAAACTCCAGGGTTCGTCCTTCCTGAAAGCGGTTTACACCCGCAAGGGCTTCATCCCGCACGCGGGGTGGCTGCATCAGACTTTCGTCCATTGTGCAATATTCCTCACTGCTGCCTCCCGTAGGAGTCTGGGCCGTATCTCAGTCCCAGTGTGGCTGATCATCCTCTCAGACCAGCTACCCATCGCAGCCTTGGTGAGCTTTTACCTCACCAACAAGCTAATGGGGCGCAGGCTCATCTCCAGGCGCCCGAAGGCTTTGATTTCTCTTCCATGCGAAAGAAAAATGTTATGCGGTATTAGCACTCTTTTCAGAATGTTATTCCCCACCTGAAGGCAGATTGCCCACGTGTTACTCACCCGTTCGCCGCTTTCCACCAATCCGAAGAAAGGCTTCACGCACGACTTGCATGTGTTAAGCCCCCCGCTAGCGTTCGTCCTGAGCCAGGATCAAACTCTCCATAGATTATTAACGTAGCACACTTCTGAATTGTGTCTGATCAACTTTGTTGATCGGGCACCGAACAATTGTACGTACGCTTGTCAAAGATCAAACTTTACTCTGCCTGTTCAATTCTGTAGGCAGACGCTAAAGATAAAAGATTGCTGTTCAAAAATCAAGCTGATGTTTTCTGTGTGGCTCGCGGCTCTGTCTTCCCATTTCTAAAAAAACAAAGTCGCTTCTGCATCAGCGACGGGCGATAATATAGCCTGCCTGTTTCTGGCAGTCAAGCTCCTTTTTTGTAGCTTAGAGCCCCTTGTTCTCTCTTTAGAAAACTACAGAAAGAATTTAACTGCTACTACCGCCTGACAATCGACTTTTAAAGAACAAGATTACTATATAATACTATCTAAAAGCGTTTCAAAACGTAATAAACGTTATTCTTCGCTCTTATCTGCTTCTTCCGCGGCTTCCGCTTCTGTGTCTTCGGAAACCGGTTCCTCAACAACTGCGTCATCACCGCTGCTGACCGGAACCAACTCAACAATACTGCCTGCTTCCGCAAATTCGTCGGCTTCTGCTTCTGCTTCCGCCGCTGCCGCGCGTTCCGCTTCCAGCGCCGCCAGTTCCTCATCATCCAACTCGTCTTCAGGCGGTGCTTCCGGGATCACCTGAAGCTTTACAGTAAATCCTACCTCACCGTGCAGCTTGACAGGTATTTCATAAGCGCCTGTTGTCTTGATCGGCTCTTTCAACTGAATCTTGCGACGTTCCACTTCCACACCTTTTTCCGCCAATCCTTTTGCGATATCAGCGTTGGTAATGGCGCCAAACATTTTTCCACGATCACCGATCTTGACAATGAACTCAAGTTCAACCCCAGCCGCCTGGCCAGCGGTTTCTTCCGCCCTTGCACGGGCGAGTGCGTCACGACGCAGCAAGTCTTCGCGTTCCGACTGGAACCTCTTTTCATAAAAACGGTTCTTTGGATACGCGATCCCCTGGGGGACCAGGTAATTGCGGGCATAACCGCCTGCTACTTCCACCACATCACCCGGGGCTCCCAGGCCTTCATAGGTTTCGCGAAGAATTATCTTCATGATTCCTGCCTTCCTCTTTCAGGTCCGTTCTGCCTGCCCTTGATATCCCTTATTGTGGACTGACGGGTGCAGACAAACAACGAGATCATTCTAACGTTTAACGAGGTGTTTCCGATACGTACGGCAACAACGCCATGTACCGTGCCCGCTTAATTGCAGTTTCCAGCATGCGTTGGTTTTTCGCACACGTTCCACTGATACGACGAGGAATGATCTTTCCCTGTTCCGTGATGAAGCGGCTTAACAGTTTTACGTCTTTATAATCGATCCAAAGAATTCCGTTTTCGTGAAAACGGTCAACTTTTCTACGTACAGTCAACATGATTACCTCCGTGCTGCAATTCTTATTGTTCGAAGAATTACGCTTCTTCCTCTTCGTCCTCGTCGGGGGCAGTGTCTAAATCATCGGAATCATCAGACTCAAAATCATCGTCTTCTTTTTCCAACAAGTCTTCAACAACACCCTTGTTGTCCGCCTTTGCCGCGGCTTCTTTCCTGCGCATTTCCATGGCGACCTTAAGCTGCTCTTCTTTTTCTTTCAGCTTAATCACCTTGTCGGGAATTACGAGGATCATGTGTCGCATTACATCGGGTTCGATGCGGCAATAACGGTCAATTTCCCTGGGAAGATCTGAAGGAGCGATAAACTCGTACAGCACGTAGTAACCAAACTGTCTCTTCTTGATCTCATACGCAAGGCGCTTTTTTCCCCAACGATCTAATGTGAGGATTTCGCCACCTTCCGCCTCTTTGATCATGTCTTCAATCTTGCCAATGATTTGATCAATACGTTCGTCGGGCAATCCGACATCGATCATCACCAGCATTTCATAGCGGTTGAGACGCATATCACCTCCGGTCGTAAAAATGGCCCCCGAACCTTTTGACGGGGGCAGGCGAAACTGTTCTAAAAATCAGACGTGCTAATTAACGGCATTCTAACACAGAGATCAAGTAGTAATCAGAGTCTCGGAGGTACCCTGGTGCTTCCATCGGGAAAACAAGACTTCATATCCCTTTCCCTCTGTAACCAACCTGCAGAATAACCGTCAGGCTTCAAGTTCTGAATCGATACCAAAGAACACGCAATTCACATGCGGCTACAGCTTTCATGAAATATAGGAACAAAACATTTCTTAAATCAAACTAATACCATAATAATCAACAACAAAGCACCTCCGGAGACGTGCGACAATAGCCTGCTCGTTCATTGCTGGATATACCACAACCTGTTGACAGAAGATATTTTCCATCTCATGATCTTTCCTCGTCATGTATCTTTATGTATACTGGTTTTTTCTGCCAACGTGAATTTTCTGCCATCCGGGAGAATCCGATATGACTTTGTCGCGCATGCGAGTCCCAAATACTTTTATTATTCTTTGCAGTATCATTCTACTTGCCGCAGTGCTGACGTGGATTATTCCCGGCGGACATTACGAACGTGAAACCGTAAATGGACGCGAGCAGGTCGTGGCGGAATCCTTCACCTACCAGGACAACAATCCTCAATCGGTTGGAGACATCCTGATCGCCCCAATCCGGGGGATTGTGCATGCTTCCGAAATTATCGGTTTTGTTTTAATTGTCGGCGGGATTTTTGGCATCCTGCAGAAATCAGGCGCCGTTGAAGCATCATTACGATATACAATCAGTCTTCATCACAAGTCAAAATTAATCCGAATCCTTTTAATTCCCATTTTTATGACCCTGTTTTCCCTTGGCGGATCAACGTTTGGCATGTCCGAAGAGACGATACCGTTTGTACTGATCTTTGTTCCCCTGGCGCTTGCGCTCGGGTATGATTCCATCGTAGGTGTCGCAATTCCCTATATAGGAGCGGGTGTGGGATTTGCCGGGGCCATGCTGAATCCTTTTACCGTAGGAATAGCCCATGGGATTGCCGGACTGCCCATGTTTTCCGGTAGCGGATACCGTTTCATAGTCTGGTCAGCATCCACAGTAACAGGAATCCTCTTCGTGATGATCTACGCTGCCCGGATAAAGAAAAATCCATCCCTCAGCCCGGCGTTTGCTATCGACCAGAAAAAACGAGAAGACTTAACCCTGGACACTGGTGAACAAGCTGCATTCACAGTCAGGCACAAACTGAGTCTTTTGACATTTGCATTAGGAATGATCGCGCTTGTAATCGGAGTTAAGATGTGGGGATGGTACATAGAGGAAATCGCAGCACTATTTATCGCGATCGGTTTGATTGTTGCTGTTGTTTCCGGGATGGGAGCTGATCAATCAACCGATGCCTTCATTTCCGGAGCGAAAGACCTGGTCGCTACCGCCCTGATGATCGGCCTTGCTCGCGCCATTCTCATTATCGCCCAACAGGGGAATATCATCGACACCATGCTGTTCGCGCTTTCCAGTTCCATTGATAATTTTCACCCCATCATTTCCGCTCAATTAATGTTCCTGGTACAAACCGTTATCAATTTCTTTGTCCCGTCCGGGAGTGGACAGGCGGCATTGACGATGCCGATCATGGCGCCGTTGGCGGATCTCGTGGGAGTGACACGTCAAACGGCGGTACTTGCCTACCAGATGGGTGATGGATTCGGGAACCTGATTATTCCCACATCCGGCGTGACCATGGGTGTTCTTACCCTGGCAAAAATCCCGTGGGAAAAATGGGCGAAATGGATACTACCCCTGGAACTGATATTCCTGGTACTGGGATTCATCTTACTTATACCGCCAATTTTGACTGGGTGGAGTTAATTTCAGATAGAATCAAATTCGGGAATGACGAATCTCTTCGAATTCATGGAGGTATTCCGTGAATCAGTATAGTATTACTGATATCTTCAGAATGTATATCCTGATCACTATTATTGTCCTTTGTTTAATGCCTGCATATTCCTCCGCCCAGTCCAGCCCCGATCTCCATATGATCCTCACCACCGGACAACACATTTCCAGAATTACGGATATGGTGTACGATCCAGCTAATCATACGGTCTATACCTGTGGTATGGACAAGGTCATCTATGCATGGAATCCCACTGATGGTTCTCTTTTTGGTGAATATCGCGGGGTTATTGATGACGGTTTACTTGGAACCTATACCGGTCTGGCGCTTCATCCAAACAGTAATCAACTCGCTGTAACCGGATATTTCGTATATGACCGGGGATACCAATCATCCATACGAACCTTGTCACCAATTGAAGGACGATTCTCGGGTGATTTCCCCGGCAGCCGTTCTCCATTTACGTTCCTTGGCTACTCAATGGATGGCGTTTCACTGCTGACGGGAAACGAAGATCATGTTGTCAGTATATGGGATGCGAACTACCGTTACGAATCCTATCGTTTTGACCGGCACCATGCCCCGGTAATCGGCGTTCAAATGATTGGCGATTCCCTCGCAAGCATCTCCCGGGACGGAGCAATCCTTCTCTGGGACACCAATGATCCAATGAATATTCACGAACGAAGATTGGCCAGTTCCGTAGAAACCTTCGCATATGATCCTCAACAAACCTGTTTTTATGTCACCCACTCCGGTATCCTATACAGATACCGATGGTCCACCGATACAATCGACAGCCTGACACTCTTCAATACACGCACGGAATTGCTTGCGTTGTCACCTTCCGGACGCCGATTGTTCCTTTATTCCCCAGCGGGAGATGATTTTCCGAATTTTATATCAATCTCCCTGTCGAATTCATCCATGTATGTTGAGAGAACATCCACTGTCGAAATTCCAAATATGTCGAAACTCTGTGCGTTATCTGACACCACCTTTGTTACCGCTGATTCAATCAATTTTCGGTTGCATTATTACTGGCAATCACCATCCGGGGTTCAACCCTGCTTACAGGAAGAAACTGATTATTCGATATTTACGCCTGTGAAATATGCAGATCATCAACTGGTTTTTCAGTCATCCTTATTTAATGATGCGACTAATGCCGATTCAGAAAAATTCATTTTTAACTTTTCCTCTTTTTCACTTTCGCAGATCACTCAATTAGGTACAGGTAGCACTGGAATTCATGGACTTCCGCAATTGGCAATGGAATTTGTTTGGTCCGAAACCAACCTTGAGGATCAACATCAACACGCGACGCAAATCGATCATATAATCCTCACATTACCCGACGATTCCACTCGCGTTATACTTCCCTGGTATTCAACGGTCCGTCCAGCTTCTGCGTTTCACAATCCCCCTGGATGGTTTCTGATTTCCATGCACAATGGCGACCTGCGCCTGTACACACCAGAAGGCCAGTATGCGGCTGTGTTCAAAGGGCACAGTTTACCCGTTACGCAACTATTTTTCGATTCGGAGAGGAACCGTTTTATCACCCATTCCAATGACGGAATAACAAAACTGTGGGACTATCCATCCATTCCCGATGACTACTACCTTGCGCCGTCACGGGTATTTAGAAGTAGAGAATGGCGTAATTTCTTCCAGCAATCCAATGTGCGACACCAACTCACTCAACCCGGTCTTCATTCCTGGAAACTTTTTTTGGAAGCGCTTGCAGAAGAGATGCCCGATGCCGTTCCCGGTGCATCAAGTATTCTCCATTCCGCAGTGCCATCCTATGACCCACTCTTTTCCTTATATATACATACCAACATGGATTGGGTCGCCTGGACGCCATCCAGCCTGTTTTCTTCCTCCCCGGAAGGATCACGGATGGTAAGCTGGTTACGTCCACAGCAGCCGCCTCGTCAATGTGATGTATACTCGTTCAGCCAGCTTCAACACTGGCTGTATCATCCATGGATCCTTCATGAAGTCTATCGAACCGGACGACCCGATTATGCCATCATGCAGGAAACCGGATTGAGTCTTTCGCTGCAGAATGCATTCAACGGCGCACCTGTGCTTCAACTTGAGCTTGATACGACTTTTGCCGGTGTCGATTCAGCCGCTTTTTTCATTACCGTTCAGGATACAGGAAGCGGTATTGAGGAATTGCGATTGTTTCAGAATGGAAAACTGACCTACTTGCGAAAGTACAGTTCCGACACATTGCACAATTCCATGGATTCCTTTCGTCATGAAGCATGTTTTCCGTTATTACCGGGCATGAACCGGTTTCGTGCGGAAGCGACAAGCCCATGGCAAACAGTTTCTCACTCAGTCTCCATGAATGTTGAAGGTCCGGATATCGGCCAAAATGGCGATTTGTATGCGATCATTATTGGTGTTGATGATTATTCCAATGGACGGCTGCGACTGGTTTATGCTGTCAGTGATGCGATGGCAATGCGGGACTTGTTGACGAATGGCGCTTATGGTTTGTACGATTCAATCCATGTTTCAACCTTCTTGAATGAAGAAGCGTCTATCTACTCAATCGGCGCCAGGATTGATTCCATATCCGAACAATCGAAGATCGAGGACCATTTCCTGCTGTACTTTGCCGGGCATGGACAAACCTACGGCGAAGAGTACCGCCTGCTCACCCATGGCGCAGATTTCGATCTCAGGGATTCGACGTCAGAGGTTGCAGTCGGAATACCTGCGTCAATGTTGGAGGAGTGGTGCTCGACTATTGCCGCGAATCGTCAGTTGTTACTCCTGGATGCGTGTCACTCCAGTACCTTCGAAGGAAATGAAATCGGGGAATCGTATTACCGGAATACCGGAGAACTCTCACGTCAAGCAGGCATAAGTATCATTTCCGCGACCACATCTGCGGAATATGCGTATGAGATCCCGCAATTAGGGCATGGAGTGTTTACATATGCTGTTCTCCAGGCGCTTCACGGACAAGCAGACCGGGCGGCAACGGCAACCGTAGACCGTGTTATTTATCTCAGCGAATTGAACACGTATCTGCTTCAGACAATCCCTGCATTAACTCTTCGATATCGTGGAGCAGCACAATATCCCGTGGTTCAACAAACTGCACAGGATTATCCGGTATGGATTTATCGGTAGATTCATAATACTCAGGTATTTTCAAGTTGATTTTATCAGGAAAAACCGATTCATGATCCCTGCAATTCAAAACCTCTCTGAGAACTCTGGTGTGGGTTCAAAGATATATGTACCTTGACTAAGTTCGAATTCACTTGAAGGATTGTTTGTCAGCAACGCAATTTGTCAACCACATTTACATCTGTCACAATACTTTTTCAGGGAGGTAATCATGAAGCGGGCCCTTCTTGTTGTTCTAACAGTAATGATCGCTGTTTCTTTTGTTTCCGCTCAGACAATTGAAACATCGCGACAGAAAACCCTGTTTATTTTCCCGATCCAGTACGGATCGAATGCCCAGGGACTCACCCAGGAACAGCATACGTTTATCAAGCAGGAATTCTATAAGACCTTTGTATCCACCTTTGAGCGTTTTGAATTCATCGAAGTCCGTGCAGATAAGACTGTTGATCAGTTTTTAGGCCGCGCCAACGATTTCGTAATGGAAAACGCCCAGGAACTGCTGCAACGCCGGATGGAACCGGATGGTCGGATTGGTGAAGCGCGGGTGACTATCAGCGATCTTACTACAGCGGTGGAAGAATCGTATGCCTTTGTGCCTTCCTTCAAGAAAGTACAGCAGAAAACAGATGATGACGGCGACGTATACTTCGAGATCGAAGCGGAGATCGAGATTTATCAAACAGCTACCGGTGAACGTGTAGCGGTTGTCAGCGGCACTACCTCCGGCATTGGCGGTGCGCTTGGTGCCATGGGCAGCCTGCTTCACGGTGGTGATCAGACCGTCGAGCAAAAATTCGAAAGTTCCGTACGCGGCGTTTTCAACGAGATGAAAACACGCATGCGTCAACTCGACATCTTCGCCCTTCGTGCAGCAGTCATCGAAACCCACCGTAACTATTTCACCTTCGACCTCGGAACCAATTTTGGTGTCCGTCTCGACCGTCGTTATCGTGTGGTAGCCTACAACGCTGAAGGCGAAATCAGCCGTATGATCGCTTTCGGAAAAGTGCGCTCCTTCGAAACCGACCGCAGCAATGTCCAGATCCTGCTCGGCGGTGATATCGCAGAAGGCGACCAGGTTATTGAATACGCGGCGTTCGGATTGAACATCAACCCGATGTTCGGTACTCTGCCAGTGAAAACAGAAGGTTTCGACAATTACAGCTATTATGACCTCGATCTACCGGAAGATGATGACGCCATGCAGCCGTGGATCGGTTTTGTCCTCGAATACAATGTTGCCGCAATTACCAACGTATCGGAGTTTTACACGGTTCTCGAAGGCGGTTACGTGATGTTCGAAAACACCGTCATGTACAACGCCATGGTCGGTTTCGAAAAGAAATTCTACTTTGCGAACATCGCCCTGTTCGGCGCGGCAAAGGTCGGTATCCTGCGTATGGATGTTGACCTCGACGAAGGCAGCAACTTTGACGATGACGCCAAGGATGTTGTAGACATGTACGGTCTGAGTATCGATGTGGGCGGTGAAATGCTCCTCACCCCGAATGTCGGTCTGCAGCTTCGCGCCAGTTATTACATGTTCCCCGAACAATCATTTGACGACTGGGGTGTTTTTTATGACGATCCCACCGTCGAAGCAATCGGCCTCAGTATCCGTGCCGGTTTGTTGATTACGTTGTAACTCTTGTCAGCCAACGACATTTTGTCGTTCCGAATCGAGTAGGGTGAGGCGAAACGATCAGTTTCGCCTCATCCCTCTCACAGAACCGTACGTACGGATCTCGTATACGGCTCCTGTTTCCTTTCCTTCATTCGACTGAAACAGAAATGATCTTCTGCGTCGTATCGGTTGAAATGTCAATACATAAACTGCGGGGCTTCGATCAGGGCCAAATGTCTTCTATTCCCATAGGCGGGACAATATGCATTGAACTACCTGACCTACTCCACTGGACAGCTTCTACCAACAGCGCCCCTGTCACAGTTTGCCGTCAGAAAAATGCCTCATTTCCTCTGAAATGACTCGTGTCCATTCATGTACTGACAAGACAGCGATAAAACCTTCAAGGAAACCTCATCCCTTCGCAACTGCGAACGCTTTTGGCATCTTCCGCAGCCCCTGCGAACAAATGTTGCGCCAACGATGGCAAGCCAAGACTATGGACAACAAGCCGCAGGTCGTTCCGGTTTTCTCCTCCACACGGTTACCCGCTTTCACAGGCCGGAACTTCAACACTACTATGGAATCATCTGACTCCCTGCAGTGCATCTGAAAGACTTGAGTCGCCTCTTGTCCTTTCATATCCATTAAAACGGAACACTACAGGGGATCCCCAGGTAAGTGATATGTCCTGTGTATGACTACATCCTCAATCACTGGAAGGGTCTGAACTGGTATCGGGCTTCGCACTATTTAGCACACTCACCCACCCTTACAGCCGAATCAGGTTCACAAACGTTATGCACCATACACTGCCTATGGCTTCCTTCAGACATTGCCGTTACCAACAACGCCCTTGCCAATCGGAGTTGCTTCCCCCAGAACGGGCGCATAAAAAGAGCATATCACATGCTGGGCACACTATAACACAGGCGGGCCGTATGGTCCGCCTGTTTGTTTTCTGATAGAGAATGCCCTCTTTGGCTTGAACCGGACGGAAGTGTAGTGTGCGAAGGCCGGTGTCCAACGGGGTGTTATTGTTTCTAAAACTCCCCGGACGGTGGAACGTCCGGGCTACAACTCACATAAATCATCTTCGCCGAAGATGCGCTACTGTCACAAAGGGTGGTCTTCAATGAAACCCTATTGCCCGTTCCTTCGTCACTTCCCCCTTCGTTAAACTGCAACTTCGGTGGGACAAGAAGCAAAAGGGCCACACGTCGCGGAAAACCTATGAAACCCTACTGCACGCAGTAGGGCCACACTCCACAATAGCGCAGCTATTTGAAATCCTATCCTGGATCCTCCTTCGTCCAAACTGCGGACTGCAAAAGACTGGCTGCAGGTAGGGCCACCCAACGTTGCGCGAAAGGCCTACGCTGTTGTTGTATGTGCAACCGAACGAATCGGGTTCCGTTTCGTAAATGGTACATGTCTCACTTATCCCTGTTGGGCAGCGTGCTTCACAAACAGCATTCCGCACGCTTCAAGCCAACAGGGGTATGTCTTATGTGGTACAACTCACTTTCGGCGAAAGGTGCAGTCCAACAGGAGATGAAATCAGAAACGACTATCAGCTTATGTCTTCTGTTCCTGTTTCCGTGCGGCGGGGAACAGGATATTGTTCAGAATCAGCCGGTAACCGGGGCTGGTACGGTGCAGGTTCAAGTCGGTAGGAGGGTCTCCGATCAGGTGACGGTAGTCTTCCGGGTCATGACCGCCGTAAAAGGTCCAGGTGCCATCCCCGAAGTTGCCGTGGATGTATTTCGCAATACCCAGTCCTTCCATCCGTCCCATAACAATCACACTTGGCCGCAGGAACTGCTCGTAGTAGGCGGTGGTTTGTCCCATGAAGCCACGGATCACGGATGTGTGGCACTGGGTGAGCATGGTCGGTACTGGATCATACTTGGCGCTGAATTCGAACAGTGTGAAATAATCGCCATCATCACCACGAGGGCTGAAACCTCGTTGCGGGGTGGCGTCGATCTCGGAGAACTCGTAAATACTCGGATCGGGAATGATCTGAAAATCCTGGAACGCCCATGTCTGTCCAAAATCGAGACGTTCCTGGCAGTTCGGGTCGGGCGGATCGCCGTCAAAGGGAGTATCCACAATGTCCACTCCCAGCGCTGCCTGGGCGATGTCGTAAGAGTCTGTCGCGCTGCACATGGCAAACAGGAATCCACCTTGCTCCACATACCGGCGAATTTCCACCACAATCGCCGCTTTTAATTCACGGACCGTCGCAAATCCCTGTTCACGGGCCAGGTTTTCCAGGTTGTTCTGACGAGCGATATACCAGTCGGCATTACGGTAATTCGCCCAGAATTTGCCATACTGGCCGGTAAAATCTTCATGATGAAGGTGCAGCCAGTCATATTCGTACAACCGTCCCGCGAGCACCTCCGGGTCATAGATCGTTTCATAGGGGATTTCCGCATACTCGAGCACCAGGGTGACTGCGTCATCCCATGGCTCCGCATCGGGCGGACTGTAGACAGCGATCTCTGGAGCTTTTTCCAGGTCGATACGTTCCATATTCGACTGCTCGATCTCCTGGTAGATCTGGGCGATTTCGCTGTTGGTGATCCGTTCGGCGCGTACTCCTCGCAAAGCACAGAGACGCTCCACCTCCTGGTGGTATTCGATCAGGAAGGAGCCACCGCGATAGTTCAGGAGCCATTCGGCGGAAGCTCCCGCGGCAATCGCGTTGTAGGTGATACCGTATGCCCGTAGATGGTTGGACTGGGTGAGGTCCATGGGGATCAGTAGACCATCCGCCATAACTGCAGGAATAGTCACCAAGAACAGAACAATGGACAATACAACTCTGTTATACAGTGATTTCAACATCGTATTATCTTCGCGCTTTGTATTCATCATAGCTGTATCAATAGATGCTGGAGGTTGCACCAGTCTATTCCAACACAGTTCCCATCCTGAGGTTTCTCGCCTGCCATAGTAAGGTATCAAAGCCAGAATACCGGAACAAACTCTTCAATGTATCTATTTTTGTCTCCAGTCCATTGAATGAGGGACCAAATTGCAGAGACTCCGGGAAGATGGTGGCATTTTTTTGTTGGATGTCCTACTTTTAGAAGGATTGTATATAAGATTTGTTGAGGGATAAAATGCGTCTCTATACCCGGGCTGACCTGGACGGTGTCACCAGCGCCGTAATGATCACTCAAAAAGAACCTATCAGTGAAGTTGTCTTCGTTCATCCAAAGGACATGCAGGATGGACTGATCGAGGTATTGCCCGGAGATGCGATCTCCAATCTCCCCTTCCATCCCAATGCCACCCTGTGGTTTGACCATCATAACAATGCGGAAGATCTCCCCAAAGACATGCCGGATGTGGCGGGAAAATGCGGAGTTGCTCCCAGCGCTGCACGGCTCGTATACGAGTACTATAACGACAAACAGTTCGATGGTTATGAAGTGATGCTCCACCAGACCGACCGTGTGGACAGCGCCAATCTCGACATGGAAGATGTCATCGACCCACAGGGGTGGGTGCTATTAAGCTATACACTGGACCCCCGTACCGGACTGGGCGGGATGCGTGGATATGCAATTACCATCATAGACGCGATCCGTAGCGGGCTTACCATAGACCAGATTCTGGATCTTCCCATTGTGAAAGGACGAGTCAACCGTTATTTCTTCGAGGTTGAGTTGTTCCAGCAGGAGTTGAAAAAACATTCGAAGCTGGTCAATAATATTATTCTGACTGATTTTCGTTCTCTGGACAAAACCCCCACCGGGAACCGTTTCCTGGTCTTTGCCCTGTACCCGAATGGAAATGTGCAGATCCGGGTATTCTGGATCAAGAACAGGACCAGGGTTATGGCGGCTGTAGGGAAAAGCATCTTTGACCGTTCCTGCGATGTTCATATCGGAGATCTCATGGCAGAATATGGCGGCGGTGGACTTGATGGTGCTGGTACCTGCCAGTTTGCGCCGGACGAAGCGGACGAAAAGATCGTCGAAATTTTCAAACGTCTCCGTAAATAAGCAGCAGGCATATTCCCATCCATCAGCGTTTGACCAAAAGCTGAAAAATACTGGTTGTGTCTCTCTGTGCTCTGGATCACAATTACCTTTTACTTGAATCCTGTGCCATTGTGTCATTATTTCTACTTAATAGAAGCTCAAGCCACATTTGAGTCTATTATCAGTTTATCATTCATTACCTGTAGTTTTTGAATTCTCGTGAGGCGTTCGTGACAGAGCCGAATCCACTACTCTATCGTAAAACGATGATGAAAGCGTCCATACCTCTGGACAAATCGGAAAGCGACCGTGAATCGAGAAAAAGACTGCGTGCACAGTGGTTGTACAAACTTACCAACACAAAAGATCTTCCCGTTCTTCCGCAGATTGTCGCCAATATCGACCAGTGGGTTCGTGATGAAACCATCAGTGTGCAACAGGTAGCGAAAGGAATCCAGGCTGAACCGGTCCTTACGGGACGATTGATGCGCCTCGCCAACAGTGTACTGTTTGGAGGGGGACGCAAGACCGTTACATCTGTGGCGATGGCAGTCGGAAGGATGGGACTGCGACAGGTAAAACAGGTTGTGTATACGATTACCCTTCCTCAACTTTTCGCAGCCGAATCCTTTTTCGATCATTTCAAATACTGGAAGCATTCACTGGCTACGGCTACTTTAGCGCGAACATTATGCCGGTTGGATGGCGGCAATGCCGATGAGCAGGAAATCGCTTATTTGAGCGGTCTAATGCACGATATCGGGATCATTCTTTTTATTTCTCTTGATTCAAAAGAGTACCTGTCTCTGATAAAAAAACTTGAGACAAGCGAAAAATCGTTGTTTGAATGTGAACAGGAAGTATTCGATCTCGACCATGCGGAATTCGGATCGAAGTTTATCATGGACAAGTGGAATGTGGACCCACGAGTATCCAAGGTTGTCGCGGAACATCATTCTCCGCTCTCCTTTGGAAGAACTCCATTGAAAGCGACTCGTGCTGTCACCGTAGCCAATAAAATTGTGAACCTCCGTGGTTATACAAACGGTATCGAAAAGGAAACAGAACCGCTCGAACCGGAAAAACTTGCAGAAATCATGGGTATTCAACCTCGAATGGCGGATAATGTTTTATTGAAACTGGATGATGAAGTGATGAACATGGAGTGCATGTTGGGATACTGATCTCATGCCTGTTCTGCGGTTGTCTTTGCAAGCCCAATCTCCTCTCAGTTAGTCGCTCTTGAAAACATATGGAACATTTGATTTTTCAAGTGTTTGGGATATTTGGTTTTTTGCTTTATTTTAGTCATTTTTCCCCTCTAACCCGCATGAACCCTGTAATACAAGCAAGAAGAATTCTGTTCGTTTTTTCAGTATACGTTTTACGTAGTTTTTCTGTTTTTCAGAATATTATTTATGTTGGTCTGGTTTTCATTTAATCTATGTATTATATTGCTATCTGATTGATACTACGAAGCTTGTGAGCAAGCATATTTGTAAACCAGTAGTTTTCCTCAACATAAGGAAGAGTCTCGAAGAGCTGAATTTCTTGAATTGGTTGTGACATGCGGGTTTCATACTGCTTCTTATTGAGGGAGAGATTTGGCAGTGAGCCCAATCACAATTACCTTATTGTTGAGTGGTTATAATAAATAAAAAGCCAAAATCTGATTTATCCGAAAATGAAGAAATACGGTATCGGAAGTACCGTTGTACAGGGAGAGACCCAATCCGGTTACTGCCGGCAGGAGGTTATTATGAGCCCGAAACTTGAAAAAACTTTTGTTGAGTATGGTCATCGATGTTCAATGTGCGGTGGCAAAATTTCGGACAACTCAATCGTTTACGAAGTAGGTATAGTCAAATCCGGTCTTCAGAAACAGGTGTACCTTCATACGGATTGTGCTCCACGGAACCATGCAAATGCCGTATGGTCCTATTTCTGGCAGGAGGACTCCGGTGATTTAATCCGTATCGTTCTCTTTGAAACCGATCGAGGTTCATGGGGGATCTATTCGCAGATGCTCGGACGTCCCATTTTCCGCTGGGGAAATGAATTCGAAACACTCGAACTTGCGAAAAACCGATTAGAGAACGATAAGGTGTTCAATCGCCTGCATGAATGGCGGGAGTGCCATAAAGAGACGATTATTGCAGCATAGACAACAACCCGGCTTTTCCTATAAACAAGATGCGGAGAGATAATCCCCGCATCTTTATTTTACTCTATTTTTTCCTGGTGAATCGTTCGCTATTCCTGTCTTAACACATTTACAGGATTCGTATTTGATATGCGTATCGTCTGGTAACTGACAGATAGAATCGCGATAAGGAATGAAATGAATGTTGTTAATAAAAACATGGCGATGTGAATGTCGATATGATATGCAAAATTATCCAGCCATGATCGCATCGCCCACCAGGAAAGCGGCAATGCAATTACATTGGCTATCAATATCCATTTCATAAAACTTGATGTGACAAGGAAAAAGACGCCCTGGTTGGTGGCTCCGAGTACTTTCCGCACCCCGATTTCCTTTGTTTTGCTGGCGGCGGTAAGAGTCGCCATACCGAACAATCCCAGGCAGGAGATGATCACCGCCAGCGCCCCAAACACTTTGAAAACAGAATCAAGAACCTGCTCGGAACGATATAAGTCGTTCAACACATCTTCGAGAAAAAATGACACAAAAATCTGGTCCGGTTTTATTGTATTCAGGGTGTTCTCTATGGTCTGCATGGCGCTTGTATCGGTAATTCTTGCGACTATGTATTGTGTCCATTGCGGATTGTATTCAATTACCAGCGGTTCGACCTCACCATGCAGGGAGGAAAAATGAAAGTCTTTCACTACACCGATAATCTCACAGCGTGTACCGCGTACAGGATTTGTCGCAAACTGCCCGACAGGATTCTCAAGTTGCAAGGCTTCGACAGCCGCTTCATTGATCATGTAGATCATGCTGTCACGGTTGACCATCGAAAAATCCCTTCCATCCGCAACTTCGATCCGGAATGTTGAAAGGAATTCCTCATCCACCCGCATATACCGGACTGATGGACCGTCAAAATCTTCAGGAGCGCCATCCGGGATGATGCTTTCAACACTGTAGTGTTCATTGGGAAGATTGGAAATACTGGTGACCGAAAGTATATCCGGATCCCGAAGCAGCTCCGCACGAAATGAATTGAAATCCTGGTATACTCCAGGGATCAGTTCGCCATACAGACGGTAGACAACCAACATTTCACGATCAAATCCCAAATCCTTTTTCAGAAAGTACTGTACCTGTGAAAAAATGACGATTGTGCTGAAGATCATGAAAACAGAAGCGGCAAATTGGAGGATGATCAATCCTTTGCGGATCATGGTAACTTTTGACTTTGGTGAACGGATATTCCTCAATGTATCCATGGGAGAAAAACCGGAGATGTATATCGCCGGATAAATGCCGGACAACAGGAAAACGACAAGCAATGTACCGATCAGGATCGGCAGATTGGAAAATGCAAGAACATCCATCACTTCCAGTGAATACCCGGAAACATTGTTGTAAAAAGGCAGCGCCATGGTAAGAACAGCAAGTGCTATAATCATCGCAAGCAGGATCATTAATGCAGATTCTATGAGACATTGAATGATCACATCCCTGCGCAGGGCACCGATAATCTTTCGCATTCCGATTTCACGAACGCGTTTCAGCGCCAGCGCCAGTGAAATATTTACATAGTTTACACTGGCAAGGACAAGGATCAGGATAGCCACACCGCCGAAGATATACACATACAGGCTGCTGCTTTGCTGGGTCATATCCTGGACCAGGTGGGGAATTAAATGGATGTCGCTGATTGGTTGAAAGTGCAGGGTAATAGCATCGACTTCTTCAAAACTCTGTTGTCCATCCTCACCCCAGTATGAACGTTTGTAATCAAACATTTTCGCTTCCACAGCGTCAATGGAAGCGTTTTCATCCAATTTGACATACGTGTAGAAATGCATCCATCCCCGGCTGTTCCACCAATCCTGCAGGTTGTTTTCCTGGAAATATGTTTCCAATTCAACCATGGGGCGAAGATAGGCAAACTGGATATGGGAGTTGAAAGGAGGATCTTCAATGACTGCAGTAACGGTTCGAGCTGTCCCTCTTTCGTTGAGCACTTCTCGTCCCAGAGCATTTTCATTGCCAAACAGCGTTGTGGCAAGGCTAAAGGTTAGCACAATGGAATTGGGATGAGTAAGAGCTGTATTCCTGTTTCCCGAGATTACTCTGAAGCCGAACATGGTAAGCACTGTGCTGTCCGCGAAAAAGCCACGTTCTATCAGGAACCTGTTCATTGATCCATTTTCGTCCTGAATCATGACAGTTGTCGGATCGAGATTGTAGAATCTTGCAGCTTCGATGATCTCCGGGATATTCGCTTGCAGGTTTTCGGCCATTGGCGGTGAGATTACTGCCCAGTGATGGCCCATCTGCGATTCCTGGGTAACCCGGAAAATGCGGTCATGATCGGGAAAATGCTTATCATAACTCAACTCAATATTCATATGAAAGAAGATGACCAGGGCAAAGGTAAGTCCAAGGGACAACCCGATAATATTGAGCAGGAAATAACCTTTGTTATGATAAAGATTGCGTATGGAAGACAGGAGGTAATTCGAGAACATTGATGCACTCCCGTACATCGGCGCTTGACAGAACAATGCGTCGGAAGTTAATCGGCTCATGTATAAAGTAATACGTATACAATAGGAAGACAATTTTTTTCGGTTTTGGTTGCAAAACAATCAACAAAGTTATATAAGTACTTTTCGGAGAAGAATTCCGTATCTTTCCTTCTTATTTTCAGAATCATCTTTCAACAACAGGCAGGCAGGAGCATGGGACAATCTGCGATATTTGAAAAATGGTCAAGTTTGAGTACTACCTACACTTCAATCTGGCCAAAGCTGAATGATCCGTTTTTTCGCTGCACAATTCCTTCTCTCCCCAGAATTCCAGCAGAGGGGATACTGAATGTACCCGGAGTCGGTCCTGGGATCGAGCTTGCAATAGTGAGGCAAAAATACCCGAACTGTTTGATACAAGCATCCGATCCTGCAAAGGGCATGGTTGATTGCACCCGGGAGAGGATCGAAGCTGAAGGGCTGTCAGATGTATCCGTCGAAGAAAGGGATATATTCGATTTACAGGAAGAATCGGCATATGCGTCCCTTTCCCTGTTTGTGATTCATCTGGTACGAAAACCTGTAGAAGCATTTTTATCCCAGTATGCCTCCATTCAGAAAGGCGGATGGGCGGCGGCTGTATATTTCCCCCCTGTCCCGGAAGGAGATGGCCCACTTGCTGCGCTGTATAACGCTGCACGAATTTTACGTCCCAAAGACCCACCGGAGTGGGAAACAACTCTGCATGACAGACTGGAACAAACCGGAGTCGCACGAATCCAGACAGAAGCACTTCATACCGAGTGGAACTTCGACCATCGTTCCGATTTTCGCAAAGCCATGGAGCAACTTCCGCATTTTCTTGCAGTACGGTCCCATGTCGGTGAAGAACTGTATGAATCCATGTGGGATATCTGGGAAAAAGAATCCGGTTTACGGGAGCTGGATGGTAAATGGGTAGGACCGGCTGTTGCCAATAAGATCATTGCATTCAAAGAATAACCGGGGAATTTCGTATTCATCGTAAAATGTTACCGGATGGAGCGGTCAGGCAGCATTGACCATGATCCATATAACTCGTACCTTATTCAACCTGAAACAACAACGTACATGTACGTATACATACGGTAAAGGGAGGTAAAGTGTTTGATCCGAGACATGAAAAACTCGCCACGTTGCTGGTGAACTATTCTTGCGAAATCCAGAAGGGCGAAAAGGTTTTAATCGAATGTTACGATACCCCGATTGAGTTTGTCGATGAACTCATTAAAGCAGTGTACAAGGCTGGCGGTTATCCGTTACTCGAGCTGAAGCATCAGCGTTTGATGCGTACCCTGCTGAAAGGCGCAAGCAAGGAAAGCCTGGCTGCTATTTGTGATGCCGAACTTCACCGTATGAAGAACATGGATGCCTTCATCGGTGTCCGTGGCTATTACAACGCCAAAGAGATGAGCGACCTCACAGGAGAACAGAACGCCAATTACGGTACAGAATGGATGAAACCTGTCCACATGGAAGTCCGTGTTCCGGACACCAAGTGGGTAGTACTTCGTTATCCAACCCCACAAATGGCCCAGATGTCCAACATGTCAACCGAAGCGTTTGAAAAGTACTATTTTGATGTTACCGCAGGCGTTGACTACAAAAAGATGTCTGATATGATGGATCCTGCAGCCGAATTTTTACGTAACGCAGACCAGGTGCATATCACTGGACCTGGAACTGACCTGAAGTTCTCCATTAAAGGTATTGGCGCGGTGAAATGTGACGGACAACGCAACATTCCGGACGGCGAAGTCTATTCCTGCCCGATCAAGGATTCCGTGAATGGAACTGTGCAATACAATACTCCATCATCCTATCATGGTTTTACCTTCAATGATGTCGCTCTTACTTTTGAAAACGGGAAAATTGTAAAGGCGACCTCAAATGACGATGAACGTATCAACAAGATCTTTGATACGGATGAAGGCGCCCGCTACATCGGTGAATTTGCCCTCGGATGCAATCCGTTGATCGACTTTGCCATGGATGAGATCCTGTTCGATGAGAAGATCAGCGGTTCATTCCATTTCACACCTGGCAATGCCTATGAAGACACCGATAACGGCAACAAGAGCGCGGTTCACTGGGATCTCGTGTGCATCCAGACCCCTGAATACGGCGGCGGTAAAATTACCATAGATGGTGAACTGATCCGGAAAGACGGACGGTTTGTCCACCCGGCATTTGAAGGACTTAATCCGGAAAATTTAGTTGTAAAGTAGATACTATTCGAATGTTTCGGACAGAGAAGTAGTAATGATACAAACGGCTGTTTTCGACAGCCGTTTGTTATTCTTTATACATTGTCAGGATGCTGCTTTCTTAAGATCAAAAATCTTGATCCCGTTTGCATAATCCAAATCTTTCAATATTTCGAGCTTCATCAGTTTATCAACCAGATCGCTCATTCGAAAAACCTGTTCTGAAACAGTTTCCAGGCTCTTTTCAATTTTCTCCGGATTCATTCCATTCCGCTTCAGAAGATCAACTCGTAGTTTGATAATGGCGAGGGGATTGTTGAATTCATGAGCGATTGTTATTGCTAACTGGTTGATAGTTTTCATCTTCTCCAGTTCTCGTTTTTCTTTTTCGATACCTTCTCTTTCTACTGCATGCGAGACGGTATCAACCAGGTTTTTCAAGGTTGCAACTTCCTGAAACAGCCAGTATCTCGGACCGCGTATCACATCAAATCCCATAAAACCGTACAATTTCTGGTTTACATACATTGGTATCGCGAGAAGAGCTGTTATCCCCTGTGGTTCAAGGATATCACGGATACTTTCAGGAACGGAAGTATCTTTGATATCGCTGATGAAGATCATATTGCCCTGTTCCATTTTCTGATGCCACCATTGAATTTCTTCCACCGGGATATCCTGCAGTACATCAATTTGTGATTCAACATCATCATTACACCACTCATGAGTATTATCAACTTTTGTGTGGTTTTCCTTGTATTTGAAGAGATAGGCACGCGAGACATCCATATACTGTCCTGTTTTCTCCAGCAATTCATTGATAACAAATTGAATGTCCTCACCATTTACCAATTTCTGCATGATACCTTTCGAAAGCTTGACAAAATTGGATACGCGTCTGTTTTGAATTTCCTGTCGTTTTCGTTCAGTGATTTCAAGATGGATACCCGCGGCTCTTATTGGCTTCCCTTCTTCATCTCGTTCGAAAACCTTTCCACTGTCAAACACCCAGATGTAATGACCCTGCCTGTGCAAAAGTCGATGTTCTTACGAGCAATTTCTGAAAATCTCTCAAAACAACAATAACCATGGATCCTGTACTGAAAAGATCATGTGTAAAACCCCTATTGGTATTCATTTTCTCACCCCTTTCTGACAGTTTTATTTTGAAACACAATAGATTCTATCGCAATTTCCATACCCCAAATAACCGTAATTATTATCACGTTTTCATGTATTTGTTATATTATAAATAATTACAACAAATATTTTCGGTTGCGCAGGAGACATTTCATTATGAAATTATCTGAAATTTCAATCTCAACTTGCTTAAGACTTGCATCTGAAGTAAAATGTACGTCTGACCCGAGAACAAAAAATCACTGGAGGAAGCCATGCAACTCGTAACCAGACTTGACTTTGATGGTCTTGTTTGTGCGGCGATGCTTTTGGATATGGAGCGGATTGACGAGATAAATTTTGCCAATCCCAAGGATATCGAAGAATCCCGAGTCTTTGTAGACCTGGGTGATGCGATTGCTCATCTGCCTTTTAAGCCTGATATCGGTTTGTGGTTCCATACGCACGATTTTGATAAAATTCACCCATCGAAACTGGAGCGTGTCCGTGGTAAATGGGCAGCAGCTCCCAGCACTGCACAATTGATCTATGATTACTACAACACTCCCGATCTTGACAAATACAAAGAATTCATCGACCTGGCGAATCGGATCAACACTGCCCAGATAACCAAGGAAGAAGTGTTGAACCCGACGGGCTGGATGTTGGTGATTTATACACTTGATCCGCGTTTTGCGCAAGAGCATGAGTACGGAATGAAAATCCTCGGCGCCATCCGTCGTGACCGTTCCATCGAAGAATTGATCGCCGACGAAATGGTACAGCGCCGTGTCAACAGGTACCAGAGGGATGAAGAACGGTTTATCCAGGAAATGAAGGAAAATACGAAAACTGCTGGAACAGTCATTTTTACCGACTTCCGTGACTTCACTGATCCACCCCGCGGCAACCGTTTCCGTGCTTTCATCGAATACCCTGAGGGCAATGTGCACATTCGTGTGGACCAGCACCGTGATCCGATGAAATATCTCGTCTCCGTCAGCAAGAGCCCGTTTAACAAAACCTGCAAAGCTCATATCGGCAAGTTGATGGAAACCTACACTGGTGGTGGCGCAGAAGGTGCAGGAACCTGCCCGATTGCGGAACGTACCGCAAATGAACGCCTGAAAGAGATCATCAAAGCCCTTCAGTAATTCCTTCTGACAACGATAGATTTACCCCCGGCTCTTTCGGCCGGGGGTTTTATTTTGTGTGCTTCTTCATTAAGAGGAAGGCTGTACGCTGTTTTTGTAATGGTGATTCTATACCTGAGGTTTGCGAAGTAGTACAGCTATTCACAGCATGAAACGTAGAGACGAAACAGCTCTCGTACTAATTCACGTTGGAGGCACGAAGAACGTTCTTATATGAGCGATATACTCTCTATAATGAATCGAAAGCTGTTTCGATTCCCATGCCACCCATCAGTTTACATTCCAAAATGGACTACCGGTGGGATCACTCAATCAAAAGGTAGAATGGGAGGGCGATACTATGCGAGAGATCGATGCAGCACAGCAGTCATCCGTATTCTCTGTAAGCGAGTGTTATCCGAATCCATTCCATTCCCATGCGAGTATCACGGTGTTACTTGCAGAGCAGTCGGATGTTATCCTGGAGATGTTCGATGCAGCGGGCCATGAAATCAACATGATCCATCACGAACATCTCACCACCGGACAGCATGTGTTCCGTTTTGACGCAGAAATGCTCCCCAGCGGTATCTATTTTCTGCGCGTCTCGAAAAATAAAAGGAATCCTGTTGTCCGCAAGATGGTTTTACTTCGGTAAGTAACGTTTTTTACCATATGTACAACAAACGCCTCAACGTGAATCGTTGGGGCGTTTGTGCGTAATACAGAAAAATAACCCTGATATCTTGTTGTATGCAAGAACACGATTCTCCATATACGATGGCTAATGATTTGTATATAATATGAATGCTATAAACAATAACGTTTGATATTTCGAAATAGTGCTACTAAGTTATATGCAGATTCGCTTCAAATATGGAGCTGCGATATGGAAATCGAACGGTATTCTACTGTAATCAAATGGATTAAATGTACTCTTTCAATTCCAATGTGGAAAATGATTGTACTATCCCTATTCTGTACCTTCACGCCTGAAGTTCTCCTTGCTCAAATCTATCTTTCCGGCAACATTTCCGGGACACTCACCGACTCAACGTACATCGTGACAGATGATATTTTTGTTTCCGAGACGGATGATTTGATCATCGAAGCTGGCGCCCGATTATTCTTCCACGAAGGAACTGGATTGACAGTTGAAGGATTGCTGCATGCTGATGGCGAGGATGGTGATAGTATTTATTTTGGACCCCTTAATACAGATCAACGATGGGATGGAATCCTATGTGACGGTTTAAGCACCCCCGGAACGAGAATCAGTTATTCCATTGTAGAAAAGTGTACTTCTTATGGAATTAAAGTATTGGGTGAAAGCTATGGAATTGATATTGATAATACCGTCGTTAGAGATATTCAAGAGGATGGAATTCTACTAATAAACACCCTTCCTGACACTTTAATAAACGTATCACTTATTAATATTGATAGTATTGGCGTCGGATGTTATTCCTCGGGCATGTTTGTTTCTGGATGTTTATTTCGACAAAACTACAGAGGGATTTCTCTTGGTAGTGGAGGTGGTGAGAAACGTATATTTAATTCATATTTTACGCAAATTGAAAATTGTGCTATATACGGATACAATTCCTTCGAACAACACATTGATAGTTGTTTGTTTACAAATAATGTACTGTTTCAGTCAATTTGGGACAAAACGGGATTTATAGTAGTTAGCGGTTGACCTCTGTAAGTGATAACTTGTATTGATCACGAGGAGGTTGCTGATGAAGTCGAATGGCCGTCATCATTTCAGTCCCGAGGAGAAGCTTCGCATCGTAGTGCATGGTTTGTCAGGCGTGGAAAGTATCGCAGATATCTGTCGTCGCGAAGGAATCAGCACGGTTCAGTTTTACAGTTGGAAAAAGCGTTTGATGTCCTCTGCCGGCGATATATTTGGGAAGCAGAAGAAGACATCCCGTCGTGAGGAAGAGCTTGGCGAGACGTTGATCCGGAAGGATCAGGTTATTGCGCACCTGACGGAAGAGAACCTTCAGTTAAAAAAAAATCCTGGTGCGGTATTACAGAAGTATCTTCGCCAGCGTGGTGGACGTTGATCCACAGTTGTGTTGTGGAGACCCGTGAGTCAACGGGTTGGTCTTTGACAAGGGTTCTTGGTGTGATGAAGGTATCGCGTTCCAGTTATTACCGTAACTGCGGCGAAAACGCGAAGTCGGGCAATAGCGAAAGGCAGCGTCCGGTTCATCCTGACCGTATTCTTCTATCGGAACGTGAGGCGGTGATAGATTATGCACGTCAGCACCCGGATATCCGTCACCGTGCCCTGGCATGGCATATGGTGGATGACAACGTCGCCTTTGTATCGGCGTCAACGGTGTACCGTATCCTGGTTGAAGCGAAGCTGATCTGCGTCTGGCAACCGGTTTCGAAGCGTGTGAAACGCAGCCGTCACAATGGTAATGGTCCTGACGATAAATGGCAGTCGGATATCCGTTATGTGAAGATCAAACACTGGACATTTTACCTGATCATTTTCATTGATGAATACAGCCGTTATATTGTCTATCACGAGTTGATGCTGAGCATGGACGGCAATTCGGTATCTCTGGCGGCTTTGGATGCGTTGTCAACACTTGAAAATGGTGAAAAGCCGCTGATTCAGACCGACAACGGTTCAGGGTATGTTTCGCATGAATTCAAGCTGGTTCTTTCGGACAAGGGTGTGGGACACCATCGGATCTACCCGCACTGTCCGGAAGAAAACGGCTTGGTTGAACGCAGTAACCGTACCCTGGGCGAGAAGATCGATGAACTAGATCTGGAGGATTTCCAGGAAGCGAAACATGAGATCGCGGCGATCATTGACTGGTACAATACAGAACGTCTGCACTCGGCGATCAACTACCTGACGCCATACGACATGTACCGTGGCAACCCGGAACAACGCCTTGAAGAACGGAAGAATAAGCTGGCAGAGGCGCGTCAACGAAGACGGGAAGAAAACCTGAATGTGAACCAAAGGAATCTGGCACTGGAAACCGTAAACTGTACGCAGTTGAACACAGAAAAGAAACAACGGAAAACAGATAAAAACAGGTTGTTGAAAGAGAAAAGAAAAAACACTTACGTGGAGAAACCGCTACTTAACAATACGACAAAATTGTCCCACGAAGTCTGAAACATTTCAATAACAGTGAGCAGATTATTTCGATTCATAACGGCGGTGGAATATATCTTACTAATTCATTGTTTTATGACAATCACGTATTTAGAGATGGTGGAATCAAACTATTCGCAATTTATAGTTTTGTACAAAGCTGTACAATTGATAATAACCTGTTTGATAGTACAGCAATTGTAATTATGGGTAGTGCAGGCGCAGGTTATATGCAAAATTGTTCTATCACAAATAATGTTTCAGCGAGTCTAATTCGTGTTTCAGATATTCCTGAACAATCATTAGTGACAAATAGTTGCTTCTATGGAAATGACAATATAATCGTTCATGGTCTTGAAGAAGGATTTGGAATTCAGAATGAAAATAATGCCAATGGTGATCCCTGCGACATCTTTCAAAATATTTTCCTTGATCCATTATACAACGACCAATCAGATGGAGACTACACTCTCCAGATTCAATCGCCAAATATAGATGCAGGAGTTCCCGACAGTCTGTTCGATCCGGACGGTACTGTGGGAGACATTGGAGCATTCTATTTTCACCAGAATGATGTGGTAGAAGATGGAGTGTGGCACGGCGCTATTCCGCAACAATCGTGGATGATCTATCCCAATCCCTGCAACTCGTCATTTCGAATTTTCAGTAATGATGAACAGATAACGTCATTTGCTCTGTATGACATTCAGGGCAGACTCGTTGACCATATTATTTGCAATGGAAGTTCAACTTTTACCTACAATGCATCCCTCCTCTGTTCTGGTACTTATTTCATACAACTTTTTGGCAGATCACAAAATCTCGGCAATCGGCCTGTATTCATTCTGAAATAATTGGGCCGCGGGTGGCCGTGTTTGTTCATCAAACGAGGATTCATCATGGTCTGGTTGATGGACCCGTACGTTTCCTGAGATAATCCGAGCTGAGTGCATAATAAAACACCCCAGTGAAATCGCCGGGGTGCATATAGTGAAAAGAACTGAGTTTTTCAAGATTATCGTATCAATCGAAGAATACGGTTCCATCGTATATAGTTCCAGAAATGGCGGGGGCGTTTGTCGAACGAAAAGTAGATGATCATCGCCTCGCCGAGGATCAGTTCTTCCGGTAGAAATCCCCAGAAACGGCTGTCCAGCGAATTATCACGATTGTCGCCCATCATGAAATAGTTTCCTTCCGGGACGACGATGGGACCGTAATTGTCCTTGTTACCAGCGCCTCGGGGGTAGATATCCGCCATTTGCACACCGGGTGGCCACATTCGCGTGGCGGTAAACTGTCCTTCGGGAGGGAGCTCCACCGCTTCACCGTTCACAAAGAGCTGCTTGTTCACGATCTGCAGAGTATCCCCGCCTACAGCCACACATCGTTTGATATAATTCACACGCTGGTTGTTCGGGTAACGGAACACAATCACATCGCCCGCTTCCGGTTCCGTAAATCCGGGGAGACGGAAATAGGGAATGGTAAACCCGACATTGGTGAAGGGGATTCCGATCCAGTCTGGGGTACGGATGCCGTAGGTGAACTTGTTTACCAGCAGGAAATCGCCAATCAGCAGGGTGCGTTCCATGGAACCGGTAGGAATCCGAAACGCTTCTACCGCACAAACACGTACGACGAATACAATCAGGAGTACGCTGACAATGGTTTCAATCCAGTCGCGAACGACTCCCTTCTCTTTCCGCCTGGCGATAATCCTGTCATGGCGTTTTTTCCGCCACAAGCGGTATTGTTTCCACCATTGGACCAATAACGGTTGATCCGAAGAGATTTCATCGGTGGGGACAGCGACAGATTCGGCAGGGTTGGAAGAATCCGGATGTTTTGCATTGGACCGTTTCTTCGACCGTTTCCCAGTACTCATTTATCATCTACCTTTAATACAGCAAGGAACGCTTCCTGCGGAACCTCCACAGAACCCAACTGCTTCATGCGTTTCTTGCCCTCTTTCTGTTTTTCCAGCAGTTTCCGTTTACGAGTGATGTCGCCGCCATAACACTTGGCGAGAACATTTTTCCTCAAGGCGCGTACCGTACTTCGTGCGATAACCTTTCCGCCAATTGCACCCTGGATTGCGACTTCGAACATCTGGCGAGGAATCAGATCCTTGAGTTTGTCCACCACTTTCCGCGCCCAGTCGTATGCTTTTTCCTCATGGACGATCATGCTCAGGGCGTCCACCGGATCTCCGTTGATCAGGATGTCCAGTTTCACCATTTTCGCTTCCACATACTTGCTGAATTCATAGTCGAAACTGGCGTATCCGCGTGTCTGGCTCTTCAGCTTGTCATAAAAATCGAAGACCACTTCCGCCAACGGGTAGTCATAGGTCAGGTCCACACGGGTTGGATCGATGTATTCCTGGCTGACGAATACACCACGACGTTCGCGGGAAAGTTTCATGACCGCGCCGACATACTCATTCGGTGTGATTACCTGTCCGCGTACAATCGGTTCTTCGATACGTTCAATAAAAACCGGGTTCGGAAAATCGACCGGGTTGGACAGCCACTTTTGCGACCCGTCATTGTACACAATATTGAATTTTACACTCGGTACGGTGGTGATAAGGTTCAGGTCAAATTCACGTTCGAGGCGCTCCTGGACGATTTCCATGTGCAATAAACCAAGGAATCCGCAACGGAATCCGAATCCAAGAGCCGTGGAATTTTCAGGATCATATCGCAGGGAAGCGTCGTTGAGTGCCAGTTTCTCGAGGGCATCACGAAGGTTTTCATAATCCTCATGATCCGCGGGGAACAAGCCGCTGAAGACCATGGGTTTCGGCTCCTGGTAACCGGGCAGCGGTTTCACTTCCGAACGGCGCTGGTATTCTATCACGGTATCGCCGACACGAGTGTGCTTGATGTCCTTGCATCCGGTGATCATGTAGCCCACTTCACCGACCGACAGTTTTTTCCGTGGAATACGTTCCAGTCGAAGAAGCCCGATATCCTCCACGCTGTAACGTTCCTCGGTCTGGTAAAAGAAGATGTCATCTTTTACCTTGAAGGTGCCGTCTATGACACGGATGTAGGCCAATGCTCCCCGGTAATTGTCATACATGGAATCGAAGATCAGTGCGCGCGCCGGGGCCTTCGGATCGCCTTTTGGAGCTGGAATGTTTTTGACGATGTGGTCGAGCAATTCCGGGATACCAATACCTGTTTTCGCGGATACGAGCAGGATCTCATCCTCATTACAGCCGATTTGTTCCATCAACTGGTTTTTCACCTCATCGGGACGCGCGGAGGGCAGGTCGATTTTGTTGATGACAGGTATAATCTCCAGATCGGCTTCAACCGCTAGATACAGGTTCGCAAGGGTCTGCGCTTCCATTCCCTGGGCGGCATCCACGACCAGCAGGGCGCCTTCGCAGGCATACAGGCTACGGCTAACTTCATAGGAAAAGTCCACGTGACCGGGAGTGTCCACAAGATTCAGGGTATACAGTTCACCATCGCCTGCTGTGTACTCCATGGTGATGGCATGCGCCTTGATGGTGATCCCACGTTCCTGCTCGAGGTCCATGGAATCGAGCACCTGGGCATGCATCTGCTTCGCATCGAGTGTAGCCGTCGCTTCAAGCATACGGTCGGCGAGAGTGGATTTCCCATGGTCGATATGGGCAATAATACAAAAGTTACGGATTCTTTCCTGTGAAGGCATTGTTGTTCCTGTATTCGCAATACGCCAAGACTTATAAGGTACAACTTATGGTGTTCCATCGAAAGTCATTGAGGAAAGCATACAGAGGTGAAGAGTGCGGATAATGTTAACTATAAACCGGGCATCCGCAAGTGTTGGATGCCCGGTCGAATTAGCGGAGCGATACAAAGGATCATTCCACTATGGGGGAATCTGTTTATTAGATTATTCCGGCATTACATCGCATACATGACCAACCAGGTTCAGGCTGGGATCGAGAGTTTTTTCTCCCTCTTCCCAGTCACTCGGGGCGACCTTGCCTTCATTCTGACGGGTAAATTGAAACGCTTTGATCTGGCGAACCAGCTCTTTGGCGCTACGCCCCACACCCGGTGTGGTTACCTGGATGGACTGCAGCACACCATCAGGATCTATGATAAAGGTACCACGCATATCGAGGCCGCTTTCCTCATCGTAAACGCCGTAATTCTGCCCGATACGGCCGCCGGCGTCATTCAACATCGGGAAGGGAAGTCCTCCCTCGATCATTTTATTCAATTCCACTTCATTCCACATCTTATGGACAAAATGGGTGTCTGTGCTGATTGCAAGTACTTCCACATCATGTGAACTCAGGAACTCATACTGCTTGGCAACTGCTACCAGTTCGGTCGGGCAGACAAAAGTAAAATCCGCCGGGTAGAATATCATGGCAACCCATTTCCCCTTGTAATCCTCCAGGGAAACCTTCTTGAAATCACCGTCCGCGTAGGCCATCGCTGAAAATTCAGGGGCTGCTTTGCCAACCATTAAACTCATCTATCCATCTCCTATTTTCAAGTTAGTTATACCTAAATTGTCCTTCTGTTACCGATTGGATGCATTTTTTTCGAAAGTGTTCCATAAATTTTTCGGATCGTTCTCTCACATGATCAACAGAAGTATCTATCCCTATTGTTATCATGGAATTATCAATAGATTCGCCAGCGGTCGAATATCTCTCCGGGAGAGCCTCGTGGAAAGAAATAAGAGAAAACTTGCACGCAGGTAAAGATGTTCAGTATATTATTACTGAACATTTGTACAGCATTCAATACGACAGATGATATTGACAGTATACTGTATCCATGTATAATAATCCATATAGTGCTCCATTTGACCAGCTATGAGTTGAAGAGCGTGTGGAAAAGTATGTCATTCCTGTGATTCGAAGAACGGCGACGCGCTTTAAGTCGCAAACCAGGGTGTCTCACAATGCGTAAATGTTGCGTAGATGTTATTCCCGCGAAGGAGGCTGTCCGAGAATGCTGGAAGATAGTAGTTGTGTCACTCCAGCGAAAGCTGGAGTCCAGAAGTAACGTGACGAAGTCGTGCTTATATTATTGATAATTATGAGATAGCACGTAATGCTGAAACTGCTTTCTGGATTCCTGCCTTCGCAGGAATGACATCTGGCAGGATTGTAGTGTGCATCATACCTGGTCAAATGGACCACTGGAACGCCACAGTTTTCCCGGAGGCAAGCGTGCGGTATGAAGAGATTGGTGACAAGGTTGATGTGATCACCATGTTCAAGGATGGTCGAATTCATCCGCTCAAGTTCCGCTGGCGTGAACGTGTGTATCGTGTTGAACGGGTGAACGGCGAATGGATAACCGATGAGGGACGCACCCGTTTTTACCATTTTTCCCTCATGACCAGCGGACCGGATGTGTATGAGTTGTCATACAATAATGAAACCCGGGTATGGATGCTTTCGAGGGTGTGCCTGGTGGGATAAAATGATTTGAGTGCTTCCTTACCTCAGGTGTTTCGGAGAAGGAGGTGCATTAAGGTGTCATTGCAGTGATGTATGTCCCCATTAAGAGATAGAAGCGGGTTGGATCAACCATGTTGAACCCCATTGTAAGCACCCAGATGCGGAGCGCAACGGATCGGCGGGAAGTCAACCGTACGCCACGCTCGAGCAGCTTGATTGTCCATGTGGATATGGATGCCTTTTTCGCTTCGGTGGAGGAGAGGGATAATCCATCCATCAAGGGTAAACCGGTCATCATTGGCGGCGAGCCGGGCACACGCGGGGTGGTTACAACGGCCAATTATGAAGCGCGGGAATATGGAGTCCATGCCGGGATGTCATTGACCGAAGCGGGGAAACGTTGTCCGCAGGGTGTGTTTCTGCGTACCCACGGTAAAAAGTACACGTGGGTATCGGTACAGTTGATGGGGTTGTTGCGATCCTTCAGCCCGGTCGTGGAGCCGTACAGCATTGATGAAGCGTTCCTGGATGGAGCCGGGTGCGATCATCTCTGGGGAGGACCGGTGAAGTACGGAGAAGCGATACGGAGCGCGATCAAGGAACACCTGGACCTGACCGGATCTGTGGGGATCGCTCCGTCGAAGATCGTGGCAAAAATCGCATCCGGGATGAACAAACCCAATGGATTGACCGTTTTGATGCCGGAAGATGTGGTTACCACCATTGGCGGGCTGGCGGTGGAAAAAATCCCGGGCGTAGGAAAATCCACGAAAAAGATACTCAACGGCATCGGAATATTTACCATCGATACCCTGGCGAATGCCTCGACGGAACGATTACGTGCAGCGTTGGGAAAAAATGGCGAAGAGCTGAAAAAACTGATCCGGGGCGAAGAAGGCAACAAGATCATTGCGCTGGAAGAGCGTCCCGAAGATAAATCCATGGGACATGAACATACCTTCATGGAGGATGTGCAAAGTGAGAATGTGATTGCAGGGCGTCTCCTGCATCTGTGCGACAAGGCGACACGTCGTATGCGTACTGAAAACTACCTGGGGAACTGCATTACCCTGCGTCTGCGGGATACGAACTTTGTCACCCGGTCTCACCAGAGGAAACTACCCTTCTATACCGATGATCCCGCCATGGTATTTCATATTGCGATGAACCTGCTGCATGAAATCTGGACAGAGAATGACGGCAAGGTTCGGCTGATCGGGGTGTCCGTGTCCGGTTTGCTCAAGCCCAGCCGTTTCCAGGGGGTGCAGGTCGATCTCTTTAATGCTCCCAAAGTTGAACGGATGCACCGTTTGTATTATGCACTGGATAAGGTACGTGATGCCTATGGTGATGATTCTCTTGAGTTTGCAGCGGGTTCACGAACTCTTAGAAAACGGATGGCTGTGCAACAACAATAAACTGGAACGGTGATTTTCCCTCATGGAAAGCATTGAAGCTATCCAAAGTCTCCCCCACGTCGTTGCGAGAAATTTTGCGAGGTAGTTGTAGTTACGCAAAATTCCAAAGCAATCTTCTTCCGCACTCTCTCGAAATCCCAAACAGCGCTACGCATTAACACTTTCACATCCGGTAGGGGATTGCTTCGCCCGTCTGCACAAACAACAACAGCGTGCAGCCGTCCTCGCAACGACACTCTGGAGTAAGATTGCCACGTCGTCTGCCGGAAACGACAAAAAACTCCGGCAGACATCCTCGCAATGACAGACTTGACACCCGAAAAGAACATTCCTTCGTCACAACCTTTTAGGGCTAGCCAAAAGTCTCCGAAACAGAAAATATATATTGAACAAAAGAAATATTAGAAATAATGAATATCCTGAAATTGAAATATTAATTTTTTTGTAGTTAGTTGCTATGTTATAATGCCTTGAGGAGTAAAATAATATTGAATAACTGTTCAAACAAGTTGTCCAATATATATATACTAAATTACAATGTGTCGTTTCTAATCAAACCCAACGAACGGAGGAAGTCATGAAGAAATCATTACCAGTCTTATTGATGAGTGCTGTGATGCTTGTTCTCGTGGTATCATTTGCGCTATCCTATGAACTGGATGTGTTCCTTGATCCAGATGATGTCGTAAATGATGATATCAGTGAATTCAGAAATCCTGGTGGTGCAAGAACCGACATTGTTACAAGTCAATGTAGCGGTGATTTTACTGTTTATATAGAGGTTGTAAGTTCCAGTGATTATTTATTACATCAGGTGACTGATCAGCAGAATCACTTCTACTGGGAAGATACAGCGGTAATGAATTTCTGTAGCGCCGATGTGACGGCTGAATACGTGGATGAAGGTGAAGCAGAAAACCAGGCACGGGTTATATTTGAATGGCCTTATGATTTCTAACCACGGGCTTTTAACTGAAATGAAGAATAAGATAATTATTTCAGTGTTTTTACTTGCATTCTTGCTGCTGCATATATTCTCACAGCAGCAAGAATGTTATGCATTGATCCACTATGTTCCACAGCAGTACGACTCTATTCAGGAAGCGATAGATAATTCTATTCCACATGATACAGTTCTTGTCGCTCCTGGTGAATACCTTGAAAATCTCCTTATTGATCAGCATGAACTTGTTCTTGCGAGTACTTTTTTATTCACACAGATCGATTCCAGCATTGAACAGACAGTTATTAAAGGCACGTGGCCAGAGCATACAGAGGGACGAGGCTTATCTGTCTATGGAGGTTCAGAGGAAGTGGACATAATTGGATTAACCTTCATAGATGGAAACCTAGGTTCTTTAATGGGAGGTGGGATAATAGCCGAAGATGTTACAATTACAATTTATTCTTGTCATTTCAGCGATAATCACGCGGATTATGGTGGGGGAATAAGACTTTCAGAGTGTGAAGGAACCATTATTAATTGCCAATTCCATAATAATTCTGCTAGAATAGGTGGAGGACTAAGTACTGATACAGGTGATTATACAATTCACGGATGTGCTTTTTACGGTAATCTATCAAGTTATATGGGTGGCGGGATGTATGCTTGTGGTGTTACTAATAGTATTTTGAATAATTGCACTTTTCAGAATAATATCAGTGAAGATATCGGAGGAGCAGTTGAATTCGGAGCAAGCGAAAACGCAAGCTGGCTTATTGAAAATAATTTCTTTAAAGGAAATTCGTCAAATCATGCAGGAGCAATATATATAGGTAATTCAAATAATAATTTACAATTGGAGTTTACAATAAGAGGAAACCGGTTTGTCAGCAATCTTTCTTACATGAGCAATGGTCAATATGGATCCGGTGGTACAATGGTGATTGCAGTGGAAACTGGAGAAATTGAAGTATGTGATAATTTGTTCGAATCGAATATTGCCGAGAGGGTGGGGGCAGCTCTAATAATAACATTTAATGCCAATATTCATCACAATCTCTTCATTAATAATCATGCAAATGGGTGTCCAATTATATGTGCACCTACAGGTAATGTTCCTGATTATATTATCTCAATGACCTACAATACATTCGTCGATAATGGTCCTTTGGAAGAGGAATATGTATATATGGCGGAAGCCATCGGTGTTTCCGCAAATGCCGGTGTACGCCTGGCACATAATGATTTCATTGGTAATGATGGGCCTGCTGTAGGAACGAGCAGCGGATTATTAGAGTTCGAAGCCAATTATTGGGGAGATCCATCCGGTTGTTATCATGAAACGGAACATCCGGAAGCATTTGGCGATACCATCCTCAACACCTTGGACTACCCAACGTTTTCACCGGTACCGTTCACATCGTACCGTGCGCCGCATATCCGCCTTCCCGAACGAAATCTCAACTTCGGGCTTGTGGAAGTGGGGCAACCTGCGACCTTGAACCTGTGGGTGCGGAATGGCGGGATGGAAGAACTTGCGTTGTATGACATCCGATGCGAGAACGAACAGATCGCCATCCCGGAATTCATCGATAGCACCGCCGGAACCGGGGTGAACCTGTACATCCCTGTGGTATATACCCCTGCAGAAACCGGCTTGATGGAGTCCTTCCTCGAGATCCGCAGTAACAGTCCTCAAGATACAATGGTTCGAGTGCATGTGCTTGGCGAGGGTACAGTTACCGGTGTGGACGATGACGGTTCACTTCTTCCCGAAAACTACTCGCTTTCATCACCCTATCCCAATCCCTGCAATGCGCAGGCTGTGGTCCGTTTCACTCTTCCCGAACCGAATCGTGTAAGGATATCATTGATCAACCTGATTGGACGGGAAGTGGACGTTGCGTGCAATGGATCGTATTCCTCAGGCGAACATTCGATCTCGATCAACACGGATTCTTTGGCAGCCGGGATGTATTTTGTGAGGATGGTTGTCCCCGGTGAATTTCACTCATTTGTAAAATTGGTAGTGATCAAGTAGTTTTTAAGGGTGGTCCGACCTGTCCGTCAGTCGACGGATCGGGTATCAAGTCGTTGTTATTTCCGCTTTTGACACCCAATAAGACTTTGGCCCGAGTGCTTGCCACTCGGATTTCTCTGTTCGATCCGATCCTTTATTTCTTATTACAATTCACTCCACGATATAGAGAAACCCGAGTGGCAAGCACTCGGGCCAAAGTCGAATAGCGAAACTATCCGAGCCACCCCATCTGGGCTATATTCTTTTCGACAGATTACTTTTCAGTATATTCCGTGTATTCTGTGGTTGATTTTCGTTAGTCTTGATAAAACTCCGAATTACTTTCCACTTTGATACCCGACCATGATCACCCTTCGCCCAAACTACAAGCTACGGAGGACAGGCAGCAGATCGGGCAACCCGCCTGTTGACACCACGACTGCAAACAACGCAGTCGGACCATATAGCACCATCACAATAGCGGATAATGTATGCCCCTGTTGGCTTGAACACGTCGAAAAGTAGTTTTCGAAGACGTGTGCCCAACAGGGTTCCCAAATCAGAATACTCAATCAATTTTCCACGTTGGCCACCCGCCACCCACCAAGACCACGAATGGTGAAAATATCCTCAAAGGTGTACTCTCCTTAACAGGTTTGCGACCTCGGAGTTACTGGATAATTTTTATTCTTTATGGTAAAACCTTGCAGTGTATTTGCGAACAGGCCTATTTTATATGACTTACCTTTGAAGGGGGTATGTACGGAGCCGGTGTTCTTTTACATTGCGGAGGGGCTTTATGCGCAGTATACGTTGCATTGCGCCTGTTTTGGCCATTTTTTTCTTGATGTTACCGGCATTTGCGTCGATGAACAGCATCACACCCCTGAATGATTCTCCACTCGAGCAAGCTCGGCCGCTGGAAACAGCGTCATCGCCGCAGAACTATGAGCTCGACGAGATCGTTTACATTCAGGACTTCGAAAACGGTTTAGCTGATTGGACTTACCTTGATTGGCTTACCGTAGACTTTTTCTTAAGCTCTGAGGCCCATTGGCATCAAACCGACTTCGCCGCTCCTGCTGGCGAGGGAAACAACTGGCGTTGTTCGGGAGATGAATATGGCGCCGATGGCGGCTACTTTAACCATTGGTTCGAAGAACTGAAAACCCCGGCAATTGATCTTACCCATACCGGTAGCCCGGTTCTTTCCTTTGATTTCAAACTCGAATGTGAAGGAACCGCCGGTGCAACCGATCCTTATGATGGTTGGGACGGAGCAAGTGTATGGATCTATTACGGGGAAGGTGAATTTGCAGTTTTAGAACCCACCACAGGAACTGACTACAACGCCACCTCTTTGGCATGTTTTGGCCAGGAGTACATGATGGGCCCCGGTATTGCAGGATGGGGCGGAAGCTTTGACTGGTCAACAGTTACTGTCGATCTGAGCAACTATACCGGTTACAGCAATGTGGTAATCTCGTTTGCGTTTTCCGCAGACCAGGGAACATCCACCCCGGATGATAATTCCATGACCGGATTCCAGGTTGACAACATCGCCGTACTCGACGGTGAAACGGTTGTCTTCGAAGATGATGGCGACACCGATCCCACCGAAATGACCATGAGCCTGGGTCGTACCGGTGAACATCCCGATCTGTGGGACATCGTTGATGATGCCAATGCGCCGTCGCCAACTCACGCTTTCGGCATTGAAGAGCATCTGTTGGGCTATGCCGAATTCTACATCTCCCCCGAAGTTGAGCTTCCGGAACTGGAAGAAGGGGAAGAACTGACAGCAGATTTTGCTCTGCGTAGCGATTTTGATCATCCCACCGATGATGCCGCGTTTTACATTTTTGTGATTGACGTTACCGAAGACACTATCCATTATGGCGGTAATGTCTATGATATTTCCGGTCATGACTACCGTTTTATCGGTGCACCCGATGACTGGGGATGGTTCAACGAGAACTATTCCACACCGCTTATCTGGGATGCCTTGGCCGGTCATACTGTGAAAATGATGATCGGTTTTGTCTCCCCATTGACTGAGTACACCTCCACTGGCTTCTTCATTGACGATGCCAAGATCGAGCTGTTCTCTGTCGAACATGATGTGGAAACACGCAACTTCCTCGTGCCGTATCCGGTAACCGTTGGTTTCCCGGTCCCGGCGACTTGCGAATTTGTGAACAACGGTGCGTTCGCCGAGAGCTTCAATGCACTCTGGTATCTGAACGAAACCGCGCGTCTGTTCACCCCGTCCCCGCCATATAACCTGGGCGTTGGTGAGTCCATCCAGGTGATGACTGACAACACCAACGATCCAGTTGACGGCTGGGTTCCGAATGAAGCCGGTGATGTAAACCTGCTCGTACGTCATCTGCTGGATGGTGATGAAGTTACCAGCAATGATGAGATGGAATACGATCTCGAGGTTCTGGAAGAAAACTACTTCCAGTTCGGGTATGATGACCGTTCCCTCGAATCCTACATCAACTTTGGTGACAACAACACCAATGTCGGTCCGATCATTCACTTTATACCGGAAGACAACCATCCCTGGTTCGCCGGTGCAACTTTCGATCTGCAGAGCATCGAATACCAATGGTATGCCAATCATTGGCCGGAGAATGATGTGGATTATGACATCCATGTGTATGGCAGTGGCGATGCCGCACCCGGAGCGGAACTCTGGACAACCACGGAAACAGCAAGCTGGGATCCGGAAAGCAGCCGTCTGCAGGCAACCATCTTCAACGTGGAAGAAGTCGAAGCGTTGCAGGGCTTGACCGGTGACTTCTGGGTATGGATTGACCTGTATACGATTGGTGAAAACAACCGCGCGATCCCGTATCCGCTGGCATCCAACCCCGGTACCGATGACGAACACCAGTTCACCTATGACGGAACCACTGTGAGCGCCACCGGATTTGACTATTTCATCCATGTGATCGCTTATAGCGTGGACTATGTGGATGTTGAACCGCAGAGCGGCGTTGCCGTACCGCATGAATTCGCGTTGCGCGCCGCCTACCCGAATCCGTTCAACCCGAGCACAACCATCAGCTTTGACGTTGCCGAACAGTCCAACGTGAAGATGATGGTTTACAACGTGATGGGTCAGAGAGTCGCCACCCTCGTGAACCAGCCGATGGAGCAGGGCAGCTATAACGCCACCTTCAATGCTTCCTCACTGGCGAGCGGTGTGTACTTTGTGCGGATGGAAGCGGCCGACTTCACAGGTGTGCAAAAGATCATGCTGCTGAAGTAATCCAGCAGGACGGGGAGTTGGAATCTGTTCTGAAATGACTGATTCTATACACCCGGTTGTACTACATAAACAATTCAATGCCGACTCGCGAAAGTGAGTCGGCATTTTCTGCAGCTCATTTTTACCCATCAAAGGGAGTTGATACGGATTATCCATTGTAGATCGGTAATGTGTAACCTGTTTGTTTTATACTGGTTCATACAGAACCAACTTTTCGCATAATGTGAGATTGATGAATACTTCTTCTGTGTTACGAACAAACGCCTCAGTGAAATCACTGAGGCGTTTAAAGTACATATGGTAAAAAACGTTACTTACCGAAGTAAAACCATCTTGCGGACAACAGGATTCCTTGTATTCTTTGAAACTCGCAGAAAATAGATACCGCTGGGGAGCATTTCTGCGTCAAAACGGAACACATGCTGTCCGGTGGTGAGACGTTCGTGATGGATCATGTTGATTTCATGGCCCGCTGCATCGAACATCTCCAGGATGACATCCGACTGCTCTGCAAGTAGCACCGTGATACTCGCATGGGAATGGAATGGATTCGGATAACACTCGCTTACAGAGAATACGGATGACTGCTGTGCTGCATCGATCTCTCGCATAGTATCGCCCTCCCATTCTATCGTTTAGCTGCAGGTACGGATTTTCCCGCTGAAATAGACGGAAGCTGTAAACTCTTCAAAGATCATGTGCCAGTGGTCCATTTGAAAAACAATGGCGAGTAGTACTTCACCAGCCTCATTGTCAATCGCGGTTTGATCCGTAACTGACTGGATTATCTGTACATCCTCTTCATGGTGAACATCAAGTGTATGATAATATAAGCATTTATTTGGTGCCGGAGTGTGATATCGGACATTAAATCGCAGCTATACCTCTCTCGAATCATTTTTTCGTATACTCTGTAACCAGAACTGCCATGAAACCTGTCCCGGTCAATGATTATGAAATCACACCACGCCCCCTCAACCAGAACTCGCAACCAATATTATTATACTATCATTGGTATTGTTTTAACCGGTCTTTTATTGATCTCTACAATTGAGCGTTATTTTCCCCTGTGCTTGCCAATCGGTATCGATGCCTTTACCGGCAATCAACTAATTCGTATATCATTTCTCACACCTGTCTCCATTTTGTTTTCTATTCGAACCGGGGTATTTCGTCGATGGGTACCGTTCAGCCTTTCAGCCGTATGCACAGGATTGCTCCTGTTTGAGCTTTTCACATTCCTACCAATATTCAATTCCAATAGAAATCCTGTGATTTCTATTGATTCACTAACGGTTATTACCCTGAACACACAAGCCGGTTTTGCGTATGGCAACCTCCTGCCCCTGTTGGAGGACAATCCCGAGATCCTCATATTACAGGAAGTGGAGGAAGGGATTTACGATGATCTTAGAACAAGGATGAACAACCTTGGATACCAGTCTGCAGTTATTCGTGTGCGCGATGTCGGCAGTAAGCAGCTTGTTCTTTTCGTGAAGGGTGAAATAGAGTCCGCATACGCAGTCGGTCTTCAGGATACTGATGGATACTATTCCCGTGAGCAGTATCAGGGTTGCATGAGACGATACCTGGAAGCCTGTGTCACCATTCGCGGCCGACGGTACATCATCAACGCTGTTCACCTGGAACCTCCGCTCCTGGAGGGAAATTGGCAGGGGATGTTCAGAAGATCCGCCATCCGGGTGCGGCAGACCATGCATATAAGAAACCGGATCCTCCAGCACGAGACCCTTCCGACTATCATTGCCGGTGATTGCAACGCCACACCCACGGAACGTTGTATGCGAGCCTTTTATTTCAGTACTAATGATTCCTGGCGATCTGTCGGCAGGGGGTTCGGCGCCACATGGTACCGTGAGACTCCCATGCATCGTATTGACTATATTTTTACCAGGAACAACCTGGTGGCTGAATCCGTGCAAATCCGTAACATGGGGCATGGAGACCATAAAGCGTTGGTTGCACATTTACTTGTATGCAATGAATAAGGCTGATAGAATGAACAACGTACCAATAAACAGGGAGAAGTTCGATTTTTCCAATAATGCAGTGGTATGGCTTGTGACTGCCATGTTTTTGTTGTTGGGAATCCCCAAACACACGTATCCAGTACATCCTTCTAATACGTTTCATTTGCAGATTACCATCCTGGCGGTGGTTGTTGTTATCCTGTTTATTCTACAGAAGCGTCCATTCCCCTCACTACCAAAAATGACCTGGATTGGTATACTTCTCTTGTCCACAGGATATATTCTTGGTTCTCAACATATTCGCGGCTGGATGCAAGGTGCGCTTGTAACGTCCAATCATATTCTTGCTGCGGCTTTGGTATTCACAAGTGTTGTGGTATTCCGGGATGAAAAACTGCGGTTGAAACTGATCCCCGGTCTACAGGCAGCATACATCGTAATCCTCGCCAGTGGGATTATCTATATCGCTCTATATGGACTAGGTGATACTGTCAATGGTGTTACCGGTCATGGAAATGTGTACGCTTTTCTCCTGATCACGATATTTCCGTGGCTTTTTGTTACTAAAAACAAGAAGTATAATCGTACTACAATATTGATCCGAGTGTTTTTAGTCGTACTTTCCTTTGCATTACTGATTACTACAAGGAGTGCGGCTGCAATTGGTGCATTTGTTTTACCGTGGTGCATCTTCCTTTGGATGCGTTTCTATAAAAAACATCGTAGACTTGCTTTCGTTATTCTGATACTGGGAGCCGCTTGCATTAGTCTGATATCAATTGGCCTCGTTCATTATGGCGAGGTCGCAGTCTTTGAACGAATCCAAATCTATTCTTCCGCATGGACACTTTGGCTATCCTATCCTTTTACAGGAGTTGGTCCCGGGCAATTCATGTATTTCTATCCTTCTTTCCGCGACCCGTTAAATCAGTATTATGTTGCTCTCTCTTCCTATGAGCCTGTCAGCCATGTACACCTGGAGCCATTACATGCCATGGTTGAAGGGGGAATCCTGAGCGCAATGGGTCTATTGCTGTTCACAGGTGTTGTTATCTATCACGCATTCAGAATTCTTGGAAAGAACAACCTTTATTCCTGGCGTGAAGCTGCCGCAATAGCGACTCTCAGTGGCATACTTCAGGGAACAGTCAGTTTGGCGCCATCAAGAGAAGGGATTTTGCCATTGATGATCTCTTTTGGCGCGATGCTTGCTACTCTACCACACAAGTCTCAAAACGAGGCAGTACGAGCAAACAAGAAGTTTCATCGTACAATTCTTACATGGTTCTTTGTCAGTTTTCTACTGTTGGCAAGCGTTCCCTTACGCTCTGAACGTGTGATTGCAGATTTCGCATATAAAAACGGACGTGACTGGTCCCAGTTCTGGTATTATCGAGACTTGCATTCCCTGGAAATCTGCCTTGAACATTGGCCGGAAGATATTGGTGCATCGGTTCTGCATGCCTGGGGTCTGTACCAGGAAGCTCAACGATATTCTGGTGATCGGCGCGAACAGTTGTTCCTGCAATCGTTGGAAGAACTTGAGCGAATTGACAGACTCGCACCTGATTTCTACAAGGTTCCGTTGTTTAAGGCATATATATTCCTGGAACTGGGTCTACCGGAAGAGGGACTTGAAGTCCTTGATCAGACGCGCTATTTCCACGAAGGCGAAGAATGCAGGGATCTTTATCAATCCCTTGAACATCTAAGAGCAGAAGGTGATAATTAACATTTGTCAGCAGAGACACAGATATAACAAAGAAGACTGATAAGATTCTGGAATCGTATAATTTAACATGAAGGAAACGTGACTCCGGATCAATAGAGCGTGTGATATAACGCAAAATATCCCAAATTGATCGGAGTTAGGTTTGCATGCATGATAAGAATCGTCCATACAGATAAATACCGCGTAATCAACAGCGTAATCATCCTGATACTTCTTGGAGTATTCGGAATCGGTTGTGCTGATAGCCATAATGCAGCTCAGCAGACTGCATTGGTATCCCGTGATCTGGAAGAGATCCAGTATACGGATACGCTTCGTGTCATCACACGAAACCATCCGCTTACCTATTATCTATACCGTGGTACACGTCGAGGTTTTGATTACGAGTTGATTCAGAAGTTTGCAGAGGAACAGAACCTGTTCCTGGAAATCGTGATTCCACCGTCCTTCAACGATATGATCCCATACCTGTATGAAGGAAGAGGTGATGTGATCGCTTCCAACCTGGCTATTACACCGGAACGTGAGCAACAGATTTTATTCACCCATCCCTACCTGGAAGTACGCCAGGTAACTGTGGGTACGGTTGAAAATCCTCCGCCTCAGAGCATTGGTGATCTCGAAGATCGTTGGGTTTTCGTACGAAATGGGACATCATACGAAGAGCGTTTGCGTGAAATGCAAGCGAACGGCATTGATCTACGTATTGAAACTCTTGAGGGGCCGTTAAGTGAAATGGATCCCATCGAGTTGGTCGCCAATGGAGAGCGTGATCTGACAGTCGTTGATAACACGATTGCCATGCTTGAACAGCAGTTTTTCCCGAACCTTGAAATTGGTGTACCGGTTTCCGATCCCCAGCAGCTTGCCTGGGCGGTACGTCCCAATTCACCGGAGTTGGCAGAGGCTTTAAACGAGTTTATCGACCGTTACTACCGTTCAGCGTTCTTCAATATCTTGAAAGCACGCTATTTCGAGCGTCCGGACCGTTTCCGCGTGCATCGGAGCGCCCAATATGCGCTTCGTACGGAAGGACGGATTTCCAGGTATGATGATTATTTCCAGGCGGCAGCGAACGAGACCGGTTTTGACTGGAGACTCCTGGCAGCCGTATCCTACCATGAATCACGATTCAGTCCTCAACTTCGTTCCTGGGCAGGCGCTTACGGACTCATGCAACTCATGCCGAAAACGGCTGAACTGGTAGGTATCGACAACCGCAGAGATCCGGAACAGAATATTCTTGGAGGCGGACGGTACCTGCGTATCCTGTACAACCAGTACAGCTATGTTGATACCGAGGAAGATCGTCTGGCGTTCATGCTGGCTGCGTACAATGCTGGCCGCGGTCACCTTGCCGACGCAATGCAACTGGCAGAAGACCGGGGGCTTAATCCACATAGTTGGGATGATGTGGCTGAGATCTTGCCACTCTTCGAAGATCCCGATGTTAACCAGCATTATGAACGGGGTTATTTCAGGGGACGATCCGTGCGAAATTATGTCTATACCGTTTTACATCGGTATGACATTTTCCGTGATATGGTGGACGAGTTCACACCGGATTTTGAAGAACCATTTGTAAATACGATGAATTTCGATAATGAATATCAAGGTTTTCCGTTATAAACACTGATTTGATCCTGTTTTTAATATGCATATGATTTCCCGGTATCAAAGAAATGATACCGGGTTTTCTTTTCTTCCCATATTTTTCTTCGTTGCTTTTTTATTACTTCTCACACTTTCCATTGCATAGAGGTTTCCAACTCTTATCTTTATGATATTGAATAACATATTTCCGTTCGATATCAAATCCACAAGCTTCAGGGGGAAATTATGTCGGTCCAGTATTGCATAAATTGCGGCATCAATGTTATTCCGACCAAAGAGAATACCTGCCCGAATTGCCGCAATCCACTCAGCTCACCAGCTAGAACAGAAACCGCCAAAGTTGACGTAGAAGCTGTCACGGTTGATAAGGAAGCTGTTATTCCTTCGCCAATCGAGAAGATGCAAAAGAACGAAAACGTTTTTTACACAGTTGCAATCAAGAACGATGAACAAAAAATTTACAAACCGGTTGACATTGAAGGTGTTTTTAAGGATGATCTTATGAATGGAGTACTAACACGTAAGACAGTTGTACATACTCATAAAAAAGGCGCTGACAACAAATGGACTGAAACTACTCTTCCCCTGTACGACTTTGCGAAAGGACACTACCCAATCGGTGTTTTGTACAGACCAGTGTATCATCATGCGATGACGGGACTTGTATATGGAATTTACGCAGGGATTGGGCTGAAGGTGCTGGATCTTGTCATCACAATGTTTGCTGTACAGCCACTTGCCGGGATAATGACGCTTGTCGCCATTGCTATAGCTTTTATTCCCAAGTATGGATTTATCGGCGTGATATTGTTTTCTATCTGGATCGCGCGAAACTTTGAAGGTCCCAATTTTTATCTTATGATCTTCAGTTCAATTATTGCTGGAGTGATCCTGGGTATTTTACCGGGTATGGGTATGGGTGGGATTATCGGTTTCATACGTTCCGGGAAACGGCCCAAAGCGCCGGATGCTGAACTGGAGAAACCGTCCGTTCTATTCAAACTCGGTATTTTACCTTTGTTTCTCGGGATTGGACTTGTACTCGCTTATATCTTCCTAATAACCCCATGGTTATTGTCGATAATAGAATAGTCTCAACATCTTGATTTCATGCTTAACTACGTAAAAACCCCCGGTAAAACCGGGGGTTTGGAATATCGAAAAGTAAAAGACTTCTAAGTTACTTCATGAGTACCATCTTCTGGGTGACGGAGAAGTCACCGGATTCGAGACGGTAGAAGTAAACACCACTGGCGAGGTCGGAACCATCGAAGACCACGCTGTGAGCGCCCATTTCCATGGAACGATTGACCAGGGTGGCAACTTCACGACCGAGGACATCGTAAACCGCCAGGCGTACTTGACCACGCTTCTGGAGGTTAAAGGCGATGTGGGTCGTCGGGTTGAACGGGTTCGGGAAGTTCTGGGCCAGTTCAAATTCACCCGGAAGCAGGGTTTCTTCTTCACCAGCAGCAAAACCACGGAAGAAGCCACCGTCACCCCATTCGTAATCCTGATCATCTTCCCAGTAGGCACAACCTTCGACTTCGTCAACGTGCAACGGCAGGTTTGGCAACCATTCACCGACATTTTCAAACTCATCAATAAGAGCTTGCTTGGCAACACGGTGATAGACCGCCGGGCATTCCGTGTATCCACCTTCATCCTGCTCGGTGAAACCGGCATCGGTATCGAGAACGTAGAATGTATGCAGGTAAGCGCCTTCATTGTACAGGGCGATGCTGGGTTCACGTTCGCTCATGCTTTCACCTGTCGGCGCCGGATCGGACTGGGTCCACTTGGTGTTGGTGATATTTACACCCTGTGCCCACAGACGACCGTAGTAGTCCGGGTTCGGGCAGCTTGCTGTTACATAAATGTCACCGTTCGGGAAGAGGGCTTCTGAACAATCAAGTGTGTCGCCTTCTTCCGCATACTTCTGATAGACCAGCCAGAGAATGTTGGTCGCGGGATCGTGATACATGCTCGGACGCTGAACATTACGCTGCCATGCGCCTGGATCGAGACGACCGCCGCCACGGAAGTTGGTGTAGAGACCGTCAGCAACCAGGGTTGCTTCCATGTTCTGCTCATCCCAGTGCCAGATGCCGCCTTCAGACGGACGGATGTAACCTTCAAAGGCATAGAAGTGAGTTGCTGTGAAGGCAACGTGCAGAACATCATTGTGGTCAAAGTATACGTTTACGTCGCAGTAGCCACGCAGGGTGTCACGGTCGGCGGCGAGTGAATCCGGGAGGAGACCTGCATCAGGACCGATAAAGTTGGTCACATTGATCGGATCATCCCAGGTGTTTCCACCGTCTTCGCTGACCCATACGTAAATGTCGTTGTTGTACTGGGTTGTACCTGTGCCACCCGGATCTTCACCGATGGTAAAGAAACGACCAACAGTCTGACCAATTGCAACCCTGTCGCTTGTGTAAGAAACCGCTACATCAACAGCAATGTTTTCACCGTCTTCTGTAATCAGAACCTGTTCGCCATCATCTGTTGCCATTGCAAAAGAATTCGCCATCGGATCATAGCTCATGCGGGCATAGAGGATCCTCATGGCGCCGGCGAGGTCATCATCCGGACGCTGTTCACTGCTGCACATGTGGATAATGTGCTCATCATCGTGGAAACCATAAGCGGCATGCGGCCAAATCACCGGCTGGTCGATGTCGTCACGGCTCGGAGCGATAAACTGGCTGAATACGCCGGGAAGAATGTCCAATTCACCCGCGACGGCCGGTTCAGCATCTGCGCCAGTGGTCATGATGACGTGGTAGGACGGGAATGTACGACCATTGGCATGGTCAAACGCCATGTCCGCGTAACCTGCACGGGTACCGCCATTCACTCCATATCCAGTCGGTTCTTCTACTTCGTAGGCATCGCCATCCCATGTGACACGGTTGAAGCTGACACGACGGGTACCACCCTGGGACTGCAGGTCTGTCCAGACCATAAATGCAGTCGGGTTACCATTGTGATCGGCTTTGAAGTCAATCATGCGGCTGACTGTACCATTGTGCTGTGACTCCCACCAGGTAGTACCGACGATCACGGTATCACCGATAATGTCCAATTCGTTGGAACGTGGAGACCAACGAGGCGCATCCGCCGGAATCGTGATGTCACGATCGAGATCGGGATACGGGGCATTTACCGCTGGGGCATACACCGATTCATCTGCAAATGCGAATGAAGCGGCAAACAGGAGCACCAACACCATTACACCAAACTTCTTCATCTGAACCCTCCTCTTGGGCCTGTTTAAAACAGCGAGAGATAAAGATACCTTCCCCTCTCAGATGCTTTACCAGGCAACCGAATCAAGTTAGTATTTTATACCCTTCCTAAAGCCGAGCACAACACCTCTATAAGATATGAAATATAATATATACAGCGAAAGATGTACAACTCTCTTCTCAAATTCGTTTGATAACATTCAATATTTGCAGCGAGCTGATAATACTGTATTTACCGTTTTTCTACATTGACATAAGTAACGGCACCGCCCAGTTCATATAAGCACCAAGCACATTACCGCCGTAGAGATATGTCAGCCATGCTCCCGTCGCCAGGGCTGGTACAAACGGTATCATTCGATTTCTCAATGACCCACCGGAGGTAGCAGACCATATTCCAGCGCCAATTAAACCACTTGCAGCGGCAAACGCGAGGGAAAGTGGAACCAGTACAGGCATAAGATACGTACTGAATGCAGCCGCCATTGTGATGTCGCCAACTCCTACACCCTCTTTTCTGAACAGGAACTTCGATAAAAGCAGCATCACAAGGATAAACCCACCGCCTAAACCAGCGCTTAACAGTGATTCCAAGAGTCCCGACCAGGAGCCGTTGGCAAAAGATACCAGGAATCCGCCCAACGCCATGGGCAAAACGAGATGGTCCGGTACTGTCATTGTTTCCAGGTCAATGAACGCAAGCGCGATCAGGTGCCAGCCAAGCAGTAAACCGCCAACCATTTCCCAGCTCAGGCCGAACCTGAGATAGGACCATACCGCAAAAGCTGCCGCAAGAAGCTCTACAACAACATACCGCGGCGAGATCCTGGTCTTGCATTTGGCGCATTTGCCACCCAGAAAAATATAGCTCAGAACAGGGATGTTATTCCAGGGTCGTATGGCCGTTTTGCATTCCGGACAGTGCGAAGACGGTTTTACAATGGACAGCCCTCGTGGAATGCGATAGATAAGAACATTCAGGAAGCTGCCAAACGCACTCCCCACAATCGCAAGCCAGATGATGTAAAACCAGTCCGGCATTGAGTTAAGTAGTAAGATAAAATCGTTCATAGGGTTTCACGTCCAAAGAAGTCAGCGTTCACAAGTCATTATTCTGTTTATCACGGAGTTTCTACTTAAAGTCTATCTTGATTTAACAAACTCAAAAAGTGCAGATATCCTTGACATATTTACAATTTTCGCACCTGATGAAATAGTATTTTCAGATGTTCTTTCCAACATGCGCCAGCAAAAAAGAAGGGGGCGTCAAAAACGCCCCCTTTACAATCTTCTTCGGGCGTAAATACCACCCTTTTATCCGAGTGCTCCACGCAGCGCACGACCGATCTGGAAAATCGGCAGGTAAATCGATACAACAATTACAATCACCACTGCGCCAAGCATCATAATCATCAATGGCTGAATCAGACTTGTCAGACGTTCAACTACGGCTTCCACCTGTTTCTCATAGAACTGGGAAGCACTCTCAAGGAGTCGATCCATTTCACCTGTTTCTTCACCCGTAGCGATAAGCTGGATCAAGGTAGAAGGGAATATTTTCGTCTTCTTCAACGACATTGAAATGGAGAAACCATCCCTGATCATTGCCTTTGAATTGTCGATAGCCCTTTTTACGACGCGGTTACCAACAACCCTCTGGCAGTGTCCCATGGCTTCAAGAACCGGAACACCGGATCCCATGAGAATACCAAAAGTTTTCGCGAAACGGGTCATCATCGAATCTCGATGCAACTGACCGAGCACCGGGAAATTCATCCGTATGGTATCCCAGGTGATTCCGCCTCGTTCAGTAAGTGTTAAAATCCACAGGAAGAATAACACTACCAGGCCAACACCCGTAAATTCCAGGAAGTTGGAGCTGACTGTCTGGCTGACAGCAACGAGGATACGTGTCTGGATCGGCAAAGTCGCGCCAAACTGTGCATAAATATCAGTAAATCGTGGCACAACAAATATCAGGAGCGACGCCAGAATTCCAACCATGAAGATGACTACAAAAGTCGGATATGCCAAGGCGGAAATTACTTTCCGCTTGGTATCGGCAACTGTCTCAAGATAATTCGCCAATGATTCAAGCACGACATGCAAAGAACCTGACACTTCACCTGCGCCAACAAGCGCTGTATAGAGAGTGTCGAAAACACCAGGATGCTGCTCGAGTGCTTCCGAGAGGTTTTTGCCTCGTTTCAAATCATTCGCGACTTCAGCCAGAACCTTCCGGAAACGAGGATGTTTTTCTTCCTGCATCAGGTTGGCAATGGCTTTTTCAATCGTCAAACCGGCGGAGAACATGGTTGACAACTGCCGGGTGAAGAACACGAGATTGTTCAGTGGCACACGGTTCTTTATCCGATACAGCGCAATGGACACCTGGTCCACGATAGAGGCTGAATCGGCCTGTTCACTCAGCTTCACTTCACGTAGCGAAATAATCTTCGCTCCGCGTTTTGTCAACTGCTCCCAAGCTGCTTCATAACTGGCGGCACGCAGCTTGTCTTCCCGGCGAGTGCCGTCGGATTCCGTAACAATGTAAGCAAACTGTGGCATTCGCCACCCCCTGATTACTCAGTGGTCACACGAAGTACTTCCGCTAATGTGGTCATCCCGCGTTTCGCTTTGCTGATACCATGCACACGCAGGGTTTCCATACCTTGCTCGAACGCCATGTCACGAATCTCATCCTGGCTGGCGTTATCAAAAATCAATCTGCGAACTTCGGGTGTTACCTGTAACAACTCAAAAATACCGCTACGACCCCGATATCCGGTATCACGGCAGTGAACACAGCCGCGGCCCTGGTAGAATTGCACACCCTCAACATCTTCCGGTTTGAGATCAAGATAATCCAACTCGGTCTGTTTCGGGGTATACTCTTCTTTACAGTGCGGGCAAATGGTACGCACCAGACGTTGCGCCATAACCAGCAGAAGACTGGAACCGGCGAGGAATGGCGGTACACCAATATCAATCAGACGAGTCACAGTGGACGGAGCGTCATTCGCGTGAACCGTACTGAAAACAAGGTGACCGGTAAGCGAGAATTTAATCGCGATATCCGCGGTTTCTTCATCTCGAATTTCACCGATCAGCAGCCTGTCCGGGTCTTGACGCAAAATGGAACGAAGGGTTGAGGCAAATGTCAACCCGATTTTCGGTTTCACCTGCACCTGGTTAATACCATCCAACTGGTACTCAACCGGATCTTCCACCGTGGTAATGTTATCATCAATGGACATGATCTCGCGCAGGGAGGAATACAGCGTGGTTGATTTACCGGAACCGGTAGGACCGGAAACGATAATCATACCATACGGTTTAATGATATTGCGCTTGAATATCTTGTAGTGCTGATCTTCAAACCCAAGTGTGGAAAGGCTGAAGCCAAAGGATCCCTTGTCCAGCAAACGAAGTACAACTTTTTCACCGTTTACTGTCGGCAGGATACTCACACGAACGTCCACTTCACGATCTTTTGCACGGATGGTGAAACGACCGTCCTGAGGCAAACGTTTCTCAGCAATGTTGAGCTTGGAGATAATTTTGAAACGAGTAACAATACCATTATGCGCATTTTTCGGCGGACGCATTACCTCACTCAACACACCATCAATACGGTATCGAACCTGTACATGATCTTCACGAGGCTCAACATGGATATCTGTGGCGCGCTCTTTCATGGCTTCACTGATCATCAGGTTCACAAGTTTGATGATCGGTGCATCCTGATCGGCCTGGGCCTTGGTCATATCGACCATGCCCTCGTCGCCTTCATCCGCTTCTGCAAAGAAATGAAGATCGCCAATTACATCTTTGGTTTCCTGTTGCTTGCGAATACGGACATACAATTGGTCAATTGCATGTTGAATTCCTTGCGGTGATGCCATTACAACTTCAACGGAAACATCTTCACCGGCGAGTTTCTGCAGGTTATCAATAGCGATGATGTCATCCGGGTCAGCCATAGCGACCTGGAGAACACCTTCGGCTTTTCCAACAGCTATCAGCGTATTTTCTTTAGCGAATGCTTCCGGAATGGTACGAATTATATCTTCTTTGGTTTCGAGTAGATGGTCATTTGTTACAAAAGGATAACCCATCTGCTTGGACAACCCGAAGTAAACATTCTCCTCAACAGCGAATCCCAAAGCAATCAAAGCTTCACCGACACGGAGTCGCTTCTCTTCAGCTTCATCAAGGCTTTTAACCAATTGCTCTTCGGATACAAGCCCTTCGCTCAACAGAATTTCGCCAAGGCGGGGGAATGCGCCAGGATTGGCGGACGTCATGCTAGGTGGCCCCTTTCCTACTTACTTTCGGTTTTCTTCCGGCTATCCTTACAGATAGCCGGAAGTACCGAAAAGAATTTATCTAACATATCTGGACTTGCTTACTGGTGCCTCAAATCAACAGTAACCGGTTCAATTGTAGCCTCTTCATATCCAGGAAGGATGGCATTAATCGTCGCTGTTGCTTCGAGGTTGGTCGGATCCGGGAATGCTTCATTAAACGGAATGACCAGGTATCTACGAGCCCATCCGCATTCAATGTCCACATATTCACCGATATCACCGGTGACCATTTCCGGAACAACTTCACTATTCGGTGAACGTGAGAAATGGAATTGACCACGGTTGGCCAGGAAGCGGACTAGCTGACCGTTGATACAGACCTCGTGGCCGTCAAAGACATACAATTCCGTTTCGAATGACGCATTATCCGTCGCACCGCTATAGAAGTAATTGGCACGGTCGGTTTGAAGCTGTCCTGCCGGATCCTGGATTGGCAGTACATAATCTTCAAATGTCGTGCTCACCTCATCACCTGTTTCCGAAATTACCACTGCGGTGATGTCTACCCTCTGGTTTGTAACACTACTGTTATAACCCATGATGGTATTGGCAACACCAGCCGTAACCTCGTTATCAAGGTCAGGATTACCGGTACGTGCAGAGATAATTGTCGCGATTTCAGGTTCAACAGTGAAGCTGACCTCGATTGAGTCGGCAACTGGATTGTTATGACGGTCAGCAACACGAGCAGAGACCTCAACATTCCAAATCGTACCACCACCATCGATACCGTCATTGTTCACGTCGAGTTCGATGAAGGCTGGCGGACCGGCGACAACCTGCAAGCCGGTGAAGTTCGCCCATACCGAATCTGTATGGTCTTCCGGATCGGGGAATGCCCATACGACAAGCTGCATCAGGCCGATCTCTGTTCCGGAACTAATGGATACCTGAGCGATACCGCTGTTTGTGTAAGCGACATCATAAGGTTGGCCGGGGAACGGAGATTCCGGATCTGTACCATCATCCAGATTAACCTGGGGATTTTCCGCTTCCGGTCCACTCGGGAATACATCCAGACGGAAGTGAACCTCTGTTTCGTCCTGAACCGGATTGTTGTTTGCATCGTTTACAACAGCCGTAATGGTTGTGGTTTCAAGACCACCTGTACCACGAACAGCAATGGTCGGACTGGCGGAATAGATATCAATCGACTGCGGTGTACCGGAGACGATATTGATATACGTCGAGTCCATGGTAGTCGGATCCAGGACTACCCGGATCTTTGCAGTACCGGCAGTGGTTCCCGGTGTAAACTGTGAATATACTTTACCGGTATCGTTTGTTACGCTTGTCGGAGTAATTGAACCCAATACAGCGTTAAACTCGACACCAATGTTTGAACGGCATGAATTGCCAAATGTATCAATCACGGTAGCTGTAATTTGAGCAGGTACGCGTGAATTGGTATACATAGTTGTTTCAGAAGCTTGAAGATTCCTGAATCCTGCAGGTCCGGTCGGGTTGATACGGACCTGGGTCATCAATTCATCCGGAGTTACCCAGGGATCATAACCTTCAACCTGTACAACCGCCCAGATCCTGTCGGCATCTGCATCAAATGGAGTCGCAACAGTTCCAGGTTTGAAATAGGTGGATACACGACCATCGGAATTGGTATACAGAATTGGAGATGTGAAGCTACCACGATCGGAGCTTAAAACGACCGGGGTATTTGCCACTACCAATTCATTGTTTGTATACCTGGCAATTGCCGAGATTTCTACAGAATCAGAAAGTGAAGCGGTAAAGGTAGTTTGTGGAATGTTGATCGTAACGCTACCAATATTCCTGTTCGGGAGAATTTCAACAAAGACAGACTGTACGATGTTAATCGTTCCCTTGACATACCTTGCACGGATTTCAACAGGTTCATCTTCTTCAGTGGGAACACTGGAATCGTAGAAATACGCGACAGCGCTACCAGTTGTATCAGTAATGGCATACCCGGCGATAGATCCGGTTCCGATTGCGGCAAAACGAATGGTATCATTCGTAATCGCCACCTGGTCCTGATCTTTCAGGACGGCAGTAATCATCGCATTCGTAATGCCACCGTCAGCGTAAATCTGCGGTGTATCAGATCTTAATTCCAGGTATGCACTACGAGTCGGGGTTTCTTCAACCAAGATCGTAGAAGTGTAGGGCGGTTCCTGATCTGGTGTTGTACGAACTTCCACATCCCATGTACCATATTGACGATTGGTACTCAGAGTGGCACGAGCCGTACCCGTGCTATCTGTCGCTTGCGGACGTGAAATAACACCGGCAGTTCCACCAGCCTGGTTTCTTACGCGGAAGCTGAACTGGAGATTCGGGATTCCCAAACCATCTTCATCATAAGCAACTGCGCTGACAGTTGCGACACCATTGGAATCGGGAGGCAGCAACATATGATCCGGAGAGATCCAGACATATACTGAGTCAACCCTGTTTTCCGTCGGTTGAATGGTGATTGACAGCTCTACCTGGTGCGGATCATCCTGTGCCGGATTGCGGTCACCGGGACCGGAAGCAGACAAAGAACGTCCTAAAATATTGCCTACCTGTTCACGAAGACGACCGATTACACCCTTGCTTGCTGTGGTGGATTCTTCGATATCAATCAATGCAAGGATATCAATGGTCACCGGCTCGTTCACCGGAGTGACGGTAAGGGTAGATGTTGCTCGCCCATCTGTGCCTGTTTGTGTCACAGGCGTAAGAATGGCGTTTTCCGGGCCATCGATCATCCGAATGGCAACCGGGATACCGGAAACACCGATATTGCTTGTATCGCTTACTGTAAGCGTGATATCGGAAGTGGCTTGTCCACCACGAACGACATCATATTCATAATCGGGTGCGGTAGCTGTCAGACGTACTTCCCGTGTTCTGATGGGGAATGACCTCTGAATGCTTGCACCACCCACTTCTGCCTTAATGGTAACAGTCTGGTCGCTTGTCAGTGAAACCACGTATAGAGCAGTAATATCGCCGGAAGTATTTGTCATGGAGTCCTGGCGAACAATGGCGCCAGGTCCTGCTTCCAGTGAGAATTGCACCTCCGCGCGATCCACACCAACACCTTCATTGTCTTTGGCTTTCGCCCGAATCAGCACTGTATCCGTTTTTCCAATGTAATTGGATAACTGGCTGATTGTAGTAATCCCCTGAGGGCCATGGAAAGTAAGATCAATGGAGATTACATCCGAATTACGGTTCGTTGTCGTGCCATCATTCGTCGTATTTGTACCGTTGTTGTCACACGACACGGCCACCATCAGGAGGGTCGCCAAAAACAGCACCCCGATCACCTGGTGTAGCTTTCTACTCATCGCTGATTCCTCCAGCTTCGGCGAAGCATCCCTTCGCACGTAACATCACGTATAGTGGGGGACACTAAACAAAGGGTTTAGTTTAACACACGGGGCCTTGGTGTCTGCAGACATAATCATGCACTACATTCAAGCGGAAACCCCGCCGGTGGCAGTACCACACGATTAATTCCGCATCACATTCTGAATTACTAAGATCACCGTGGCCGCTTGGCTGGCGACCATTAAAAGTTCCTTGAATAAACTCCAGGTATACCTTTCGGGGGCTTCCGGCACGAAAATCATGTCACCGGGACCTATTACACTTCTTCTCGACGGCTTTTGCCATACCGAAGACTGGTATTCCACCCACCGTATGAAACTGGGCCTGGAATTCTGTGCATATCCGCCGGCGGTTTCGACATAATCGCGGTAATTCCATCCCTCTCGATAAGGATACCTGCCGGGACGTCTTACCTGACCCATCACCAATACCGACAACTGCCGTGACGGGACACTGATTACATCTCCATCTTCCAGAAAGAAGTTGAATTCATCCGATCCGTTGCCGCCATACAGGAGTTCAAAATCCACTCCCACACGATCATACCCTTGCCACCTGTACCCAAACTGGTAATACTGGGCTTCAATAGTAGCACGGTCAAGCGACGGAATTTCCTGTGCACGGCGGTATTCCACCATGCGGAAATCACTTTCTTCCTTCTTCCGCCAGATTCTTGCACCTCGCAGGTAGGCATTGTCGGTAAATCCACCTGCGAGTTCTATTACATCTTCAATCCTGGTTGTTCCTTCCGATATTGCAAATGTACCAGGATATATTACTTCTCCTTCGACGATGACTGTCACTTGCCTTGGACGATTGGCCTGTGGCCTGATAAAAATGATATCGCCTGGCATTACTTCGGTCATCCGGTCGCTAACTGGACCGTCTCGGGTCAAGTCCAACTCGACCACGTTTTCAATCCCGTTTGCGCCGAATCTTGTCAAACGAACTGAATCGAGACAAGAAAACTCGAGGGCGCCACCTGCCATTTGGATGACATCCCACACATTGTCTCCATCAATCCATTCGAACTGGTCCGGTATAGCGACTGCACCGGAAACCTGAACTGGCGGATAAAGCTCCGAACGATACGCAACAACGAGGCGATCGCCTGATTGAAGCATCGGATTGTACTCAACCTCACCGGTTCTTTCGAAGCGTAACAGATCCACACGTTCTACGGACCCATCTCGATGGATGAGTTCCGCACGTCGCAAACTCGTTTCCCGAATGTCATACAGCAACTTCATTCTTTCGTATGTAAGCATCTGTTGCTGTAATTCCACGCTGTAATACTGGCGCCAGTATTCTTCGCTGAAAATACCGCCGGCCATCGGGATCAAAGCAGACGCACGATCCGCAGGAGAAGCACCATATGTACCGGGATTCACAACAGCCCCGGTAACAGATACTCTAAATAGCCGAATGTCAACGAGCGTTACAGAAATCTCGGTTCCCTGAAATTGCGAATTCCATCGATTCCGTAAAAAAACCGAAGCTTCTGTCAAAGTCATTCCTGCTACGTTCACCGGACTTGCGAGTGGGATCAGCACAACACCTTCCGGATTGATACGTACCCTGTAGTAGCTATCGATCGTGCCCCGCATCGAAATGCCAAGCTCATCACCAGGTCCAAGTATGTACGTATCCGGATCAATTGCTGCTTCCAGCGCATTGGGTGCAGGACCTGACACATAGCCAGCATCCATAGCATATTCACCCCCTGCGCCCATCAATCCACCCGATTCTGATGGGGACGTGCTCGTCGGATATGGTACAGAAGGACGACCTTGTCCCCATCCGGGATTCACACTTACCGCAATAATCACCAGTGCAACAAAAACTGGAATCACTTTGTTTCTAAAAACACACATTCATTCTGACTTTCAGATTCACTACAACGTTGGTATAACTGCGAAAGAAGAATTACTCTTCTTCTTCCAACGGTGCAACTTCCTCATACAACTGGTCTTCGGTTTCAACGAAAGATTCGTTGGCCTCCCGAACGAGATTACTCATCTGGATGCCAGAATCCTGTGTACCAATGATATGAGGAGTAATCTGAATGATCAGATCCGTCTTTTTGGCGGATTCGCTGCGATGGCGAAAGAAACCGCCAATGAACGGAATATCACCGAGGAACGGAACTTTAAAGATGGTGCTGGAACGATTGATTCCCAGCAGTCCTGCGATGATAATCGGTTCTCCATCCTGTACACGGATGGTGGTCGAAGCTCTCCGGCTGACGACCCATGGAATATTTTGATCCGGTCCAATGAGCTGGAAGACGTTTGAGACTTCCGGTTCAACGGTGACCGTAATATATCCGTCAGAGTTGATCAATGGCAGAATATTAAGTTTGATACCGACTTCTTCGGTCTGAGTACGAACCTGACCACCAACACCGCCTGCAGAAAGGATGTATGGAATCCTGTCGATCACTTCGATCATTGCAGCACGATTGTTCATCGTGGCAATCTGGCTGTTGGAAAGGATTTCCGCCATGTTGTTTTTCAGCAGATAATCAACCGCAAGCTGGAAAACAGGTTCCTGGTAACCGAAATAACCGAAGTCATTCAAGTCATCAATCTGAAGGAATGGCACCTGCTGGGGCAGTTCCGCCGGACGGAACGCTCCCGGTGCTTCTGTACCTTCATACACGGTGGTTTCGAAAGGGGTAAGCTGGTTCCAGCGAATACCAACCTTTTCCTCGTCTTCCACAGCGACCTCGATCAAGCGGGCTTCCAGCATAATTTGTGCTGCGGGACGGTCTACAAGACGAACCACACGCTGGATTTCACCGATCACCTTGGGGCTGGTGATGACGAGCAGCCGATTACCACTGCGATCTACCTGGATGTCAGCATTAAAGTCTGTTAACAATGCCTGCACTTCTACTGCGTTGGCATTCTGCAATTCGATAACATACGAAGTCAGACCAACCTGTTCACGCAGTCGTTGTGCTGATGCAACAAGGAATGACCTGCCTACAACTTCATAGGACAAACCAGCAGCACGAACTACCAGGTTCATTGCTTCTTCAATTGGAGTATCCAGAAGATGGACAGAAATTCTATCTTGTCTGTTTACACCCGGTCCTGTGACAATATTGTACCCGCTCTCCGCTGCAAGAATAGACAGCACAGTCGGAAGGCTGGCATCGTCTGCATCAATTGTCACCGTTCTCTGCAAAGCCGGGTCAAGCCCGAACGCTGTAACCTCATCACCGGTTTGTTCTGTGGGCGAGGTCTGGGCTATCACGTTTGCCCCCCACGCCAGCAATAATAAGCTGAGCACTACGGGGATGCCGGTACGATACATGGAATTGCTCCCTGGATCAAATGGCTTAAATCGTTTCGTTTTCACTTTTAATAGTTACCTGTTTGTGAGGGATCATACACTGGAGCAGTCAACTCAAGAGTTGAGCTCCCTTCAACGAAGTCTTCCGCAATCGGGGTGTTCTCGAGTTCCAACCGTTCACGTCCACGTGTCAGAACTGCGGATCGTTGCCCGATCTCCTCAACTGTATAACCCGCCAACTGGTCACCCACTCGAAGAATATGGTTCGATCCCATATAACGGATCAGGATTGTGGCGACACCGTCTCTACCAACAATTGTCGCCGCAAGGCGCATCTCGTCATGGTGACGATCGAACTCATCCATCCCCATCCTTGCAAGCAGACGGGGGCTGGTGATGACACGAGTGAGATCCAGGGGATCCGTGTCGAGGGTAAACTCATATTCCAAACGCTCGGCCAGTGTCCGTTCCAATTCCTGGACTGTATTGGCAAGACTGTCGTCTGTACCAATCACCAGCTGTGCGCTCGCCTCATGAATCGCTTCAATCTGACGGTCTATACGAGCCCACTGCACAAAACCAATGGCAATGACAACCACCAGCACAAGCAGCAGCAAACTACTGAATACTTCAATTTGTCTGTTGTTCACTTTCGCCTCGCTACGTGTGCTTGATCATTGTTATGGTGCTAACTTTCAACATGAAGATGTGCGTATCGATATCACGACGCTGTCTTCTCGATTCAAGATTGCTCAATGTGTTGTCAATCTCGAATTCCTCAACCGTAATCAGCCTATCGGATTTTTCAAGATCATTGATAAACTGACCGAATTCCTCGTACGTACACTCAAAGGAAATACTATAGGAGTTTTTGACGTAATCATGCCGTGCTACACTTCTCCGGTCAGGTTCCAGACTCATGAGAAGAATATCACGATCATTCAACAACTCCGTTACAAAGTTGAGAAATGGTAAGGAAGCATCCTGAGCTAATGAATCGAATTGGTTTAGCGCAATGTTGTTGGCAATCAGGTTTGCTACCAGGTCCAATTCCTGTGCGAGGATCTGAGCGCTGATCAATCGTTCGTTTCTCGCTTCGATTGTCGCGTTCAGCTCACGAATCTGCCTCGGCATCCTGGGATAGCTGACCGTGTAGTAGTAATACATTCCACCACCGAACACAACTGAAAGAATAAGGAAGTATACAAGCCGTTTCATTATCTTCCTCCTCTTGTTGTGCTGCTGGCACGACGTACACGGCCTCTACGGCCTGCATCCACCATGTTCATTTCGGAAGTAATCACAAAGTTGATCAGTTCCTGGGTATCGGCGTTCATCCGGTTACTTTCCGTGAACTTGACCGAATTTACTCCCTGGTAGTACATGGGGGTTGATTTCAATCGCTCTATGAACATGGTAACCATGTCGAATTCACGTTCATCCGTTTCGATAGGAGCGATAGCGCTGAATTTGAACGCGCCACGTTCCAGCTCCAGCGTCGTGAGTACCATCTCCTCGGGCATACGTTCTGCAAGTGCATGCAGACGTCTTGCCCAGAGGACACGTTCACGTTCCAGCCGGGCCAGCGTGTACACGTCTTCCTTGTTTACTTCACGACCCTGACGTTGCAGTGCGCGAATCTGGGCGTTGATGGAATCGATTTGTGCTTCTTTGGCATCAATGATTCCACTGACTTCCAAATGGTTTTCCACGGTAACATAGGTCATCGCAATTAATAAAATGCTGACAATCACCATGGTAACACGTTCACGAATCCGACGTTTACGCGCTTCTTTCTGCGCGTAGCCCTCTTCACGGTTCAGGTTGATACTAAACATTCTACCCATGTCTCAGGCCTCCCGGATCGCTAGTCCAACCGCACCCGCATACTGGCCAGGATGCCCGCCGCCGTTCGCCGAAACGTTTTCAACGCGGTTGAAAGGATCATATGCTTCCACAGTCACGTTGAATTTCCGGTTCAGGTAATCCTGAACATCACTTAACGCACCACCACCACCGAAGAGCACAAACTTTGTGAAGTAACTTTGACCGGTTTCCTTCACATAGTAGCGCAAAGTACGGTTCACCTCATCGCCGAATTTGTCAATCGCCGTTTTCGAAGCCAGCCTCAGCTTCCCACCTTCTTCTTCTGTTTTCGGAAGGTCCGGCGAAAGACCATCGGTGCGCTTAACCCTTTCAGCGTCAGCATAGCTCAGCCCGTAATTCTTCATCAACTCTTCGGTGAACGTATGTCCACCGACGTTGATGTCACGGGTGAAGAACATCTCCTGCCGTCCAATGATAGTAATGCCTGTTTTTCGACATCCGATATTCATCATGACAATAACACCTTCATCCGGTTCTTCGTGGAAGGCGAAATAGCTGTTTGCCATGGCTAAGGGTTCGATGTCGATCACTGAAGGACGAATCTCGAGATCGCCGAGGGTATCCAGCAGGCTGTTAAACAGTTTTTTTGTTGTTGCTGCCAACAACACTCGTACTTTGTCAGGCTCTTTCGGATACTCGCCAAGGAGCATGTAATCCACCTGGGTATCGCTTCCATCCAGGGGGATATGTTTACGTGCTTCAAGCAGCATAGCGGATTGCATCTCACGATCTTCGAGTGGAACGGCAATGATTTCTTTGGCCGCAATTTGCGCGCCCGACATCAATGCACGAATGTTCCGCATCCGCTTTGGCTGTAGCTTGAACTCCTTGAAGATGTCCACCAAAAGAGGGGTGATCTGGCTGCGTTTCGGACCATCAGGATCCCAAGCCTGACCTGAGGTATAAATCTCACGGATGGTCCTGTTGAGAACCTTATACCGGTTGCCAGACTTCTCGACGACCACCGCTTTAATCGAATGGCTGCCGATATCCAATCCGACTCGCAGCTTGCTTCCAAGTCCCAGCATGAGCCTCTTCCATCTGCAAAAAGTGAGCCGGACACGCCATAATGCTTCGGTAAACCTCATGCATCTCAGGCTTTCGACGCGACTATGCCGAGCCCGGCTCGCTTACCCATAGGGAGGAACATTTTCCTCCCTGTTCTATTTACAAGTTGTTTTTTATCAACTTGATAGAAGGTAACATCTCAGATGTGGTGAACATCCGACACAAACCTTCTAGTCAACATCCGGTGTATATTCCAACGGCTGGTTTTCAATCCAGACAATATCAAACAGGCTGTTGCCCCTGTCATCCGTCGCTTCAAGGAAGCATGGCGGAGGATTGCTGCCCAACCGGAAATCGTACACATAATCTTTGGCGTATCCTGTGCCACCACAGGTGGAACGATGGACATAGCCTCTTCGATACTGGGTAACTGATCCCATCATTCGAATAGAACCGCGTTCATCCGTTTGACCAGGGTGTGCTCCATTGGGATCGCACCAGTAATAGGTATTCCATGTGTCATTCTGATGTTCGAACGTAAACGACTCACCCAAGGCTACCATCGCTGCTGTAATCGTAATGTGTTTACGCTCAACACCACCGGGCGCTGTCGCACCGCTTCCACGACCGTTGGCATAGGTATCCTTGATCACGATATTGCTTTCACTGATCAAACCAACAATATTCGGATTCGTCCGTGGAATTTCATCAGATGGAAGGTTTATACTTACACCGGAGATACAGACATTGTCCATCAACCACATGTAACCTTCCGTACCAACAGTGACACGTCCGGTGATATTCTCACCCCAGACCTGGCAATCGCCTTCAACAAAAATTGCGACACTTGGTCCGAAGGAAATTGCACCCGCATTCATAACTGCAGTACAGTCATACGGGGTACCGTTCGGCCATTGCTCGAACAAAAACGCACCGCCATCTGCAACCAGCCTGGTTTGCAGGTTGCCATTATCATTCGTGATAAAGTTCCCTTGTCCAGCCGCGCAGGACCGCAAGTTGTCGGCAGTTTCAGGGAAATACACCGGTGGTGCGTTAAAAACAGGTGGATAGGCAAAATAGGGATCAGCGCCTGAGATATAAATAAAAGCTTCTTGGGATGTGCTGATCGGACCATAGAAGCTCGGTTGCCCATTTACACCTTTCATACCGATATAGTCGTTGGAGTGCGTACGTCCATTCAGAACGTCAGGTCCCCAGAACCAGATGATTTCATTGAACATGGTCAATTCGTACTTGGTAAGATACATATAATCTGCATATGTTCTCATCCGAGCACGAACTCGCACAGTTCTTGACACCTGGTCCGCCCAGTTACTGTTACGTCCAATGTTGGGATTACCCCCAGAGAGCGGAACAGTACCGGTTCCCAAGAGGTCGAAGACGTAGGAACGTTCGTAGTAAACGTTACCACCGCCTCCCTCTCCTTCATCATCACCGGATCGACCAGCTTTCACAAGGTCGAGGTGAGAGTACTGGCCAACTACCTGCTGATCGATGGTCGATCTGAACGATCCCTGCTGGAAGGTCATGTTTTCATCGATCGCAGTTGGTGGACGAGTGCGCAAGTATGCCAAAACTTCTTTAAAAATGCCGTACTGTGCAACATAATAGGCCTGTGTTTCCGCCAGTTCCACTTGCGCCTGGAACGATTCATCCACGGCCCACCTCATGAAAGCCACGCCTGTAAACAGAAGCAACAGGACGAGGATCATGGTGTTGAACAGTACTCCGCCACGTCGACTGCGTCTCAAGACTTTCTTCATAAGTAGTCTCTCCATGTATGCGTTGGGTGGCGCATTATGGTTGAGACGGGCGATTCGTCTCTCGCCGGATGGAGCGAGTCCGGAAATATCCCGGTTGTTTGGTTTATGTTCTTGGCATTGAACATTATCTATCATCACGACTCTACACTCCTGTCCTAATTATCCGAATTGTAATCAGTACTCGGCCAAAGCACATTTACAGTATAGGCGGAACCATTAAAATCCAGCTCCTTGTAAAATGGCCTTTGTCCAGGTAGTGTAGGATCACGTCTGTACATTATAGTAAAACGCATTTCAAGAAAGTGATCTCTGAAATCTTCCGGTATAGATGAGTCATTCCGCTCCAATCGCCGAATTTCAAAAGAGGTTTGGGGCGTCCAGAAATTGTCACGTCGATCCGGATTATCAGGAGGCCAGGGAACATACCCCCCACCCTGTCCACGTTCATCTTGAAAAAGTTCATACCGTCTGTTATTCCGTTCAATCATGGGCAGACCAAGCCGCCTGTCAAATTTGAACTGGAACTCAACATCATCTTCAACTACATCATGCGCAGCATAGACATCCACAGGAATAACATAGGTTAATCGTGCAGATGATGGTGCTGTAACACGCAAAATCTCAACATCGTATCCATTTCTCACACGACGAACAAACTGGTTCACATAGGCCAGGCCAAATTCTTCCGCCTCACGGATCTGGAAGTTAATCGCCAGTTGTTCCTGTACAGAAACCCATAAAATCCCTGTGCCGGAAACCATGATCGCAGAAATGGTGATCACAAGAATAGCTTCAATAAGCGTGAAACCTTTTCGGCCTCTACTCTTCGGCCTCCACTCACCCAAATGAGGGAGCATATTCGCAATAAGCTTTTTCATCTTTGCTCCTCCTTTTAGGTTGTAGACGGCACCATTGGACAGGTCAACTCGAGAACCACCGGCTTAGGCTCACCTGTACGTCTATCCCACGGTGGTTCTTCATACTCGCAAATCACCTTCAGCTCAAACCAGTCAGGGTTGGTTGAAGTATCGGGTAAATCAACCCTTTCAATACTGACAAGACGGACCGTACCCCAAAGATCATCTCTGGTGCCAGCAGTCCCGAAATCATCAATACAGATATCTCTTGGCGTAGCATTGTGGAACATATGCTCTGGCGGCATTGCAGAATGAATCCTCGCCTGCCAGAACTCCATTTCTTCTTTTATATACTGAACTGCAGTCTGCTTATGCCGCTCGCGCAGCAACCATCCGTACGCCGTAGCGACACCGGACATCACAGCCACACTTGTAATCGCGATGATCAGCAGACTGATCAGCAGTTCGATCATCGTAAGGCCGGGTCGATTCTTCAGACGCAGTACCCTGCTCTTTCGAATCCAGTGCATAATATTCATAAGCGCAACCCCCGCGAGTCAGGGACCAAACCATTAGTTGGAAAGATCCACCTCGAACAATTTGGGATTTTCGGCAACGTATGCTGCCGTTTCACGGTCAATGAGGCCCTGGTGCATAAGGCGTTGCAGATCCTGATCCAGTGTGTGCATACCTTCCTTGCTACCGGATTGTACAACGGAAGATATCTGGTAGATCTTGTCTTCACGAATCAGGTTCCGTACAGCGACATTGGCAACCATAATTTCTGTCGCAACACAACGCCCACCACCATCCTTGGTCGGAAGCAATTTCTGAGAAATCACCGATTCCAACGATTCTGCCAGCATGGACCGAACTTGGATTTTTTGGGATGCGGGGAAAATATCAATAATACGGTCAATGGTTTTTGCTGCTGAGCTGGTGTGCAATGTTGCAAGCACCAGGTGGCCTGTTTCAGCAGCGGTCAGCGCCAGGGATACTGTTTCCAGGTCACGCATTTCACCGACCAGGATAACATCGGGATCTTCACGCAGGGCTGACCTTAGCGCGTTCGCAAAGGAGTGGGTGTTGGCTCCGAGCTCACGCTGGTTAATCATGCAATTTTTTGATGAGTGGAAAAATTCCACCGGGTCTTCGATCGTGATAATGTGCAGGTTTTTATTCTCGTTGATGTGATCGATCATCGTGGCAAGGCTTGTGCTTTTGCCGGAACCGGTCGGGCCGGTGAAAAGGATCAGACCACGATCACGCATGGCGAGATCCTTGAGGATTTCCGGTAACCCCAACTCTTCAAATGTCATGATATCAGCCGGGATCACACGAAATACAACAGCAATACCTTCGATCTGCTCAAAAATATTCACACGAAAACGGGCAAGACCTTCGAGGCGGTAACTGAGGTCGATTTCTTTCATCTCCTCCAGTCGTTCAATCTGATCCTGGGTGAGAATGTTGTACAAACCTTCACGCAACTCTTCATCGCCAGTTTCCGGCATATCGAGTTTCAGGAGTCTCCCGTGAACACGAATCATCGGGATCGAACCGGTACTTAGATGAAGGTCCGATGCGTGGTTACCAACGGTAAACTGCAGTAGCTGGTCTATGTCAATCATTGCCGTCTCGCGTAAAAAATGACAGATACAAAGGGCACGGACTTGTGAAGAATCTCCACAAGTCCGTGCAACACCTGGTTACTTAGAAATCACTTCCCTCACCCTCACTGGGGAGACCATATCCAGTGAATACACCCTGGACAATGTCAAATGTGATTTCCTTGCCGGCTCCACCGGGCATCTCGTCGGTTGAACTAGCGACGATCGTTTCAGTTCCGTTAATCGTGAACTCCCACATACGGCGAACAGACTCGTCCATCTCAAGGTAACCATACTCCTCGAGCTCTTCGATGTCAGTCGGCCAGCGGTCACGATCCTGCCGGAACATCTTCGATGCGTTGTAAATCGCGCCGATCTGGGATTGTGCATCCGCTGCGCGGGCGCCACGTACGTATTCCACATAGATCGGTACAGAAATCGCCGCCAGAATCGCGATAATCACGACCACAACGAGAATTTCGATAAGGGTGAAGCCCTTGCGGCTCCGTTTTAGTTGCTCATGCATCGGCAACACCTCCAAGTAGAAAAAAACCCGTTCAATAAAACCTATCTATCGGTGCAGGGGAAAAACCCCGCCACGAACAATTTAGGCCAAACGCTCAGCACACCATTTATATCCATTCGCGCATTAGCCGGAACTTGCCAAATATACTCGTGTTTCATAGGTGGTGCAAATCAAACGATAAGCTCTCGGAATACACAACTTTATCGACTCCGGCTCCATAGCAGGTCAAATACTATAGACAGATCAATAGAGCAATTCATATACCATAAAAGCCACTCCCGAGACGAGTGGCCTATCGTATCGTAAATTTCTAACTATCCGAAAAACAGGGTATTTCTACTACCCCTATCCGGTGCGGTTTGACAGGGGTCACAGGATGCTGTGCATATTTTGTACGGGTGCTGCAAAACGTGCATGATTAATTACGCAACGTCCGAAACGCTAACCATACACCGGCAATAAAAAATACAACCGTTATCAGCCAAATTCCACCGATCAGGTCCATAGAATTCGATGCAACGAGAGACGTGATCGCCGTGAAAAACCCACCCGACTCGGAGATGGATGGTAGTTTCGGAGTGAGAAGTTGTGCGGCGGCAGCGCAGATCAACCCCACCCCTAGGGCAATAAGGATTGTATCCAGGCTAAACCATTTTCCCGTGTTTATTTCACCAACAGCGGCTTTTACCGAACGGTTGATCAGGTTACGGGGCATCGGCTTTGAAGGTGGTTCGCTCAGCACCTCCCAGAGCAATTCCTCCCGGGCGGCTTCCATACGGAATTTCTCATCCTCCTCCAGGAGCTGAGAAACAATATGAGCCTCCGCCGGTGAGAGTTCACCCTGCTTGTACTTCGGAACTTTGTCTAACCACTCTTCACCCTTCACTTCATACCTCCGGTGGGTAGCCCCCATCTTCAAGTGACTTGCGCATACTGGCACGAGCACGATGCAAATACACTTTGACAGTGTTCGAGGGACGTCCGGTGACTTCCGCAATCTCCTCGAGCGACAACCCTTTCCAATAATATAAGGTTAAAATCAGCTTCCATTCAGGGTCGAGCGAACTCATCGCTCGCATAATCGCATCTTTGGCTTCAACCTTGGACTCTATTTTTTGTCCATCCGACTGCTCATCCGCCGGGTCTGCAACCCCTGCTTCGGAACGCTCCTCCAGGCTGTCCATTCCGTGTTTGCCTTCCGACTGCAACCCATCCAGGCACACCCGGTAAGCAATCCTGTACAACCAGGTCGAGAGCTTGCTTCCGCCCTGAAAAGAAGGCAACCCACGCCAGAACCGGATCACTGTTTCCTGGAACAAATCTTCAGCAACAGTGGAATTTGACGCCATACGATTCGCCACTGCCCAGATCACCGATGCGTGCATTTCTACAAGGCGTTTGAACGCTTCCGCGTCCCCTCCTTGCGCTTTCCTTATCAGTACGGATTCTTTCAGCGCTCCCTCCCTTCCTACACTAATGGGACCGCCCGAGAAACACAATGGTTACACTCTCTCACGAAGAGGAGAGCTCCATTGTTTTCCAGATTTTTTTATCCTCCTATAATATAGAGGACATGATATATACTTCCATGCATTAACACGGATTATTCAAAATTGCTTATTCGTTTGATCCTGAAATAGCACCATTTTGCAGAGATTTCCCATGTGAAAACCCAGGAAGTGCAAATTTTTGCTTGAAATGATCAATTGAAACAGAAATACAGGCGCGGAGAATATCAGAATATTCTTAATAGTGCGCCGATTCACATAAATAAACCCACTACAGGATTGCATAAAAAACATATCCTCAGTGTTATGACTTTAAAGGAAATACATGGTGTTCAATGGGTAACATGGGTGGGATATTATCCTTTTTTGTTGCCGTGATTCAAGAGTTCAATCACAAACTTTTTGTGTGCTTTAAATGGACCAGTGCGAGAGAAACCCTGTGTTAGCTAACCATCTGCAAAATTATTGAAAGAATTGGAGACTCAATTGCGATTGCCTGTAACCCATCGCAAATTCTCCAAGTCCAATGTGCAGAAGGTGAAAACAATTTCATTTCAGCAGGAGGATAAACAAAATGGGTTCTGATTTTGGATTTGTCGGACCGACAGTTATTATTTCCGTGATGATCCCCGTGGTCTTCATGCTTTGCGCTGTAGCCATCGTGATTTTCTCGATCCATCGCCGGTTCAAGGTCCGCGAACTGGAACATCAGGAACGATTGGCTGCTATCGAAAAAGGGTATGAAATCCCGTCACAACAGCCGGCGCAAAAACCGAAAAGCCATTATCCCTTCGCATGGCCGTTTGTTTTCATGGGTGTGGGTGTTGCCTTGATCATTACGTACATCGTGAATGTCTCTTCACGTCATTACACCGACCCCGAAGGGCTTGGATTCGGTTTAACATTCCTGTTCATCGGCGGTGGTTTGTTCCTGTCACGGATCTACGGTGTTCGGAAAGAAGAAATGGATAAGCGTGAAGAAGCAGCCGTAAATAATATCCACCCGAATCGTCCCGGTTCACCCGAAGAGGTTCGTTCCATGCGCAGCTCCACTCCCCCGAAAGAGGAACTGGATCTTGACGCCTACAAACCTTCCGCGGAACCTGCGGATGAGACGTCCGAGGAGAATTCGAAGGAAGTATAGATTTTTTATCCATGAATAACAAGCATACTCAAACCGGCGAAATGGATCGCCGGTTTTTTGTTTACAATGTTTCTCGAAAAGAATGTCTCAAATTTGTCATTCCCGCGCAGGCGGGAATCCAGAAATAATAATTAGTTAGAAGATATTTTATAAAACATTCTTTTCAAGAACCAGTATAATGGTCAAATTGAATCCATCGGTGTGGACCTGTAAATCACAGAGCTGCGAAGTTTGCAGAGCAGGACTTTCGGCTATCCGTCTATGCACGTTCAATTGGATACATTTACTAATCACGACTGAATAACTGAACACCCCTTCATCGAACGGGTGCTCCTGATTTCACACTCCAGTAAAAAATTCTTTTCCCATTGTTTCTGCCGTAAATACAATAGATTTCTTTGTATCTTTTTTTATGCACTACTTTCGTTGACGGTTTCCTGGAGAAACAATGAAATTCTCACCAGCAACCAATTTTCCTGCATTACAATCTCAATTTACTGTTCTCCTACCCCTTCTGCTCCTGTTCTCCTGTCTGCAGGGATGCGACAGAACTCCCCGAAGTCGGGAGTATCATTCAGGGTTACCCTCCTACGAAGAAGTGCAACGTCGGGAGCTTCACCCGGACTGGCAGATGATTGTCGATCTCCTGGACGAGATCGATATCCCAACCAACGAAGATTCCATCGCCGCACTTCCCGAAACCCGATGGTCCCTGATCGCGGATTCTGTAGCTCGAGAGCTAGTGCCAGAAATTCTGGCTACCGATATGGAGAGGTTTTATGTCGATCAGTACTTGAATTTGATAATCACACAATCACAGGGCGAGTTTCGTCAACAAGTCCTAAATGAATTGGTCGACTATTATTTCGAGAACACAGACCAATGGAGTGGTGGGACTGAAAATAGATTACTGCGGTATTGCCTGGAAACGAGACGGTACACGGAATTGTTCAAGTTCTTCGATCATCGTCGTTATATGAATCTCAGGGCATCCGTTGCCCATTCTGCCCTCACACCTCATAATGCAAACCAAATTCTTAACACTTATCGGGAATTGTCTGTTCCTTTAGACGACAATTTTTACAGAAGTATTGCAGACCAAACAGTACATATGAGTCTTTCAAATGGCGACACAACAGGAGCAATCGCTTTTCTTACAGACCTGCAACCGGATTCTTTTCGAACGCAGATGATCGAGCGTGAATTACGAAGTCATTTCGGTTACAACCAATCAAGATTATATAACCAACTTTCGAATGCATCCAACATGCACGTTACTATCGAGGATCTTAATTATAGACATGTTTTACGTCAATATTTTTCTGACCAGGATTCGCTGACAGCTCAACAGTATTTTGAAGATCAATTTTCTGCGTTTACCCAACAAGATTCAATCAGGGATCGTCGTTCTCTTACATTGTCTTATTTCCAGTACCTGGTGCGGATCGGAAGGTTTAAAAAAGCCATCGATTTCTGGCACGAGGATCCATTCCATTCCATTCTTGCCGATAGTACCTGGTGGGATTCCAAAACATATGTCACCCATTTTGTTCGCGATATTCGAAATCATTCTGATATTGCCTATGCGGACAGCCTTGAGACCCTTATCATTGCGCAGTTACGTTATGCGCCCGATGGTGAATATTATTCGTCAATATTGACACGCACGTATAATGACCTGACAAACGACTCCATCAGTTATGATTCGACAGCACAGCTCCTGGAAAATTTCGACAATTATCAGTTCCAATTCCCGCAACAATTCCAACCGTTGGCAGATAGCTGGCCTGATCTCTATTGTTTACTGGGACTGATCCTTCTTGAAAAGACTGAAGATTCCATCCCTCCAGACATCCGTATCTGGTTCGAGGCTAAACAGGAATTGGATCCGGATTGGCGTTATCGCAGCGAGGAGGATTCTACCACACTGGTCATTGAATACCTTCGCATCCTCTATGATGTTTGCAGTAAAGCCGATGAAAGTTTTATTGACGATCAGAAGGAAACGTTGTCTGCCATCGCAGATCATCTGGATACGATTGCCGGACAGATCACACATCCTGTATATCATTTCTACATCACTACTCTTTCTCAGTACTTGCGAGTCAGGACTGGCGCCCTATTGACAGTGGAACCCCTGGCGCGTGAAATATATTCGCAAGAAACCGATTCGCTACTCATCACTACTCCTGAACAGTGGCGCATGGCAGTTTGGGATCATTCCAAAATCGAAGCGAACCTCTATCTCTTCAATAACCTTATTGGACATGAAATCCTTGAGATTCTCCACGCCTCGATGATCATTACCGATGAGATACCACTGCTTGAACGTTTACTTTCCAGGTATGATGATCATTTTGAGTACAGACCCGGACGCCTTGATGAACACGAATACTGGGCTCGGGTTCAAATAGTCTCTTCTCTCTCAAGGCAATTAATTGATGCTGATTACCAAGAACGTTTGCGTGATCCATGGCTGAAAAATCATGTACGATGGTTGCGACTGTACCATGCGCTTCGAAACCATAATTCTGAACAAATGGAAATTTGCCTGCATGAAGAGCGGATTGATCCGGATTATTTCGTGCAGGTTGGTGGGTCCATTAACCAAGGCTTTACCCCCGAACCGGAATACGATCCAGAATTTTACTATACATGGATGAAGGATATGGAGCGACTTCTGGCACGATCGCCCGACCCGCGTCACCGTATTCTCTTCCTGGTATCCGCAGTCAATTGTTTCTATCGATCCAGGGGGGAAGTACAAACAGAGTAGAAGAGAAGCCGGATGAATTATCAATATGATTAACCAGTGCAATACACTTCAAGATCGGATGGCCCGGATAGCTTAGTGACGAAGGAACGAGCTATTCGGGTTTCATATCTGTAGTATTATTTCTTGACACCCTATCCGCCGGCTGACGGACAGGTCGGGGCACCCGCAGCTCTTGTATTGCAATAACGAATAATGTATGCCCCTGTTGGCTTGAATACGTCGAAGAGTAGTTTTCGAAGACGTGTGCCCAACAGGGTTCCTCTTACCATAATACTCAATCAATATACCACGATGGTCACCAGCCTTCACAAAGACGGTTCCGGCAGGTTCAAGACAACTTGGGCATATCTGTTAACTCCCGATATTGGACTTCAGGTCGGCCACTCGTCACGACTGTTGACCTCAGAGGACAAGGAATATGCATCCCGCTCCAAACTGAAAGGGGATTGCTTCAGATTCTGCTGACACCACGACTGCACACTACGCAGTCGGACCACACAGAATCCTCGCAACGACGGAATAATCTACCTTTCTTGACACCCGACCTTGAACTGCAGGTCGGCCACCCATCATACATGTTCAATAACAACCAGTGTGATGTCATCCGACTGTACTGTCCCTCGTGTGAATCTCTCGACGGAGCGAATGACCCGTTTACCAATTGCTTCAGCGGATTCGCTGCTGTGGTTGTCCAGGATTCGTTCGAGACGGTCCTCGCCGAACATGTCCTCTTTACGGTTTTCCGCTTCAGTGATGCCGTCCGAATACAACGCCAGTTTCATCCCTTTTGTAAAGGGGATGGATTTCACTTCGGCGGGCATGTCGGGCATGAGGCTCATCGGCAATCCCGTCGACTCCAGCCATTGGATTTCTTCGCCGTCCTGGAACACCGGCATCGGGTTGTGTCCATAACTGGCGTAGTGAAGGGTGTCATCCTTGAAGGTTCCGATGAAGACAGTGATAAATGCTTCCGGAGGCAGAGTATTCGTCAGGTGCCTGTCGATACTCTGCAATTGGGTTAACGGATCAAGGTTCTGCGAGGTGACATAACGCAGGATATTGGAAAGCCCGCTCATCCAGATGGCCGCGCCCGGTCCTTTACCGCTGACATCGCCTACGACAATGGTATAGCCATCCTGGTGCTGGAAAGCATCGTACAAGTCGCCGCCCAGATCACGCGCAGGTTTGTTATACGCCCACAGCTTCAGTGTTTTCGGGGGATCAAAGGATGTGGGAAGCAAACGTTCCTGGAATTCCTTGGCGACTTTCAGGTCGGAATCTATTTTCTGCTTTTCAAGAGCGACTTCGTGCATTTTCTGTTGACGGATCGCCAGGGCGGCGATCACCGCAAATCCTTCCAACAGTTCCTGATCGCTGTCAGAAAAGGCTTCTCCTTTGGTTCGGTTGAGCAGTTGAACCGTCCCCAGAACAGTATCATTGTATTTTAACGGTACGCAGATATACCCCTTTGTTGTGAATCCCACCTGTTTCTCAACCCCGAGATAAAACCTTTTATCCCTGGTTATATCTTCCAGTTTTACCGTCTTACCATGTTTCGCCACCCATCCGGCGACTCCAACACCGACAGAGAAGGAGATATTTTTACACTTTCTTGGGGGGATGTTCGTGGCGGCAACCATCTGCAAACGTCGTTTTTTACTGTCCAGAAGAAATATGGACGCCGCTTCCGATTGAAGAAGTTGCTGGGCGGTGAACAGGATCTTGCGGATGGATTGCACATAATTGCGAGAGTTCAAGATATTATACGATGCTTCCAGTAATGCTTGTGTGGTTTTATCCATCTGGCATTCTCAATTTTTGTCGTTTACTGTTTGGAAATTTGGATTGACATGTGGCAGCACACCTTTGTCAATCCTCATCTATGTCAATATCCAGGGAATCCGACGACATATCCAACAGTGAATCACAATCAAGATTTTCCATGTCCGATATCTGCCATTTCAGCGAAATGATTTCTTCATTGGCATCCTGGTGCTCTTTGTCTTTTTCAAGAATCTTTTTCAGCAGGCAGTAGGAAATCTCCGGATATTCGGATCGCAGGAGGCAGGCCAGTTCATACATGGCTCCGGTTTTGTCCGGATCGCTACTCAGTGCAAGCCTGTACGATGCTATCGCTCTTTCATGTTCGGACAGTGACTGGTAAAGATCGCCAAGTGATTCATACGCTTCTGCGTTAACCGGATCAAGCGAAAGTACTCTTCGAAAATAGGTTTCAGATTCCTCGTACAGAGATTGCTCCATGTTAAGCTCACCAAGCGCCTGGAGTGAATTTATGTTGGACGGATCCTGCTGACTGGCCAGTTGATAGTACTGGATCGCTTCCGTTGCATTGCCGATCTTGCGGTACAACCTCCCAAGATTCAGGCAGACGACCATTTCATCTGGCGCTTTCTCAAGGGCCTCCAACAGGTGACGTTCCGCTTCGTTCATATCATACCGGGCAAATGCGAGATGACTTTTCAGGATATGGGCATTCAGGTAGATTTCTTTCTGCTCCATTTCGAGCATAGTATCAAGATAGGTTTCCAGTTCTGCCGGGATTTCATCAAGTGTACTGATTTTATGCAGTAACCGTGTAAACTGGCTGACGGCATTCTCATACCCCGGGTCTTTTTCAATTGCTTTCAGGTACCATTGTACCGATTCGACATACTCTTCCATGTACTGGTATACCAACCCGATCAGGTAGTAAACTTCACCCACATGAGCATCCAGCTCAAGGCAACTTTTCAAATCATCCAGTGCATCTTCATATTGCTCGAGCTTGGTGTATGCCAGGGCACGGTTGAAATAGGTTTCCAGCAGGCTTTTGTCCAATAGCAGCGCCCTTGTATAACAATCAATCGCGCCGACATAGTCGCCTTTTCTGTACAGGGAATTGCCCTCATTATGCATATCGTAGGAATCGGATTCCCACATTCCACATCTCCATTCAACATTTATACAGCGCCAGACTATCATTTCCCGATGGACAATTTCAGGAACAATAAAGTAATGTAGGAATTATTCTTTTAGATTTCATGAAAGGAGTCACCGATGTATTACAATTCGTACCTCTAACCTTTCTTTTCCTGCTTCCATATTGCTATAAGTTTTTTTTCTTTCTATTCTATGGTCAACTATTTCAGAGCCGGAAGTACCAAAGATGGATCATTGCGTGTGAGCTGATTAGTCCCTCACGATAATCAATTCATGTTCAATGGTCAAAGAAATGCATGGGAGGAAGGATGACGCGTTGCGCTTTACCCTTACTTGTACTTTTACTGCTATTCCTCCCGCTCGTTGTATGGGCGGATGAGGGACCGATCCTGAACCCGGAACTTCTCCAGGTGACGGAACACAACCTGGACAACGGGCTCCAGGTACTACTCCTGGAAGATCACAGTGCCCCTGTGCTTACTTACCAGGTGTACTACCGTGTCGGAAGCCGTCATGAAAAAACGGGTACCACCGGTCTTGCACATTTTTTTGAACACATGATGTTCCGCGGATCGACGAAGTATGGTCCTGAAGAACATGATCACATTGTGCAGGCTCATGGCGGGTACTGTAATGCCAATACATGGTATGACCGTACTGCGTATTACGAGAACATAGCTTCTGACCAGCTCGAACTGGTTGCACATCTTGAGGCGGAACGGCTCGCCAACCTGCAGATTGTCCCGGAAACTTTCAACCCGGAACGCCAGATTGTCTACGAAGAGAGACTGGAACGTGTGGATAACAACCTGTTCGGATCATTGATCGAACAAGTGACCACAACCATGTTCCAGGCGCATCCTTATGGATGGCCGGTAGTTGGATGGGGTAGTGATATCCTGGGATGGGAACAGCAGGAGCTGGAAGAATTCTATCATACTTACTACATACCCAATAATTCTACCGTTATTGTTGTCGGTGATTTCGACACACAGGAAGCGATCGAGCTGATTGAGCACTATTATGGGGATATTCCCGCCGGTCCGGATCCGATTCAACCGCGTACTGTAGAACCCGAACAACACGGGGAACGTCGTGTAATGTTCCACCGTCCGGCACAAGTGCCGATCATTGTCGCCGGTTACCATATCCCGGGAGCGGCGCATGAAGACATGCCTGCCCTCGAAGTAGCACAGAAAATTCTATCTGACGGTCGCTCCTCCCGTATCTATCGTACGATGATCTATGAAGAGCAGGTTTCTCCCTATGCCGGTGGATTCATCTACCCACTTCGCGACCCGGGCATTTTCATGGTATATGCAGGCGTAAACATGGGCATTGAAACGGAACAGGTGGAAACCACCTTGTTCAATCTTATCGATGACCTCGCCAACAACCCGGTCAGTGAAGAAGAATTGCAGAAGGCGCAAAACCAACTCGAGTCCGATTTCATCATGGAGCTCACGACAGTATACGGTCGCGCCAGGGCCATTGGCGAAGCGTTGATTCTGTATGACGGCGACTACAACCGTTTCATCAACCGTCCTGCAGAATATCGTGCAGTTACCCTCGAAGATGTCCAACGGGTAATCGGCACTTATTTGACCGAACGTAACCGAACAACCGTGATCCTGGTGCCTGACAACCCGGCGCCAGCTCCTTCGATGGGCATGACAGAGGGAGGTGAATGATGAAATCGTATAAACTGCTTTCTATGCTTCTTGCGGTTGTCTTCGTACTTCCCGCGTTCGATGTTGCTTTGGCGCAAACCGATGATGACCCGGTGCCTGCATATACTGCTCCGGTGGAGCTGGATGATTCCCCGGTAGAGCTTCCCAATATTACACGGAAACGCCTGCGGAATGGTTTGACTATTTATTATGTACCTCAACATGAAGTTCCGGTTGTCACAATCCGCTTGCTGATACGTGCCGGCAGCCTTTACAACCCGATTGATCAGCCGGGCCTTACTTACTTTATGGGCAACCTGCTGACCAAGGGAACCGAAACACGCAGCGCTATGGAAATCTCCGAAACGATGGATTTTGTCGGTGGTTCCATCTCTTCAGGCGCCGGATACAATGGCAGCTATGTACAATCCACGATCCTTACACGTGATTTTGAAATGGCGCTTGAACTTGTGGCGGATATCGCAATGCATCCCTCTTTTCCCGAGGAAGAGATTGAACGAGATCGCAGACGTTTCCTTACCAATATGATGGCACGTCTGGATGATGCGTACGACATCGCGGAAGATCAGTTACCAAGCTACCTCTATGGTGAACATCCGTACGGATTCCCGCTTGCCGGTACCCCAGCCAGTGTGGAGGCATTTACACGGGACGCCATTGTCGCACAATATGAACGGCTGTTCGTTCCATCAAATGCAGTCCTTGCCATATCCGGCGACATTCCATGGCGCGATGCACACCAGTTGGTACGGCAGTATTTCAGTGATTGGGATCGCGGAGACCGTCCCGATACAGACTATGAAAACCCAGAGCACCTCGAAGGCGGACAAATCCTCCTGATCGACAAACCCGATGCCGCCCAGGCAGAGGTTCGTATGGGTTATGTACTTTCGCCTTACAACATGGGCGAAGACCTGTACGCCTTCCGTGTAATGAACCAGATGTTCGGGACCGGTGGATTCGGATGCCGTCTCATGCTCCGCGTCCGTAGCGAACTTGGCCTGACATACGGTATCTACGGAAATCTTACTGCACGCCAGATGGAAGGCGCGTACACCGTTGAAGCCGCCACCAGCAATGAAACTGCCGGTCAGCTCATCGGGGAGACAATCCAGCTCATGCGGGATGCCATCGCGGATGGATTCACTGAAGAAGAACTGCAGCATGCCAAGGCATATATGATGGGTACATACCCCATGCAGTATGAAACACCGGAAGATCTGGCGACCCAGTTCCAGACCTTACTGATGTTCAACTTCGATGATCCTGCGGAGTTTATTGAAACGTACCGCGCAAGGATCAATGCTGTGACCCTGGAGGATGTGAACGAGATCGCCCGCCGTATGCTCCAGCCGGACAATTTCCGGTATGTTGTTGTCGGCCAGGCCGAAATCCTTCAGCCTCAGCTTGAAGAGTTTGGGGAAATTGAAGTGATGACTATCGAGGATCTGCAGTAGTAACCACAGGATTTGCTTTTTATTGCGGGGTTATTCTTCAACGGAATAACCCCGTTTTTTGTTCATCGCCACATCCCTGGTTTCATGTCAAATCGCAGGCTCTCTATACCAGTTGGACAAAGGGCTTCACAAAAGACTTTCGTACGGTTCCAACCTAAGGGAGTACGATGCGGCACACTTTCGGAGAATTCGCCGGAGGCATATAATAGAGTGCTCCCAGGAGCTCCCTTTCGATGAAAGGGAGTCGATGTTCAAAGGACTTTAGCCCATGTGTTTGCCACACGGATGTCTCTCACAAACTCAGAAATACTCCAGTTTTGCGCAGTTTCGTCCACTGCAGGTAGGATGGAGAAACCTGGGTCCACCTCCTTCGCTGAAATTTCGGAGGTCAGGAAGCACTCAGGCCAAAGCTCGATATCAGATTAATATTTGGGTAGGGCGGAGCGTTCCTGCCCGCCAATCGGGCTCTTGAGTTGAGTTGCCTGGCTGGACAGTTGTACTGCAGCAGCAGCGCTTTCTTCAGCGCTGGAAGTGTTGCTCTGGGTTACCTGCTCGATCTGGCCCAGCCCTTCATTAATCTGGTTTAGTGCTCCAGCCTGTTCTCTGGATGCAGTTGCGATCTCATCGACCACATCGGACACCCTGGTAACGCCATCTATGATCTCGTTTAACGCGGAAGCGGTTTCATTCGCGATATTCATGCCGTTCTCGACACGTTTTACCGAACCTTCGATTAATTCGCGCTACCCACACGAAATAGCGAGGAACCGTTAATTGTATTTCGGGTAGGCGGGGACCTTCGCGGCCCCAGCCTCTCACACCACCGTATGTACGGTTCCATATACGGCGGTTCCTGGAGATGGATGTGGAACTGGATCGGTCTCATTGACGAAAGAATGCCTCGATCATCGACAATCAAACCAATCTGTCCCCTGTGACTACCCCTTCTGCGCCGTAACCGTTTACATACCATCCCTATCCTTATGGATTCCGTCCATTACTTTCAGGATGGCGCTGGAGTTCCACCATACTTTCTATGTCCTCGAAGTCCTCGAGCATCCAGATCACCACAGCATCTTCATGTTCAGGCCTTCGGGCAGATCGAATACCCTACTATGCCGTCTGCTGACTTCTGCATGTCCATCCTTGCGCCTCTCGACACAAGTAGTCCCAAACCTGGAACAAACCTGCAGATATCCCCGGGTACTGCGCATCCACCTCCACACTTATACCTGCCGCATATACGCCCATGCTTTCCGGTCAGGTATCGGACTTTAGCGATAATTGCCTCCTCATCCAGCATGACCGCCTCGTATGCGATTCTTGTTCATCTGGCCAGTGCTTTGCCTGCGGCTTCCTTCAGACCCCACTTCGCAGTAGCAGCCCTTGCCGTCCGGCTAATGGTTCCCCCTGACGGGCCCACAGGAGACTTCAACCCCCAAGTGAACGCGCCCTGCCAAGCGCACAACAGAAAAATGGGCTGCAACAATTGCAGCCCATGGTACATTTGATCTATGATACAGTTCGACTATTTGATCAGGAGCATTTTACGAGTTTGACTAAAGACTGTGTCGCTGCCGCGGGCTTCCAGTTTATAGAAGTAAACTCCACTTGGCATGTTGGAAGCATTCCAGGTGACACTATGTTGCCCCATCTCTACCGGACCGTTCACCAATTCGGCAACCACGCGACCTTCCACGTTATAGACAGTCAGCATTACATCTGCCAAAGCCGGAAGTTCATACGCAATTTCCGTGGACGGGTTAAACGGGTTCGGATAGTTCTGGTTCAATGCATAGATATCGGGAGAGGCGTTCTCTTCGCCGTCGGGAGATGCCATCACCGGGTACTCAATCAGGTAGAACAGGGTATTCATCATGAACGCCTGACGATCCGCTTCTGCATTGATAGCTTCGAACGGGAAACCAGTCAATAATGTACGGTAGTTATCCGTTTCCATACGCATACCAGCACGACGAACCGTCGAATACCGGAACGCTACTTCACCGTCACCGCTGGGAAGCAGGGAGCATGGTTCATCGGCGTTGTCAGCGCCGTCGCCACCACGGATGTAGAAATTCAGTTCGCCAAAGAAAGGATCGCCCGATTCACCGTACACGTTGTCAGCAGCTTCATAACGTCCCTGGTAGTTGGCGCCCATCATTCCGATCAGGTCCGAATCGTCTAAAACCGCCGGGGCATTGCTGCCATTAATGAAGAGTGTACCGCCATTATTGAGATAATCAATCAAATCATCCTGCTGTTCGTCCGATATGGTATTTCCCGTGCCGAAGTACCAGATGACAAGATCAATCTCCATCCCGGCCAGATCACCGGTATTCAAACATTCGGAAGGTCTACCCCAGATTCCATAGTCAAGAATATCATCCTGATTCTGGTTTTCGGCGTAGGTAAGTACGTTGTCGTAGTATTCAGTGAAGTTCCCGTCAGGATCTCCATTTACCACAAGCACACGTCCTGAATTCTGTACGTAGAAATCTAACGTATAGTTTATCTCTGGGAGTCCCTGAGAAGCGATATTCATTTCAACATCGGCTTCTTCCCAGGTTACATCGGTAGACTCAAATGTCAATAGACATGTATATGAGTCCAATGATGCAATGGAAATCGTGGAATTACCACTCTGGTTGCCATCAGGAGTGGTGTATTCGAATGTCCATCCGGTCGGGATATCTGAAGTAACTGTGATATCATAGATATCGTCTTCTGTACCGAGGTTCGCCAAATCAATGGTGAATTCAGCACTGGATGAAGGCTCTATAAGCTCACTGGTAACTTCACTGGAGGCAGTAAACAGATACTCTACAGATAGCTCCGACCACTCCGCTTGAATAACTTCCCGAGTGGAATGATTCTGGATGAAACAAATGATCCGAACATTATCCTGTTCCTGCTCATTTCCCTCGATAGTGAAGGGCCAATCAAATGTGGTGTTAAATGTTTCAGTCGAGTTCGCATCGATTTCGAAATCGAGCCCTTGGCCATTGTTTGCCATGTCCAACATGTCAAAATGATATTCAGTTTGACCGTTAGGAGCATTATAACCTTCATAATACATGTCAATCGCAGCAAAATGGATTTTATAGTTACCAGATACAGCTCCATCACCACTGGTAACAATAGCTGTTGCTGCCAGTTCATCGCCAAGCACATTCGCCATTATCTGGATACTAACAGGACTATCAACGTTGATCCTGCTATTGTATCCGCCGGTAAGATCGCCTGTCGATCCGGGATGCCCGCTAATAATACCATCAACCCTGAGGCTCGGCCATCCGCTGATACCATATAAGTTAATTCTGGTCTGGTGTGCGCCAGACTGGCTGGACCAGGGATCTCCAGAATAATGATAGCAAATGGGTATTACGTTGTCTGCATATTGCGGATTAGTAGCGAAATCGTAGAATACCTGCGACGCAGGTGCACAGTAACTTCACCAGTCCGCCCAGAATTCCTCATACAACACCTTACGCGGGAAACCGTGCAAGGCGGTGGCGATCATCGCCAGAGCCATCACACTGATCACAACTCTCTTCATGTTTCTACCTCCTCAACGTTCAATGGTCCACCGTTTATGTTGCCCCCTTAAAACTCGTAAGACGGTGCTGACAAATAAATAGAAGTTCCTATTATAATGTTAGGAATACCTAATTCACTATATTATTCTACCGATAATATGTGTAATATAGGATTATTTTACCGCAAATTTCAACCAGGGGTAGCTTACAATAAATGCAATATAAATAAGCAATAATTTCAATTTTCAAGTCAACGAACATCGCAGATTATTTGCAGGATTTGAATTTTCACAATAGTGATGCTGTGTTCAAACGACAGATACTCTGGGTTGTTAGATTTTTTATTCCTGATTCTTACGATTTTGGAATGGTCTCCAGAGTCATTTTTTACCGAATGTCCCACCCCTTCCACTTACATGATTATCAGACGGGAATTCAATGTACCCCATCAGGGGGGGAACAAGCAACAATACATGAAAAATATGGTGAGATTTTTATACCTCTCTTCCGATAGTCTCTTCAGGACTATTATCTGCAAAAGATATCTGTCATATGGTTATTGGCATATTATTCTGCGTGATAGTAGAAGGCAGGGCTTGATGGTATTTTCTGGCGACTGGAAGATGGATAAGTTTTGTGGTGGTTACAGTAAAAAAGCTGCCACCAATTCATGGTAACAGCTTCGTCTGAATACCTGAGCAGAAAATCATCTATTAGACATAATCGTGTGTGCCGATAATTACTGGAATATTCAGTTTCGTCTCCAGTTTCAACTTTACTTCATCAAGTTCAATAGGACATTGACCATGTTCATATGCCATCTTGATGCATGTACCCAGATGGATGGCATCAACTTCCTGTTCCATTCCCTTAAGCATGTTTACAATCATGGATACACGCGGCATAATGAGTCCTGGGCAATCTCCACAATCGGTCATGGAAACTATTTCGATTTCATCATGCTGGGCGAATTCGCCACTTTTCTGCTTTACTCCTTTGAAGCACTTTGCACATGCAATACAAGTATGATCCTTAATGCGTTTGCAATAAAAAATCGCGATCCGTTTCATCGTTCCCCCAAAAGGATTATCTGTTTAAAAATGTATGTTGGCTCCTAATCCATTCTGTCCATGATAAAAATACAATTATTTATGAGACTGTTTACTTCAGGCGTATGATTTTTTTAAAATGTTGCGATTCCTGCACCACCATTTCTCATTCCAATCTTTTATATATTCAACAACAAACTGCGAAACTTCATTTCATTATAAAAATCTTGAACTTCTTGATCAAAAACATGTTACCGGGCACTCTTAGAGAGCCTCAACTTCTTATTTGAGAAATAAGAAACAAGTTTCTCTTGACTTGAAAGCAGGAAATCTATAGGTTTTTCGTAGCTTTCACTATATGGGAGGCCGGTATGCAGAACAACATGGAACACATGCTACGCGAAGTTTTGGAGAATCAGCGTGAAATGAAGCGTATGATTCATTTCCTTGCCCACCGTGAAGCAAGAAAATTGATCGAAGAAAACCTTACGAAAACCATAGAACGGCATGTCTATGAGCTTTCGGATGGTATCCGTTCTTCACGTGATATTGAGAAAGATATTGATAAGGTAGTGACTCAGCGGACTGTTGTAAGCTGGTGGCAAAAATGGCAGAAGCTGGGGCTTGTGGAACCATCCCCTACCTATTCCGGACGAGTGCGCAAACTCATGCCGCTTGATGAGCTTGGTCTCGACGAAAATATAGATATGTAACTGATTTGCATCCTGGATAGAATCCATGCTGATGCAAAATATTCATTTACACCTTTACTACCCCTTTTCAGGGGATTTTTATTTTTCAGGAAATTTTTTTATGTTTATCCTTATTGATTCTTCTCGCTTTCATTTTTCTATCAGGGAGGTACGATGAAGTTACTGCGAAAACTCACTCAAACACCCGGAATTCCGGGATATGAACAGCCGATCCGTGATCTTGTCAAATCGGAGATGAAGAGCCTGGTCGATGAGGTTCGATGCGATAAAATGGGAAATGTGATCGGCTTTAAAAAAGGTTCAGGAGATGGACCTTTGGTGATGCTTGTCGCGCATATGGATCAAATTGGATTTATGGTCAGTCATATTGACGATAATGGTTTTATTCGCATCCAGCCGACAGGTGGTTTTGATCCACGCACGCTAATGGCGCAACGCGTTATCGTGCATGGTGAAAAGGACCTCCCGGGAGTCATGGGCTCCAAACCAATTCATATTCTTTCCGATGAAGAGAAGAAAAAAACTTTAAAGGTCACGGACTATTTTGTGGATGTTGGATTACCCGCGTCAAAAGTAAAAAAACTCGTTCGTACAGGGAATCCTGTCACATGGATTGGCGATTGTACCGAAATGGGGGACATGTACCTGTCTCGGGCGATGGATGACCGCATCGGCGTTTATGTCATGCTGAAAGCACTTGCGAAACTGAAAAATCATAAAGCGCATATCTACGCTGTCGGTACGGTTCAGGAAGAGGTCGGAATCCGTGGCGCCATGGCCAGCGCCCAGGAGATCCGTCCGGAGATAGGCATCGCGCTGGATGTCACCATCGCAAACGATGTTCCCGGCAGTCAGGGACATGAATACTGCACTAAAATGGGTGAAGGCATCGCTATCAAACGTATGGACTCCTATTCCATCTCCACCCCGGCACTTGCTGAGCACATGGAAGACATCGCTACCGAGAAAAAGATCAAATGGCAATCGGAAATCCTCCCGAGGGGTGGAACCGACGCCGCTTCCTTCTGGCATATCCCGGGCGGCGCTTCCTATGTCACCCTGAGTGTACCGAGCAGGTATGTCCATTCGAGCGTGGAGTTGGTACATAAAAAGGATGTACAGGCGGGGATCAATCTTCTTGCCGCTTACCTGGAAGAAGCTGGCGCACGAGAGTATTCTTATTAGTGGATTATTGCACCAGATTCCAATCCACTACTCATCTCATTTCATATCAGCCCGGGACTCAATATTCCGGGCTGTTTTTCTCCGTATCCCATCCTGATTTTGGGGTGTGCTCTCTATTTTAATGTGAATAAAAGCATTTGATTGGATGCGCTTCTCGTAATTCGTAATATTTTAATAAGTTAGATCTTTGAACCATTAATACTCATGTTTTCCTACCTTTTACTGAAGTGAGAACACCATGAATCGAAATGTTTTTTTTGTAGCGATTTTGTTCTGCTGTCTCCTCACTTTGCCCGCTTTTGCCCAGAATGAAATCAATTTTTCATTTGTCACCGAGGGTATTCAAACCGCAACTCGCAATACCGATATCCTGATGGATGATCCCTCCGTCAGCTCCTCGGTATATGGTGAATCGGGAGCACGAAAGGCTGGGTTCGGCGATGGAATTCAACCGGGATTTGGACTCGGCGCTGAAATCCAGATCAGCCCTTCCACCAAGGCCATTACAATACCTGTCGGCTTTACCTGGAGGAATTTCCAGGTAAACATGTGGGCACCGTTAATCCTGAATCGTACGATGAAATACACTGGCTATGAAGCTTCCACCTCTGGAGTAGGGGATATTACTTTTCGATTGGGATATCCATTTCGGTATGAGCTGTTTGCTGATAAAACCTCGTGGTTCTATCCTGAGTTGAAAATTAAAATCCCCACTGGAGATGCCGAAGCGAATGATAGTGGTTACCTGGTTCCTTTAGGAACTGGATCACTTGATTTTACCGTTGGGATTTCCGGATGGCTGCAATTGAACGAGAAATCTGGTTTTGATCTGCGCACTCAGTACAGAATGAACGGTACCGACGACCGTATCGCCCAGACCATTATCGATAGTGATATCATTACCACAACGTATGATGTAAAAAACGGCAACTTCTGGTTCCTGTCGGGTGAATACAGTAGAATGGTCCGCACTTTCCTGAACGATCGCCTCCATTTGAACGGATTTGCGGGCATTTCACTGATGCTACATGGTGACGGAACAACCGATTGGTTTTCTACATCGGAACTCACCAGTGAGAATGCTTCGGGATCATTCAGTAACTACCAATCCATGACCCTTGTAGATCTTTCCCTGGGGGCGGAACTTACGGCAGCAAATTATACCGTGCGTACGCTTATTGTGATACCAGCGATTACCAACCGTCATGAACTTAGTCGTGATGACAACCGTTCAATCGCCTTTCGTATCGGCGGATCATTCCATTTCTAAAAGGAGTGAACTATGCGATATCAATATATAGCCACAAGATACTTTTTCCTGTTCATTTTACTCACAATCGCAATTATGGGTTGCCAGAAAAACGACATCATCATCACCGGTGGAGCGGACGCCAGCCTGCAAATCACGATGAGTTTGAAAAATGGGCGTCCAATTGCGGAATTGGGAAGAGAATTTACAGCGACCTTGACGATACGCCCTGTGGATGGCGAGAGTTTTCAGGATGAAGTGGATGTAGTGGAAGGAGTCGCTCAAAAACCGGTGGAAGTCCCGGCCGACCTGGATTTTTATGTCGAAGTGTCAGTTGTATACGACGACATAAGATATTCGGGTGTTTCGGAGATGCTGTATATCCCGTCCGGTGAGAGCATAACGGCATATGTTTATATACAACCGGAAGAAGAACATCCTGATCCTGGAGAAGTATTTAATATGATCCCGCCGGACGGTGACCATACAAACCGGGAGATGGTTCGTATGCAATGGAGCTATGACGGAGACGACGTAACCATCTGGGAGGTTTTTGCTGCTGAAGGTGAACAAACACCAGCAATGGTCGGCACGACTGCATCAACACTGTATGATTACTCAGTGGAGGATCTGCCTTCTACGATCATTCCCGTGCAATGGTATGTGGTTGGTAAAGGTGTCGATGATGAAGTAATCGTAACTAGTGAATCTTCCGGTTTCACCATCTATTCCAGTGTTTTGAATGTGTCCATCGATGAGATCCCAACGCAATATCGTATCGCAGTGAACCCAAACTACGATTTGATTGCAGAACATGCGGAAGGATTCTGGTGGTTGAATTTCGGTGCGGGCGAGGACTCAGACTATCCCATTTGCCAGGTATATGTGCGCGAATTGGGTAATGGCGAAGTCATTACATGGTCCGATATTCCCTACCCAGCGTTGGATTTCTACAATAGTCCTGAACTGCGGTTCACCGCAGAAGTTCCCGGAACCGGTACAACCACCATTGAAACCTATGAAACAATGCCCGTGAATTACGAAGGTATTATGTACTCACATATTGCCGGTAGTCTTTCAGGTGAGGTAATACGGGCTGGCACAGAAACAACCCACTACATCGATGTTCAATTTGAGATATACTGCACGGAGCAAGAGGAGCAATAGTGAAATTGTAAAACAAAGGCTGCCATTTATCCATGGCAGCCTTTGTAAATCTCTTCATGAAATCAAATCAAGTTTCACTTCCACCTGCGGCCGTTTGCCCTGCACCAACTCCCACCGGGGTAGAAGCCGGTATGACAGCGCAAATGATAATCCCCAGCAAACCGAACACAAAACCGAGGATAAATCCAAGCGCCTGGCTCTTGCCTTTTTTCTTCAACATCTTTCCGCCCCACACACCAAGCAGGACGACAATGGCGATATATAGTACTACAAGCAAAATGGTAATTAGACCGCCACCGAGTAACGCGGTGTCTGCATCCATAAGTACCTCCCTGTTGTGTTTCTCATAAAACTTTTTTATGAATAATGCTACAATTGAAAACGGATACATTAAGTCGTTGAAGATATTAAAGGTTGAACTATGTGACTTCAAATAATATTTCGAATAATTTTTGATTTTTAGTAAATCTCTCAGAGCATATAGACTGATTGCATTATATTACCCTGTTAATGGAATGGTTACCGGTATTCCTCTAAATACATGAGTCAGGCAATGACTGGATACTATTCGGAACAATTGAACACAACTCGTTTAAAAGATTGTTACCGTATCGCCCCACCTCGAGTACAGCAGTATCTCGATTCCGAACTCGATTTTGTCACCGGATTTCTGGACAGCAGGAAAAGTGTGATCGAAATGGGGTGCGGCTATGGTCGTATTCTACCACACCTGGCGGACAATGCCAACCAGGTGTTCGGGATAGATACATCGCTCGCCAGCATTCACATGGCACGTCAGGAATTGTCCACGTATACGAATATCCGTTATGCTGCGACCAATGCAGCGAGTACCGGTTTTGCCGACAACCTGTTCGATGTGGTGGTGTGCATTCAGAACGGCATCTCCGCCTTCAACGAGTCCCCTCTCCTTCTTGTCACCGAATGTTACCGTATCGCCAAACCTGGTGGTACAGTACTCATCTCCACCTATTCCGAAAAATTCTGGGATCATCGACTCGAGTGGTTCCGTCTCCAAGCGGATGCCGAACTGCTTGGTGAGATTGATGAAGAGCGTACCGGTGATGGGACGATTGCCTGCAAGGACGGGTTCCGTGCCATCACCTTTACCCCTGAACAGTTCGAGGTTTTCACATCTGACCTGCCAGGGAAGGTACATATCCAGGAAGTGGATGAATCCAGTTTGTTTTGTGTGGTGGAGAAGGATAGGTAGGATGCGTCGCCCGGAGGTTCCACACACCAATATGGTCAGTTTGGATAGCTCAGATAATTGGATTTAAATTCAAAATACAATCTATTTGGAGGCAATATGAATTCGGGGTTTCAATTGCTTATGCATATTGATACAACCAGAAATGATTCCAGTGAGGATTTTCTAAAACAGATCATAACAGAAAGATATGGAACTTTAGGTTATGAACAGAAGCTTCATCGGTACATGCAATTAGATCCACCCAATTTACAATTGGTAACAGATTTTACGGACATGTATTTTTCTACTCTTGATGCATACACTTCAGGACTATTTTATCCCGCACTGGTTTCATCTTGTGCATTAGGTGAACAGATTTACAAAATTTTAATCAGAAATTTGAAGGACTACTATAAAACATCAAAACATTATAAGAATGCCTATAGAGATCGAAAGTTAAGTAATTGGGACATCGCAATAGAAATCCTACAAGATTGGAATTTGATAAATGATGCGATTGCTTCGGAATATAAAGAACTAAAGAAAATAAGGAATAGTGCTATTCATTTTGATACTGAAATTGATGTTGAAAGCAATTCTCTCAAATCAATAACTTCTATTACAAAAATAGTTAGATACTTTTTTGGAATTAATAATGATATTTTTAAACTTGGTAAGAAAGGAACAGTAGAATTTAAACCTGGTGCGATCGAACTACCTATAGTGAAAGAGTTCTATTTGAAAGTAGCCCATTTCAAATAAAATTATTTACTAAAGGAATTGCATCTCTTAGGAGGATAATCCATTGGTAAAAGCATATGATTCTTTATATTATGATAATGTAGAAAAATTTCTGCATGATATTCGCATATCAACATCCCCTTACCTAAAGCATTATTTGAAGTCAAATCCTTTTATATTTCGTGGTCAAGCATGCTCAATGCTTGGTCTAACCCCTTCTGCATTCCGAAGTAAAAAGATTGATGAATTAGCTGATATATCTGGCATGCGGAATAGACTAGAGGAAAATTATGGTTGTTCCGACGACAAAAAGATAAAATCGATTCGTGCAACGATGGAGTACAACGCTATACTCAATTTCATTCACTTTGCAGAAAAAATCGGATACCCATTGCCAAATCTTGATATAAAGTTCAGGCTAGAGAAATTTGGGAGTTTTTTTGATCAATCAAATACGATCGATGAAATTGATGTCGAACTTTGGCCTTGGATCTATAGAATGGCTGAGCTTTCAAAGAACAAAAAATCTCTTGTTGATATTCCTTTTACTTATGAAAAAAGTTTTGATTTCCTAAATATAATGAGTATTGCTCAGCACCATGGAATTCCTACACGTATGATTGATTGGACAGACAATCCATTGGTTGCAGCATATTTTGCAGCAGAAGATATGGACTTAATTAAAAGTTGTTCATCCGAATATATATCAGTATGGGCTTTAAACGTCCATGGATTCGATTATCTTACTGGATCTTCAAATTTTGAAAAACCGGGTATAAAAAGACCATTTCATGTATTACGTCCACCTTCTTACTATGCAGACTATATTAAAGCCCAAAAAGGTTTGTTTGTGTTCTCAGAACAAATCAATCCTCCACTATTCAATGAAACATCAATTGGCTTAGAGGAATTAATAAATGATCATGATTTTTGTAATACTTCTCAAACCTTGTTATACAAATTTAATCTGAAGAAAAACCAAGTCCCAGATTTGCTAGAATGTTTAGATTTAGACGGTATTAATGCATCTACAATTTACCCTGATCTTCATGGTGTAGTTAAACATATGAAAATACGACCAAGATATATTTACAGAAAGTGAATGCTCTGATTGCAAATGTGAAATCTGCGTTTGTAGGTTTTGATAAAAAGTAAATCCAAGTTGTTGAGGCTATTTGAAAATGTTATAAGTCAGACACAGTGTCACTCCAGCGAAAGCTGGAGTCCAGAGGTTTGTGTTGGATGTAGTTCCCAACACAATACTTTGTATGAAAATCTTTCCATGCAACTCAAGATGAAGCGCGACTTCGTCACGCTATTTCTGGACTCCAGCTTCCGCTGGAGTGACATCATTGGTGACCATTACAGTTATATTATTACCTCATCAAATATCATATTCTAGATAGTGAATCATAGGAGTACGAAGAATGGGAAAGTCATACTATGTATACATCCTTACGAATAAAAGAAACGGAACTCTCTATACAGGCATAACAAGCAACCTGTCTCGAAGGATGGAAGAGCACAAACGCAAACAAGTAAAAGGGTTCACATCCAGATATGGGATTGATAAACTGGTTTATGTCGAAATGTATGAATCCATTGAAGCTGCACTAATGCGGGAGAAGCAGATAAAAGCGTGGAAGCGAGCATGGAAATTGGAAGCAATTGAAAAGGAGAATCCTGATTGGAAAGATTTAAGTTGCGATATTCCATTCTAAGCCGCAGAAATACATCAATTACAATCAAAAACTTCAGAGTTCTACTTACAATAATTTGCATATCCAATGTGATAATCGCCTAGTCTGTCACTCCAGCGAAAGCTGGAGTCCAGAGATTTGTGTTGGATGCAGTTCCCAACACAATAAAATTTGAGATATTCATACTTTATAATTCGTAGTAAAGCATGACTTCGTCACGCTATTTCTGGACTCCAGCTTCCGCTGGAGTGACATCGCTGCAAACCTTCAACCCTCTCAGATATCACGTACACTGAGTTGATAATACTACAAAACGCCTCTTCTCCGTAAGGAAAAGAGGCGTTTCTCTATCTTGGGATCTTTTTTCCTGCGAACAGGAAAAAAGGGATCATCGCAAGGATTAGAACATGTACTTCACCGGGCGTTTGATCATTTCCCATTCGCCTGTGGCGGGATCCCACTTGGCGTTGGCGAAGGCGAGCCAGTTGTCCTGGTCCATCTTCGGCTTGTCGGCACGGTAGTAGTAGCCGGGCCAGCGGGTTTCTTCACGGAACAGCATGGTGCGGACATGCACTTCGGCCTGCCACATACGCTGTACGTTTTCCCACGCACGCATCAGTTCATGCAGATCTTCCGCTGCGAGGTTCGCAGAGTCTTCCTTCAGCCAGCCGAGAAGTTCCAGGGCTTTTTCCAGGCACTTTTCGTTGGTGGAGAACTGGGCGCTTACGCCAGCGGCGTACTCATCCATGATCTTCTGGAGACGGAACATGAACATCTTCGGACGCATGTAGGCCGGGTTGATGTTCGGATCGGAAGATTTTCCGGATTCCGCTTCATACAGGGCCAATGGTGCGAGAAGTGTATTGCGGTGTTTTTCGATCATGTCAGCCGGGATGTCGATCAGATCGGCGCCCTTGTCGACGATGTAACGAACCGCTGCCTTGGCGGCAATACGACCTTCCGCATGGGAACCGGAGGAGAACTTGTGGGAGCTTGCGCCGGACGCGTCGCCAGCACAGAAGATGCCGTCAACGGTGGACATGTTTTCATAGCCCCAGAAGTACTCACCCTTGGTGTCATCATTCTGGATATCTTCAGGACCGGAGACCCAGGCACCGGAGGCGCCGGAGTGAGAGCCGATGAAGTACGGTTCGGCGGCTGCGATTTCGGAGGATTTTTCTTCCGGCTGAGTATTCGTACCTGCCCAGAGTAACGCCTGGGAGATAGTCATGTCGAGGAAGTCTTCCCACGCTTCGCCTTCGAGTTCCTTCATCTTCTTCTTGTAGCCCTTGGGGTCGTCTTTGTACGCGTCGGCGATCTTCTGGATCGCTTCTTCGGTGCGCATAAAGATCGGGCCCTTGCCTTCCATCACGTCCAGCATACCGAGCCAGTTACGCAGGTTGGCCGGGATCGGCTTCACTGTGCCGTAAGGCTTCCAGTTGTCGAGTTCATCACGACGCTCGACCATGTATTCGCCACCCATTGCATTGGTTGCACGGGATTTGAACAACAGGAACCATGCGCCTACCGGACCATAACCGTCCTTGAAGCGGACCGGGATGAAACGGACTTCCTGGCAGGTTAATTCTGCGCCAGCCTTGGCGGTGAAATAGGTGCTGGAGCCGGTGTTCCACGGCGGATACCAGGCACGACCAAGACCTTCACCAGTGCTGCGCGGCTTGAAGACATGTACCGCACCACCCATACCGACGATGGCTGCTTTGCACTTGAAGACGTAGAATTTATCGTCACGAACGCTGAAGCCGACTGCGCCGGCGAACTTGCCGTCAACCATCAAGGGTTCTACGACAAATACACGTTCAATGATCTCGCCGTTGTCGCCGAGCTGCTTCAGAGCATTCTTGGCTGCTTCAGCAACGATGACCTTGTAGGATTCACCGTTGATCATGAGCTGCCAACGACCTTCATGCACGTAGTTACCGTCTTCGTCTTTCCAGATCGGAAGTCCCCACTTCTCAAAGAGGTGGACGGTGCTGTCTACGTGACGAGCAATATTTGCGACCAAGTCTTCACGGGTGATGCCCATGAGGTCTTGACGTACATAGTCAACGTAATCTTTTACGCTGTTTTTGCCACCAGTAAGGTCAACATACTGGTTGATGGCGGAAAGACCCATGGCGACGGCGCCGGAACGATCCATGGCAGCCTTGTCAACCAAGGTAACTTTCAAATTATTCAGCTTTGCCCAGTGAGCTGCTTCCACTGCAGCGCCACATGCGGACATACCGCCGCCGATGATCAGCAGATCAGTTTCGACGGTTACGGTTTCAAATTCCCTAGCCACAGTATTACCTCCTAATTCTTACTTTCAAACGTAGAAGGGATTCCACTTGTTTAGAGCTGGAAGAAATCAGCCCTGATGGATTCCGGTTCAGTAAAGAGCAAGGTGTTCTTAAGATCACCGTCGCCTTCGTTGAATCCGCCGTTCGGCACGGCTGTACCTTCATCCGTGGTGCGAATTGGGAACTTGAACCGTTTCAGATTTCCATTGCGGAACTTAATCGTCCACATGATGCTGTCGGAACCACGCATCGGTGTTACAGACGCACCCATCGGGACAAAGTCTGCATAACCACGAACCTCAATAGCTTGAACTGGGCAGATCTTTACGCAGTTGTAGCATTCCCAGCACAGCTCGGGTTCACAGTTGTAGGCCTTCATGAGGTCCTTGTTGAGAACCATCAGATCGTTCGGACAAATGTACTGGCACGCTGTCTTGTCGAGCGCCTTACATCCATCACACTTGTCGAGGATCACATAGCTTGGCATCGAACCCTCCTTAAAAACATCTGTTGTCGACCCGTCGGCGAACGGATCGAATCCATTGAATAGTAATGTTGTTTAGGGTTAACGTTTATCTTCGGTTTTTGTCTTCAAACCTTGTTATTCACCACGGCTCGCGCGGTGTTCCTTGATCTCGACTTTCTCTTCCAGCTTGGAATAGTAGTCTACGAGGATCTCGAGAACTTCCGGACGGCTGAACTCTTTCGGAATCTCTTCCACCTGGCCTTCAGAAAGCATCTTACGAAGCTTGGTTCCGGACAGGAAGAGGCGATCGCCCTGCTCTGTGTGCGGACAGGTCTTCATCGAGGCCATGCCATTGCACTTGTAGCACCAGAAGGTCCAGTCGATCTTGAGCGGACGGCAGACCAATGCGCCATCCCACAATTCATCAAAAATATCCTGAGCGTCGAACGGGCCATAATAGTCGCCCACACCGGCGTGGTCACGGCCGATAATCATGTGGGAGCAGCCGAAGTTCTGGCGGAACAGAGCGTGCAGCAGTGCTTCACGCGGACCGGCATAACGCATGTCGAGAGGATAACCGCCGGTGAGGACGGATTCTTTCACGAAGTAACCATCGACGAGTGTGTTAATGCAGTTCACACGAACATCTGCAGGGATGTCACCCGGCTTCAGTTTACCGATAAGCTGGTGGATGTAGAGACCGTCTGAAACTTCCAACGCGATCTTTGCGAGGAATTCATGGCTGCGGTGCATCGGGTTACGAAGCTGCAACGCGGCTACGCGGCTCATGCCTTTTTCTTCAAAGATCTTGCGGCTTTCCGCCGGACGCTGGTAAATGCCTTTGAACTCTGTCGGGAAGGTACCTTCGGAAAGGACTTTCACCGGGCCAGCAATGTTCACAGCCTTCTGGTCCATCACCATCTTCACACCGGGATGTTCCGATTCGGTGGTAGTATAGACATGCTTGCACTCAAATTCACGATCGATGACATACTTCTCTTCGACTTTCATCGTAGCCATGATCTCATCGAATTCATCTGAATACAGAGCAATCTCTTCACCGATTTTGATGGAGTCGGCAACATCCTGATCCACAGACATGGTTACCGGAATCGGCCAGAACAGACCGTTCTTGGACGGCATTTTCATTTCAGCACAGACACTCTTCCAATCAGCTTCGCCCATGAAGCCGGTCAGAGGAGTGAACCCACCGATTCCCATCATGATCAGGTCACCGGTTTCGCGTGAACTAAGCGGAACACTTTTCAGGCCTTTGGCCTTATTCAATTCTTCCTCACGCGCAGCGCCTTCAAGAAGAAGACAAATCAGTTCATCGCTGCCATGAGGCGGTACAAGCTTGGATGCCATACCTTTACCCCTTTTGCTCTTTTGTTCACAAAGTAAAACGATTTTTCGAATTTCAACCTGGCAAAAAGAAATCTATCTGGTTGGTATCACACAGTATGGCCGCACCTGTTCCAGATGCAACCATTTCTGTGCATTCCTCCCTAAGCGAACCTAAAGTTTATGATAATCATAAGCTTTTGTCAACGGTCTCCCGAGCAGGCCCGAGGACTATTTATTAAAAATCTTTGAACGGGTTCGGACCGATTTCTTCGATCTCTTCCGCATAATCATCGAGAACCTTGATTACCTTCTCCCATTCGTCAATGGCAATGTAGTCTACTAGTACACGTTCCTCTTCCAAAGCCATTTGCTGTAGTTTCTCTTGCACATTATCCATACGGTATTCGGCAAGTTCGCTACCGCGTACGAAGTGGCACTGGTAATCATCACCATGTTTACAGCCGAGTAGCATGATGCCGTCATACCCGGCATCCAGGCAGTTGGTGATCCATACGAGGTTCACCGAACCAAGACAACGAACCGGGAAGATACGTACCCATGAATTAAACTTCATGCGCTTTCTGGCTGCCATTTCCAATGCCGGAAGTGCGTCATTTTCGCACATGAACGCCAGGATACGGGGCTTCTCTTCATCTTCTTCCGGTACTTCCACCGCCTTGAGCATGTTATTGCCCATGATGATGCCATAATCCTGGAAGCTGATGATACGTTCCGGGCAAGCGCCCATACAGGTACCACAACGGCGGCAACGGTTCAGATTGATCAGCGGCGTTCCCTTGGTGTCTTCATCCAGTGCGCCGAATGGACAGTCTTCCGTACAGCGTTTACATTGCGTACAACGATCAAGGTGAAATTCCGGATAGGACAGGTCACGTGCACGCGGATGCAACGCCATGTTTTTCTCAAGCAGCTCAAGCGCCTGCACGGCTTTCAGGGAGGCGCCATTGGCATCCATCACCGCCTGTGCCGAATCCATCGGGGCGCGAACTGTTCCCGCAGCGAACATCGCTGTTCGGCGTGTTTCATACGGGAAACAGATGAAGTGGCTGTCCGGGAATCCATATTTCAATGTCGGCAGATCTGTTCCCTGACGATAGGCCAGGTTCAGGATCTTCGCACCAGCTTCTGCTCCGGAAGCCGCCTTTTTACCGTCCAGAGTACCGGCAACTTCTTCTTCCGCGGCTTCTTCTTCCATGTCCATCAGTTCTTTGTGGACATTGGTAGAAGGAACCATACCCGCTGCCAGAACAACCATATCCGTATTGATGGAAATCTCTTCGCCCAGAAGGGTCTGGTCGACATCGACTGTCAGCGTACCATCCGCCTGTTCGTTGACACCAACAATCTCACCCTTGGTAAAGAAAAATCCCGGATCATCCTGAGCTTTCTGGTAAAAGAGCTCATACTGTCCAGGGCTGCGAATATCTTTGTAAATGACGTAGATTTTTGCGTTGGGATACATCTCACGCAACTGCATGGCCTGTTTCAGGGATACACGGCAACATACACCGCTGCAGTATGCGAGATGCTCTTTGTCACGGCTTCCTGCACATTGGATAAACAGGATAGATTCCGGGGCTTGCCCGTTATCCTTGCGTAAAACCTTACCCTCGCTGAACATCGCTTCCAACTGAACATTGGTCACGACATTCTTGGCGCCATAACCGAGGTGGGTCAGGTTGTTCGGATTGTACGGCTGCCATCCCGTCGCCTGGATTACCGAACCGACTGTGATGGTTTTCGGTTCGCTTCCATTCTTCAGGGTGACTTCGAGCATTCCCGGCTGACCGGCTGTTTTTTCGATCGTCGTGGAAAGGTGAACTTCTATCTTTTCTTCGGCGTTCACCGCATTAATGAGAAGTTGCAGATGGTTGTCATCCAACTTGTCATATGGCGGCTTCATGGGGAATGTTTTCGTCCATTTTCCAGCCCAGCCACCAAGATGATCCTCTTTTTCCACGAGTACCGCATCAATGCCTACCTTGGCGACATTGAGCGCAGCACGCATACCGGTAATACCACCGCCAACCACCAGTACCTTTTTGGTGATTTCCTGTTTTTCCGGTTTTGGTACATGGATATGCTTGGTTTTTGCGACATACATCCGGAGATAGTCTTCGGCCAGCATCTGCGTGTCTTCATCGTTCGGCTCATGTGTCCAAACGACCAGTTCGCGGAACGGTACACAATCGACCATTACATCCGGACCAAAATCGAACAAGCCGGGATACGTACGGATGCTGCGATCCAGCACCACGACACGATTCAAGCCATGTTCTTCTATGGACTGCTTAATGATTTCGACGCCTTCGGCGCTGGAGATTTTAGGATGGGTTTTCCAGACAGCAGCCTTTACTTCTTTCAAGGCTACCTGTTCCATCGCATCAAGGTCCAAAGCGCCGGTGATCTCATCATCCGCGGCACAAAACACGCCGACTTTGATTTCATCTGCCATTGATCAGGACCTCCTCGCCATCTGCAACGCTTTCATCGCTGCACCCGTCGCATCCTGCAATGTTTCGTGAACACTGAGGGGGCGTACATTTGTTCCGACACCGTAGATTCCATCCGCCTCATACTGCTGGATGAAGAAACCGTTCTCATCCAGTTCCGCATCGATTAAGGGTGGTTCATCCTTGGTGGCAGGCTGCATACCGGTCGCCAGTACGACCATATCTACGGTCTTGATGGTCAGGTTACCAGTGAATGTATCTTCGGCAGTAATCGTGATCCCATCGCCTGTTACTTCCACCTTGGCGACTTTACCACGATGGAGGTGCAGCCGGTCCAGTTCCTGCCTATCCTGGTAAAAGTCTTCCAGGCGGCCCGGTGTGCGAACATCAATGTAGAACATGTGCGCTTCCGCTTCTGCCAGCTTGTCCAATGTATAGGAACATTGCTTCAGGGAAGCAGCGCAGCATATCCCGCTGCAATACGGAAGGTGGTTCTCGTCACGACTACCTGCACACTGGACAAAAGCGATTGTTTTCGGTTCGCTGTTGTCGGACGGTTTCAGGATTTTACCTCCTGTGGGACCGTTCGGTGCAGCCAGACGTTCAAACTGCACGTTAGTAACGATATCCGGATGTTTTCCGTAACCAAGCAGATCAAGGTTGTTCGCATTGTAGGGAACCCATCCGGTAGCCCATGCAATGGAAGGAACCTTCACCGTGTAGGTTTCAGTCTGCGCGTCAAGATCCAGGCAATCATCCGGGCAGGATTTTGCCCATTCCCGGAATTTCGGATCGTTGACAGCGGTTTCATCTACGATCCACCGGGGTGGATACGCATTTTCAAACGGATAGTACAGGGCTTTACGCTTCGCGAGACCGTAATTGAAATCATCGTCTACTTCCACAGGACAGTCTTTCGCCCATTCCGTGTAATCGCCCGCTTCCAATTTGACATAGCGGGGTTTTACGTTGAAAGTAACCGTATAATCTCCGGCTTTACCCTCGATTTTTTCGACGTTTGCGAGAGTGAAAACGTTTACGTTCTTGTTTTCACGAAGACGGCGGAAGTTGATCTCCATTCCGCAGGATGGTGGACAAAGTTTGGGGAAATAATGGAAAAGACGCGCTACACGTCCGCCCAGATAAGCTTCACGTTCGACCAGAACAACATCCAGTCCCGCTTCTGAAGCCTCGATGGCGGTTGTCATGCCGGCAATTCCACCCCCAACGACTAAGAGCCCAGCCGTCAACTGCCGATCCTGTGCTCCCGAATCAGTCATTGGAATCTCCTACCGGTGAGTGGGTGCATACCTTTTCGTGAATAGTTTCACAGCGAATTATGTAAAAAAAGCCAAGCCCCGAAAACACGAAGCTTCGGCCATATCCAGTCACGCATCTATCGGGTGTTTGTTCCATGCCCCCCGACGGTATTTCGTAAGCGAACATAGTAACTATGGTACCGGATGTCAAGCAGTAAGGAAGTCTTAACATTTTGTTTTTTTCCGGGTTTTGATTAGATTCAACCTTTTGTATCTGCAATAAAAACTATGATTCACGTTGTGAAAAAAGTGTTTTTTAAGTAATTGGGATTTTCCTTCCTTTTTTTGATTGTTTCAGAGTCTCTTAGAGAAATATTTTATTCACATTTAAAAATGATTCATACCGGGAAAGAATAGCATCGCGAATCAGCAATCCAAATTGATTCTTTGCAATCCTGCATGTATCTTAATGCGAAATTAATTGATGAGAGATAGAACACGATGAATACATTCCCACAACCGATCTTCATATTTGGTTATGGCCACTCCGGTACAACATTATTGCAGAACATGTTTATCAAACATGGAAACGTTTATTCCGGAATGAGTGAAACCTATTTTTTTTGAACTACCCTACTTGTACAATGAAAATTATAAGGATCTTTCTGATCCCGCTCAACGACGTGGTTTGCTGAATTTTTGCTGTAATCTCATCGCGAAAGGGTATTTTCGTCTATACCTGCATAAATCGGAGATTATTGAAGATGATTTTGTAAGTAATAAAGACATGGAGAAACTGCTTGTAAAGTCAGAGGGAATCTCCGATTATGCCGGATTGTTTGTTGTTGCTTTTAATTACCTGGCTGAAAAACATAATCAGGAATTCTGGGTGGAAAAAACACCCGGACACACCCATCACGCCACATCAATCCTGAACCAGATCCCATCTGCCAAAGCAATCACCCTGGTCCGTGATCCGAGAGATATTCTCTGCTCCAAGAAAAAACGGGAAGAAAAGGTACAGGTTTTAAAAAATGACAAATCTTCTGCTGAAGCCAATATGCAGGGATTTGTCGAATACGATCCGTTCTGGACAACACTGGCATGGCGTCATGCCGCACGCTCCATCATTACCGCCAACATAGAGCATACCAACCGCATGCTTGTCATACGTTACGAGGATTTCGCCCGGAATCCCGTGGAAAATGCAAAAAAAATATGCCGTTTCCTCGATCTCGACTTCAGAGAGCAAATGCTTGATCTTGACAGGTATAATGTTTCCGAATGGAGCAAACAGGAACGATCAAAATCTGCAGGAGTTGTGACAGATTCGATCAATAAATGGATTACATCACTGAACCGTGGAGAAAGTGGAATAGCAACAAGGCTTGCTTATCATGAACTTAAATACTTTGGATACAAAATCCCGAAAATGGGAATCATTGATCACCTCGCCAGTTTCTGGTACGTTATTATGGCGTTGCCTCAGTTAATTCGCAGACTCTATAAAAAATTGAAACACAAAGGTGCTCGATATACAATTTCTGTTGTAAAAAACTATATAAACAGACTTAAGAAGTAAGAAGAAGAATACTTATCCAAAACATGTATTGACTGGAGATTATTTGAAGCGTTTGAAAGTGATACCAGCCAACAGCAGCGAATAAAATTGATTTACAATTATAGAACCGAAGATCAGTGATATACTTTATAGCATTCCAACCGTATATGCCTGAATCCCAGTGAATCTTCGATTATATAACCCTGCGAACCGGGTGGAACTGACTCAGCCAATCCGAATACAGGTCCATCGGGATTGCACCATAATTCGAAATAATTGTCATTGCCATCTTCGCCGGCGCTACTGTAAGTACCCTCTTTGCCATGATCCACCCAGATTTCATAGGAACCTTCCCAACTGAACGAGCTGGTTGGATAATATTCAAAATCATAGGTACCCGGTTCACAGTTGTAGTCAGTATCCCAGTCAAAATCTTCCGGTGTTGCGGAATTGTTGTCGACATATGAACTGGGAGCATTTTCACTGTTGTAATGCAGAGAAAGATAGGCTTCTCCATCCAATCCACGACCGCCGGAACACGCCAGTAATAATGTCAGCAATAAACCTGACAACAAGACTACATGGTTCGCCTTCATATATCCCCCAAAATTGCTGGATCTTCTTATTGCTTATCCTGTTATACCAGAAAAACATCCATATTACAGGACATTGTTACATGCTTTAAATTACGCATGGCATGCACCTGGTTTCAACGGATTTTCATCTTGCTGACCATATAATGACAAGCACATGATTTTCGATAGTTTTAACAAATACACCTGTTCAGGTATGGAACAAAATGATATTTTTGTGTCTTGCATAAACTCCATATTCCCGATAATAATATAATTATTAATATGTTAAAGAATTCTCTCCTGGAGTATAAAACAATATTCCATATTGATTTATCGTGAAACATTGCTCAAATTATCGAACGAGTGAATCAAATGTTCGATAGGGAGATTTATGTCAAAAGAAGATAAAAAACAGGAAATCCTGGATGCAGCTTCCGAGCTGTTTCTCCGATACGGATACCGTAAAACGACTCTTGATGATGTCGCGAATGCAGTACGCATTCGAAAAAGTACTTTATATCATTATTTCAATAACAAAGAAGATCTGTTCCGAATGACGGTAAAAACGATTCACGACCAGCTTTGTAACCAGTTTAGTGAGATTATTCGGAACAACGATGATTTACAGGTTATGCTGGTAGAACTGGCGAACGCGCATCGTGAAAACATGGAGATTGTCCGTCCTGCCAAAGAGGTTTTAATTGGTGAGGTCTCTGAATTTTTACCCATTGTTGAGGATATTTTTATTGAAACGAAAGAATCGCTTTTTAACTCATTAAAAACAAAACTTGACGACGCTATATCAAACGGAATACTCAAACCTTTCAACACTGAAATTGCGGCGAGAACGTTATGGGTTATCATTGAAGAGGTTTTCGGATTCCGTCCTCTTTTCGATAAATGTTACCAGAACATGATCGAAGACCCTACGTTGGTGTTCGATTTTATCCTGCGACCTTACTACATCAACGCATGAGGAGCTATGATCGTTGCTAAATCCACTTCTCCAGAAGTAATAAGTTTCTTGTTGGAATTGTATAATTCAATTCTAACCTTTAAACGATAATCAAGATGCTTCAGAGATTATAGAGGCGAAAAGTGAAGGTAAACACAATCGGATTATGCCTGGTTGTCCCCTTGATCGCAGCTTGTTGGATTCCAGGGGTGTTTGCACAGGCACCTGTTGAAATCGACTGGCAAACGGCCTGGGAATTCGTTGAAGAGAATAATGAGACTCTTGAAACTGCACGTGACGAGGTAGTTCGTTCCAGGGCAATTGTAGGGGAAGCCTGGGGCGGAGCATTGCCGAATGTGTCCTTTAATGGCGCATTCCAGCATTACTTCGAGGTTCCCAGCACCATTTTTCATCTTCCCTCTTCCATGTCGCCAACAGGTAATCCTTTACGGATTAAAACCCAGATGGGTTCTGAAAACAATGTTTCGGGAACTTTATCACTGACTCAACCATTATGGTTGGCCGGCAAGGTAGGAATGGGGCTGGATGCCGCACGCCGTGTGCAATCCATGAGTAGAATGAACGTGCAGGTGACACGTGAAGATCTGCGGGTTCAACTGACCCAGGCGTTCTACGGAGCCATCCTGGCCGACCAGGTCGTCCAGGTTACCGAAGAAGCATTGGAGATGGCGGAAAACTACCGGGACCAGGTCCTGGCGCTTTATGAAGAAGGAATGGTGAGTGAGTACGATCTCCTTCGTGCAGAAGTTCAGGTAGCACAACAACGTCCGCAGATCCTCGATGCCAGGTCGGCCAGGGATTATGCCTACAGGGGACTAAAAGCATTGATGGGTTTTGATGTTGATACAGAAATCGAACTGAACGGCTCCCTGGAGTTATCCGTTGAGACCCTTGAAAGTTATGAAAATGCTGTTGATGTGGCGTTGGACAGACGTATTGAGTTCCGCATGCTGGATACTCAACGTGAGCTGTACAACATCCAACGCAGGGTGGAAACAAGAAATTGGCTCTGGCCAAATTTCCTTTTGAACGTTCAATGGGAAACCATCGCCCAGGCAGAAGATTTGGATCTCCCCAAGTACGAATTCCTCGACGGATGGGGTGCCGCGCTTGTTCTGCAGATACCATTGTTCGACGGATTCGCATCGCGGCATCGTGCGGAACAGGCAATGGTCGATATGCGCAATGTGACGCGTCAACGTGTTCAACTGGAGCGTGGTGTTCATCTTCAGGTATTCGAAGCGAGACGATATTTTGAGCAGGCTCGTGAAGAACTGGAAGCTGCACTGGAAAGCAGAAGACAATCGGAACGAGGACACAACATCGCCCAGCTTCGATACGAAGAAGGTGTGGGAACTCAATTGGAAGTGCTGGATGCCCAGTTGCAGATGAATGTAAGTCGGCTCCAGGTGTTAACGGCAAAATACGATCAAGTGGTTGCGAAAGCACAGTTTGATCGTGCTATGGGCATTCATTTCATAGAAGAATAGGTTGAGGATTCGATCAATGGTTAAAAAGATCATTGGATTCATTATAGCCGTCGTGGTCATTGTTTTCCTTGTATTGGGAATTATGGGATCACAGGAACGTGAGGAAGTGCTGAGTATTTCGGAAATTCAGGCAACTGACGGAATACCCATCCTTGCAGAACCAATTCAAACGCATACCGTTCAAAGTACCCGCCGGTATTACGGTGATGTGCGTGCATCAAGAGAAGCGGTTGTGACCGCCCGGTTGATGGAGCGGATTGATCAGATCCTGGTGCGTGAAGGACAGTATGTGGATGTTGACCAGCCTCTGGTTCGATTTGACACAACCGCCAGCCAGGCATCTGTGGTCCAGGCAAGACTCGCACTCGAAAATGCGCGCATTGAATTATCACGAATGGGATCCCTGTTGGAACGGGGTGCTGTCAGCCAGCAGCAATATGACATGGTAAAGTTGAATCATGATATTTCGGAAGCGAATTACTTGACAGCGCACCGTACTGTCGAGCTGCTCGCACCGATAGCGGGACGTATTGCACGTATCGAGTTCGAGGATGGCGATCTCACCTTCCCGGGTGATCCGATCATTGAAATTGTCAGTAGCAGTCATTACGACATCGAGTTCAGGGTTACCGGCCAGGATCGTCAACTCATGCGTAACGGACAGACTGTCCAGGTAATCACGGGTTCTGATGAAGTATTTGAAGGGCAGATCACCCATGTCAGCCTGTCAACTGCACCTGAGTCACGTTTGTTCCGAGTGACAGCTCGTGTGCCGGTAGTACCGCAACTTTCTCCCGGCGAGCTGGCGTCGATTTCCATCGTACTGGAGCAGCAGGACAATGTCCTGGCAGTTCCTATGGAAGCTTTGTTAGGTGAAGTGGGTGATTACCGATTGGTAAAAATAGAAAATGATCTGGCTCACGTTATCCCCGTTTCGATCGGACTTCGAGGAGATCATTTTATTGAGATTACCGGAGGCATTGAAGAGGGAGATATGATCGCGACGTATGGTCATTCACTTCTTGAAGATGGCAACAAGGTAAATATTGTTCGGGAATAATTTCGCCGCCACGGTTTTACTGTGGACAGCATTCAAGTGAGTATCACTCATGCAGTGATAATGCACTACAACACAAGATTATACAGGGACTAAAGACATGTTCCTTGCCGATATATCGATTAAACGCCCGGTCATGATGACAATGGTGATTTCTGTTTTTGTCGTGATTGGACTGTTCAGCCTGGGACGATTGGGAATCGATTTCATGCCCGATATCGATCTCCCCTTTGTAACCATACAAACTATCTATCCCGGCGCTGGACCGGAAGAGATCGAAACACTGATCAACAAACCGATTGAAGAAGAAGTATCCTCGGTTAACGGGGTTAAAAACGTAACTTCGATGGCCATGGAAGGTGTGAGTTTTGTCTTCATCGAGTTCCAACTCGGTGAGGATGTAAACTTCCGGGCGATCGATGTACAAGATAAAGTTGACGGCATCCGGATGTATTTACCGGATGACATTGAAGAACCGGTTGTACAGAAGTTTGAATTCGGTTCGATGCCGATCATTGAACTGTCACTGATGGGTCCGTACCCTCTCAGTGAACTGTACCGTTATGTGGACGAGAACCTGCGTGACCAGTTCTCACGGGTCAGCGGTGTCGCCAATGTGGAAGTTGTGGGTGAACAGGAGCGTGAAATTGAAATAGCACTCTCTATCTCCCAACTGGAATCCTACGGGATCAGCGCCATGCAGGTTGTGGGCGCATTCGCGACCGACAACCTCAATCTGCCCGCAGGCCGTATTGAACGTGGAAGGAATGAATACACGTTGCGTATGAACGCGGAATTTGCTTCCGTGGATGAGATACGCGCGACTCGTATTCATACACCATCCGGTATTGTACGCCTTGACCAGATTGCACAAGTTACAGACGGTTATGAAGAGCAGCGAGACCTGGCGCGATTCAACACCAATCCCAGTATTGGTATTGGTGTTGTAAAACAATCTGATGCAAATACAGTGCAGGTTGCTGCTGATGTTGAGCGACTCGTGGAAATTCTGCGCAGGGAACTTCCCAGTGGCATGCAACTGGAAATTGCGACCAACCGCAGTACCTTCATTCGTGATTCCGTTCAGGATGTAAGCGGTAACCTGGTGCTTGGCATTATCTTCACGGCTGTTGTGCTGTTTTTTTTCCTGCACAATTGGAAGGGCACTCTTATTGCCGCGCTTTCCATGCCCATCAGTATTGTTTCCACATTCATTCTGCTCGATTTCGCAGGATTTACGCTTAACATCATGAGCCTGATGGGACTTGCGGTCTCTGTCGGTATTCTCGTGGTAAATGCGGTCGTGGTGTTGGAAAACATTGACCGATATAAATCCATGGGAATTGATGACGCCACCGCATCATCCAAGGGAACTTCAGAAATTGCAATCGCTGTTGCGGCGGCAACACTGACCAACATTGTTGTGTTCACCCCGATGGCATTCATGCAGGGAATCATCGGCCCAATTTTCCGTCAATTCGGGTTAACCGTTGCTTTCTCTACAATTTTCAGTCTCCTCGTCAGTTTTACCCTGACACCGATGATGTCTTCCAGGTACATCAAACCAATGGTGTACCCATTCGCAGCAATTGTGATTATCTGGGCTTCCTGGACATTCATGGGTCCGGTTACTGCAATCAGCGTAGTTACAGGAATCATCATCCTGGCTGCATTAGAACGTTTCGGATTAATGAAAAAATTCAGCGTACTATGGGATAAGGGTTTTGATAACTTGCGTACTGATTACACTAATGGATTACGATGGGCTTTGCGTCATCGGTTCATTGTGGTCGCAGGTGTAGTTATCCTGTTTATCGCAAGTTTGAGTCTGTTCCAGTTTGTCGGCAGTGAGTTTTTCCCGTCCACAGATGAAAGAGCCTTGATCGTCAGCGTGGAAATGCCCCCTGGTTCTCGCCTGGAAGAAACGAACCGTGTTTTGAATCGTATTGAGGAGGTAGTGGCTCAGTATCCTGAGATTGAAAGCATGTACACCAACCTTGGTAAAAGCGGCGACCAGATCGCAGGCGCAACGGAAGGTGTACATCTTGGATTTGTAAAGGCAAACCTGTATGATCTCGATGAAGGCGATTACCGGTCAACTCGGGAAGTTGTCAACCTGATCCGTCCTCAATTGGCCGACATACCGGCGGCTGATATTATTGTCATGGAATCATCGCAGTTTGGTGGTGGATCCAGTTCTGATGTCCAGCTCGAATTACGTGGCGACGACCTTGATGATCTTGTGGAAGCGTCGGAGCTTGCTATCGGGTACATTGAGAGTACTGGAAACGCATTGAATGTGCGATCCGACTGGCAAACCGGTAAACCGGAAATTGTCGTTCGTCCCGACCGTATGCGTCTTGCGGATCGTGGCGGCACAGTTGCCGATGTCGCCATGATGCTGCGTACCTTCTATGAAGGAACCATTGCCTCTAATTTCCGCGAAGCTGGTGAGGAATACGATATCCGTGTTCGCTTGCTCGAAGAAGAGCGTAATGATATGGAATTGGTCAGCAACCTGATGATTCCATTACCGGGCGGTTCTGTACCATTGCAGGAAATCGCGGATATTGAATTTGGCAGTGGACCGTCCCTGATCAACCGTAAAAACAAACAACGATTGATTGTTGTTTACGCGGATGCTGCCTCCGGCACACCCGGTGAATTCCAGGCAGAACTGGAAACGGCACTCGGCCTGGAACCCATTCCCGGTTCTCAGCGGATGAATGATATTCTTTCCGGGACCAGTTCCATTCTTCCGCGCCGTGCAGCAAACCTGCCATCAAGTGTGACCGCTTATTTCGGCGGTGATGCGGAAATGATGGCGGAGACCTTTATGAGCATGTTGCAGGCCCTGGTGCTTGCAGTGATCCTGACCTATATGCTCATGGCGGCGATCATGGAAAGTTACCGTTTCCCGTTTATCATCATGATGACCCTGCCGCTGGCGTTGATCGGGGTTGTTATCGCCCTGGTGATCACCGGGAAGGCCATTTCCCTGATCTCCATGATGGCAATCGTCATGCTGGTAGGTATTGTGGTGAATAACGGTATTCTCCTGATCGATTATATCCAGGTACTACGGAAAGAAGGCAAAGGGTTGGAAGATGCTGTTCTTGAAGCTTGCCCGATCCGTTTGCGCCCAATCCTGATGAGTACAACCGCCACCATCCTGGGAATGTTACCATTGGCATTAGGCATAGGATCAGGCGGTGAAATGCGTGCGCCAATGGCAATTGTATCCATTGGCGGTCTTATCGCATCTACCTTCCTTACATTGTTTATTATCCCCGTTTCTTTCATGATGATGGAAGCGCGCGGTGAGAAAAAGAGAATAGCAGAGCTGCGTTAGACACATCACCCATCACCCTGTGCTGCAGCTTTGCGGGCGGTCTTCGGACCGCCCTTTTTTGTCCATTTGTGAACACATACTGTACGATTGGAAACAGTATTTAAAGTAAATGCCAAGTTTCCAAATGAGGTGTAGGACGAGCGTCTCTGCTCGCCATTTGGATGGTTAACCTGATGTATGTCATGTTATAGCTGTTGTCTAGCAAAGGTGGATCCAAGGTTGGGTTACACCGAACGCACTTCAGCTCAGTATGAATGCCAAGTATACGGCATTGGCGGGCAGGGATGCCCGCCTTACACCTCACGTAAATAAATATTCAAAGAAAGATTCTGTGACAGTCATCGGAATATTTACCACACCCGCAGCACGTTAAATAAACAGAAGGATCAACAGGCATAAAATTTGTAATACATTGTTATGGAAACAAGGGTGAAAATATGTTTATAAACTATCTGTTCGTGGCTTTCAGGAATTTATGGCGCCAAAAAGGCTATTCCCTGCTCAACATCGCAGGCCTTGCCATCGGGATTGCGGGTTGCATGATCATACTGTCTTATGTCCGGGATGACCTCCGCTGGGACAGTTTCCACGAAAACTATGACAGGATCTACCGGGTGGTTCAGATCCAGAGCTTCGGCGGGATGGAACCACAACATGTTTCTTACAACCAGAATGCTCTCACAGATGTTCTTATCCAGGACATACCCGAGGTTGAATTGGCCAGTCGATACTGGCCCATTGGGATACGTCTTGTGCAGACCGACCGTGGTGAACCCGGCGAGTTCCTTCGAAATATCTATCTTGTCGATTCTACATTTTTTGAAATGTTCTCGTATGAGTTGAAATATGGCGATATCCATACTGCCATGCAGCAGGAGGGTGGAATTGTCATCAGTGAAAAAGCCTCCACACAACTTTTTGGTGATGTAAACCCGGTGGGACGTGAACTATTTGTAGATCGGGAAATCACCGCAATTGTCGCGGGAGTGGTTGCAGAACAACAAACTGGATCGCACCAGTTTTTTACGATTCTTGCTCCAATCCATCTCTGGGCAACTCCATTACAGTTGGATGTAAGCCAATGGGGTGGAAACCACCTGACTTCCTACATAATGCTTCATGAAGGTGCATCGCATACTGAAGTGGAAGCGAGTCTCCCCGAAGTGATTTCACAATACCGTGATTGTACTGGCATTGAATGGTACCTTCAACCGTTACGAGAATTCCATTTGCATTCGTCTCATATCAAGTACGACATGCAGATTAATCGAAGTAATATTTCAGTCGTGCGTACCTTGATGTTTATCGCAATTTTTGTATTGCTGATCGCTTGTGTAAACTTTATCAACTTGTCCACTGCCCGCTCGATTCGACGTTCCCGTGAAGTTGGGATACGAAAAGTTGTTGGCGCAAACCGATTCAACCTTATCCTTCAATTCATAGGCGAGGCTATCCTGATTGCACTGTTTTCCACCATTCTTGCGGGGGTGTTGGTAGAACTGGTACAACCGTTATTTGAACAGGTTGCAGACAGAACCCTCAGTGTCAATATTTTTGATGGTTCTTTCACCACCTTTTCCCTGTTGGGACTCGCTTTGTTGATTGGAATTCTTGCGGGCGCATACCCTGCATTTGTTCTGTCCGCCTTTAAACCCGCCCAGGTGCTTAAATCGGAAAAGATCAACGGAAAGCGTGGCAATCTACTGCGGAAAGGACTTGTTGTCTTCCAGTTTGTCATCAGTATTGTTCTGCTGATAAGTACTGTATTTATCCAGCGCCAACTGCATTATGCATTGAATCGTGACCTGGGATATAATCGTGAACAGGTGGTTGTCATTTATCCGCGCGATGATCAACTTCACGAAAAGGTTGAATTGATCCGAACTGAATTTAACCGGATTGCTGGTATTTCCTCTGTTACAATCGGATCCGACTACCCTGTTGGTTCTACATCACAATGGTCTTTCCTGAATGGAAGTGACGAGGAAAACCGTTGGTTGGCCAGTGTGTATTCCATGGACCCGTATGCCCTTGAAACCTATCAATTTGAGCTGATCGCGGGACGGTTCTTCGACGAGAATATTGAATCGGACAGGAATTGGGAATCAAATGAAACGGCTGTCGTTTTAAATGAAACGGCCGTGAACTACCTGGGATGGGAAGATCCGGTTGGACATCCATTCCAGTTGGATTCGGAAACGACTGGTATTGTGATCGGTGTAATTCGAGACTTTCACCCGCTCCCGGTAAGTCTTGAAACGGAACCATGTGTAATTATGGAACACCCGGAGTGGAAGATAATCGTAAGCGCACGGGTCAATGTCGAAGATGTTTCACAGACGATTAGCGCCATGGAATCTGCCTGGCATGAAATATATCCTTCAAGTCCATTTGAGTATCGTTTCCTCGATCAATATTTCGATGCCCTTTATACAAGTGAAACTCAACTCAGTTCTCTGGTACAGGTGTTTACCGGATTGGCTCTCTTTGTCGCTATTCTCGGTCTGTTCGGCCTTGCTGCGTATTCAACCTCACGGCGAACCAGGGAAATCGGGGTACGGAAGGTTCTCGGTGCAACCATTTTGAATATTGTCCAATTGATAAACAAAGAATTTGCAATCCTGGTCCTTATCGCAAATGTCATCGCATGGCCCCTGGCATACATCCTTATAAACCAATGGCTATCGCAGTACGTTTACCGTATACCATTATCGTGGTGGATTTTCCCACTGGTTGGTATTGTCGCCTTGTTGCTCGCCTCGCTGACCGTAGGAATACTGGCGCTGCATGCTGCAAAAACCAATCCCGTGGATTCCATCCGTTATGAATAGGCGAGTAAAAGTTGTACGTCTTTACGAGGAGTTTTGTGTGATTGTGGCTGTTGTTCAGAAATCTGAAGAAATCCGATCTGCATTGTGAGCCGATAATACAGATGTGCGTTCGCTCCCTTCCAGGGCCTGATTGACCCTCCTCGTCAGGCCTTGGTTTTTTCCATAACATGAAGAGCGGAAAAAAATATGCCCTCGTTGGCTTGAAACGAGCGTACCGCAGTTTGCGAAGCTTGGTGCCCAACGGGATTTTCTCGTGTTTTCAAGGACGGATGTCCCGGGTAGCTTTTCATCCTCTGTAGCTGTTGTGTAGCGAAGGAACGAGCTATTCGAGTATCAATGATAAAGGGGTGGCCGTGTTTGCAAGCAAACGCGGGCACTCTTCGCTATTCAGGTTTCAGGGATATGTATTTTTATCGCTTACGTAAGCATCTTGATCAGAACCGGCAAGGCATAGGCGACAAACAGGAGAAAAAACAGGGCGATCATCATATACCCAAGCGCCGGTCTCTTTTTCGCAGGCTCTTCGCCTTGTTTGAACCGGAAGTAAAACACCTGCCACAGCATCCGCCATAACCAGAACAGGGCGTACAACGCCACCATTGCACCAGCCACTCCTTCACAACGTCCCAATTCCATGGAATATGCCAGAGAGAGCAGTCCGAATACGATAAACAACAGGTACAGGGCAATATGGATGGTGAAGAGAATTTTTTTCGTAGCGGGATCAACCCTCCGCAGCGAGAGATCCCATCGGAACACCTTGGGAAACCTGATATGAAAAACGGTGAGCAGAAGTGTCAGTACGCCACCGGCAAGGATGGAGATTTGTGTTAATTCCATTGTATCCCCCTCTTACTCCTCGTCGTCATCCCGTTCCTGCCTGGCGATGATCTTGGCTTCTATCATGTCGGAATGATTCAGGTCGAGCAAACGAGTCAATTGACGTACCAGGTAATCCTCATGAGCATCCACGACATCATCGGCAAGGATCACATGCCAGACTTCGATGAGGATGTCCACACGTTCTTCCCGGGTGAACTGCTGATTGATCACATGGGTGAATGACCAGAGATCAAGACTTTGTTCACGCAATTGTTCCGCTTCCGCAATCAGTTCGCTGCTTTCCTGCTCCGTGAGATCGAACCAGTTCCGGAGAATGAAAACAACATTCTGCCGTTCCTCATCTGAAAAAACTCCATCCGCCTTGGCGATTTCGAGGAGCAGTGTACAGATGGCTACGGTCGGTGTGAGTTTACCCCGATCCAGTGCGGATGATCGGTCAGAGGTCAACAAATTCTGGATTCGATTCAGCATGGAAACGCTCTCTATCTTCATTCGTATAATGGCTACCACATGATACAAAAAAAGGTTCCTTTTTACCAGAATATCTCCAACAGGATGAAGGAAGAATAGAATGTGACACTCAGAAGTACTGCTTTGGGTGGAAAAACTCTGTATATTAGAGATACTGGACCAGCAGCATGCTACAAGTGTGTCCATGCACATGCATGGCAAATGCGCCGCATCCCCATGGCGCACAAAACCGCCTTCGGGCGGTTTGTTTGTGTGAGCTTCTGACAATAATAATCCTGCTACAGTTGCAGCAGGATCTTATGAAGATACAATCTGTACAATCATTTACATTATTTGAGCAGCACAATCCTTTGCATTCCGCGATACTCTTCAGTATTCATCACAATGAAATAAGTCCCCGATGGCAATTGCCCCCCATTCCAATGGATATCATGATACCCTGCCGCATAATACTGATCAGCAAGAACAGCGGACCTTCGCCCTAACAAATCATAGATTTCAAGACCCACATTGCTGTCCTCGGGTAATTCGATGGTGAAGCATGTGCTTGAATTGAAGGGATTCGGATACGCGGCCCTGATGGCAAAATGTTCCGGAAGTCCAAAATTGGGATGTCCACGTTTTTCTGGCGGATCTTCCACAACAACAGCTACAGAATCAGTATAAGGCGATTCCCTGTCAAGATAATCAACAGCTTTTACCTTGTAGTATACGTTTACCCAACCATGAGAAGCATTGGTTACTTCATTATCTATATAAAATGTTGTATCAACTACAAAAGTACCAGTTTCGCTTGGGATTGGTGGAATCGCTTGATATTCAACTGTTCGATGGAGTACATAGTGTTCAAAAGCTGGATGAAGGCATGGATCCCATTCCAACGTTGGAGATTCACCTGTTCCCGCCGTTTGAGCAAAACCTGTGATACTATCCGGTCCGGCGAGAGCATAATAAGCACTGACAAGTCCATAACCCATCTCATTATTCCACGGACCAAATGGATGGGTCTGGTAATTATTATAAGAATACATATTTCTTCTAATTCTTTTTGACGATCTGCATAAGATTTCTCTAATCTGATGTGGACCCAAATCAGGATTTTCAGAAAGCAATAAGCCAGTTACAGCAGCAACCATCGGCGTTGATAGAGATGTTCCACCTTGATAGTCGTATGAATCATCAAGCACTGTTGTAAAGATGTCTTCTCCTGGTGCAACAACATCTATTGTTACGCTGTCAGTATTGCTTGCCGAATATTTTGTTCCAGCTCGATAGCCAATTCTATTATTTGTACCAACTGCGATAGTATATTCACTGCTGGCTGGATAATCAATAGGTGTATGATTTCCATTACCTGCACCGGCAACTAATGTTATGCTATCATTAAATGCAGCTATCAACTCTCTTTCAATATGTTGGCAGAAAGCTGTCCCAAAACTCATAGATATTATTTCAGCTCCTTCCAGTCTAGCGTATTCAATCGCTCTAGTAACTGAATAATCAAAATTGGGTGAAGCTCTTAATGTCATGGCAAGACAGCCTCTTTCCTCATCCCATCCTCCAGCTACACCTGCAATTCCAGTAGAATCAGAGCTATTCGTTTCGGCAATGGCAACTCCTATTACAGCGGTTCCATGTTCAGATCCGGTACTGTCACGAACTTCGTTGTCGTCATCTATGAAATCCCATCCAAAGATATCGTCTATATGGTCATTATTATCATTATCCGTCGTATCATTTGGAATTTCACCATAGTTACGCCAGATATTTGCATCCAAATCTTCATGGTCTATTTCGAATCCAGTATCAAGAAATGCAATAACAATAGATGAATCTCCTGTTGTTATCTCCCATGCTTCTGGTGTATCAAGATCATAATCATACTGTGGCAATGTGTCTGGAATCTCATGATACCAAAGTGAATCATAGTATTCATCAGTGGTTAGAAGTCGTGTCATCACACTCACATCAGCCCATTCAACCAATGTATCTTTAATAATGTCTTGGGTCTGAACTAGCGCATGCTCCCCACTATAAGTGGTTGTAAAATAATATCCAAGATTACTCTGCCATGTTTCGGTTAGATTATTATCCTTGAAATAATCAGCAATATCGGCGCTATCTGCTGTATCAACGAACTGGATACTGATTAAATCCTCCGAAACAAGGAAAGAATCATTGTCGGTATGACAATACCAGTCATCTCCATACTTTTCAAAGTACTTACCGTTGAGAGTTGCTGTCTCCTTTCCTTCGAGGTGAAAACAAAACATTACACAAAGAGTGAATGCAATTAATAATGTCGATCTCATTTTGATCCTCCGATCATGTTTATATCTTGACTGTTGTGAATCAGTCAATCTTTATTATCCTTCTATAAAGAATTTCTGAATTGGTAGATAATCGAATAAAATAGACACCGCTTGCCGAATGAATCTGATTCCTATTCATCCCATCCCAAGTCATAACATGTTGACCTTCTGATAAAAAACCGTGAAACAATGAGCTTTCATAACGACCAAGAATATTGAACACATCCATTGAAACAAAACCTGGCGTTCGAAGTGAAAACTGGACTCTTGCTGAATTGTTAAAAGGATTAGGATAAGTATTTATGGTAATTTCAGAAGCTTTCGGCATATAATTTATTAACGGATCGATAGAGCTGTAAAAACCTTCCATAGAATAAATTCCATACCCACGGGTTCCGAGGTATAAAACGCCTGTTTCTTCGTTGATTCTCACAATGTGTGGAAACCTGTAGGGTCCTTCAACGGGTGTCCAGTTTCGTCCTGCATCATGGCTGACGTATAGTAATGTATCGGAGGTAAGTAAAAGACTGGAATCGCCAAAGGTTTCTATCTTGTATAACCTGCAGCTATCGCATGGAGTGCCAAGATTTTCAAGTGTTTCAGTCTGCGGATCAAATTCGACAACACGCATATTGTGTACATAATCAGGATCGACAACACTATAGAACTTGCCTGTTCCTTGGTGGTAAGCCAGATCAACATGAAGAGAGTTTGCCGAAAGACGATATCTGTTCCAGGATTGACCGCAGTTATAACTGCAATAGATTCCATTGTTTACAAACCAGACACTATTATCAAGTTCTTCGACAACTTGTAAGCTGAAAACACCAGCCCACAGATTTGAATTGAATGGGAGATGTACCCATGTCTCGCCATAATCAATACTCTTATCGAGACGACTTCCCATATAGGTATTACCACGATAGAGAACGTTCGAACTATCAGGGTGAACACAAAATGAGGTTACAGGTGCGTTGTTTACCATTTCCCATATTAGACCACCATCAGAAGATCTCCACAAATGATCCCCTCCAGCATAGACAGTCCCAAACCTCCTGTGATCAATAGCGAGATCACTGACACCCAATATCCCTGTGCATTGCCATGTATTGCCACCGTCACCGCTGCGGAAAACACCACTATTATAACCGTATCCTCCATCTGAAGAACCAGTAAATATCACATTTTCATTGTAGGGATCAAATACAATATCCTGTATTACCGTATTGTTTATTCCATTGACTTGTCTGATGCAGGTATTACCGTTGTCCGGCGAATAGAAGACTCCATCAGGTGTACCAAAAAATACTGAAGTGGGATGTTGACGGTTTATTGAAAGGCAACTGGGTGTAATAAGCGTATCTTCTGAGACAATCTCTATTGTTGCGCCAAAATCACGACTCCGGTACAGGTGGTCTGCATCATAAATATAAAGAAGTCCATTTGGTGAAAGAATCAAGCCGTAATAGACCATTGATTCATACTGATCCATTTCTTGCCAGCCAAGCCCCGAATTGTAAGATTCAACTGGTCTGTAATACAAACCCAACCAGTTTTGTAGTCCAATCCAGTGATTCGGATTATCCGGATTGATTTCAAGCGAAAGAAGCGGACATGGCATCGTATCATTCACAGTCTCCCATGTCGCTCCCAAATCGTTGCTGTCGCGGAGACGTTCATTCGATGTATAATTGCAGGTAAAAAGATGCTCATGGTTAGCTGGGTCCATATGGATGAATTGTGGATCATGCTGTACTTCATATCCTTCAACAACTTCCCAGGAAACACCATCATTGCTAGTGCGAAACATACCTTGCGCAATCACAATTTGTATCTCCGGATTTACCGGATCGACATGGAAATCTTCAAATCTTCGCTCTGATGTATTCCCGAGTTCCTGCAAGCTCCATGTTTCTCCGAAGTCATTGCTCCGGTACAATCCTGTCCTGTCGAAGGCCGCCCAAATGATCCCGGGTTCCACGGGATGACAATACATCAATGCAACATCTTGATAAGCACCATTCTCCAGTTGTGGAAGATCATTGTTGATCTCCACCCAGTTTTCGCCGTAATCGGAGCTCCACCAGACGCCTCTTTCAAGTGTGCCTGCGTACACATTCATCGTATCGACAGGATCGATAGCGAGTGCAGTGATATGTCCGCCGTAAGGGCCGTTATGATACCATTCTTGAGCGTATATGGGAATTGAACAGGAAAGGAAGAGAAGTGCAGCGAAGAGTACTACAACACCGGGCAGGCTTGAAAATACTGTTTCTGTGCGATGATTACGTTTCATCGGAACACCGCAATTGATTCGATTTTACGGATTGTTTGACATTATAAACGTTAATATGAATTCTATTTTTTGTATATGCAATGGCATCACTGAATATTCTGAAATATCAAACAGATATATCTCATTTTTCGAGTAGTTGTCAGACCTGCCATCGTTAAAACATAGAAACCCCGCCATTAAAAATGACAGGGTTGTTTTTATCTGAAAAATGTTTGTATCAGGATCAATAGGATCGTGTATCGTTTCCGGCTTTGGACATACTCATCAGGAATTCTTCGTTGGTCTCGGTTTTCTTGATACGGTCCAGCAGGAACTTCATCGCTTCGACCGGGTTGGAAGAACTCAGGTAGTTGCGCATGATCCATACACGGTTGAGAATGTGTTCCTCGAGCAAACGTTCTTCTTTACGGGTACCGCTACGATTGAGGTCAATCGCCGGGAAGATACGGCCTTCCGCGAGCTTACGGTCAAGCACCAGTTCCATGTTACCCGTACCCTTGAACTCTTCAAAAATCACATCGTCCATACGGCTGCCGGTTTCGACAAGGGCGGTCGCCATGATGGTCAAAGATCCGCCATTTTCGATGTTCCGCGCGGCGCCGAAGAATTTTTTCGGTTCGTACAGCGCACTGGCGTCCACACCACCGGACAGGATACGTCCCGAGTGCGGCGCTACCGAGTTGTGCGCACGCGCCAGGCGTGTGATCGAGTCAAGCAGGATAACCACATCACGATTGAACTCAACCAGCCGTTTCGCCTTTTCGATCACCATGTTCGACACCTGGATGTGCCGTTCCGGCCTCTCATCAAATGTCGAGGAAACTACTTCACTCTTTACGGAACGCTGGAATTCCGTTACTTCTTCCGGACGTTCGTCGATGAGTAGTACAATCAGTGTGATCTCGGGGTGATTTTTTTCTATGGCGTGGGCAATTTTCTGCAGAAGGACGGTTTTCCCGGTTCGTGGCGGTGCGACAATCAAACCACGCTGGCCTTTACCGATCGGATCAAACATGTCCATGATACGGGTGGACCAGTCATTCTTCTGGAACTCCAGATTGATACGGTTGTCAGGATGCAACGGCGTTAAATTTTCGAACAGGATCGTGTCGCGTACTCGTTCCGGGCTATCAAAGTTGACCGCTTCTACCTTCAATAGGGCAAAGAAACGTTCATTTTCTTTCGGCGGACGAATCTGGCCTGCAACAATATGGCCTTTGCGTAATCCAAAACGTTTGATCTGTGATGGTGATACATAAATATCATCCGGACCGGGCAGGTAATTAGAGGAGGCACTGCGAAGAAAGCCATACCCGTCAGGAAGGATTTCCAGCACACCACTACCGAAAATATTCCCTTCTTTCATCGCCTGCTTTTCAAGAATCTTGAAAATCAGCTCTTTACGGGGATAACCGCTATACCGATCTACCCCAATCTCTTTGGCCAAATCATTTAATTCTGAGATTTTAAGGCCGTTCAGTTGCGCTAGTTCCATCGGAAAAATCCTGTTCGTAGGAAATCAAACACCTATAATTATACCATTCTCAATCATACACATGGCATGCTTGTTCGATCACAAATTTGTAGAGGGGATGGACTTCAACAGAACATCTCCATTTGGTCGGAATTATGAGTAAACTGAAAAAACACAGAACAGCTCACCCATAAGCAGGGTTGATCGAGAACGCTTTTTCTTTTTTGAATGCAAGGAATGCAAATCAGGTTTTTTACCCCTGTGGCAGATGAACAGCACTTCGGGGTTATTGAAAACTACACACCTTGTACCGTAAAGTCAAGAGTCCTATTGGAATTAGAGCCCTTGTTTTGGGAAATTTATTAATCCAATTGTTGTGATTTGATAAGATTCTGATTAATTATCGTCTCACCCTGATCCCTTCAAGTGTAAATGAAGGCAATTTGTTGATATCCGGCGGATTATACATTTGCATCGCTTCTGCAGTTTCCCTGTCAAAATACATGAGAGCCTTACATTGTGGACATCGCGTTTGCTCTGCATCCTGAATATCTATAGATTCCATGGTGTAATTACAGACAAAACAACACGATTGTTCAAGGTCTGCTTGTTTGATACACTCGAGGTTTTCAGGTTCGAGACCGTAAAGCTCCTCTCCCTGTTTTTCCATCATTAATACCTGGTGCGCATTGGATAATATTGTGATTTTTTCGGCAATTTCTTTCCGTACACTTGATTCCCACGCCGGAATGGAATCAAACTTAAGGTTGGCGATGGCTTCTTTATAAGCAGCATGTACCGTTTCCAGATCATCGTCAACATTTACTCCCAGCATTGCAGCCGCCTGGGCTCGTTCCGAGTTTTCTGACGGGATACGTACATATGGCATCGAACACCATTCAATATCAAAGGCGTTCGCACCGATTTCTATACCCGTATTTGTTATCCATTGCTGCTCTTTTTCCGTCACAATTCCATCACTCGCTGCTATTCGCCATGCATAGGCAAGCAACGCCATCCGTATGCTTCGGTCTTTTCTTCCGAGGGTAATAATTGCATCCGCCAAATCGGGATCGTCCATCGCTTCATTGATGTGATGCTGCCATTCCTCATCGGTAGGCCAGGTATCTTTCACACGCGGTTTGGGGAGAATGCTGCGGCAAAGATCACTGATTGCCTCGCGTTCGCACTCGTCGAAGTGTCCGTCGGCCTGGGCAATATGGCCTGCAAACGATGTTATTGCGTAGGCTGTTTTGATCTGTGTGCTTAAAGTGCCGTGGACAGATGCATCCACATAATATTTACGTCTCTTCAACCGTGCGAGGTTTTCCTTTTCCAGCTCACTTCCGATACATTTGTATCCAACACCGATTGGAGTCATTGATTTCAGACGACTTTTGCTGGATGTTGTCCAGAAAAACATTATTCCACCTCGTGTGATGTTTCGTGATTATTCACCAATTGATTTTACATATATGGTTTTCAGATCATCCTGAATCCGAATCGGTTTCCCCGTTTCAACCATAAACCATGCACCTACCTGGGTCGCTTCGAAAACAATCTGACCATCACATTCCAATTCAAAACCCAGGGTATACTTTACGCGTCCAAGCTCCTCTACCCATATGCGTGCATGGATCGGTCTGAAAAGAAATAACGGTTTACTATAATGTGCATGCGTTTCGAGGATCACAGGTGCGATCCCGGCTTCAATACGCGGCTGGTATGGATAATGGGTATTCAGCCATAAAAATCGAAGATCTTCCAGCCATCGGATGTACACGATATTGTTTACATGTCCGGCGACATCTATGTCGTAGGTTTTCGCCTCAATGACTGTTTCTACAAGCAGGGCTCGTTTTTTCTGGTTCATTTTGTTCGGTCCGGTTAAATGGTCATGTCTTATGGTCAAATGTAAGTGATAGACCAAACAGATCAAATTCCTCACATCCGTTTTGCGATGCCCTGTTGCAATTCTTCCTTCAGATCAGCGTTTTTTATTTCTCCGTCAGCACAAATACACGGTCCCAATCCTCAGGTGGCGGATTGATAATGAAATGTTCACAACGCCCTTTATAGGTTAGCGACGGCCCGTCATTTGGATCAATCTCCAGTGCTTGCTCAAATTTCTGCAGCGCCTGCTGGAATTCCATATCGCGGAACAATTGCAATCCTTCGGTAAACAGCTTCAATACTTCAAGTTTACTCTCCGGAAGTTCCTTTTCATCTTCTGCAAGCAGCTCAAAAACTTCTACAGGTTCATCCTTCCCTTTCACCCGAAGATTGTCCAATGGGCGAAGCACAAAGCTGTCCTTCACATCCCTGGCTGTTTCCGGGCCAATCATAATGGTAGTATTGTATGATTTGTTGGCGCCTTCAAGACGGCTGGCGAGGTTCACGGCATCGCCCATGACGGTATAATCGAATACTTCCAGGCAGCCCATGTTTCCGACAATCATATCACCTGTGTTAATTCCAACACGGCTGCGCAGTTCCGGTTTACCCACCTCTTTCCAGACTTCTCGCAGTTCTTTCAAACGATTCTGCATGCGAAGTGCAGCACGGCACGCCCATGTGGCATGGTCTTCAAAGTACACGGGAGCGCCCCATTCCGCCATGATAAGGTCGCCTTCGTATTTATCAATGATGCCTTCATTTTCGAGGATAATCCTGGACATTTCCGAGAGGTATTCATTCAGCAGGTGAACAAGTTCCTCCGGGGTAAGCCGTTCCGATACGGAAGTAAACCCGGCAACGTCCGTAAACAGGGCGCTCATCCGGCGCCGTTCTCCACCAAGCGCCATCATATCGGGGTTCTGCACCAGGGCATCTACAACCTTTTTAGGTACATATTGCGAGAACATGCCACGGATCATCGCCTTTTCCTTCTGTTCACGCAACACTTTATACAGGGTTGTGCCCACGTAGGACAAGGCAATGGACAGGATAGGCGCGATCAAAGCTACCCAAAGATTGAACTGGATAAACAACGCAAATATTCCGACGAATACGACAAGCGCAAGAAGTAGTGTAAACGCAGTCCCCAGAATCAATCCCCGGCCGTTGTTGATAAAGAATACCGCAACAGCAAGTATTAAAACGAGAAGGAAATCGAGGAAGTTTCCACTGTTCTGGATATAGTCACCGGTCAAAATGGTATTGAGTGCGCTTGCGTGAACCTCCACTCCCGGTGTTTCCAGACGATTGATTCGACCGTGCTGGAATGTATAAAACGGTGTTTTTTTCGTATCCTGCAACTCCACTGCCGCAGCACCGATAAACACGATCTTATCCCGGAAAGGATTGTTGGCGCGCAAATCCCGGAAGACTTCCATGGATTCCTCCGGTAAAAACAATCCCAGCATCTCGAATTGTTCATCCGGCATGATGAACCATTGCATGTAGTTGGAATCACCTTCACGCAGTGTAAATTCTTCATCATCGAGAACGGACGAAAAACTGTATGTGGGAATGTGCCCTGCGGGCCCCAGGAAGTTGATCAACATAGTGTTCGGTGTGATTGTCGGAATTTCATAGGTTCCGAAATGGATGCTGTGTTCATCCCGATACAGTCCTGTTGTATCGGGAAAACCTTCCACAATCTGGAGAGCTTTCATGGACAATGCGAGGTAGTTAACGTTGTTATGGACCATGAACATCTGGTACTGCCTGCTGAAGCCATCCAGATCCTTGGCTTCATTCACGATTCCCATTACAGTATCCACTGCAAGCAATTCCGGAATGGGCATCAATGTCTGGGTAATCAATTCTTCGACGTAATCAAACTCCTGTTGCACCACTTTCCCTGCATGGATAATCCTGTCCGGTGCGAGGGCACATGCTTCCGCAAGAGCCAAATCCTCGTCGCGCTGATCCTCACTGGACGGTTCGGTAAACTGGATGTCGAATACGATCAGGCGAGCACCTGCTGCCAGGAGATTACGGACGACACGTGCATGATAGCTACGAGGGAATGGATAGCGTTCCGGTACAGAAGAAAATGTTTCATCATCAATCCCGACAATTACAATGTCTGAGGGTTCTTCAATCGGTCCACGCCACATGAAACGGGTGTCATATGTTTTCAACTCCATCTCGTAAAACAGACCGAAACGACTGATAAACATGACAATCACCGCGAGGATGATACTTCCGACCAATCCCTGCCACCATGCAACTCTCTCGCGTGATTTCTTTTTCTCTTTTTCAGCCATTGAATCCTCCAGAACGGAAGTCGCCGGAAAACTTCTTTATCAGTTGGAATATAACGGTTCAAACTGAAATTGAATACCAGGATTCGGTATGAAAACAAAATTTCTGCCCGGACATATAAACAAACCCGGTCACCTTTCGATAACCGGGTTTGTTTCTGTATCAGAACTACGATTAGAACCTGTAAGAATAACTCAGCATTGCCAGGAAGTCATCACGATCTCTGTAGGTAGGTTGATCTGCGATGTTTTGACGTGTCCCATCCCAGAATTCATACTCACCGTTTTCTGAATACATACTCATGCTGATGTACCCGGAAACGGTATGATTCCGCATGAATTCATAATCGAAACCACCCGTCCACTCGATCTTCATGAAATCGGAATGCTGGTACCGGTATGTGCTTTGTGTTTCATCTTCGGATAGTGCCGTTTGACCGGAACCCAACGTGATTCTCGGGTTTATATAAGGAACCAGTTTCCGGTTAAACAAAAAGTAGCTGAGTCTTGCATTGATGAAATGGAGATTCAAATCCGTTTCACCATCGGCGCCTGAAGTGTTCGACAACGAGTAGGAAATGGTTGTTCGCATTGGCAGACGATACCGGGTTACGGCGGACAACGAGAATTGATTGAGTGCATTCGAACTGAACTCGTTATACTCATCGTCTATCTTGGAGGTTAACATACTCATCGTGAGGTCGTTTTCTGTATCCATAAAGACCATACGATGATTCAGGTAAACGGTATAGTAGTTCATCGCACGTTCCTTGCGTGTGTCGATCAGGATCGTGCTATCACCTGTTCCGATGGGAACTTCTGATACCGTGCCGTCATTCTCCGTAAGATTCTGTCGCCAGCGGAAGGAGATATCAGGCAGGTTTTCATCCGTATAAATACTGAATCCTGCCAGCAACTCGTTTGTGTCCTGCGTAATATCGGACTTGTCCCGAACATTGTCGCCGAATGATGAATAACCAAGATCGAGGTACAGACGGCTTCCGAAGAGACGTATCCTGTCACGTACGGAGAACCCGGCACGATCGTTTTGAATGGTTGGATTACCCACACTCAAATATGAACGGTTGATCAGTCGATAGCTGATCTGCAGATCGTTGCCGTAGTAACGGAAACGTGCTCTTGTATTAAATGACAGGGCGTTGGCTAAAATGGATGATACCAATTCACTGATCTTCAGATCGGATGTATCCGTTGGTAAACCTTCATCGGGCAATGGTTGGAAATACTGATTAACGACGATGATATCCTCATAATCCGCCGCGTCCTCGAGTACACCGGCGGAGATATTATCATTATACAGGGAAAGCGCAATCTGCTCCGAGAAAGTTACTCTGCGACGGTCAAATGACAATTCATGATCAAACCCCATCACAAGATTGTCCTTGGGATTTGAGCCGTAATCAATCGAGGAGGAATCATCCTTGGCTTTCATGATTGTTAGACCGGTCGTTTCCATAACATCATCAAAGGCAAATCCCCATAACCAACCGACTGGCAATGGTGCTTCTGTGCTCAAACGAGTCGCAGCCATCCATCGACGATATGTACCGGGCGAATAAACATCTTCACCATAATAACGGCCTTCAACTCCCCGGCTGGTTTCACCATAAATTGCCCAGACGTTAAAAGCTCCTGAATTCAACTGCAGTTCGGCGCCTCGTACTCGACGACCCCAGAGTACAAGTTCATTGTAGCGTGGATTGATATCACCCAGTTTAACATTCCACCACGGCATACCAATCGAGAAGTAATAGCGGTTCTGTGATTGGTAATGCCTGCTCTCTTCACTTGTTATTCTAGCACGACCTGACATCCGCAGATTACCAACTTCTGTACGAAGAGCCGCAGTTTCCCTCGCGATACCGATTGACTCCTCGTTATAGGTCTGCTGGCGAAGCTCAAATCCAACCTGACCGCTCGTATTACGGAAAATACCTTCTCTTTCCTCAACACGACGATTAACAATAAAAAACCAGGTTTTCAACGTTTCCCGATAAGCGGGACCATCATAGATGATATCAATACGATGACGTCCATCTGCAAAATCGCTTGATTACCGCAGTCATGAGCTGTTCACTCACCGAAGCTTCACGCGTACGGTTCACACCGTTTACAAGCAATCGTACTCTTGATGGATCCAGTTCACGAAATAGTGGGATTGAACGAGACAGCAATGAGAATATTGTCATCTCTGTACAATGAACTCGGTTGCGGGGCTGACGATGTACACTGGAGATTCAGTTGCGGAAAGAGCAGATCCTCGGATCTGGATGGCAATTGCACTGGCCTCGCCACCGGGAGGATAGTTCATCAGGCTGCCATCCTCCAGGGTAAATTCCAGGTAATATTCCAATCCTGCATCTGTAACCTGCTCTCCAGGAATCGTCCCTTCGAACTGGTCAATGGATGCATAAAGATCTATATAATCAAACGCAGCTTCCTGTGGGTTGGCGATACCTGATGATGGCTTCGTTGACTTGATCAATACTGATACCTTCCAACCTCGCCGTGATTGTAATCGCCTCTCCTGCCGTGCCGGAAGTTACAGGATCATGTACAATCAACGGTTGCTGTGCATAAACACCGGTTCCCAATAAAAGCAGACAAAGGGCTACAATCGAGCCTATTGCAATTCGCATGGGTTTTCTCCTGTATTATCAGACCACTGCAATATAATCAATAATGGTTCCTGAATGAACCGAAACAACCAGCCCGCACAAATAGTGCAGGCTGTTGTTCAAAATGTGCTCTCCGTCACCGGAACACCTTATTCTTCCTCGTGATACTGGATGATCAGCGTGCGTGTGGTGCCATCTTCATCCTGGAATTGGATCTCGATCTGATCGACTGCGCCGTCTTCACCGACCCATTCGGGGATATTATAATCATCGCCCAGAACCTCGAGAATGATATCACCGAGGCCATCTGATGTACCTATCTCACCTTCGCCTACATCTATTACCTGTCCGGAGACTGTATTCAGCAGTTCGAGGAGACCTTCCAGTGTCAGCACCTGGGTGGTACCTTCCTGGTTGACAAGTATCCAGAACTGTGTACCTTTAACAGACGCCACCGTTGTAGGGGTTGCAACCTGGAGCCGACCTTTCTGCTCACGAACATCTGCAAATAATTCGCCGATCTCCATGGTCAGCCGTGCATCCAGCGAATAGTCGGGACGACGTTCCGCATTAATTGTCAGTTCCGTATTGGGACGAATTCGTATCTGGCTTCGATCATCTGTGAAAATAATCGCCAGGTAACTTTCTGCACCTGTCCGGATTTTGTCGCCGTCATTAAGGACAGCACCAAATGTCAACGCTCGCCATGAATCTTCGCCACGCAACAATTCCACATTACCGTTAACCGAGATGACAACCGCAATTGACTGTGGACCATCCTGGGCCAATCCAATACTGGCGACTGCAATCAAAAGAAACAGACTCGCAATTCCAATTTTCCAACGCATGATTCCACTCCCTGCGCTGCTACCAAAGTTCAACGCGGTTAATCAATCTCAACTGTAATGATTTGAAAATCAGGATTTGCAATTTTCAGTCGCAAATCATTCAGGGTTTTCCCCGTTTCACCATCAAAGATCATATTGGTGAGGTAATACCCGTATAGTTCTTCACGTAATTGTTCCAGGAGTTCTGGTGGAACATGGGCTACGAGAACATCAAGTACACGGTACGCATCACCGGGATCTTCCGGGTTGGGATCATCGTCATCCTGCCCGGATTGTCCGGCAAATCCGCCGGAGCCTTCATCATCCTGGCCCGGGCCACGACCCCCACCGCTTCCTCCGCCGCCGGAGCCTCCGGTGACGCCACCACCGCCACCACTGCCGCCACCAACACCACCGCCGGTATCACCAAAACCATCCCCTCCTACAGATCCAAGGTAATGGAAACCGAAGATGTTTGATGACCGGGTTATATAGTCGCCGGGGATTGCACTGGTAATCTGCACAGATACCTGCCAGTAGTACCAGTAGCCGGGAGTTAAGGATTGCTCGCCGGCACCTACTCCCAAATACACGTGTGATTCCGTAGAAGTGGGGCTATCATTGTATCGAATCGACTCAAGAGGCGGATTCTGCAACAGGTCTTCAGGTGAATAGTTTTGTTGCTGGGATTCAACCAGCAACAGGTTCCATGAACTGGGTGAATTCGGAGCTCCAGCATAATTCCAGGAAAACATTATCGGTAAATTCTCTATATCATCACCATCACCTGGATATTGCAATTCTGGATCGTGAAGTTCATAGATCACGATGGGGTCGATATACTGACCCAGAAGCTGATCATTCGCAGAATACACGGATATGGTAAGCGTGTAGATCGTAGCAATGAGGTTGCTGCCGCTGATGACATTACCCATAAATTCATCTACGCTGATATACTCCGTATCCCTGGTATTTGTATTCAGCCAGGAGCCTTCATCCAGGATTAATCCCAACTGGGTGTTTGTATAACTTCCGTTCGAACCTCTGGGATCATCCATCCAGTGCCTGAGTTCAAAAGGACGAGAATAGAAGTTCATCAAGGGTTCAGGATAGGTCTGCGCCACCATCATGGCGTGAACGTAGACCTCTTGGGTCATTTCCTCGTCTGTGACATTGGAAATCTGGGCATAAAACAAGTCCGGGAAGGACGCCAGGTCGATGTCGCCCCCCTCTTCTATCAATTCCAGATCTACCAGGTCGCCTAATGGGAACACCTGTGGATTGGTTTGCAGCCAACCGCCCACTACTGTCAACGCAAACCCTGAACAGGGTAACAGTGAGACAAGTAGTACAACAGCGCCAATCCATGACCAATGAGTTCGTTTCATGGTACCTCCTGAGAAATGCGGTAAAGAACCATCGGAGCCATTGGTCTCACGACGTTCTTTCATGCAAGTATTCTCAAAGTAATAAAATCCATTAACATATGAGATGTGTTTGCGGTCACTTTCTGAAACTTTTTGCCGGACAGCAAACACCCTCTGAATCTTCAAACGAAAGACGCGGCATAAAATGCCTGTGAATTCCACATGTATTTAAACACCAAAGTCCAAAAGTGTTCAACAATACTTACTAATCGATAAGAACCTGTATTTACAATGCTTTTTGCCTCGATAGAAATAGTATATAATATACAAAATGTTCATTTCATCAACACGATTTTACGAGTCTGCTCAAAACCGGGCGCTCTCATCCGCAGGAAATATAACCCACTGGAAAGGCGTTCCGCATTGATTTGCTTCACATAATGCCCCGATGCCAGCTCACCCCGTTGGAGTGAGACAACTTCACGGCCAAGTATATCATACAGCACCAGATCTACCGATGCCGCTTCTGGAAGACTGAAACGGATTGTCGCCGTTGAGTTGAACGGATTAGGATAAGGAGGCTCCAACGCATATTCTTCCGGAAGCTCAACTGTCCGGTCTTCATCTACGTCAATGATATCAACGATCAGTTCAATAGGCACTTCGGACTCAGCCGCCAATGAATTGTGTCGTGCTCGGATATAACCACGGTAGGAGCCGTTTATCAATCCGCTTCCCAGGAATGTTACATCCACGCTGCTGCTGTCATATTCAGGAATAATGAATTCATCCTGTGAGAGGGACGCCCAGCCAACATATACACCAAACTCCCAGCCTACCACCATCCATCCAAGCTCAGGATCGTCATAAGTCCCTGCAAGCACTGTATAATATGAATTCCACCCCTGGATGAACGTAATACCGTTATAGGCAGGATTTTCGTCCGGGATTTCTTCACGCATGGGCAGGCTCATGACATAAACTATCTCTCCTGTTTCCGGATTTGCCTTGTAAAATTCACGTCTTGTTGCTGTACCGGATGTTTCCTGGATCAGGAGATACAGGGGGAGATCATCTTCATCTTCCGGATTGTAGGTCATTCCGTGAATCCGCATATCCGCCGGTATTTCAAACAGCTCTTCACCTGTTTCCGGGTCTATGCCGATAATGTCATAATAATAGGTCGCCGTCCAGAGTACATTCCTGTCGGGATCATAGGTGATCGCCCTGGTTGTATTGAGCGGACCATCTATTGTTCGGATCAGCTCACCTGTTTCCGGATCAAATACAAGGATATCACGGGCATAACTACCATACAAATATGTTCCATCCCATGTAATATCGATCATACCACCGGAGGAAGCATCCGGTTCTTCCGAACCGGGCTGAATGATCGATCCAATGTATTCGCCGCCAACATTGAACTTGTAAATATAGTTTGGATTGCTGGTTCGATTGGCGGCGGCAATGTAAAACGTGCTGTCACCGTATACGATGCCGTTTATGCGGTTATCATCAACCTGGCTTTCCACCTCGAATGAGAACATCAAATCGAGGTAATCATCGGTATTGATGACAGGAAGAATATCCAGCTCCATTTCCAATGGAGCGCTACCAATATTATGGAACCAGAGTTCGCCGGTAGTGATTGTATCACTCCCCGTCAGGGAAGCTTGCAGGCTGTCCGGTGACCAGGTCAGCTCACCGACCGTCATCAGGATTTCCACTTCCGATGTATCAGCCGAATCGACCTGAACATCCTGGATTTCTACAAACGTGTATGGCGGGTAATCTACCCAGACGCTATAATTCCCAATACCCACTGTTTCTTCGAAAAATCCTTCCGCGTCCGTAGTATCAATAACAGCACGCCGTCCGGCAATAACAACCGGTACTCCTTCCATCGGTAAACCTGTGTTAACTTCCGTGACTGTACCATTGACTGTACCATAAGCTAACACAATGGCGGCCAATGCGGCATCCGCCTGCACCAGTCCTGCACCGTGAATATTGTCCTTACCGGCTGTTCCCAGATCCATCGCTGTCGTCTGCAGAATGGAATCCACTTCTTCCGGAGTGAGGTCAATATCCTTGGAAAGCATCAGAGCAAGAACACCGCCGACATGGGGCGTCGCCATGGATGTTCCTGCAAAGTCATAGATGTAGCCGGTATTGCTCGCATAATTCAATGTGTGACCATTACCGTCAGGAGCACATACATCCGGGAAGATCATCCCGACATGGTCGTTGCCGGAATACAACCAGTCCATATAATCAGGCGCCTGTTCCCAACTGGTGGGGCCGGTAGATGAGTGGGAAGGCCGGTTGTAATTCTGATCCACTGAGCCGCAACTGATCAACCCACTTCGTCCCCCTTCTTCCACTTCATCGGGATGACGCCACGGTGATGGAACTCCCGAAGGAGTCGACAATTGATCATACGGAGGGCTGGATGTACCGCGGTTTCCTGCCGATTTAGCTGTAATTACACCGGCAAGGTTCATTGTATCGAAGGCGTCACGCCAGATAGCGCGTACACTATGATTGTTATTGTCACCATAAAATGCAAGTGAGGTGGAGATGACATCAGCGCCGTTTTCCAGTACAAAGTCCAGTCCTGACAGGAACCCGGCACGGGTTCCCTCCGCCCGGATCGCCATGATCGTAGCATCAGGCGCTACACCGACAGTATCATCGGAAGCGGTTCCATCCCCTGCCACATGACCTGCGCAGGCTGTACCATGCCCCTGCGTATCAATAGGATTATTGTTGTTGCTGACATAATTCCAGCCATGGTAAGGATAGGCTTCGCCGCCATCCCACATATGGTCGGCCAGATCGAGATGGTTGTAGTTCACCCCTGTGTCGAATACAGCAACGACCACACCTTCACCCGTGTACCCCATTGCCCATGCCTGTGGAGCATGAACAAAATCAATACTCCATGTGGTCTCATCCAGTTCGCTTACCGGCGACTCAACCGGTTCAGGCACTGTTTCCTGATAGAGATCATCAATAATCACTCGGACATCTGCGCGTTCACTGATAGTCTGAATCACTGCAGGATGCGCTTCAAGGGCAATTCCGTTAATTACACGAATGGAACGATACTCGAGTACTCGACCATTATCCTGCTCTCGTTCAAGGTATTCCAGGATATCCGCCTGGGAACGAGCCGAAAAATCTACCAGTTCCTGCCAGACAAATGCCGTCCGTTCCCTTCGATGCATTCCGCGAAATTTCGCCCGAATTTCCTGGTGATCCGCCTGGTCATACATCACCACCACTACCGGCAGGAAATCCGCGCCGTCAGCCTCTGCGATCATCTCCGACACAGTCGGATTGAGTGCATAAGGAACCGCCAACCCGGTTACAGGCGTTAGTATGAATAACAAAATGCCCAGATATATGGTTACTGCTGTGAAAAACTTGCGCTGACAGTACATGCCCGCCCCCGTTGCTTAGGTCCAGTCCAAATGTTAAAGATGTCTAAAGTATAAAAGATACAGGTATAAACCATAATAAATTACACTTTTTCCACAATTATCAGGAATTTCTTTTACAAAACAGGATGAGAAATATACAAAAGCACTCAGAATTCGACAATTAGAGTTAACGCTAATTATAATTAAGGATGATCTTTATCAGGCCGGAATTCGAATTCGGAGACACACAAAAAAGCCTGCCAGCGCTATGACTGCTGCGAGAAGGAATACATACTGGAATCCCCACATCGTCCAGATATACCCCGAGAGAACGGGCAGGGTCATGGCAACGGCATGATCAATGGTAATCCCCATGGAAATCGTCGGCGTAATCTCGGAGGGATCATCGGCGATCTTTTTCAGATAAGTGGTCCGTGCAATTCGAAGCGCAAACAGCACACTGTCCAGGATATACGCTCCAAAGAGGACATAAAGTGCAATATTTGTGGGAAAAAGGCTGTCTGCAAACGCATAGGTAAGACAGATCACCAGGAGAAGAAGTTCATCCGCAGACAAGACAAAACGTTCTCCAAGCCAGTCGATTACATCGCCTAACAGGGGCCGCATAATCACCCCTAGAGACGAAGCAATGAAGTATAACAACGCCACCGTCGAAACCGGAACGCCATGAATATCTACCAGAACCCAGGCTCCGAAGGCGAGAAAGATCTGTTTCCGTATACCGAACAACGCACTAATAGCGTAAAACAGACCATATTTCTTTTTAAAAACCATCCGGCGTGAACGTGATTCACCTTTGCCAATCTTCAACCTCGAATAGAACAGCCCGGCTGTAAGTGCACAAGTGCCCGCAATGGAATAAAACAACCAGTACTGGTCGCCAAGTGTTTTTGCCAACAGGAAAATCGTACCTACCCCGAGGATTGTCCCGAGGTTACGCGCTCCACCAAATTGCCCCAGCCGTTTCCCTTCTTTCCCACCCTGGGCGAGCTTGAGTCCGATCGGTCCTTCCACTGCGAAAATGATATGATCGCCCATCGACCATATCACTGTGAACACCAGCAGCATGACAAGATTCGGGGAGAGAAAACCGAAACCGAATGCTCCCAATGCTGTCAAGAGCATGGCAATCGCAGCCATCTTGGTTTCGCGCCAGATCGTGAGCATGGCCCCGGCGATGAACATGATCAGGAAACCGGGCAGTTCACGCGGGAACTCCAGCCATCCCCGGGCTTCCGCTCCGAGATGAAATTCATTTTCGAGGTAATTGTTCAACGTAGCAAGGAAAATCCCACTGGCCGCCCCGAAGAAAAGCGTAGCCGCAAGCGCCTGCTTGAGGTCGGGATTCATCCTCAGGAAACGATTCAGCCAGGAATCCGTGGATGGTATTTCTCCGGGTTTCAGTACAGGATCATGCATGCCAGAAAAAATTCTCCTGATTATAATTGTCCAGACAAGATACTGAGAACTTTTCTATCCTGGTTGCCGATTGAAATATTCTGGAGCCATTCTCATTCACTGTTTCATAGCGTACCGGACACTATATTGTTCTTCACAACACGAAGCGTGCGGGAAATTGTTGCAATGAAATTACCTTCGGATCTACACAAACGACTGCTTCTTGAATTCCAGAACCGGCTGGAGATGGAGTTAAACCGTCTCCTTGTCATGCAGATCAATACTCGAGCCAGCCTGCAACGCACAAAGAAGATCCGTGAAAAACATCCTTCCGATGGACCAGATTCCCTCGCTCGACACATGATCCGGCAAGCTCAGAAGGAAACCACATTAACAGGAGCCGGAACCGGACTTACCTCCACCATTTCCGGCGGCCTGATCGCCTTGCCCGATCCGACCATGATCACAAAAGTAATCGGAGGGGCAGGTTTGCTTACCTCATCGGTCACCGATGCGGTCGCGACAATCATCAAACAGATGCACCTCGTGACCGACCTGGCTACGGTTTATGATGTTCCTTACAACTCCGATGACCAGGAAGAGGTATGGTCGATCCTGTTCATGGCCCTTGGTTCAACTGGAACCGGAGCTGTTCAAACCAGCGATTCTTCTCTTGTTGACCAGGCGAAATGGGCGGTGAAACCCATGGTGGGCCAGGGATGGAAAAAAGCTCTCCGCGACTGGCTTGCAACAGTGGGGGTTCACCTGGTCGCACGACGCACCGCCAGCAACATGGTTTCCAACATGCTGCCCGTAATCAACATCGCGGTTGGCGCTGGAGGTAACGCTGCACTTACCCGGCAGATTGGATTGCACGGCCGTACACGAGCCCGGTACCGCCGGGCTATCTATAATCAGATCCTCGATTTAAAGGACCACCAACACTTCAGCCTGATGTTTCTCCCGGAATTGTTAACCTGGGCGGCTGCACCTTATGGTGTTATGACAGTCAATGGCGCAGGATTACTCACATTCTGTACGGAACTGCTACCCGAACGACCCTTGATCGAATCCGGCATAACCCTTCCAGCATCTATTAAAACTCTTGAAACCCATGTCACCGACAATTACAAGCAAATCCCCGAAGACGTTCGAAAACGGGTGTATCAGCTTACTCAAATTGTCTGTGCAGGTGCCATGCATCATTATGATCACAGAACCACAAGGTTTCTCACAAAACTCGCTGAATGGCTGAAGCAACCATATCACGAAAAAGAATTTCTGTCCCTTGTCGGCCGATTTACCAACTAAAGAACCAACACTAACCTCCTCCCTGCATATCCTTATGGAACGATTCGTCTCTCTTTCAACTTGCGTGGACTAGATGATCGATATATATTACTACTATCAAGTAATACTACAGACGGATTTTGTTCCATTTTATTGTATCAATCTGTCGCTTGATGGACCTGATTATTCAAGAGCCGGAATAAAGAGGAAATCGTATGGTTTTCCCGGAATCCCACGGCTCTTGCTGTTTTTTCACTTCCGAGTCTGTACCGATTCGAGCGTACTCCTTCCATGCGGATTTCCCTATTCCTTCAGGTAACAATCCATTGATTTCCATTAGTCGTGATAGTATCACGGGGAGAAACTATTGTGATACGTACAATCCTGATAACAATTGCGCTTACAACGATTTTATTCCTGCTTTCCAACGCCCATGCTCAACCGGAAGTATGGTTTGACCAGCAGAACCTGGTTACTGGATTTCGTGGGGCTGTCTCTTTTGTGCCGATTGATCTTGACGGGGATGAAGATTATGACCTCGTTGCCTGTGCCCACAACGACAATGATGTCGGATGGTTTGAGAACATTGGAGCGTTTGTCTATACATGGCATCCAATAGACCAGAATATAGCATATGCGTATTCCGTGGATGTGGGCGATCTGGACGCGGATGACGATCTGGATATCGTAGCGGTAGGTATTGACGAGGGAGAGGTCCGAATCTACTGGAATGACGGTGATCTGAATTTTGAAAACACCACTCTCGCCGAGTTCAACTGGGCACACAGTGTGCTTCTATCGGACATTGACGAGGATAGTGATCTTGACATTTTCGCTACGGGATGGGGAGACGGCGAAGTGGGCATGTGGATCAATGACGGCTCCGGACAGTTCACCCAGAATATCATTTCGGATGGCTCCAATCGTTGCCCGTGTGTAAGTACGCCCGACATGGATGATGACGGTGACCTGGATGTCTTTTTTATCGAATACAACTCGGGTCATTTCAAATGGCTGGAGAATGACGGCGAAGAGAACTTCACCCTGCATCAACTTGACGCTCACCTTAGCGGACTTCATCATGCTGTCGTTGTTGATCTGGACGATGATGGCGACCTTGATATCGCCGCAGTCGGTTATCTTGCCGGAGACTTGATCTGGTTGGAAAATGACGGCACAATGAGCTTTACCACCCATATGATCCAGGATAATTTTACCGGCGCAATCTGGGTGGATGCAGCCGATATAAACCAGGATGGCGTTATTGACCTGGTGGGCGCAAGCGAGGATGGACAAAATGAAATCGCATGGTGGGAAAACGATGGCAGCCAGCAATTCATCAAACACAGTGTAATCACCGCTTTTCATGGGGCAACGAATGTGTTACCCTTCGACCTTGACGAGGATGGTGATCTGGACCTGATCGGCGCCGCGTGCCGTGCGAACCGTATTACCTGGTTCATCCACTCCCTGAATACCATGCCTCCTCAAGATTTTCAAATCACTTTGCCGGAAGAGAACGCAAATCTTCCGCTCGAAGAGGATTTCCGTGTCGAATGGCAGGAGAGCGAAGACCCGGATGAGGGTGGTGATGTACACTATACGATTTATTTCAACACGACATATGACGGCGCAGAAATGCCGACACGACGTATCCCGTACACTACCGACCCCTTTTATGAGACGAGTATCGCCGCCCTGTGGAATTTCAGTGAATCGGATACGCACCTGGTGAGGATTCATGTGGACGCTATTTCCCAGCGTGACACCACCACATGCCCGGTACGCAATGTACTGTTTCTACCGCAAAACAGTGCTCCCGAGCCATCTTCGGGGCAACCGGTGACCGCGCACATCTTCCATGAAGTGTACCCGAATCCATTCAATTCTACGGCGCATGTACGTTTTGAACTGGCGGCACCAGCGTCACCAGTCATCAGGATTTACAATGTGTTAGGTGAATCGGTCCATATAATCGAACCGGGAGTTCTTCCATCCGGGATGCACACGATACCATTCTCGGGTGAGAGCCTGACCAGTGGCACGTATTTCGTTGAGATCGAATTCGCGAGAAACCAAACACAGGTTCAGCGTGTCCTATATGTGAGATAGCAAAGGGTTTTGGAAGGTGTAAAGGGAAACTACTGCCGTAGTTTCAATCCTTACGGGATCTTTCAGAGGATTTACTGACAGTGACCTTCAGTATCCTTGTGGAAGATCGCAAATGGGTAGATGAGGGTGTTCGAATCTAAGGGGGCACTTCGGTTCGATTCCGTCACGCTATTCACTGAAGTTTCCGTCGTCCCATTTTACTTCCCTTCCGAAGTGGGCGCGGCGGCTCCCCGACCGGCTTTTGGCCGGTCGGTTTTTTTGTATCATTACGATTATGCTGCAAGATGTTTTGTATTGACTTTATCTGAATACTGAAAGTGTTTAAATACGCGTGATTGAATATCAACTATTCTGTCAGATCAAATCTCAACTTTTCATATTCTTCAATTATTATTGGTAAAAAACTACCCTGCTCAACTGACTTTCTGATATGCTTTTTATCAATGGCAATTACATAAATACCATTCGTGTCAACAGCTCTACGAATTTCCTTCAATGCAGGTTTACTTACACCTTCCCAAGTAAAGAAGAATCCTAAAGAAAGATGATTGATTTCTAGTAATCTAATAAATTTCATAATGTAAGTAACACTGACTTTGATTTTATAGTTTTTGCATTCAGCAATTGAATAACCTTCTGAAGGTATATTTATATCGATGAAGTTGCTGTTCATGTTTATCAATAAGTCCAATTCCGTAGTATTTGTTCTTATTCTATCCCTTATATTTATTCCGGGAATCGTCATTAAAACATATCTTGCCAAATCTTCAAGAAGTTTACCTTTTTCATTTGAGGAAGTCTCTGAATTCTCATCAATTTTATCGATCAATAATTCTACAAATTTGTTATTCATCAGACTAATGCCAGCTTCTTTTTCACTAGTGGACCGTCTCATCTACAGTGACGGATAGAGTTTTTTCAGTTTGATTCGTGCGTCATCGGTAGTGAATTGCCAGTCAATTGTCATTTTGGCATCATTTCGTTGACGAGTCCAGTGTTCAGCTCTTTGACAGAGAAGAGTCAGTGTTGGGATTCGGTCTTTCATCGCCTGTCGGTGCAAAACGCTTAATTCCATCTCGGCCATATTCAACCAGCTACCATGCTTTGGTGTATAATGGATTTCCAGTTTTGAGGCTAATCGTCTGGCCTCTTTCGCGGGAAATGTCGCATAGAGCGAAGCGATCCGATGAGTGTTCAAGTTGTCCATGACAAGGACAATTTTGTCTGCATCCGGGAAATCCTGATCGATCAATGTTTTGATTTCATGAGCCCAATCCACCCCGGTACGGCGTTCGTGAACACGAACCTGTCGCCAGTTATGAGTGGGGGAAAAGAACATGAACACCGCTGCCGTTCCCTTTCGGACATATTCATAATCCTGACGTTTTGGTCGCCCCGGTTTCATCGGTACTTGCGGACGAATTTCATCGATCAGTTGTTTCGGCATTTCGTCCATGCAGACAACCGGACAATGGGCATGAAAGGGACGTTTGTAGACCTCCAGAACATCCTCCATCGCGGCGACAAATGCCGGATCAGCTTCGCCGGGCAAACACCAGCCTTGGATCAACCACGGTTTGATCTCGTTTTTTTTAGCAGCCGCTGTACGGTGCTTTTGGAAACCTGATAACCGCGTTGAACCATATGATCGGTCAAAAGCTGCAGGGACCAGTCAGATCGACCATCCGGCGCCTTGCTGCAGGCGAGCATCACCAGTTCGGCTTCACCATCGCCATCCAGGGCACGTTCATAAACCCGTGTTGTCGGATGGCGTTCCAGAGACGCATCGGGACCTTCTTCGACACAACGTTGACGTAAACGTGCAATGGTCGATAGTCCCACATTCAACGAGATTCGAATCTGCTCATCCGATAACGATGGACCGAAAGCTCCTTCATCACTCATCAGTAAAATGCGTGCACAGGTGATTTTGCGAGCGGCATGATGACCGGTGGTTAAGATCCGTTGAAGATCGCGCCGCTCCTCTTGAGTCAGATGTACATGATACAATCGATGAGGCATTTTGTTCTCCTGATTGTAAGCAATGAAAACCACAGGAGAAACATGGCTCAACAAAAACTCTCTGTCAAGGAACAATGGGAAATATATCATTCACTGTAGATGAATCAGTCCACTAGGTATTGATCTAAAATATTTCTTATTTAGTCTTCCTACTACTGCCTCTGGGAACAAATTAAAACCTTCAGGGAGATTGCTAATTATTTGCTTCATATCTGCTTCTAAACCACTTACCATTTTTTCAGAATACCAATGCTGTTGAATCAACCTAAAGCGTATTCCTCTATCCTCAAAAAATCTCATTTCTCTGTCATTAACATTCCTTTCTTCTATAAGATCATCAACTGCTGCAATAAGTAAATAGTAATTTGCCAACCAATACATATTCAGCCTATGCAAGTTTTCGCTTGCCATTACCGCATGTTCAGCCTTATGAATCCATTTTTGGGTATTATTCTGTATTTCAACAAGTCTTTTATAGGCGGCAATATGCAGTTGAAAAGCATCATAAAAACGATTTGTATTTAAATAAAAGTACCCAAATGAAAACCATTCATTTCCATTTATCTCATGAGTATTACTATGTTTATTCAAAAGATAATCAATTACTTTAGATACAGGTTCTGTTCTTTTAAGTCGAAGATTTTCTGGCATTTTTACCATATTTAGCAGCTCGTTGATATTCATAATATTTTCCCTTTCTATTCTCTATTTATTCTCGGCATAGATCGGTTATCGCTTCTTGATAACTAACTTCCCGATTCAACCAATACTTCTTGGACAAACCAATTATTTCTGAAAGCTTTTCAGCAATTTCCGATGTTATTGGAACATTCCCCTTGATAAGATAATCTACCGTTTCACGAGAAAACTCCATTCTTGCAGCAAATTCGTCTTGAGTTATTCCGGCATCCTCAAGCATTTCCTGAATTGTAAATCCTGGTGGAACTGCTACAGGAGCTTTAAATGGTTTCGGTGGAATTGGGTCAAACATTATTTACCTCATGACAGTAACAGATTGATTTAGTTATTAACGATCTACACCTCCATAATCGCCGCCGCCAACAGCGGAATCATGATTTCATGGTGTCCGGTGATGGCGTAGCCTTTTCCACCGGGAATCACGGGACGGTTAACGACATTGACCGTGGGACGGTAATGCTGGAGCATATCAAAATTGGCGGTGGTGAAATCGACCACGTCATTGCCTAAGTTGCGTGCGACGGCGAGACTTTTGAGGAACACCTCCGGCATGACCACCGCGCTCCCGAAGTTCAGCACCACGCCACCATGCCCCAACTTCGCGACTGTCGCCGCCATGATACGGAAATCACGCAGGGAGGCATCTCCAATCGCCGCACCATCCGCCGTGGGGTGCTGATGGACAATGTCGGTACCCACTGCCACATGCAGGGTGTATGGCGCCCTCGCGGTGTAACAGCGTGCGATCAGTGCACGTTCGAGGTAGGGGCCATTTTCCTCAAGCAGCAGCTTTCCCACCGCCTCCCCGAATCCCAGGTTTTCCTTCGCCGCCACTTTTGCCGCACGGTTCACCAGTTCAGCGGTGTCGGACGCCATGCCGAAGGAACCGTCCTCCAATTGCACCGCCACATCCTCGGAAGTGTGCCCGAAACGCGCCAGCTCGGTGTCATGGATTGCTGCGGCGCCGTTGGACGCGAGATGCGTAATGTAGCCCTTGTCCACGAGATCGGCCAGCACCGGGCTGCACCCGGTTTTGATCACATGGCCGCCGATCATGGCGATTACCGGTTTGCCCTTGTCCCGCGCCTGCGCCACCTTTTGGGCCACAGCCTTCAGGTCGTCCGCTTTCAAGATCGCAGGGAGACCACTCAGGAATTCTTTAACTGTCATTCCCTTGTGCGGCGGTATAGCTTCTTCGGCGGTTTTCACCTTGGAGGGGCGTCCCTGGGCGGAATAGGTACGGATTTTGGAAAGGTCTATCTCTTCATAACGGCTCATGGCTCGGTTTCCTCTGCATAGATCGTATAGATGCTTCAACGTAACGTTTCAAATAAACATGCCCTCGTTAGGTTCGTCATCAGCAGTATCGATGACGTACTAACGAGGTTACCATATGTCACGAGAACTTTGATATGTATTTCAATCCTCGTTAGTCCATCCACCTTCGTAAACAGCACTTCGGTGGATAAACCTAACGAGGGCATATACCATTGACATATACCACTGGTGATCGTTTACTGCTTCAACGTAGTACCCCGTGTGTTAATCCGCAAGTATCACAAGATTTTTTCATATTGTACTCTTAACCACTCGCAATTTTTTCAGTGAAAACGTACCTTTGTTCCACTGACAACGGAACCATAGATTTTTCATACAACATACGAGCCGGGTAACTACGATGATTCCTTCCTTTCGCCTCGCTTTCCGTAATCTGAAACGTGACAAGAGTTACACATTAATCAGCGTGATCGGGTTAACTGTAGGCTTTACTGCGTGCGCCCTGATTGCGGTCCTGATCCATTATGAATGCAGTTATGATGCTCAATTCAGCAAAGCGGACCGTACGTACCGTGTGATTGAAACGACTGTCGCTCCCAACGGCGACGAACTGGTTTTCAGTACTGTTCCCGCCGGTGTTGGCGATGCATTGGTTGAGGAAATCACCGGTATTGAAGAAAAATGTCGTGTATTCAACCTTTTCGGTGAGAGAGAAACACCGATTCGCACAGATGACCCCGAACGGGGCACCTTTATCGAAACCAACCCCCTGTATGTTGATAGCGATTTTTTCTCTGTATTCGACTTCGAAAAAGAAAACGCTCACCTGGACTCTTCATTCATCACCATGGAATGGTTGGTCCTGACCGAATCCACCGCCTACAAGTTTTTTGGTGATGAAGATCCAATTGGCAGAATGATTTATTCCGAGAATGATCCTATGATGGTTCGAGGCGTTACCAATGACATACAAGGACCCACCCATTTTGTGGATTTTCCTTACGTCTGCGTGTGTGATACGTGGATGGCAAACTTTCCTCAATGGGAAATCAGTGCGATCACCACGTATATCGTTCTTGCGGAAGGGTATACTCCGGAAATGCTGCGCGAGGAGTTGGATGCTGTTGTGGAACGTCACCTCGGAGAACGACTGTCTGCAAATAACATGACGTACCGGCTCGACCTGGAACCATTACGTGATATCCACCTCTATTCTCCCTATACGAACCGTTGGTTCTCAACGGTCAGTTTCCCGGTGCAGGCGATCAGGAACGTGCAGATGTTCGGTTTTATCGGGGGAGTCATCCTGCTGCTGCTGTTCACCAATTATGCCAGCCTTGCAACGTCACGATGCCTGAAAAATGTGCGCCAGATCGGGATTCAGAAGATTGTGGGCGCTTCACGGAAGACAATTCTATCCAACTATATCATTGAATCGCTATTGCTGTTCACTATCGCCACTGCACTCGCCTATGGCCTCATGACAGTTTTACTTCCTCATTTCGCCAATATCGTCTCCAAACCGTTGGACCTGTGTTTTGAAACATCGGCATGGTTCATCGGCGGAATGTTCCTGATCTCACTGGTGGTGGGAACTGCAACGGGTGTCCTCCCAGCCCTCATGCTTTCAACACAGCACCCGGTTCAAATGGTAAAAGGCCAACTTCTTGCTCAGCAAGGACGGGGAAAAATCCGTTCCGGGCTTGTTGTTCTCCAGTTTTCAGCGTTGATCACACTGATCCTCTGTTCCCTCGTTGTCTGGCAACAACTCCAGTATATCCATAACAAACCGTTGGGATTAAATGTCGAAAATACAATCACCATCCCCATTCCCTGGGCCTGGGATGACATCCAGGCTGAATCCATGAGAAGCCGGTATGAACAGATTGCCTCTGTAGAATCCGTCTCCGGGACAGATCATCTCCCATTTCGACCGTCACGGGATCTGCAGGTGACATGCAACCAATCCGCAAGTGAAGATAAAAGCATGATGCGGATCTTTAACGTTGACGCGAGTTTTCTCGAAACGATGCAGATGGAATTGGTGGAAGGACGTTTCCTTGACCGAGAACTACGGTCGGATTTCGATAAAATTATCCTGAATGAAACAGCGGTTCGTCATTTTGGCCTGGAAAATCCTATTGGGGCGGAAATCGCATTTTACTCCATGGATGAAGATGTGACAACTCCCACGCGGACAAGGGAAGTGATTGGTGTTGTGCGTGATTTTCATTATGAACCGTTACGGGAATCGATCGGTCCCATGGGAATGGAACAGTTCATCTCAGAACCGATTTACCTGACCGTTCGATTCGATCATGACATTACCGCCGCCGATGTCCAGTTGCTTCAGGATATATGGGAAAAGGACATTACCGATTTCCCATTCAGCACCTTTTTCCTGGAAGAATATATGCGGAGCCTGTACAACGAAGAGGACCGTATCGCACGGACATTTACCATGTGTGCCCTGATCGCACTGATCATTGCCTTACTGGGAGTTCTTTCCCTCGCCATGTATACTACTGAACGTCGGACGAAAGAAATCGGGATACGCAAAGTCCTTGGCGCAACCAGCCTCCAGGTGATCGGGTTGTTGAACAAGCAACTTCTCTGGATAGTGCTGGCGGCATTCCTGATCGGGACACCGATTGCAAGTCTGCTCATGCAACGGTGGCTGGAGAATTTCTCGTATCATACTGTGTTACCATGGTGGTTGTTTCCTTTGGCGGGACTTTTCGTGTTGCTGTTTGCGGTGGGTACGGTTTCCAGTCATGCATGGAGAACGGTCAACATGAACCCGGTTAATACGTTGCGGCAGGAATAAAGGGTCGTACTTCTAATGCAGTTTCTCTGTAGAAAATGAAGAGAAATTGTGTAATTACAGAATGAAGATACAGGTATGTAAAGAGTTGAAATTAATGAGAGGGCAGGCGGGCGTCCCTGCCCGCCAATGCCGCGACAGCGGCATTCGAATTAAACTTATCATTATTCACTATCCTATTGTGAAACGCGACCTTGGAAAGCAGGTTGGGCCACCCTTTATTGCGGGCAGGAATGCCCGCCTGCTTTTTCGGAAGAATCGAACAATATCAAAACTCTCACAGATACCAAAAGCTACCCATATGGGCAGCTTTTCCCCCAATAAGACTCTTTTGTAATCGTCTATCACTTTCGGCGATACGGTTTCGCAGTTTTCGCCACCTCATCGACTGATTCAAGGAGCGACTGGATGACATAATCGACCTGCTCATCAGTCATTTCCGGGAAGCAGGGCAAGGAAAGAGTGTCACGCGCATACCGTTCCGCCACAGGGAATCCACCCTCCTGCACGTCGAGGAAATCAAAACCTGGATGCTGGTGCATGGGAACCGGGTAGTGGATATTCACCCCTACGCCCTTTTCCTGCATCAGTTTCATTACACGATCCCGCCATCGTACTTTCACCCCATACACATGGTAAATGTGTTCCACATCATTGTGTTCGAATGGAAAATAGACGTTTGATCCACGGAAGGCTTCTGTGTACCGTTTGGCGATCCTGCGTCTCGATTCATTCCAGTCATCAAGATGCGGGAGTTTTACGGACAGGATTGCCGCCTGCATCCCGTCCATACGGCCATTAAACCCGATCTTGTAATGGCGGAATTTTCCCGGTGAACCATGATCGCGGAATTCACGGCACCGTTTGGCGATAGAATCATCATTCGAGGTCACAATTCCCGCTTCACCCATGGCGCCGATATTTTTTCCGGGATAAAAACTGAAGGCATTTGCGCTTCCGAAAGAGCCAACCCGTTGGCCCTTGTATCTTGCGCCCGGTGAATGGGCAACATCTTCAATAATCCAGATATCACGGCGTTGTGCAATCGCTCCCAGCGCATCCATGTCCGCCGGATGACCATGCAGATGAACGGGAAGAATCCCACGAGTCCGAACTGTCATCGCCTGTTCAACTTTATTGGGATCCATGCAGAGGGTTTTAGGATCAATATCCACGAACACCGGCTTTCCTCCACAGAGCACCACCGCTTCAGCAGTTGCGTAAAAGGTCATTGCAGGAACAAGTACTTCGTCGCCACGATGAAGCCCCATCGCCATCAACGCTACCTGTAAGGCTGCTGTACCGCTGCCTGTGCCGATTGCGTATTTGACACCGATGTAATCCGCAAATGCTTCTTCAAACCGGGCGACTTCCGGTCCCAGCACAAACGATGAGTTGTCAATCACACGCCAGATCGCATCATTCAACTCCTCACGCAAACCATTGTGTTGCACTCGTAAATCAATGTTCGGAATGTTCATGGTCCTGTTCTTTCCACTCGAATAATCACACTCTATGCTTTTCGCAGGATCCGCCGTAGATGACCGGTTCCCACGTTGTCTTTTCCTGAAAACATATTCAATAATCTTGATCCGCCCACGGATAATGCGAACGAAGGAATCCTCAACTTCCGGTCCATTTTATTCCGGAATAGAAACCGAACCGTTGATGCATCCAAAAAAGGAAGATAACTCAAAAGCAGGTGCAATCCCAGCCATTGAGTTTCATTCCCATTGTTCATGTATAAATACGAATGTTTCCCATAACCCCAACCATTTCTCATTTTTCGCTTACGATTCGGATCGAAGAAACTACTGTCCAGTTCATCGAACCAGCGTGAACCGGGCAACGGTGTAAACCAGTACACTTTAATCGTGTCGGGACGAATACGATTGTAGATCGTGATCGCTTTACGCGCTTCCTCACAGGATTCCCCGGGCAGGTTGATCATGTGATCCACTTCGATATGCATACCGGCACGTTTTATGGCTCGAACCGCTTCCGCCACCTGCCGGGTCGATTCCCTCCGTCCCATATTCCTTCGTACATGATCTGTAAAAGTCTGCACACCCATTCGCAGTGAATAACACCCGGATGTTTGCAGCAATTCAGCGACTTCGCCATTAATGTGCAGAGGATGGGTGATCGCATGGAACGGCTTTCCGATTTTCTGCCGGTACTCCTTGAGAAACGTCCGCAACCATCCCTTTTGCAGGGTAAACAGGTCATCCATGAAATAAACTGTTTTGATTCCATACTTCTGACAGGCCCAGTTCAATTCACGGATGACATGTTCCGGGGAACGTCTGCGGAAAAATGGTTTTCCCGTCGCATATGCACCCGCACAGAATGCACAACGGTAAGGGCAGCCGCGTGAAGTACTCAATACATAATCATTCGCCTGGTAAGGATTGATCGAATAAAACAGGGATTTTGCAGGAAAGGGCAGTGTATCAAGGCTTTTTACGATTTCTGTGGTTTCACCGATGAATCCTTTAATACTGATTCCCGGAATTCGTTCGCCACCATTTACAACATAGTCAAGCGCAGGATTGAAAACTGTTTCCGCTTCCCCACGCACAACGGCTGAAAAACTTCCGGCAGACAGTGTTCTTTGTGGTTCGACGGTTGCATGCGGGCCGCCTGCAAGAGTTAACAATCCTTTTTGTTTCAGCCATCTCGCAAGCATGATCTGGGGTCCGGCGGATGGGCTCATCAGGGAAAAAGCGACCACATCCGGTTTCAACCGAGTGATATTTTCCCCAGCTTTCCGGAGCAGATTCGAAGTTGGTTTCCCATATCCTGTGATGTAGTCTCCCAGCGTGACATGAACCAATGACACCTTATGCCCGGCTTTTTTCGCAATGGCGGCGAGATAGGCGATTCCAAGGTGTTCATGTCCATCATATGGGAAAACTACGTGCACTTTTATTCATCTCCATGAATATTTGTGGAATAAGGCGGTCGGAAACCATGTGCGACATACCCAAGATTCCATCTCAGTTTTTGTAACAATGTGATCTTGTACAGCTCATTACGGCGTTGAATACGGACAGATTCCGGAACCTGTTTGTCCATATCCGCCGCCCTGGTACCCGGACGTGGATCAAAAGCATGCACCTGCACATTGTGGAAATAATTGTACTTCAGGAATTTTATTATCTCGTTATAATCCTCTTCGGTTTCTCCAGGAAATCCGACCAGTACCTGTGTTTGTAATACAGTATGAGAGCTTCGAGTTCGTATCATCCGGAAGAGTGAACGGCACTGTCTTAGTGAATATCCCCGTCCCATGATGCGTAGTACGGCATCGCTGGTTCCATTGATCGAAGCGTGAAGAAATGTAATCCGTCCTGTGGCGAAAATCGGCTCCAACCTGTCCTGGATATCTATCAACCATCTTGGATTTGCATAAAACAGGTGGAGATCGAATTTCCCGGGGATTTCAAGAATAGCCTCAAGCAGGTCCGCCAGATTTTTCCCCTGGTCACGTCCCCATGCACTCAACTCTGTGGCTGTCAGAAGAATTTCATCATGACCTTCATTCACACCTAGTCGCACTTCTTCAAGGATTGTCTCCAGAGGTTTGCTGTTCAGTTTCCCGCGTGATTTCCTGATCGCGCAGTAAGCGCAATTGCCAAGGCAACCTTCTCCCACGCGGACCAGGTAACTGGATGGTGAATGATCATACATTAACAGGGAATCGACATGTCTACGGATATTGCCCGGTGACTTCCTCAAGAATCTCAAGATTCGGGCAAGATGTTTTCGAAAAGGTTTCGCATAGTCGAACATGAACTCGGGAACATGGTTTTTTTCGCACTGGTCCCATTCGATTGTGTTCAACTCGAGTGTTTCAGGAAGTTCGGCAAGCTCAGTCGCCGGGATAACGATCTTTACGTTGTCCAGTGATTTCACACGTTCCGGCGCGATTTTCGGAAGGCAGCCGGTAAGTACAATCTCGCAACCTGGTTTACTGATGTCGGAAAACTGTTTTACTGCGTTGATGGATTCATTTTCCTTGCAAGTGTGATATGCGCAGGTATTGGCAATAATGATATCTGCCTCACGGGCAGAAGAGGTCCATTGATATCCATTTTTTTCGAGATAGTCGGCAGTCTGCGCTGCATCAAGCTGGTTCTGCGGGCAGCCTCCCGAATTCGCCCAGATATGGTACTGTTTTTTACCGGGCATGGATATGTCCCTTCACCAGGTACCACCATGCACCGGCCAAACGCCACCACAGGCGAGGCGATTTCACCATGGATGCACTCAGAAAACATTGATGCCAGCAAGTGCATTCACTTTCCTGGAGATGCATACGTTCCCGGTTGGTTTTCCCGCTTCGCCAAAGCGCTTTCAGGTCCATGTCGAAATCACGGAGTGATCCGACGAGAGTATCCTTTAATTCGCAGATGGGAACGACACCGTCCGGGTAGACAACTGCTGTTTCCATGAGTGCGCTGCACCGTACGGGCATTTCCCCCGTTCTCTGGATTTCCGCCAGAAGTTGTTTCTGGACAATATCCTTTGCATTAACCAGCGAGGTGAGCGCCGCATACCCCGAAAACTCGCCGTTATGCAGTTTCTCCCCGGTTTCCCTTGCGATTTGCAGGAAAACATTGCGATTGCCCTCTTTCGCTTCCGGATCGCGTGTTTCTCCACGTACCAATACGGGTGTAAGGTTGTCGACAGGCAAACGGTCCATCACCCAACTCGCTGTCGTGAGCGCTTTATCCGAATTCAAACCGGACACACAGATACCGCAGCCCAACCGTAATCCCGGGTATTTGGCTTTTAACGGTTCCAGCAGGTGAAACGATTCCACTGCACGGTCAAAAATCCCCGGACAATTCCGGATTTGATCGTGATCTTCCCCAAGTCCGTCAATGGAAATATCCACGGTCAAGTGCATTTCGGGGTTTCGTTGCAGAACTGATTGGACCTGCTTAAAAAGAACAGCCGGACGATTCCCATTGCTGCAAAGAGTGATGTTCAATGGTTGGGTATGCTGATAAAATGTTTGGATGATGTCCGGAAGATCATCCCGCAATTCCGGACTTCCGCCAGTGACAGTCAATTGCACCAATGGATCAATGGATCTTGCGAGTCGGGTGTATTCATTCAGCGTGAGCTCATCACACTCGCGGTTGGTCTCCCGCCAGTAAAAGCAGTGACCGCAGGCGGCATCGCATCTTTTAGTGACAAACAGGAGTAAATAGGACGGCGATGCAGGAATCCCCGGTTTCATCAAGTTCCAGATTGCCTTGGAGGATGTCGCCCAATCCATTGGTTACATATTCCTTCCTGCTATTACCACCCAGGGTGTTCTCAGCAAAATCGCCAGATCCATGAAAGCGTTTCTGCGTTCGATGTAGAACAGGTCCATTTTCCGCATGATCTCATCGGAGGCGGCGGATTTGCGAAATATCTGCCAGTATCCGGTCACACCCGGTTTTACTGACAGTAATTGATGCAGGGATTTTCCATACAAGTGAATTTCCTGTGGTAATTTTGGGCGCGGCCCCACCAGGCTCATGTCCCCACGCAAGACATTAAAGAGCTGGGGAAGTTCATCAATGCTGGAGGCACGTAACCATTTCCCAATTCTGGTAATCCGGGGGTCATGGCTCAGTTTATGATCCCGCGCCAGTTCGTCCCGCTGTTCTTCGCTCAAACGGGATTCGCCATCCACATACATGCTGCGGAATTTGAGCATGTCGAATGGAACTCCTCGCAATCCTATCCGTCTACTTCGGTAAAACACAGGGCCTTTCGATTCCACTCCAACAAGGCACGCGGCAACAAGCCCGACAGGCAATACGGCAATAAGCAGAAGAGCGGATACTATTATATCAAAAATCCGTTTCATTATCATACCTGCAACAGTTCTGTTCGTTTCATCGAATTTCTGGCGGATTCAAGCACTTCCACTACCTTTTTCGCAAAGCGGAAATCATTTTCCGGTTGCCGATGTTCCTGAATTGCGTTGGTGAACTCAACCATTTCCGCACGCAACGGTTCACTGAATTCAATGGGAATTTCTTCAACATCCAAAGACTCGTTCACCTGTTTCTGACTTGCTCCATTTCGGAGATCATTAAATGAACCCGTCTGACGGTACAGGGTCAGTTTTTCTTTGCCGGTATTTGCCTCGAAGAACAATGATCCCTCGGTTCCCTCTACTAACAGCTCACGTTTGCGCAGCGCCGATGTCCATTGAACATCTATCCGACCGATTTTACCATCCGACCATTTCATTATCAGATACGCGCCGTCATGGTTTCCCATTCCGAGACGATCCACACTCCATGCCTGAACCTGACCGGGGATATCTTCGACAAGTTTCAGCAAGATGGCGAGATCATGCGCAGCCACTTCAGTCAGTACATCGGTTTGATGATATACCGGTCCAAGGTGAGTCCGTGTCAATGTTATGGAACGAACATCACCTATGACACCATCCCGATGCATTTCGATTAACTTGCGTACACCCGGACTGAAGGAGGTGATGTGCCCGACCATAACCACCTGGCCGTTCATCGTAGATTCAATTTCCGCACATTCTTCTTTTGAACTGCACAACGGTTTTTCTACGAAGACATGTTTTCCGGACCTTAAACAACGGAGGATCAACGGGGCATGTGAAGGAAGCGGAACTGCGATTGCAACAGCCTCTATTTTTCTGTCCTGAAGGATGGTATCCACGGAATCTACAGGAATACTCTCCGGATATGCTCCAGCAATTTCCAGCATTCTTTGCTGATCCAAATCATGGATATAGACCTTATTACCAAGCGCCAACAGGTTCCGTACGAGATTCGGTCCCCAATAGCCAACTCCGATCACCGCGACCTTCATTTGATTCTCCGTCTGTGAAATGTCCGAAATTCCCTGGTAGTGAAATATTACTTCAATCTCTGAAATGGTTTTACTTTGCCCTTCGACAAGGTTTCCACTGCTGCCGCCAATGACCCCAGGACCACTGCAAATCCCCGCACCAAGTCGAGTGCAAAGGTAAATGGACGTGAAGCAAACCCCGCCTTCGATACAGCCCGCAGCAAAGGAAACCGTACAATAATCCAACTTATCATAACCGCCATCAGTTGTTTTGACGGTCGTCTCAATAACACCGCCATCAGGAACACACCTGAAAGAAACACTGCGATCATGTCCCTTATTTCCGCATGACGATTGTCGTTCAGCGATACGTTGTTCATCCAGTGGATGTAGATGTCCTCGCTGCCTTTTCGAAGATCATTCAGGATCAGTGAAAATGGCGTGTAAAACGCAAGGTGTTTCCCTTTTGCTCCCGGTACGGCCAGTATTGTATGCCCCGCGCCGGTCAGACGTATTCCCAGCTCAATATCCTCGGGCCCGGCGCCGGTAAAATCCTCACGGAACCCATCAAGCTCATGGAAAACATTTGTGCCTACTGCACCCAATGCAGTCCAGAACTGGTTTTGTATTTGTCCACTATCAACACCATACTTGTAACACAGGTATAATTGTTTGTATGACTGCGCGAAATTCAAACCGGTAATATCATTACCATACCTTCCCACGGAAGCGTGAGCATAACCGGACAGGATTGGATCGATAAGCTTGCGGACAGCATCATTCTCCACTTCAACATCTGCATCAATAAACACCAGGATCTTCCGATCCGCACTGTCCGCTCCTGCATTTCTTGCTGCGCCTGCGCTATGGGTTCCATTTGACGAACGGATTTCTGCGCCATATTTGTCGGCAAGTTCCCGCAGGGATGTTGTACCGCCGTCATCGACAAGAACAAGTTCGATATCCACATCGTTACTCTGCCGTATCGCCCGGAGACATTTTTCGAGAGTCGAATCTGCATTACGGCAGGGAACAATCACCCGCACTTCCGGTTTATTGTCCACCGCTTAACCCTTTTCCCGAGATTACCCTCAGCGCCGCTTTCGCCTTGGGTTTGAAGTATTCATACATTCCCTTGAACTTGCCGTTCAACAGGAAAAATGCCATATAGCCAAGAACCTGGTAGAACACCAGCGAACGTCTGCTTAGTCCCTTTATTTCGAGGGAACGGCCTCCGTAACGGTCATAAGCGTCCCATGATGCGTCAAGGAGACGGTATCCCATCTTATTCTCTTTCGCCAATTCATAGATTTTTGTGCCGGGATAAGGGACCATGACCCCCATTCCCATCTGCCATGGATTCAGTTTCACCGCTGCCCAGATTGTATCTCGTACAGTCTTGTGCGTTTCACCGGGATGGCCCAGGATAAAAAATGTAAATGGATGCAATCCCGCTTTTTTAATGGCCTGCACTGCTTCATTTGCTTCTTTAATCGTGTAATTTCGTCCGCTGTTTTTCAGAATCTGGTTGTTTCCCGCCTCCACACCGATACACACTTTGAAGCAGTTCGCCTCTTTTGCCATTTCCAAAGTTTCAGGATGCACCAGCTTGGGGTGAGTCATGGCATGAAAAATGGCTTTTTTCGGAAGATCTGTTTTCAGAATGCCTTCGAGTATGGTATGCGTGGTTTTGTTGTCATAGAGGAAAATCTCATCATGCAGGAAGACTTCCCTTGCACCGTAATATTCAACAGCCTTGATCCATTCTTCGATGACATCGTCCGGATTCCGCCAGCGTACTTTTCCCCCCAACACACGCATGCAGTAAGCGCAACGGAAGGGGCAACCACGGCTGGCGAAAAGTCGATATTCACTCTTCGGGTTTTCCTTGAACCAGTTTTTCGTGTAGTAGAGATCCACCGCGGGAGACGGAATATGTTCAATGTCCAGAAAATCTGTCTGGGGACCGTTATAGATGACATTACCGTTGTTACGATACGCCAGTCCTTCGATAGCTGAAAAATCGTCCGAGCCGCCATCCAGATTCTCCAGAACAGCTTCAAACGGACGTTCCCCTTCACCGCTGACAGCAAAATCCAGGTCGGGAAACTGCTCTATACTCAGGGCAGGCGCAGCGGTAGCATGGGGTCCACCCAGCAGTGTTTTTACCTCCGGGTGAACGGATTTAACAGCTTGGAACACTTCATTTGCACGGAGTGCTTCATGCGTCATGGCGGTTACCCCGACCACATCCGCCTGAAACCGTTTTACCTCGCCTAAGAGATCATCCGCCTGCATCCTGTGAAACGCTGCATCCAGGATATGGATTTCATGCCCCTTTTCCCGCAGATACCCGGCGAGATAGGCAAGTCCCAGCATATGGGAATGATACCAGTTAAAGGCATCTCCCCACGGTTTCACAAGAAGGACTTTCACAATTCGCCTCCCTCGAGCAGATCCTCCTGTTGGTTGTCGCCAAAGGACAACACAGCGCCATACAGACTTCCCAGAACATGCATGCTATGAAACAATACCGTGATCAGCATGATTCGTCCAAATAAATAACCGGGTTCATCCCGTAGCAGTTTTATCACGCTAAGTATACATATGAGTATGTATATAACTGTTCCTCCAATCAAAGGGTGCCATGACCTGCGTAATCCACTCCAGATCCCCAAAGCCAAAGGGTACAGCAAAGGTATGGCATGCCTGAATTGCATTCCATCGCCACGTTTGAAAAACCATCTCGTACGGTCTCTTCCGTTGCGAAATGTGACACTCGCAAGTTTCGATAGTGATGGACGGCAATAATACCTGGAAACAACGAGAGGATCATAGAGTCCTCTTGCTCCGGCATTTGCCAGTCGCATATACCAGTCGAGGTCTTCTCCACGTGGAATGGCCGTTGAAAATCCACCGACCCTGGTGACAAATTCCCGTTTCACCGCCATCCAATGGGTGTAGGCCACTTTGCGTTTTCGTGTACTCGTATACGAGTTTCGGCCCACCATGAATGTTGATTTCATTGCAAGAGCAATGGCTTGAGCGGTTTTCGATTTATCTGCCGGTATGGGGATCGCACGACCACCGACCATGTCGGCGTTGTTTTCCGTCATTGATCGTACAATTTGCTCGAGGTAGTCTTTTTCGGGAACGGCATGTCCGATGTATAACGCCAGAATCTCACCACGACTGGCGAAAAGAGCAAGGTTCAGTCCGTGTGGGGTTTTCCCCGTAGGATTGTCGAGGACTGAAATTCTTCCCGGATACTGCTTTTCCATATCGAGAAGAAATTCATGGCTTCCATCCTCGCTTTTATCAGCGATTACAATTTCATAACGGTCTTCTGGGTAGGATTGAGCGAGAAACGCGTGTATGCATTCCTGCAGAAAAGGCATTTCGTTCCGTACCGCCATAAACACGGAAATGAATGGTTGCAACATCCCCCCCCTTGTGGTTGTTCATCCATCCAGCAATACTATATTTGCACCTCTGATTTGAACAACAAATAATTGTACAAAATTACTGCTTGCAATAATCAATCGGAATGGAACTGTTACTGTTGACACGCGAACGGTTTGTACACACAGCCATCGCTTAAAATTTACCGGATTATTGAGTTAACGGCAAACAATATGCCGTTTTCAGAAAAAGACAACTTCATAATAAATGGAAGATTATTCCTGATGTCCTGCGCTTTCTGTGCATATGGATACCCCGCATGCGCAAATTGATCACTATAATTTGAATAGCTTCTTTCTACCGCTGCAACAGTTACCAATCTGCTCTTGTTTTCTCCCTGCAACAGTCCTATCATTAGCTCCGACGAGGCAGACGAAACGTTTTTCAGGGTATCACCGGGATGCAAAATCCTACCAGAAAAAAACTTTGGCTGTTTTACCGGGTTCCATGGATCACATGGATGCTGGTGATCCTTGTTCTTACCACTATTCCATCAGATGGTTTCTCACGATTTTCTTTTCAAATTCCGCACCTGGATAAGCTCGTACATTTCTGCATGTACCTCGGTTTGGGATTCCTGACATTCCGTTCATGGTCACAAACCGCAAAGAGTCGGAACACAGCTTGGTTAGCTGTTCTTTTTTGTGTACTTTACGGGATGATGGATGAGGTTCACCAGTTATTTCTCATCGACCGTACTGCCGACGTAATCGATTGGATCATGGACGCCACCGGCAGTATCTTCGGGGTGATGTTTTACGGTCTATATTTACGGATGACACACAACAAGGCAGGCGTTAAAGAAGTCATGTTTGACAAGTAGAGGATATTATGGTTAACAAAGTAATTTTAATTGGAAATCTCGGACGTGACCCGGAACTGACCTATACACCATCCGGGGTAGCAGTCTGTCGTGTCAGCCTTGCCACTACGGAACGCTGGAATAACAAGGACGGCAATCGTCAGGAATCCACCGAATGGCACAATCTTGTATTCTGGCGACGCCATGCAGAAGTGGCGAATGAATACCTGCGAAAAGGTTCACGGATTTTCGTGGAAGGCCGCATCCGTTATCGTTCCTACGATGACCGTGATGGCAACAAGCGCAATGTAACCGACATCGAAGTGCAAAACTTCCAGATGCTCAGCAGCCGTGGCGAATCAGCAGGCGGTGGAAGCGGTGGCAGAAGAAGCGAGTATCAGGAAAACCGTCCCCAACAGGGCGCTCCCCAGCAGGGCGCACCCCAACAGGGTGCTCCCCAGCAGGGTGCTCCCCAGCAGCCAAAGCAGGATCAGGGCGGGCAGGATGACGGATACCGTTATGAACCGTACCAGAATGACCAGGATTACGGTTCTGCAGACGACAAAGATCTGCCGTTCTAATACATACTGCGGTTCGGAGTTGTATCTAAATATGTATGATAACGAGCGGGGATTTCCCCGCTCTTTTTTCGAATGGATAGTTGACCATTCGACCAGTTCAGAGTTGTAGAGCAGTTTAGAAAGGTCTGTCATTCCTGCGAAGGCAGGAATCCAGTCAGTTGTTGAAAACAACATTTTTTCTTCTTTTTTATCAATAGTATAAGCGCAACTTCGTTCCGCTATTTCTGGATTCCTGCCTTCGCAGGAATGACAGACTGTAGAATCATAGCGGACTTCAGTGCTGTTCGAGTGGACCACAAGATACAGGACGTGTCGCCATGAAACGCTTCCGGTCATTATTTCTGGTAATTTTCTTTTTTACCTCTACCAGCACTGTTGTAAGGGCGGGGTCACCAGTTACTTTCGCTGAATCTCTCCACCGGGCGGAACAGGTTGCTATTGCTATTTACCAGGAACCGGCTCCGGAAGGTGGACTCTATCGAGTGACTGAATGGTATAACGAAGGTCGTATTGATTCTTGCAGCCTGCCTCTACCAGAAACAGCTCTGAATCCAGGCGATACCGTTCTTATTTGTATCACACCACGCCTGCAATCCATGGCTGCAAGAAATGCAATGAAGACCACCTATGCGCTTCCACTCGAACAAGATCCGTTTGATGATATTGTTTTCTATGACGAAGTAAGTTCATACGATTATCAATCCCTGATTAACTCACGTTATCTGGGAGAGGACGACTACCGGGAAAACCTTCTTACCATCGCTCAAGTCATGCCCGGTGTCTGGAACGATACTGAAGGAGCTGTTAATCCGGACGGCGCCTGGGAATCAGCAGTTGCAGAAGCCTTGTACTGGCGGATCATGGTACAGGATTGGATCGACAACCCAAAAACCATGCGAACCATCCCTCATCTCCTCACGCTGAACCTCTCAGACAACCTGAAGCAGGCACTTCTTCAGTTCCTGGTCAACCATCCCAATCCGGAGATCCTCGGCGTCATCGACAGCACGCTGACCGAAATGGCAGCCTCTGAAGAAGAACTGGCCCGAGCCATGTATCCCGGCTTGCTTTCCACGATCCGTGCATGGAACGGCGATACCGCTCAACGGGTGTACATGGATCACTGGTTCAGCCTGTTCCGACAACAACACCCGGCAACCTGGGAGCTGCAACCACATTGGGATACTCTTTCCGACAGTGTGACACTCGAGTACACCGTGGATTTGATCCAGGTTCGTGATTCTTTGTTGGTGGGACTGGAACGTGCGCCGGTAAATCGCTATATCACCCTGCTCGAAATGTCCGTCGCACTCCCACCCCGTGATACCCAGATCTGCCTTCTTCGTGCCATCGATGCACTCTCGCAAATCCACACATATGACCAAAGCTCCCGTATACCGCAACGGTTAAGCGCACCATTATCCAATCTCGCTCAACATATCGGGCCGCGCTCTGTGCCGTTGCTACTGTCCATGTTCCGCAACGAACAACTGCGCCGCAACCGTATCGCTGGCGCTGCACTGGATGCTCTCGCCGGGCTGGACATGAATGAGACCGCGATGGAGCTGGAGCAACTGTTTGAACAGGGTGTCATGCGCAGGCAGATCCTCCAGGCCATGGCAGGCATGGAAACCGAACGTGGATGGCGTTTTGCTCTCAATGTCGCCAGCGAAGAAGTGGAAGAGATCTTTATCCTCGGTGATGCAGCCGATGAAACCGCGATCCTCCGTTTTGAGAGCGGCGGGGCAATGAATGTGCTGGCGGAACGTTCCGGGGAGCATCCGGAAATGGAACGATTGCTGCTCGATTTTTACCATCGTGCGCCGGACGCATTACACCTGTACGCAGTCGATTTTCTGTTCAACATGCCGACCGATTCCGCAGCCATTTACTTATTGTCGGAGCTTCTTGATTATCCGGCAAACCGTTTTTCTACACATCTCCGTGTTCTTCACAACATGTCCCCGGCATATAGAGCGCCTTTCCTCGAAAACATTGTGAAGGGTGTTCCCATGCTTCCCGCATGGGAGGAACGAGTCACCGGGTACCGTCAATCGGCATTCTCCGAGCTGCTTACGGATACATCGGTCTATGCCACCGCAGCGCTTACATCACTTGCGCTCACCTCCCCCGGCGAAATTGCCGCAGCCGCCTTGCAGGGGTTAACCCGCCGTGAAGCTGTCATTTCCACCGACACCCTGGCGTTAATGGTTTTTTCGCCCCGTCTCGGATGGTATCCCGGAAGTGTCGCCATTGCGCGTTATGCACTTGAGGATGATTCCCTGGCAACTGCAGTTTTCGCACAAGTCGGCGCCAGTATGATCGAACAGATCCTTGCCGAAGATCCCTCCGCCTACAGCCCCGAACAGATCACGGAAACCAGCCGTATCCTTGCAGAGCTGGACGATCCCACTCCCTACGAAGCACTGCTCCATGCAATCAGCCGCCATTCGAACAACATGCAGGCGATCCTCTGGGCGAGGTATGGATTGGGGAGGATTTCGGGGTAGGATTTACGGTGAGAGGTGATTAATCCTGTCCATATGAATCGACATTAAATACCAACCTGACTTTGGCCCGTGTGCTTGTCACACGGGTGTCTCTATTTCGTGGAGTCGACGGTACTATTATTTATCAGAAATTGATTACACATATAATAAAAGGGATCAATCGATAGAAGAGGATCCAGACAACAAGCATGCTCCTGAAGCGGCATTACTCGCAGTTGAAGCTGTTTGCCTGGGGCAGGGAATCGAAGCGGCGCAGGAAACGTCTACAACCTTCAGAACCAACTATCCGAATACAAAGATCGATCACGCTGTCACAATGCGAGCGCCAATGATCCATGTAGTCGGTGATACACTTGGAGGCGCCGACGACGCCTGGATGGAATATGACCAGTTACGAGTAGAGGCGGGCAACTTCCCGGATTCCATCTTCTGCGCATTGCAACAATTGAACCTGGAAGCGGCAATTCCAGGCAATGGAAAACGGTTGGTGACTGCAGCGGAACGCAGAAGCGAACGTGAACGCTTGCTGGATATGCTCCGTGAATACAGGGAAACCCAGGAAAACGATGAAAATACTTTACTCCCTACTGAGTTCTCAATGCTACCTGTATATCCCAATCCTTTTAATTCCACCACCATTGTACGCTTTGATTTGCCGGAGTATTCCCATGTACAACTGACACTGTACAATGTTCTGGGTCAGGAGGTACGCAGCCTGGTGAATGAAGAATATACTGCAGGATGCCATACGGTAGTGTTTGATGGAATGGATTTGGCTTCCGGGGTGTATTATTTGTCGATGCAGTGCGGCGAATATCATTCCACGCAACGAATGGTATTACTTAAGTAGTGTTTAGATAGTCCAGTCGGATCCGGGAATTGGTTTGTTTTCCCGGATCCGTGCATATTGTTTATTACCAGTTACTTGATGTAATACTTGAAAATATAGTATTTTGTTTCAGGAGTTAACTCGTCGTCAGGGGAACATCCATGCAGAAGCATCCATTCATACCGATTTGCTTACTTCGAATTTTGGCATTGTTGTTTTTTTTGATCTCACCAATCATGGTGTTTTCCCAGGGGCGCAGTATCCATGACAGGGGAGTTGTGTTCCAGGGGGAGTGGTACCTGTATCATGATCCCACACGATTAATTCTGGATAATCCGTACATCTACTTAGCAAACGGTTCGACAGTATTTATGTTGGAGCTGGTCCAGGAGAATGATGGTCTATACCCCGTGGTTCGGGATACTCTTCGTGAATTGATCTGGGATGAAGCGCTGGCGGAAGAGAATCATCTGCTGGCATTTGGAACCCATGACAACCTGTACATCGCCCAACGTTGTGCGGATTCCTTGCAAATGATTGGCAATGCTCCTGTTGACCTTTCAGGAATCTGCGATATCAGTACAGACAGTATTCTTGTTACCTACAAAGACCTGATCGACCTTCGCGATCCCGAAAATCCCACGATTCTCTGGACAAATCCACAAACCATGAGAACAGGAACAGTCATCCTCGAAAACCGTCTCTTTGCACAACTATATGAGGATGAACCTATAATAGTATATGATATTACCGATCCTTGTCAACCGGTTGTAATTGATTCCATTTCAGGACCATTCGAAAGACTTTATAATCCTCAGACTCCCGAGATTGATAACCGATACTTATTGTTCAGCACATACCATTCTCATCCATTGCAAGGCCCTGGATTGTTATTTTTATCATTGGATAGTGTTGAAGATGTGCAAGATACTTTCTGGTGGAGTTGGTATGAACATGGCGACAGCGATGAGGATTGGCCAGGTGGTACAGGTGTATTGAACGACACGTTGTTCGCCATGGTAAAACTTCCCAACTATAGTGACAATCCGCGTTTATATGTATTCGATCCCGACTTGTTGCCGGATAATCCGGAAATCCTGCAGGTCGATCTTCCCTGGGATTGGCCTCGTATGGGCATCAATGTATTGACGGCCTTTGACGATTCCCTGCTTGTTGTGAATAAAAAATTTGGCGCTCCATGTATTGTCTACAACCTGAAAAATCCAGCATCACCGGAAATTCTCTTCGAAGGCGAACGAATCGTGGATATTGAGTGCCTGCCCTATTACAAAGATTTTGACGGTCAGTATTATCTGTCGTTTCCTTTCGACCAATATGGTGCTCCTCCAGATGATTTTGAAGGATTTTTTATAATGGACCTGTGCAGCGGGGGCGCTCCCGATACGGTTTGTATTATCGATAACCAGGACGTTTCGACACCAATAGAAGCAAAACTCTGCGATAGTCTTATACTTGTCAGGCGGGAGAACGACCTGCTTCTCTTAAGGTTCTCCGGGAATGAACATGAAACTGCTTACCGGATACGTCGAATCACTCAGGACGATCATCCGGTTCATGATCTGCATCGTATCGGGGATCGTTATTTTGCGGCGGTGGAAGACACGCAACAGGTAACTATATTCGAGTTGTTTGAGGATGACTACGTAGCTATTGACACGGTTTCAAAAAGGGAGGTCGATTATTTTGAAATCCACTGGTCCGACCGCGGTTTGTTCTTTGCTTATGAAGATTCACTGTTCTGGTACCGTATGAACAATGAAGAACAGTTCGAGTTTGTCGATTCCGGCCCCTGCGAAGCTGTTCCTTATTGGGGTTCCATTATTGTCCAGGAAGAAGATTGGCTTGGATACTATGGCTATCTTTACCGTTTACATGATGATCATATGGAACTTGCCCATATATATGAACGACCTATACCAAATAGTATACCTAAGATTCAAGCAATCAGTGATGATCGTATTGTCGTTTTTACGGCTGAAACAACTGGTGGTTACGATACGGTTTACAGGATTGAGGATGATACCTATGAAAACCTGGAAGCTTCTTTAATTTCGTACTATGAAGTATGCGCTTTATATGGAGATACTCTTTGGGGATTGGGGCCTTATCGCCATACCCGCTACCTGATCACTGGCTATTCCGACACTCCGGATATCGCAACCACCGATCTGCTCCCCGATGGCTGGATCCTGTACCCGCCGTACCCCAATCCCTTCAACTCCACCGCCACGGTTCGGTTTGATGTTCCTCAGCCATCCCCGGTCCGGCTTACGTTGTACAACCTCCTTGGGCAGGAGGTGCAGGTGATCTCGAACCGTACGTACAACGCAGGGCAGCATGTGGTCCATTTGAACGGAACCAGCCTCGCTTCGGGTGTCTATTTCGTTTCGCTGGACACGGGGGTGCAGTCACGAGTGAGGAGGTTGATACTGTTGAAATAGTTTGACACCCGACCTTGAGCTGCAGATCGGGCCACACAGAATCCACTCGTTTATAAATCAACAACGGGAGCAGACTGAAAGCCTACTCCCGTTCCTGCAGAGAATGTACTCCATTAGTGGGGTGCAGTACATCCAAAGGGAGGTTAGATCCTCATGGCAGTTTTGTATGCTGTGTGTACAGCATCGAAGATTTTCCCCGGACATACACAATCGCCGATTTTGTATAGTTCCGGGGTGCCGTTACCCTCAACCTTCTGAACCAGCTCATTGTTCGGGATGTACCCGGTGGCAATGACAACGCTATCGCCTGTGATGGATTGACGAGCATTGCTGCCATTGCAGGATTCGATGACTACAGCTTCATCGTCTATTTCAATAAGACGTTTTCCTGTCAGTACGCGGATGGAACTATCCGCCAGCATTTCGGCAAGGGCGATACGGTCCGTGACTGCACAATCATTCATGATCTCGTCGAGCATTTCGACGACTGTCACTCTTTTCCCCTGCTTCTGCAACCATAAGGCGGTTTCAGTTCCGACCAGTCCACCGCCAATAACAACCACAGTGTCTCCGGTAACCGCTTCCTCGTTTAACACGTCCACAGCATTACAAACAAATTCCTTGTCCATTCCCGGGACGTTCAGTTTCGCAGGACGGGCGCCGGTAGCGAGAATGATCGCGTCGTATTTGCCGCTGTTTAATTTCTCCGGGGTTGCTTCTTCTTCGAGGATTTTTACATCCAGCCGTTTCATCTGGGCGATCAGGTACTTCTGGAAGAAACGGATGTCTTCCTTGAAATTGGGCACCGACGCTTCATTCAGGGCGCCACCGAGACTTCGTTTTTCATAGATGGTGACATCATGGCCTTTCAGCTTCAACACACGGGCCGCTTCCATGCCTGCAGGCCCTCCACCGACAATGGCGATGGATTTTTTCGGACCGCCATTCGGCTGGATATCTATTTCACCTTCACGCCCGAGGGTCGGATTAACCCCGCAGGTCACCGAACGGAACCTGAAGAATGTCCGTTCCAGGCAGCCTTCGTTGCACCGGATACACGGACGGATATCTTCCGGATGCCCCGCTTGCAGTTTTTTCACCCAGTACTGGTCCGCCCAGAGGGGGCGTCCAAGTCCCACATATTCCGCTTTATCTTCTGCCAGGATGGATTCGGCAAACTCGGGTGTAGTGATGGAACCGGAAGCAATCACCGGAATAGATATCTCTTTATGGATCCGTTCCGCCGCCCAGACATTGTGTCCCAGGTTTACCGCCATCGGGCTGACCTGGTGGATCATCTGGTGATGGTCGCCGCCGGAAACATGTATGGCGTCAATACCTCGTTCCTCGAGCACCTTGCAGACTTCAATGGTCTCTTTCACATCGAAACCGTCCGGTTCATAATCCGTACCGCTGAGGCGAACGGTAACCGGGAAGTCATCTCCCACTTTAGCGCGCACAGCATCATATACCTGGACCAGTAACCTCATACGGTTTTCCAGGGAACCGCCGTACACATCCGTACGCTTGTTGGTATGCGGTGAGAGGAAGTTGGTGATCAGGTAACCATGGGCGCCGTGGATTTCCACGAGTTCGAATCCGGCCATTTTCGCACGAAACGCCGCTTCGCCAAAAGCTTCCACGATCTCTTCGATTTCCGGGATAGTCAACGGCTCCGGTACCGCATCCTTCCCAACCCGTGCATATAAAGCTGGCCAGGTAACATCTGAAGCGGATTTAATGGGTGGAATTCCGAGGAATTTCTGGCGCCCGCAATGTTCAATCTGTATCCCTGCGCGTACGCCCTCGTCCTTGATCGTATCAGCGAGCCAGGCCAGGCCGGGAATATGTTCGACATCACTGATTCCAAGTTGGCAGTGAGCGGATTTGCTCGCTTTTTTATCCACAAATGCGTACTCAACGACGATCAATCCTGTACCGCCACGCGCCAGCTCACGATAGTGACGTATCAGGCGTTCGGAAACGGATCCATCCATGTTGCTTAAACCGGTAGACTGCGGAGCTTTCACTACACGGTTGGGTATCGTCAATGAACCTATTTTGCCGGGGGCAAGCAGGTGAGAAAAACGTTCTGGCATGTACACCTCCTGTTCGTTTGAGGCCAGGTTTCTTACCTGTTTTACAAGAGATGTGCCAGTTCTTTTCAACAAGGCATTCGGTTGCAAATCATCAAGTTAGAAATGCTGCTGTTTCGGAGGGTATTGTCTCATTGCAATGCTTGATTGCACTGCTGCAACGGTTGGAAGGCGTTTACAATGGAATATTGTACTTTTTCATCTTTCGCCACAGGGTGGATTTGTCCATACCCAATTCCTCTGCGGTTCGGGTACGGCTTCCATTGAAACGTTTCAGAGTATCGGTAATCACCTGCAGCTCCACTTCTTCGAGATGGTCGCGTACATGGTTGAGGGTAGAAGCGGATTCCGGCTGCAATATCCTTTCGGGAAGGCATTCGACAGTGATTTCCTGGCCTTTTGTCATGACCGCCGAGTGTTCCAGTACATTTTCCAGTTCACGGATATTTCCCGGCCAGGAATAGTGTTCAAAATGGGTTCGGACTTCCGCAGAAACCGACCTAATTTTCTTTAATAATGCGGTAGGATTCCTTGTCAGGAAACTCTCTATCAGGAGATGAATATCTTCAACTCGTTCGCGTAGAGGAGGCAATTGAATATTGATGACATTGATTCGATAGAAAAAGTCTTCCCGGAAATTACCTTTCCGGACCTCTTCCTCCAGATCCTTGTTTGTCGCCGCAATCAGACGTGCATCCAGTTGGTGCGGTTCAGTGCCGCCTACACGTTCAAATTGCCTGGTTTCCAGGATACGGAGCAATTTCACCTGGGCTGAAAGAGGAATGTCACCGATTTCATCGAGGAAAAGTGTACCGCCTTTCGCACGTTCCAGTCGTCCACGTTTTGCAGCAACCGCCCCGGTGAACGATCCTTTTTCATGACCGAACAACTCGCTTTCCAGAAGGGTTTCCACCAGTGCAGCGCAATTCAATGCTTCAAACGGCCCCGTATGACGTGAACTGTACAAATGGATCGCACGCGCCACCAGTTCTTTGCCTGTACCGCTCTCGCCTGTAATCAATACCCTGCTGTCTGTTGGACTGACCTGCTGAATAAGTTGCATAACCCGTTGCATCGCAGGACTTTGACCGATGAGGTGAGTCGGGTTGTACTGATCCCGGAGATGGGATTTCAAATTCTGCAATTCAGATATATCCTGGAAACTGCACACGAGTCCATGTATGGTTCCATGTGAATCACGGAGTGGCGCACTATTTACACGTACTGGCAGGTGACTTCCATTTTTTCGTGTCAGCTTTTTTGTTTGTGTATCACCTGTTAATGAATCCAGCAGTTTTCTCTCTGACTTCTGACGCCACCATTCCTCCCTGCAGAATTCGGAACCCATTACTTGCCAGCACGGTTTGCCGATGGCTTCCTCGCAAGTGAAACCGGTAATTTTTTCTGCCGCATGATTAAACGATGTGATAATGCCATTCTGCCCGGTGGTTAAAGTTCCTTCCAACCGGCTCTGGAAAACTGCTCGTAGCTGAATGAGTTCCTCTTTATCGGAATTTCTATGGATCGAATGTTTTCCCGCATCCCTTTTCGATACCTGCAGAAGAAATCGCGTACTCCCGCGAAGGTTCCCGGGAAATATAGTAACTGTCAGAAAAACAGGTATGCGTAGAGATCGGTTTATCTTCAGGTGGGACATTAATCTTAAACAGCTATCACTTGATTTCCCCTGTTTCTCCAAGTGATCTCGCAGAAATTCCCAATCGTCAAACCATTTATCAAGAGTGTCTCTTGTCCGTGTATTCCGCGCAAGCTCAGAATGGAATTTTTGCATATCACCGATATGCAGGATATTGTATCCGCTATCAAGAAACAGGGTCAATTGATGACCATAATCTGTGTTCATCACACCTGCCGTATGAATTGGTTCACTATGATTAATACTGCTTCTTTACCGTATAATTTGCCTTTACTAACGACATACTTCAACCATCTTGCTTGTTGATGTATCTGAATTGGAGCTGAGACGGTAAAATGCAACACTACGGTACGGCCAGAAATATAATCGAGTAGGGTGAGGCGAAACGATCAGTTTCGCCTCATCCCTCTCACAGAACCGTACGTACGGATCTCGTATACGGCTCCTGTTTCCTTTCCTTCATTCGACTGAAACAGAAATGATCTTCTGCGTCGTATCGGTTGAAATGTAAATACATAAACTGCGGGGCTTCGATCAGGGCCAAATGTCTTCTATTCCCATAGGCGGGACAATATGCATTGAACTACCTGACCTACTCCACTGGACAGCTTCTACCAACAGCGCCCCTGTCACAGGTTGCCGTCAGAAAAATGCCTCATTTCCTCTGAAATGACTCGTGTCCATTCATGTACTGACAAGACAGCGATAAAACCTTCAAGGAAACCTCATCCCTTCGCAACTGCGAACGCTTTTGGCATCTTCCGCAGCCCCTGCGAACAAATGTTGCGCCAACGATGGCAAGCCAAGACTATGGACAACAAGCCGCAGGTCGTTCCGGTTTTCTCCTCCACACGGTTACCCGCTTTCACAGGCCGGAACTTCAACACTACTATGGAATCATCTGACTCCCTACAGTGCATCTGAAAGACTTGAGTCGCCTCTTGTCCTTTCATATCCATTAAAACGGAACACTACAGGGGATCCCCAGGTAAGTGATATGTCCTGTGTATGACTACATCCTCAATCACTGGAAGGGTCTGAACTGGTATCGGGCTTCGCACTATTTAGCACACTCACCCACCCTTACAGCCGGATCAGGTTCACAAACGTTATGCACCATACACTGCCTATGGCTTCCTTCAGACATTGCCGTTACCAACAACGCCCTTGCCAATCGGAGTTGCTTCCCCCAGAACGGGCGCATTTGAAGAGCATATCACATGCTGGGCACACTGAAAAACCCGATGCATACACACCGGGTTGCGATACAAACATCTATGTTCTGACAGATTATTTTTCGACACGTTTTCCGATGGCGTAGTAAGTCATTCCAAAGCTGGAAACATATCCTCTGGAATACAAGTTACGGCCATCAAAGATCACTTTATCCTTGAGTTGGTTTGCGAGACGGCTGAAGTCAGGGGTACGGAAATCATTCCACTCGGTTACGATCAGCAACGCATCAGCGCCTTCCGTGGCTTCATATTCTGTTTCGACAAACTCAACACGTTCGTCCAGTACAGTCCTAGCATTGTCCATAGCCACAGGATCGTACGCTCTCACCTTTGCTCCTTTTTCAAGGAGGGTTTTTGTGATTACGATGGATGGTGCTTCACGCATGTCGTCGGTACGCGGTTTGAAAGACAATCCCCAGATGGCAAATGTTTTCCCTGCGATATCATTGTTGTAATGTGCTTCCACTTTATCGACCAGGATACGCTTCTGCGTTTCATTCACTTCTTCTGTTGTCGCAATCAAATTCAAAGGAACATCAAATTCTTTCGAAGTGCGCAGGATTGCCTGGACATCTTTCGGAAAACAAGAGCCTCCGTATCCAGCGCCAGCGAACAGAAATGCACGTCCGATCCGGTTGTCGGAACCAATACCCATACGGATATTGTCGATATCCGCGCCCACTTTTTCGCACAACTGCGCCATTTCGTTCATGAAGGAGATCTTCATTGCGAGGAAAGAGTTGGCGGCATATTTGGTCAGCTCGGCGGAGACTACATCCATGTGAACCACCGGATGTCCTGTACGGATAAAGGGTTCGTACAAACGGGTCATGACATCACGGGCACGGTCATCATCGGCGCCGATCACCACACGGTCCGGTTTCAGGAAGTCATTGACTGCTGCGCCTTCCTTGAGGAATTCAGGATTAGATACAACTGCAAAATCACCATCATAATGCTTTTTGATTTCCGCTGTGACTTTCTGTGCTGTACCAACGGGAACAGTGCTTTTATCAACGATGACTTTATATCCGTTAATGCTCTTTCCGATCTGCGTAGCAACAGCCAGAACATGTTTCAAATCCGCACTGCCATCTTCATTCGGCGGTGTACCCACAGCAATAAAGATTACTTCACTCTCCTTGATTGCCGTGTCAATATCTGTTGTGAAGAAAAGGCGCTTTTTCCGCACACCATCCTGTACGAGAACTTCCAGTCCCGGTTCATAAATAGGGATTTCTCCCTGAAGCAGACGATCAATCTTTTTCTGATCAATATCAACACAGGTAACATGATTACCGGTTGAAGCAAAACAGGCTCCTGCTACGAGGCCTACATAACCTGTACCAACGACGGCCAGTTTCATAGTCTCGTGACTCCCAACGTTTAATGGCTTTTGTGGTTGTGGACGTCAACAGATCGTCCACCTCTATTCAATCGTTATCACTTGTTCGTTAATTTCAACTTGGCCGACGTACCATGCCGATAAGATCGCTTGACGACTGGGGATCAAAAGGTGTTCCTGAATAATCGCCATACAAATCGATGGATGAGAATCCAGCCTCTTTCAGCGCAACGACAACATCATCGCGTACCAACGGTTCCAGTTCCATGGAATAAACTTCATGGATCCATCGCTCCGCAACCCTGGTAAAATGGACCACATTAAAACGAACCTTGTTCCCAAGAAAATCATTAAAACGGAAGAAAATCTGTTCATTATCCGCCACACGATGTGTTAACGGCAACAGGAACCTTTCTTTCGTTTCAAGCAACCGGTCATAATTCCTGTTCTGGAATACAAACATCCCACCCGGTTTTAACGCATGAAACACATTACGAAATGTCTGTTTCAATTCTTCAATAGTATTAACATGCGGCAGTGAATTTCCCAGGCAAATAACTATATCAAAAGATTTGGAAACATGTTCAGGAAATGTGAGGAAGTCAGCGTTAATAAACCGGATAGAGTCCTCCTCTTCAAATCCATCACCGGCAATTTTCAACAGTTCGGCAGAAGGATCAACGCAGGTTATATCGCATCCCCATTTGTGAAACAATCGTGCATGTTGCCCGGTTCCACAACCCAGGTCCAAAACTTCTTTAATGCGTTTTTCTACAAAGAGTTTCTGGAAAAATGGCGTTTCACGTTCAAGCCTGGTTTTCCAACGAATCATCTGGTCGTAACGAGCTGCTAATTTATCATACATCGTCATAAATGGCCCCCACTTTTACCGTCTTGCGGAAGTGCTCTCCGAAGGTTCTTCCTGGTATCGCAGTCGATAGATTTCTTCCCCTTCTCGAATCAGCCCCTGTTCACGCGCTTCCTGTTCGATGATATGAGGATCGTACTGTTCTATTAACTCTATCTCTTCTTCCAACCGTTGTTTTTCAGCTTCCAGGCGTTCAATCTCCGCTTGCAGAGCATTGCGTTGACTTTTCAGCTCCATAACCTGGAAAATACCGCCCTCATTCAACATCAATGCATACACTGCATAGGCAAACAATGCGGCAATAACCAGCCGAAACCACCATTGCCGCACAAAATTCCGTACAGGATTCTCTTCCGCGCTCATGCTACAGACTCAGCCCTGCATACACAGCAACATCACCCAACTCTTCTTCAATCCTGAGGAGCTGGTTATATTTGGCTATCCGGTCTGTACGTGACAGGCTGCCGGTCTTGATCTGACCCGCATTGGTTGCTACTACAAGATCGGCGATGAATGTGTCTTCCGTTTCACCGCTTCGGTGGCTTACAACCGAAGTCCATGAAGCCCGGGTCGCCATGTCTATTGCTGCCAGTGTCTCTGTCAGTGTGCCGATCTGGTTCACCTTGATCAGGATGCTGTTCGCGATTCCCTCTTTAATTCCGCGGGCGAGTCGCTTTGTGTTTGTCACCAACAGGTCATCCCCGACAAGCTGTACTTTATCGCCAAGAGCATTGGCAAGTTTTTTCCATCCGTCCCAATCATTCTCATCCAATCCGTCTTCAATGGAAAAGATGGGATAGGTTTCGCACCACCTGGTATACAGTTCAACCATACCGTCTGCATCCAGTTCTTTCCCTTCACCTTCAAGTTTGTACAATCCTTTGTCGGCGTCATAGAATTCACTGGAGGCGGCATCTACCGCCAGTACAACATCCTTACCTGCCTCATACCCGGCTTTCTTGACCGCTTCAAGGATTAACTGGAAAGCTTCTTCATTGCTCTTGAGATCCGGTGCAAATCCGCCTTCATCACCGACAGCGGTATTGTACCCCTTACTCTTCAGAACCTTTTTCAGGTTATGGAAGACTTCCGCCCCCATCCGCAGGGCTTCCCGGAATGTGGGAGCGCCTTTAGGCATGATCATGAACTCCTGGATGTCAACAGTATTGTCGGCATGCTGACCGCCATTCAGGATATTCATCATGGGAACGGGCAGAACATGGGTGGATACACCGCCGAGATAACGGTACAGCGGCATTCCGAGGGCATCCGCTGCGGCTCTCGCTATGGCCATGGACACACCAAGAATAGCGTTGGCGCCCAGTTTTCCCTTGTTCTCAGTACCATCCAGTTCCAGCATGAAATTATCGATTCCCATCTGGTCAAGAGCATCACGTCCGATCAGCTTTTGAGCAATGACATTGTTCACATTGTCAACCGCCTGGGTAACGCCTTTTCCCAGGAACCTGGAGGTATCATTGTCACGCAGTTCAAGAGCTTCATGCTCACCAGTGGATGCACCTGAAGGCACTATCGCGCGGCCATAACCGCCACCTTCGAGATCGACTTCGACTTCAACGGTGGGATTACCACGGCTGTCAAGAATTTCACGTGCGAAAACATTTACAATTTCAGTCATTTCGATTTCTCCCTATGTGGAAATTTGCGCATCTTACCAATGCACATCTTTATATCATCCGTTTTATCCCACAGGCACCCGCAGAATACCGGGATAATTTCCATCCAGAGTATACCACCCCAAATATGCCAGTATCATATTGATAATACAGCGGTTTACAAAAAGTCGTGTCGAACCGACCGAGACAAATATTCCCGATAAAAACCGGGAATTCCATAATGCACAGTGATGATTAAAAATCATCCGCATCCGGGTCTATCAGTAAATCATCGTCATCGGGAAGAGCCATCCCCTGCTGAATCTCGAGGGCGATATCAAAATCCGCTTCCGTGACAATGATCGTTCCTGCAAAACCGTCAATCGTAGTACTGCTGTAAGATGCTTCTATATAACAGGAAATCTGTTCTTCATCGAGAGCATCCATAACACTTTTTGCATGTGCCAATGAGCCGAGAGGATCCAACTCAACCCATGCCTCTTCCGGTATCTCCTCATACAATTCACGAGATGTTCCCTCTACCAGCGGGCCACCGCACTCCACGCAATCTTCGACTTCATCATCATAGTCGATTCTGCAGACCGGACAGTATCTCATCCAAACTCCAAACAATTAAAACATTATTTACACTATATTTCCACTCGCAAAGGCGATGAAGTCACAGGCCACCATCCCTTACGAATATTTGTACCCTCTGAAAAAGCAAGGTAACTGTATTTTCCGTAATGAGGAAGCCTGCGAGACAAACTGGAGAGCGCCTCCGAAGACTCTCCCCAAATTGCCAGATGTGTCAAAGAATCATCGGATTCATCCCGAAACGCGTACACTACCGCAAGCTCTTCTCCCTGCAAGGCTATATCATCAAGTACTATTTCCGAAGCGTCACGTTCCAGGAGATCGCTTCTTCCAAGGTAGAGAACAGAGCTCCCGGACAGATCATCCGCTTCTGCTTCTTCTGCTTGCAGGATTCTCGCTCCACCATGACGGTTAAAACTTTCTGCAAGAGAAGTATACATTTCTGCAAGTTCCGGTTCAACTCCTTGCGGGAGAAGAATAACCGGATTTTCCTCGGAGAAAAATCCCGCCAGAGTGGGTGGTGTTTCATTGATCTCAAGAATCCGAAACACCTCAAAATCCGGATCAATCGCCAGACCAACCGGTTTTTCCTCAACAGGAATGCGGGCATGGTACAACGATCTACCCATGTTATGCAATATATGGTTCTCCGATTCTCCATTTGCATAGTCCACTTTTACCGGGATTTGCAAACGATAGGTTGCCGTTTCTGCGATTTGACGGAGATCAAACTCGAGGAGAGGATGGGCTCCATCAGCAATAAACGCTACATGCTCCACTCGCAGTTGTGGAGCGCCGGTCCTGTATATCCATTGATCGGAAAACCAACCCAGATCTTCACCAGAAATTGATTCAAAAACATCAAATAACTCACTCCAGGATACTTTTTCGAATGTATGTAACCGATAAAATTCACGTAATGATTCTGTAAACAGCTCTTCTCCCATATACTGCTGCAGCATGTAAAAGATCATCATCGCTTTGCCATATCCTATGGTACGGGAACCGGCAGTTGTACGTTCCGTAAATTCAACAACGGGAAAATCTTCTTCATCTCCTCGTACGATATAATCGGAATATGCCTGGACAGTTTCCATCCTGTATTGCCGCGCCTGCTCTTCTCCCTGCTGCACCTTGTAATAATAATCGGCACAGAACGTGGTCAATCCCTCGCACCAGTTGCCCCTGTCATAGTCGACAAAAACACCATTTCCCCACCAGTTATGGCAAATCTCGTGGCCAAGGCTCGAATGGATAATAAACGGCAAACGTAACACCCTCGTGCCGAGAAGGGTGTAGGTAGGCATTCCGTAACCGGTAGGAAACCAGTTTTCCACGACACTGAACCGGCTGAAAGAATACTCACCAAGCAGATCATTGTACATGGAAACATAGTCCGCGGAAGCTTCCAGGTACGAGTCAACCAGGTCTTCACTTTCCGGGTAAAAATACATCGCGACTTCGGTCCCGTTTCGCTCTATGGTTCTTGTGCGGTATGGTCCCGCTACGAGATAACATCCATCAATGGGATGTTCACTGATAAACTGGCGTGCTGTTCCTTCCGAGTTTTCCAGCGCGCCTTCGACAAGGGCGTCCCACCCTTCCGGAATGTGAATCGTCGTCTGAAACTGCGATGGATCCTGTTTTCCCGGCAACACCGGATAGAATCCTGTGTAAGGCATCAGGAAGGCTCCCCGGGGATCGATCAGGCCGGTGGTTTCATCGGCAATCTCCCAACGGCTGAAGGAAGCTGTTTCCACCTCATCATGGATCACACCGGAATATTCAAGGGTAACCTGGTGTGGCTCCGGGGAAAACCCGGCAGCAATCCCGTAAAGTGAAAGATGTTCTGGGATTTGATACGATTCTTCTGCTTCAAATAATCGCCTGATTTTTTCACTGGCATTCTCACCGTCTACCATGTTCATATTTGAGATCGCATCTTCTCCCTGCAATGTCAGGTTCGATATCTCCAAATCACGATGAAGGAGGAAATAGAGCGTGTCATAATCGCCGTTGCTCCACTCAAAAGAGACACTTGCCTGGAGCGTGTGAGTTGAAGGCTCAAGATGGAACTCGGACTGGTACGTGGGTATCTGCCCCGGAGAAAGGGAAGTACTGTCGCAGCCATTTGCCAGGATTGTCATTAACAGCAAAACTAAACAACAGGTTATTATCATTATTTTCCTGGCAGGCATATCTGTTCCTCCAACTTGGGGTAATTTTCGAATCTATGGAGTTGAAAGGGAAAAGGAAAGTGCAATAAAAGAATTTACAGGAATAATAGCAGGATCAATTTAAGAGGAATATCGCAACAATCGCCCCTGATAATGCGGCGATTCCATTAACCACATCATTATTGATCCACGGTACTCCCCGGACGAGAACAGCATCTACCTCTGCATCCTGTTTTTCCTCATGGATTTTCCCGGTACGATCTTTCCAGAATGCCTGCAGCCATGCGCCTGCGAAGCTGTCCACAATTCCTCCTGCAAATCCGGCGATCACTAACCTGGTACACTGATCCGTGGGAAGATTGATACCGAAATAAAACACTATCGCCACGGATGCCGCACCTGCAATGGAAGCGAGTGTCCCCATCAGTGATATCGCACCGGACTCACCCTTTGTTGTCACCCTGAAGGTTCTCAGCGACAATGGATTCCCGCCAAACCCTTTGCCCCACTCCGTCGCCCATGTGTCCGCCGCAACCGCGCAGAATCCACCCGCCATGACCGCAAACCCTGTATCATGATATCCAACCAGGCTGATGATTGCGCCGAGGGCAGGTATAAAACCATTGGCCGCCACCTGCACGGCTTTGCGTGTACGTGATTCCTTCCTGGTTCTGCCCGGCCAACGAGTCCATAAGCTCGAAAGTACAAGAAAGGTGAATGCCGCGAGCAGCCATATCCATCCACCGGCCAGATATAACAACAATCCAAGCCCAATCGCGTAAATCGCACCCCAACGGGTAAGCATGCCGGTTTTCAACACCAGCACATACCCGAACAGGCTGGCAGCAAGCAGCAGCGAAATTTTTACGCCGATTGTATTTGAAATGAGCGGCAATTCCATTGGTTCCCAGAAGCAGTTATTCCTTGCAGTATGGTATAGATTGATTTTGGTGTTGTCAACGCTCTGTGTAGTCATCCCCTTATTAAGTCGGGGTGGCCTGACCCGCATCCCAAGGTCAGGTGTCAAGAATACTGCAAGCACAGCCACCCAGAAGCCGTATAAAAAACATTCATTGCGCTCGTACCTGGCTTGTTTCTTAACTACTCCCTCCAGATATTACTGTATTACAATAGGGCATAATGATAAATATCACTGTTCGGGAGAAACGGAATGGCATCCAATTCTCGGCAACAACTGGAATCCCTGGAAAACCAGCTCATCAACGGCAACATCAGCGAGAAAACCTACCTCGAACTGAAAGCCAAACTCGAAGCAAAAATCAAGGCAGAGAGTAGCCCGGAGGTTCCACTCCCTGGGAAAGCGAGTAGCCCGGGGGTTCCATCCCCCGGGAAAGATGATTCTGCTGGAACTGCCGACACCATATCACTCCCTCAAAGATCCGCCGCACCCTTCGGTGATCACTCCATGGACTATTCATCGAGTGATCCGACGGTTCCACCTCCCGGGAAGACTCCTTCACCCACCGGTTCCAGCGCACCATTCGGGGTGCAATCCGCTGAAATGCCCCTGGTGACCGGCATGGAGATCGGCGCGGACATGCCGGACAAGGAAATCAAACGGTACCGGGTCGGGGAACTGTTAGGCAAGGGTGGATGGGGCGCAGTGTTCTGTGCTGAGGACCGTCAGTATTCCCCTGCTCGTGCGGTGGCGTTGAAGGCGATCTTTACCACCGCTACTGCCGATGAGGTCGCACGCAAACGGATCGAACGGGAAGCGCGCCTGGGCACCGAACTGGCGCATCCGAACGTGGTACGTATTGGCGATTTCACCACCGACATGGGTGTGTATTTCCTGATCATGGAACTTGTATCGGGTGGCGACTTGAACAGTCTTCGGGCACGTCAACCTGACGAACGATTTTCACTGGAAGCCGCGTTGCCATTGCTGAAGGACATTGCGGAGGGACTCGACTACCTGCACTCCAAGGGGATTATTCACCGGGATCTGAAGCCATCCAATCTGCTGTGGCATCCGGATGAAAAACGGTTGAAGATCAGCGATTTTGGCCTGTCAAAAACAGCACGCGATTCGATCCTTTTGTCGGGCGCAAAGATGCCATCCATCTCCGGTACAGATCCCTACATGGCGCCGGAGATATGGAACGCGGAGGATCCATCGAAAGCGGGTGATTTGTATGCCCTGGGGATTATCGCCTATGAAATGCTGAAAGGCGATCCACCCTTCCGAGGTCCAAACTTCCCTGACCAGCACCGAAATGCTCCTGTAAAACCGATCCCCGAACTGCCGGATATGGTGAATACTGCACTGGAGAAAATCCTCTCGAAAGAGCCATCCAGCAGGTTCACCTCTGGCCATGATTTTGTGCAGGCGCTCGAAAAACCACCACTGAAACCCAAAGTACAGGAAGTTCAAGAACCAGCAGAAGAATCTTCTGAGCATAGACAAAAACCGGAGCAAATTCAGCGTGACGAAGGGCCTGACAATCAAGATGAAGAAGTTGTTGATTATTTCAGTAAACGTAAGAAGAAAGTAAATCCATTCCTCATCATCCTCGTTCTTGTTGCCATTGGAGTTTCTGCTGTACTTGTAACAAACAGTCTCCGTTCTGCAGCCAACAGACGTGAAGCGCAACGTCTTGAACTGTTAGGGGACAGTGAACGCGATCAGAACGATTGGGCTGACGCCATCAATTATTATGAACAGGCACTTGAGATTGGTGGTGAAAACAGTGTGATCACTTCAAAACTCAGTGATTGCCGCACCAGCCAGCGTGAAGCGGAAGCAGCAGCGGCAGAAGCGGAACGAAGACGACGTGCTACTCCCGGGTATATCTCGGATGGTCCACTGGCCAACATGCATTTTGCCTACATCCCGGCGGGTTCATTTATAATGGGTTCAACACCATCATTTGATTCTGATCCGAGGAATGATGTACCACAACATCGCGTGACACTGGATGCTTTTCAAATGATGACAACGGAAGTAACTCAGGCGATGTGGCAGGAGGTGATGGGATCGAATCCATCCCATTTCACAGGTAACACAAGCCACCCAGTTGAACAAGTTTCCTGGAATGATGTCCAAGATTTTCTCAGAAGGTTAAATCAACGAGATCGTGGAAAGGGATACCGTCTACCAACAGAAGCAGAATGGGAATATGCGTGCCGTGCTGGAACAACGACATGTTTTTATTCAGGTGAAAGAGAATCAGATCTTTCCAATGTAGGTTGGTATGGGAGTAATAGTAGTAACACCACTCATCAGGTTAGGCAAAAGGCAGCTAATGTTTGGGGTTTATATGACATGCATGGAAATGTTTGGGAGTGGTGTAATGACCGGTATGATAGGGATTATTATTTTAATTCCCCAGCGAGGAATCCACGGGGACCATCATCGGGAGATTATCGAGTAGCACGGGGTGGTTCAATAGCTCTCAATTACTGGGACTGTTACTCTACAACTCGCGGCGGGTGGCAACCAAATTTCAGAAGTAAATACAATGGTTTCCGTATTGTTCGTTCTGCGCAGTAATACTGCCTGGTGCTGTTAAGACACGAGGAAGGGGTGACCCAAATCAGTCTTTGCGATATTTACCAGCCTCAGGATGGATTGCTGCACGTTGTTGTCGTATGTGCAGCCGACGAAGCAATCCGCTGCCGGGTGTGGTCGAATCCTCGTTAGTACGTCAACGAAATACGTGTTGACGAACCTAACGAGGGCATATCCAATAGTAGGTTGGGTTCACGCCTGAGGCGCGCAGACCCCGAACCCAACACCCTTTGTCGGCTTCGGGGAAGCCGACCTACCTGAACTCCCTTTCGGCGAAAGGGAGCTACATATACCCCAAATCACGCAGACGTTTTTCCAGCAGGGCTTTTTCTTCGTCGGTGTAGACTTCCTCGTCGGTGGTGGATGTTTGGGAATCATCAGTACCTTTGGCATCGCCAGTACCTGATGTGGAAGTGTTTGAAACGTCAGAAGCGCTATCTTCCTCAGATGAATCTTCGTTTTCAGATGACTTGGCCTTCGGTGAATCGGCGATGGAAGAATCTGTAAACATCCCCTCCGGAACTTCTCCCGTCATCTCACCGGTTTCAGTGATGCCAAGACCTGCCAGCACACTGGGCGCTACGGACTGGATATCAACGGAATCGTACACTTTCCCTTCCACAATACCCTTCCCTATCGCCCCGAAAATTCCGTACAGGGCATGGTTGCCGTTAATCTCCTCGCGCCAAGGACGGTCCGGTTTTTCTTCCGAGGTGAACAGGGGACCGTCCAGGTTGTCCAACGATGTGCTCACTTCATACAGTTTACCGTTCCACTCGATCACAAGGTCCGGGCAATCATCCAGATCGGATGAAAGCGGGTAGGCTTCTTCGCGTGTCCATACCTTTCTGATAGGAGCATGGCTGGTACGTGGATCGACCACCTTTTCCAACTTTCCCTTCACCTCTTTCAGGAGACCGTTAAACTCTTTACCAGGCCGCACCAGGCCACCGGGCTCACGTCCGGCGAGGTTCACGCGCATGACATCCGTTTTCCGCCACGCATAGACCTTGGTGCGCATTGTATCGAGACGGCTTAACCCGTGGATGGTCTCCACATTGGCATAAGCATTCGGAAAAAGTTTGTTACCAAGATTTTTGATACTCCGCGGGACAGCATGTTTCACCCATTGCTGAGCTGTTCCCACCACCTTCAACAGGGATGGACCGCTTTTTTTCAGGTACAGGTAACCATGCTGCGCCAGCCAACGGTTCAGGTAGAACACACCATGCACCGCAGCACCGCCATGATCGCTGCAGGTGAACACACGGCACTCCTCGCCCGCCCATTCGATCAACTCACCCAAATGGTTGTCCACCTGGTCGTAGAGGGCGTCCACCTTCGCCCGCCAGGCAGGGGCCTCTTCACGATGGTAGGCCGGATGATCCGGGTCCATGTATTTCCAGAGTGCATGCAGGACACGGTCGAGCGCGGTGAAAATCACCACAGCCAGTTCCGGTTGATGACGGTCGAAGAGATACCTGGCCGCTTGCAAGCGTGCTTCCATCGTCTGCGATACTGCTTCGAGAAAATCTTCAACGGTCCGGAATTGAGCGGCTGTCAGTTCGATGCGGTAGTTCGGTACTTCTGCCAACAAAGGCGCTTTTTCTTCGGCCGGCGCAACAAATGCCGTGTTTTCCCCGGGAGTGTCCATGCCTGCTACAACAATTTCCCCGGCGTGGGACCGTGGGGGATAGGTCATCGGCATATTGATCACCACCGCTTTATGACCATTTTTTGCGGCGATTTCCCAGAAGTTTTCCCCTTTTTTCAATCCACCGTGGACAATCTCATCGGTCCATGTGCCGGGGGTACGCCGGAAAAATTCGAAGATTCCATGTTTCTCGGGGGGTAGACCTGTAGCGATAGTGGACCATGCCGCACTGGAAAGAACGGGGAAGGTGGATCTCATCCGTCCCCAGGCACCCTCATCCCGGAATTTTTTCAGGTTCGGGAGACCGCCTTCTGCAATTCTTCTATCAATATAATCCGGATCGGCAGCATCAATGCCAACGAGCATAACCTTCGGTTTTTTCGCACTCATCTCTATCTCACTTGATTCTGATTTTCTGAATGATAATGTAGTGAGGTTTTTCGCCGGATGGGACCGGGTGAACGGTTTGTATCTCTTTTGCGAGGAAATGAAATAGTAGATAATGATTCTTTCGACCTGCTTCGAAGTCCAGTACAATTCTTCCAGATGTCATTTTTTCGAATCGAAGAACGACGAAACGCTTTAAGTCGTCAACCCGGGAATCCAGAAATATTGAAACGGAGTTACGATTATACCACTGATAAATAAAGATTAAACAACAACTACCTGGATTCTGCCTTCGCAGGAATGACAGCCTCTTTTAACAATTCTCCTATTCATTATTGTTCGAATGAACTGTTACGCATGCGGGGAAGATCTCCTGCTTTCTCCATATCCCTGGCTGTATTCAAATCCACGGACACGTTCGAAGAGTTGTTGCAACTTGGTACGGAGGTCTTCTTCCGTCATTCCGCGGTCAATGAATTCCCCCTGGAACGCCAGTGAAATCTGACCGGATTCCTCGCTGACCACCACTACAGCGGCATCGCACTCTTCGGTAACCCCCAGGGCTGCGCGGTGACGTGTACCAAGGCTGGGATCGATATTCGGATTCTGGGTTAATGGCAGAAGACACTTTGCGGCTTCGACGATGTTGCCGTTGATGACAACCGCGCCATCATGAAGGGGGGTACGTGGGAAAAAGACACTCACCAGGAGTTCGGAAGTCACTTCCGCCTGCAACTTGACACCGCTTTCGATGATGGCTCTCAATCCCATATCACGCTGGATGACAATCAGTCCACCATACCTCTTTTGAGACAGCTCTACGGAGGCTTTGCAAACCACATCAATAAACTTGGTTGTTTTTACACGGAACAGGAACCTCATCAGCCGTCCCTGCCCGAGCTGAATGAGTAGCCTGCGGAGTTCGGGCTGGAAAATGATAACGAATGCAATCACCCACACCTGCGTGACCGAATCCACCAGCCAGCTCATCCCCTTCATGCCTACCGATCCTACTGCAAAGCTTACGATGAAGATGAGGATCAGCCCGACGAACATCTGGGAAGCGCGAGTACCGCGCATGATGTCGTACATTTTATAAAAAACGTAGGAAACCAGCACGATATCGAGAAGATCGACAAAGGTGAAGGTGATAAAGCCGATCCGAAATAATTCCATCCGTTATACCTTTACTGATGACAGAGAGGTTGTCTAACCTCCGTTACACTCCAATTGTACCACGTGCAGCAATTTCTTGAATCTACAAAGATTTTGGAATCGTTACCAACTGTAAGCTGTTTCTTTCACAGTTCATTTTTTCCTTCATCAGGCAATAATTGCACAGAAAAGAGAGCCCGTTTCATTCTTGCATGTTCTGTCCAACTCTCCATGAGTGTTACAACTCTTTTCAAACTTTAACCTGTGATTTTTCAATTTTTTAAGTAATACTTGAACTTTAGGATACTTATATTTCCAAAATTTTGACGGTGTATATATAAAAAACTTGAACCAGATGGAGCGTATTTTGCTCTTTAACATGCGTTTAGTGTTCAGTTTTGGCGAATAATGCCGATACTAAATATGGAGTGTTGCCTGTTTCACATGCAGGCAGGTGGTGGAGGTGCTTATGTATGATCAAGGATTGATACCGCCGGTATACAAAAAACCGGCCTTTCAGCAATCGCCGAAAAAGAACTTTCCTCGTAAGAAAAAAGAGGAAAAGGATGAGGAAGGCCTGGAAAAGCAGGAAGTTATGGAGAGAAATCGTCCACCTTCCATAGATGGTGAAAGTCTCATCGATCTTACGGCATGAACGATATTTTATCGGGTTTGAAGGTATGGCGCACCTGAATGCGCCTTTTTCTTTTGCACGAATTCTCACTTTTCCCTTCTCGATGAATTTCTTATCTTCTCTTGATATTCACGTATGGTTTACAACAGTACTCTATCGACAATACAGACAGGTTCTGAATGTCCGTCGCTTCCAACATTCCGGAATCCGTTCGTCGTTTTTTTCAAAAAGGCGAGACCGGCCCGAAAGATGTAAAACAATGGCTTGAATGGTTCAAAGAACCAACTGTTCAAAAGGGGCAGCTTACTCTCCTGCATGCGGGTGAGGATTCCTATCGAACGCAAATTATCAGTGCTGGACTGGATGCAAACGATCAATTGTATCTGACTGTGGACAGTCTTCTCCCGGCGCCGGATTTCAGTGAAAGCACCGTTGCCCTGCATGGAAAACTGGTTCATTATGACGGTGGAATAGAAGTAATCACATCGTTTGTTTCCACGTTTAATGGCGAGATTTCACACGAACGCGGTAACATTGTCCAACTCGACGCTATCACCGATCTCGAAATTGAATCCCGTGAGTTTCTTGCCACCTTGCCGGAAAACAGGCAATTCAACCTTGGGATGATCTGGTTCGGTGATTGGGTACAGGTGAAAATATCTCAATCCACGATTTCCCGTCTTATTTTTGAGACAGACCTTGAAACATCCATTCCCCCGGACGGGTACGCAGTACCGAAAGCGACTCTCCAACTGGAACATAATGGACCGGAAATTCCTGTAAAACTGCGAATCGTCTCTCGGTCAATCCCTGTATATGAAGCCAGGATCGAGAAAATCGACAGCCTCGCCCAGTCAAAACTCACGGCCATTATTGAAGAGATATGGCGTAAAGAGACAGGGCTTACACGCATCAGGAAACAGGAAAAACAGGATGTCGGCTATATCAACAAGGCGCATTCCTCCCTGGATGATGCATTCAAAGCCCACATCTTATACCTTGGTAAAGACACTCTCTGGCGGTCCCGCCTGGAAAAACATGGGATTGTAATTCCTTTTCCTACCTTAGACGCCGACCGGCTCGCAGACAAGGTGCAGGAATTGACACGGTGCGATCTTGTTGTCGGCGACGCCGATATCTGGGGTGAAGAGGCTATTCGTGCTGAACGGGTATTCCGTTCCTGGCCAAAAACAAAAGATACACCCCGCTTCTGGTTCGCCGCACCCCGCGAAGGACTCACAGATTTGTGCGAGTTCGGGGCGTATGATTACATTGACCGTCATGAGGATGAAACCACTTTCTCTCAACGGGTTGCCTGGGCTTTGAGTGGAAATACTCTCGGGCGGGGAATCGGCGTTGCTCTCGTAACGGACAATATGCGCCTTCGGTATCGTTTGGGATTAACCCTGGCGAGTAAATACCGGAAAGTGACCGTTTTCCCGAAACGTGGAGGGTTGTTATCTTTCCTCAAGATCCGACGTCCCATGTGGATACTCCTCGATGAAGCCCTGTTCGGACGTGAGTTGAAGCATGACCTTGAACCTCTTTCAGAATGGGCAATGGAAAATGGCGCAGAACTCCTCCTGCTGGTTCGTGGCGCTGACAGTGAGAAAACATTTGATTGCCTGAAAGCGGGTGTAAGAGATATTATCATTCTCGATCCTGCGCTTCACAAAGCTGCGGAACGAATCGCTGCCCGTGTTTATGGCGAGGACTCATAATTATGTCACTTCCCCTGCGTGTTTTATTGGCGGGTCATAATCTTGATGTTGATACTCTTCGGGAACTGCGGGAATCGGCTGAAGATGGTTCGTTACCGCCAAATCCTGAGGCAATTACCCCGGAAACGTTATCAGCAGCGTATGCCCGAATCAGCCGCTACCCCGAACCTGTGCCTGAGCTTCGTAAAAAGGCACGGATGGAAGTGGAAAAGGCCCGGAAATCCAATGACAAGATCATTTTCGGTCTTGGGCATAGCAGTGTTGCAGAACACGCTACTTTTAACCTTGATATCCTCGGAATTTCACGTCTCGCTGTAGAAGCGGTAGAACACCATCGCCTGGCCTCTTTTACGGAAAAATCACAACGGTATATCAAACTGGATGGCGATTATGTAGTAGCTCCGGAAATCGAAGAAGCAGGCGATTCGGAACATTTTAATAAACTGATAGAAACACAGAATAGAGCGTATTTTGCCCTGTACCCGAAACTGTTTGACTATTTCCGTGAAATCCACGCTCAACGCGGGTATAAAAATCCCGATTATACGGCAAAAGGCAATGCAAGTGAAGATGCGCGTTATGTGGTCTCGTTGGCGACCCAGACACAACTGGGAATGACAGTCAACGCGCGTACTACGGAAATCATGATACGCAGAACGGCTGCACATCCTTTGGCTGAAGTGCGTGAATTTGGCGCACAACTATGCGAAGCGGTAAAAACACTCGCCCCCTCGTTAGTGAAATATACCGATCCAACTGACTATGAGAGAAGTTTGCACGATCATACAAATTTATCGGCAGAATCGGAACCATCACCAGACAATAAAACGATTTCTACGAGCCCGGACAATGCTGTGCGGCTTCTCCATTACAACTCCTGCGGCGAAGAGTTGATTGTGGCGAGCCTCCTGATGCGAGAGAGCGGTCGTGAGTGGCAAACCTGCATGGAAAAAGTGATCCGTATGGATGAAAACCAGCGCAGGGAGATCATCAGGAAAGCGCTTATCAACAATGAACCATGGGATCCAGCCCCGCGCGAATTTGAACTTGCAGAATTTGTATATGAGATAACACTATCCTCGACTGCGTTCGCCCAACTGAAACGGCACCGAATGGCAACGATCCTGCCGGGAAGGTATAACACAGCTCTAAAATTCACGATTCCACCGTCCATTCTTGCAATCAAAGAGGAAAACCTTTTTAAGGATATAATGGAGGAATCTTCGCAATTTGCAAATCATGTGGCGCAATATTCGGGCGCCGCATCACAATATGCTTTGACAAATGCACATCGCAGGAAAGTTGTTTTCAGAGCAAATGCACGGGAATTGCAGCATATAAGCAGATTGCGAGAAGATATTCATGCTCAATGGGATATCCGTTCAATTGCCCAGCAAATGATTCAAATCACCAGGGATAAATGCCCGGCGCTTCTGATGCTTGCAGCAGGAAAACACGCATTCGAAAAATGTAAAATATCACTGTGAAATCCGGTGTTGACAAAAGAAAATATCGTTTAGCACTTACTGTATAAACGAATGTTTTTACTGTAAATGAATTCTATCCATGAAAATTGTTGATGCATACCGTTACCAGGTTTGGAGGTTTTTTTGAGAATCGTAAAAGTTGAAACGGTCAAACCTGGAGACATCCTCGGTAAATCACTGTACGGTGAAACCGGAAACCTGTTACTCGCAGCCGGATTCCGGCTTGACGAACGAATGATCCAGAAAGTCCTGAACCTTCGGTACCGATTTGTCTACATCATGGATGGACTTGATGATGATTCCCTGCCTGAGGAAGTCATCAGCGACACTATTCAGATGAGGATCAACCAGAAACTTCAAAAAACCTTTGAAAACATCAAGGAAAACCTGGCTTTTGAAACATATGCGCCAGAGGATCTAAAACAAAGAATCAAAGATGAACCAAAATTCAAAAACCTGATTGATATGGAAGATATGAGGAAACAGGTGGTTCAGATTGTCAACGAGATTATCGACAATAACATCACCATGTTCTCTTATATTCCAACTCCTTCCGAACAGGGCAAATCATACCAGCATGCTGTTGATACGACAATTATGGCATTATTGATTGCCAGACAAATGAGTTTTTATTACAAGGAACTAAAAACCCTGGGAACAGCTTCTATCCTGCATGATGTTGGAAAAAACATGTTCCCTAACCTGCTGGACAAACCCTACGCCGAACTTTCGCGGGACGAGAAAGTCATTATGCGTGAACATCCAGTATATTCAATGTTGATTTTGAACGGCAGTGATCCTGAAGCATTTATAGAACAGCGTACGGTTATCCAGCATCACGAGAGATACGATGGGAAAGGTTACCCAAAGGGATTAAGAGGAATGGCGAACACTCAAAAGCAGCAATCGAAAGATAAAATCAGCCTCCACGCTGGTATCCTTTCTGTGGCCAATCAATATGACAATTTGATTACCGGTTCCTACGATGGAACTGCCTATTCTCCCGAAGATGCTGTACACAATATCATGAATGACAGTTACAAAGCCTTTTCACCACGTGTAGTAAAAGCATTTACGAATGTTGTGATGCTTTATCCGGTAGGTATGACTGTACGGATCAAAGAGGTTTCTTCCGGCAATTATCGTGGATACATTGGTGAAGTCAGCAAATCAAATATTGAAAATCCCAACAAGCCCTGTGTTCGTGTACGGTTAAACTCCACAGGGCAACAGGTACAATCGGTATCAGTAGATTTAAGCCAGGAAGAGGTAGTCGCGCTGGAAGCAATTATTTAGGGTCTGCTGAAAAAGTCAATAATTGAGCATTGATAAGTTTTTCAACCGATTTATACAAGCCTCAAGTGCAAGGTTTTTCGATAAAACCTGCCAAAACCCTTGCACTTACTGTTCCGAAATCTGTAAGAGAAATTGTTTCTCGGGAAAACAGTGTTCACATCCCCCCGGGGAGGGCGGGCGTCCCTGTCCGCTTATCGGGTCGAAGACACAATTAATAACAACAGGTTGAATGTCGCTAACGCGCCATTGGCGGGCAGGGACACCTACCCTTCCCGGGGATGAAGGATCCACGAGAGTAAACATACTTCCATATAGACTTTTTCAGCAGACCCTATTTAGCTAATGACCAAACTTTCCGATGCAAATCACCAAATTACAAGTGTTAGATAGAGCCTTCAGGGAATTCTCCACTATTATCCTCCATTTTCTTTCGTATTTTGGCTCCAAGATCCTCAACTGTTACGTTCTGACCATTTTCGTCAATGGTGTACCGTCTATTTTCATTCAAACCCGGCAGGATACATCATGAAAAGATTAGTATTTCTGATCCTTATCTCTCTCCTGACTACTGGATGCAGCATTCAGAAGTTTGCGATCCGCTCCATGGATGATTTTTTTGACGCTGGTTTTTCCGCATTGCTCGCTGAAGATGATCTCGGGCTCGCTCAGACATCTATCGAATCCAACTTGATGCTTCTCGTGTCCATGCTGGAAATAGATCCTGACAATGATGAAATCAAATTGCTGCTTGCCGAAGGTTTTACCAGTTATGCACTTGCCTTTGTGGAGGACGACGATCCTGCACGGGCGACAGCACTGTACTTGCGGGCCCGTGACTATGGAAATGAATGGTTGATGGATGAAGCAGGTATCGACCTGTTGTCAATTACAAGAAATGATGAATTTGAAACTGCAATCAGCTATCTTCCGGAATCTGCCATTCCGGGCGCCTTCTGGATGGCCAACGCATGGGCTCAAGCATCACTTCTAAGTTTGCATGACGTTTCCGCTATCGCTGCTCTTCCAAAGATAGAAGCGTTAATGCGTTTTGTGCTTGAGACGGATGAGACCTATTATCACGCAGGGCCACATTTGTTCTTCGGTAGTTATTATGGTGCACGCCCCCCTATGCTCGGTGGGAATCCTGAACTCGCCCGTGAACATTTCAACAGGCACAGAGAGCTCACAGGGGATACATTTCTGCTTGGTCATTACCTGATGGTAAAATACCTCGCGATAACTACGTATGACGAAGAATTGGCAGGCGAATTGTTCGAACTTATCAATTCTTACAATCTTGATGACGCCCCGGAAATACGGTTGATTAACAGAATTGCCAAGGCGAAGGCACGACGTTTGCAAACGGAACTCGAGGATTATTTTTAATCGGATTCATTAACCGTTTCAGCAAATCCTATCTACTTTAGTATTAATAAGTAACAATTTTGTCGTAATGAATTAAATAACACCCTGTTTAAAAACAGACACTCGGCTGTGGATCAATGTATACACTGGGAACGATATAAGAATTCAACCGTGTTCATGTTCAGATTGAACTCTCTACTACGGTTCAAGATTCACATTTTCCCAATGAAGCGCATTATTTTCAGGTGTAAGGTTCTGGTTCGACATATACTGTGACAGGAATATTTTATGCATCGGCATCTACGATATCTTTTGACGCTTACCGGTATTGCTTCTCTGTTGTTACTTGTTGTTTCATCGGGATATGCCAATTCACCTGATTATGAAATCAGGTTTGCAACCATCGCTCCCGAAGGGACCACCTGGATGACGATCATGCACAGGATGGATAATGAACTTCGTGAAGCGACAGATAATAATGTTGGCTTTCGAATTTACCCTGGTGGAGTACAGGGCGATGAGATGGATGTGATCCGCAAAATGAGGTTCAACCAGATCCAGGCTGCCGGTTTTACGGGTAATGGTCTTGGAGAGATTAATCCGGAATTCAGGGTACTTGACCTGCCCTTCATGTTTCAATCAAAAGAAGAAGTTGACTATATCACGGAATTGTTTTACAGCCGTATTGATTCCTCCTTCCGCGAACGTGGGTATGTACTGCTTGGATTTACGGAAGTGGGATACATTTACCTGTTCAGCCGCGATCCGATAAACAGCTTTGACGATCTGCAATCCATGCGCATCTGGAGTTGGTCCGGTGATCTCCTGGCAAACACCATGTTCGAAGAGCTTGGGGTCACCCCGGTTTCGCTGGGCTTGCATGAAGTGATTATATCTCTTCAAACCGGAATGATTGATGTGGTCTATTGCGCCCCACTCGCTGCATTGAGCATGCAATGGAATACAAGGGTATCCTATATGAATCTGTACCCGATTACCAATTCCAACGGTGCTGTATTAATGGTTAAATCCATGTTTGACCGGATGCCGGAAGAATATCAGCAGGCGTTGCTTGAGATCAGCCGCAGGAACCTTCGAGAATTGACCTTAAGCAGCCGTGAAGACAACGCGGCAGCCATAGAACAAATGGAAGATAGTGGACTGACCTTGTTAGCCGGACCGGACAACGAAGAGCAGGAGCATCTGCGGATTGTGGGACAAAATGTCCGCACACGGCTGTCGGGAAATCTTTATACGGCGGACTTGCTTACTGATGTAGAAGCGGCGTTACTAGAGTTCAGAGCTGGGAGAATGGAGTCCAATTAAGTGGCTGATCTCAAGGCATCGTTTACATACAAAACCAGTATTACATTTCGGTTGATCGCTCTGCTTTCAAGCCTGGCCGTAGTAATGCTCGTTCCATCCTCACCTCCCATTCAGATAGGAGCAATGCTACTTGTCTGGATGATCAACGGGATTATATACAATGGGTGGAAATTCAGCATCGCATTTATTGATGAGATGGTAAGCTGGATTACGGCAGTTTCTGTCTCTACGATCATCGTCGGCATGGTTCTGCTTGCGTTTCTCCAGGTCATTCTTCGTGACTTTTTTAACACAGGAATCATGTGGGCAGATGTCGTCCTTCGTCATATGGTCCTTTGGACGGGGATGCTTGGAGGTGTGCTCGCCACCCGACAGATGCGGCATATAGGTATTGATCTTTTTCCCCGGCTTGTGGGAAAGACTCTTAAAAAAGTAATCAGCATTTCCGGAAATATCTTTGTCCTTGTTGTTGCATACTACCTGATGCGTGCTTCGGCCAGTTTTGTTGAAGTCGAACGTCAATTCAGATCCATGTTATTCAATGATATCCCCAGTTGGTGGGGTGAGATCATCCTTCCCATAGGTTTTGGGATGATCGCCCTGCAGATGGTATTAAATATCCTTTTGGGACGTTTTAAAGAGTACGAAACGGTGCCTGTTCGTGAAATATCCACGATTTCGGCACAATCCGGGGAAGGAATAGAATAATGACTATTACTTTCCTTCTCCTGCTATGTTTGTTGTTCGCCCTTGCCGGCGCCCCTCTTTTCGCAGTAATCGCAGCAGTCGCCATGCTCGCTTTTGCAGCACAGGGTTTTGAACCCGTAGCTGTCATTATCGAAATGTACCGCATGGCGAACAACCCGGTGCTGATCGCTATTCCCCTGTTCACCTTCGCAGGGTACCTGCTTGCAGAGTCCAATGCTCCTGCGAGAATCGTACGTGTAACGCGAGCCATGTTCGGATGGATGCCTGGGGGTATTGCCATTGTGGCATTGCTGGTTTGTTCTTTCTTTACAGCCTTTACAGGCGCTTCCAGTGTGACCATTGTGGCGCTTGGCGGATTACTCTTTCCCATCCTTGTAAAAGAAAATTATGATGAAAACTTCAGCCTTGGGTTATTGACCGCTTCCGGTAGCCTTGGTTTACTGTTTCCTCCAAGTCTTCCGATTATTTTGTACGCGGTTATTTCCACAACATCGGTAGATCAACTCTTCGCAGCCGGTATTTTGCCGGGTTTCCTGTTGATTGCCGGCCAGTCGGTATATAGTTCCTGGCGTGCGAAGAAGAGTAATGTGACCCGGTACAAGTTTCAATGGAAAGAAACATTTGCAGCATTAAAAGCAGCCGCATGGGAAATACCGCTGCCATTTATTATCCTGTTCGGGATCTATGGCGGGTTTTTCACCGCTTCGGAAGCTGCAGCGATCACTGCTGGATATCTGCTGATTGTTGAGGTATTCATCCATCGTGATATTCACCCGTTCAAAGACTTGCCACGGATTACCCAGGAATGCACTGTTCTGCTCGGCGGAATTCTTCTGATTCTCGGCGCTTCACTTGGTTTGACCAGTTACCTGGTGGATGCTCAAGTACCACAACACATTCTCGAATCAATCCAGCAGATAATTACTTCAAAATGGGTATTCCTGATCGCCCTGAATATATTCCTGTTGATTGTCGGGGCGATGATTGACATTTTCAGCGCCATTATCGTGGTAGTGCCATTGATTCTTCCCATTGCGGAACAATTTGGAATCAATCCGGTTCATCTTGGGATCATCTTTTTAACAAACCTGGAAATCGGGTATTCCACTCCACCTGTGGGATTAAACCTGTTTATTTCCAGTTTCCGGTTTGACCGTCCGGTATTAACACTTTATAAAGCCACTTTACCATTTCTGGCTATCATGCTTGGTGTCTTGCTGGTAATCACTTATTGGGAAGGACTATCCCTGTTCCTTGTCCAGCTAATTTTTGGAGGTTCTGCACCCTGATGAAATCACATAGGATACGATTTTGGACATGTTTCGTTGCTGCTATGGTTCTATGTGTTGGTTGTACACACGCTCAAATCGAACGAAACCTGCGGCATACATCAGGCGAAGGTAGGCTTTCGCGAGCAGATTCTCTGTTTCTGATGAATGAAATTGATTCTGCAACCTTGGCATTAGATAGTGATCTTGCCGTCGATCCCGGAAATCCCTACCTGTTTTATAATCGTGGTCTGGCTGCACGTCTTCGGTTGGAAGGTAATGGCCTGAGGTATTTTACTCGGGCATATGAACTCGGTATGCAATCGGAGCATCTCTGCAACATGCTTGGCATGGCGCTCACCGAGCGTGGACGTTTCACGGAAGGCGAAGCCTATTATCGTGAAGCCATTGATATCAATCGTAACTTTTACGAAGCATCTGTGGCCCTGGGACATAACCTTCGGTTACAGGGACGTGGAGAAGAAGCGGTCGAAGCAATTGAAGGAGCATTCGGACAGGACCGTAATTATGTTTACGCTTATACGGAATTGGCGGAAGCCTGTTTGAGTGTTGCAGACACAAACCGGGCGCTCGAAGTTTTAACAACCGGTTATGAACGTTTCCCTTTTGAACCGGTTTCAATTGCTCTGCTGCGCCTTCAAACCGAGCTGCACAACACCGATGCAGCCATTCAGGTGGCAGAGGAGTATATAGTACGATACCCCTTCGGATTGAACATGCCGGAGGTGCTTGCTCTGTTTGCGGAACTCGATCCCAATAGAGAACTTCCCACCGAATTCTGCTACTCAAACACTGCCTATCCCGATTCAGTAGAGCCTGTCGATCCGGCAACCGTTCTTCCCCTGGGCCGACGCTTGACCTACGAAGTCAAATATGGATTCATCCGGCTGGGTACACTTCAGATCGATATGCAACACGGTACTTTTAAAGGCCATCCCTGTTTCCGCGCCCAGTACATCACTACATCCAATCCAACACTTCCCTTTGTCTCGATTGTAGATACATTCATGGCTGTCATTGACCGTGAAATGACCCACACAGTCCATTTCCAGGCGATGTACCATGAACGGAATTACAATGCATACACCGTATATGATACCGACTATTCCACCGGGATTTTCATGGATCGTACGGTCTACGGCGATGGAACCTGGTACTACATCGAACATCCGCTGCCACCCAATACTTTCGACGCCAGCTCAATGATCTGGTTCGCGCAGCAACTGGTGATCGCCGGTGTGAGCGGGATCGCCACCAACGAGATCTCCAGCTCCTTCGAAAAAACGATCATCAATGTGAATGGTCCCGATGATCAGGTACGGGCAGCCGGAGAACGGTGGGATACAATCCACGTCGACGGTATCATGCGGTACAGCGGCGTCGCAGGTTTAACCGGACGATACCAGGGATGGTTTATGGAGGATCCGCCCTACTGGCCTGTCATCGCCAAGTTCCAGATTTTCCTCGGATCAATTACATTGCGGTATGCGGGTGAAGAACCTATTCCAGTAGATCTTTCGGAAGGGTGGATAGAGTAGCTGGCAAAAATATCCTTTCATTTTTTACTGCGATGGTTAAAATTTCTGAGGTATTTATTCAAATCGAAAGGTAAATTCACTTCCATTTACTGGGATTTCTACCTGGATTGTTTCATTGCCCCAATGATTGCTTGAACCAAGAACCACTTCTCCCTGAATAAAATCACCGGGAGACAAGGTTCTGCTTCTCAAGTAAGTGCTTGAAGGAAACAACCGTTTCGCTTCCTCTGTTTCATACAGGTCCATCAGAAAATCTTCGACAATTCGCACATTATTACAAGCGTTTATACTGGGAGAAGGTTGATAGATAATGATAACGGAGTCTGAGATAGAACCATAATAAGGTGTTATCCCTGAACGAGAAAAATAATGAACATCATTAAAATCAAGATCGTATTCTCTGTAAGATCGTGTAGTTAATCGGAATAAATCGTTTTGCCAGGTGTAATCACTGTAAGGTCGAAGATCATATTCGGGTAGATCACTTGCATTTCCGGAGCCATCAATGGTCGCGGCATGAATTTTCGACCTGTCAAAAACGATTGTATCACTATCGCTTGTGTTCATACAAAACACGTACAATCTGAAATGCCCAGGAGAACGTCCATATGACTGCAAATATTTCAGAGACACGGCAAGAACAATATCACCACATTCTGCATAATAGAAATCCATTCCATCTTTCTGAAGGCTCGTGTATTCAGTACGCTCGTTGGGTATGGCAACTAAATGACGTGAAAACCCACAACCGGAGGAGAGAAGTGTCAGGAAGAGAATAAATAGTACTGCTATTCTATTGAAAACCGTCACGTGCTTTTGCATAGTTCAGTCCTCCAGGATTGACAATCCTATACATTTACTAATATAAAGGTTTTGATTGTAAATATAGAAAACACAAAGAGCTTATTCAAATAGTCACATGATAGATAGATGATTTCCAGGTAAAAAAATACCCTGAAAAGCGTTGTGCTTAACAGGGCATTTAATGAAATCAGAGTTTGTGTTTCAGAAAATCTCTACCTTGCGCACGTCTGGTGACGTCCGCCGTCAACCGGCAGGCTCGCGCCAGTGATCCATCCACTCGTGTCGTTAAGCAGGAACAGTGCAGCATCCGCGATCTCTTCCGGGGTGCCTACACGACCCAACGGATGCGTGGTCTTGCTGTGCTCAAGGAAGGGACCGTAATTTTCTTCCGGCATACCCCCGCGTTTGTGCAGTTCGGTGACCACCACACCCGGATTGATGCCATTGACACGTACTCCCTGCGGCGCACCGTCCAGCGCTGCGCAACGGACCAGTTGATCCACCCCGGCCTTGGACACACAATATCCGACCAGCCCCGGGAAGGCGCGCAACCCGGTCACACTCGAGACCAGCACTGCCGATCCCTTAACAGCAACAAGGCCCGGCCAGACTTCACTCAGCAGACGATACGATGCGGTCAGGTTCACCTGCATCTGGATATCGAACACTTCATCGGTTCCATTGTCCATTCCACCACCGATCAGAATTCCGGCGGCGTGGAGAAGACCATGAAGTTTGCCTTTCGTAATCTCCAGGCAACGTTTCCCCAATTCACGAGGTTGATCGGTCTGCGACAGATCTGCTACGAGAGTGTGGGCAGCAATTCCATCTGCTTTTAATTGCGCCAGTTTTTCCTCGTTACGTCCAGCCGCGATCACTGTCCAGCCATTTTCCGCCAAACGTTTCGCACTCGCTTCACCAATCCCCGATGTTGCCCCGGTTACCAGGACATATTTTGTATCACTCATTGTATCCTCCAGGTATCGTATGCTTTTTTTACGTAGAAAAGAATGTTTGAGTGTACGAAGTTTTTGGTGCAGGATCAACGTTATCAGTTTATCAGAAAAGGAACAGCAATATAAAGAAAAACCATACAGCCATATCGCCACATGGTTAAGTTCTGTTCATATTGGGGGAGTGAAAACATCCCTGTCAGCAGGGCATCAAACCGAAGTCTGATTGTTTGAACCGTACTATCGAGTTTAAGGGAAAACCAATAACGCGTTCTTTACCAACAGGGATGGTTTCACTCCCCCTTTTATATGAGCAGATACATCGATACCTGCTACTATATCCTTAATTTCTTAAACTCACTTTCGGCGAAAGTGAGCTACTTATTTCATCAAAACGACACGCTGTATGGAATCCATTTGCCCCGGCACATGCGCCCGCACAAAATAGATTCCGCTCGACAAATCGGTTCCGTCAAATTGCATGCTATGGTTTCCGGCTGTCAGATATCCGTTGGCGAGAATCGCTACCTGTTCCCCTATGACATTGTATACGGAAACCTGCGCCAGTGACGGTTCCGGTATATCCAGTTGAACCAGCGTAGATGGATTAAACGGATTGGGAAAGGGCGCATGCAGAGCGAATTGCACAGGCACGACTGCTTCGCCCGACGCCACATCGCTCTCTGCGTACACATGCACGACAAAATCGTCTGTCCAGTAAGGGATACCATCGCTGTATACGGTTGCTGTAAACTCCAGGTCTGTTTCCGGTTCGCACTCTTCATCAATCTCGATACGGAAATACCCACGATGGACGAAAGCGATTCCCGCCGGAAGATCATCGCACTCATTCGGGACGTCAGTCCTCACAAAGACCATGGGATCCTCCGAAGAGATCATCACGGTCACATCATTCACCGATGCATAGGTTCCACTGTTCAACAGGGAGAGCTGACAAAACCCGACATCACCCGGACTTAACGGCGGTACGGTTGTCACAATAGAGATATCGTCCACAACAACTGGACCTGTCGAGGTGAAGGTGGCAATGTTACGCTTGATATGATAGCTATCCGTGTCGAGGTCATCCACTCGAATGTTGATCCAGTAATAACACTCACCGATGGGCAAATCCCATATTCCACCGTATACTCCATCATCGGCATCGCCATCATTATGTTCGCCATCGTCAAACAGTTGGAATGGCTCCCCGACATCACCCACCTCATTCGTTACCTGTGCATGAACCTCAATGGAATGCCCTTCATTGTTGGAAACATTCGCCTGCACATTGATCTGCCCTTCTTCCGGAGCAGCGTACATCGGGGTGACCGTTGCACTTGTTGTATGAGGAGTGTCAACCAGCATCACGGAATCGAGAAAGGCAAACGAGATTGGATAGCGGTCCGGGAGCATATTCATATGCCCACCCTCAAAAATTTCGTAATAATAGGGCCTTTCATATGCATCCAGGGTATCCGCCATGGCGTCACTCAACATATAGAACCCCGGTTCAAGCGAGCCGCAATCCATGTAAATACCAAGATCAAGATCATCCGGGTATTGAGTGATCAGGTAGGCGGGATCCATTACATGCCATTCGGCATACACTTCGTCAATCATGTTGCCTTCATTGTCGATACACAGGGTTTCGTAATAGGGTGGATTTTCCAGATCCGGGGTAAATGCCTGTCCGAATGTATAGAGAACCTGGGTATATACTCCGTTGTCCGGATCGTACGGTCCTGAACCGCCATTTTCCTCCAGCACTATAGGAATTATTCTTACCATATCCTCACCGAGATGCACAACCCCGGTGTGGCTCACTACCGCGCAGAATGTTTCCGGATACTTGGTCGCCAGCATAAACGCGCCGTACCCTCCGGCCGAATGCCCCATGATACTGCGTTTGTCACGCTCGGGAATGGTGTTGTATTCCGTATCGATGTACGAAATGAGATCGTTAATGATGTAGTCTTCATACATTCCCAGATACTCGGAATTCGCCCACCATGCCATTCCCATCCAGGTGTCGGCGTATCCATTGGGTTTCACCAGGATCACCGGATCAATCGGGTGATTGGTGATCTCGTCGAGAACTGTCATCAATTCAGGATAACTATTGTGGTTCAAAGAGCCGCCATGGAGAAAATACACTACCGGATACCGTGTATCGGTATCGTCGGGATCATACCCTTCCGGCAGATATACATCTACATTCTGCGTCCCTTCCAACGCTTCACTGTAGAAACTGTCATCGATACGAGTACCTTGTGCAAAGACGGATGTACAAAAGAGGACGCAAAGGATGGTTACCAACAACAGGCGCCAGACGTACATAACAGACTCCTCATGGTTCGTAATCTCTCCCGGTGAATGATCCACTGGTTCCCTCCATCACATTCAACGAAGAGAGATATCTGTCCGGCTCCTGTTTCAAAGAAACGAAGTATTCTTAATATAAGGTCATAAAATACAGGATCGCGCATAAAATTTCGAAATTGTACAGGTTCCTGTCAGATGAAACCAAATAGATTGTCGGGTAGTGTTCTGCAGGATTTTAGTGAACACCTCGACTGTACACTAGAAGATATGCCCTCGTCAGGTTCTTGAAGTCGGAATGCTGTTATAAAGACTGATGAACTAACGAGGATAATGACAGTGCCTCTAAAGAAGCGGGGTGTTGAAATGATACCTCGTTAGATCATCAACGGAACTACATGTTGATGAACCTAACGAGGGCATATCTCAGGAATCCTGCTGAACGCCACCCCTTCATCCATATAAATCGGTCCAGCAGGATTCTGTATAACTCTGAAAACTCACTTTCGGCGAAAATGAGCTACTTATTTCATCAATACAACACGCTGCATGGAATCCATATGGCCCGGAACAAACGCACGGACAAAATAGATACCGCTCGACAAATCGGTTCCGTCAAATATCATGTTATGGTTGCCTGGTGTCAGGTAACCATTGGCGAGAACGGCGACTTGTTCTCCCAACAAATTGTACACCGAAACATGCGCCAATGACGGCTCCGGTATATCCAGTTGAATTAGAGTTGATGGATTAAACGGATTGGGAAAGGGCGCATGCAGAGCGAATTGTTGCGGCAGGACTGCCTCGCCTGATGCCACATCGCTTTCTGCATACACATGAACCGTGAATGTATCAGTCCAATAGGGATAACCATCACTTGACACCGATGCCGTGAACTCCAGGTCGGTTTCCGGTTCGCACTCTTCATCAATCTCAATACGAAAATATCCACGATGGGCGAAAGCGATTCCTGCAGGTAAATCGTCACATTCATTCGGTATGCTCGTCCGTACAAAGACCATGGGATCATCCGAAAAAATCATTACCGTCACATCCGGCACCGATGCCTCAGCCCCACTATTCAAAAGGGTTAGCTGACAAAAACCGACTTCGCCCGGATTTAATGGCGGTATGGTTGTCACAATGGACAGGCTGTCAACAACAACAGGTCCGGCAGATGTGAAGGTGGCAATGTTACGCTTGATATGATAGCTGTCCGTATCGAGGTCATCCACCCGGATGTTGATCCAGTAATAACATTCACCGGCGGGCAGGTTCCATGTTCCACCGTATACTCCATCATCGGCATCGCCATCATTATGTTCGCCATCGTCAAACAGTTGGAATGGTTCCCCGACATCGCCTTCTTCATTCGTTACCTGTGCATGAACCTCAATGGAATGCCCTTCGAAGTTGGAAACATTCGCCTGAACACTGACTTCTCCTGTATTCGGGGCAGCGTACATCGGGGTGATACTTGCACTTGTTGTGTGGGGCGTGCCTGCCAACATTATCGAATCGAGGAAAGCAAAGGATATTGGATATCGGTCCGGGAGCATATTCATATGTCCGCCCTCAAAAATCTCGTAAAAGTAGGGCATTTCGTAGGCATCCAGGGTGTCTGCCATGGCGTCACTCAACATATAATATCCCGGTTCAAGCGAGCCGCAATCCATGTAAATACCAAAATCAAGATCGTCCGGGTATTGTGTGACCAGGTAGGCGGGATCCATCGCATTCCACTCAGCATACACTTCGTCAATCATGTTGCCTTCATTATCGATACACAGAGTTTCGTAGTAGGGTGGATTTTCCAGGTCCGGAGTGAATGCTTGTGCATAGGTAAAAAAGATCTGGGTCATAATCCCATTGCTGGGATCATACGGGCCGGAACCGCCATTTTCGCTCAAGACAAGAGGAATAGTACCTTCCACATCCAAACCGAGATGAACGATACCAGTGTGGCTTGCTACCGCACAAAACGTTTCCGGGTACCTGGCCGCCAGCATAAACGCACCGTACCCTCCGGCCGAATGCCCCATGATGCACCGTTTTCCTCGCTCCGCGAGGGTATTGTAGGTAGTATCAATGTAGTTGATAAGATCATTGATGATGTAGTCCTCATACATTCCCAGGTACTCGGAATTCGCCCACCATCCAAGTCCAAGCCAGGTATCGGCATATCCATTGGGTTTCACCAGGATCACCGGATCAATCGGATGATTGGTGATCTGATCGAGAACTGTCATCAGTTCGGGATAACTGTTGTGGTTCAAAGAACCGCCATGGAGAAAATACACCACCGGATAGCGTGTATCAGTATCGTCGGGATTGTACCCTTCCGGCAGGTATACGTCTACATTCTGCGTTCCTTCCAACGCTTCACTGTAGAAAGTGTCATCAATAAGAGTACCTTGCGCAAATACTGATGCACAGAAGAGGACACTAAGGAAAGTAACCAACAACTTGCGCCAGACATACATAACAGACTCCTCATGGTTCGTGATCTCTACCGGTGAATGATCCACCGGTTCCCTCCATCACATTCAACAAAGAGAGATACCTGTCCGACTCCCGGTTCAAAGAAATGAGGCACTAATGATTGTGGATCGCATATGGATTTCGAAAAAGAATTTTCCGAAATCATGCAGGTTCCTCATAGAAACGTCCTTTTAACATCCCGTTTCAATAACCTCAGGTACTCTCTTTCAAAGCGTTTTCCTTATACTACTACCATATGATAGTAATAATCAAGAGGCTGTTTTGAATTGATTTTCTTCCTATTGGAATGAGGAGGCAAGTGGAGATACTATCGGTTTGCTTTTGTTGGGTTGCTCGAAAGAAGTGTCATACTTATCCGGCACGCAGTCTTGTGTTTGTCTTCTATAATGTCAAGAATTTTAATAAGATCAGTAATAATCTGACATTATATAGTCATGGATTCTGCAAGGTCTCGCGCCCAGTTACTTTGGTATATATCTCAACGGTTCAAGTGCCATGATCTTTCAGAACACCATACTTAAAAAAGGTTGTCTCAGAATGTGCAAATCTCAAAGTTTGTCATTCCAGACTTGATCTGGAACCGGAACGCAGTGAAACTCGACGTCGTAGTTTACGTCAATCCAGTCAGTTATAGTGTATGATAGTTACAATTGCCATAATAACAACGTACTATGCACGACTATATCACGCTATTTCTGGACTCCAGCTTTCACTGGAGTGACACAGCTACTAACTTCCAGCATTCTGTGACAGCCTTTTAATATCTGGTGAGATGGTTTACGAATGGATTGCTTCGGGATTTTGCACAGAAGACAACAACTGTGCAAAATCCCTCGCAACGACAGCACAACTCACTTTCGGCGAATACGCAAGAGGCGATTAAAAGTGAGCTACTTATTTTATCAACACAACACGTTGTACAGCATTCAGGTAACCCGGCACAAATACCCGTACGAAGTAGATTCCGCTGGCAAAATCTCGGCCATCAAACACAAACTGGTGACAACCGGGCAGGAAATAGCCATTCGCCAGGACAGCGACCTCTTCGCCCAACAGATTATATACTGCTACTCGTGCCATGGACGGTTCCGCAATATCCACCCGGATCTGTGCCGATGGATTACATGGATTAGGGTAAGCATCAAGTAAACTGAATGTTTCCGGCGCCAGGTGATTTGCAGGATCAACATCACTTTCTCCGTACACATGGACCAGGAAATCATTATACCAGTATGGATACCCGTTACTGCTCACCGTAGCGGTAAAAATGATATCGATATCAGGAATGCAGGAATCATCGATCTCAATACAAAACTGGTTTTCATGCATCCGTGAAACACCGGGCGGCAAATCATCACACGGCATAGATGCATTGGTTTGCACACGAGCAAGCGGATCTTCCGTGGAAAGAGTTACAGACAGGTTCTCCGCCGTTTCATTGGCTCCATCATTTCGCAGGGTGAGTTGGCAGAATCCCAATTCTCCTGGATTTAACGGAGGCGACATGGCGAGAATATCGACACTGTCCACTGTTACCGGACCGATTGACGTAAAAGACGCAACATTGAACCGGGTATGCTCCTGGTTCGTTTCAAGATCTTGAACCGTAAGATCAATCCAGAAATGGCATTCATGGTCTCCGATACTCCATCTATTTCCCCAGGTTCCATCATCAGCATTTCCATCATCATGCTCGCCATCATCAAACAATTGCACAAAGACAGAATCGGTTCCGTCATTATATTCCACTTCTGCGAGAACATTAATTTCATGGCCGGGTTCATTCAAAATAGCTGCTTGAATAACCACCTCGCCATCCACGGGAACTGCAAAGCCGGGAGTAACGGTTACATCGATTGCGTATGGCACACCGCCGACCATCGCCGAATCGAGAAACGCCAGCGACAGGGGATATCTTTCCGGAAGGACCTCCATGTGGCCACCCGTGTAGAGTTCATATGTATACGGTCGTTCGAGGTATTCCAGTGTGTCCGCCATTGCGTTGCTGAGGGAGTAAAAATCCGGTTCCATGGAGCCGCAATCCATAAAAATCGCCAGTTCTAGTGTATCCGGATACTGGGTTATCAGGTAAGCCGGGTCCATTAAGTGCCATTCAGCATATACCGAGTCGATAACAACCCCATCATTGTCGATACACAGCGTCTCGTAATGGGGAGGATTCTCCAGGTTCGGAGTGAATGCCTGCCCCATGGAAAACAGGATTTGAGTCCTGATCCCACACCCGGGATCATAGGGACCATGCCCGCCATTTTCAACAATTGTCCAGGCGATGATATTCGATGTATACACTCCCAGATGAACGACTCCGGTATGAGTAGCGACACCGCGAAACATTTCCGGATACTTGGTAGCCAGCATCATAGCGCCATATCCACCTGCGGAGTGTCCCATGATGCAGCGATGAGTGCGGTCGCTGTACGTGTTATATGTGCTGTCGATATAGGAAATCAGATCCTGGATGAAAAAATCTTCGTACATGCCCAGGTATTCGGAATTCGCCCACCATCCCAATCCCAGCCAGGTATTGGCATAACCATTCGGTTTGACAAGGATTACCGGCAGGATAGTATTATTGACAATTTCGTCGAGTACATCCAGGATTTCGGTGTATCCGTTATTGGTGGAATTACCGCCATGTAAAAAATAGACTACGGGGTAACGCGCTTCTTCATCGGCAGGATCATACCCTCCTGGCAGGTACACATCAACCTGTTGCGTTCCTTCCAACGCAACGCTGTAAAAGCTGTCATCAATGCGTGTTCCCTGTGCATGCAATGAACAGGTGAATACAAGACAAAGGAACAGCATGGACAACAGGCGCCGGGTAAACATCGCCCTCTCCCTCCAATTGGCACTATTCCCGGATTCCCTCCAATTTCCCTTACTCCAGGAATAGATATATGGTCCGGCTCCTGCTTCCAGGTTGACTGTTTCATGTACTATGAACAAGCCACTTGTATAACTTAAACAATCTGTGTGATACTGCAAGGAATACTTGCTGTGAAATTGAATTGTTCAGATACCATACGGAAAAAATGAGACTCAGTCTTCCGATTTACATTTCTTCTTCCTATCTTTTATTCAGAATACTCAATGAAATTTCATTATCCCGGTCCGTCGGGAGAAATGTTTTAGACTTGAAGATACAAAAGAAATATAGTATATTACTACCTTGTGATAGCAACACCCGGCATCATATTGTATTCTTCAGGAGACAGGATTCACATGAACGACAAGAATGATGTAGCCCCGCTTGTGGAGCTTGGTTTTACCCCCATGGAAGCCCAGGTATACACCCTTCTCCTGAAAAACTCACCGCAAACCGGGTACAGTATTGCGAAAAATCTTGGTGCGCCCGCGGCCTATACGTACAGGGCGATCAGTTCTCTCGAACGAAAGGGTGCAGTTCTGATTGATGACGGCGACACGAAAATGTGTCGTGCGGTTCCCTACCTTGATCTGTTGGGTCAGATGGAACATCAATTCAAAAATCGAAAAGAATCGGCAGCAGAATATCTTTCCCAGTTCCATGGAAGCCAGGATGACAACCGTATCTATCAGCTCACCACCACTCAACAGGTATTTGAACGCAGTCGACGTATGATCGAAAATGCAGACCTGTTTATCTATCTTGATATCTACCCGCAACCCTTTAAAGAGCTTGAAAAAACGATCCGTGAGACGATTGATCGTGGAGTGTTGATTGCTCTGCTTGTGTATGAACCTGTTGATCTGCCGGAAGCTTTTGTTATTCGATGCAGCCCGGAACGGATACTGAAGAATGTCCCTCGTCAATGGTTGCGGATTGGTGTGGATGCCACCCAATACCTGGACGCCTTCCTGGACGGCACGGGAAAAGAAGTTCACCAGGCGATCTGGAGCGCCAGCCCGATCCTGTCTTATCTCCATCAATACAGCCTTGGTTCAGATATCATTAATTCATTAATTATGAATGCCCTGCACGCCGGTGCGAGTTCTGAGGAAATTATGAAAGCGTATAATGCATGGAAAATCGACTTCCGTTCGAAAATTTCAGAAGCGAGTGTTAAAAAAATGGCCAAGTTTACGAAAGAGGTGACTAAATAGTTCCTTTCCTCTGTGATGTTGTTGACAAAAATTTAATGGTTGACAGGATTGTCAACTCTGGTGTTTTTGTCAACTATTTTCATTTGAATCCTGTAGCTTGTCTTCGTATGGTTCCCTTCAAAGTTTTCAATTCTTTCGTCATCTTGTTCGATTACCTGCCTCATTCATTTGATATCCTGCTCTATTGAAACTGTTTATACAATACGTCAGCTATTGGTTTTACTTCACTCGAGCATTTGATTATATTTTGTTTATCAACAACTTATGCGATCAGAATGTTGATATTTCACGATCCACTGACAGGTAGATAGCTCACAATTGTTCTCATGTCTATTCAAGGGTTCTATTCACTGTCTGCCTTTTGTATGCCAACCTGCTTGTGTTATTAGATGTTCGATAGGAGGTGATCATGGTACTATTTGAAGAATCTCAAAAGTTGAATCCTGTGATAACTGGATTGATGGTTGTCATGAGTATCTTCTTCCTACTATTCATTTTACTTTTGCTTCTCTTACGTTTAATACAAAACCCATTCAGTATTGCTGTTCTATTGGTTTTAAGCGGATTAAATGTTGTCCTGACAGTTTGTATACTGCTCATTCGCCTGAAAACGATTATTACCCGGGACACCATCGAATTTGCGTATTTCCCGATTCCCAACAGAAAAAGACTATCTCTATCATCCATTGAATCTGTCAGAAAAAGGGGCTTTCCGGAACTTCATCAAACTCATGGAAATGAGGGCAGTACAATTCGGCTTCAGAGATACGATGGTGGAACCGCATGGTATATGGACAAAACCGATGGGATCGAAATTGTCACCAATGATGGAAGAGGCTATTTTCTTGGCAGCCACAAAGTGGAAGAGCTTCTTGCAGCCATTCAGTTTACTAAAGGCCGGTGAACATATATTGAAAGAAACACAACCATCTTATCACGAGGTTGATTGAGATAGCAAAATTTTACACATTGTTCCCTGTGTTGTACCTTTTACAAATTCAATGTTGCCACCATTTACCTCGATTCCCTGTTTTGCGATGGCAAGCCCAAGACCATATCCTCCGGTATCCCGTCCGCGAGCATCATCTATTCGATAAAAACGTTCGAAGACTTTATCGCGTTCACTTTCCGGAATTCCCGGACCATTGTCCTCAATCTCAAGAATGATTTCCGAAGAATCGTTTTGTTGGAGCGTAACTCGTATTTCTCCCTGTTCCGGGGTGTAGCGGATGGCATTATGGAGGATGTTTGTAACAGCGTGACGGAACGGTTCTACGAACAAATCTGTTTCTATTTCCGGTTGGATACTGGAAGTAATTATCTGAGATTTCTCTTCGGCAAGAATCTGCATATCGTCAATAACCGTTATAAGCAACGATGACAAATCTATTTTTTCCTTTTGAAGATTTGCAAGACCGGATTCACCGCGTGCGAGTGTCAGTAACTGCTGGGTCAGATCGGTCAATCGTTCCACTTCTTCGAGCATGCTGCTGATCGCATTTTGATACTCTTCCGCTGTAGCCTCACCTTGCAAAACCACCTCCCCGACACTCCGCATAGAAGTCAGAGGTGTACGAAGTTCATGGGACGCATCCGAAGTGAATTGCTGCAACTTGTGGAAAGAATCTTCAATACGGACAAGCATCTCATTGAATACCGTCGCCATCTGCCCGATCTCATCGGAGGGGACAACAACAGGGATACGTTCCGATAATGATAACGCGGAAATAGTGGTCGCTTTGTTTGTAATCGCACGCACCGGCGCCATCGCACGGCGAGCGAGGAAAAAACTCGCGAAAATGACAACAAGTACAGAACCCGCGACCACACTCACGGTGATTGTCGCCAGCAGGTGAAGATTTTCATCAATGTCTTCTGTGTCCATCGCTACGAAAAGATGATAGCTGTAGATCGGGATCCAACCCTGCATCAACCGGTAGTTTCGGTCATCACTGGCGATATAATCATGACTGGACGAACTGAAATCATCACTCAGAGATCGTGACAATCCAAGCTGATTCCATTTTTCCGTTGCGTATAAAACCACCCTGTTCCGGGAAATCAGTATGGGTTCAAGCTGACCGAGATGGTAAACATCGAAGATATCACCTTCTGAATTGATGATAACATCCAGGACTGTGTCATACTTTTGTTGCAATTCATGATGAAATGAAAGCTCGAGCTGCTGTTTCATGAACAGATACACACTTCCGGAAACAAGAAGCTGGATGATCAGGATGGTCACGGCATTCCAGAGAGCGAGACGGTATTTCGTCGGCAACGGTCCAACTATCATTCTTCTCCCTCCCGCAAGACAAAACCGACACCACGAATGGTATGGAGAAGCGGTACACCAAATGGCGTATCCACCTTAGCACGCAAACGTGTCATTTGTACATCTATCACATTGTCGATGGGAGTGGCGCGGTCCCGTATTTTCCAGACATCACGGGTTAACATCTCGCGTGAAACGACCTGCCCCTCATGACGCATAAGGTATTCCAACAACTCAAACTCCCGCCGTGTTAACGCCAATTGCTGCCCTGTACGACATACCACCTGGCTGACACAGTTTAACTCAAGATCATTTACTTTCAGGGAAGTAGCATATTCCGGCCGTCCACGCCGGGTGAGAGCGCGGATACGTGCAAGCAGTTCGGGAAAGGCAAATGGTTTTACGAGATAATCATCCGCTCCGCAGTCAAGACCGGCAACACGGTCTTCCACAGCGTCTTTTGCTGTGAGAATTAACACTGGCAGATGAATCTCCTTCTCGCGAAGAGTCTTCAGGATTTCCAGGCCGCTTCGTCCCGGCAGCATAATGTCCAGCAACAACAAGTCAAAGGTTTCCGTTGTGATCCGAAAATAGCCATCCTCACCGGTTTCTGCGACGGTGACAGAATATCCTTCCTTTTCCAACCCCTCCTTAACCGCATGCGCAACCTTGTGCTCATCTTCCACGATCAGGATATGCATTTTTTCACCCCTCCCCCGATATTCCCTCCTTACATCGTACAGGATTGAAGCTGAATCTGCAAGACTAAAAGCAGGAGTGTCATTCCCGTGAAAACGGGAACCGGAACGCTGTGCAGCTCGACGAAGTCAATCCAGAAGTAGCGGTACGAAGTCGTGCTTAATATGCTGTTTTACACTGAATAAGATTATCACAAAGAACAACTACATGGATTGGCGTAAACTACAACGCCGAACTATGCTTTGCTTTGGTTCCAGATCAAGTCTGGTATGACAACTCATGTATTGTACAGTACACCGTCATCATGAACTTGTGTGCTGTTCAAATCTAGCTTTCCTCTCCATACAACAGCACTCGTTCCACTCCACGTCCATCATTCACATACGTCGCATTCCAGGAAACTCCCTCTCCCAGAACATGTAAATCTTCACTGTTTTCCAGAGATTCTCTCAAAAGTTCCTGCTCGGGCGGTGTAACCATGGAGGGAGCTGCAAAAAACTCCGATGTAATCCTGCTGCGAATGCGTCCATTATCAGCAATGGTCAACACTCCCTGCACAAACGCTAACCGTCGCCGTGCAATCGCTTCAAATGACGCATGTGGAAATAGCTCCTTCAGTTCTCTCAAACCCATGGTCGCATTCGGAGCAAACTCATCCTCAGGCAATAACAGGTGCGACGCCATCCGGTTCGCTTCCCATTCTTCATCCTCTTCGATGTATCCGGAGTGATTCAGCAGGATATGCGCGACCTCATGGGCCAGGGCGAAATTCAGACGTTCATCCGGCAATGAGGAATCGAGAACAACGTCGGAGCCGTTATCGGTGTCATATTTGTACGCCGGCACTCCATCCGGCAATGGTGTTTCAAAACGGAGGTTCACACCGTGTTTGTCGGCAAATTCGACCATCCATTGACGAGCGGGGGAAGATAATTTGTTTTCCATTTTATTCTCTGGTTTGTATTCTCTATAATCGTTTCTATTTGATGAATTTTCTTTCCAATTCCTTCACATCATCTCGTAAACAGTCCGGGTAATACAGGCGCACCAACACGGATGGCCCCATCAGAGCTTTGATTGTGCTTGATACTTCGCTGATTTCATGCAATTGACCGTCCACCTCGATCAATATCCTGCTGTCCGGTTTGCCGGAGAGAGGATTGTATGGTTTGTAGGGAGTATCGACAGTTTCATCATACAGGAGCGAATAGTCTCTTTCCAACCCTTTCGCATCTACGAGCTTCTTTACTTCATCCAGAAAGCCTTTTTCTTTTTCAGGATGTGTCGAATGGAGAAATGTGAGATCGGTACATTTGTAGAGTTTCCGGTCAAGCAACCCTCTGCCCAGCTCGGTCAAACGTTCGTCATCGGCTCGGGCGCACACCTTGATGAAAGTCCGCACTGTATTATCGTCCAGGTCGAGGTAATCGTTGAGAGTCTCACTGTTTTCGAAATAATCCTCCAAAACCGGCGCCAACCCTCGAGCTTTGCCATCCGCAAGTAGCGTACGGTATCGTTTGAACAGCAGTTCGAGCATCACCTCCGCACTACGAGCCGCTTTGTGCAGATACACTGTGCGATACATGTGATGACGTGCCAGCACATACATTTCGGCCGCCTGCAGTCCCTTATGATCCAGGTACAGTCGTCCCGATTCACGGTCATGATGGAGATGCTCCACCAACCAGTCGACATCCACCCCGCCATACTTCACTCCGGTGAAATGGCTGTCCCGAACCAGGAAATCGAGACGGTCCGCGTCCAGTTCGCTGGAGACAATACTGGCAAGATGGCGAGGCAGACCCACCGCTTTGATCGCTTCCACAGGTTTGCTGGCGGCAAAAAACGCAGCGACTTTTTGAGGAAAATATTTGTTGTAGGCTCTCAGCACTCGATGAACATCTGTATTCGGATCCAGGACAATCTGGCGTGTACGACGTTCATGCGATTGCCCGGAAATCCGTTCAAACACATGCGATAACGGTCCATGGCCGATATCATGCAACAAGGCAACCGCCAATGCGACGGTCCGTTCCTCTTCCTCGAACTGCGGATCGAGTACATTGTTGAGCATCTTGCGCGCTACTACCATAACACCCAACGAATGCACAAAACGGGTGTGAGTCGCACCCGGAAAAATGTATTCGTTCAATCCCAACTGGCTGATCCTGCGCAGACGCTGCATTTCACGGCTGTTGATCAGGTCCAAAAGCAAACGGTCACAAGGCGAGTCATCCAACAGGATCAATGAATGGATCGGATCGTAAATGATCCACTGCTTTGAATGTTTTCCATAAACATTCGAATGGATCATGATTCGCCCTCACTTTTCTGACGAGCCGGATTCGAACTTTTATGCCGACGATAAGCAATCAGCACATCTACAAAAAAATCCTTGGTGAGCGGAGCCTCACGGCGGGTGCGGATCGAACGCAACATCGTCTCTTCTTCTGCGGTAATGTTAATCAGGAGTCGGGTATGTTCATCGAAAAGAAGCTCTTCCAAACCGGAGTGCAGATGTTCCGCAACTATCGGCTCATATTCAAGCTCCCCGGAAATACTCTCGGAATCCTGTGGAGTGAATTGATCAGTGAATCCGCTCTCATTTCTCCAAAGTTCAGCAGGGTTCATCCCCATCGCTTCGGCAAGCCGCGTTACTGTCCGGGCACGTGGATCCTCATGCCCGTTTTCGATCAGGCTTATCGTTGCACGGTCAACGCCGCTACGGTCCGCCAGTTCTTTCTGTGTCCATCCAAGCTGGATACGTACCGCACGAAGTCCTTCGGCAATTTTGCTTTTCTGCTCCTGCTTCATGGATTCCCTTACAATTCATCTCATAACACAATACAATATAAAACAAACACAACATTAAAGCAATATGTTGTCTATTTTATACATAGATATTTCATAAATAGAATATTTCGAGCAATTGCAGATAAAACAACAATAATAGTATTCTCCTCCCATAATCGTGTTTCCTTTTATTTTTTAACGTTATACGTAGTGTATAGAGACAATTCTCTATTTTCTGGTGTTGTCTATTGACAACACCTACAAATCATAATAGCTTATTATGCAACTACTGAACATTTGTTTAGTAGTTGCGTTCATTGACAACTACCTGCACTGGAAAGGATGAATGCAGAACTTTCTCTCCTTACTGCCGTCCCGCTTCGGCTCTTTTGCCCGCCTCCGGTCTGCCCTGTCACATCCTTTACCAGTTTCTTACCCATGCGCCGGTACCTGTAATCAACCAATCTCCCTGTATTTTTTCTCTCCGATTCACGTCTGTTTACCATGTCAACCTGCACCATATGTCACCAATGATTACAGGACGGGTGTCCCGTCAGTTAGTTCCCCTGCATGTTCTAACTGACGGGAAATTTAATCTTTCGATCCCTTGCGGGAATACGATCAACAACCATCAACAAAGGAGGAATCATGGAATTTCTCGAAAAACTGTCGGCGGCAGCCGAATCCTGTGAAAAGGCGGAGGAAATCAATCTTGATGAACTCGCTTTTCTTCTCCGGTATGCCGGGGATGAAATCGGCCAGTTGACACAAATTGCAAAAGAACATGATCGAATGCTCGACCGGTTCCGTTCTCAGCTATTGGCGCGGTGTGATCTGCTGAACAGGCCGCAAACAGATCTGATCCGTGCCAGGGAAGGTACGCTGGAAGAGCTGGAAATCCTGGATGACGAACTATCCAACCTCATGAAAAACCAGTTCGCCTCTTCTTCTATCCCTCTTTCCTTCCCACGGAAAACATCCACTTCGTTCCATCAGTTTGCTAGCGGACGATAATCACAACATCCATATTGTGTATACACAACAAAGGAGTATACAATGAGTGTTCCTTATGTGATTGACAATGAAGGGATTGGTAGCGGTCCATTCCTGTCCATGACCATTGACGCATCCACCGGAGAAGGTTTTTCCCAGGATGACATTGACAACAACACGACAGCCTGTGTTGTCAGCGGTAACAACGAAGCAGGGAAAGGCGCCTCCGGGAACAAACCCTTCGGAAAAGTGGTGTGGGTATCCACAGATTTTGTTTCCGGCACTACCCGGCCTGCTTCCTGTGCAATCCAGGCTCGCGGTGTGGCACGGTTCAAATATGTCACTCCAACCCCCGTGGTCAACAAGATGGTTGAAGTAGATGGCGACGGCAAGGTTCGACTGGCAAGTGCGGATGACGATATCGCCGCAGGTGGTCATCTTTCTCGTGGACAGGTGATCGCCGTCGATACGACAAATCTCACCTGTGATGTGTGGTTGGGATAAACCATGCAAGAACATGAATACCGGTATACAACATAGGAGTAAAAAATGTCCATGGATCTCTCTCAAGCAAAAGCTCTCAAGTCGACCATTGTCGAACTGTCCCGTGCAGGAAATCTTTCGATGTACAAAGAAGCCCAGGAGCGAGGACTGACCCTCACCCAGCTTCTCGAAACCCTCGATCCCAGTCCGGTAGGTGAAAAAGGTGAAATCGCAAGTGAACTCGACGCCTTCGAACGTCAACTTGCGGTACATGATGTCATCACCAACGGTTCCAATGCAATCACTGTGGAACAATTTTTTGTCGGCGGAGCGCTCATTCTGATGCCGGAGTACATTCTTCGGGAAATCCGTCACGGGTACATGATGGTACAGGATCCTCGTGAGTTGATTGCAGTGAGTGTCCCTGTCAGCGGTCCGACTGTACGACCGATTTACATTACAACGGAAGAAGCGAAAAAAACTGTTGCCAAACGCGCTTCCGGCGGGGCGGCTTTCCCGAAAGTCCAACTGCTCTACCGTGACAAGGAAGCGTCGATCATTGACCGGGGCCGTCAATTCGATTTCTCCTACCGGATCGTAAAAAACCAGAAGCTGGCGGAATTCAGGGTTTTCCTCTGGTGGATCGGCGCCCAGCTTGCCTACGACGAAGTGGATGCAATCTATGATGTCGCAAAAAATGGCGACAGCGCCAGCCCGGCTGCCTCAGATGTATTCAATGGTTCCGCAGGAACCTTTGCCTATTCCGACTTTGTCCATCTCGCATCGAGCTTCGATGTGCCTGCCCGAATGAGCCATATCCTCGCCAACCGCGCCGATATCGAAAAGATCCTCAACATGAGCCAGTTCCAGGATCCTCTCGTGTTTGGCGCCGCCAATGTGTTCCAGCGTTCCGGCGAATACAACAGCTTCCAGCCGGTGAATGCAAAAATGGTAGCGGTTCCGACTGCATCCGAAACAGAGATCATCGGCATCGACAACCGGTTCGCTGTCAAAGAATCCATCAGTCAACCCCTGATGATTGAAGCTGACAAGGTTATCGAGCGAAAGCTCGAAACCGCTGTCATCTCCAAAGAATCCGTGTACACAATCATGGTGGATGACGCCCGCAAGCTTACCGACTATTAGTATCCTGGCACTTTAAACCAGTGTATCATTGCGGGGATCTGCCATCACGCAAGGAATATGCATATTCAAATGGATTTCATCGACTCCTGCCTCATAGATAATTGTTTTGAACTGATTCAATTCAATTGAACTCTCACAGTCTTCCGTTGCGTTTTTTCCGTTTGATTTCATCATGAATGCGCCTTGCTATCGCACTTGATGCGGATCGGGCATACAGAAAACCCCGCAATGATATCTTTTTCGGTAAACCATACGTCTAAAAAGCGATCTGTCATTTTCTATCTGATTCGTGTAATCACCAGGAGTGTTTTCATGTACAACCTTTCTTCAGTATACCTCGAAGCTAAAAAAAATCCTGTGATTCTTGGATTCTCAGGTGCAGTTACAACAGTCACAACGGATCTGAAAGGCCCAGGAGGAGCGTCCGGTGACGGTTTTCCCATACCACTTGATGGTGCAGTTGAGCGACTGCTGGTTTACGACGGCTCAACAGTACGTTCCGCTATCAATCCGATTGACTTATCCGCAAATGATCGAATCAGTATGGCTGCTGTAGCGGTCGGTGGAAGTTTCACCGTATCTCTCCGGATTAACAACGCTTCCACTTCCCTGCAGGTGACAGGATGCGCGCAAAACACCACGCTGTTTGTTACCGTCATGCTTCAGTGCAAGGAGGAGTAACCCATGGGATGGACAGATATTGAAACCGTCGAAAAGCATTTGCTTGGATTGGCCGTATCGGGATTACCATCCGGTGATGTTATTGTTACTCTCAATGGAACGGATGAAACCCAGCTACCACATCATTGCATTGAACCTCACAGCGAGATGGTGGCCAGTATGCTGAGAATCAAACCGGAAGGTCCATCAGCTATCGTACTGAACGATTACGACTGGAATTCGCTCGGCTGGCAACCGCTGTTAGAGGATACCGTTTGTGTGGCATACAGTTCTCTTCCCTATGGAAAGTATATCGAAAACACAGATTATGCCGTGGATTATGAAAATGGCCGAATCAAACGACTGCCCTTGACATCAATCACCAATGGATCTACGGTATATGCCTGGTTTATGCCATTAACGGTTTACACACGCGATGTGGATTACATACTCGATACGGCAAAAGGGACCATCCGCAGAAAAGAGGGCACCTCAATATCCGATCCTGCAAGGTTGCTGGTTCGCTATAATGCCCACAGCGTCACCTCGACATCTTCCCTGATTTCAACCGCTATCACGGAAGCCGAAGATAAAATTGCCGTTCGACTTCGGGATGGATATACGATTGAATCCAAAGATCAGGGACTGAAAACCGGTGCAACCGAACTCACTCTTTCCATCATCTGTGATGATCTTGCACTATCCATGTTGAACAGCAATTCCGACCCGGGTGCGGATGACCGCGCCAGGCGTTTCATGGATCTTTCCGCACGCTATGAAAGTAAAGCATCCGCAACATTGTCACGATTCCTCACTCAACCTTTGCAAACCGGTACCCAGGTGCAATCCAGTATGGATGTGATCCCCTGGTAAACAACCTTGTGGCCTATTCCTGAAATGAGATACTACCTCCATGAATTCAAATTCCGACACATCGTTTGCCGAGTTTCTCCAGACTTGCAGGACTTTCGATCCTGCGAGTGAAGAACCTTGTCCTGTTCCGGACTGGAAATACATTCAACGGCTTGCGGATAATTTGACCAGGCAGGACCGTATCCTCATCGTGAAAAGTCGCCAGATGATGGTGACCTGGATCGGGTGCGCCTATATGCTCTTTCGTGCATTCACTGGTGGACCGGGAATTCATCTTGTCGTTTCCAAGGAAGAACGGTCGGCAAAAGAGTTGATCACCAGAATTGCTTTTTTGCTTGCTTACCGAGACTGCGACGAGAATGAGGAGCAGGTAAAACTGCAGAGTACACAGATATCCTTCCCGCAACGCAGTAGCCGTATCGTCAGTTTACCGGCATCTCCCTATGCAGTCCGTGGGATCAGCCCGAAGACTGTTTTCTGGGATGAAATGGCGTTTACTCCCAATGATGAGGAGATCTGGGCAGCGATCAAACCGGCTGTAGATGCCGGAGGGCAATTCCTTGGTGTTTCTACACCCAATGGTCCCTCGGGAGTATTTGCACGACTGGTGCATGGTGGAGAGAAAGGATTCGCCGTTCACCGGTTCCATTACAGGGAAAATCCCAACCGGAACAGTGAGTGGGAAGATCGTGCTCGGGCGGGATTGTCGGAAGCGAGATGGCGTCGTGAGCAGGAGTTGAGCTTCGAAGGCGCGGAAGGACGTGTGTTTGATCAGTTTGAATCCAGAACGCACATTCTCGCATCTTCGTTCAAACTGTCCAGAAAACTCGATTACACTCTGTACCGCGGGATTGACTTCGGATATCGTCATCCGGCTGTCATCTGGGCGGAACGTGACCCGGAAGGAAATCTTACTGTTTTCGATTGTATCGTCGGTGATAAATGGCCGATCCACCAGTTGGTCAGTGAGATTCGAAGAATTGATAAACGCCACGGCATCAGCGAATCGGATATAAGATGGACCGCTGTCGATCCTGCAGGAGCCGCTAAATCAGATGAAGGCATTTCTCCCGTTGAACACCTTGAAGCAGCCGGATTTAAAATCCTCCACAGGACATCCTCAATTGCGGCGGGAATTGAAGTCCTCCGTGCCTTATTGCTGGATGCGGGAGGAAATGTACGCTTGCATGTTCACAAACGTTGTGAGCCGTTAATCCGTGCTTTTCATGGGTATGCATGGACCCAGGATGGTGAAGTGCCGCTGAAGGACGGAGTACATGATCACCCCATGGATGCACTACGATACCTGGTGGTAAACCTGTTCGCCACATCAAATACTATCGGAAATCCTTTTCCTCGTGTCGCGGGAGCGCCATCCCCGAAACCCCAACACCTGCTATCCCCGTTGAATTCCCTGACAAGAAAATAAAACCTTTCCTTCCCGGAGGATTCATGTTTACAAAACTCATTCGTTTCTTTACCGCAAGATCACCCAACCGCACGCTACAAACCTGTCAATCCGCCTCGGTGTCCGGTTCGAGAAACCTTTCCAGCCCATTGTTCGGGATCCATGACCATACCTCTTTTCGGTATACGGGTGAAAACAGGGGAGATTTTTACCGTTTCCTTCGTGACCGCATCCCTATTGTCTCTTCAGGAATCTGGACATGGGTCCATCTTTGCGCTACGCCACAGCGAAGAGGATTTACCAAAGATCATCCGCAAAATTCAAAAGCGGATCATATCCTCAATGATCTCAACAAACGTATTTTTCCAAGACGTGATGGCGACAGCCATGGATTGGAAAGATTAACCGAAGCTTTTTTCCTTGAGCTTTTCACCCTGGGACGTTTTGGCCTGGTCGTTAATCTTCTGCCGGATGCATCTGGAATTAAAAGCGTAGAGCTGATTGATCCTTACCATATTCGGTGGCAACGAGATACCGATTCCCGGTTGTTGCCCTTCAAGGAAACCGAGGATGGAGAGTTGCAACCGATCAATCCATCAACTTTTTTCCATCGAACCCTGATTACGGATCTTCATCAACCTCACGGAATCGACCCGTTGGCGAGTATTCCATTTGTCGTCGAGATCGAGCAGAAACTCCTTGAAGACATGGCCATGAGCAGTCACAACGCCGGTACTCCGCGCCTGCAGGTGAAAATCGCCCCGCCACAACGTCTCCCCGGTGAAGATCCGGACGGGTACCATGAACGGATCAACCGCTATTTTGAGACAACTGTTTCCCAGTTCGGTAATCTTGGACCGGATGACAACATTTTCACCTGGTCGGATGTGGAAGTACAGGTCGTTGGCGGTGGTGGTGTGAGTACCGGGTGGAAGATCAATCGTGAGCAGGTGATCGAAGATGTGATCACTGGTTTGAAACTTTTCCCCTGGGCGCTGGGACGTTCCCACGGAACCACGAAAAACTGGATCTACGCCCAGTACAACCTGCTGATGCAGATCGTGGACAGTGTCCAGCAGTTGGGCGCCGACCTTGCCGAATGGCTGATGACCCTCGAACTGCGCCTCTCCGGAAATCTCGCCACACCCAAGTGGACCTTCGCACCCAACCAGGATCCGTTTGTCGTGGAACGGAACCGTGCCAGGCTGATGGAATTCCAGAGAATCGACCAGTTGGTGGAAAAAGGATATATCAGCAAAGAGCAGGGTGCTCGTGAACTGGGGTATGAAAAAACCGATCCCTCAACATAAACCTGCAAGGGAGAAACTGATGCTTTCCCAATCTCTTACCGGGCAATTGATGCAGGAACCGCTTCCCGTTCAGCAGGAGGATATTGCCTGCATCCATTCCCTTCCCAATCCTCCGTTGATTCAACTGGAGGTAAAAGACATTCATGTACGAAAATGCCGACTGGCCTCCGATGCAATGGACAGCCGTTTTGGCCGATTCCGTACTGACGACCTGCCCCGTCTGCTTGAACTCACCCAGGGTGCTCCGGTTCTGATCGGGCATGACCGTCGTACTCTTGGCGTCGCACGATTTTTTGGAGGCGAGGTGCAACAGCGTGATACTGTTTCCTGGATTGTGCCACGATTCTTCTGGCCCAAGGCTCATTCCCAGGCGGAAGACCTGCGTGTCATGATCGATAGTGGGGTATACAACGAAGCCTCGATTGCTTTCCTGTACACGAAACCGACCTGCAGTATCTGCGGTGAAGATTTAAGGTCCTGTTCCCACTGGCCCGGACGCGAATATGAAAATCAAACCTGCTTTTACTGGTATGATGACATCCAGCGGGTAACCGAAGGTTCACTGGTCTATCGTGGTGCTGCACCCGGTACAGGATTCGAGATGGATTCCCCGGATTTCGTATCGGACGACTCAAAGGATTCATCCACACAACGAACCTTGAGACTGAAGTCGCACGGTCAACGGTTTGTCTGCACGCTTGTTCCATCCAGCCTTTGACTTTATTCTCGCGTATGATCAGTAAATACAGCCACCCGCTTTACAATCCACGGTTGGCAGTACTTACCGAGCGGCTGGCTCTATTGCAGTGTGGCTGGCCCTACTTGCTGAATGACGAAGGAATGGGCAAGCAGGGTTTCAAAAAATGGTGGTGTGGCCCGAGTGCTCGCCACTCGGGTTTCACTTTTACTCTGAAAATTGTGAATCTCTGCAAAACGTTGTGTGCTCAGCCGGATTCCCGGATTTCAATCATTCCAAATATCACACTGTATTAGAAAGATATTTTGACACCTGACCTTGGACGGCAGGTCAGGCCACCCTCCCACATCACGTTTCATAAAAATGGAAGGATCTAAACAATGCCCGCTATCGAACTATCTTTTCGTGACTTCATATGGATTGGATCCCTGTTGGTGACAGTCGCCCTGTCCTATGGCAAATTAAAAAGCGAGATCCGTCATTTGGACGACACCAAGGCAGAACAACGGGATGTAGCACGTTTGGGCGAGGAACTCCGTGCGCAATTGGGGCAGATATCCACTTCCCTCGCACGCCTGGAGGAGTCGATACGTTTGTTGACAAGGTCAAATGAAACCGGGGAAGAGTGAGTTACGCCTGCTGTTCCCACTCTTTCAGCTTGCGGCTGGCTTCACGGAGGCGGGTGATTTCGGATTGGGAGAGGCTGCCGATCCCACGCTGGTTGATCTTGTCCAGGAGTTCATCCACTTCGCGCTGCAGTTTTTCCATTTCCTGGTCACGGTTCCAGACAACACGCAGGTTCTTTCGCCTGCGTTTTTCTTCTCGGCCTTCCCTGAACGAACGGAACCAGCGATCCTTTTTGATGTAGAGCAGACCGAACAGCATACCGCCCAGGTGAGCGAAGTGTGCTACACCGGAATGGGAATTGGTGAGTCCTACAAACAGCTCGATCCCACCGATGATCATTACAAAATACTTCGCCTTAATGGGGAACAGCATGTACAGGTAGATCACCTGGTTGGGGTACAGCATGCCGAAGGCGAGCAGGAGTCCGTAGATGGCGCCCGATGCCCCGACGATGGGGATTTGCGACATTGGGGTGATGATGACATTGAGAACACCAGCGCCGATTCCGCAGATAAAATAGAATTTCAGGAAACGTTTGGATCCCCAGGTCATTTCAAGCGGAGAGCCGAACATCCACAGGGCGAACATGTTAAACAGGATATGCATGAATCCGCCATGCAGGAACATGTAGGTAACCACCTGGTAAATGTGACCATGCCAGAACAAGATAGGAGTCAATCCCAATGTCTGTGCAAGCATGGAAATACCATAAGCGTTCGTACTGCGGAAAAACAGGTAATCCAGAAAATACACCGCAGCATTCACCAGCAACAGGTTTTTCACTACCGGTGGCAAACCACCCGGTCCAAATCCAATGAAACCCAACCGTCTATCCGGGAACAACGCAGCTCCTTTCACTCTTGCTTATGTTTATTGTATCTGAAGATAAGAAGTAGAAAGCAATTCAACCTCACATCTTACCATCGAAATGGGAGTTTTGTTCCTTGCGCAAGTATCTGCAAACATTTGATGAAAAAAGCGGGATTCCCCGCTTGGTAACACAAACAACTCAAACTACATAACGAGACTATGCAATAGGATCTGCCTTGGCTGCATCCAGCATACGGTCAATGCGATCTTTCATCAGTTCGATAGCTTCCCCCATGCTGACCATATCTTCCCGTGCAGCTTCCAGGCTGGAAATATCCATTGCAATCAGGTAAGCATTTGTCACCTGTTCCGCATCATCAAATATGGGCGCCAATCGTGCGCTGAAAATACGGTTTGGCCCTCCGATACGGCGTACGATCCAGTCAAAACGAAGCGGTTTTTCCTGCTCGATGGATTCTTTGGCTTTTTCACCAATCACCTTCGCCCTGGATTCGCCAAAGATCTCGTCTGCCGTTTTACCGATGATATCCCTTGTATCAAGCTCAAGTAAAGCAAGACCTGCAGGATTCATATCAAGAAAAGTTCCATTTTTATCCAGAACCGCATACAGTTCACCACCGGCAGCAAACAACGCCTTGTAACGGTTCTGAACGCCCTTGAGACGTTTTTCCGTATCGCGCATCATGGAGACTTCCTTCTTCAAATGCTGATAATCATCCCAGAATTCCTGCGCATCCTGTTTCTCTGCCATTTTCCCCTCGCTATAATGTTTTTGTAAAATTCAACCTTTTATTGCTGCTCTTTATCACGCAACAATGGAAATAAAATGACGTCGCGGATGGAGGAATTGTTTGTCAGGAGCATAACCAGACGATCTACTCCCAAACCCAGCCCCGCAGTCGGTGGCATTCCCAGCTCCATAACCTGCAGGTAATCCTCGTCAACGACCATCGCTTCATCATCACCGGCTGCACGAGCCTTCGCCTGTGCCTCAAATCGAGACCGCTGGTCTTCCGGATCGTTCAACTCGCTGAACGAGTTGGCAATTTCCATGCCGCCGATAAATGCCTCAAAACGTTCCACCAGTCGATCATCATCACGGTGACGCTTGGCCAACGGACTGATCTCCACTGGATAATCTACAACAAAGGTTGGACGGGTGAAAGTCGGTTCCACCAATTCACCGAAAAGTTCATCCATCACTTTACCATACGATACCTTTTCCGGCAGTTCAATGTTGTGATCTTTCGCAACTTGTTTCAAAAGATCAATATCGACGCCCAGCAGATCTTTGCCGGTAACCTCTTGAAGAGCTTCAATGTACTTCACCCGTGGCCAGGGCGGAGTACAATCGATTTCCTGGTCGCCCCAGCGAATAGTGTAGGAACCGTTGATTTCTTTCGCGAGAGTTGACACCATCTCTTCCACGAGTTCCATGTGGTACGTGTAGTCTTTAAAAGCCACGTAGCACTCCATCATGGTGAACTCTGGATTGTGAGTACGGTCCACACCTTCGTTCCGGAAATCTTTCGATATCTCGTACACCCGGTCCAGACCACCAACAATCAGACGTTTCAGGTACAACTCGTCCGCTATACGCAGGTACAACTTCTTTTTCAACTGGTTGTGAAATGTCTCAAAAGGACGCGCGGTTCCACCGCCATACAATGGCTGAAGCACGGGTGTTTCCACTTCCAGAAACAAACGTTCGTCGAGGAACTTGCGAATAAATGAAATCACTTTCGCGCGTGTACGGAATGATTCGGCTGCTTCCGGGTTCACGACCAGGTCCAACGAACGGTTCCGGTAACGGTCGTCCGGGTCGGTTACTTCATTGTGACGTACCCCGGAATCCGCTTCCTCTTTTACCGTCGGCAACGGACGGATGCATTTCGCCAGCGGTTGCCATTCTTTTACTTTCAGAGTTTTTTCGCCGGTTTTGGTCAGCATGACAACACCGCGGAAACCCACCCAGTCTCCCAGATCCGCCGTCTGACGGAACAGCAGGTAATCCTCGTCGCCAATATCATCCCGGCGAGCATAAATCTGGATCCGTCCTTTGTCATCCTGCAAATGACCGAACGTGGTTTTCCCCATCACACGTTTGGCGACCAGACGTCCCGCTACGGAAACAAGCGTTTCCGATTCCAGCAAATCATCAAACTGTTCTTTTATCTGTTCAGAGGTACGAGTACGGTCATAGGAATACGGAAATGCTTCCAGACCGGCCTCTACCTGGCGCTGCAACTTTTCTCGACGCGCCTGCATCAACTCATGTAAGGTTTCCATCCGTGCCCTTCATATACTCTTGGAACCCGTTGCGTCCATCCGCAAAGGATTTCATACGCAATAGTTTCCGCTTTTTGCGCCAACTCCCAGACGGTGATGTGTTCATCCCCCTGTCTGCCCAGCAACACGACTTTTTCTCCGACCGCGTGTTTGTCCTGATCCAGCCAGACCATCGCCTGGTCCATGGAGATGTTTCCTACCACGGGGTATCGTTTCCCTTTGATCAACACTTCGCTGCGGTTGGAAAGAATTCGGGGGTAACCGTCTCCGTATCCGAGGGGAAGGGTCGCCAACCAGCCATCATGCGGAGCCTGCCAGGTATGCATGTACCCGACACCCATCCCTTTTCGAATTCCCTTAAAATACACAATTTCTGTGTGAAAGCTAAGGGCCGGTTTTAATGGATAGAGCCCCTGCAGGTGGGCGCCGGGAGGCCATCCGAACAGGGAAATACCGGGACGGACCAGGTTGAACCGTGCATCCGGCAGGTTAAACAATGCCGAACTGTTCGCCAGGTGGACGAACGGAAACTCGACACCTTCACGTTTCAGGTTGTTCAACATCTCTGTAAAAAGTGCGAGTTGACGATTGGCCAGTTCAAGGTCCGGTCCCTGTGCACGCACCATATGACTGAAAATCCCTACCAATTCAAGGTTCGGCAAACGTGCCACTTCCAACGCAAATCCGACAGCATTCTGCACACGTACCCCGATCCGGTTCATGCCCGTATCAATTTTCAAATGAACCCGTGCAGTTCGCCCCAACCGTTTCGCTTCACGGCTGATCTGCTGCGCCTTGTACAAACTCGACGCACAGATATCAAGATGGTAATCGAGGAAGTGTTTTACCTGGTACCCGACAAGCCCGCCCAATACAAGGATCGGGCCCTCAATTCCCGCACGACGCAGCTCTACTGCCTCCTCAAGAAATGCCACCGCAAACCAGTCCACTCCCTCATCGGCCAGTTTCCGTGCAGCCGGCACCAGGCCATGGCCGTATGCATCCGCTTTTAATACTGCCATTACCTTGGCGCCATTCGCCAGTTCACGGATGAACTTCACATTCTGAGCGATGGCGTCCAGGTCAATCCGTAAATATGTGGGTCGCCGACTAAAGGTGGGTGGCGCGCCCGGGTATCCGTATTTCATTCCTGTTCCTGCTTTCCAATAAAAAATCCACCAACGGTTTTCTGAAGATTGCTATTCTGCTACCTGTCTGCCGCTCTGTATGGACTAACAAGTGACCGGATAATGAGAAATACAGTCGAATGTAACAAGATCCGTTTTTCCTGATGATCTTTCTTCTGTAACCAGTATGGTTTTCAGTAAAAACGTTGTTGAAGTATATCGGTTTCCATCGCAGGAGTCAACAGGAGCACCCCTTCGATGAAGGGGCGCCGCAGTGAAAAGGAAATTTTATGTTCGAGTACATGCCCTCGTTAGGTTCAACCATCGTAATGTCGTGTATGAAGATGGATGAACTAACGAGGAAATACCAGTTATTCTACCATATCCAAAGAGCGTACCTCGTTAGATCGTCAACGAAAACCGTGTTGACGAACCTGACGAGGGCCTTTCTCAACACGTGGTTGCAGCATGCCCTCGTTAGGTTTATCCACCGAAGTGATGTTTTCGAAGGCGGATGGACTAACGAGGTATATCTCCACACGTCGTTGCGAGGAAGGCGGCACGTAGTTGTCGTTTGCGCAGCCGATAAAGCAATCTCGTTCCAGATGTGGTGCGTGGCATGGGAACTCGATTTGCATGTTGTTTCTGTTCGCAAATCGATTCCCATGTTTCATGTTTACAATGACTCCCTGAAACCATTCTTTCGTTACAACTTTGAGACGACCTTGATCCGACTTTGGCCCGAGTGCAGCATGCCCTCGTTAGGTTTATCCACCGAAGTGATGTTTTCGAAGGTGGATGGACTAACGAGGAAGAACCGACTTTGGCCCGAGTGCTTGCCACTCGGGTGTCTCTGTCACGTATCCAATCAGCTTCAAAATTTCTATATTACCGTCGATTCATTGAAATAGAGACACCCGAGTGGCAAGCACTCGGGCCAAAATCATCTATCGAAATTCAGTTTTTGAGGATATATGAACTAACGGAAGTAGTTGAATTGGTACGGAATCCCTGTTGGACACCGTGCTTCACAAACTGCGTTACACACGGTGTCCAACAGGGGTATATCGTATGAACAGTGACTTCCTTTCAGCGACTGATCAGGCAAGTAGCACAGCTTCGCCGAAGGTGTGTTAAGACAACTAAATTACAGGGTGGGAAATCGTGGCTTTATGGAAGGAGCGACTTTTTAATAAACGTTCTTGCGAAGACAACTCCCTTTCGGCGAAAGGGAGCTACTTGTGGAGCAGGATTCTCTTCATCCAGTTGCGCAGCGAGGCGGTCCAACTCCCGGCAGTGTCGTGAATACGGAACAGCATGTGAACATCGAATGGAAACCTGAATTCCCTGCGCTGCCACCGCGCCAGCAGCCAACGGTATTCAAACATCCGGAACGGATTCATTACCATGCGGTAGAATATACGAAGTGTCGAAAACAATGACTTCGGTTGTTCTTTTCGTGAGGATGGGTTTGACTGGTTCGGCGAGATGGTAAGAAAGTGACGCACCTGCACAGCGGTGTGGTCTTCGTCGGTGAGCCAGGGTAGTTCGGTGTGGCGACGGTCCACCAGGCTCCATTCTTCATTCGATACGGGCACATGAAACCCGGAACTCACCGCTTCCTTCCATAATGGTGTCCCGGGATAAGGTGTGTACAGCTTCAATCCGCAGGATGTGTATCGTCCCAGACGGTCAATGGAATCGATCATTTTATAGGTTTGATGGCGATCTGCTGCTGTTTCGCCTGGCAATCCCTGGATAAAGCTGAATTCGGACTTGATTTGTTTTCGCGACAGGATCTTTGCCGCTTGCAACAGGTCGTCCGCCTTGATCTTTTTATTGATATGGTCCAATAACCGTTGAGACCCCGATTCCGCGCCGATGAACAAGGTTTTGCAGTTCCGTTTCCTCAGCCAGTCCGCAAGATCATCGGTCACCTGGTTCGCCCGGAGTTCCCCCCACCATGGGAGCGAATACCCCTGCATAATCGATTTCACACGCGGTACGCTGGAGAAAAACAGATCGTCATGGAACACAATTCCATCCATGCCGTAGCGGTCCACGAGATGATCCATTAGGTCACGGGAATACTCAACACTGTGCTTCCGTACTTTTCGCTGGTAGATAGTGGACACACAGCAGAACCCGCAGTCATACGGACACCCGCGTGATGTGGTGATCTGCAAACCCTGCGAATTGCCGCCGACCGGCATGAAGTACTTGTGGATATCCACATCCTCATACCGTGGACGATACAAATCGAGATCGCCGATCAGCCCTCGTGGTGGCGCATAGTGTACGTGACCATTGATGTTTACCGCCGTACCGGGAATAGCGGCAATTCGCTCCGCACGGAATCCGTTTTCCTCTTCGATTTGCCTGGCGAGCTCTACAACTGTCTCTTCCCCCTCGCCAATCACCGCCGCATCCACAAACGGTTCCGTCAGGCAGACTTCCGGCAGGACCGTCGCATGTACCCCGCCCCAGACAACGGGATACTTGAGATCATGGACCTTGGAAGAAATATCCAATGTCGCCTTGAGATGATTTCCAGTGGTGACTGAAAACCCCACGAACAGCGGATTCAGCTCATGAACCGCCTGGCGAACCTGTTTTTTAATGGATGGATACCCATGCAGGATCTTTACCGAATACCCCGCTTTTTGCAGGGCGTCGGAGAGATACATGAGCCCGAGGGGAAAGTAGAGGTCACGGTCGGTTTCAACCCGTACCAGCAGGACAGTCCGTTTCATGACTCGACCCGCATGTAAGGGTTTTCCCGGATTGGCCAGACTCCATGCCCGGCGCCGATCCGCTTACGCACCCATGGACACAATCCTGCTACAAAACCGGTCGCCCAAAAAAATTTCGCCAGGGCCAGTAATGGTGTCCCTGTCACCAACGACCACGGTATTCCCAACAGGTAGCGGAGGAGTTGTGTTTTTACATCGGGACGGTCATGCGTGACATCACTGCCCGCTTCCGGGAGACGGAACATGGTTTCCGGATACATCCAGTACGCCCACACCATCGCCAGACCACGACGCCATTCTGTCCGTACAAACGCCTCCAACGAGTCCGCCTGCGGTTTGTAACAATGCGCGCCGGGCGCTACTACCGTGCGTAATCCCGCATTCCGGCACCGTTCGCGCAGTTCAGGGTCGGTGCCACGGATTAATCCCTCGTGCTGGCCGCCCAGGGAAATGTACTCGTTACGCCGGAGCATCATGCAGGTGGTCGTGACGATATCGGAATCGGTGACCTTCTTGACCTTTGGCGAAGTTGTCCGTGGCATTTCCCTGCGTACTTGCCTCATGAAACGGTTGGCGTGTGGCGGAAGAGATTTGGATACTCCCACGATTCCTGCGGATTTGTCCTCCCTGAGCACTCTAAGCATCCGGGAGAACACATGGTCGTTGCCAAGGATCGTGTAATCATCCATCAAAACGACATAATCAGCTTTTGATCGCAACACACCAATATTCCGGGCACGTCCGCTCGGTTTGGCTCCTTCGACGACAATCAATTCCAGCGCTTTGAGATCCTGTTTTCGAACCTGCGAAATCATCGCCTGCAATTTCCCGGATTTGAATGTTTGGAAAAACGGAATCACTACGCTCACTTGCGGTGGGATCGTTCTGTCGCCATAGGTATACCGGTGCAGTTTCATTTGCCATTCCGCCCGTTTTTCAATTGTGCCCTGCATGTATACGGGATCAAGAGAAGATTGATCATAGTCAACAATGCCTGTCTCGCTTTTGCAAGATATACAAACAATGGTTGCAGATGTGACGCCATTTTATCCGGGAAATATTGTGCTAAACGCTTAAGGGCAACCGGAACAGACTGGTCTCGTTGATACCGTTTTTCAATCGACGCAAATTCACGCCCTAACAGCAATGCTTCCCCTTTCAGGAAGGTACACCATTCGCGGCTGCTTTGCGGACGATAATGCTTGAAGAACAACCTGTAGCGCATTGTTTCACGGTTTAAAAACGGCGACATGCGGAATTCGGATTTACCAAGAAATTCATGGGTAATGGTGACAGTTGGATCGAAAACCACCTCTCCTAATTTCCGCGCCCGGATGGTCAGGTCAGTCTCTTCATGACCATGGAAAAGGCAGGATCATACCCACCAATCTCCCTCAAAATATCAGCGCGTATCGCCAGGTTTGCATTCCCGAAATGATCCGCTTTCGTCTGGTCCCGCACAAATTCCGGCGCGCAATTGATCCCCATCCTCGCCCGGCCTTTTAACCGTTGCACACCAGCCCCGCCACGGTTCACAACCTGTCCCCCAATGATCACCGCTTCCGGATGTTGAGCAAACGATTCTACAATAGAGCTGACCCAGTTTCCCGGTACAATGCAGTCATCATCTGTCATGCAGATGATCTCACCCTTCGCATGATCCACTCCGGCCTGCCGTGCCGAGGCGATTCCTCCCGGCATGGTGACATGCTCAATGTTGTTTCGTCGCAGAAATTCCGGTGTGCCATCTGTTGAGCCATTATCGACAACAACAACCTGCACATTTTTCTGGTAATCCTGCTTTTCGAGGGAAATCAGCAGACGCTTCAAGTAACTCACCCGGTTCCGTGTGCAGATAACTACCGATACAGCCGACGATTGAGCGTTTGAATCCATAGTGAGTTACGCTTCCGGTTTAATAGCGAGGATGATCACTGAAGAACCAAACGGCATCTGGTATTTCCGCAGGAGTGTTCGTTCCAGGGAATGGAAAACATTGAGTACTCTGTTCAACAAGGGATTCCAGGTTTTTAAGTCCGATCCTGAAGTCCCGTCGGCAGCACCTTTTACGACTTTCCGGTAGACATACACAAGCGGGTACAGAAACGTGAACATGTAGTTCGAATACACGACCTCAAGGTCGCATCGGTGGACCAAATCGACAAGTTCCTGCCGGTACCATCGTCGTACCCCCTGGTTTACCCTGTCATGTTCCCCTGCGAGTTCAGGCATGGCGGAATCGGTGATCAACAGAACACCACGCGATTTCAGCACCCTTGCTGATTCGTGAAGCACATGTTCCGGGTGAACCTCCCGGTGATACAGCACATCCATCAGGCTGACCAGGGAAAACGTGGCTGTACCGAAAGGCAGTTCGGAACCATTTCCACACACCATGGACTGTTTCGCTTCGGAGAAAGCATGTTCAAACGCTGCTGGAGTAAGCTCGATCCCGGTATATTCGCCGTAGCGCTCCAGCCAGAACTTTTCACTCCCGATCCCACAACCAAGGTCGAGCACCCTGTCATACTGCCGAACCAACCTGGGTAAAAGTGTTTCCAGGAGAATACGTCGATGAAGAAACCACCAATGGTCCCTCGGAATGGTTTTCATCATCCTGTATTCGGAATTCTCCATCACTTACCCGCGATGTTTACAATACACTCCAGAACATAATCCAGTTGATCACGCTGCAGGTGCGAGGAAGACGGCAGATAAAATCCTGTTGCGCACAGATTTTCACTGACCGGGAATTTCCCGATATATTCTTCCTTGAAATACAGGGGCTGCAAGTGCATGGGTACAAAATAATTCCGGGTTTCGATCCCTTTTGCCGCCAACTGTGCGCGCAGTTCATCACGAGAGACAGGGAACTCTTCTGTTACACGAATTCCGTACATCCATTGCACATGTTTACATCCCGGTTTTTCTATTGGGATTTCGATACCGGGAATCGTTTCGAGGACTTGGGAATAGTACACTGCGTTACTCCGACGCGCGTTAATCAATTCATCCGCACGGCGTAGCTGGCCCAACACGACCGATGCCTGCATATTCGACATGACATAGTTCGAACCCAGGTACCGGTGCCAGAAATGCCGTTCCGGCGAGTATCCCTGTTTCCGTAACCGTCGCATAAGAGCATCAAACCCCTCGTCGTCGGTGGTAATGGCGCCGCCCTCTCCGCAGGTGAAGATCTTGTTTGCAAAGAAGCTGAAGCAGGCGATATGCCCCAGGGAACCCGCTCGTTTTCCGTGATATTCAGCACCGTGCGCTTCCGCGGCGTCCTCCACAACCGTGAGATTGTACTCTCCGGCAATCTTGAGGATCGGGTCCATGTCGGCTGGGTGGCCGTACAGGTGGGTTACTTCTATGGCTTTCGTTCTGTCCGTAATTGCCGCTTTTAACTTTGTCGGGTCAATGTGAAACGTTTCCGGATCGGCATCCACAAAAACGGGGGTTCCACCGGCAAGAACAACGGCATTGATTCCTGCTGCCATAGTAAAATCCGGGACAATCACTTCATCGCCCGGTTTCAGGTCCAACCCACGGAACACCAGTTCCAGTGCGGATGTTCCCGAGTTCATGGAAGAGCAGTATTGTACCTGGCAGAACGCTGCGAATTCCTCTTCGAATGCTTGTACATGGGGTCCGACATTGGAAACCCAACCTCCATCCAGCCCCTCATTCACAAGATCCTTTTCCACGCTGGAAATGGTCGGTTCACACACCCTGATAATTCCCCACGGAGAATTGGGCTGAAAATCCGGCTCAGGGGCCGGTAGTATGTCCTTTAACCTGCTGTCATGCTGGTAGCTGTCATCAACCGGAGCAAGGTATTTCATCTGTGCAATCCCGCTAAAGCCATTGAATACACATACGCTGGACCATGTTTGAAAAATCCCCGTATGTCGCTGGCTGTTTTCGATTCACCATATCTGCGCGAAACATTGATGTACGGCATCTCTTTTACCCGCCATCCTTTTTTCAGGATGTCGTTCACCATCACCGGGAAAAACTCCCCGTACGAACCACGCAGCTCAAGGTCGGTAAACACATCACGTTTCGCTAAAATATACCCACTGGTCCAATCCAGGAATTTCCTGTTCAGCCAGTATGTACCGAAGGTACAGATAATTCTGCTCAAGAGCACATGCAGTTTTTCTTCCCTGAGGTCTCGACCACCCTGGATGTACCTCGATGCAACCACTACATCGGCTTCATTCAATTCAAGGACCATTCGTGAAAGCAATTCCGGTGGATGGGAAAAATCAGCGTCCATCCATCCGACAATGTCGGCTCCATCCTTCAGAGCGCGCGAAATGCCCTCTTCAATGGATACCTTGTACCCATGAGGTGGAGTACGCTGGATGATGTGAACATTGGAATGCTCTCCAAACTTCTTCCGCAAGGCTTTTACGGTGCCGTCCGGTGAGGCATCGTCAAGGATATAAATATCTAGCGGATCAACCCCGGATTGCAGAAGGGCATGCACCAGGGCGGGAGCATTATTCTTTTCATTAAATGTCGGTAGTATGAATCCTGTACGCATTGTCTAACCCACGGGACGCAGTATAAAAATCACACCGCTCATAATCAGAAGCACCCCGATTAGTCTTTCCACCGAGAACGGTTCATGCAGGGCGATAATCCCGACAGCAAAGGTCAGGACATACCCAAGGCTCCCCAATGGATACGCGACGCTGATATCCATTCGTGTCAGGACCATCAGCCAGGCGATTGTTCCGAGGGCGAACGACAAGATACCGAGTAGAATCCAGTGATGGAAAAGACGAAGAAATACTGTCTGCCCGATAGCGAACGGCGTCATCCCCTCAAAGGAAACTCCGGTCATGCCCATTTTGAAGAGAACCTGCCCGGCGACGGTTAACACAATCGATACACCTACGAGTACTCCTATTATCCAGGCGCTCATGCGCATCTATTCCTCCAATAATACGTCATGTCTATGAATTGTTTTCGAGCCTCAATTGCAATTGACGTTGAATCGCCTCAAGCACTGTTTTCGGATCTATTTGGGTACACTGTTTCTCCAACGGGCAATGCGAATGATAACACACCAGGCAATCCAGATCGGGAACGATCGCTTCGCCACGGCCGTAAAATTCAATTTCGTACGGCGATGTAGGTCCGAAATTCACCACACAGTGCGTTTTTGTAGCAATCGCAAGATGCATCGCCAGCGTGTCCGCAGTATAAAGAACATCGCAAGCGGCAACGAGAGATGCAAAGTCTCGCAATGGACTATCCGTTGCCGTAACAATAATCCCCGGGAAATCCTCGGAGGAAAGACTCTCCATGGCTTCCACCGCATCGGCTCCCCCAAGGAGAACAACCGATCCTGTTGGTGATCCGTCCGCGGTTATCTGTTTGATGACTCCCTTGATAGTCTCCATCGTGACCAATTTCTGACGCCAGCGGGTGTTGCCTCCCAGGTTAATCCCGATATAGGGACCATTAAATCCTCTTTCCGTCCAAAGATTCCGTTGTTCCCGAATCCATTCACGTTCATCGTCTGAAATCACATACGAATACTCATCATTTGCGTGTCTATCATCCAGTTCCACAATTTCCGTGAATTGCTGTTGATAGGTTGTATGATTGGCGCGTTTCAGATCATCACGGTAGCTCAATTGCTGCCATTTCGCTGCATTCTCACAATGCGCAACCGGGTATCCATCTTCATACAATGAAAACCCGTACACTTTTTCTGCGTTGGTTTGAGTTACAATTGCAGCAGCAACTGCATCCAGTTCAAGTCCGTATACCGTATGAATGTATTCAACACCTGTAAACCACATTGCCGCCTCCGGTGTGATCACCCGGTCGACAGTATCAATCCCGGCAAAAAACGAGACCGATTCTTTGCGGGTTACCCAGGTAATATGCGCATCCGGATGCCGTTCCCTGATCCCCTTCAGGAGAAATGTTGTCCGCAGCACATCACCCATGGCGCCAAGTTTTACAATCCAGATACGGCTTGTAAACGGGGAATACCTGGGACAATGGGAACAGGTATATCCATCTGTTTTGTGGTAACGACACGGTCTGTCCGCCAGAAAATGACGACAATCGGTACGGATCATTGTATTTCCAGTGTTACAGTAAAACTATTTTCTGCTGATCAGTATTTTCTGCACCACAACCAGACAGAAGTGCATTTTTTCGGACCGAAAACCTTCTTTTCAACCACCTGTAAGACCTGCCTCGTTCCCTCCGGAGCCAGCAAAGCAGTCGCCATACCCGTTTTCAGCTTCCAACCGGCATTTGGAAACAACCAGTCCGTTTTCCGCACGGTATAACCGGTGGCTACCAGCAGCCGAAGCAACGCTTCGTATGTATACGCATGAAAATGGTTGGGGACGTCCATTTCTGACGGTCCAGGCGGTTCATCATGATAAACACCCGTCTGCAGCAGCAATACTCCATTCTGCTTTAAACTTGTTCTCAGCTTTCGCAGGATTGCCTTCGGATCTTCCAGGTGAGCAAGTACATCAAACATGGCAATGGCCGAATACTGGTTTTCATGCAGGGAAACACTGTGAATATCTCCCCCAATAATGTGCAGATCTTCGTGTTTTGCACGAACCAGACCCACAAATCGTGCTGATTTCTCCACCCCAAGCGTTCTCCATCCCTCTTTACGGGCGGCAAGAAGGAATTGGCCGGGGCCGCACCCTACTTCCAGTAAGGTCCTTCCACGTGTCCATTTTTTCAGGTACCGCGCAAGCAGGCAATGCATTTGAGATGGATTTTTTTCCTTCATCAAATGGGAGTAGTAGGTATGCCATTTGTCGCCGTCAAATAATCGACTTTGAAGGACTCTCGCCTCATGCAACGGGAGCGTGGAAACCCATCCACAATACTGGCAGCAAAACAGTCCCCCGGATTTCCAGATGTCATATGGCTGCGATAGCGGCGCACCGCACAAGTGACATGAATAATCGTTCATATGGATACCTCTTCATTGGTTACAGATGCCAGTAAATCAAGGGCAAGCGCCGCCGACCATGTGAAATCTTCCGCACCTAACCCTTCACCGGTCTCAGGATGAAAGTATTCCCGAAACCCACCCCGGTTCAAGAGGTCCAGTGTTTTCCTGCGGAATCCATCTCCGAAATGATCGGCGAAGAACCAGTTCACATTTATCCATACAGGACCCCGCCAGTAACATACATTATTGTATGTATGATTGCGTGGAGGCACACTGGGTAACATCCATGCAGTTGTATAGTTACGACTCAACCTGGAGCCCAAACACTTTTTCACTTCCCCCGGAATCTTCAACAGCATTGGAAAATATGCTCCGATTACATCCGGAGTGTACCGTGTTTCACTCATGGCGTCGTAATACCGGAACCGTCCCACATCTGAATCCCACAGTTGTTTCAAAATGTCATCTACAAGCTGTTCCGCACGTTTTTTTGCATCCGTTGCAGCATTCAATCTCTCGCCCAGATCCGCAAGGGCATTTTCCGCCAGGGCAAGAACCGTTGACATCATTGGATCGTACACGGCGAAAGAGCCAAGCCCGAATCCATTCTTGGCGATTTGGTCCACGATAACCATATAGCGTTTGTATTCATCATCTGACGGCCGCTGGGATTTATCCTTCACAACTGTGTTATCAATCCGTTGGAAATCCGGAGCCTCACCGGGATCAATTCGTTTCATTGACTGGTCCCAGGCCGGACTGTTGTCCATACCGCTTTCCCATGGGTGAGCAACGGCAATAATTCCCAGCGCCAACGGATCGCGTTCCCGGTAAAAAAACAAGTGTGATTGTTCAATTTTCGGTAAAAGAGATCGAATTCGATCCGGATCAGCCCCATTCTCCAGTAAGATTTTTAACGCTATCGCGGAGACCGGAGGTTGCGTAATGGTCGAACTGGAAGTACAACCCCAGTTTTCCGGCCCGGGAAAATATCCGGATGTTTCCGGATCGAACTGTATATGCGGGATGCGACCATCCTCCCATTGCCCATCCAACAGGGTTTCCAGCTCACAAAGCCCACGATCCACATCAATATGCGCCCATCCTATCGCCGCGAATGCGCTGTCCCATGCCCACTGATGCGGATACAGTTTCAGGGAGGGAACTGTGTAGCTTCCCCTGTCGTTACGTTTTAACACTTCTTCAGCTTTTTGTTGAAGCTGATCCATATCTCATCTTCTCCAGGATAGTGTGCATATCAAAAGACGAATATAGGTGTCAATCTTTCTTCATGCAGTAGATATAAAAGGAAAATGAAGGAAACCTGCAATTCTTATGGAACGACATCACCATTCATTCCATGCTGATTAGTCGGAAAACAACATAATACTTATATCAAGTTATACCCAGGATACTCATAATTATGCTTTTTTTCATTTCAATGATTTTACGCGTATTCCATTTTGTCGTTAAATTGCAGAGTTGTAATTAATCTTTTGCTGTTAACGACCCTGAGGGTTAAATGAGTGAAATTGAACTATTCAAACAATATGTTCATTTGCAGACGACCCACATTGAGTGTTTCATTCATCGAATTGTTGGTGCTCTGCATGAACTGGAACGTATTACACTCTTTCTGTTCCAGCATACGCAATCCAACCCGGAATTAATCGACACATGGTTGCATGAAGACGGTTTTGAAATAACCAACGCCGGATTTTATGAGAGTATTCCCAGGCTTCAAAAATTCAACAAAGGTGAAGCTTTGCCAGGAAAACTAAGCTATGCCTGGGGTAAACACCTTGTACAGAATCCACACCTCAGGAATCGCTTATATGCCCTCCGTGATACTGGTGATCACTTGCATCGTCTTTATCAGCATACTCCCGGCATTGGCCTCATTTACTACCAGGATGTTTTGGACGCCACGTGTCAGTATCCATTTGTCGACGCATCTCCTGATATCCCGTTTGATTTCAACTGGAAAGAATGCCTGACCTATAAATCCGTGTGCCCGGAAAATAATCCCGACCGTTCTATCCAATGGACAATCCCATCCGTGGATGTTGCTGGAATGGGTATTGTTGTCACTGCATCAATTCCTATTTATGTTGGTGACGATTTTGTGGGATTGTGGTGTATTGATGTACCCGTTTCATCATTTATTCCCGATCTGCCCGGTTTTCAAATCCATGAAAGGCAAGAGGATTTTATAACCGATCGGGATGGTAACCTACTTCTCCATGAAGCGGTACAAAGTACCCTGGGGACAGAGAAAGGTGCTTCTTTATGTAAACCGTTAACTTCGCTTGGCGGCGGCTTTACTGATCTCAAACTTTCCGGTATTCCGGACGACGCAGTCAGTTCATTTTTGGTCATTGATGAACATCAACAGCGACTTATGGCATTTGCCAGAAAAATCCCTTCGTTATCTTGGTGCTTCTTCAGTACCATACCAGATGAACAGCTTACAAAAATCTCGGAAAACCGTATCAAAGAAGCTCTTGAAAAACTGGGAACGGGCGATTTCTCTCACCGAATATCTGTAGACAACATATCCACGAACATGCAACTGCTTGCGAACACCGTCAATGAACTCGCGACAAACCTTGATACTGCACGTTCTGACAAGGAAAAAATGGCAAAAGCCCTTGTAGAAAGCGAAGAAAACTACAAAAACCTCTTTCAGGGCGTCCATGATTCCATCATCCTTCATGAAATCAATGACAATATGATGCCCGGCAGAATCCTTGAAGCGAATGAATACACATGCGAACTGCTTGGTTATCCCAAAGAAGAACTCCTTGGAATGACGATTCAGGACATTATATCTGCAGAATCCTGGAAAAATGTAGCAAAACCCATGAAAACTTTGCGGGAAGAAAGGACTTTTCTTGATGAGACAACGTTTGTCCGCAGAGATGGTGCGCGGATTCCCATGGAAGTAAAAGGGAACACTTACATTTTGAATGGTAAACCTGTTGTCCTCGCAAGTTCCCGTGATATAAGCGAACCCAAAAAAGCGTATACAGCCCTGCGTAACAGTGAACAAAAACAACGAGAGACAACACGTCTTCTTCAAAACATTCTTGATGCGATTCCGGATGTAATTGGATTACAGGATAATGCGCACAACATTATCCAGTACAATAAAGCGGGATATAATTTTCTGAATTTAACCCCTGATGAAGTTAAGGGCAAGAAGTGTTACGAACTGATAGGCAAAGCAACCGCTTGCAAAGAATGCGCGACTTCTGCGAGTTATCGAACAAAAAAACCGGCACGGGTTGAGCGTTATTTTACCGATTTGGACATGTGGTTTGATATCCGATCTTACCCGGTAATGGATGAAAACAATAAGGTAGTTCAGGTCATCGAACACTTGCGCGATATTACTGCTCATAAAAATCAACAATCAGAATTATTGAAGACAAACACACTTCTAAGATCGCTAATCGAAAACTCACCCCTCGCTGTGATAGTAGTAGACTGTAACGGTAAAATAGCAATGTGGTCATCAACAGCAGAAGACATGTTTGGATGGAAAGAAGAAGAAGTTATAGGTGAGATCAATCCGTGTATTCCTGAATCCAAATTGGAATGGTACTTGGATAATGTGCAGTTTATGGTGAATGAGCAAGCAAAAAACTACCTCGAGATGTCAACCGTTCGCAAAGACGGATCAACAATTGAAGTCGGGGTTTCACTAGCAACCTTCCTCGATGAAAATACAGATGTTTCTGGAATCATCAGTATCGTTGCAGACATTACCGACAGGAAACATACAGAACGAGCACTCCTGCAAAGTGAAGAACAATTCCGGTCCCTGTATGAAACCATGACTCAAGGTGTCGTCTACCAGGATCACACCGGACGTATAACATCCGCGAATCCAACCGCTGAGAGAATAATCGGATTACCCATTCAGGATATGATAAAAAACAGTGTGGGAAAAACCGAACGGTCTGCAATATATGAAGATGGAAAACCGTGTGCCTTTGAAGAAACACCATCCATGATCGCTTTGAAAACTGGCAAGAAGATTCTAAACCGGATAGTGGGATTACAGAATCCTCTAAACGGCAGAACGACATGGTTGCGCGTCAGTTCAACACCCCAGTACAAATTGGGTGAGGATGTTCCTTTCCAGGTATACTCTATCATTGAAGATATTACCGAACAGAGAGAAGCTGCGCTGGAACTCGAGAGAACGACACTGTTGTTTGAGGCTGTTCTCGATCAATCACCGGTACCAATTGTTGTTGGAAGTTCTCCTGATGGAGTAGTCAGATACATTAACAAGGCGACAGAAAAATTGCTTGGGATCACGGATGAGCCCTCGTATCGCAACTTATCACTGACAAAAATATCGGAAGTCAAATCCTGGGAGGAATATACACTTGATGGTGATATTCTCCAGCTGAATCAGCACCCGTTGGCGCGTGCACTCCAGGGGGAAACGTCATTTAACGAAGAATATACCATCATTTGCAAGGATGGTGTCCGCAGATGGGTGATGGTGAGTGGCACGCCCATTTACAACAAGGAAAAAAACCTGATCGCCGGTTTGATCATTTTCCCCGATATTTCGGAGATGAAATCTGCAAGCGAAGCCTTGCAAAACAAAACAGCAGAGCTTGAAAAGATCCTGGATTCGATGTCGGATGCCATCATCTATACAGAACTGGACCATACGATCCGTAAAACCAATCCAGCTTTTTCCAGGCTGTTTGGATATTCTCCTGAAGAAATAACCGGAAAGTCATCAAACATCCTTTATGCAAACAGCAATGATTTCGTTGAACAGGAAATCATCTTGACAAAGTATACGGACAATGATATTCGTGAAGTGTACCGGGTTCCCTATCGGAAAAAAGACTCTTCTGTGTTTATCAGTGAGACAAAAAGCACTGTTGTAATAAATGTGAATGACGAGGTTGACGGTTACCTGTTCGTTGTCAGGGATATTTCGGAGAGGATGCTGGCCGAAGAGGAGCGGCAACGGCTATATGCGGCGATTGAACAGGCCGCTGAAGGAGTGATGATTACGGATCCTTCAGGAAGGATAGAATATATCAATCCTTCCTATGAACGTATTTCAGGATATTCAAGGGAAGAATTAGAAGGGCGAAATCCGCGTCTTGTAAAGAGTGGCAAACATGACAGGGAGTTCTACCAGGACATGTGGAACACTATCCTGTCAGGAGAAATCTGGTCGGGACAGATTACAAACCGTCGCAAAGACGGCCAATTTGTTATTGAGGATTGTTCGATATCTCCCATTCACAATGATAAGGGAGAACTCACCCATTTTGTGGCGGTCAAACACGACATCACAAAATCGGTAAACCTTGAAGAACAATTCCGTCAATCGCAGAAGATGGAAGCGGTCGGAAGACTGGCCGGTGGTGTGGCGCACGATTTAAACAATTTGCTCACCCCGATCCTGGGCAATGCGGAAATGATGAAAATGGACCTTTCCCCCAATGATGTTCTGAATGAAACTCTTGATGACATCATTTTTGCGTCAACCCGGGCCAAAGAACTTGTTCACCAGTTGCTGGCATTCGGCAGAAAACAGACACTGACAGTCAAATCCAGAGAATTGAATAAAATTGTCGCCAATTTTAAAACACTACTGGAACGAACCCTCAGAGAAAATATCAAGATCGTCTTCAAACTGGATCCGGGATCAGGTACTATCCTGGTGGATTCCGGCCAACTTGAGCAGGTTATCCTGAACCTCGCTGTGAATGCGCAGGACGCCATGCCAGGCGGCGGATCTCTTACTATCTCAACAAAACAGAAATTCCTTGACGAAGATTTCCTGCAGGAACAGGACATGAAACCATCCACGTATGCAATCATGACGGTTTCTGACACAGGAACAGGAATGTCGGAAGAAACAATACAACAGGTCTTCGAGCCATTCTTCACCACAAAAGAGCTCGGACAGGGCACCGGACTTGGATTATCTACCGTATACGGCATTGTAAAACAACACGGTGGAACGGTACTGGTTGAAAGCGAGCTGGGAAAAGGAACGACTTTTTCTGTCATTTTACCAATTGTGAAAGAGAACGCCTCAACATCACCCCAGGGAAGGGAAACCGCACAAATTGTCGGGGGATCGGAAACAATTCTGATTGTGGAAGATGAAGTGAGTGTGCGGACAGTTACAGCAACGATATTAAAAAGACTGGGTTACGAGGTGGTTTTGTCGGAAACTGCTGAACAATGTTTTGAATTGATCACGGCTGCTGACAAACGAATTGACATGTTGCTGACAGATGTTGTCATGCCGGAGATTAACGGCCGTCAATTATTTACACTCCTGCGAGAAATAAAACCGGAACTGAAGGTGTTGTTCATGTCGGGGTATACAAACGATGTAATCGCCGAACATGGCGTCGTCTATGAAGACATACATTTTATCCAGAAACCCTTTACCCCAAGAAAACTGGCGGAAAAAATCAGGGAGGTACTCCATGAATAATCCCGTTTATGCACTGTTACCATCGTGATTTGTCACTCTTGTTTCGAGGTCATCCGGGAATGAGATGATAAAGGTTGCACCTTTACCTTCCTCCGAATCCACGGTAATACTCCCGTGGTGTTCCTGAACCACCCGGTAACAGATGGATAATCCGAATCCAACCCCTACTCCCACTCCCCAGGATGTGAAACCCGGCTCAAATATTTTTGACTGGTCGGCCAGGGGAATCCCTTTACCGGTATCCTGCACGATGATCTGTATCTGCTCTTCGAAATGCTTAGTCCGTACGATGATTTCACCTTGAGAATCAATCGCATGAATGGCGTTCTCAAACAAAAGAAGGATCATCTGGTTCAGTCTCGCTGGATAACAGGATACTTTCGGCAGGTCAGGCAAGTCCGGACGTATGGTAATTCCAGGTTTGAGATCATGACTGAAAACTGCGATTGCGTCAATAATGCAGCTATTGACATCCGCCATTTGCAGTTCCGCTTCATCCAGCTTTGAAAAACGTTTCATACGATTGACAATATCTGTAATACGAATGCTGCCATCACGGATTACATTGCCGGTAGTTTCGAGTGCTTGAAGCGAACGTGCTATTTCCCTGTCAGCCTTGAATTCTTCCCCCCAGGATTCATCACCGGAATTCCGCAGCTTTTGAATCGCTTTTGTCAATGTGTCATAGCTGCTGTAAATGGCGCCTGCGGGAGTGTTGATTTCGTGCGCTATCCCGGCAACCAGCCGATTCAGGGAAGCCATCTTTTCACTTTGCAGCAACTTTACCTGGGCGTTCCGAAGGTGTTCCGTTCTCCGTTCGACAAGATCTTCCAGACCGATATTCATTTCCTGGATTACATCGAATTGGTAGCGGTTAATGGCCAGGTAGAAAATTACGGATGAAATAATGATGCTCGCATCTACCAATGGATCGCTGGGAATGCCTGTCATGGGGAGAAGTATTCCCAAAACAGGTCCTGAACCAATCAATATGATGATCCCTGCGGTATTCCATTGGATAAACCGTTTACGTGCTCCTTGTGGATGTGACCGTAGCGCATGAACCAGTATCGCAATGACATATAGAATCCCAACAACGGCAAAAAGCTCAACGACAAACATCCATTTTGACCATGTTATTACAAAACCATGGGATTCATGGTATTGAATCCCCGTGGCTAACACATTCGTAAATTGTAAAAGGATTTCTATCGGAAGAGAACCTATCAGCAGGAAGAGTATGAAATCTCTGACACGTACCCCGAGGATTTTCACTCCCATGTTCTGATTATAGCCTGTCAATACCAGGATGTAATAGACAATGGCAAAAAATGAGAACAGACTCTGGACATAAAAAATGTGCATAACAGCAGTAAACTGCTCCATGCTGAATGTATGTGACAGGTAGGTCAGCGCTCCGGCAAAGGCTTCACTCAGCATTACGATCATGAAGGCAATATTTACTTTTTCATGCTGACGGTTCAGCCATGCAATCAGGGCAAGAATAAAGGTCAACGAAGCTGAAACAATGGAAGAGATATGTACAAATTCCATGTGTATTCCGGAGTTTGTTTATTGATGGATGGAATATACTAGCAGGGGAATAAAGATGAGACAGGAAAATCCATGAGAATAAAAAAGGCACCCAAAAACTTGAATGCCGGATTATTTGTGACCCCAAGGGGGATCGAACCCCTGTTGCCAGGATGAAAACCTGGAGTCCTGACCACTAGACGATGGGGTCAACACTTGTGTGTTTCAATTACTTTCATTAGATGAAAGACTTGAAGAGAGCAAAAAGAACAATACAAAGCCACAAAAACGAATTTTTGTGACCCCAAGGGGGATCGAACCCCTGTTGCCAGGATGAAAACCTGGAGTCCTGACCACTAGACGATGGGGTCAACACAGGGTCCGAGATGGGAGTCGAACCCACGACCTCCTGGGCCACAACCAGGCGCTCTAACCAACTGAGCTACTCGGACCATCTATCTGAAACACGCTTCAAAAAACGCCAAATATCCTGTGAAGGCGGAAGATACAAAACAAAGTATTCCAGCGCCAGCAGAGAAAGCACCTGCTGCCTCGGTCTCTTCGCCTACCAGTACGCCAGCAGGGACTCGAACCCCGAACCTGCGGCTTAGAAGGCCGCTGCTCTATCCCGTTGAGCTACTGGCGCAGATGTATCAAACCTTCGTTACTACCGCAAGAAACGAAATAAATGCTGTATTTTCAAGACTTTCGTCGGGGCGGTCGGATTTGAACCGACGACCCCTGGTTCCCAAAACCAGTGCGCTACCGGACTGCGCCACGCCCCGAAAACGAAAAATCTGCAATAGTCATTGCAGAATTACAAGATAGGTTTCTTCCCGGAAGTGGTCAAGACCATCTTTTGAGTGTTCGAGACCAGTTGTGAATGGGTAATATATATGGTAGATGACAAACAATGTTTCCGGTATAGTTGTTTCTCACACTTTTGCCAAAGGCTCATAAACCATTTGTTTTGACAGCATTACGCTTGCAATAGAATGCTTCCGAGTTTACTTTTTACTATATGCTTATCTCAGCAATGCACGAGGTCGCCATGAATAAATATATACATATCGTCTGCATATTGGTCTGCTTGACCTTTTTCGCAGTTGTATCCACGATTTCAGCAGCTCCTTCCGGATTCCAGGTACATTTGACAACGAGATCCATTCATCCACCGGAAAACACTTCGGAATGGTTGTCATCGCACAACTCGGATGAATCTCACGCAACAATTATCCAGTTTTACAATCATCCTTCATCAGCGGATCATATTTCCCTGGCAGCGAGGGGCATTCATCTTCAGACCTATCTTGGCGGTGGAGCATGGTCAACGTACCTGACTGAAGGCTATAATGCTGATGCACTTACTTCCTCTACTATTCGGTGGATAGGTGACCTGCTGGCAGATGATAAACAATCTGTCCGGGTGATTGATCGGGAAGTCCCTGTATGGGCGGAGTATACTTCATCACGGGAGATCGTGGCTGTTCGGTTCATGCGGCCTCTTTCCGTTGCCGATGCGGAAAAACTCCTCCTGGATTATGGATTCGAACCAGGTGCATATATTGAGTTGCTACATACATTTTATGTGGCGGGACCATATGAATCCATTGCCACTCTTGCTTCTCTTCCGGAAGTTCTCTGGATCTGTTATCCGGGACCTCCTCTCTCTGTCATGAATGCCCAGGCCCGTGCAATCACTGGAACTGATATTATCAACGCTCCGCCATATGGCCTTACTGGTCAAGGTGTGACCATATGTGTTTATGACAGCGGCATGATCGATGTTGATCATCCGGATTTTGAGGATCGTGCCTCTTTCGGAACCGGTGAAATAATTGCACTGAGTAATCATTCCACACATGTGGCGGGAACAATCGGAGGGAATGGCGCACCGGATTATCGTGGTATGGCTCCGGCATGCGAACTGGTCTCGTTCAAATATGAAGAATGCGACCCTTACTGCCTTTACAACAGTCCCCAGGATATCTACCAGGACTACCTGTTGTCTGTCGTAAACTTCGGCGCAGAAATCGCCAACAACTCCATCGGATCAAATATTCCATTTAACGGGTATCCGTGTGACTGGCAAGGTGATTACGAGCTGACAAGCAGTCTGCTTGATACGATTGTTCAAGGTGGTTTGGGGGTGAATTACATCGTAACTTTCGCGGCCGGTAATGACCGTGGAGATGGCGGTTTATGCGGCAGTACCTATGAAACAATGGGAGTTCCTGCAGGCGCGAAAAATATTATTACAGTTGGCGCTACGGATGATGACGACGACATGACGGATTTCTCCGGATGGGGTCCTGTCGATGATGGAAGAATCAAGCCGGAAGTCTGCGCCCCCGGTGAAGATATTACCTCCTGTTTTATCGGTAATGAATATGGAACCCTCAGTGGCACAAGCATGTCCACTCCTGTCGTGTCCGGTAATATTGTGCTCATGCTGGAAGCCTATCACAGCTATGTCGCGGACGCCACGCCGCTTCCTTCCACCATCAAGGCGATTCTTTGTAATTCGGCTGTCGATCTTGGTAATTTCGGTCCCGATTACAGGTATGGTTTTGGACGCATTAGCGCAGTCGAAAATATCGAGTCCATTATTCAGTATCGGTTTTATGAAGCGAACCTTGCTGATGATGCGACCTGGACATTGCCGGTCACAGTGACCGATCATGACAGTATCCTGAAAATCACACTTGCCTGGTCAGATGTTCCCGCTGCACCGGGAAATCATGATCATGCGCTCATCAATGATCTCGATCTTACCCTGCAATCGCCATCTGGTGATTTATTTTACCCATTTATTCTTGACCCCAATGCGCCCGGCCAACCGGCAGAGGTTGGTGTAAATGATATTGATGTCGTCGAACAGGTATTGGTTGAGCTACCCGAAACCGGTGAATGGACCATCATTGTAACCGGAACCGATATTCCCCTTGGCCCGCAATCCTTCAGCCTTGCAAGCTCTCTGCCCCTGCAGAGTGGGATTATTCAAGTATCCGGAGTGGTTACCAATGCTGACAACGGTGAACCGGTGGACAATGCACGCATTTCCGTTGTCAATGGTCCGCAGCAGATCTTTTCCAATGAAAACGGTGAATACACGATTTATGTTTTCGCTGATAATGACATGACAATTCTCTGCGAGGCCTACGGCTTCCAATCGATCCGCACCTATATCCAACCAGGAGATGAAGATGAACTGGTGCGTGATTTTGCCCTGCCGCTCAGGAATGCAAATGATATCCACGGCCATGTAATCAATGAAGCAGGGCAAAGTTTAGCCGACGCTACGGTTACTATCACGGAAGTGCCATCAATCACCATGGAAACGGATAATGAGGGAGAGTTTGAAATCTCCCTGCCTATTGACAGGGTCTACGAGTTCCATGCTGAATTTGATGATTTATCCGGAAGCGAACGGGTTTACGTCGAAGAAGGCACGCCCATGGATCTTAGCATTACCGTCTATGATCCTGAGGATCATCTGGCCGGTCCGGATGGATATGGCTACATCGCGATTGAATCCACGGATGACCATCCCCTTGCACCGGAGTATGACTGGATCGCCATCGACCCGATGGAAAGCGGTCCGGGCACGCGGCTATCCTTCACACAGGAAGAAGATCCTCGGGTACTCGATCTTCCATTTGCCTTCAAGTATTACGGTCAGAATTTCACCGAAGTTACCGTCAATGAAAATGGATTTTTCTGCTTCGGAGATCTCTCCGATATGGATCCGGGTATCGCCGCCGATTTTTCCAATTCCGGAATACCCGGCTCGGATGGTCCACCTGCCATGGTGGCGCCGTTCTGGGAAGATTTTCATCATTCTTTCGTAAATTTCTCCTACTACAGTGATGCTGCTGAAAACAGGTTTATCCTGGAATGGTTTAATTCACGTCAGTATTCTCCTGAGGATGCGTTTGAAACTTTCCAGGTAATTCTGTACAGCCCTGTCGACTATCCGACATCCACCGGTGACGGAATGATCCTGTTCCAGTATCATACCGTAGTTGATCTGTATAACGCCACAGTGGGGATAGAATCACCAAACGAAGACATGGGAATCGAGATATGTTATTTCAACATGGACAGCGAGGGTGAATTTAACCCCGCCGTTTCGGAAATTACGGATGAAACCGCTATCCTGTTTTATCGAACCGGAGGATCGGTGTACGGTTCGGTGACCATGGTTCCCGAAAGCGATTATGAATCGGTACTTATTACGGACAATCGCAGTACTGTTGAATGCGACGGTTTCGGTGATTATCTGATTACGGGCGTATACCCCGGATTACAGGAATTGTTCTTCTCCGCACCAGGTTTTGAACCATTTATACTCCCTGTATTTGTGGAAGAGAACCAGATCACCACAAATGCAAATGCCACCATGTGGCAACTGCTTCCTCCGACAGATTTAAACGGCAATCCTCTCGGTAACAATCAATACCGTATCCGTTGGAATGCTCCTGACTTCAGCGATCTGGATCTGCAACCCGGTCATTCCGATGATCATGGTCTCGATGAGCTTACCGGACGGTTTCGTGTCTACCGCGACGGCATTTATATCGGAGAAACCGCTGACACATTTTACACGGACCAGATCCAACCGAACATGTTTGAACTCTACTGGGTAACCGCCATGTATACCCGCGCGGAATCCGATACTTCCAATCATCACTGGATCATTATGGATGTGGCTGAGGAGAATGGATTACTCCCAACCGAATTCTCCGTGTCTGCCGCCTATCCGAATCCGTTCAATCCGACGACTCAGTTCACGGTGGCTTTGCCACAGTCTGCAAATATGGAAATCGCTGTTTATGATATCCTGGGGCGCCAGGTGGAAATATTAACTTCGGGCATCCTGCAAACAGCGGGATACCATTCCTTCACATGGAATGCGGATCAATTGGCTTCCGGGATGTACTTCATTACGGTGAATGCCGGGCCCGATCATGCTGTACGTAAGGTTTTGCTTTTGAAGTGATTTTTAGACATAAATAGGTTCATTGACAAACGGCTATGCATTGGTTGAGTGCATAGCCGTGTTTTTCTCGGCTGGCCCGGAGATGTGTAGTGCGTAGCCCGGACGCAAAAAATCGGTCTGGGGTGTGGCCCGACTGCAGGTTGTCCACCGTTGCTGCTGTTTAGCAATGGTGGATGCAGTCGGGTATCAAGATCGGTAGAGGGCTGGCTCGAATAGCTTAGTGATAAAGGAACGAGCTGTTCGGGTATCAACACCTTGTACAGAATGTATCATTAGACGAGGTAAAGTCCAGTGTTCTGCAGGATACTGAACGAAGTGGAGATCCTGCTGACAAAAGGGAGACCCCAAATGCCCAACCCAACAATCGGCCATCAATACCTCCTGTCCACCCTGAAACGGATGATCGCTATCAATTCCATCCTTCCCCACGAAAAGGAGCTGGTCCACTTTATTGCCAATGAAATCCGCAAACTCGGCATCGCACCTGTCCTCGACGAAGTCGCCCCCGGCCGTCCCAACCTGTACGCCATCGAAGGCAAGGGAAACAACGGCAAATACATCGCGTTCTCCGGCCATTCGGATACAGTGGACGTCGCGGGTGGATGGCAGACCGACCCCTTCGTCGCAACAGAAATCGACGGCAAACTGCACGGCCTTGGCGCGATCAACATGAAGTCGGGACTGGCCTGCATGCTTGCCGCGTTTAAAGCGTTGGTGGAATCGGGCGAAGTACGAAAGCAGGGTGGAAAACTTGGATTGATTGTCACCGTCGACCAGGAGGGATACAGCACCGGCGCGCGTGCTTTTTTGAATAGCGAATTCGCCGGATGCGACGCCATGCTGCACGCCGAACATTTTTTCGGCGACTGCGACACCGATTATCTTCCCCATTCCGGAACAGGAAAGGTGCTGTACAAATTAAGCGTCACAGGAAAGGCGGGCCATGCCTTCCGTCCGCATCTCGGCGGGATCAACGCTATCGATGACGCCGCCCGAATCGTCACGCACCTTGACGAACTGGAACGCCGCGACCATCCTGAATTCGGTAAAGGCACGGTATGCTCATTAAAAATCGACGGCGGCTACCAGGAGTATTCGCTGGTGGTCCCGGAACACTGCGAGGTGATTGTCACACGTTTAACGGTTCCCGGTGAAACACGTGAGTCTGTGATCGCAGATATGCGGAAACTGATCGACTCGTTGCGCCTGAAGTCGGAAGTGAAAATCGAGATCGTGCCGCCGTCCTATAATTCCTACAGGATCGACATGGAATCGCCGTTTGTCCGTCACTTTTCGGAAGTGTACCGGCAGGTCGTCGGAAAACCACCCGTCTTCAAAGGCCACAAGGGCATCACCGACGCCAATGTGTTTGTCACAGAGGGCAACATCCCCACGATCAACTTCGGCCCTAAAGGCGCCAATCATCACCGGCCGGGGGAGTATGTGGAGATGTCTACGCTTTTTGACGTTGCGAATATTTATTGCAGATGTGCGATAGATCTATCCAGTTATGCCAAGAAGACAATTTGATGCCCTGTTCGCAAAATGTAAAGAATTTGTCATTCCCGCGAAGGCGGGAATCCAGAAATATCAGAATGAAGTCACGATTAAATCACTGAAAAGTATTAAATAAAGACAATAACTGCCTGGATTCCCGCCTTCGCGGGAATGACAGCATGTCAGGTATATTTACAGTACATTCAGGGAGTACCATATTCTGCCTTATATCTTTAATACAGATTCCTTGTAATATTGTTGAAACAAACCCCCGCCTTTCACAAGACGAGGGTTCAAATAATTGGATCTCTTTCACAACTATTTATTTCAACAACAACATCCTGTTCACAGCGCTGTACTCACCGCTACGGAGTTCATAGAGGTACACTCCGGACGGCAGCTCATCCATGTTCAGGGAGATGCTGTGTGTGCCTGCCTGCAATGATCCCAACCGTTCGGTACGCACCAGTTGCCCCATCACATTGTAGATGGCAATAGAGGTCTGTCCATGGTGCGCGAGGGTGAAGGACAACTCCGTGCTTCCATTGAACGGATTCGGGAAGTTCTGCTGCAGGGCGAACTCGGTCGGGACAACATCGTCACCCGGTTGCACATCCTCTTCCTCATTGATGTACACACCCACATCCGCCTGGAAGTGCTGGTAGTTCGCTATGTTGTTGGTGTTGCTGACCACAAACAGCCATTCGCCTTCTTCCGGCAGCACAAACTCATAGATTCCGGACCCGGTCACGCTCTGGAAGTTGAACGCTTCGAATTCTTCGCCTGCTTCGAACAGTGTGTAGTTCTCGGCATCGCAGACAAACATGTCGAGCTGACCCTGTCCCACTTCCGCGACAAAATCCGCATCGGTGAAAATCCGGTCATACGTGGTTTCAGCCAGAAGATCATAATCTACCTGGAATTTACAGGTATTGTCCGGTTCCTGCGGCGGTTCGGCGTCGGAGGGAAAATAGACACCAATGGCATCATCGTAGTTGTACACCCATTCGTACTCCAGGCCTACTTCGCTTTCCTCGATTACCAGGACACCGTTGTCGGGATCTCCGGGATAGGATCCCAATTCTCCGGAAACGTTGATATAGATCGGTTTTTCCGGTCCAATGTCGAACTCGACGATACCTTCCGAATTGGTATACCCGCAGGTCGCGAAACGCAATCCGCCATAGAGGTAACTGCTCAGCATTTTCACCTTTACGCCATCCACCGGCTGATCCTCGGAGTCGAGAACCTGTACCGTCAACAGGCTCGTTTCGGCACAATAACGGTCGGTAACAGTCCAGATCCAGCCGTCACTGCGCCAGTTAAACAATGCCGGGAACCGTTTTCCCCACCCCGATTCATACACCAATGGCAGATCGACATCGTTGCCGTCATAATGGATCCAACGTTCCCCCGACCAGAACTCATTCCAGACATGGTCCTCGGTCAACGAACAGGTACCCAGCATGGGAATCAACGCACTGCGCCCGGCGGCGACACGCAGATCCTGGTGCTCACCGCAACGGCCCATGTGGATCGCGAGGATACGTACCGGCTGGATTGGACGTTCGCTGCCGCTGTCAAACGTCAGCACACTTCCGATCCACTGGAGCAGACGCCCGACGGCTCCGTTGTCGTCGGTGCCATGATTCAGGTTGCCGTACATGAATTCACACTCGGAAAGGTAATCCTGTAACGACGTATACCCGGAATCGGCAGAGGTGAGCACATATTCACGCCAGAACCGTCCCGTGGGCGGCGCTGCGCCCGAGCCTGTTTCCGGGTTGATATACCGCGGGATTTCGTCGGTGATACGCGGATGGACGATGTACCAGTAATAATATTCCTTGTCGATCTCCACCGTGTAGGGATTGCCGTCGGCGTCCCGCATTTCATATTCCGTAGTGGAATAATAGTCGTCATCCTCAGAGGTGCCGTAATCGTTGATCTGTACATAATCGAAATACTCATCCGCTTCGTAGACACCTTCCACATTTTCCACGAATATGTCAAAATTCCAGTCGATCCGTCCGCTGATCAGGAGTCCGGGATTCAGGTGCGCCATGGTGAATGCGATCTCATCCACGTACGGATCTTCCGTGTTGAGAATCACTTCTGCGATCATATCCTGGAGAAAACCCATCGTTTCAAACTGACGAAGATTGTCAATCAAATCGAGACGCAACCAGTTCGGCGCACGGTCAATCGCTTCCCAGCACAAATCGCTGAAACTTTCCTCCGGGATGATTTCCTCGATTGTCTCAGTACCCGTTGTGAAACTGTAGGCGAGATGCTGCCCTGCGGCGATGCTCTGGCAAGCTTCAACGATATAGTACGGTTGCCAGTCATCAAGTTCATTGGAGCATGGAACTGAAGGCTGTATTTCGTCGAATTGAATCAGTCGGTACGGGGTTCCTGCAGGTCGAGCTTCAGCCAGCTCTGTTCCATCCTGTTGCCCTGAAACGGAAAATGTGCCTGTGACCCCTTCGGATACGGAATTATAGGCCTCCACCCCGACAAATGCAGCAATACAAAACAGAAAACACAAGAACAAAATTCCTGCAAACCGCATAGTTGCCTCCTCGAAAATCCTCCCAACACAAACAGGATCGAAACTTCGTTTGCTTCGCTCCCCGAAAGCAAACACCTGTTTGAACAAATGAGCCACCCCAACAATTAAATAACCACGATCATGCTTTGTTGTAAAGAACCATTTTAATAATCTCTATTGCTTTCTCCTGAAATGTTGCCAGTGCGCTTGCATTTATTTTGGAAATGTCCTACTATATGACCAGGGTCATTTATTGACTTTAGTCATAAAAATGAAAAGATAGACAGGGAAATACGATGCCAAAATCACCGTTACGAACTCATATGAAAGAGGAAATCCAGACCCGACTGTATGAAACAGCGCTGGAGTTGTTTCGCAGGCAGGGATATGAAAACACGACGGTAGAACAGATCACGACACACGCCGGAACCGCCAAGGGTACATTTTTTAACTATTTCCCGACCAAGGATGCCGTACTCGCCCAGTTTTACCGAAGGGAAACGGAAAAGGTTCTGGTGAGATTGCGCGAAAAGGATTTTGAAACCTCACGTGAAGCAATTTTAACGCTGGGGAATGCTCTTACCGATTTGGCCAAAGAGGAGCCTCACCTGTTTGGAAGCCTCGGAAAAGTGAAATTGTCCAGCGCTTCATTGACAAGTGAAGAACAGTTGCTCGACAGTGAAATCCGTCAATTCTGCGTGGAAACATTAGCTGGCAGCAATGCAAATGAGCCAGCGTATGTAATTCCCGATCCTGGGATTGCTGCCGATGTGATCCTTTCAATTATTACAGCTACAACTCACGAATGGCGTTTGGCGAATACAAAGTTTCCATTGCGTGAAAAAGTGTCGGAACGGCTGAATTTCCTGTTTCGCATGTTTGAAAAACAGGACCGTATTCCATGATTTGATATGAATTGTACAGATAGAACATTGCAGTAACGGAGCCGCCATACCTGTTGAGGTATACCATGAAAAGGACACTAAGAACGATTGGTGATCTATCCCTGTATTTCCTGTTCTTTCTCATCGTTATTTTCGGCGTCAGTCGTCTGGTTAAGCTGGTAATCGGCAGTCGTCCCGAAGATATTGACTCCCGGGTGGATCTGCTGGTTCCGGGATTTATCATTGTCCTCGCCTTCCTGATCACAAACCTCTTATACTACCGCATTCGCCGTGATAAACTGGTATGGCACGGCTGGCCAGAATGGTTGCCTTCGCTTACAGGTTTTGGCAAAGGGTGCCTGATCGCTTTTGTGATGATCGTTCTTATCCTTGGCGGCACCATGCTGATGGGAGGCGGGGAATTCGAACTTGTGGATGGTACTGTCAGTGAGTACATGTTGTACGTACTTACCGCACTGGGCGCCATGTTCGTAATGGTCCTGGGCGAGGAATGGCTCTTTCGTGGATATTTATTGGTAAAACTCGCGGACCGTATGGGTATCTACCGGGCCAACGTGGTTGTCGCTTTGTTGTTTGCGGGATTCCATATGACCAATGAGGGAAGCAGTTTCCTGGTTGCAATCAACATCTTTTTGGGTTCTTATCTTGTTGGTGTACTTCGGTTCACGGACGGCGGGCTGCCGGTAGCATGGGGATTTCATTTCGCCTGGAATGGCGCCCAGTTGATAGCTGGTAGTGTAATTTCCGGGGAGGTCTTTCCGGTTCCGATGATTCGCTTTGTTTCCCGGGAGAACTCCATTGTCTCGGGAGGCCTGTTCGGACCCGAGGGGGGAATCGCAGCAACAGCTATAACTGCAGTGGCGATATTCCTTTTGCTTCGTGTTTTTCGTAACAAACCTGCTTTTACAGTATACCTGGACCGTCAGACAGCCCCCTGATTCACAGATTTTTCTACAAAAAAGTAAAGAAGAACAGCGGATTACTTGTTCTCTGAATGGTTGCGAGCCCCTGAATTTGTTACTACATTCACTAATTTTAACAAGCAAGTTACTACAACAGGCGCACGTCGGCAAGGGTGAACCGCCCTGGGAAAGTCCGTCGTGATAGGATTCAGAAGTGTAAAAGGGGTGCAATCCAACGATGAGTTTCAGTCTGATCGCGCGTGACATCGCCGAATCCCCAACACTCGCACTGAATGAAAAAGCGAGGAAGTTGAAAGAAGCCGGCGAATTAGTGATTCACCTGGGAGCAGGTGAACCGAAAAACAAGGCGCCAATCGCTGCACTGCTAAGTGCATCTGCCAAATTGACGGAGGGAGATGTCAAGTACACTCCCACCGAAGGCATCAGCATGCTGCGGCGTGCGATTATGCGCTATACAGAAGAGAACTACAACCGTCTGCCCAATTCGGACAATGTTCTCGTTTCCAACGGCGCCAAGCAGGCCTTGTATAATGTTCTTTTTTCCATCCTCAATCCCCAGGACCAGGTAGTCATTCTTTCTCCATACTGGTGCAGTTATCCGGAGATGGTGAAAATGCTCCAGGGCCTCCCGGTGATTGTAAAACCCGATGATGAGAATTTCAACCAGCGGGTGGAAGACATTGACGACTATGTCACCGGTGACACCAAGGCCATTATCGTCAACAGCCCGAACAACCCTTCCGGGAAAGTCTATTCGAAAGAGTTCATAGCTGAGTTGGTGCAATATTGTGAAGAACGTGGAATCTGGTTCATTTCGGATGACATTTACCACAAGCTGATCTTCGATGGAACCCAGTGGCCGAACCCGTACGACTACACCACCAAAGACCTGGAAAACACCCGGGTCATCAGCATTAACGGCATCTCCAAGCTGTATGGTATGACCGGATTCCGTATCGGTTGGGTCATCGCACCCAGAAAGATGATCGAAATCCTGATCAACATCCAGTCACAGATCACGTCAACGACATCCATCCTCCTGCAATCCGCCGCAGCCGGCGCATTGACCGGTGTGCAGTCCACCGTGGAAAACCTGCGTCTCCAGATGCAGAACCACCGTGATGTCATGATGCAGGAGCTGGGAACCTTTGACGGTGTCCGTGTAGTCCAGCCGAAGGGTACATTCTACTGCCTCGCAGATTTTCGTGCCTATGGTTCAAGCTCTGTTGAAATTTCCAAGTTCCTCCTGAAGAAAGCGAAGGTTGTGACTGTGCCGGGAGTGGATTTTGGCATGGAAGGGTACCTGCGGTTAAGCTTCTGCGGTCCGATCAAAGGGATCAAAGAAGGCGTGGAACGGATTAAATGGGCGCTCGACCCGAATTCTCCGAATGAGATTTACATCGGTGAACGTAAACTGGTGAGGGACTGGCTGTGAACAACATCCTGAATATAAAGACGCCTTGTGAAGGCGAGGCGGAGGCACTGAAGAGCGATTTCGGGATCGAGAATCATGGTCTTCATCGCCTGCGTAAAGCATACTGGAACCTTCCCACCGAGTCTCTCTATGAAGAGATCGTATTCCGTGGTGAAGGAAAAATCGTCAACAAGGGCGCCATCCTTGTCACAACGGGAAAACATACTGCCCGTGCAGCGAACGATAAATTTGCCGTGCGCGAAGCAACTACCGAAGATAAAATCTGGTGGGGTGAATACAACCGGCCCTTCAGTGAGGATAAATTCGACGAGGTATTCGGACGGCTCCAGGGATTCCTGGAAGGTCGCGATGTGTTTGTGCATGACTGCTATGCCGGTTCTGATCCGGAACACCGCCTGGCAGTTCGTGTCATTACCGATACTGCATGGCAGAGCCTGTTCAGCCAGAACATGCTGATCCCCCCGAAAACACAGGAAGAATACAAACAATTCGTCCCGGAATTCACCGTTATCTCATGTCCTTATTTTAAAGCGATTCCGCAGATTGATGCGACCAATTCCAAGACCTTTATCCTCCTGAACTTCGCGCAAAACCTGTGTATCATCGGCGATACCGGGTATGGCGGTGAGATCAAGAAGAGTATTTTTACGGTCATGAACTACCTGTTGCCGTTGAAGGGTGTCCTCTCTATGCACTGCAGCGCCAATGTCGGCAATGACGGTGTATCCGCCCTGTTCTTCGGATTGTCCGGTACCGGGAAAACCACCCTGTCCGCCGATCCCGCACGACGTTTGATCGGTGATGACGAGCATGGCTGGACCGACCACGGTGTGTTCAACATCGAAAATGGCTGCTACGCCAAGGTGATCCAGTTAAACCCGGCACATGAACCGCAGATCCATGCAGCACTCCAACGGTTTGGTACAATCCTCGAAAATGTGGTCCATGATCCTACCAGCCGTAAAATCGACCTCGATGATGACAAGTACACGGAAAACACACGCGCGTCCTATCCTCTCTCTTTCATTGATAATGCCCTCGAGGAAAAGATGGCCGGTCACCCGAAGAATATCATCTTCCTGACCGCAGATGCTTCCGGTGTGATGCCTCCGATCGCAAGGCTGACCAAAGAACAGGCAATGTACCACTTCATTTCCGGCTACACCTCCAAGATCGCCGGGACGGAAATCGGACTTGGCAAAGAACCGGAAATCACCTTCTCCGCCTGCTTCGGTGCGCCGTTCATGGTACACCATCCGGCGTACTATGCCGACCTGCTCAGCCGCAAGATGGAGAAGTACGGTGTGAATGTATGGCTGGTGAACACCGGTTGGGTCGGTGGACCGTACGGTGTCGGTGAACGTATCAGCATCAAGTACACCCGTGGCCTGCTGAATGCGGCTTTGGATGGACTCCTTGACGATGTGGAATATTATGAAGACCCGGTCTTTGGGTTCCGCGTCCCGAAATCCTGCCCGGATATTCCAAAATCGGTGCTGTATCCGGCCGAATCCTGGGGCAGCAAAGAGGAGTACATGGACAAGTACCGCCAGCTTGCCGCACGTTTTATCGAGAACTTCAAAAAGTTCGCCAACGGCACCCCGGCTGAAGTATGCGCCGCCGGACCGAAAAAATAAGCTGTTGCTGACAACACTCTGCTAAGAGCAGTGTCTATAGGAAACCCGTCGCAGAGTTGTGGCGGGTTTTTTTAATTTGTCACTCCAGCGAAAGCTGGAGTCCAGAAATAGCGTGACGAAGTCACGCTTACAGGGCGGGTGGTCGATCTGCTGTCCAAGGTCGGGTTTCATAGGCAGTATTCGATATTCCGAAAAGTGCAAATACCAAACCCGCTACATGATTGTGGCGGGTTTTTTTAATTTGTCACTCCAGCGAAAGCTGGAGTCCAGAAGTAACATGACGAGGTCATGCTCAATGTGTTGTTAATTATATAATTACGACTCACGTAAAAAAACTTCCTGGATTCCAGATCAAGTCTGGAATGACATACTTACAGATTCGCGCATTCTCGGACAGCCTCGAAAGCTGGAGTCCAGAAATAGCGTAACGAAGTCGTGCTTAAATAATGGTTTTGCTCGACATATGATTGTACTATTGTAGTCTATAATTGGGGTTTGGTCCGACTGCGTGTAGTCGGGTGTCATACTATTCTCCGTCTTGCCTGTATGTCCATCATAGGCGGGTGGTCCAATCCGTCAACCGACGGGTCGGGTGTCATATGCTTAATCCTCAATGAGTTATTAAAGAATAAACTCCAACGTTTGAGTCCTGAGAAGTGATTTCTCCTGTGTCATCCTCGCGATTCGAAGAACAGCGTACACTTTGGTTCAAAACAACTTATAGTTGAGTTCATATACAGTAGCTGAACGGTTGAAACAAAAGATATCGAAATCTTGCTAATGTGTTGATACCGCTATACATTTGTGTAGTATTTCACGGCGACCGTTCTTGTAGATAAGAGGTTTCAAATGAGTGAGTTTTTAGGTACCTGGCGAATTGTTGAAATGGAGCAGTGGGATTCCAGTTTTGTCGATATGGAAGTGCCTGGATTTTTCCTGTTTTCGACTGACAAAACAGGTGATTTTCAATTTGGACTTGTGCGTGGGCATATGGCTTTTCATTATGCAACCCTGGACGGTAAAAAACGAATCGAGTTTTCCTGGATGGGCAGCGATGAAATGGATCCGGTGAGTGGATTCGGATGGGCGGAAATCATGGATAGCGAGCTGGTTGGAAGAATCTATTTCCACGACTCGGATGATTCCTTATTTCGTGCCACAAAACAGGAATAAACTATGAGCGAATACCAGTACTATGAATTCCTTGCTGTCGATAAACCGTTATCGCAAAAGGATCAGGCATACCTGCGTTCGATTTCAAGCCGTGGGCATATCACCAAAACAAGCTACAAAAATGAATACAACTGGGGTGATTTTGGTGGTGATCCCATCGAGTGGATGTTCCGTTGTTTTGATGCCCATGTGTATATCGCCAACTGGTGTGCAGCAACTTTCATGGTTAAAGTCCCCATAGGCATTATTTCTAAGAAAATTATCGAAGCTGTCTGCAGAAATTACTCTGTCAGTATAATTACATCCGACACACATTGTGTGATAACCTGGTCTCTGGATGAATCAGAAGATTATGACCGGTTTGCAGTTGAAAGTGGTGAAGAGTGGATGAGTCAATTGATCGCCATTCGTAATGAACTGCTAAGTGGCGATTTCCGTAGTCTCTATCTTGGATGGCTAAAGGGAGTTCAGTATGACGAATACGACGAGAATGAACTGGAGCCTTTCCCTGTTGATGAAATGGATAATCTGACAGCAAGTCAGGAAGCGCTCGCAGAATTCATTGAGGTGGATCAGGATATCATAGCGGGTGCAGGATTACGCGAATCTGGCTCTCGACCAACGAAACCGGACCAATCGGATATAGATAATTGGCTAAAAAAACTGCCACAGGATGAAACGTTGCCTATCATGAAACTCCTGCTGAATGGCGACAGCCTTAGCGCAGAACGTAATCTGAAAAAACTCTACAATGAATGGCGAAACGAAAGACAAGACATCGACATTCCGCTACGAACAGTACAGCAACTGTATGAAAACGCGAAACAAGCCAAGGTGTTACGCCTGGAGCGTGAAAAACAAGCCTGGAAGAAACAACAGAAACAATTGCAAAAAATAAGGGAAACGAGATTAAAAACGCTCTTTGAATACAGAGACAAGGAATGGGACACTATTCGAAAAACAGTGTTTACAGGATCGGGCAGATCCTATGATGAAGCATGCTCGATGATCTCCGAGCTGTCTGATGCGTACACATTGTTTAAAGATGAGGAAAATTTCCGGAGATTATTGGAAGAATTTATAGAGGAAAACACACGTCGCCGAGCATTGATAAAACGATTGGAAAAAGCAGGGCTCATTTCGTAAGGCGGGTGGCTCGATCCGTCAGCCGACGGATCGGGTGTCAAAAAACAGGTATCTGGTAGCCCGAGGGTGCCATCCCCCGGGGACAGCATTTATCTCCATCGACAGCCTTGGATGGTACTGTCGGGTGTCAAAAAACGGGTATCTGGTAGCCCGGGGGTGCCATTCCCCGGGGACAGCATTTGTCTCCATCGACAGCCTTGGATAGAATGTCGGGTGTCAAAAAACGGGTATCTGGTAGCCCGGGGGTGCCATTCCCCGGGGACAGCATTTGTCTCCATCGACAGCCTTGGATGGTACTGTCGGGTGTCAAAAAACGGGTATCTGGTAGCCCGGGGGTGCCATTCCCCGGGGACAGCATTTGTCTCCATCGACAGCCTTGGATGGTACTGTCGGGTGTCAAAAAACGGGTATCTGGTAGCCCGGGGGTGCCATCCCCCGGGGACAGCATTTGTCTCCATCGACAGCCTTGGATGGTACTGTCGGGTGTCAAAAAACGGGTATCTGGTAGCCCGGGGGTGCCATCCCCCGGGGACAGCATTTGTCTCCATCGACAGCCTTGGATAGTATTGTCGGGTGTCAAAAAAACGGATACCATCTTTCCTGCCTGCGACATGAACCCAACCTGCAAAAATGGAAAATCGGAGCCAGATGACTTTAAATATGCATCACCAGGTGAGATATTCTTGCTGGACAGAACATATGAGGACGTGGAAGGCGGATATGAGTGCAAAGAAAGTGTTGAACGGTTTCAAACAATTGTGGGGGGTTGGAGTTTACTTGCTGGTGATCAGCCTCCTTGTTGAAATGGCGACGATGTATACACGGCAATGGGTCAGTTTTCCTTTCCACGTAGCGTTTTCCGTACAGGTTACGTTGACAGTAATTCTTGGTGTTCTGTTTATCGCAGGAATGATCTGGTTCAACACGACATTAAACCTGATTAAAGTCAACCTGCTGGACGACGAACGTACCCTGGTGACACACGGCCCCTTCAATTATGTCCGGCATCCATTGTACGCAAATATCCTGCTAACCGCCGTACCGTTGACAATTGTATGGTATGCTGACGGCCTGTTTGCCATCTCCTGGATTGTCATTCTCCTGATCGGCCATGCGCTTGTCCTGAAAGAAGAACGGGGATTACTACAAGAATTTGGCGACGCCTACACATCCTACCGCAAGTATGTTCCTGCTTTAGTACCCTACAAGGGAAATGGTGGAAAACGATACCACGCAAGCTGCGCCCACTGAGAGCAGTGGTAATAGAAGGGTGGTTAAATGTATAAGTAGGGTCGAGCGGAAAAATCTCCTTGTGGTAGCAATGCCGGACTAACTTTAAGAAGTTATCCAGAGTACACACAAGGAGATCATCATGAACACAATGTATTATGTTGGATTGGACATTCACAAGAAGACAATCTCATTTTGTATCAAGCGTGTCGATGGTCGCAAGCACAACGAAGGGAAGATACGATCCACGCGTAAATCGCTTGATGAGTGGTTGGGGGATGTTCCAGAATCCAGCCAGTTTACGATGGAAGCAACGATGTTCACCGGCTGGATCTATGACCATTTGGTCGAACGTTCTTTTACAGTGACAGTAGCTCATCCTGAGATGGTAAAGGCAATCACCGCCGCCAAGAAGAAAAATGATCGTTCGGATGCTGAAAAGCTTGCCGATCTTCTTCGCACCGATCTGTTGCCTGAATGTTACATCGCTCCACCGGACTATCGTGAGCTTCGTCGGATGTTACGTTTCCGGAACCTTATTATACGGGAAGCGACGAAGCTGAAGAACCGGACATCTGGGATGCTGATGGAAGTTGGCGCCGAATATGACAAGAAGCGTCTTCATGGCAAAGCGTATTTCCATGACCTTCTGGAACGTTTGGACTATGTTCCGGATTCTGTGATTGAGATGCTGGAAATCAGCCGTGACGGTATAGACATGTTCACCCGCATTCAACGCAAGTTGATCACAGCGCTTCGTACGAACAGTATGATCCGTGAACGTGTGGAGCTGTTGATGACGATTCCCGGGATTGGTGAGGTGACCGCTCTGACCTGGGTGTTGGAGATGGCAGAGATTGACCGTTTTTCGAGCATTCGCAAAGCGATCAGCTACTGCGGGTTGTGCAGTGCGCAGAACGAATCGGGCGGCATATCGAAACGTGGTCCGTTATCGAAAAAGCGGAATGCATATCTCCAGACAAAATTGATTGAAGCGGCCAAACTTGCTCCACAATGGAATAGTGATCTTGCGGTTGTGTATGACCGTGAATGCTTGCGTGGCAATCACAACCAGGCGACAATCGCTGTTGCACGGAAACTGGTAGCCTACATGTATGCGGTGGACAATCGGGGGACGGCATTTGTTGTGCATGAACCTGTCGCTGTTGCATAGACGATAGAGCTCTTTCTTCACATTTTTCCCATCGAGCCCCCCACATGGTCGGGCCTGCGTTTTCAGACGCCATGTTGTGGTGGTTTGGGGTCGGTGGTTTGGATCACAACTTACCCTTCTGTGATGGGACAATGTCCCTGAGACAGCAAATGAATGGCTGATCGTACGACGAAATGAGAAATGAGTCGTAGCGAACGTTACGTGATCTTAAAGGAAGAGACACCACGAGGTAGTGAGAATATCCTCCGGAGAAAGACTCCGGAAGAATGGGGAATCTCCGTTTCCCCCTTGACATTACTTATCATGAATGGCCCGACCAGCTTTTCATGGTCGGGTGTCAAAAACGCCGGTTATTTTGCAATTGGGACATTAAGCCTGGTCGGTAAATGCAACATACAATAATTGTTCACTAATTCATACTTCATTCATGCTTCTTACAACAAAATTTGAACTTTTCTCCACTACCACATGGGCAGGGTGAATAAGGGTCAATCAGATCATCTATATGTTTTAATTGTTCTTTAAGTGATATTTTTACAAAATCAGCAACTTTATCTATATCTTTTACTGCAATTTCTGTTTGGTTTACAAATTCTATAAGTACATTGTCTGTTATCTCAATTATCTTTGCAACGGATTCACTCCCTTCGGATAGGAATCCATCAGGAATACTTGTTCCAACCTTCCTGACGGTCCAAGGAATACCATCATTATCGTTCTCCCGGTATATCGACTCACTATAACTTAATAATAGTCCGACATTTGGGTGCGTAAATTCGCATAAAAATTCATATGTACCTCTGACATTATTGATTTTCTTCGATAGTTTGTCGATATCTTTCATGATTGTATCTGCTTCTAAGTCTTGTCTTAGATATTCAGGTTTATAACTACGTTTTAGTTTATCAAGGTTGTTATTATAGTTGCCTGTTATTAGTCCTTTCCAATCTATTCTCGTAGCAGCAAGCTTTTTATCTAATTTACCTCCTATGTCGATTATTGTTTGGTATTTACTTTTAAAATCTTTTGGTGTATTTGCTAGTTGTTCGTTTATGAATTTCACTGTTGCATAAAAATTTGATGCTATCTCTATAATCATACGGTTCATAGAAAATGCTGACAATAAATTATGATTTACTAAAGATTCTCTATAATTTCGGGCTACTTCTACTATTGCTAATACCCTTGAGTGTACAAACATGTTATAATATTTCAATGAATATGCAGTATTTTTAAATCTAGAAATATAAAACTCATCTGGCAATATTGCTTGCCTGTTTAATACTGATCTATTAGGTGTAAGTACTTTATTATCGACTAATTCTCTTCCCAATAAGTTTAGATAAGTAGTGGATACATTCTTGTATGCAATACTGTCTGGATATAATTGGGAAAGATATTCAGTTGTGTTTTCTATAGAATTTATACTGTCTATTGCACTCTCACCCAATATTGAAATCCAATCTGGAAGATCTTTCATATCCTTTATCTCCTAAATAGCAGAAACCAATTCGACAATCTAATTGTATAAATAGTTTGATAATCAGACCTGTTTCTAAAGGTCATATTTTATAAATGGCGGGATATTGCTCCGCTATTTCTGGATTCCCGTCTTCACGGGAATGACATCGTTTAGAATTTCGGAATCGTTGTACAATCCCTATCAAAGGAATGACATTTAGTTTTTTCCTGCCACCTGTTGAAACCCGATCCGTCGGCTGACGGACAGACCGGGCCATCCGTTTCACCCCGGACCGATTTTTTTGCGTCTGGGCTACATTACTCCCCGGACGACGGCGCGTCCGGGCTACAAATTCCTGTCCTTTATGTGTCTATTCGTCGTCTGTTTTGGGTTGTCGCAGCCATGACCGTTTGTTATGGAATGAAGTAATCTTCATCTCTGCCCACTCGTTGATGATGGTATCCAGATGCTGTCGTTTTTCCTCATCCTGGATGGATTCGTGCACCTCTGCAATCAGATCCTCTTTTCGTTGCATGACTTCGCCATAGGTCTGATGTTTCTGCTCATGCCACTCTTTTTTCTCTTCCAACGCTTGGGAAACATCCTCGTGAACATCTTCGAGGTGCTCTTTTTTTGTCACCAGGCTGACAACCATGATGACCAACAAGATAAAACCGCCAATAAACCATCCCATTGTATCATCCCTACCTGTTTAGTTCATGGTTACGTCAAGCCCCAAAACCGGGAGCCAGTACACAAGGATCATCCCGACAATCACCAGGATCGCAAACGGCCATGCCAGGCTGCCGCCCCGTATGAAGTCCCTGGAGGTCAAAAGTCCACTACTATAGACAATCGAACTCGCCGGGGTGCCGATCACCAGCCAGAACGCCGCCGATGTGGAAATCGCCAGGGTAACGCCGACAAGCATCGGGTTGGTGCCGGAGCTTTCCGCCATACCCAGGATCACCGGTCCAATCACCGCAACCGTTGCGCCCGCACTCATCAGGTTCGTTAATGCCGCCCCGACAATTGCGACAAAGATAATTAACGGAACCCCGGAAGTGATGCCAAGGGGAGCCACAGCGGCCATGATGCTGTCCGCCAGCCATTCCGCCGCGCCGGTCGTCTTAAAGGCCGCCCCGAGGGAAATCGCACCCGCATAGAGCACGACAACACCCCAGCTCACTCCTTCTTCGTAATCTTTCCAGGTAGTCAAACCCAACAGCATGTAGAGCACCGTTCCCACAACGGCAATCCCGCCAAGTCCGAGGGAAAACCCTAAGACACTTCGCAACAGGGTCTTGTCTGTGATCCACATGAAAATGACGAAGAACATGACACCTGCAACCAGCCATTGTTTTTTCGTCATTTTGCCATGTTTTTCAAGGTCCGTGCGCAAGATGTCCACCGCGTAACTCAGATCTTTCACCTCCGGTTTGAACAGGAATGGCAGGATAAACGCCATGACCACCGCCATGAACAGGGTATAACTCACCCCCATGCTCAACCACCGGACAAAGGACACCTCGATCCCGAGGTTGGACAGGAACCCGATCATGATCGCGTTGCGTGCGCCGCCGGTGGGCGACATCGGTCCGCCGATCATGCACCCGAACGCGATGGTGATCGCGAGGAGTTTCCCGAGACGCGGGCATTCCGTCCGTTTGCTGGTCAAGGTATACAATGCGACGGCGATGGGCAGGTACATCCCCGCGACTGCATGCTCCCCGATAAATGCCGCCGGAATGGATGTTCCAAGGATCAATCCAATGATGATCCTGCGGATGTTGGTCCCGGACAACTTCATTACGAACATGCCGATTCGTTTATCGAGACCATACTTGACCAGGGTCGCCCCCAATGCCAGTGATCCCGCGATGAACCAGACCGCATCATGCGCGTAGGTCGCCACGATATCACGCGGTGCCGTTGTCCCGAAAAAGAGCTGCACCAGACCGATGGTTAACGCTACCGCAGGGAGCGGCACCGCCTCCGTCGCAAAAAACACCACGCAGGTTGCAAGCAGGGCGATAATGATCTGGATATGGTACGCTTTCATTTCGATTGCCGCCTGCACATCCGGGTCGCTGACGAGTCGGACCGATGTTTCTGGTGCCAGTGGAATTTCTTCTGCCACCGGTTCCGGGATCGTTTCGCTCTCAGCAGCTTCCGTGACCTCTTCTGCAGGCTCTCCTGCAACCGGAGGCGGTTCACGAAGTACCTCCGGATGTTCTTCAAGATAAATCGCCTCAGCTTTACGGGTCATGGACTGCGGTGTAGGCAACACCACTGCAATCAGGAGGAACAGCAGGATACCGAGCGCCAGCCAACGGTAATCTGTCCGCCGCGCAAAACCGGTTCCCTGGGATTCCTCGCTCTTTTTCTTTTTACCACCGCTGGATTGAGATGCCATCTGTATCCTCACGGATAGGTGGGAAATGTTGATTCAGGTATTAAAGAGTACGCAGATTGATGGAAAATTCAAAGTAAGTCGGGCAATCTTAACAAAATCCTTTCAGTAGAAATCAAAAAAACGGAGGCAGTTTGTTCTCAGAATCTGTAAGAATGCATCGGGAGTGTATTCTGGACCTACTTAATCACCACCATCTTCTCAAGAGCATGATATTCCCCCGGCACATCCATACGGATGAAGTACATCCCCGTCGCTATGGTTTCCATGGAGATCGGCAAGGAGTGCGTCCCGGCGGAATAATTCGAAGAACACAGAACCTCGATTTCACGCCCGACGAGATTATACAGGGCGATCCGAACATTATTCGGCTCGGGCAGGTTGAAGCGTACGACCGTCTGAGCATTGCACGGATTCGGGTAGGGCGCCGACATGGAGTATTCATCTGGAAGTAAAGAATCTTCGCTGTCCACGGCTGTCCCCAATCCCTCACCCATGAGATGGACGACTATGAGTGTATCATATGGACTGTTGCTGTGGACTCCGAGTATGGCTTCCATGGGACCGATTTCCGTGGGTGTATAGACTATCGGAATATGGAGATTCACTCCTGTCCCGGCAGTGCTGTCGATGAACTCCGGGATGGTGATGTCTTCATTTTCACAGGTCAAACCGTAAAGGATAAGCTCTTCTGTCCCACCATTTCGCACGGTAAAGTTCAAGGTACTGGACTGTCCGATTTCCACCCCGCCAAAATCGAGTACTTTTTCGGGAAGCCGGATATTTGGTGCATGGTAGGATGTGAACGGAACCGGTGAGAAAGAAGTAGTATCCAGAAAAGAAGTGACAGAATCTCCATAGGCATTTTCAGCCACCGATGCATGGTAGTATCCCGATGGATCCCCCCAGTAATTGTTGCTGTATTGATACAAAGTGTTGACTGGAGAAAAAGTGTAGCCGTCGTTTCCAATAAAGTCATTACAGGTGAGCCGCAGGATCGAGTTGCTGAAAACAACAATTGCTGCTATCTCGAATCTATACTCATCCTCAACGGGACCATTGTTAAGAAATAAATTGTATTCAAGGTCCACCAGGATATCTTCTGAGAGATTCACGAACAGAACAGGACATCCTTCAGCACGATTGTTTCTGAAAATGTTATGATGTATCTCTGCGTTATTATGGAGACAGATACATGCCGCGATAAAATCGGTCGTGTTTTCCTCGAATAGATTGTTACAGATTTCCACATATCCGGTATTATCCATGAGGAAGATGGCGCCTCCCCATCCCGTCTGCTCGTTTTCATTGGATGCATGATTCCGTAAAAACTGATTTCTCTGAATCACTAGTTCCGGATGAATTTCGGAATCTTCATTCTGGATGTAAACCGCTCCGCCAGCTCCGGCAACATTTCCTTTAAATGTATTGTTATCAATAACACATGTGTCCGTGGAAGAGATGAAAAGACCACCCCCATCACTATTCGCACGGTTGGATTCAAAGGAACAGTTTACCACCATACCTGTGGAATAATCGACACAGACCGCTCCCGAACAATAACTGGTGTTGTTGTTTTCGAACATACATCCATTCACTTCATACTGACATTCCTGCAACCGTAGACCACCACCCAAACGGCCACTGTTTCCAATGAACCGGCAGGATTGAACCGATGCATCGCATCTCAATAGCCGAACCCCGCCACCATTGTCTGAAAAATTGTCGATAAATTCGCAGGAGCGGACCTCGATGGTCACATCTTCTGCCCGTAGACCCCCACCGCCTAGATAGGATGGCATATTACAATCACGGAATGTCAGGCCGATAATCCGTACCGGTTCTTCCAACGGATGCACATTGAGGCCACGGCCTTCCTCGTGATATTCCCATGTGCCCTCAATGGCGGTCCGGGATATACAGGATTCATCGGAAGTCATGAGATACATGCTGGCTAAAACAATCCCATGGTTGACGATCTCAAGGTTTTCATGATAGGTGCCTGGCATAACGAGGACTGTATCGCCGGGACTGGACTGATCGATCACATCCTGAATGGTGTTTTGAAAACGGTAGACTTCGAGGATAGTAGCATTGCATAAGGATAACGGCACAAGCAGGATCATCAACAATATTGCTGTTGATAGAACAATAAAGCGGGAATCATTCTTCATTTCAAGGCTCCTCACGAAAGCGTGACAGTCAGAAAGAACATTGAAGGAAAGAACAAGTTGCGTTGTGAACCCTCTGCGTGAGCCTGTCTATGCAACAATGTACCTGGCTTCTTGGATTAGTGGATCATTCGACCATCAATATTGTGTGTAGTCATACAGATAGATTGTAAAATATACAGGAACATAGTTAATTAACGCAATAAATCCGCAACATTTTGATTTTATTTGCAAGTTTGAATAAGTTTCAGCATGAAAAAGGGGCTCGGGCAGGGCGCACTCACTGAAAAGCATTCGAAATTGCCCCGGTTTTGTTGTATACTAATGGAATACACATTTTTCCAATCAGTTGGGTGACGCATCCCCCGTACCCATATTTTTACAGGAGTCTCTTTTGACTGGAACCGATGCAAGCAATTACCGCAAAACAGTTACCGATTCCGGAATTCGTATTGTTACCGAGCATATGGACAATGTCCGATCCGCCGCCCTTGGTATCTGGTTTGAGGCGGGGTCACGTGATGAAACCATCAAACAGGCAGGGCTTTCCCATTTCCTTGAACACATGATGTTCAAAGGCACGGAAAAACGCAGCGCCCTGGAAATCGCCAGATCCATCGAACAGGTCGGCGGCCACTTGAATGCATTCACAAGCAAGGAAATAACGGCCTACTATGCGCATCTGCTGGATGAGCACCTTCCCCTGGCAGTGGATGTGTTGTCCGATATCGTTTCCAATTCAGTATTTGCCGACGAGGAAATTGTAAAGGAAAAAGGGGTTATCCTCGAGGAAATCGCCAGTTCGGATGACACCCCGGAGGATGTCGTTCATGACGATTTTTCCCGTACCATTTTCCCTGACCACAGCCTGGGACGTCCGGTGCTGGGTACACGTGAATCTGTATCATCCTTTACGCATGATGATCTCGCCGGTTACTGGCGCAGTAAATACGCCACTAACCGTGTGGTGGTAGCAGCCTCAGGCAATATTGAACATGATGCCGTAGTGGACCTGGTGAACAAAAACCTTGTTCTGTCCCGGAAGAAAGAACGTGTACGGGAGAACCCTGATCCGGTTATCCGATCCGAGCGACAGTTTGAACGGCGCAAGGATATCATGCAGTCACATCTCCTGATGGGAACACGCGGAATAAGTTTCGGTGATGATCGCCGGTTTGCGTTGATCGTACTGAACACTATCCTTGGCTCCGGCATGAGTTCACGCCTGTTCCAGAGCGTACGTGAACAGCATGGACTGGTGTATACCATCTACTCGTTCCATGAAGCGTATGGCGACAGCGGTATGTGGGGTGTATATGCAGCGACGGAAGAGAAACAGATTTCCAAGGCAATTTCACTGATCCGTGAAGAACTGGATCAACTGGTAAAAACCCCGTTGACCATGGAAGAGATCGAACGTACCAAGGCGCAGGTGAAGGGAAACATCGTACTGGGACTGGAAAGCGCCTCCGCAAGGATGCATCGTCTCGCCCGTACGGAACTGTTCCTTGAACGATTCGTTCCCATTGATGATTTGATCAAGTTTATTGACGATGTGACAGTAGAAGAGGTGTCGAGCCTGGCGCAGGAGTTGTTCGCCAATGATTTCTGGACGGCTTGCCTGTATCCATCGAATTCACATACGACTGAATAATCGCACCGATTTTCGAATTACAACCCGAGCGTTTGCCTGTCCAATCCTGTGAGTAGAAGGCGGAACGCTCGGGTTTCTCTTACATTTCCGGCCTATGATGATGTATATTGCTGGAACACAATTCGTACGAATCCATAACCACAAGTAAGCGTTCATCCGGAACCATCAGGTTCAGTTCATTGGGAGGCAGACATGGCAGAAAACTGGACAATCAAGGCCGCCAGACGTACCGAAAATATCAAGTATGCTGTCCGTGATATTGTCGTACTCGCGCAGGAAACGGCGAAAACCGGCAAAGAAATGTTGTATCTGAACATCGGGGATCCCAACCAGTTTGATTTCCAGACGCCATCTCACATTGTCGAAGCAACCTATGAGGCGATGAAAGCCAACAAAAACGGGTATGCGCCTTCTTCGGGAACCGCCGAAGCAATCGACGCTATCGGACGCGAAGCGGAACGTAAGGGAATTAAAAACATCCAGGACATTTTTATCACTACGGGTGGCAGCGAAGCGATCGAAATCTGCCTGACTGCGCTTGTGAATGAAAACGAAAATGTACTGACTCCATCGCCGGGGTATCCGTTGTATACGGCCGTGATTGCCAAATTGGGCGCCATTGAAAATCCTTATTACCTCAGCGAAGAGAATGACTGGCAACCGGACCTTGAAGACATCAAATCCAAGATCAATGATAAAACCCGCGCAATTGTCCTCATCAATCCGAATAATCCCACAGGATCCAACTGTGACCGTGCGACTCTCCAGGAGCTGTTGAAAATCGCCCGTGAAAATGAAATCGTGATTTTCGCGGATGAAATCTACGACAAGTTGTTGTTTGACGGTGGTAAACACACTTCCATCGCCAGCCTCGATCCGGATGCACCCGTGATTTCGTTCTGCGGTTTGTCAAAAAACTACCTGGGGCCGGGACTTCGTATCGGTTGGGGAGTGATCAGCGGTGACAGGTCGATGCTTGCCGATTACATCGAAGGGATCAATAAAATTCTGCGTGCACGCCTGTGTGCGAACCATCCTCTCATGTATGCGATCAAACCAGCCCTGGATGGCGACCAGAGCCATATTGACGTCATGAAAGAAAAACTCACCCGCCGTCGTGATCTGACCTACCAGATGATGAACGAGATTGACGGCATCACCTGCAAAAAACCTGGCGGGGCATTTTACGCATTCCCGAAGCTGGACATTGATGGCAACGACTGGGACTGGGTAAAAGGATTGATCGCTGAAACCGGTGTGGTTGTTGTGCCGGGAGGTGGGTTCGGGCAGGTTCCAGGAACCAATCATTTCCGGATTGTGTTCCTTCCACCTGAAGATATCCTTGAAAAATCCTATAAGGCTATCGGCGAATTCATGAAAAAGTACAGGAACAGTTGATTGTAACTTTCAAAATATTCTTCAACGCCTTCTCAGTGAGAGGGCGTTTTTTACCGATATGATTGAAAATCAACTCATATTGATAAATCAGTTGCAGAGTGTTTCCGTTTTGCCTATTCTTATAACGATCATCAGTTAGTGTAACGAATTAACGTCATGCGAACACAGGTAACTGTCCCGGAAATCGTATCTCTTCGGCATATGCTGCATGCCCTTCCCGAACTTGCGGGAGAAGAGTCGAAAACAGCCTTCACGATCAGCCATTGGCTGGAATCGTATCAACCGGATGATATTATTCCCGGTCTTGGCGGAAAAGGTTTTGCCGCTGTTTTCAAAGGAAAAAAACCTGGACCAGGTGTCATGTTCCGGGCGGAACTGGATGCGCTTCCCATCCCGGAAAGTATTGATCTCGAATACAGCTCCACGACCCGCGGGATCAGTCACAAATGCGGACATGACGGTCACATGGCCATGGTCGCGGGAATCGCCCCGATCCTGAAAGAAAAACGTCCGGAAAAGGGAAAAGTCATACTTCTTTTCCAACCGGCTGAAGAGACAGGTGAAGGAGCGAAAGCGGTACTGGAATCAAAGCAGTGGAAAGAAATAAAACCTGATTATGTGTTTGCTCTCCATAATTTGCCCGGCTTTCCCATCGGAAGTATCATCACACGTGGCGGAATCTTTGCTGCATCTTCCTCCGGGTTGATCATCGAACTGGAGGGAGCGACCGCACATGCAGCAAATCCCGAACATGGCAGAAGTCCAGCCCTGGCGGTTGCAGAACTGATCAACACTCTTAGTACCTTGGTACAATTCAGAATCCCCATGCATGAAGCTGCGAAAGTGACAGTTATTCACGCAAGTTTTGGTGAAATCGCCTTTGGCACTTCACCTGGTGATGGAGTTGTACTGGCCACTCTTCGTACCTATTCCGATCAAACGATGCGGACTCTGAAAAGAGAGTGCAAAAGCGTCGCGAAACAAATCGGTGCGGTTCATAACCTGAAGGTTACCACAAGCTGGACAGAAGAATTCCCTGCAACAGATAATCATCCCGAATGCATTAACCTGATCAGGACAGCCGCCAGATCACTCGATCAACCCCTGATCGAACCTGAGCATCCATTCGCGTTTTCCGAAGACTTCGGGCATTACACCAGTAGCTGCAAGGGCGCCATGTTCGGCCTTGGCGCAGGTGTTGATCACCCGGATTTGCACAGCAAAATGTACGATTTTCCAGATGTGCTTCTTTCCGATGGAATTCAACTGTATTCAAAGATCATCGACCTGCTGTTAAACGGGAAATAAATCTTTTCTTTCCTCATCAGAGTCCATCGCTATATTTTGAAAAGAGAATCGTTGAGTCCGCATAGGATTATGCACTATTGTTCATAAAACAAAATGTCGCTTTTAGGAGAGTACTGTCATGATCTCGAAAATCACCGCTTCTATCAATGCAACACTCCTGTCCCTGATTGGACTTATCCATATCTATTGGGGTGTTGGAGGACTGTGGCCTGCTTCCAGTGAACGTCAGTTTATCGAAATGTTTTTCGGTGATAATGAGCCAATGCCCCCGGTCTGGACGGGTATTATTCTCGCTGTTTTACTGATCTTCGGCGCCTGGGTTTTTGTCATGCAGGCATGGAATCGGCCTTTGCCCGGCCCAAAATGGTTCTGGAAAGCCGGGTTGTGGGCATTGAATGGAATTTTCGTCATAAGAGGTTTGGGCGGTTATTTTCAACCGTTTGCGGGAACTCTGGAACCCTATAACATATTGAATAAAACAGTCTATTCACCATTGTGCATGGTAATCGCCCTGCTGGGTGTGCTATCTGTTCTGAACCAAAAACAACGGTAGTCATAGTACCGCGATCTGTTAGCGAACCCGGAATCTTTCTGTGATAAAAGGTATCATTTGTTCAATTATGAATTTCATCATTCTTATTCGAAATCCCTGAGTACATCGGCCGGATTGGTCAGCGCTGTTCGAACGGTCTGGAAAACCAGAGTGACAAGGATGACGAACAGCATTAAAGCAAATGAAAGAATGATGGACACGAACGAATCACCTATATGATACACAAAGGTCGTATCCAGAAAATACTGGAAGAGATACCACCCGGCCAATGACGCCACCAGTGAAGCGCCACAGAAAACCCAGAGGAATGGTTTTACCACCAGCGAAACCACCTGCTGAAGGGTTGCCCCCATTACTTTCCTGATCGCAATTTCCCGTTGACGTTTCGCTAATGTCGCCGAGACAATTCCAATTAATCCCATTAACGAAAGGATCATTGCCGTAATACCGAGAAAAATAAACAGGCTCGTCAGTTTTTCATTCAGTTCAACCAACCTGTTAAAAGCGTCATCCTGGTAATACCCGGTGTAGGGTATATCGGGAATAAGCTCGGACCATATCTCCTCAACCTGATCGTTTACATGAAGAGCTTCTCCCTCGCGTACCCTGGCAATCAGTACCTGTTGATCGTTCCTTCCGGACAAACGGATCATCATGGCTTCAATCGGTTCAAGGAAACTGCGCGAGTGAAAATCCTGAACAACCCCGATCACTGTGTGCAAAGTTGTATCAATCCGTACCGTCTCATGCAACGGATCGGTCCATCCCATTTCACGGACAAATGTTTCGTTGACTATCATCTGGTGTGAGGATGGTGTCATCCCTTCTTCAAAGAACTGACCGGCAACAAGGTTCATCCCTATAAATTCGCAATAGCTGGCGGAAGCCCGAATAGTTTCTATCCGATGGTCAACATCGTTGATTGTTATCCCGGTAAGAGATTGTGCAAACCCGAAGTGATTCCAGGCCCCGGTAGTGGATTCTACTCCCGGCAATGCACGAATCCTCTGCTCAAACGGTTCAAAATGCTGCGTATCAGGCAGGTACAGTACAAGAAGGTTTTTATGATGATATCCCCAGTCTTTCTCCGACTGGTACATCGCATTCTGATAGATTCCCACTGTGAAAATCAGGAAAAGCAGGGTGATACTGAACTGGACAAGGACAAGCCCGCGAATAAACCTGCCCTGTCCTCCTGTTTTCGTATGAAAACGGAATATTTCTGCCGCACTGAAACGTGATGCAATAACTGACGGATATATCCCTGTCACCAAAGAACAAATTGAAAGCAGAAAAGCGAGGAAGATCCACAGATAGATATTATCATAAAGATTGATATCAAGAACAGGTTCACCAATCAGTTGATTCCAACCCGGCAGTAATAACATCTCCGACAGTTGTACCCCTGCAATAAATGCTATCAGCAGGAACAACAGGTTTTCGCCAAGATGTTGCCACATTATCTGACGGTTGTTACCCCCAACCACTTTCCGCAACCCGATTTCCTGGAACCTGCTGCTGATGGAAACCAGTTTATTATTGGTATAATTCGCGCAGGCGAGCAGAAGCATGGACAGAGCTGCCAGGCTGACCAGCGAAATAGCAAGCGGTGGTACTCCAGCGCAAAGGCTGTTGGAATAATCGTTGGAACGTCGTGAGGCTTCAGACAGGGAAAAGAAAAAGAGCGAATCAATTGACCAGTGTGGAGTGTTACTGTTCTGCAGTTCAACAAATGGACCTGTCTGGTTCTCCAGTTCATGGATCGAACTACCTTCCCGCAACAGAATGAAGGTAGCTGTCACCCATCCACTCCAGTTTCCCTCTCTTTTTCTTCCATCCATGTACAACCGTTCAAAATTCACGAGGATATCAAAAACAAAACTGGCGTTGGATGGAAGATCCTGTACAACTCCCTGAACGATGAGAGTTACTTTCTCATCCGGGGTAATGGAATAGACAATCTCCTGCCCGATGGGATCCTGATCGCCAAAATATTTGATAGCATAACGCTCGGAAATAATGGTGGAATTGGGATCGAGCAAGGCATCTGCGTTTCCTTCAATCAATGGAAAGGTAAACACATCCAGAAAACCGGGATCGACAAAAAAGATGGATTCATTAAGTATCTCTTCACCCAGTCGCGTCGAGTAATTGACCGGGTGTACACGAACCGCATGCTCAATCTGGGGAAATGCTTCCGCCATTGCCGGTCCTAGGGGCTGAGGAGAATCCGCCCATATTTCCAGGTTCTGGCTGATCTCGATACGGTTTCCGACCTGGTAGATCCGGTCACGGTTTTCATGGAAATTATCAAGAACAAAAGAACGGTTAATAATAAGGAAAGAGATGACAGAACAACCAATCGCAACGGAAAGACCTGTGAGGTTTACAACCGTAGAAAGCCGGTTCTTCCATAGAGTTCTCAAGGCAATACGGAACAGGTTGGGAAGCATTCAATTCTCCCTTCTGGTCTTCCGGCTATCTGAATAAAAAAGGTTACCCCCTGATTGATTTCGATTTGCAAATCCCGTTCCACCCGTATGTAGCAGAATAACAAGTATATACAATAATATAAAATCTTTCCTTGTACGATTCCGAACCCGGTTGTGTACGAAACCGTACAAGATACTCTATTGTTTTTTCACAACAACCGCGATCTCGTTGGAATCGGAAGTGTATCTGTCCCCTGCCACATTCGCAAAGTATTCAACTACTTCAAATCCTTCCTTCTCAAAAACGCTGGATAAGGTTTCAAGGGAATAACATTGCAACCAGTTGTAGATTTCCCAGATACGTTTTTCTTCAACGATTACATGTTTGTCCAGGAACACTTTCTCCTGATCATATAAAAATGTATTCGACAAGAGGTAATAGGGGTCGCCCGACCAGAAACCGTTTTTTTCCGAAGAATCGAATACCCGCTTCTCTTTACAACTGTCGAAAAAAACGTGCGAAAACACATCCAGCAGAAATACACCCCCGTTTTTCAAGTGATTTCGTACAACCTGGAGTAACTTTGTCCTTTGGGTGGGATTCAATGCACAAAAATCGCAGTAGATCATCAGGATAAGATCGAATGTCTTATCAATCGAAAGATTGAGGTAGTTGTTTTGAATATACTGGATATTCAAGTTTTCTTTCTTTGCTGAAGAAATCGCATAATCGATGGATGATTGAGAAAAATCAATCCCTGTAACGTCTGCCCCATGGTATCCCAGTTTTTGCGCATACAATCCCGGCCCACATCCCAGATCACATACAGATATCCCGGGTTTATCAAAAAAACGGTTTGCAATCCATTTAACTGACCTGTCGATAAACTCGGGTTTCCGTGATGCACGCTCAGTTGAACCATCAAGATGATATGCCAGCATTTGCTGAGCTATATAAGGATCCGTCCAGAGATCTGCGACTGTGGATTTTTCGAACAATTCCGGACGTCTGCACGCTTGCTGCAGCAACGAAAATAACTGGTTTTCTGTAGACATGACTATTTTTCGAGGATGAAAATCCTCACGTCCTTCCGGTTTTCAATATTGACAACCCCTTTTAAAGAAAAACCCCATTTTCCCACATCGTTCAACTTTTCCTGCAATGCCGTATAACGGTCCCGGACGGCGTGGGGTTCAATGGGATGCGGAACACTGGTTGCCCTGCGTTCTTTTACATCAATCAATTCGTTCTCTTCAAGAACCAGTACGCGGAACTCTTTCGGTGATTCACTCATGATTGTCTCCTATCCTTGTTTTGAACCCAAGAATATAGGAGAATCAGGAGTTCGAAAAAAGGACAGGACACAAAAAAAAGGCTGCCTGGTCAGGTAGCCTGGGGAATTTTCAAACAGGATCGTGGTTAACTGCTCACTACCTCTACGGATGCCTCCGCATAGATCTCTTCCATCATCTCAGCGGAATGATCCCAACTGAAATCCATTTTCATACCATTCAAACGGAGCGTTTGCCATTTATCCTTGTCGGTAAACACATCCAGCGCCCGTTTTACCGCTCCCACTAAAGCGTCAGGCGTATAATCAGCAAACAGAAAACCTGTTCCGTCTCCGGAACCGTTTTCGTATTCTTTCACCGTATCAATAAGTCCACCGGTGGCATGCACAATCGGCGGAGTTCCATACCGCTGGCTGTACATCTGGTTCATTCCGCAAGGTTCATACTTGGATGGCATCAGGAATGCATCTGCTCCAGCTTCGATTAAACGGGCAAGCGATTCATCAAACTCCAGGATGGCGACAAATCTTCCCGGGTATTGTTCTGCCAGGTCCGCCAGCATATCCTGGATATCATCCTGACCCGTACCGAGAACAACGAGTGTAATCGGCAGTTTCATCAATTCATCCGCCGCTTCTTTCAGCAGATCATACCCCTTTTGATGCGCCAATCGTGAGATCATCCCCACCAGCATGTTGCCTTCCGGGCAGTCCAATTCCAGTCGTTGAATCAACTCTGCACGGTTGTCCGCTTTCCCTTCCGGTTCTTCCACCGAATAATTGGTTACCAGTTCTGTATCGGTTTCAGGGTTCCAGGACATTGCATCAATTCCATTCAAAACACCCCTTAAATCGCCCTGACGGCTTTTCAGAACTTCTTCCAATCCAAATCCGTATTCCGGTGTGAGTATGTCTCTGGAATACGTGGGAGAGACCGTGATGATCTGGTCTGCGGTTAAAATCCCGGCTTTCAGGAAATTGAATTTCCCGTGGAACCATGCCGGATGGTCTTTATCGAAAGGAATCGTATCCGCACTGATATCGTGGATAATGTCAGCGTCAAATATTCCCTGGTGTTCGATGTTGTGGATCGTGAGAATGGTCCGGACATTCTCAAAAAACGGATCATCCTTGTACACTGTTTTCAAATAGTACGGCACCAGGGCGCTGGTCCAGTCATTACAATGAATAATGTCAGGCTGCCAGTACAGCACCTTTAACATTTCGTAGGCGGTCTTCGCAAACAGGGCAAACCGTTTCTCGTTATCAGGCCATCCTTCTTTGGTCTTCGGATCTACATACACATCGGAACGGTCATACATCGGTTTGTATTCGAGAAAATAGGCCTGCACCTTGGAATCGGGGATGAACCCGGATTTTACGCTTACCGTAATAATTTCATCTCCAAAAGGCACTTCAATCTGACGTAAACGTATAACTTCCCGTAAATTATATTTACGATCCCGGATCATCTTATACTTGGGGATAAGAACCCTGATATCATGTTCGCGTTCTTTGATCTTTTTGGAGAGAGCGGCAGAAACATCCGCCAGACCACCAACTTTTGCGAAAGGATAAATCTCACTGGAAAGGTAAAGGATATTTCTTCGAGCCATTTGTCGTCGCCTTTGACTGGACGAATGAAGGAGCCTGAAACGAGCTAAATATACGAAAAATTAGGCTACAGAATCAAGATCGGGGTCAAAAACTGCAGTTTGATTTCGGCCACTATCCTTCGCCCGGTAAAGTGCGTGATCGGCGTGGCTGATCAGGTCTTGCGGCGTTTTCACACTATCATCAAGTTCGGCCACTCCGAGACTTATGGATACACGGCCTTTGGGTTGTGTTTCACCCTTGGGGAATTTTGTTTTCCATACTTCTCTGCGAATCTTCTCAGCAACAATATACCCGGATTGTGTATCTGCTTCCGGAAGTACCACAACAAACTCTTCGCCGCCATACCTCGCAACAATATCTTCAGCACGTACCGACCGTCGCAAAACGTCGGAAAACTGCCGCAGGAGTTTATCGCCCATGAGATGGCCATTGGTGTCATTGTAATGCTTGAAGGTGTCTATATCGATCATGATCAGCGCCATGGAATGCCGGTAACGTTTTGACCGTCGAAGTTCTTTCTCGATCTGGTCGGCAAAAAAACGGCGATTGTATATGTTTGTCAATGCATCAATCGTCGCCATCCGGTGAACCTTTTCATGCGCATTGGAAGTCTCAATGCTCACCCCGATCATTCTGCCCAATTCTGCCAATTTCTGTAGCTGCGAAGCATCCAGTTCGGTCGGTTGACGAAAATAGAGCGTCATCAATCCTTCTACTTTTTTCAGATTGACCAGGGGTATAATAATCCCTTCGTTCAACCCGGTCAATTGAACAAGATGGGGATTCATTATCCCGTCTTTGCGAGTCAACTTGATTTTTTTGGGTTGCTGAGTCTGCTGGAGTTCATTTACGAGCTCTTCTGCAAGAAGAATGGAGAGTTTGTCCCCTCCCATTCCCGTGTAATTCTTTTTCCAGCTTACAAACTCTTCATAACGACTTCCTACACGGGTGAAAAGAAGTACCTCGAAAAAATCGTAATGAAGCGTACTTCTCATTACATGACCTACCGCTGGAAGCAGACGTTCGCTACGCAATTCTCCAAAAATTGATTCATGAATCTGATTCTGAATCGTTAACCATTTGGTCTTGAGCAGATTTTTCTGAAGTTTGGGATCAATATTGTCAGCAAAGGTGACATTGCAGAAGACGGAATTTTTCAACCGTGCATCCGGCTCCTGCCGGTTCCCGTTAACGCTGTTCGTTTCAAGCATTCTGGTGAAATCTTGAACTGTTTTACAACGTTTGAACGCGGGTTTCGCCGCCCGGTAGGCCTGCTGAACCAGTTGTGGGTGAACCGTTATTGTTACGTTCCATATATCGGGCAGTACGAGAGCATTTGTTCTGGGAGTTTCTTTTCTTCGAGCGAAGAGACAGAACGGACCCGCTTCCGAATACAGGATCACCCAGAATTCTTTTCCAAGATCGCTTCGTGCAGAAGGTCCTGTTTCCTGTTTGATCCATTGGTCGGATTGTTTATTATCCAGAACGTATAATCCACGCCAGTCATTTTTACGGACGGGTGGTTTTGCCAGCCGCAACCCCTTCCGTTCCGGGAAATAAGCAACACCGGCCACCTGGCCGTGCTCCTGCTGGAACCCCAGCATGGAGTGGATAATACCTTTTATTGTTGTACCGAGATATTCCTTGTTGATAATTGCGTCTGCAGCAATATGATCCTGATTCGTGCTCCAGGCTTTCGTTACACACGTATAGGGGCTGTATCTCCCTTTTGACGCCATTAAATAACCTCAAATTGTTGCTGCAGGATCTCCCGCATCAGTTTTGCACTTTTGATCGCTTGACCGGCATGACAATTATTAAAAAAAAGATAACCTGTTTCTGCACGCTTCTCCAATGCTTTCAGCCTTGGAATCCATTGTGACAGCTCACGGGGTGAATACTCCCAATCATACCTGTCTCCCCGTTCGGGATGATACCACGTATGGCTGTTACGACCATGAAAACGAACATACCCCGTTTCACCACACACTGCCGGACGAGGTTTCGCCATTCCCGGAAGAGGAGGTTGATCGGTAACCACCCATCCCAGGGACAGTTCTCTGCACAACTCGACAGCAGGATCGGTGTCCCATGATTTGTGACGGAATTCTGCAAATATGGGAACCTCATTTTGCACCGAACTCACTGATCGAAGATATTCGCGGTTTTCCTCCGTCGCATGAAATGATACCGGAAACTGCGCAAGCAACCCTTTCAGCTTTCCACTCGTTCGCAATGATTCCAATGCCTCAAGCAAGGCAAGTATTTCTTCGCCATTTTGCTGGCGTTTATGCGTGGTGTCTCCCGGTACCTTCACAAAAAAGGAAAATGACTCCGGTGTTTCTTCATTCCAGCGTTCAACAGATGATTGTTTCGGCATCCCGTAATAGGTCATATTGATTTCAACAGCAGCAAACTCTGTTGAATAATGTTCCAGCCATTTCTCTTTCGGCAGATCAACGGGATAAAACACTCCCTGCCAGTCTGGAAAATGATACCCCGATGTGCCGATCACAAACATAGTTTACCCGTTCCGGACAACGACTTCACCGCGTTTTACCACCATCTGCGCCAGGTTAACCCCAAAATGGTACGGTATTATTTGCAAATTGCGTGCATTCCAGACTACAAAATCCGCCAGGGCTCCATCTCCGAGCCAACCCCGGTCCGTCAATTCCAATGCTTTCGCCGACCCCGCAGTCGCCATCCAGAAAGCCTCCTCCGCTGTAATCCGAAAACGGATCACCGCAAAATGGATCACCATCTGCATGGATTCACACATCGCGCTTCCCGGGTTAAAATCGGTCGCCAACGCGCAGGTCACCCCCGCATCGATCATTTTCCGTACCGGCGGATCTTCGGGCATCCGTAAAAAGTGCGATGCCAACGGCAGCAATCCCGCAACAGTCCCGGATTTTTGCAAGGCTGCGATTCCCGCATCGTCAATGAATTCAAGATGATCGGAAGAAAGTGCATTCAGCTCCGATGCAAGCACTGTTCCGCCAAGCGGCGTCAACTGGTCGGCATGCACCTTCACCTTGAGTCCGTGCTTTTTCGCCGCGCTGAGGATCCGTTTGGTGTCCTCCAGAGAATACACGCCCGTTTCACAAAATATATCGCAGGATTCCGCAAGGTTTTTACTCGCGATCTCGGGGATCATTTCGTTGATCAATAACTGGATATACCCTTCATGATCCTCTCGGTATTCCGGTGGAAACTCATGCGCTCCAAGAAAGGTGGGGATCAGGTCGATGGCGTGGGAATCATTCAGGCTGCGGATCACACGGAGCATCTTGTACTCCGCTTCCGGCTGCAAACCATACCCGCTTTTTGCTTCCATGGTCGTGGTGCCGTAGGCAAGTGCGTTATCCAGGTAGTTTCGTGTACGTTCTACAAGAACCCGTTCGTCGGTAGCACGCAGTTTTTTCACGGAATTCAGGATTCCACCACCGGCGGCGGCAATTTCAGCGTACGTCACGCCCTGTGTGCGTAACTGGAATTCCTCTTCCCTCGTATCGGCAAATACCGGGTGAGCATGAAAATCGATCAGTCCGGGAGTTACACCCATTCCGTTGAGCTGGATGATTTCAGCATCCGCATGCTCCGGTGCATCTCCCGCTCTGCCAACCCAGGTAATTGTATCGTTATCGACAAGAATTGAATCCGCATTCAGGGTCTGGAACCGGTATAAATCATGGGAGTTGTGTAAGGGTTCGGGTGTCGTAATCCATCCGGCGCCGGTATAAAAACGTCTCACGTAGTATCCTCGATTCACAGGTGTCAAACAGTAAAATCCACAAACTTCTCATTGCCCTCAAGGGGAGTGTTAAAGATAGCACAGGCTCCTATTTTTCTAAAGTAAAATCAGGAAATATCTCATTTTGTAAGAGGAAAATCATAGCAGTTGCAACATTTGAAAAGTGAGGGGTGGCTCTATTGTTTCAAGTGTGGGTGGCCTGACCTGCAGTTCAAGGTCAGGTGTCATCGTACTCCTCGTTGGTTTATCCATTTTTAAAAATGAAATTTCTACAGTAAATAGCTGGCCCGAAAAGGTATGATGACTTTGGCCCGAGTGCTTGCCACTCGGGTTTCTCTCTTCTTCTGGAAATTCCGTAAACACCCAATCCCTTGTCATTATCTGCCAGTACGGATACATGGAGACACCCGAGTGGCAAGCACTCGGGCCAAAGTCGGGTTTCTCTCTTCTTCTGGAAATTCCGTAAACGCCAAATCCCTTGTCATCCCCTGCCAGTACGGATACATGGAGACACCCGAGTGGCAAGCACTCGGGCCAAAGTAAGAGATATGCCCTCGTTAGGTTCGTCAACATGTTTTTCGTTGACGATCTAACGAGGATTCTGTCTCAATCAGAGATCAAAAGATTTCGACACTCCTCGTTAGTACATCCGTCTTCATAAACGACATTTCGACGGATGAACCTAACGAGGGCATGGTTTCAGACACCCGACCTTGGACTGCAGGTTGGGCCACCCATGTCAATCAGTTTAACGTTGCAAACATGATTCCTTTACCTCAAATACACAACCTTCCGAGTGCCTAACACCTTATTCGCCAACGACACCTGCACAAAATAGATCCCGGAAGAAACCATACTGTCCGGATGATAGATGTACTGGGAAATGCCGGGAGAAAGCTCTATGGATTGTTCGGATACCATACGTCCATCGATGGCATAGATTTTCAGATCATAGGTACCGGGATGAAGAACATTGAACTGGAACGTGACCTGTCCGTTAAACGGATTCGGCCATGAAGATTCAAAAACAAAACTATCCGGTATTTCGTCTGGATCGTTCTCATGAACAGCATCGTCACGTCCAAGCACATACCCCGTCATTGGTTACCTTGAACAGATGAATACGATGGCTGTCGGTATTGACATATCCTGTTATGAAGTGTCCATCCGATGTCGCAACTCCCCGGCATTGATGGCTACGCAAGGCATAGATGAAGTCCGAATGTAAATAGACAACTCTGTCCGGCCACAGATCAGTGCCGCCCGAATTGCAATGTTCCACTTCGTAGTTACAATAGTAGGTATTATCTGGATTTCGGGCTTTCATGACGGTATAAATGGAATTCTGATCGAGAGAAAACGCAAACTGCGTTGTTGAAAAACGGTTGGTTGAATTGCCAAACAACACATAATCATTCTCAAACACATTGGTTCCGCTGCTGTCATAACGTGCCAGTACAAGTTTATGGTCAATTTCGCCTGTCAGACCGGCCAAAACCATGGCTGCACTGTTATCCTCCAATACAATTATTGGAGCGGACGATCCGAGGTATGAATTCCCGCGGTAACTGATTCCACCAGGATGCCAGAGTGGATTCAAATCCTCATCCAGTCGCTGTACAACTAGACCAGCTTGAGCATAGAAATTTCCACATCGGTCGTTAGTTAGTAGGAACGGCGAGGTATAGGGCGCCTCGATACTTCGATCCATCACAACTTGATTTGTTGTAAATTCTTTTGTCCCATCTGCTAATACATGTTGCCCTGCCATCCGGTATCCGGTTGGATCATAGTGTTCTTTCCAGATAAAATATGCTCCCCCTTCACCATCCGCTAACACCCCAGGTGGTTCACCCATAAAGGTTGTTCCGATGTAGATGTTCTCATCCGAAAACTTCAAACTGCCATCCGCATTCACACCGCACAGGTTCATGTCGTAGAGGCCGTGGGCAAACAACGTAAATAGTCCGCCATTTCCGTCGGGATAGACATATCGTGGGACAAGGCTGAGGGCAAGCTGGTCGTTTTCCGTAGCGACAGAAACCGGAATTCCCTGATCACCCCACATACGTTCACCATTGGCGAAGATTTTCTGCCCGTAAAATTGAGAGACTCCGGTAATGATTGAATTATTAACCACAACCAGTAATGTGCCGTACTCACCTTGCGTACCACCAATGCATCGCCCGGAGTATTCCAATCCTTCGAAAACATTCAGACCATTGTCGCCGAAAAGCAAGTAACCGTCAGCGTCGATATGCTGCACTTTGCAGTTGTAATCATAGGTATAGAGGATCCATGCTCCACCCATTTCATCGGCGACTAATGCCCAGTCACTCACCAGTTCACCGGGATTGGCGATAAGGCCGTCAGGGATCCATTGCGCGTGGAGATGCGAGGGGATGGAGATGTAAAACAAGAAAGCGGCAAGTAAGGGTATCCATTTTTTCATTGGATGTTTGTGACAGGGTCTCATTGGAATCTCATCGCTGTACCATACAACTGCTTCAATGTACGATGAAAAAGGATTGTATTCAGTATTTTGCATCAATGAATACTACACGACTTTGGCCCGTGTGCTTGCCACTCGGGTTTCTCTCTTCTTCTGGAAATTCCGTAAACGCCCAATCCCTTGTCATCCCCTGCCAGTACGGATACATGGAGACACCCGAGTGGCAAGCACACGGGCCAAAGTCGTGATGGCTTCGATTATACAAACCTAATGCAGGTTCTTTCTTTCGCGTTTTTCGTGTATTTCGCGGTTAAAGTTCGGTATAAGCAGACGGGAGGCCGTGTTTGCGATATGCCCTCGTCAGGTTCGTCAACATGTTTTTCGTTGACGATCTAACGAGGATTCTGTCTCAATCAGAGATCCAGAAAATTTCGACACTCCTCGTTAGTCCATCCGTCTTCATAAACGACATTTCGACGTATGAACCTAACGAGGGCATTTGCTCTGGATTCTGTTGACCATGCTGTTCCCGGACCGAGGGCGGTCCGGGCTACCTGTTTATTCCCTTCGCAGGGCATCTGTGGGATTCATGTTCGCGGAACGGATTACCTGGCTGAGGATTGACACTAATGCGACGATGAGCGCCGGCGCCAACGCCAGTGCAAATGGTTCCGGCGACAGGGTAGTATGGTATTCAAACCCCTCCAGCCATTCTCGCATGGCATACCCAGCTACCGGCATGGCGATGATTCCACCGATCAAGACAAGCCGTACGAGCTGTTTCGAGAACAGAACGAGGATGCTGAACACACTTGCCCCCAGGACTTTCCGAATCCCGATTTCTTTGGTTCGCTGTTCGACTGTATAGGAGGACAATCCAATCAGTCCCAGGCAGGCGATAACAATGGCGAGAATGCTGAAATACGAAAACAGTTCCATCAATTGCGTATCCGCACGGTATTGCATGTTTATCCGGTCATCCAGAAAGTCATATTGCAACGGATAATCGGGCTGGAGTTCCGACCATACCTGTTGAATCGTAGCGAGCGCGGCGGATGGATTCCCCGGGGCGATCCTGATAGAGATGTGATTGTATTGATTTGGGTTAACATGGTAAAAGATCATGGGGAGGATGGGGTGATGCAACGATTCAAAATGAAAGTCATGGATAACCCCAATGATCAGCCCTTTGTTACCGCCATAAGAAATGGGCTGTCCGATGGCTTCCTCCGGCAATTCCCATCCAAATGCTCTGACCGCCGATTCATTCAACAGGAACGCTTCATCCGCATCAGAGGCAACCTCTTCGGAGAAATCACGTCCCGCGAGAACATCAATACCATAGGTCGCGCAGAAATCATACCCTACACGGTGGTTCGGCAAACGAAAATGGTCAAATTCAGGTGCATCTTCGGCCAGGAGACGATATCCGTTCCAATCGGAGAGCCTTCCGGTGGGAATCCGTTTTGAACCGGTAATATGCAAAATAGCGGAAGATGCCTCGAGACGGTTTTTGAACTCGTTCCAATGTTCGCTGAGTTCATCATTCACATCATGAAGAATGACTACATTCTCGTTGTCGAACCCGAGATTGGTGGTATGGATAAACTGGAACTGCTTGTAAACAATACCGACACTGATGATCAGGGCCACACCGATCACAAACTGAAAGACCACCAGGGCCTGACGCATCCAGTTGCCTTTGGAACCTTTGGTTAATTCTCCTCGGAGAATAATGGATGGTCGAAAGGCAGATATGTAAAACGCCGGGTAAACCCCCGCCACAAATGCTACCAGGAATCCAATAACGGCAAGAAATGGAATCGCGGTCTGCAGTGGTATTGCAGAAATGCTTATTTCACGTCCGGCAAACTGGTTAAACGCAGGAAGGATCATATAGACGATTCCGATGGCAATCAACAGGGATACTCCTGTAATGATCACCGATTCCATGAGAAAACGGAGCACCAGGGAGCTTCTTTGCGCTCCTATCACCTTGCGCAGGCCGACTTCCCTGGCCCGGAGAGAAGAGCGCGCCGTCGAGAGATTGATAAAGTTTACACAGGCAAGCAGCAGGATGAAGACTGCGATCAGTGTAAACAGACGGATATACCGGATGTCGCTGTTGGGTTCAATTTCATTATCCTGCCGGGAGTGAAGATGGATATCCGAGACAGGCTGAAGGAATGGCTGGTAAAACGATGATGGATTTTCCGAACTCCACCCGGCATTACGGTCGATGAAATCCGGGATTCGCGCCTGGACTGTCGAAAGATCGGTTCCATCCTCGAGACATAAATAGGTCACTGTCATATTGTTGCTGAAATTATTTCCTTCATATACTCGCTGATAATAGTCCTGGTCGACAATCTGCCGAAGCGTCGCAAAGGAAATCAGGAAATCCCAGTGAACATGGCTGTTGGCGGGCATATCCTCGAACACACCATCCACACGGCACGTGTATTCATTATCGATAACCACCTGTTTGCCGACTGGATTTTCCTCTCCGAACAGGAGCCTCGCATTCGATTCGTTCATGATGATTGTAAACGGTTCCTGCAATGCAGTAGAGGATTCACCGGACAGAAAAGAAAGAGAAAAAATCGGAATTATGTCCGGTTCCGCCATAAATGTTCTTTCCAGGCAAACATGTGAATCATTAAAACTGAAAAGTGTCTGGTTGCCTTCCAGGACCCTGGCGATTTTTTCAACTTCCGGGAACTGTTCTTCAAAGAGTGGAGCTACCGGAGGAGCAATGGAGCAGAATCCTGCGGTCCGTTCACCGTCCGATCCGATAAAATTCACGCACAGACGATACATGTTTTCGAGATTATCATGGTAGGAATCAAAACTTCGTTCATGTTGTACATACATCATGATCAGGATGAAAGCAGCCATTCCAATGGATAATCCAAGGATTGTAATTGCTGTGTACGAACGTTGACGAACTAATGCACGAACGGTTATTCTCAGGTAATTGCTCCACATGATTCGCTCCTTTTCAAAGAAACATAATTTCCAGATGCAAGCAAAAATCATTCCGTGCATATCGACACGTAACTATAGCAAAAAAGAATATTTTTCATGTGCTGTTGTAGCATTTTAACCGAAAGCCTGTTCTCACGTAGCAATTAAAAACAAATTTTCTGTGAGAATTCACTTGTTCACACATAACTTTTGTAGAATTTTTTCGTACATTCTATAAGTTAAAGTTACCTGATTCAAACTCAGTGTACTGAGAAATGCCTGTTTTGCTATTGAATTGCAACAGGTTTTAACAAGGGGAAATTGATATGATCGGTACTGTTAAATGGTTTGATGGAAAAAAAGGATTTGGATTTATTGAAATCCAGGATGGTCCGGATGTTTTCGTCCACTACAGTTCCATTACAGGTCGTGGTTTTCGGAGCCTTGAAGAAGGCGACAAAGTGGAATTTGAAATCGAAGAAGGCCCCAAGGGACAAACGGCTAAGAATGTCCGCAAACTCGATGAATAATAACAATATATACGGTATCTGACCGCCCGGTTTCTGAACTTTCAGGTTTGCAACGCACACCTTGAGGAATAGTTATGGCGAGTGAAAGCGGCTCGACCGGAAAATCTGTTGTCTTGTTGAAATACCTTGATTCGGCATGGCAGAACAGTCAGCATCATGAGTCCTCACGAATGACACTCATCCGTTTGTACTTCTTTTTTGCATTGGCTGTTTTTATCGCTCTTCTGTTGTTTTCCACGTCTCTTCGATCAGAAATCGCCATGTTCTGCCTCCCGCTTTTTCTTACAACATACGGTCTCAGCGTTATTCGGACCAGCATACGATACAAGGAACGGATCCTCAGGGACATTCGCACCATTTACCGTATCCATGATTTTCTTCTCTCCAGTGATGATCAACTGAAAGAGATCAAATCGATCTACTATGGTTACCGGAAACAGGAGAAAAAGAAAAAAACAGGTGAAACGGGTTTCCACGATCAAGTTCATCATTATCTGCATTACTTTCCTGTCATCGATCTCGTTTTCAATGTGGTACGAGCTTTATATCGTTGCGCCTGATTATCTCATCATGGGTGGTATCTTTTTAGCGGTCTTTTTCATCCATTTCCTGTTTATCATTTTATCGGAAAGAGCGGTCGGATACAGTGTCTAATCATCTCTATTGCAGCACTCTCGATACACAAATTGGCATTCTCGGGATTGCTGTCAATGAACGGAAGGAATTGGTATGCATAGATTTCCTTCCGGATAATTTCTCTCCCGAAGACTATGCGACAAAGTTGAATAAGCACTATTCGACAGCGGTGCAAATTTCAGATGAGCATTGCACGGAGGTTGTCGACCAGTTAAATCGGTATTTTGAAGGTTCGCTCACCGAGTATACTCTTCCTCTCCATCTCGAAGGAACAGAGTTTCAGATAACTGTGTGGCGTACACTTGCCAAAGTCCCATACGGCGCCACTGTCTCCTACGGCGAACTGGCGGTGATGGCCGGGTATCCCGGCGCCTCACGTGCTGTTGGCACAGCGATGAAGCACAATCCAATCCCCCTGGTGATCCCGTGCCATCGTGTGATTAAAGCTGGAAAAATCGCGGGAAATTTTGGAGGCGGGCGTATCACGAAAAAAACACTTCTCACTCTCGAAGGTGTTACCGACGTTCAGTTTGACTTGTGTGACTGACGTAGAAACTATCCCTCGAGCTTCACTTTTTCAAAAAGAGTCTCCGGACAAAATTCCTGGCGATATAACTATCCACCGCACGCTGATCCTTTCTATATTCCCCCCATGAGATTTTTTATACGATATTTTGGATATATCAAACCGTATTTTCCACTGGTGATCGTCAGCGCAATCGCCAGCATGATCAATGTCGCCACATCCGGTGTGGGATACTGGATGGCGGCGGACCTCGTGCAGGCATTGCTTACCAATTCATTAACCGTACCGCCGCTGCCCGTTGATCCGTTTCATCCGTCCAACATTGCAGAAACACTGAAACATTTCAGCGCGCAGTTTGTGGTTGCCGAGACTCCCATTGCAACCCTGCAAAAGGCGATTGTTTTTATTCTCGCTGCCTTTCTGCTGAAAAATATCACCTATTATGTGCAAATCCTGATGTCGGTAACCGTTGAACAGCGTGTGGGACGCGACATGCGCCGCGAACTGTACCGGAGCCTGCTGGACAAAGACCTCTCGTTTTTCCACATACACAAAAGTGGTGACCTGGTCTCCACTGCTGTAAATGACATTAATCAGCTCAATTCCGGTCTTGGCGAATCCTTCAGCAAACTCATGCGTGATCCATTCACCGCTGTCCTGTTTCTCCTGTTGTTGTTCGCCATCTCCTGGAAAATGACACTGGCGGCCCTGCTGATCGCCCCCTTGTCGAGTATCCTCGTGGGGGAGCATCGGCGCCAGCCTGAAACGGAAATCCAAACGAACCCAGCAGAAAATCGGGGATGTGACCGCGCGGCTTAACGAATCCCTCTACGGAATCCGTATCATCCAGGCGTACAGCGGCCAGGAACAGGAAAAAGAACGGTTCCGGGAAACCACCAGCGCCCATTTTCAACAAGCTTTGCGCCGTGAGCGCATGCGCAGGATTACCAGCCCGTTAAATGAAGTGGTCGGAGTGCTGGTGATCGCCGCAATCCTGTTTGTGGCCGGGGGTAAAGTGGTTACCGGAGAATGGATCTCACCGCAGGATTTTGTGCGATTCCTTGTAATGTTGTTTGGGTTACTGACTCCGGTAGTAGGACTCGGGAAGGTTCATAACTCGTTAAAGGTTGCGGAAGGCGCCGCGGAACGTGTATTTAAAATCCTTGATGAAGAATCAACAATCAACGATCCCGAGAATCCTGTATCCATCAGTGAATTTTCCAATGAATTGCGGGTTGATCATGTCGGCTTGAAATACAGTAAAGACAGGGATCCTGCCCTTTCCGATATCAGTCTTTCCATATCTCCCGGTGACAGGCTGTTCCTGGTGGGCCGGTCCGGATCAGGAAAAAGCTCACTGCTGAATATGCTTCCCCGGTTTTATGATCCATCCGAAGGGAATATCCTGCTCGATGGCCATGACCTCCGTGATCTTGATATCAATTCCCTGCGGAACCTGTACGGAATTGTCACCCAGGAAATCTTCCTGTTCCACGACACTGTCGCTGCAAACATTGCGTATAATAACACAAAAGTGACCCGCGAAGATGTGATCGAAGCGGCAAAAGCCGCCCACGCTCACGAATTTATCCTGGAGCTTCCCAAAGGGTATGACACCCAGCTTGGCGACCTGGGGGAACGACTGAGCGGCGGGCAGCGTCAACGGATCAGCATCGCACGTGCGCTTGTCAAAAGATCCGCCCGATCCCTGTTGCTCGATGAAACCGACGTCAGCCCCTCGATTTCCGATGTGGCCGAAGAAAATCCAGTACACACTGGATGAGGTTGGGAAGGGCCCGTACTGTAATTACTGCCACCCATAGGCCTTTCATCTATACGAGTAGATGACCGTGTTGTACTCATGGAAGCGGGAAAAATTCAGGCAGAAGGAAACACACGGTCCACTTGTATGAGACTAACAGCCTGTACAAGGAGTTGTGCGACAAACAATTTGTTGTCACCCCAGGGAATGAAGTTGGTGTTGTGCTGGATTCCAGTCCCCGCGAGGACGGAGCGAGATCCTGCAGAACACTTCGTTCATATATAGATGCAGGTTATCGCTGATCATTTGTAAGATACGTTTACTGTTGTGATAAAACTATCGCCCAGGAACCTGCGTAACACCGAATATTCCAACAGGAAATTTCATGCTCCGTTTTTTTGTCCATATTCCTTGTCCTCCTTCCTGCATGTTGTTGCTATCGGACGATAGCTCTTTTCGGGCAGGGACACACCCGAAGACTCATCCTCCATTGATGAAGACCTGTACAAGTTCCACATTCTCGGAGCGCCTTATATCAGCGGTGATACGGATTTGGGGTTTGACCGTCGGGTTTGCTTCCAACCTGTCCCAGGCGGGACCGGATCAACCTCATCATTATCGGTGAATATGCCACCAGGGGATACCTCCGGTTTCGGCACTCGCGGTGAAGTGACTGTCCTTTGGAACAAGACTGGGGGACGTGAAATCAAAACTCGCCCCGCTATTACCGCAGTATCTATGAAGAAGATGTGGTCACACCCGAAAAAGTGTACCGGGGCGATTACCAATGTTGTAAAAAATACATCTCTCCCCGCTGTTTACGACCCGAAGAGGGATGGAAATCGGTCCCGGAAGTGTACGTCCATGGTCGCAAACGTCCGATGAACAGATCGAAGATCCGGACGGCAACCGTGTGTATGGCGTCCCGTTTCCCGGAATACATGGACGGCGGCATCGCCCCATACCGGTGTACGGTTTCCGTTGGCGGACCCACCAGCCCGATACGGGCCCCACTCACGGCTCCCTGTTTGAAAACCGCTCTTCGTGGCGGTATCGCCTTCGGTGAGGAATGGGACGAAGTCCGTCCGGATGCCGCGTTTGAAGTTATGCTTGCACGGGCGCAGCCGATTGTCCCCACGGGTGAGGTTGTATGCACGTACATCCGCCATGTTTTCTGCGAATACACCCACTTCCGTCCCGTGATTTCGTCGGTGGGCCAACGCACCGTCCGTGGGTCCAGCCGTTGGAACGTTTACTACGCACGCAGGATACTGGACAGGGCGTGCGCAATTACATCTGCTGGACACTGGACCGTTGGATGCTCCCCCGCCCGTATCGCGGAAAAAAATCTGGGATAAACTTCCTGCACTGCCACTGGATATCGAAACCGTATTGTTTCTATGATGTGGGCGCTGCTGGCGATCCCGAGTATGGATGGCGGAAAAACACGACATAGCATTGGGATCGGGGCTGCGGTTTCATCATTCCACCGGAAATGGTGTTCAATTTTTGATATCGCCCTGTCCACCGGGGGGTGAGCTGTTTCTACTACTTCGGAGGCGGAGAGGACTCTCTAAAAACCCCTGAATCCTGTGTATTACTGAATCATCCAAGCTACATTGGCATATGACCATTAAACGACGTTACCTCAGGAAAAATTATAGATGAGAATCCGTAACTCCAGGAATATCATTTCGTTTGTTTTGCTGGCATCTTACCTGCTGCTGGCAATCACCCTGGATTTGCATCATAACCACTCATCCATACTTCCTGAATATTCCACCACTCCTGCGGTCTCTCCGGCAGAGTTTCACAATCATGAACACGCAGAACCCTGCCCAGTCCTCCTCTTCTCCCTTTCGCACGCACCTGTTGTTGCTGCAGATATACAACTTCTTTCAATCATTACTCCTGCTGCAGAGCAGGCACTTACCACCCTGACCAGCGCTGTTCTACCAAAAAGAGTATCACGCGCTCCTCCTGAAAACGTTTAGCCCCAAAGCCATGCATTTTTTCAAAATTCAGGAAAACACACGAGTTTGCCCTTCTGAATATTAGGCATGCCTAATATTATGATGTTAACTCTGTTTTCCAATACAAACGTTTTCAGAGGAATTTGATCATGAAACGAAGCGTCCTTTCTGTATTCATTTCTGCCGTATTTGTACTCTTCAGCTTTGTTGTTCTGTCCGGTTGCAGTGATGACGGCAACAATCCGGTCAACAACAATGGCAGCGAGCATTTCCACGCAGTAGGAGTGAAGCTCGTTCAAAGCGAAGCGGATATCATTGTATCCGAAACAGCCGATTCAGCCGATGTTGTCGGACTTATTGAGTTAAATGAAGGCGAAACATCCCCGGTTTTCGAAGTATGGTTTTTGAATGATGAGGGGGAATGGTTTTATCCCGGTGACAACGCGGAAGACCACCAGGACCACACCCTTGAATTAGTGCTTGGAAACGGCGATCTGTTAGGTGGATCTGTGGATGGCTGGACCATTACCCTGGACGGCCTGGAGCATGGCTCCTCCTGGATTCGGCTGAAAGTTTTCCACATTGATCATTATGGATTCATCTCCCCGCATTTACGTACAAGGATCGAACATACAGAGGGCTCCCACGGTGCACCGGTCGGAATGTATCTCATCGCCGGTACCGACACACTGGTTACCGCCAATGCCAGTAATGAAGTTACAGGACAACTGGATCTGTCCCAGGGTGAGTACACAGACCCGATAGATAGCTGGTTTTTCGACGAAAACGATGTCTGTTTTCAACCCGGAGAAGATCATTGGCTCGAAATCACCATAAATGATGACACCATCGCCTCTTCGGACAGCCTGGATGTCTGGCAATTTCGCATCCTTGGTGATGATTCCGGTACAACAACAGCACGATTCAGGATCATGCATGGAGACCATTTCCATTACAGTTCTCCAGACATTCCCATTATTGTGGATTAAAACCGGGATTTTCAAATGCGATACAAAAATCAGCGGTTGAAAATCCTTCTCGTACTTATAATCGCATTGGCATTGCCCCATTATCTTTTTGGGGCAATGCCACATGCCGATATGTCCCTGTCGCCCTGTTCCCGGATTGAGGGGAAAATTATCGAAGAAGGAACGGGAGAACCTCTTGGATGGTGCAGCGTGTTTATCAACGAACTCCATCATGGGATTTCTACTGATGCCGATGGCCGATTTACACTGGATCATATTCCACCCGGCGAATGGACCCTTCAAATCCGCCATATCGGATACCGGGAAGCCTACAGCATTGTCAACATCACCTGTAATGAAACAGTAACGCTCAACATCGTACTCAGTCCCTACACTTATTCCCTTGATGCGGTCGAAGTACTGGCGCAAAGAGATACCTCCTCCATTCTTCACAGAAATCCTGTGGTTGAGATGGACGGAGGTGAATTACAACGGGAACTGGGAATCACCATCGCCGAGACAGTGGATGAAACCCCCGGCACAGCCGTCCGCAGCATGGGACCGGCCCCTGCCAGACCGGTATTACGCGGGATGAGCGGTGACAGATTAATGCTGCTCGAGGATGGTAATCGTACGGGAGACCTGTCGGCGACCTCCGCTGATCATGCGGTAGCTATTGAACCGATGACCGCTGAAAGGGTTGAAATTATTCGCGGTCCTGAAGCTCTTCCATACAGCTCCAATGTCATGGGCGGAGTGGTGAATGTTCAGCGGAACAGCTTTCAACTCAACCAGCCCGACCGGTTACAGGGGTTTATCACTCTACAGGGCGAAAGTGTCAACCATGGAGGCAGCGCTGGCGGAATGGTCCGTTTTCCGGTGGGACCGCTGACTATCCGCATGGATGGAAGCCTTCGTTCCGCCTCCGATATTCGAACACCTTCCGGGACATTAAACAACACGGACATCCAGACAACCAACTCCTCTGCAAGCGTAAGCCTGGACCGTCCCTGGGGAAACCTTGGAATGTCCGGCTCTATTTACGATACCGAGTATGGTATCCCCGGTGGATTTGTCGGTGCACATCCCAATGGCGTTTCCATCGAGATGGATCGGCGGAACATGGAAATGTATACGCACTTGAACCTGAATTTGGGACCGATTCGGCATATGGAAATGGAGTATTCATTCGCCAGGTATTATCATGCCGAATACGAATCCAACGGCAGCCTTGGTATGGAATTCGGTGTCCTCTCCGACAATGCCTCCCTGAATCTCATCATGGATCGAAACCTCATCTTTGATGGCGGAATCATCGGTTTCTGGGGTGAATTGCGTGATTATGCGACAGGAGGTTTTACCTATACTCCCGCTACGGATGAAAGACAGGCGGCTGTTTACCTGTACGAAAAAATGACTGTTGGCAATATTCTTATTGATGGCGGATTGCGGTATGATGTGCGAGTCATTGATCCGGACAAGGAGGTGTATTCGGTTACCATTGATACGATTCGGCAACGATCCTTCCATGGTCTTAGCGGATCCCTGCGCGGAGAAATCTCACTGGATCATGGATTCACTGTCGGCGCCATGTTAACTCGCAGTTTCCGTCCACCGACCGTGGAGGAGCTGTTCAGCAGGGGACCGCATCTTGCCGCCTATTCCTATGAAATCGGCAATCCGGATCTGAACGCGGAACACGGAACCGGGATCGAAGGATACCTGCAATACAGGAACACAGGTTTTGAAGCCCGGTTGTCCATTTTTCACAACAGGTTCTCTTCCTATATTTTTCCAGGGTTTAGTGGAGAAAGAAGCCGTGTACGTTCTGACCTGTATGAATATCACTATATTGGCGACGATGCTGCGCTCAGTGGATTTGAGGCGACCTCGGAGATCGAGTTGTCAGAAAGATGGCTGATCCAGGGACTATTAAGCTACGTACGGGGTGAATTGATCGCCCGAGAGACTGCTCTGCCGTTGATTCCTCCGATAAATGGCTCCCTTCGATTGATTTACCGGCAGAGTTCATTTTCCTTTACCACGGAACTGGTGGGCAGTGGTGAACAAATTCGCCTGTATCGTGCGGAAGATCCCGATGCCATTCCTGAAGAAGCCACGTCGGCATGGATGATCATGAACCTGTCCGGCCAGTATTATTTTCCATGGAATGGAAAATTGAACTCTTTTGTTGTTTCCATCGAAAACGTACTGGATACAGAATACCGAAATCATTTGTCACGGGTAAAATCGGTGATGCCCGAGCCGGGCAGAAACATTAAACTGTTATATCGTTTGTATTTTTGATTGATTATTCTATGAAGAGTATTTGGTTGAGGTCTGCAAGATGAGATGGACAAAAACGCTGTTTTTCCTGCTCCTGATTTTTATGTATGGATGCGCTACCAACTCCGGATTCCGTGATGATTCCAAAGTCAATGTACTTGCCACTACAACGATTATTGCAGATGTCGTCCAACAGGTGGCGGGAGATCACATTGAGCTTCAGTGTCTGTTACCTTACGGAACCAGTCCACATGGTTTTGAGCCAACCCCTCGTGATCTTGCCTTGATCTCGGAAGCTGATATCATTTTTATTAACGGATTCGGGTTGGAAGAATCCCTCATGCCCTACCTTCATTCCGTCTCTGAAGAGATACGTATCGTCGACCTGTCAGACACGATACAGCCACGGATGCTTGCCGGTAACAACGAAGAACCTGCCGACGAACATGCACATACAGAGCAACACCACCATCACGAAATAGATCCGCATGTCTGGATGAATCCGATGAATATCCGGCAATGGACCGAAACCATTTACGAAGCACTTTGCAGTTGGGATTCACTTCACACAGATGATCCGATACATGATGAATTTTTAATCCTGAAGCACAGGCAATATCGATATGATATACAACATTACTGGATGGAATTGGGAACATTGGACAACTGGATCCAGGAACAGGTGCAGATGATTCCCGAAGACCAACGACTATTAGTAACCGATCACCGTGTTTTCGGGTATTTTTCCGACCGCTACGGTTTCACCCAGGTTGGAGCAATTCTCCCCGGATTCAGCAGCCTGGCTCAACCCTCCGCCAGGGAGCTGGCGCAGTTGGAAGAGGCTATTCATGAGTATCAGGTACCTTTCATCCTTGTAGGAAACACAATCAATCCGGCGTTGGCTCAAAGAATTGCTGAGGATACCGGCACAAACCTGGTTCCAGTGTATACTGGATCGTTAAGCTTACCTGACGGAGAAGCTGCTACATATATCCAGTATATGAGGTTCAATGTGAATGCGATTGTTTCCGCTATACAGAGTGAATGACATAACGTTTTATTGGTTTAATTAAAGTGATTTACTGATTTATTTGCTGTATACTCCATTCAATACCCTGGTTACTCCCTCTGTTCAGAAAAATCAGGTAGCCTCTCGAAAAGCAATATTTTAGTCTGGACAATCGCCTCTCTGCTGCATGAACACATGCTTTGCAGGATTCTACAGAATTCGGCATGTTTGCTCAGAGAGAAATCGATGAAGATGATTCGTCGTTGTTCTCAAGCAAAATTCAGACAATCTTGTATCAAGATTTTGGTTTTAGGAGAGTTGTCAACTGGACCTGGAGAGAATTTGTGGTTTCACCCCCTGATACATTGCAACGATTGGTAGATCTCTCCTGCCCGATAGCCTTCCATTTCCGGTTGATTTCATCCGGACAATTGGAAATTGACTGGCTGCATGTAAGCTCCAGGGTTAACTTCGTTCCAGATACGAATGCAGATCCCATCCGTAACCTGAAATCATTAATCCAGGAAAAAGATTTCGACCGGTTGATCTCTTTTCTCACTACCGGTTTTCAATCCGACAAAGGTTCTCCTCCATTTCACATTGTTGACAATAATGGTATCCTGATCTGGATACAGGGGACCATTATCCCCAATTCAGAAACAAATGATCCCCTGTCAGGCCTGTTTGCAGGAATCGATATTACCGGGATGGTCCCCCTGCAAAAGATAGTGGATGAACAAACGGTAACCATCAACGCACTCAAGGAAGACCTTCGCCGCGAATGCGAAGAACGGCAGAACACTGAGAAAGCACTCCGGGAACGTGAACATCATTACCGCGGACTGATTGAATCTCAAGCCGATTTGATTATCTGCCATAATCCAAACGAGACAATCACATTTGTCAATGATGCTTTCTGCAGCACCTTCGGATGCACCCGCGAAGATGCGCTTGGACTCTCCCTCCAGCACTTTATCCATCCAGGAGACCTTTCACTCCTGATGGAATCGCGTGAAAAACTGAAGTCTGCGCCCCATCGTCAGCAGGTAACGGTACGCATGATGACCGTCGCCGGATGGCGTTGGATCCAATGGGAAGAGCATATTCTTCTCGATTCTTCAGGTTATGTGGCTGAATTTCGCGGACTGGGACGCGATGTCACATCCGATGTGAAGATACGTGATGATTATTTCAACCGTGATCGGATACTTCGAGTGGTCAGCATGGCCGCTGAAAAATTCCTTACGAACCTCACGTGGCAGGACAGTATAGGGCAGGTACTTGCTTCACTGGGGCAGGCGGCCGATGTAAACCGTGTGACTCTTGTTCATCTTGAGTTCAATGGAAATGACAACTATAGCGTAAAAGACCGTTATGAATGGCACGCAGCAGATACACAGGAAAGCGGAACCAGATCAAAAACCTTCGAACAGGCTCTTTTCACTATCCAGCCGGAATGGATCGATTCGCTGAACAATGGAGATCCTGTCCAGGGAAGGGTTAATGCGAATAAATTTGGCGATTCCCTGAAACAAAAACGACCGGTAAATGCTTCCTTTATTCTCGTACCCATTCTTGTGAACACAGAATTATGGGGATACATGCGACTGGATGACAGGGCTAAAAAGCGCAAATGGTCTTCTTCGGAAATGTTTGCACTGAAAACAGCCGCAAAAACCATCAGCGCTGCGATTCACCATGAACAAATGGAATCCGAACTCGAACAAAGTGAAGCTCGTTTCAAACAATTATTGGAACTGTCACCGGAAATCATCGCGGTCTGGAACCTGAAATCTATCTTCTTCATCAATAAAGCCGGACTGGACCTGATCGGCGCCGGTTCCCGGAAAGAGGCTTTTCAGGCTGGTTTCGCGCAACATATTCTTGCATCGGATCGAAGTAGAACCTATCTGAACTTGCGCAAACTTCAAAAAGGAAAAAAACAGCATGCCAGGATTGAACTGCAATACAAGCATGCGGATGGCAGCATAAAAGTGTTGGACACTGTCCATGCCATCGTAAATTTCAAAAATGAAGAGTATTTCCTGACCATTGCACGAGATATCACGAACCGAAAAATAGCAGAAAAAGCATTAATGGAAAGTGAAAAAATGAAAGTAGCACAGCTTTATGCACGCACCATCGCCCACGAGTTCCGTCAACCGCTCACATCCCTGAAATTATTGAATGATCTGCTCAAAATGCCCCATCAAACACCCGAACAACTGCAGGAACGGATTGAAAAACTGCCTGAACTGGTCGGTTACCTCGAAAAGCTGGTGGAGAAACTCGTATCACATACAGACATGGACACCAAAGACTATGTTAATGGATGGGATATCTTCAATCTGCACATCGAAAACAGGCCCGACTCTTTCGATACTACTGTTGAATAATCTTATCAAATCTCTTCAACCAGAACACTTCCCGATACAGGATACCCCAGGCTGATTTCTATTGGGTGATCTCCCTTGTGAACTAGCATTGTCAAAGGCCCCTCAAATGGTTCCCGGTTCAGTATTTTCACCTCAACCCCCGGCACAATTCCTTTTTCACCCAAGTACTTGAACACATCCGGATCCTGGCTTCGAACCCTGCGGACAATACAATCTTTTCCTGTTCCAATCTCCTGCAATGATGTCAAATCACGGGACGGCATCACCAATTCCCGGGATGGAATCGGATCGCCATGGCAATCGTATTGAGGATCACCAAGCAGTCCGGCGATTTTATCCGCAAACTCAATGGAGATTACATGGTCCATACGGTCCGCTTCGTCATGCACCTTGTCCCAGGAGTAATCCAGCAGATCATGCAGGTATAACTCCAGCAACCGATGGTGACGCAGGATCCGTAACGCCAGTTTTTTTCCCTCTTCCGTAAAAGACACACCGCGATGAGATTCGTACTCAAGCAGAGGAGGATCATAGTGCGCCAGCTTTTGCACCATGTTGGTGACCGATGCAGGTTTGACAGATAAGGTCTCTGCCAACAGTGATGTACTCACCCGTTCATGCTCTTCAAGCAACCGGTAGATTGCTTTTAAATATTTGTCCATCGCCTCAGTAATCATGTCTCTTAAAATTATTTTAGGTGTCGCTTGACAATATTTTAGTTTATACCTAAATTAATCGATGAATTCGCAAATTGCAAGAGCATCATCCTGTTTTTCTTCATGGACAAAAACAGGTTTGTTGCTTCTGAATAAAAAAAGGGAGAATACTTACGTGCGAAAACTAATTGTAACCATATCTTTTGCAGCATTGTTTGTTTTCCTGGGTTGCAGTAATCGTGGACAGCAGCAGCAGGATTTGTCCAGTCGTACCATAAAAGCGGTGGCAACTACCGGAATGATAGGAGATGCTGTTACGAGCATCGGCGGCGACCGTGTCGAAGTGACGGTACTTATGGGCCCTGGAGTTGATCCACATCTTTATCGTGCAAGCGAGGGGGATGTCACCCGCATGAGCGATGCGGATGTGATTTTTTACAACGGGCTCCATCTTGAGGGGAGAATGGGTGAAGTTCTGGAGCATATCGGTCGTTATAAGACTGTCGTCGCAATCGGTGAAGCACTCCCTGATGACCGGCGTTTGCATGCGGGCGATCATCCAGATCCTCATATCTGGTTTGATCTGAACATCTGGTCGGTAGCCGTTTCACAGATTGAATCTACTTTCAGGGAACTGGATCCAACGCACGACAGTTTGTATGCTGCGCAGGGCCAAGCCTATATCACTCTCATCGAAGAGACAAATCAATATATTATTGAACGAACTTCGTCTCTTCCTGAAAACAAACGTGTGCTGATCACTGCACATGACGCTTTCAGCTATTTCGGACGCGCTTACGGGTATGAAGTGCGGGGTCTGCAGGGCATCAGTACTGCCTCCGAAGCGGGAACTGCGGATGTTCAGGGATTATCGACATTCATTGCCCAGCGTCAAATTCCAGCGATTTTTGTAGAAACTTCGGTACCGGTCCGGACCATCAAAGCTGTTCAGGCTGCTGTCCAATCCCGTAACTATAATGTCCAGATAGGCGGTGAGTTATTCAGCGATGCGATGGGTAGTCCCGACACACCGGAAGGGAATTATATTGGGATGGTACGGCATAATATTGACACCATCGTGAATGCTCTCAGCGAATGATTTCGTGAAGCTATCGTACAGGATATACAATGACTGATAAAACAAACGCAGAATTGGACACCAACAGCTCATCGCTGGCGGTTGAAGTTTCCGATATTACGGTCGCGTACCGTGATAAACCGGTATTATGGGACATTGACCTGGAGGTTCCCCACGGAATTCTCATGGCGGTGGTAGGTCCCAATGGCGCCGGCAAAACCACGTTGATGAAAGCGATCCTCGGGTTGGTGACTCCGGCGGCGGGGAAAGTACGCATCCTCAACCGTCCTTATTCCCATGTACGAAAACAGGTGGGCTATGTACCTCAGCGCGGAAGTGTGGACTGGGACTTTCCGACAACGGTTCTGGATGTGGTTATGATGGGATCGTATGGTTCCCTCGGATGGTTGAAACGGCCTGGCAAGAAGGAACGCGCCGGAGCTATGGAAGCATTGGAAAAAGTTTCCATGGCCGACTTCAGCAGTCGTCAGATCAGTCAGCTATCCGGAGGCCAGCAGCAACGTGTTTTCCTTGCCAGGGCCTTACTGCAGAATGCCCAGGTGTATTTTATGGATGAACCCTTCCAGGGTGTGGACGCGATGACAGAGCGTGCGATCATCTCCATTCTGCAGGAACTTCGTGAACAGGGAAAAACGGTTCTTGTGGTGCATCATGACCTGCAGACCGTTCCGGAATACTTCGACTGGGTAACTCTGCTCAATGTACGCCGTATTGCGAGTGGACCGGTATCGGAAGTGTTCAACGAAAAAAACTTGCGTGCAGCTTATGGCGGCAAAGTAGCTTTCCTCTCCGATCATTCGGAAGGGGACATTCTCCTCGATCAGGCCACCATCCTTGAGACCAGGGATGAAACGGATGACCGGGGGTAAGAATGGGCGACTTTTTCCTGTTTGATTATACACTGCGCACGGTAGCGTTGGGATCGGCGATCCTCGGAATTGTGAGCGGCTCACTTGGAGCCTTTGCTGTCCTGCGTAAACAAAGCCTGCTTGGTGATGCCATCAGCCATGCAGCGTTACCCGGAATCGCCATCGCATTTTTGCTTACCGGTAGCAAATCACCACTTGTTTTGCTTATCGGAGCGGGTGTCGCTGGATGGATCGCAACAACGAATGTCCTGATAATAGTTCGGAACACACGCATTAAAGAGGATGCAGCGCTTGGGATTGTGTTGTCCGCTTTTTTCGGTTTCGGAATCGTGCTGCTCACCTTCATCCAACGATTACCGGATGCGAATCAATCCGGGCTTGACAAATTCCTGTTTGGCCAGGCGGCAACGCTGTTGCAGGAAGATATTATTGTCATGGCGGCCCTGGGAATTCCGGCAATCCTGTTGATGGTTTTGTTCTGGAAAGAACTCAAAATGTCCAGTTTTGACGCTGAATTTGCCGCAAGCCTTGGTTTTCCGATTCGAACCATTGAAATTATCCTCACCATTCTGCTGGTGATCGCCATTGTTATCGGTCTTCAGACTGTCGGTGTGGTGTTAATGAGTGCCATGCTGGTAGCACCTGCGGCCGCAGCTCGTCAATGGACCGATCGTCTTGGAATAATGGTGTTCCTCGCAGCCTTGTTTGGCGCGTTTTCAGGTATCACCGGCGCTTTACTATCATCGAGTATCGAGCGGCTTCCCACCGGTCCTACGATTGTAGTGATTATCAGTGCGATTGTTCTTGTAAGCCTTCTTTTCGCTCCGAATCGTGGAATTATCTGGACATGGTTACGGCAACGTACCGGCCGTCGGCATCTCCGTGAACAGGCTGTCCTTGAAGACTTGTACATCCTGTCCATGCAACATGAAGATCCTTACCATGTTCACCCGCGGGCGGTTCTGCGCACCATGGCGATCGGTCATGGAGGTGTGGACCGCAGCCTGGAAGAACTGGAAGCCCGGGGACTTGCGAAACGTGTTGTAGGATGGGCAATTACCCCCCACGGAATCGAGGAAGCAAAAAAAATCGCCGCGAGTATGGGAAACAGTAATACCGGGGAGGAACAATCATGAGCCAGGCGCAACTTGAAATCCAGGCGATTGCTGTGGTTGTATCCGTCGCATGTGCTCTGCCGGGAGTGTTTCTCGTTCTCCGTCGAATGGCAATGCTTTCTGATGCAATCAGCCACGCGATCCTTGTAGGTATTGTGGTGGCGTTTTTCCTCACCCGCGATTTAGGTTCACCATTCCTGGTGCTTGGAGCTGCATTGACAGGTGTACTGACTGTCACCCTGGTGGAGTTGATCTTTAAGACACGCCTGTTGAAGGAGGATGCTTCGATAGGGATTGTTTTTCCCCTGTTGTTCAGTATCGGTGTTATCCTCGTAAGCAGATTCGCAAGTCACATTCACCTTGACACAGATGCTGTTTTACTGGGTGAGCTTGCGTTTGCAACTTTTGACCGATTTTACCTGTTCGGAATCGATGTTGGACCCAAATCTTTATGGATCATGTCCGGTATACTTTTTCTCAATATTGTATTTATCTCCTTGTTCTTCAAGGAATTGAAACTATCCACATTCGATTCCGGGCTTGCCGCCACACTGGGATTGGCCCCTGCGACTATCCACTATAGCCTGATGGGGTTGGTTTCCATCACGACAGTCGGCGCTTTTGATGCTGTAGGTTCAATTCTTGTTGTCGCCTTGATGATTATTCCTCCGGCGACCGCTTATCTATTGACAAGCAGGCTTTCGCTTCTGATAGGACTCAGTGTGGGAATCGGTATGGCCAGCGCGATAAGCGGGTATTGGGTTGCACACGCATTGGATGCTTCCATCGCTGGCTCGATGGCTACCATGACAGGAATACTATTTGGATTGGCGCTCCTGTTTTCACCTGGGCGTGGGCTTGTTTCCATTGCACGAAGACGAGCATCACAACGAATCGAGTTCTCCGTACAAATGCTTACTGTTCACCTGTCGCAGCATATCGGCACTCCGGAAGAAAGGGAAGAAACGGAACTTTCGCATCTTCAAGATCATTTTCGATGGACACCTGCATTTTCATCGAAAATTATCCAGTCGGCAACACGCAAAAAGGTTGTACGCATACTGGAGGACCGGTTAGTTTTGACCTCGGAAGGAGAAACTATGGCAAAAACAGCAATGATGAGGTAGAACAATCCTTTCTGATATATCCATGTAGCAATTTTACATATGGCAGGCTGATTCCCGTGTTCCGGAACAGCCTGTTTTTATTGTAAAAAAGTTAAAACAAAATCATTATTTCTTTCGGAACTGTCAATTCATTATTTCTAAACTATGTAATTCCAATGTTGTTTATGAGTCGTTTCAGACTCCCGAGGCATGATTATAGTGTCCTGTTTTTACGTTTTTCTTCCACTTCACGTTGTTTGCGAATTGGCAAAAATCTATATTAATAGTGTCAGAATCTGTAAGTATCTGATGTTTAGCAGGCTGATACTGCATGATTCCGCACTGCTCCCATCGAACCAACTCACCAAATCATCCTGTAGTAAAGACTGCCTGCAGTAACTGAAGCGGGTATTGACAGTATAAAACCTGCATGCATACCGGCATTTTGCAGATTGAACTGAATACCATTCGGACAGGCAGACATCCGACCCGGGCAGTTAATTCAACACATATCGGTTTTTTAAGGTTGCTTAAACCGATCAGAGCATTACAAACCCTGTAAGAAGAGAATAGTGAACATATGTTGGGAGAGATCATGATGAAGAACCGGCGCCTCTATCTTGTAGCAGTTTTATTTTTGTGTGTAACCAGTTTCGCCATGGCCAGCGAGTTACCCATGGGAACAAAACTTGAACTTGAATCTCTGTATTCGTCATTCCTGTCAGGTGCTGATCTTGGAGAAACTCAGCTACATCTCCTGCAGGAGCATGGATTTCTTCCATCTGAAGGCGATCCGGGAATCGATCGTGAAGGTGGACCGGACAATACCGGCTATATTTTCATCGACAATGAAGAGGATAACGGCCCTGAGTATGATTGGATTGATATTACGGAAACCGGCACTGTTGTCACGGGTATCCTGGACGACAACCATGTTGGTCCATTCGATATTGACTTTGATTTTCCATTTTACGGAGTGGAATACAACCAGTTCTGGATCCAGTCGAATGGTGTCATATCCTTCTTTGGAACTTATGTATCCCTGACCAACCTTTCTATGCCAACGACTACTTACGGAGCTATGATCGCATGGTTCTGGGATGATCTCAACCCTTCTGGCGGGAATGGTACAGTCTACTATCAGAATATGACTCACAACAATCACGATGTTCTTGTGCTCACCTATGAAAACTACCGTGAGTTCGGTAATACGGGAAGAGTTACAGCCCAGGTACAGCTTTATGACAATGGAGCAATCTACATTCTGTATGACGCACTTACCGACGGTATTGATATTACCAGTTGCACCATTGGTATTCAGGGCGATGGTGAAAATGGATTGGAATACTTGTACAACAATACTCCTGCCGGATATCCATATGAAGATCTGGCACTCATGTTTACTAACGGCCAGGGTGTCATTTCCGGGACTGTCACAGATGATGCAACCGACGATCCAATCGAAGATGCTGAGGTGATCCTCTGGACAGAAGACCAGGAATTTCAGCTCGAAAGTACATTTACCAATAGTGACGGTGAGTATGAATTCACCAACCTGCAAACCGGGATCTACGAGGTACAGGTAGTCGCAACCGGTTATATAGGTCAGGTAGCAACAGACCTTGAAATTGTTGATATCGACGATCAGATCACCCAGGATTTTGCACTGCTCGAACAAACGGAAACTGTGATTATTTCAGGAACTGTATTTTCGGCTGATACACCTGATACACCTGTTGAGGGTATCACAGTCGAACTCCTGGACCTCGAACTGACCGAGGTTACCGATGAAAATGGTGCTTTCAGTTTCGGCGAACAACTTGAAGGAGACTATGATTTCCAAATCTCTTATAATCCTGTTGGGAGCAATGGATATCATGATGTTCTTTATCAAAACGTTCAGGTTATCCCCACAACTGTTCCACTTGAATTTTTCGCTTATGAAATCCTGGCGCCACAGAACTTTGAAGCAGGTCTGGGCGATGGATTCATTCTCCTGCAATGGGATGCTCCTGTAAACCACATGGATATTGTGGCCCTGCAGGAACGCATCGAAAGCAGGCAGCTTTATATCGAAACCCTTGCAGAAATCAATACGGCGAAAACACAAGAATTGCTTGCAGAATACCGGGCTGAACTGTTCATGCTCGAAAATGAACTGGCGCGCAGACAACGTGATTTGGAAAATGAGCCATCCGGCAGTGAACTCGATGAGCTGGATGATTTCACAGGTTATCGAATTCTTCTTGATGGCGAAGTGATGGATGTCCTGGTTCCCCCAGGTCAAACATCATACACAGTAACAGGTCTCGAAAGCAACCAGGTGTACAGTTTTGCGGTCGCTGCCGATTATGATTACGGTGCAGAATACCTTGTCTGGACGGAAGAATTGGATATTGAATACACCATCCTGGAATATTTCTACTTTGAACTCGACGAATTCATGTGGGAAGAGATACACCCCGATGACGGTGGAGAAGGGATTGGTTGCAACCTTTCTGATGATGGTTATACCCAGTTGATTCCATTCCCGAATGGTCAGTCATTCGAGTTTTTCGGCTTACCATACGAATCGTTTGAAATCAGCGCCAATGGTGTAATTTCATTTATCTATCAGTACATCACCTATACCAATACATCCATACCCAATTCCAGCAGTCCTAATCTGATCCTCTGCCCCTTCTGGGAGGACCTGTACCCGCCTGCCGGGAATCAGTATGACGCTTTTTACCTGATTGATGAGGAACTGAACCGGGTAATTATTGAGTGGTACACTCCATTATTGTCCAATACATCAAATGCTCTCCGCTTTGAGGTTATTCTGTATCTCGAGGAAGACTATTTCATCGTCAATTACCATTCCGCAGCACAAACATGGGAAACCGGCGGCACAATCGGTGTAGAGAACCAGAGCGGTACCCGTGGATACTCCTATCCAAATCCCGCATCCGATCAGTTGAGTGTCCTCTGGACCACCGGTGACGGTATCCTCTGGGCCGTGGACGGTACAGTTTCCGATTCCGATGGGAATCCCATTGAAGATGCGCTCGTCCAACTGTTTAACGATGAAACGGGTACCCTCGCTTACGAGCGTACAACGGATGAAGACGGCGAATACCGTTTCTCCTATGTCTGGCACGGAATGTATGATCTGCGCGCTTCAAAACTGCAGTATATGACCGAATGGGAAGAGGATGTTGAAGTTGAATCGGATGTAACGGTTGATTTTGTTCTCGCCGATGAGACAAGAACTGTCGAGCTGGAAGGGTATCTGATGTCCGCTGACAGTCCGGACACTCCTGTACCTGGAGCAATTGTAGAACTTCCTCAACTGGATCTGTGGGTGTTTTCCGATGCCCAGGGACACTTCACCTTTGGCGAGCAAACGATTGGTGTTTATGATTTTTATATCCATCATAATCCCATCGGAGTAACCGGCTACCATGACATTTTCCACCCTTCCGTTGAGATTGAAGAGGAATCCGGGCCGATTGAATTGTATGTATACGAAATCCTGCCGCCCCAGGAAGTAGCACTCAGCACTGGTGACGGTTTCCTGCGAGTGCAATGGTTACCGCCTGCAAACCATGATTTGATTCTGGGACTGGACGGTTGGATCGGTAGAAGACAGGAGTACGTGGAATCACTCCGGGAGTGGAATACCGAAAGGTCCATGGAGTTAATTGCCCTGTTCGAAGCAGAAATCGAGATGCTGCAGCAGCGGCAAGCGGAATGGATGTCCCTGTTGGATCCGTCTCAAATCAATGAAACCGATGAGCTCGAAGATTTCGTCGGATATCGAATTCGTCTGGATGGCACAATCCTTGATAACCTGATCGCACCAAACGTCGGTGAATATCATATCACCGGTCTGCCTTCCGGTGAAACGTATACCGTCGAAGTCGCCGCTGATTATGGTTACGAGGAAAACTACCTGGTCTGGTCCGAACCGCTGGAGCATGAATATTATGAATTAACGTTCTATCCCATCTACCTCGAAGAGTTCATCTGGGAAGAGCTGCGACCCGATCATGGTGGATCGGGGACACCGATGAATATGGGCAACAACGGCTATTCACAGCTTATGCCTTTCCCGAACGGGGAGACATTCTCCTTCTATGGCTCAGAATATCCATCATTCAGTATAAGTGCGAACGGTGTGGTAGGATTTGTTTATCAGTACGTTACACCCTACAATGTTGCTATACCCAGCACTGCGTCGCCGAACCTCTTTATCGCTGCCTACTGGGATTACATGTGGCCGGCCGCTGCGGCAGAATATGACGCATTCTACTGGATTGATGATGTAAACAATCGTGTCGTGGTGCAATGGTATATGCCACACCAGGAGCAGCAGACTAATCCGTTGTCTTACCAGTTAATCCTCGATCTTGAGAACGACTATTACATCCTGAGCTATGAAACATCCGAATCCGGCTGGTATGGCAGCATGACCATCGGCTGTGAAAATGGTACCGGTACCCGTGGTGTACAGTGGGATGGAGTAGTTGAAGATGAACTTTCTGTTCTCTGGTCGCCAATTGCCGATCCGCTCGGCACCCTCGCTGGAACGGTTATTAACAACTCGACGGAAGAGCCAGTTGTCAATGCTTTGGTTCAGCTTCTTGACCAGGAAACCGGGGATGTCCTCCGTCAGACCACGACCGACACCAACGGTGAGTATGAGATCATCAATATCTGGGAAGGGATTTACGATGTCCGCTGTATCGCAACCTTCCATGTAACCGAAATTATCGAAGATGTTACGATCGCTGGCAGTGAAACAACAACTCTCGATTTTGCCCTGGACGTTGAAACAACCACAACCCTGATTTCAGGCACGGTAGTGTCTGCCGACACACCGGACACTTCCGTGGAAGGGGTAACCGTCGAACTGGTGCAGCTTGGCGTTTCAGAAATAACGGATGCCAATGGTGAGTTCGACTTCGGCCAGCAGCTTGTCGGCATCTATGATATTTATGTAAGCTTTGATCCACCCGGTTCCAATGGATATCATGACATAACCTATCCTCAGGTATCGGTAGAAGTGGGCATGGATCCACTTGAACTTGCAATGTTCGAAATACTTCCAGTGGGCGATTTCACCGCCACTGCCGGGAATCACAGTATAACCTTAAGTTGGACAGCGCCGACCAACCAGTTGGCGACAGAAGTTCTGCGGCAGATGGCGCATGATCGTCGAATGACGATAAATGAGGCTGTTAATCCAACCCCATATGAACAGCAGAAACTGGATGCGCTCGCCCGTGAGCTGTTCAAGATTGAAAACGAATTGGATCGTAGAAGCGGAGAATCCGGGTTGGACGAACTCGATGATTTCGCCGGATACCTGATCCGCCTGGACGACCAGGTCCTTCCCGATCCAGTATTCCCGACCAACTATGTCATTTCAAACGTTGATAATGGACACCTGTACAGTGTTTCCGTCGCAACCGACTATGGTTACGATGAGGAATACCTCAACTGGAGTGAGGTAATTGATGTACGACCATTGCCCGACCCGGGATATACAGTAATCGAGTTGCCCCAGTTCGAGTGGGTGGATATTCGTCCGTCAGAAGGAGGCCAGGGAACAGCGTTAAACATGGGTGATGACACCTACTCCGGGTGGATTCAGTTCCCGGATGATTGGGAATACACTCATTATGGCGTTTCCTACACCCAGTTTAACGTCAGTTCAAACGGATGGTTGAGTTTTGTCAGCACAACGGGTGGCTTGTCCGGCTCGATTCCAAGCACATCAACCCCCAATGCCACCATTGCCCCCTACTGGCGGGATCTGAATGTTTCGCGTGGCGCACAATATGATGTCTGGTACTGGTTCGACACAGACAACGACAGGATGATCCTGCAATACTATGCTCCCAATTACAGTGGCGGTGGGACGGACAACAATCCCAAGCTCTTCGAAGCGATCCTGCATATGGAGCACGATTACGTGGTCTTCAGCTACCATAGTTCTCTGAATGGATGGGCTGCTGACGCAAGTGCAACAATTGGTATAGAGAATGCGGAAGGAACTGTCGGTACAACTTATGATCGCGCCCTGCTTCATGACGAACTATCGATCACGTTTGACTATATCGCCGAATTTGGAAACATCATCGGAACGGTAAACGATTCGGAAACAGACGATCCTGTTGCCGGGGCAACCGTGTTCCTGCTGGAAAATCCCATCTTCTCGACCGTGTCCGATGAGGATGGTGACTATGAAATTCTCCTTGCCGACCGTGGAGATGCCCCATACACCCTGGTCTGCCAGGCGGATGGATACGAAGAAGCGATCGAGTTTGATGTTGAATGGCCCGGTGAGGAATTCGAAGTGGTCGTTGATTTCGAATTGACCACCATTGGCCCCGAAAGTCCGCCACGTGTCGTATCCATTGATGGCAACTACGATTCCGGCGTTATGGTATACCTTGCTGAACCCGGTACATTTGAGACCATGACTCTTGTACAGGATGATGACAACCATGCGGCTGACGCCTGGTTCATGTCACCCGGTGAACAGAACATCATCGCTGTTCCTGTCTCCCATGAGGGCGCCGGTGATCTGCGCCAGGTAGAACTGCAGTTTGTTGATCCGATGAATACCTGGGGTGTATGGCCGGATGCCTCGCGCGATCCGATCACAGTACTTCTCTACGCCGATGCTTCCGGACATCCGGGTGAAATCCTCTTCCAGTCAGATGAGCAGGTATTGGATGACAACCAGACAGCATTGGTGCTCCATCCTGATGTGATGATTACCGGAAGATTCTGGATCGGATACAAGGTCGCTGACGGAAACGGCGCCGAAGCACTGTGTATCGACAGTAATGTCAATGGCGATGGCATACTCTTCTATACGGATAACAATGGAGAAAGCTGGGCCTCCATGATACTTGAAGGCGATCCACTGGTGCGGGCGTATATCTGCAATAATACCGGAACCGGTATATCTAACTCGCCCATTGCCGAACTGCAGCCATCCACAGATAAAAACAGGATTCACCCGGTGAGCGCCCGGGAACAGGCGCTGTATTATCGCACCCTGTCATCCATTCATCTTCCGGTCGAATCCTTCAACAATCCTGATGCCGCAATTGATGAATTGGACGAATTCCTCGGGTATAACCTGTACTATTCCCTGGACGGTGAAACCTTCGAACAGTACAATGACGAAATGATCGAAGAAGACTTCGCGTATCTTTATCTTGGAAGCGACCTGGAAGATACGGAGTTTTTCATTTACGCAACTGCAATGGTTGAGGATGGCGAAGTCATTGAATCCAATCCAAGTATCACCTGGCCTGCCCTGTTCAATATGGCGCCGTCCAACCCAACCGATCTGGATGTTACCGTTTCCAACCCATGGTCGAATACAGCACTGCTTACCTGGGACGCTCCCACTACCTGCGCCGATGATTCCGCGCTTGTCGATCTGGAAATCTACCGGATTTACCGGGACGGCGAGCTGATCGATACTTCAGATGAACCTACATACGTAGATCAGGCTCCCGAACCCGGATATTACTCGTACACGGTGACTGCGATGGACGAAGTCCCGAACGAATCGGATCAGAGCAATGAGGAAATGCTCTATGTTGGACCGGTTGCTTACCAGACGGATTTCGAAGAAGAAGACACCCTGTTTGTCGGCAATGGTCATTGGCAATGGGGTACACCAACCATCAATGCTCACTCCGGTGAAAACGTATGGGCAACCAACCTGTCCGGAAATTATACAAACAGCGACGATCACTGGTTGTATTTCAATCAGTCATTCACCGTCTATGGCCCTGCAATGTTGAGCTATTTCCATTACACCAATTATGAATCCGGATGGGATGGTTACAACGTGCAGGTATCCGCTGACTCTGGCGCCACATGGACTGTCCTTACTCCAGAGGGTGGTTATAATGATGCAACCATCGTCGGACTCGATAACCAGCCGGGTTGGACACAATCTTCAGGGGGCTACCAGCAGGTTCTGTATCCGCTGGATACTTACATAGATGAAACCATCTTTTTCGCCTTCCGTCATGGTACAGACGGAAGTGTCAATAGCTATTATGGCGTCGCTATTGATGACCTTATGCTCATGGGATCGGTGACAGGCCCTTCTTTCGGTGGTATCGAAGGTTATGTGTACTATTGTGATCCTGATGTTAATGAACCGCTCGCCGGAGTCGGTATTTACCTGCCGGGAATGTCTGAGCCAATTACGACATCGGATGCCAGTGGATTTTTCCATGCTGATTCGGTAATCGCAGGCACATGGGATTTGCGGTTCGAGATGGATGGATACTGGCCGGTAATCTTTGAAGGTTTTGAGATCATTGAAGACTCTCTGATCACTCTTGATCCGGTGGGAATGTACTATCCGGACGGTGAAACGGATATTTCCACGGTGGAGCTGATTGTGTTTATCGGGCAGGATGACACCGATTCCACAGGATCGACTGACATTACGTTACTCAGCAGCGGTTGCGGTCCTCTTTCCTGGCAAGCACGGTTGAGGATACTTGATGGTCCGGGTATGGCTGAGGCTGGTTCAAAAGACCGTATCCAACTGCGTGGATACTCGCCACCGGATAATTCCGCTGACAACAATGTTCCGGAAGGAGGATCGTGTCAACTGAATACCGGACTCTCCGGTGTCTTCCGTGTAGGAAACCAGGTTGTCGGTCCGGCAAGAAATGGCGGATCTTCTCCCACAGATGAACTCGATGATGTGTGGGACTATATCAACGGATTCAGTTTCACCCAGGATCCGCTTATCTATTCAGCAGTGATTACGGCTGAAAATATTTACGCGTTGGGATTGCAGAACAACACTCTGTACCGATATGATCATTCGGGAAATTACCAGATGTCATATGAACTTGCCGCCGAATTGATGGCAGACGACGGTAGTGGATTGTATGACCTGGCGCTGGATGAAGTATCCGGAATGCTGATCGGAGGAAACGAAGACGGTGACATCTACCGATTCACTGCTGACATGGGAACAGTCATTCATCTTGGTAACACAGGGATTGTCAACCATGCAATAGCATATGACTGGGAGAACAATTACATCTATGCAATGGGTGGAGATGAAGGTTTTGTTCGCCTTGATCTCTATTCGGGTGAAACTGAAAACCTGGCCCGGGATGAGAATCTTACGGGAGTTTCCGGTATCGCCTATATGAACCCGGAAGAAGAGGGATATACTCTCTGGATAATGACCCAGGGTGAAACCGGCGGCGGATATGCACATCGTTATAATCCCGAAACCATGGAATTCGCACTCGACAATAATGAGATCATCCAGGAGAACTGGGGTCTCGCAGGCGGATTGGACATCTCCACCGGTTGGGATCAGAACATGTACAACATCACCACTGTCATGCAGACCGATGGGAATGATTTTGTGGATATCTGGGAAGGTTTGCCTGCTCCTCCTGTGTGGTTGTGGATTGAACCTACCGGGGGATGGCTGGAACCGGGAGAATCGACCTCATTATCCTTGATCGCTGACCTCAGGGATGTTCCTTTTGATTATGATCATGGCGATTCCTATGACGCTACGATTGATTTCTTCGGAGATTACTGGTCAGATCCTATAACAGTACTCGCGACCATCACCATTGTCAACTCCGCGGAAGACAACGAAAACCTGCTTCCTACGGAATATGCGCTGCACCAGAACTTCCCGAATCCCTTCAATCCGGGTACGACGATTCGATTTGATCTCGTAGAAGCGCAAGAGGTAACCCTGACCGTCTACAATGTCCTCGGCCAGGAAGTGGCTCAACCTGTTCACGGAAGACTGGAAGCAGGGTACCATACCGTTTCATTCGTGGCGACAAACCTTGCGAGTGGTGTATACTTCTATCGGATGGAAGCCGGTCCGTATACGAAATTGAGGAAGATGGTCCTGATTCGGTAATACTTAGTCCTTGTTTTTCCTGCAAAGCCGGTCCGGTTGTTTTTTCTTCTGGACCGGTTTTTGCTATTTAATTCCATGTGTTTATGTATTGTGCCAGTTCTTTACATGTATTCACACATTGCATAAAAATGTCTCCGGGAATACCTTGTCCAGGTGCAAATCACTTCCGGGGAATTGTACTTTACAGGTACAGGTTTATACGATTGGATAGACTTTTATCCGCAGAATGCACAAAAAAAGGTTCTGTTCCTATGGCTTCATTCAGAGAACAAGTAATCCCCTTGTTTCCGTTATCAAGGGTGTTGTTCCCAAAGATGATTTTACCTCTCCACATCTTCGAAGAGCGGTATAAATCCATGATCGGATTTTGCCTCGAAGAAGATATTCAGTTCGGGGTTATTGCCAGTGACAGTCTTTCGGAAGGTTCCATTGGATGTACAGCCAAGGTGCATAAAGTTGTGCATCGTTATGATGATGGAAAAATGGATCTTCTTGCAATGGGGATGAACCGATTCCGACTGGTTCGAACGATTATAGGAAAACCATATCCCGAAGGAGTTGTGCATTTCTTCAATGACCTGCCGGAAGATGACAGCATTGTCGGTAATATTCAGCGGCTCCTCGAATCATATCGAGTGTACATCAATCGTCTTGGACTGAAAGAAAAACAGAAAGAAGATTTTGAGTCTATCGTGTCCGATATCAAGGATGAACGCGAACTCTCCTATATCATCGGGCAGACAATCGGACTTGATGCCGACGGGCAGCGAAAACTCCTTAGTGATACATCCGGAGAGGCGCGTATTGGCCGGTTGTTGCGTGAACTTGGCAAACAGGAAGCTGTGTACCATCTCGCTCGCAGGCTGTTTGAAAAAGACAATTTTGATCCTGGCCGTAATTAGTTGTCCCTGCTTTCCTCTTATGACAATCCTTTCAGATGAATCCCAAGACTATTTTGTTCATCTAACTAACGACTAATCAGGATATTTTGGCGGTACATCTGTTTTGATAATTTTTCGAGAAAAAGCTTTATTCAAACGTGGATCTACAGAAAAATAATAGTGAAGAACAACTGTGCATAAGTGGTTCAGAACAACATGGAAATGAATTGCAGTTTGTATCTTGTTACCAGTATTTCACTCCGATTTATTTTCTGGTTCTAATGCATTTACTTGCTCAACGCGTATCTTGATTGTAAAATACGTTGTCGATAAAGCAACCAGGCACGATTCAGGGCTGTATACAATGCTGCACACATCGTTGTTCATACAGATAAATCCGATGTATCACTCCCGCCTGGCTGGTACTCTGTCCAGTTCAAAATCCTTGTTTACTATTCTTGGGGGTTCTGTTTACTAATTGTGATGCCGTCTTTACGACTTGCATGCTGGAGGATTGTGATGAAGCGATTTTTATTCGCGGCTATGGTGGTTTTGTTCAGTTTTTCGCTTACGATGGCTTCTCAGGTAGCCGTAGTCGATGTTGAACAGCAGATGCCACTCCGAGTGGACCAACGTGTTATTACTGCCGATGGTTTGTCACTCAACCTTACTTTTGAAGAACCTGTATGGACAAATTTTCCTTCGGATGAATCCGATTTTCAAGTAGCGGAGATTTTTTCCGGTGGTATGTTGGAGGAAGAAGGATATCCTGCAGTACCAACTGCCGGTCGTTTGTTCCGCCTGCCTCCTCGCGGCGGGGTTCATCTTGAAATTGTAAATGCTGAATATGAAGTAATGTCTGATGTCGACTACGCCATGTATATCGGCGGCAGCACCGGCGATGAGCTCGGCCTGGTCGATAATCCTGTTGATGCATGGTACCCGGAAGTTCTCGCCGAAGTCGGCGAACCGGCAATCATGCGTGATTTCCGTGTCGCCCTGTTGACAACGTACCCTGTCCAGGTGAACACGGCTCGTAACGAAGTTCGCGTGTATTCCAATATAGAAGTCCAGATCAGTTTTGAAGGCGAAGATGAACGCAACCAGTTGGAGCATTGGCCCACACGTATCAGCGAAGCCTACCTCAACTGGTATCGTCAATTCCTCGATTGGGATGAATCCGAACTGGATGAATTTGAACTGTACCGTGGTAAAATATATGTCGTCATGCAGAACGACAACCAGCTTTTCAGCTTGATGGACCCGTGGTTCGAATGGAAACGTCAGAAGGGCTGGAGTTTTGAAATCCTGACAGATAGCGGTATTTCATGGAATATGACTTCGATCCGCACTGAACTTCGTGAGTGGTATGAAGACGCAGAAACCCCACCGGACTACATTGTCATTATCGGTGACGCCACCGGATCCTGGCTCGTTCCACCCGGAGGCACCTATGGTGACCACCAGTATGGATGCCTTCTTGGTACTGATAACCTGATTGACGTCGCAGTAGGTCGTATCAGCCTTGAAAGCACTACCGATGCATTGACCTATGTGAATAAAGTGCTGTCGTACGAACGTAACCCGAATCTTGATAATACGGAATGGTATACCAGAGGGCATGTTGCTGCCGGTTCCGCTTCGTCAGGTACATCAACCATTTACGTCGGACGTTATGCACGTAATGCCGCTTTGGCGATCGGGTATACACAAGTGGACACCGCCTGGTACAACGACGGTGGCGGAAATGTCAACAGCCGCAGCATTACCCGGATCAATGACGGAATCAGTTTTTACAACTATCGTGGATATCTTGGAACGGGATTGAATACCTCTACGATTACTTCATTGAACAATACCGGAATGCTTCCTGCAGCCGTGGATATTACCTGCGGTACAGGAAACTGGAGTAACACTTTAGGCATTAATGAAGCCTGGCAGCGTGCAGGAACCCCCACCAACCCGACCGGTGGTATCGGCGGTATGGGAACTGCAACGTCCGGAACCCACACACGTTTCAACAACAGCCTCGCCGGTGGCGCACTCCAGAGTTTGCTGGTACTGCGAAATCCGACGCTAGGCGATATGATTTACGGTTCAAAGTTGAACATCTGGCGCTGCTTCTACGGATACGACACCAGTAACCTGAACAGCTTCAGCGACTGGATGAACCTGATGGGCGATCCGACAGTGTGGTTGTACACTGCGGTTCCGGAAGAGTTCAACGTTACCGCTGCAGATACGATTGAGCTGGGTGACAGATCGTATGAAGTTACTGTACTCGATTCGGAGAACGATCCTGTCGAAGGCGCCTGGGTGACCCTGTATCGCTGGGATGATGAACATATCCAGGTTATCGGTGTAACCGATGCCAATGGTTACGTATTACTGAATCCGGAATTCGACCTTACCGGCGAGGTGCTCCTGACTGTTACCGCTCAGAATTTCGCACCTGAAATCATGGAAATAGATATCATTGCACCAAATAACCGGATCGGGTATTCCGACATCGAATTTGTCGATGATGGCACCGCGGGAACATCCGGTGACGGTGACGGTCAACCGGAAGCCGGCGAAACGGTTGGAATTGTCATTACTGCGATAAACACAGGCGTAGCAGCGCAATCGGATGTCAGTGTTACCGCCACAACAACAGACACTCTCATTACCTCGGTTGAAGGAAGTATCGAGTACGGCGCCCTTGACGCTTCCGGTGAATCAGAAGGCGAAGGCTTGATCCTTGTTGAAATCCAGCCTGCCACACAAAATGACTGGATTTTCCACCTTGCGCTTACCTTCGAAGGCAGCGCCGGAACCTGGGAAGACGACCTTCCCGTAACAGTGGGCGCTCCACAATATGCGTTTGTCGATATTGATTATACAGGAACGCTTGATCCCGGTGAAACACTCGACGCAACTGTAGAAGTACGCAATATTGGACAAGATAATTCTTCCAACGGTACCGCAACGCTCGAAAGCCTTGATCCTTTCCTGATCATTGAAGAAGGGGAAGCAGCGATTGATGGAATGAATGTCAATCAGAACGAGGAAACGGGTTCATTTGTCATTTCTGCCCATGAATCCACCTTTAATGGCCACCGTTCACGAGCCCGGCTGATTATTACCACTGATGACGGTCGCATAGACACTACCTATTTCTCCCTTGTGATTGGAACACTACACAGTTACGATCCCGTCGGTCCGGATGGTTACGGTTATTATGCATTCGATGATACGGACATAGAATACGAATTGGTGCCGGAGTACGAGTGGTATGAGATCGCAGCCGCTGTCAACCGCTTGAACATCAACGATTCCGGTGATGACACCGACCATGCGCAGGTTGTGAATCTGCCGTTCCCGGTGCAGTATTACGGGCAGGTGTTCAATCACGCAACCGTTACCGGAAACGGTTTCATCTCCATGGGCCAACAATCGGATATGAGGAACCAGCGTAACTACGCCATTCCGACTCCATTAGGTCCCAATTACATGATCGCACCCTTCTGGGATGAGCGCCGTGTACCAAGCAGTGGCGGTGTGTACATGTATCATGATGAAGAAGAGGGTGCGCTGATTTTCCAGTGGGATGCTGTAACGGATTATAATGGATCTTATCCCTGCACGTTCGAATTGGTGATCTTCGACCAGCTCAACGGACACCAGACCTTCAGCGGCGACAATGAAATCCTCTTCCAATTCCAGGATGTCACCCCTTCCAGCGGTGATTATGCCGATGTTCCCTACTTCACCACGGGAATTGAGAATGGCGACCAGACAGACGGCATAATGGCTTCCTACTGGAATTCTGCTCAACCGGGTTTTGCCCCTGTCAATGACCAGCGAGCGATCCTGTTTTCCACGAATGTCGCGTTGATTGTCGGAAGCCTGCGTGGTAATGTCGTGGATGAAGAGACCGAGCTTCCCATGGAAGGCGTTGTCGTCATGACCGATAATGGCGTCTTCCGTGATACAACGGACACCGACGGCAACTTCTTCTTTGAGCGTATTATTGTAGGCGATCTGAACATCGTTGCCCAGAAATACGGTTTCAACACTGCAATTGAGCATCATGTAATCATTACGGAAGACGATACCACTACGGTAAACTTCAGCATGACTCATCCGGAGTTTACCATTGACCCGGAAGAGATTATTACCTCTGTTGCGCAACGTGATACCAACGATGTCCCCATCACCATTTTCAACAGCGGTAATGGACCCCTCACCTATTCGGTGGAAATCTCGATTACCAATGATGCCGATGATCTCGATGACCTCTGGGATCCGGTAGCGGAATTCGATCTGGACGAGGCGGAACCTTATCATCGTGGTCTCACATTCGACGGAGATAATTTCTGGATTTGCGGATCAAACGGTGACGATTCCAACGGTCCCAATTACCTCTATAAATACAATCGTCAAGGTGAACTTACCGGTACATATGAACAACCTGTAGAAGATCCAACCGCTGTTGGCTTTTACGATCTTACCTATGACGGTGAATTCCTGTACGGTGTGGAACGCGGCATAATGTACCAGATGGAAATCACCGAGACAGGTGTAAACAGTGTCGGCTCATTCCCGGTTCCCATGAACCAGCCGAAATGTATGACCTATGATCCGCGTGAAGAACTGTTCTGGCTTGGTGATACCTATTCCGATATTTATGCTGTTACTGACGATGGAACTACCGTCTATCGGTACGATCATGACTTGACCGTTCGCGGTATTGCCTGGTACGCGGAAGATCCGAACGATTATAACCTGTATATCGTTTCCCGGGTTATTAATGAAGGGAATTACGATATCTATAAAATGAATCCAACCACAGGGCGTATTCAGCTTGTCAACCAGGTGGAAGCTGCTGAGGATGGTTCATTCCCAAGAGGCGCTGTCATTACAAACCGTTTCCATCCACTTGTATTTGGTATGGCCAGCGTATTTGACGGCGATGATGTCGACCATATCGAAATCCATGAAATTGGACAGAACCTTGACTGGATGCAGGTCGATCCCCTCGAAGGTGAAATCGGACCGGGTGAAAATGCGGAGCTTACCCTGACGTTGCTCGGTTTGACCATGCCCATCGGTACGTACAATATGTGGCTGCACCTTGAGCACAATGCGGTAGGCGATGAATTCTACCTTCCGGTTACCTTTGATGTGACCGAAAACAGCCAGGATGAACAAATATCAGAAGCGTTGCCCCTGACATGGAGCCTGGACAGCGTTTATCCGAATCCGTTCAACCCGGAAGCGACAATCCGCTTCACATTACCGGAAAATGCTTTTGTTTCTGCACGGGTGTTTAACGTGCTCGGACAACAGGTGGCTGTGCTTCACGATGCGCCAATGCAGGCCGGTCACCAGGCTCTGCGCTTTAATGGCGCCAACCTGTCAAGCGGTGTCTATTTCCTGCAGTTCCAGGCGGGACCGCTGAACGAAGTACGGAAACTGGTGCTGATGAGGTAGTTGTCATACCATAATAGATTTTCAAAAAACGACCCGATCCACTGTATAGTGGACCGGGTTGTTTTTTGGATCAGTATGGCCTGCTGAATAAGTCTTGAGTGATCTGATTTGTCTACACAAATTCTGTACTATAGGGTAGGGCTATGATAAATGACTTCAAACGGTTTCATTCCATCGATTTCAGGAACGATAACCGCTGATTGTTCGTCAATCCTGGAACCGAAGCAGAAAAACCCGGCAGTTTACACACCGCCGGGCATTTGTATTCGAAATTCCGTTGTGACTACTTCAGAAGAATCACCTTCCTCACTTCGGTGAAAGCTCCCGTTTCTACGGTTACGAAGTACACCCCTGCCGCAAACTGATCCGCATTCCAGTTGATCAGGTGATACCCGGCATTGAGCTGGCCGAGCAGGTTTCGTTCCACTTCACGTCCAAGAATGTCATGCACAGCATATTGTACCACCGCATTCTCCGGCAGGGAAATCTCCAAAGTCACACTTGGATTGAATGGATTCGGATAGGGATCTCCGATGGCATACTCTTCCGGGATCAGAGGACGTTCATCCAACGCATTCACGTAATACGTGAAACGGAATACCTGGTTGGACCGTTGACGGTTCCCGGATTCATCGGAAGCCCATACCCACCAGCGGTATTGCTGATACTCCGGCAATATGGGAAGATCCAGTGTTTCGAGATCGACAGTAATGGATTCTTCTGAAATATCATCAACCGTCGCGGTATCGCCTTCGCTTGTCACCGCGAGGATGTATTCAACATCTCCACCGTCCGGGTCCGTCGATTCTTCCCAACTGAATTCAACAAGGCGGACGACATCGCTGTCTCCATTCACCGGGGAAAGCAACGCAAAGGTAGTCGGTGGATCATCCACAAAGGTCACCGTAAGTACTGCATCATCCGAATCGGTAAGGTTCTCCGGGTTGGTCGCGGTAAAGGTTACCGTTTCAGCTCCGTACCATTCATCGTCCGGAACCAGGATGGTAGCAACCCTGTCAACAATGTTTACCGTCAGTTCATCCTGACCGGTTGCAGTCCAGGTGATTTGTGAATCATCGTAGAAGGGATCTTCCACGTAATCATCCAACTGGATGGTATCAAACTCCTGTCCTTCATCAACTGTCATATCTGGGATGTCGGATACGACAGGATGACGGTCGACAAAGTTAATAGTGAAAGTGGCGGGATCACTGTCGGTAAGACCTTCTGGGTTTTCTGCGGTGAAGGTAATTGTTTCTTCACCGAACCACTCGGGATCAATCGGCGCCACCAGGGCGATACGGTTGGCGATAATTACCGACAGGTTTACCTGACCTGTCGCTGACCAGGTTATGGAGGCATCTGAATAATGAGGATCGGAAACATAGTTGTCCAGGTAGATAATGTCAAAATCATCTCCCTGGTCTATCTCCTGGTCCGGAATATCCGTTACAACCGGATCTTCCCCGCCGGCAATGACAGTCAGAGTTACCGGAATGTCGTACTGTTCATGCTCCGGATCGTTGGTTTGCAGCAGGAGTGATCCGACATACTCTCCCGCAGGGGTGAAATCGGTAGAAACACGGACATAAACCATGTTCATATTTCCGCTGCCAACAACACCGCCATCATCCGAAACAGTCAACCATACCTGCGGTACCGACAATCTGATCGACATTTCATTTTCGATGAAATCTGCAGAGGCGTCATTGTGGATTACCGTTAATCCAATCGTATGGTCTTCGTTCTGAATACCGATAGTACTTTCATCGTGACGATCATCATCCTCCGGTCCCATGTCCAGGTAGTTGAAATAAATGGTTCCATTGGACTTCAACACCGCCTGGTACGAATAAGGACCGCCCCGGTCTCCCCAGCCGACCACTTCATTAAATGTGACGACAAGGCTGTCTGTGTCATTGTCCCATACGTGGATTGACCCGCCTTCATTCAGATCGAGATCATCCCACCAGGGCGCGACAAGCGCGTTCGGCGCTTCATCGGATGGTAATGAACGATTGCTCCAGGATACATCCTGGCCATCTATAAATGTGATGTATCCGTTCGTACAGACCCATAATTCCGTATATACGGAACCGTAGAACGGGAACCCGAACGGGATGGACACAGAGGCGGACATTACATCATCAGGATCATCGCCGAAGTCAAGCTCCGTGCCGAATTGCGAGTGCCATGTGTACTCGGGACCATCAGCCTCACGTGAGTCTATCCATACATACCCGAAACCGTCCGGGCCACCGAATTCATCAACAGGAGCCGGTCCCGGTAACTCACGGTCATGCTTCAGGGAAACAGAATGATTGCCCGTATCACCTGATTCCGGTGGTATCGCGCTGTTTGGTTGCAGGAATAAACGTGTCGTGATGGGTTGATGCTCCTGTACAGCAACATCAACACTCGACGGGATTTCCGGAGAAGGGAAGGATGGAGAGTCAATGGTTACAAGCGGTTCGTTCCATTCCATCCTCTGACGGCGTTCGATCTGATCCAGACCACCGTCAATCACATCAATTGACCAGAGTAACGGTGAAACACCTGTGTTGCTGATCCCCAGCAGAGACGAATCCTGGCTGGAGGGGAGCAGTACAAAGTCAAAACTCAACGGGTTAACATTTGCTTCCGGTGGTTCGGACGAGAAGGAAAGTGCATCTGTAAACAGGATAGCGCGTCCATCAACAAGTGCCTCGGCTCCATCGCCATAGGACTGCCAGTAATAGTATTCCACACCATCCTGCTGATCATAGCTTTCCACACCCACCGTGGCATAACCGTTGTCACTGCTTGTGGAGGGACGTGGAAGAATATCCTGGTACTGCGCGAGGATACGACCGTTGCCTGTAGAAGTCGGCCAGACAGCCGGATCATACAGGATTGCTTCAAATTCTTCACTTGTCGTGTTATATGCTGTCTGGCAATCCCATTCTATAATAAATCTGCCGTTTTCCTCGTCGTAATAGGTATATATACCACCGCCGCTTGTCCGCAGGTCATCCCAGAACACTGCCACCATTGCCGGCGGACCATTCGGGTTTGGAATGGGCCAGTTACGGAACAGTGTAATAGACTCACAGGCACCGAATGTAAACCAACCATTGGAACAAATAGTGATCTCATCGTACACATCGCCGTGGTACGTGAACGGGAAAGGAAGATCGACTACGGTCGATTCATCATCCTCATTGCCCGTATCGGAAAGCCCTGTGTTAGTGCCGATCGTACGGATATTCACCCAGTCATACTGCGGTACAACCGGGAAAACCGTCATATCATCGGTATTATCTAGTGCCCAATACCCGTACTCGGAAGGACCGGTCAGATCTTGTTCTGCAGGATCGCCGACATAATAATGGAAATAGGCCGAATCTGCCGCACCATTCTCATCCAAAAATGAAACCGTAAACTCCAGTCTTTCCCCAATGGGCATTGTTGACGGTATTCCTATGTAGAAAGGATCATTGAAGTTATCGCCTTCATCTCCTGCATCAATCTGCCCGAAAACCGATTCACCGATAATGATATTCACATCTTCATTGGGTGTGGAGATGGTTCCCCTCAAATCGGCAACGTCTTCGTGGCCAGTATTCAGTACGGTAAAGATCAATGCCGCCTCTTCGCCGGGACTCAGGATGTCATCCTCGTCGTTGGCATATGGATTCCCGGAAGCGGACGTAGTCCATGCACTTACCGGGATCGGTATTGCACTTATGTAATCATTCGGCCCATGTACTACCAACTCGAGGGGGAGCTCGGCTCCATCCGGCGCCCACGGACAAATCTCTATTTCAATATCATCGGTTATTATCTGAATTTCGTTGGGATCCAGGGCTGGTACTTCGAATTCTTCACCTTCAGTAATTGTCAACCGTGGATCATCGCAAACCAACTCTGCCGTGTAGGTTCCCGATGTAACAGAACCATAGTTTTTCACGGAGAGGAGAAGAGATATGGTTTCACTGGGATTCGGTTGTGCGTTATTACCATCCACATACACCACACCGGCATACCCGACAAACAGGTTTGACTGTTCTTCCGGAATATCTGCCTGGTAGGGAACAAGGTCATCCCCACATACTGTCAGACATATTTCTCCGACAGAACTGGGATTGTCGATTTCAAGATGAACAGTTCCATCCGGATTGAAACGCCTTGAGTCCAGTACGTTGCCATTATATGAAATCGTAGCCCAGGCAAATTCAGGGGGAGGATCTGGTGAAACAAGTTCTACATCGATAAAATTACACCCTTCCATCCTTGTTTCTTCATGCTCCACCACGGGGACACGCGGAACTCCGATCCAGGCCCTCAGGGTTGGATCTCCCATCAGGTTGTTCCAATAGGAGAAGTTTGTAACTCCGCTGTTGTCTATCCCGTTAAATCCTTCATACAAGCGCAATTTCCCGTTTACGAGCGCCCAACCGACGCTGCGAACATTCTGCTGTAAAGGCGCTTCGAAAAAGCCGATATCCACAACATTGTTGAACCGGGTATGGGTACCTGTCGTGGCTGTCCCGAGACATACCACACCACATTTGAATGTGTTTACACCGGACCCTGCGCGGAAAATTCCTTCGCTGAGAGCTGTGGTTTGCGAAGCCCAGGTTCCTGTCCCGCAGGTAATGGTCACAAAAATAGGAAGTCGTGAACCGTTGTTACACTGATCCGCATTGGAGTTGGTCCACCCTGCCATTCCGTAATATCCACGGAAGTTCACCCAGCTCACACCATTGTTGATGCTGTTCACCATAAAACTGGGTATACTGCCTCCCATGGTATACCACAAGGTGTCACTGATGATATCATGGTCCTGCAGATACCGTTTCAGTGTACGGTTGGTCTGAATCGGGGTGATCCCGCTACCGGATCCGGCCGCCAGGCAGGCATCCTCGAGCCAACTGGTATCTTCCATGTATACATCACGTTCATACGCGAGAGTTTTATTCGTCACACGCATCAGCTCTGTCGTACTCTGTACACTGAAACGCCCGATGGCTACATCCGCCAGGATATCATTGCCATCCAACTGGGCATAATAATGGTCGGTGACACTACTGTACGCCGCCATGTCGATGCTGCCATCCGCATCACCGACAATCAGTACATATTCCAGCGGGATAGGGTCATCGCTGTCATATTCCGACTGAATCAGGCTTTTTATCGCTGAATAGGACGATGTACTTGTCGGAGCAGTAACTGTGACCGGGTATCCTTGCTCAATTTTCCAGTCAACATAGGGCTGAATTGCCGCCCGGATCGCAGTGTTGTTTTCAGCTACAATCAACAAGCGACCAAGTGGTGCTATTTCCACCAGCTCGATTTCGTCGAGGTTCATCACATGTGCAGCGAGCAGCCGGTGGGTTTCCACGGAAACATTGACCGGTCCCTCTTCTACAGGTGCACGGTTGTCCGTTCCTTCAAAGGCTACCTCCAGCACCATCTCGTTCATCACATGCACCATACCGTCATCCTGAACGGAAACGGGGACAATGGTCAGAGGGAAGAGTCGGATACCATGGAAAATGGCGGGTTCGCCGACAATAACATGCGGTTCCATTCCAACCGCTGGCAGATAGTGGATTCCAGTTTCTTCCAGACCGCCATCAGTGAACAATTCTGCGGTAACTCCGGATCCATTCGGAACTGTAATCCAGGTGGAAAAACGTGGTAACGGATCTTCGCCGACCGTTCCACCATCAAGTTCGACCCGTTGACCGTATTCGTCTTCAACGATTCTCCAGTCACGGATTAACAAACGCCCTGATACGCCATCCGAGCGACTCTCCACGGAGAGCCATTGAGTCCCGGCGACTTCGCCCTGGCTGGCATAAAGAGGACATGATGCTACAAGAAATACAAGCATGACAAGCGGCAGGTAGCACAAAAAACGAGAACGAAACGTGTGCATGAGAACCCCTCTCCTTCACAGTTGCGGGTGCATCCGTTGATCAACCAAATCAGTAGAGATGCGAGTATGAGAGATAACTTGTAAATATACCCTTTCAACATAAATAAAAACATGATAGTAATCACCTGAACAAAGAGAATCAGAGCTGCAAATACGTGAAACGACACTTAGTAATACACTATAATATAATAGTTTGCCGTTATATTCAGAGGAACTCTAGTTTGGTTTCGGTCAATTTTAGCGGTGGCTATACCTTTTCCCGTATACCGAGATACAGCAATTTGTTGACCCTTTCCTTTCAATTGAACTGGTTCAGTTTTTATAACTGTACCGTTCAAGCACTTCCTCTTTCCCGTTGCTATCGCTATATTTGCGTCATACCTGAATCCACTTCGGGAACTTCAGCGAGGGAACGATGTTGTTATCCGGCAAGATGCTTGATCGTTGGGAAGAACTGAAAGCCGAGTACCTGCTCATTTTCCAGGGACTCAAGGAAGCTCATCTCATCCGTATCGCGTTGGCGATCCTGATTGTTGCTTTTTCAGCGCGGCCGGATTGTTCCTGATTGAAGTCACCATGGAAGGGATGGATACCTTCGAAACACCGTTCCACGCCTTTTACTGGGCGATTGTGACGATGACTACGGTTGGTTTCGGGGATATCTATCCACACTCCATTTATGGTAAATGGGCCACATTGATCGTAATCCTGGCAGGAGTCGCCATTACCAGCGTATTCACCGCGACTGTTTCTTCCGTGTTCGTCGCGACCAAAATCCGGGAGGGCAAAGGTTTGCAGGAAGTCTATTACAAAGATCATTTGATCATCAGCGGATGGTGCCCCGGTGCGGAGAAGATCGTGGAAGCGTTAAAGGCTCTTGCCAAAGACCCGATACGTATTGTGTTTGTGAATGATCTCCCATCCGCGCAAATGGAAGAGTTGCTTCTACGGTTCAAGGAGTTGAAGCCCAAGTTTGTCCGTGGCGATTTCAGTCACGCCACCATCCTGAAACGCGCCGGCATCAATAAGGCTACGTCCGTGATTCTCCTGCCTGACATGAATGCAGGCGCAACCTCTTCCCAGGTGGATCAGAAGACCACCCTCGCAGCGTTAACGGTTAAGGATGTAAACTCGAATATTCGCGTGTATGCCTATGCTCTCGATGAGGATTCGGTCCCTCATCTCCGGCGTGCGGGTGTGGATCGTGTGGTGCTCCGCGATGCCTATCATGGGTATCTGCTCGCCTGCCATGCGTTAGAACCGGGCATTCCGGAGGTGGTGGATGAGTTGATGCAATTCGACCGTGGGCACCGTTTTGCACGCATCCGTTTTCCAGAACACCTCGTCGGGAAAACCATCAGGGAAGCCTCCCAATGGGTGCTGGAAGAATACAGTGGCATGCTGATCGGCATCATTCACGAGGAAAAAGTGATCAATGTGGAAGACATCCTTACGGATGATTTCTCCAGCATTGACGCTTTCATCATGCGGAAGTTCGCCGAAGCGGGCCGTAGCGCGGATGAACTGGCGCAGAAACGGGTGCAGATCAACCCGGAACAGGATGTCGTCATCGAACCCGACATGTACGCTGTCATTATCCAACGGGTCAGTCAATCGGCCAAACAGTCAAGCGAAGCATAGCAATCGCAACCTCCCGGTAAGGATCAATTCGGAAACCATGGTGAGATCAAATGGCGACAAACGAAACAATTGACGAACAGGGCAATTCCGGCGGCTTGGGCCAGAAACTTTTGTCGGGGATACTCGCCAAGTATGGACTGTTCAGCGGAATGAACGAAGCCCAGGTGGCGGAAGCCGCCCGTGTGATCCGAATGCGCAAATACCCCGCCGGGGAAGCGATCTGGCAGGAAGGGGAAGAGGGAAATGATGTGATCCTTTTGCTGGAAGGAGAAGTGGAGATCACCCAACGACTCACCCTGTTCTCCGGCGAAGAGGCTCACACCCATGATAAAGCGTTGATCAAGCTAAATGCGGACATGCGTCCGGTCATCGGCGAAATCGCCCTGTGTGCGAACACCCCACGTTCTGCGGCGGTCATCGCCAAGAGCGACATCACCGTAGGAGTGTTCACCATGCACGACCTCACCTCCATCATCGACAAAGACCCGCACTTCGGTTACCTGCTCTACAAAAACCTGGCGTCGGTCACCGCCCAACGACTGATCACCGCCAACCAGAATGTTCTCAAACTTACCACCGCCTTCAGCCTCGCCCTCGAACGCGGGACTTGATACTTCTATTCTTATAGCAAGTGAAGCGCAACAATCTGGAGATTGAAGCAAACACGAGGTAATTTAATTTATATTTCAATTGAAATATCAAACTACAGATAAATAGTAAAAAAATTAAGCCACTACTTGTTCATAAGATATAATTCAATATATTAAATTGTTACAGAACAAGATGAAGGAAATTGAGATGAAATATTCATATTCATTGTTTTTGTGCATCATTGTAATAGGATGCAATCTAACAAACAACAAATTGGAAAATCAGAATGTATACGATACATTTACAGAAGACAGATTTCTGATTTTATCGAACATTAGAAACCTATATGATGAAACTCTAATTGACTCTCTCAATGAAAACAGTTTGAATGTACTTAACCCATTGGAATGTAAAGATCTTGTTCAAGCTCAAGCTGGTGTTTGGAATAATAATGCTTCCTTATTCGGAGTAAGTTCACCTGTATATCGCTACCAAGTAATAGATGATACCCTCTATGTGGATCCCATTGTATGGCTATACTTATATAAAAATGACACAGCTAATGAAATTCTGGCAATCTCAGTTATAAAGGATAGCATCCCAAAAATTTTATCAGTAGGGCGTGATACATTGAACAGCTTCGATGAATGGCTTGAATTAGACGCAGAATGGTTATATGAATTAGATCAGTTTGGGGCAGGGATTCATCAACAATTGGTATGTTATGAATTGGATAGTGAAATTATACCTGTATGGATTTCCGAACCAACGATAGGCATTTTTACTGAGATAGTGCTTACTAACGGTGAAAGTTATGCAGGATGCATGACATTCTTGAATAGTTTTTATTTAACCAACAGATATGCTATTAATTCCAGCCATGTAATCATGGTTAATGCAAATACTGGGAATCGAATCCAGGATGAACGTTCAATTAATACGATTATTACACAAAGAAATGTGATGGTAAGAAACCTATCTGGTTATACTAATGATACATATACAAATGCTGAGGAAGTTCTACTTGTAGAAGGTACTAATTTCATCAGAAGATATGATCCATTTTATTTTGGATATAGAGCGACAGATTGATTTCGCTATCTAAATAACCATTTCTATCGGTGGGGTATCATTTCAGTTTCCTTCATATAGCGATATGCCCTCGTTAGGTTCGTCAACATGTAGTTCCGTTGACGTACTAACGAGGATTCGATGCGCATGGAACTCCTGATACTTTGGCTACACAGTAACCTCGTTAGTTCACATGTCTTCATAAACGACATTTCGACGTGGTGAACCTGACGAGGGCATGATATCAAGCCGTCATGAAAACTTTCGATAGCACTTCGTGTAATTTCCCTTTTGCGTATATATCATATACATTAATGGTATCCCTCCATACAATCTTAAGTTGTCCATATTCTCAGAGGAGATGAGATGATGAGCGTACGGAACTGCAACCTCTACTCCTGCCTGCTGGTGATCAGCTTGTGCCTGATAATTACACTACCTGTTTACGCACAACCCGACCCCTATCCCGCCAATCCTGCGTTGATGGAATACATCGAGCAGATCAATGCGGACAGTATGGAGGCGACCGTGGAAACCCTTATCGGGTTCCACACACGGCACACCTTTTCCGACACGTTGAGCGATGAAACGGGAATCGGCGCAGCCTTCCGTTGGTTTGAGAATGAATGCAACCGTTTGAATGAAGGCGCAGACCGTATCCCCTGGACCTATACATGGCGGGGAACGGAGTACACACGCTACAATCTGCTGTTCGGCAGGGGAGGCACCCCGGACGGATACCCTTCTTTTATCCTGGTGGGAGCGCATCTCGATTCACGGACCGTTGACATCAATGACACCGAAGGATTTGCGCCGGGTGCGGATGATGACGCCAGCGGGATCGCCTGCCTCCTCGAATACCTGAGGGTATTTCCAAGCCAAACCTTCCTGCGAAGTGTCATGTATTGCGCGTTTACCGGGGAAGAACAGGGATTGATCGGCTCGAACTATGTAGCTGACATGATGGAAGAGTGCGAATGGCCGCTCGGAGCGATGATCAACCTGGACATGATCGCGCACATTTCCCACCCGGACGGAACCATCGATTCCATGACCGTGCGAGCCTATTCGGAAAATCCGCAGGGCTCCCATGGACGTCAATTCGCGCGGTATGTGAAATGGATCGGGGAAGCGTATGCGGAAGGGATGACAGTGACCATGGTCCCGGCGATTGATCGTCCCGGACGAGGTGGAGATCATATTCCTTTTACCGAACATGGATTCACCGCCATGCGTCTGATCGAAACCGCCGAAGATCCCGCGTATCAACACAATCCGAACGATACTCCGGAACATATGTCCTTTTCCTACCTGCACAGGGTGGCACGGTTGACCGGGGGAGTAATCGCAACCCTTGCGGATGCCCCCATGGTTCCTCCTGAACCAATTGTCCACAACACGGGAGAAGGAACATCGTTGCTTGTGATTTTGCCGGAGGATATCCCGGATACGACGGAAACAATCTTCGTCGGCTACCGTACCGAAGATGAAACCTACTGGGAAGGGATTTCCCCCACCTCCGCTGATACTGATTCCCTGTTCCTTGAAGGACTTACCGAGGGTGAAACGTATTGCATCAGCATCTCGATTGCGTACGAGAACGGCTGTCCCTCTCTCTTCAGCGAAGAAGTCAGCGCGACTCCCTGTGGCGGCTTACTCCCCCCCGATGCATTTGAAACAACTTCTACCCAGGAGGGGATTGAGCTGGTCTGGGAACCACGAGAAGAACTTAATATTACCGGATATGAAATCGAACGAGGTTTGACATACAACGATTTTGAAGCAATCGCACAAGTCCCGCATCCCCAGGGTACGTATTTCGACACCAACATCGAAACCGGCCCACGGTACAAGTACCGGATCCGTTCCATTCACACTGAGGGAGATCGCAGTTCTCCATCCCCTGAAGAATGGGGACGGCTCGCATCACACCATCTCGGTATCCTGTTAGTGGATGCAACATCTGACGGAGATGGCAGTCCCGGACGGCCTTACGATGTGGAGATCGACACCTTTTACGAACACCTTTTGAGCAATTTTGATATCGCCGGTCAATGGGATATTATTCAACTCAATGAACAGGGTCGATTTTTAGATGACTCCGACCTGGCTGCGTACCGCATTGCACTGGTGTACAGCGAATCCCTGACCAATGTTTTTACCACGGAGAACGACGAGTTCCGGAAATATCATGCTAATGGCGGAAAATTGATCTTCGTCGGCTGGCAGATGGCATCCAAGCTGGAGCACTCTTCGACCTATGATACCGGCTATGGAGAGGGTGATTTTGTCTATGACATGTTAGGGATCGACTCTACACGGATCACCCCGCCCAATGAAATGGAAATGCAGGGAGTGACCATCCTTCCGTACAACACTACGCGTCGATTTGACGAAGAACGTTTTCCGGAATGGAATGGTGTTCTACCTGTGTCAGAAGCGATCTGGACCGATTCCTTGCCTGAGGGTGTGGAAGTGTTCGGGCTGTTCTCTGCAGTATCCGGCGATGAGTATGAATTTCACGGGCGTCCGGTTGCGATTATCGAGCAAGGCGAATACCCTGAGTATTCCAGTTGGGCTTTTATCGATGTTCCCACGTATTACCTGCAATGGATGGGACGCCATCTCCTGTTGCATTACGCTCTGACAGAGATGGGCGAAGTCAGCTATGATGTGGATGAGCGGGAAGGTATGCTCCCCGATGAATCTGCGTTGCATATCCTTGGAACCTACCCGAATCCATTTAACGGGTGGACCGTTGTGGAGTTTTCACTTCCGCAACCGGGTGATGTACATGTTGAGCTGTTCAACCTGCTCGGGCAACGAGTTTTCAATACATCCATGGCAGCATCACAGTGTGGATATTACCAGTATACGATTAACGCTGAATCCCTCCCGAGTGGAGTGTACTATGTGCAGGTGCAAAGCCATGAATGGAAGGACACGCAAAAGATTACACTTGTGAGGTAGCCGCTATGAGATTGCGTTCCATTATTGCCGGTGTAATGATCCTGGTCGTGTTGCAGGGATGCGGGAAAGCGCCCTATCAGCCACAGGATGGTGACATCATTTTTCAAACCTCTGTGTCTTCACAGAGCAGAGCTATTCAACTCGCCACTCAATCCCGGTACAGCCACATGGGAATAGTGTTCAATCGTGATGGTGAACCGTATGTGTTCGAAGCATCCGCAACGGTACGATTGACTCCCTTGCAGGAATGGATCAGTCATGGAGAACATGGCCATTATGTGGTCAAACGTCTCGAGAATGCCCCGGACGTTCTCACTGAAGATGCTGTGGCACGGATGGTGGACATTGGCAGGGAGTTCCGGGGAAGACAGTACGATCAGCATTTTGAATGGACCGATGACCGTATGTACTGCTCAGAACTTGTCTGGAAGATCTATCAACGTGCTTTAAACATTGAGGTAGGTGATCTGGCAACCCTTGGCGATTTTGATCTTACTTCGTCGGTGGTAGAGACAATCATGCGTGCGAGATGGGGTGATTCCATTCCGTTGGATCAGACGGTGATTTCTCCCTCTGTGATGTTTGACAGCGATCTGTTGATGGAAGTGTATCGGAATTGATATCGGGGGTGGCCCGACCTGCAGTCCAAGGTCGGGTTTCACAAAGAGATAGAGCGATATGCCCTCGTCAGGTTCACTGCGTCGAAATGTAGTTTATGAAGACTCGTGAATTAACGAGGATACCAATCCCCAATACATTAGGGAAAAAATCCTCGTTAGTACGTCAACGGAAAAGCATGTTGACGAACCTGACGAGGGTATGATGGTTTTGGATCACCGTTTGTAAGAATCAATTCACCAATACCAACCTTCGGATTTGATGATATGGGGTGGCCCCACCTGCAGTCCAAGGTGGGATTTCAATTGTTTTCAGTTTGGGAGTGTGGCCCGACTGCGTGCAGTTGGGTATCATAGTCTTTATCTCAAATGTGGCTGAAACCATACTGCACGCAGTATGGCCACACCACTTCGCTGAATGTTCTACGATCTATTTTACCAGTATCAATCTTCGGGTTTAATGATATGGGGTGGCCCCACCTGCAGTCCAAGGTGGGGTGTCAATTAGTTTCTATTATAATTTCTGACAATACCGTTATTTCACGATTATCAATCTCCGTGTTTGATAAGAGAGTGTGGCCCAATCTGTCATTCACCGTAGCTGCTGTTTGCGCAGGTGGATGCAGTCGGGTGTCATACGTGGTCACTTTACCAGTATCAACCTCCGTGTTTGCTGTGAGAAGGGAGTTGAAAGGGTTGCGAAATAAGTCCCTGATGAAAGCGACGTCGGGCTGAACCTCACAACATTATATCCCGACGGATACACATCATCCGCGACAAGGGCAACCTGACGCCCTAAAATGTCATGCACACTGACCACCACTGCACAACTGGTCGGCAGAGTAAACGGGATCGAGACGGTTGAATTGAACGGATTCGGCCAGGCAGGAAGCAGCTCGAACGTAATGGGAACAGCCGTATCATTTGACCAGGGATTCGATCCGGGAACATCATTGAACTCTGTAAGGATATATTTGGAAAGGCAATAATACGATGCCACCCAGAGTGTGTCGCCATCCAATGCGCTGTATTGATCTCCATACTGTACATAGGCAAGCGTGTCTTCAATCGTTCCATCCGAAAGATCAAAGACAATGGTTACACAACCTATTGCTCTATCTTCGAATAAAGTTGCCATTCTATTGTCATTAATATCTATAATGCCAAGGCTGTAGTTCAGTCCTTGAGGAACGGGAATAAACAATTGATCGATAAAATGATATGTGTCATCAAGACGAAACAACAAGTTTCCTGTACCAACATATGGAAATTCATAATGAAGATCACCATAAAAAGTGTTAAGAAACTCAATGGAATCAATAAAAGTGAGCGACAAGTCATCATTCAGTAGCCATGAAGTGAGTGTTAAGCCATATCGAATGAATACAACCGAATCACCACTGACAATATCATATGCTAAAGGTTCATTATTCCACCGCATCGTGTGAACATGAATAGCCGTGTCTTCTTCACAAATGAATATTGATGTGGAATCCGCCCTTAATGACGCTACAAGGTCAAGGGAATCATGCATCAAGATTTCTGCGCTTTTACAAATTGGAATATCACAGCGATGAATAACAGAATCGGAAGTTATTTCGAATAATGATGCTGCAAAATTTGATATCACATCCAAGTGCAATGAGTCCTTAAGATCATTTTTTAATCCACCAACCAATGGAATTGAGGGAACTGTAAACTCTGTTTGACCGCCAGTTCGAAGATTGATGTATCCTCTGTTTCCATAGTGGAACACTCCCATATGTTCATTAGTTACCAAAAAAAGGGCTTTCTTTGAGATATTAAGGTATCTGTCAACAGTACCTCATTATCAATATCGGCAAGGCTGTATAACTGAAGACCGGAATTTTGAGTAAGTCCCATCAGCAACAGTGTGTCATCCACTGCCCAATCTTCAGAAAACAAGTTTGAAGTAGAATTATTCGGACGATAAAAGCTATAATACACCTCTTGGGACAACTCCATGTTCTCCAAGGTACGGTCCGGGTCAAAATACTGTACTCGAATCGGATCGTTAAAATGGAATGCGGCAAATGCAAATAGTGAATCGTGAACGATTCCACCCCAGAAACCTTCATAGTTTCCAGGAAAATGTGAACGCCATTCAAAGGTTTCATATTCATCCGGTATCTCTGTAAACCGGATGAAGTTCGCACGGTCGTAGGTAAAAAAACCAATCGTATTACCAATTCGTTGTGGTTTTGTATGTGAGTTATAAAGATGCCCCCATTGTCCGTCAAGGGTATCGACAGGTAGTGGATTGCGCGGTTCGGAAATGTCATAGATAAAAAGATGTTCTTCTGTGCCGTATAGTAAAAGCGTGTCAACAATAATTGACTGACATTGCATGATAAATGGTGAACACCACAATACTTCCGGGTTGCAGGGATCATGCAAGCTGATAATCCCGTTGTTATACAATAGTAGACTATCAGGTGTGATCTGGCGGAAATAGTGATAACGATACCCTTCAACCTGCCCTTCAAAGAGTTTTTCGAGGGAATCGCCGTCTCGACGGGCAATATGCAGGAACTCATAACCCCATGCGACAAGGTTTTCCCCCACGGCAAACGAGACAGGCCATCTATTGTGATAATCGTATCCATTAACAAGATCCAGTGGTTGCATCCATACTGAATCCTGATCCTGAACAATCCGCGACAACTGCAGACCGTAACTGACCTTTGTGTATACATATGGATAGTCAATCACTCGTTCGTTAGGGGTAAGATTGAGGAAATAGTCGTCCACCCATTCAACGCCATTATCGTAGATGGAACGTCCCTGCGCACCCGCGTAATATGGACAAGTAAATACAATCGTTAAAAGGAATATTGTTGCGTAACGTACGATTTTCATAATTGATACCAATCATTATTTCAAAAGAATTAACCGTCTTGTCTGATGGAAATATGGTGTGGACATCGTTGCGAAATAAGTCCCTGATGACAGCGAGGTCGGGCTGAACCTCACAACATTATATCCTGACGGATACACTTCATCCGTAACCAATGCAACCTGGCGTCCCAAAATATCATGCACACTGACCATTACCGCGCAACTGGCCGGCAGAGTAAACGGGATCGAGACGGTTGAATTGAACGGATTCGGCCAGGCAGGGAGCAGCTCGAACGTAATGGGAACAGCGCTATCATTTGACCAGTGATTCAATCCGGGAACATCACTAAACTCCGTGAGAATATACTTGGTGAGGCAATAGTACGAAGCGACCCAGAGTGTGTCGCCATCCAGGTAACTATAGTCTGATCCATAATACACATGTGCAAGTGTGTCTGTCACCGATCTTTCCGAGATGTCGAAAACAACAGTTGCAAGTCCTGTATATTGACGGGTGAAAGTAACTACCACTCGGTCATTATATATATCGACTATATTTACGCAAGATCTATATCCTGTTGGTATTTCGAAGGAAAGCCTGTCAACAAATCGAAAGGAATCATCAAGACAAAACAGATATTTTCCACAACCTATGTAGGGATAATCATAGTAGAGATCGATACCGCTGTAAAACCAGTCTAAGGCTATTGAATCAACAAAGGTGAGTGTAAGGTCTTCATTCAATATCCACGAGGTGATTGTGCTGTCAAAACGTGCAATCACAACATCTTCATCACAGGCTACATATACGGCACGGGTTGCATTGTCCCATCGAGTCGATGAAACATGCAACGCTGAATCTTCTTCACAATTGAAAATAGAGACAGAATCTCCATCAGCAGATACAACAAGATCATATGTTTCATGTGGAATGATTTTCGGATGTCTGCGACCGGCAATATTGCATCGTTGTATTACGGAATCAGGTGCTATCTCATATAGTACGGTGGTGTCACCAGTGAAACCAAAATGCAGTGAATCCCTAAGATCATTTCGCATTCCGAATGAAAAAAGTGATGGCGATATTGTGAATTCCGGTTCACCACCGGTGCGAAGATTAAGGTATCCTCTATTTCCATACTGAAATAATCCTAAGTGTTCATCGGTATTCAATAAACATGGTCTTTTCCCAACAATAACCGTATCAATGAGCAGTTCTTCGTCGTCCAGATCGGCGATGTTGTAGAGTCGAGTACGTGAAGCAGGTGAACGCCCGATCATCAGGAGAGAGTCGTCCACTGCCCAATCTTTATAGACTAGATACCCATTATTTGCCGGACGATAGAAATCGCGATATTCAACTTGCAAGATATCCATGTGATCCCATGACCGGTCCGGGTCAAAGTATTGCACACAAATTGGGCCCTCGCCATGGTCTTTGAACGCTGCGAATGCGAAAAGGGAATCATGAACGATATCACCCCAGAAACCAACATAGATTCCTGGAAAACCTGCGCGCCATTCATAGGTCTCATATTCTTCTGGAGTTTCGCCTTCTAAACGGATGAAATTTACGCGATCGTAGTTAAAAAATGCTACTGTGTTGCCAATCGCCTTTGGAACATTATAGGAATAATTTGATCTTGCCCATGATCCCTCAAGTGTATCTACGATCACAGGTTCTCGTGGATTACTGATATTAAATATTATCATGTGATCAACTGTACCAACCAATAGAAGTGTGTCGACAATAATCGACTGGAAATGTAAACATAATGGGGCTTGCCAAAGGATTTCCGGGTTACTGGGATCATGCAGGCTGATGAGACCTTTATTATAAAGTAGCAAGCTGTCCGGAGTGATTTGACGAAAAACATAATTTGCATCATCCTGGATCTTGCCCTCATACAACTTTTCAAGGGTGTCGCCGTTTCGACGGGCGACATGCATGAACCGATATCCCCAGACGATCAGATCTTCACCAACGGCAAATGAAGTGTTATCCCGGCTATAGTGGTCTAATCCACTTACAAGATCCAAATCTTCCAGCCATAATGAATCCTGATCCTGTATAATCCGTGATAGTTGCAGACCATAATCAACCTTCGTGTATACATAGGGATAATCAATCACTCGTGCGTCAGGCGAAAGATTGAGAAAATAATCGTCCACCCATTCAACGCCCCTGTCAAATTGAGCGCGTGTCTGCGCGGAGCTATCTATTGGGCACCAGCTAACGGTGGTACACAGCAGGATGAATGCAATCGCAAGAACTCCAATATGCGTTTTCATAGTTTCCTCAAAGGACAGGCGGGGAGCGCTTGCATTGGTGGTGGCGGGTGATAAAAGGCGTACTCTAAAGTTTTAGTGCTTTGGCAACAAGTAAAATATAACTATTTGAATGAAGTAAAACAATTTTTCTCCCGTGCTTTTTATTGTTGAAATGGAAGATATGAAACATAGAATTCAATTTGCTGACGAAAGCGCCAACTGTCCCTTTGTCTGAAGAAAATGTACCAGTAAGATATGCCCCCGTTGGCTTGAACCGGGCGGAAGCGCCGTTTGTGAAGCCCGGTACCCAACGGGGATCTCTTGTGTTTTATGTGGGTGGCGTGGGAATCGAAATACATAAAACATGAGAATCGATTTGCTAACAACAACGACCTGCAAATCGAGTTCCCATACTACCCCCCAGTATTGCGATTGCGTGAAATCCGGGAATCCTGGCTTCGTACACTACACTTCGCCATGATTCGCCGGGCCACCCGTCGCAAGAAACAACAGGATTGAGATTGCTGCGTCGTTTGCCGGGAACAACAAAAGACTCCGGCAGACATCCTCGCAAAGACGGATATGACACCCCACCTTGAACAGCAGGTGGGGCCAGCCGTCTTTTTTGATTGTTGAAAGTATGCCCTCGTTAGGTTCAACCGTCGAAATGCCGTTTATGAAGACGGATGGACTAACGAGGAAATCTGTTTTCTGTTGAGAGATGAGGATTATCCTCGTTAGATCGTCAACGAAGAAGCATGTTGACGAACCTAACGAGGGCATGGCTCCTGACCACACAAAAAAGGGCTACCCGATTACGGATAACCCTTTGATAGAATTCTATCAGTACGAACGATCAGTTTTCGATACCCAGGATAGGGGACAGGTCAGCGATAGAGGGTACGATACCATCCGGTTCGATCCCGGAACGTTTGACAAAATCGAAGTCGTACTTTCCGGTTTTCACCTGTACGGTTTTAATCCCGACCCGCTGGGCGCCCAGGATGTCGGCTTCGATGTCGTCGCCGACCATGAGTGCATTTTCCGCTTTTATCTGGTAACGTGCGAGCAGCCCACGGAAGAAGCCGGGGGATGGTTTCCCAACCACTTGCGCGGTTCGGCCGGTAGCGTACTCGATTGCGGCGACATACGGTCCGAGATCGAGACGCAGGCCCTTGCTGTCACGCCAGAAACGGTTTTTCTGGAGGGCAATCAGTTCGCTGCCGGAAAAAGTGAGACGGAAGATCTGGTCCATGATCTCCGGGGTGAACTTGTCGCCCATGTCGCCCATAACCACAGCGCCACACCGTGAGTGCGTAACCTTAAGCCCCTCGAAGTCTTCAAGGACATCATCGTTTACGAACAGAGCGGCGGATGGTTTCTTGAGGCGCATGATGCGTTCGCGGGCGATGATCGCCGGGCAGATCACATCGTGAACATCAATATCGTGAAATCCGATTTTCACCAGCTCTTCGTAAATCTGACGTCTCGGTTTACGCGTGGTGTTGGTGACAAACGCGATACCGATTCCCACATCCTTCAGTTTTTTCACAGTCGCTGTACCGCCGGGAATGGGGAGGTCGCCCAGCATGAGGACGCCGTCAACATCGAGAAACACAAACTTGATCCCGCGAATCGCAGAGGTGGTCAGCTTGGGTAAAGAAGTCTTTTGCATGGTTTACCTACAGAAGTTGGGGCTTTCTTCGGAACAAAAATTGTCCACGTTACTTACTATTTTGAAAAATCCTGCATTGTGCATTCAGGGGTACATGGTAGTTTTCCACCATGGCAAGATACACTTGCAGATATTCAAACGAGTTTCTACTTTAGGTGCTATCCCCTGTGTCTTGTCTTCTATCAACACAGAATTTGAGGGTATACTTTATAAATTTGCAAGATACGCTATTTTTGTTTCTGTTTCATAAAAAAAATGGACAGGTGAGAGCGTCTCTTTCATTTCAATAACAGGATGGCACATGCCGAAACGTCTCTTTCTTATCGATGCCATGGCCCAGATCTACCGGGCGCATTTTGCATTTGTACGGTCACCGCTCTACACGTCAAAAGGTGAAAATGTCTCCGCAGTGTTCGGATTTACCAATATTCTCATGGGACTTCTCGCACGTGAAAAACCGGATGCCATCGCCATTGTCTATGACTCCCCTGCGGCAACCTTTCGTCATCATATCTACCCGGAATACAAGGCGACACGAGAAAAAATGCCGGAAGATCTCGTCGCTCAACTTCCCCGCCTGGACCAGGTGATCGAAGCGTTGGGGCTGAACAAGGTGATCCTGCCCGGCTACGAGGCAGATGACCTCGTTGGCACCATCGCACGGATGGGCGAAGTGAAAGGGTACGAGGTTTTCCTGGTGACAGGAGACAAGGATTATTACCAGCTCGTTACCCCGAATGTGAAAATGTACAACCCGAAACGCGGCCTGGATAATCCCGAAATATTCGATCCCGAAGGGGTGGAGAAGGTATTCGGTGTGCCGCCGGAACGGGTGATTGATGTGCTCGCGCTGGCGGGCGACACCTCCGACAATGTTCCCGGAGTTCCAAATGTGGGGCCGAAAACCGCGATCAAACTCCTGAAACAATATGGCGACATGGAAGCTGCTCTGAATGATTGGGAGAACATCGGCGGCAAATTGGGGGAGAATCTGAACACCTACCGTGAGCAGGCGATCCTTTCGAAAAACCTGGTTACCATCCGGACCAATGCGCCTGTTGATGTCGAACTGGATGACCTGGTCTTTACCGCGTATAACAATGATAAACTGCGTGATCTGTTCATGGAATTGGAGTTCAAGTCGCTCATGCGGTTCCTCGACGAAGAACCGAAAACCATGGACGAGCAACAGAGCGGCGTGGAGTACAAAACCGTCGATACAGAACCAAAACTGAAGACACTGCTGAAAGAGTTGGAAAAAAGCAGCCATTTTGCGTTTGATACGGAAACCACATCAACCGATCCTACCCGGGCGATCCTTATCGGCATGAGTTTTTCCACAAGACCCGGTAATGGATGGTATGTACCCATTAATTATTTCCGTTGGGACGGTGATGCAAAAGTTCCCGTCGGAGGGTATTCCGTCTCGGACTGTGACAAACGTGCCCCGAAGATTGTGGAAAAATTCCGCTCAGTTCTTGCATCCGGGCCGAAAAAAATCATTCAGCACGCCAAGTATGACATGCTTGTAATCAAACGGTATGGAGTCATGGTCGGTCCGGTCGGTTTTGATCCGATGATCGCTGACTACCTGCTAAACCCGGTCGCCCGGGGGCACGGGATCGACAACATGGCCTTGAACTATCTGAAGATTAAAAAAATCGAAACCAGTGAACTGATCGGAAAGGGAAAATCACAAGTCACCATGGATCGTGTTCCCCTCGAGTTGATTACGAAGTATGCTTGCGAGGATGCGGATGTCGCGTTGCGCCTCGCTACTGAACTGGAACCGAGGATCAAGGGGAAAGGGCTCGATGATCTCCTGTATGAAGTGGAATTACCGCTTTCCGATGTATTGATGGAAATGGAAGGCAACGGCATCTCCCTCGATGTTCCTTTACTTAAGGAAATGAGTGTCGAGCTGAAAGAAAAAATGGCGGATCTGCAGGATGAGTGCTGGGAACTGGCCGGGGAACGTTTTAACCTGAACAGCCCCAAACAGCTTGGCCATATTCTTTTCGAAAAGATGAATCTGCCGACCAGTATGACCAAAAAGACCAAAACCGGGTATTCTACTGACCAGAAAGTCCTGGAACGGTTGGCGCCATTGGACCCATTACCGAAAAAGATCCTTGAATTCCGCAAGTACCAGAAACTGGTAAGTACCTATATCGATGCGTTGCCGGAGTTGGTGAATCCGGAAACAGGCAGGGTGCATACCACGTACAGCCAGGTGGTGGCATCGACAGGACGGCTCAGTTCCAACAATCCCAATTTGCAGAACATTCCCATCCGTTCCGAACAGGGTGCGGAAATCCGTAAAGCCTTTGTCGCTGAAGAAGGGCATGTGCTGATCAGCGCGGACTACAGCCAGGTGGAATTGCGGATGATGGCACACCTCAGCGAAGATGAAGGGATGATCGCAGCATTCGAACGTGGGGATGACATCCACCAGGCGACAGCGGCGAAAAATTTTTCAACTTGACCCCAGGGATGTGGACAAAAAAAATCCGCAGCCAGGCCAAAGAGGTGAATTTTGGTGTGCTGTTCGGTATGCGTGAATTCGGCCTCTCCAGCCGTCTCGGAATCAGCAGACAGGAGGCGAAAGAATTCATCGACGGATATTTCGGAGCGTTTCCCAAGGTGGCGAAATATATTGAGGGACTTCTTGACCAGGCGAGGAAAGGACGGTTATGTCAGCACATTGTTGGGTCATCAACGCCCGGTGCCGGAACTGCATTCCTCTAACCAGAATGTACGGCAGGCTGCGGAACGGGTGACTATCGCTACGGCTGTGCAGGGTAGCGCGGCAGATCTGATAAAGGTGGCGATGATCAAGATGCATGCCGATATGAAACGGAAAAAGTTACCCTATAAAATCCTGCTACAAGTGCATGATGAACTGATCCTCGAAGTCCAGGAAGACAAGGTTGAAGATGCCAAGGCCTGGGCAAAGGAAAAGATGGAAAGTGCCATGAAACTGCGGGTGCCGTTGATTGTTGATGCCGGGACATGGCACCAATTGGCTGGAAGCGCACTGATAGAACACAAGGAACCTGCACAATACCAGTGAGAATCAGATGTATTTTGATACAGCCGGTGATAGAGAACGACAGGTGATAGATACATGAGTCGAACAGTAATAAATCGGAATCGAATATTCCAGTTACTCGGGATTTGTCTCCTGTTGTTTACGGTATTGCCTGCAGATGCAATCGAAAACCAGAGATACTGGATCACTTTCACGGACCGTGGTGAGTTTGAATCGTTGACACAGGAAGAGATACGAGCACTTGCATTCGAGCACGGACTCACAGAAGCATCCCTGGAGCGTCGCAGGATCGAGGGTGTCCCTGAAGAAAACCTCATTACCCTTTCCGATCTGCCTGTAGCGCCGGAATATGTGCAGACTCTTTCGGAGTTCGGCATATACCCTGTTCATGAGTCGCGGTGGTTCAATTGTGTCTCGGTCGAATGCGATCCGGAATTTATTCCACTCCTGACTTCATTGCCATTTGTCGTTGATATCACTCTCGTCATGCAAATGATGGTGACAGGTTGTGAGTATGAAGTAGCGGGATCATGGGATGGTTACCCTGCTCCGGGTCCGGGAGCGGTTGGCGCTGGGCTGTATGGTCCCTTCTTATCTCCAGAACCTGCAGGTGAACGCTGTGGAAGCACACCGGCAGGGGATTACAGGACGTGGTGTGTTGATGGTGGTTCTCGATAGCGGCTTCGAACTGTCGCACGAAGCCTATACTCAACTGGATCTATTCGCCGAATACGATTTTGTCGCCGATGATGATTACACGGGATGCGAACCGGGAGAACGTCGAGGGCAACCCAACCATGGCACCGGATGCCTGTCCGTGATCGCCGGGTACAGTCCGGGAAACCTGATCGGGTTGGCGCACGAGGCGACCTTTATCCTGGCGAAAACAGAGGACACCAGCCGGGAGGTGATCCGCGAAGAAGACAACTGGGTTGCCGCCATCGAATGGGCGGAACGGTTGGGCGCGCGGGTGTTGAGTTCTTCGCTATCGTACAAAGACTGGTATGAGCTTTACGAATATGACGGCGTTACATCTATCGCCAGCCGTGCCGGGAATCGTGCCCAGGAATTGGGCATGGTCTGCGCTACATCCACGGGCAATGAAGGACCTCAACCGATGACACTCGGTGCACCATGCGAGGCTTACGGAGTGTTAGGAATCGGAGCGGTAGACTCGACGGGAGCCATCGCCCGTTTTTCCAGCCGTGGACCCACAGCGGACGGTCGTATCAAGCCCGACCTGGTTGCGATGGGCGTACAAACAGCGTGCATTGAACCACAGAGCGAGCATGGCTACAGTCGTTGGAATGGAACCAGCCTGTCCACACCCGTAATGGGTGGAGTGATTGCACTGGTGCGTTGCGCTCACCCGGAGTGGAGTGCGCAGGAAACCATACAGGCACTGCGGAGTACAGCTTCCCGGGCAGATCGTCCGGACAATACATACGGATGGGGAATTCCGGATGTTATGGCAGCAACCCGGTGGCCGGAAGGGCGGTTCCGCTTCGTGGATCAAGATGGAGATGGTGTCGAAGGGATCCGTGTGTGGCTGGAGAGTACCGGGAGTAATGACGAAGAGGATGTTCGAATAACGATTCCTGTTACTACTGACGCCACCGGATATGCATCGATTCCCAATGTGCCGGAAGGAACATGGCAGGTACAATTTGAGCTGGCATCGGATGCTCCGTACCTTGTTGGAGAATTTGAACGAAGCCCGATGTATTTTCCGGACGGTCACAGCCGTACGTGTTATCTTCTTCCAGTCCAGGATTGAAACCATTCGAAAACACAAACGTGAATGAATAAAGTTGTCTATTGCGCTATATGTGACGGAAGATGTTCTGCAAGATCCTAGCGCCTGAACCGTTGATACATTTTCCAGAGTCTTGGGCGCGAGATCTTGCAGAATCAGTCATTGATAGAAATGTGCAGGTTCTCGCTTACTTTCATACATATCTTTGCTGTAAGATGAACGAACGCCAGGAACCTGCACAACACCTACTTTCACACAGCTAAACACATCAAATCTGGTACAATAGACCACTGGCAGTAACATCACCACAACGGGGTTATTTATGTTTGCATTTTTTCGTTCAGCAGCCGTATTGATCTTGTTATCGTTCATGGTTTTCGGATGTGTGTCCACTCAGCCCGTTGTGGAATCTGTTCCGATCAATCCTGTGGAAGAGACACCCGCTGTGATGCTGACTGTGACTGTGGACCAGGAAAACCTGCGATCTTCTCCCAGTGGCACACGAGTGGGCCAGGCGGTACTGGGGGAGAGTTTTGAACTTCTGGAACGGCGAATGAACTGGTGCCGCTATGAACATCCTGAACAGGGAATGGTCTGGATTTGGGCGCCGTCCGTAGGGATAGCTCAGACAAGTGCTATGAATATACTTCAAATCCTGGGGTCGCGTGGTGAGTTTCGGTCCGAGGACAGCTTGCAGGCGTGGTTGGGAACTCCCACCTCGGAACGGCGGGTCGCGCCCAATGTGGTTGAAATCACCTACGACAACCGTGTAGGAGACGGAACTCTTTACTGGGGAAATCAGCCTTTTGAATCCTGCACGATAGGTGTGGACCGCATCACAGGTGCAGCGTTGTATGTAGACTATGACCTGGGACGTAAGGAAACTTCCCCGGATGAACTGTTGAGTGATCTTGGATTACAGGACTCGCGCCCGACGGAAAGCAATTTTGATATTGTTCAATATCAACGCACTTTTCCGGGCTTCCATATGGTGGAATTTCGGCGTGTGCAGGGTGATTTCACAAAATATTCCGGGATTCATGTAGACAAACTTGATCCCAATGCGTGGCGTAGCCAGGTAGTAATTACAAACAAACACGCGACGGAAGACGAGGGAATGCTGTTTGTGATATTGACCCTTGTAAACAACAGCAGTCAACTTGCGTTCTCCGCTCCAAAAGCGCATATCGAGATAGAGGACAATGGACGTTCGATTGGTGAATGGACCGTTGGGCCGTTGAACCTTCGCTTGCAACCAGGTGAGGAAGCGGAAGCACGCTATTCCATCCCGGTGGATGTCAGCTCCTTTAATCTGATGAGTGTAAATATGAGTGCGGAGCTTGTGGAAATGTTTACCGTTCCACCCGAATCCGGGGTCATACCATGAGAATCGGCATTTGCAGTGACAGCCATGACCATCTGCCGAACCTCCGTAGGGCAATGCTTGAGTTTAAACGACGCGGTGCAGAAGCAGTGATCCATGCCGGGGATTTTGTCGCTCCGTTCACGATAGATGCGATGAAACTTGCCGGTTGCCCGCTCTATGCCGTGTTTGGCAACAATGACGGTGAAAGGTCCGGGTTGAAAGAACGCTTCAAGGAGATCGGTGAACTGTACCGGGAGCCGCATTTGTATGAACTGGGCGGAGTGCGTATCGTAGTAATGCATCACCCGAACTGGATTGATGCGTTTGCGCATACCGAGATCGCCGACATCATCGTGTACGGTCACATGCATGAAGTGGAAATTGAGAACCGGCCGCCATGGATCATTAATCCCGGAGAAATTTTCGGGGCACTATCGGATGGTCCCACAGCCGTCTGGTATGATTCGGAAATCGGGATACCGGAAGTGATCCAGTTGCGTGGATTGCCGGATAAGGAATAGTATTCGGAATACCTTTGAAATGACGGACAGGTGTTGTGCAGGTTCCTATCGGAGGCTTGATACCTCACATAGTATTCCTGAAAAAGAAGCGAGAACCTGCACATTTGATTGAAGTTGAACACAAATTCTGCAAGATCTCGCGCTGAATAGCATTGGAATTTTTGTCAGCGGTTCAGGCGCGATGATCTTGCAGAACATCATAACATTGCAGGATCTTTTTAATATGACAGACGAAAATCGCAGGCTTATCATCTTTGATATAGACGGCACACTCTTGCTGAACGGTCCGGTGGCGAAGGATGCGTTCCTGGGGTCATTTGAACGTGTTTGTGGACGTCTACCGGAAAACCGGTCGATCATGTTCGCGGGCATGACGGACCGTGGTATCTTCAAAATGCTCCTGGAACGGGCGGAGATTGACGGTGACTATGAGACCCTGTTCGATAAGTTCCGGGATGAATTCATCGCCCGGTTGAAACAAACCTACCCATCGGCAACTCAACCCTACCTGCTACCGGGTGTTACTGACTTGCTCAAAGCACTTCATGAAGATTCACGGTTTATACTTGCCCTCGGCACCGGGAATATCCGTGAAACAGCCTACCTGAAACTGGCAAAGTTCAACCTTGGCCGTTATTTCCCCGTGGGGGGATTCGGAGGGGACCATCGTCTTCGGGCGGATGTCATTCGTGCTGCTATACAGGATGCCCGGGCATTTTATCGTTGGAACGGCTCCAAACCGCAAACATGGGTGATTGGGGATACAGACAATGATGTTTTCGCCGCGCATGAAGCAGGCGCCAGGGCTCTCGCAGTCGCTACGGGATTTGTGGATGAGGATGTTCTCTTGTCCACGGATGCAGAGTATATCCTCGATGATCTGTCCGATACGCAAAAGGTGATCGAAATCCTTACGCAGGGATAAATAACAGTGGTTTATATCAAAGTTGTTCTGTACCTTCACACTCGTAAGATTTGAACGGTTTAATAATACCATGTAATGGTACCTAATGCTCCTGTGGTTGTGATGGAGACTGGACAATGATCAGGATATTCTGCAAAGGGACTTTGCGGGCGTTTCGTTTCGCAACCATTGCGCTTTCTATTGTGGTATTCACCTTCCTCTCTCTTTTTATCGGGTGTTCCAAATCAACTGACCATTCTACAACGGATTCCCAGGAACAAATTCGCCGTGTGGATGTTATGGTAGCGCAGATTACCCCACGTGCGGAACGGTTCCTGGTGAGTGGACGGGTGATCCATGAACAGGAAGCGTTGCTCTCTTTCAAAACCGGTGGATTTACGGAAGCAATTCATGTGGAAGAGGGAGAACAGTTTCGCCAGGGAGATGTCCTGGCGATCCTCGATACGACGGAAATCGCTGCGGTGGTGACAGATGCTGTTCAACTGCGTGAAATGGTCGAGCGTGATGCGAACCGTCTTCGGCGACTGTATGAAGAGGGCGCTGTAACCCTGCAACAGTACCAGGAAGCACAGACGGGGCTGGAACGTGCATTGGCGGCGGAACGCAGGGCGATGTTCAACCTGCAACGGTCCCTGATCCTGGCGCCGTTTGATGGTGTGGTGGCGCAACGGTTTGCCAATGAAGGTGAGCTGAGGGATGCGGGAATGCCGATCCTGCGTGTTGTCAGCACTGGAGCCGATTTGCGGGTAAAAGTCGGGGCGCCGTCACGGTTTGCCCGGCTGATGGACATCCATGATGTTGTCAATGTGCAGGTGGAGGATTTGCCGGAAGTTTTTCAGGCGAGAATTGTAGAAAAAGCGGCTGTAACTGAACCGGCGACAGGGAATGTGCTGCTGGAGATCGCTCTACCGTCCGATGACCGTATCCTCGAAGGCATGATCGCACGTGTCACCTTCCATGGTCCTCTTCATGACAGTATCGTACTTCCATCCGGAGCGCTCGCCCAGGGTGATGAGGATTTCGGAGTCGTGTATGTTGTCGATGAAAATCGTGTGTTGCGACGGGAATTGCAACTGCGGTATGTGGAAGGCGACTCGATAGTATTTTATCCGGATCTTCCTCCGGGTTCTTTTGTTGTGCAAAGTGGAGCCGCATTATTGAGGGATGGTGAACAGGTGCGAGTGGTGGAGAATCCGTCATGAGGCTCACGGAACTTGCACTGAAAAACCGGCCGTTCACCATTGTTTTCATCTTCCTCCTGGTGACAGTAGGTATAACCGGCTACACGGGTATGCCCCGCAGTGAAGATCCTTATATTGAACCTCCGTTTGCTACAGTGTATGTAGTACTTCCCGGCGCTTCCCCGGAAGACCTCGAGACCCTTGTGCTTGATCCGCTGGATGATCTTGTCCGTGGAATTGAAGAGATCGAACATACCACGGGAATCTGCCGGGATGGTGTCGCAGTCCTGATGATTGAACTGGAAGATGGCACCGACCAGGACCAGGCGATTTCCGAAGTGGAAGAAAAACTGGCGCAGGCATCCCGTGAATTCCCGGATGGGATCGTACGTACTGAAGTGCAAGCCTGGTCGTCATTCCATGTTCGTTTTGTCCAGATTGCCCTGAGTAGTGATACACGAAGCTATCGTGAGCTGCAACAGTATTCCGAACGGTTGGAAAACCGTTTGCAAAGAATTTCCGCTCTTCAAGATGTGGAAACCTTTGGCGACCAGCGTGAAGAAATCCGGGTGTCGATTGATCCCGAACGATTGGCGGTTCATCAAATCCCCTTAACGCAGGTAATTGGAGCAATCCAGTCCGCAGGGGCGAATATTCCCGGGGGAGCGGTCACTTCCGGGGACCGCAGGCTGAATATTCTTACCTCGGGTGATTTCGAATCGATCCAGCAGATTCGGCGGATTGTCGTTTCCGGCTCACCATGGTCGCCTGTGTATTTATCGGAAGTCGCTGATATTGACTTAGCTTATGCCGACCGCAGCTATGTTACCCGGATTAACCAGACACCGTGTGTTCTTGTGACGGCACGGCAGAAAAAGGGGCGTAATGTCTTTCGTGTGGTTGATGCCGTTCGCGCTGAAGTGGAAGAATTTGAAGTAGAGTTGCCGCCAGACATCCAATTAACATGGGTGTTCGATCAGTCAATGGCGGTCAGGGAACGGCTGGGTGATTTTTTGTTGAATCTTGGGCAGGGTATGCTTCTTGTGGGGCTGGTTGTGTTCCTCGCTCTTGGATTTCGTCCTGCTTCGGTAGTCATGCTGGCGATTCCATTTTCATTCACCATTGCCATCGGATTTATCGGTCTTGCCGGTTTTTCCGTTCAGCAGATGACCATTACCGCCCTGATTATCGCCCTGGGTCTCCTTGTCGATAACGGGATTGTGGTTACAGAAAACATCAACACATTCCTGGTGAATGGTTATGACCGTTTTCGGGCGGCGCTGGAGGGAACCAGCCAGGTCGGATGGGCGGTAACCGCTTCTACTGTGACAACAGTACTTGCGTTTGTTCCCATCGCACTGATGAAAGACATGTCGGGTGACTTTATCCGGTCCATGCCCATTAGCGTCATGTTGATCCTCGCTTCCTCGCTGCTAATTGCGTTGACCTTCAGCCCATTGTTCGCCTCCCGGGTAATGAAACCGATCACCTTCGACCAGCAACCCCGCCTGGTGAAGGCTCTTTATCGTTTTGTAAAAGGTCCCTACCATCACGCTCTTGTATGGGGATTAAACCATCGGTGGGCGATTCTTGGAATCGCAACCCTGACGTTTGCCTGCTCCATCGCCATTCTCCCATTTTTACGCGTGTCATTATTTCCAACAGCGAATAAACCGATCTTTTTTGTCGATATTCATCTCCCGCGTGGCAGCTCCCTCGATGCGACGGACCGCGCACTACGTTTTGTGGAAAATGTCCTCGAAAATGAAGAGGATGTGGTACAATACAACTCGAATCTCGGTAGGGCGCAGCCATCCATTTATTACAATATGGCGCAGGGAGCGGAAGCCAGTCATTATGCCCAGGTGTACGTAACCACCAATTCGCATGTGAGAGGTGAGGGACTCGCTCCGATGATTTCGCGCCTGAGACGGACATTCGCAGAATATCCCGGAGCCACAATCGAAATCGCGGAATTGGAACAGGGACCGGGCGGTGGTGCGCCCATCGAAATCCGGTTGTACAGCGATGACATCAACCGATTGGAAACGGCTTCCCTTCAAGTGGAAGATCTGCTGAACTCGATAAACGGTGTCATCAATGTGAACAACCCTGTTTCCACGCGGTCTATTAACATGCGTGTCCACATCGACCGTGATAAAGCGGCGCTGTTAGGGATTCAACTTCACGAGATCGATCTCGCTGTACGTACAGCCATCGCAGGAACAGAAGCCGGAGCCTACCGGGATCGTGATGGCGACAACTACCCTGTCGTCGTACGTTTGCCTGCGGGTGAAGATGCAAGCATGGAAGACCTCATGCGTGTCTATGTCCCGAGCACTACCGGTCAACAGATACCGCTCGCGGAAATTGCATCTCTCCAGATGGAATCGGGGCAGGGATTGATCCAGACACGCGATGGCCAAAGGATGATTGAGATCGGTGCGAACCGTTTCGGACGTCCCACCACCGAAATCGAAACCGAGTTCAGGGAACAAATCGAAAACATCGGATTGGCAGATGGAGTCCGATGGGAGATGGGTGGAGAAGCGGAAGCGCGCGGTGAAAGCTTCAGCTCCATGTACCAGGCGACCTCAGTCGCGATTATCGGGATTTATGCGGTTCTTGTGCTGATGTTCCGCAGTTTCCGTCAACCATTAATCATTTATGCTGCCCTGCCGCTGGCGTTTATCGGATCTATTATCGCCCTGTTCATCACCGGCCACAGTTTTTCATTTACAGCGTTTGTGGGGCTTACCTCGCTGGTGGGGATTGTCGTGAATAATTCCATACTCCTGGTAGATATGTCCAACCAGAACCGCCGGACAGGAATGAAACGCAGGGAGGCGATTGTCGCCTCGGGAGAAAGCCGTTTTGTTCCCATTGTGCTTACGACCGCGACCACTGTGTTTGGATTGTTGCCACTCACTCTGCGCGGCGGTTCCCTGTGGGGACCGATGGGATGGGTGATTATTGGAGGTCTGCTGACATCAACGGTCTTGACGCTACTTGTAGTGCCGGTGCTGTATGAATTGTTCTTCGAAAAACATCTCCAGGAGAATCATCACGGATAAATGTCTATAATTTCATCGCCAAAGCTGCCATTTCATATGGATTAATGGAATTCGTTTGTTGGTGATAAGCAGGATTGATACAGTATAAGGTGTCGTAAGAGATAAATCCAGTGCCCAATACTTGCAAAATTATACGATTATGACTATTCTTAAAGTAGGCAGCTATATGGGGAAGGAGAAAATGCATACCTTCCAGACTGCTGACTGGATTGATACCAGATTGATGATATTCCATCACGCCACAGAACGGTTGGCAGACCGCTGATCTCCTTCTTGCACAAAATCGTTAACCCATTCACGACTCAGACAATGTTCTCCCGGAAAATGCAGGCAGTGCAAACGAAAGGAGAGAAATATGGAAAAAGAAGAAAGGATTTATCCACGATGGGCGTTGTGCAAGGATCATTTCCAGGTGGAAATCAGACCCTTGCAAGTAGAAGATATTGATGCACAGATCACGATGCTCAATTCCCTTGATGAAAAGGAACTGGCGAAACTGCCCTGTGATGTTTTTGATCCATCCTATAAAGAGACTATACGAAAACAGATCGAGGATAAAAGCGTCTACCGCCTGATTGCATTACATGGAATGGATGGCATCGTCGCAGGCCTGGCGCTGTACCGGAGCACATCCAAATGGTATGAGCATACAGGGAAAGTCGTCCAGGTGACCAAACCCGAATTTCGCCGTTATGGAATCGCCACTGTACTGCTCGATGAACTTATCCCGCTTGCAGAATCGCTGGGGATTCAGAAGCTCTACACGGAATTGACCGATATACACAAGGAAGGTGTACGGATGGTGAAAGCTCTTGGTATGAAACGGGAGGGTGTGCTTCACAATCATATGAAAGACAGTGAGAACGGATTACACAAGCTCTACATCTATTCCTTTGAAATCCAACAGGCAAGGGAGGTGATGGAAGAACGGATGACACAATTTATCCGATTGGAACACAGAATTTAAAGTGTTGAAACACCATTGCGGTGTAAGATTCAAATCATTTCGAGGAAGGGCAGGGTTAGTGTTCTTGTCCACCTTACCGTGGAAGAAGGTATTTTCGGGTGGCCCGATCTGTAGTCCAAGGTCGGGTTTCACAATGAGATATGGCACAGTGGGTGTGGCCCGACTGCAGCTTGTCCACCGTAGCTGCTGTTCGCGAAGGTGGATGCAGTCGGGTGTCATAAGTCGCAAGTTCTATTGCCATCAGAAGGTAGAATGAATGCCACTGACGCACCATCGGCGGGCAGGGACGCCCGCTCTACCCTATGGGAGAAGATCCACAGGAATAAACTACATTACAAATAGACTTTTTCAGTAGACCCTGATTAAGAATAAAAAAACATACACGTATGTATAAATATTTGTTTTTCTGCATCTTTTTTATTCATCCGGAATGTAACTGTTCCAGATGTGCACATCATACGGACTTTCTTCGAGTGGGATTACCGAATACACTTCGCTGTCGCGAATTTCGTATATACAGTTGTCTTCGGAACACGCCACGAAAACACTGTAGCCATCGGTTCTATCCTGAATTGCAATATCAGTCGCGCCCAATCCGACGTAGATCTCTTCTACAGGACTGTTCGCAAAGGGAATCCAGTGTAGCACAACCCCGTATTCATTTTCTTCCGAGGCCCATCCCCCGGCGGCAATATAGAGGCTGCCATCGGGCGCGATCTCCAACCGTCCGGGATATCCCTCAGAAAGTTCAAGAATACCATAGAGTCTGAATGCTGACACTTCAATGACATGGATTCGTCCGACGATATCGTCATAGTTTCCTGTGCAGGTGATATACAATCTATCATCAAGATCGGAGGCGATAAACTGCGGGTTATATCCCAATGGAATGCTGTCCACCATTTCGCCTGTGGTTCTCGACAGCTTGTACAGTTTGCCGTAATGGTATTCATAGTTTGAAAAATCATAACCGGTGGCGATGACATAGCAGAAATCATCCTTTACGAGAATTCCTTCAGGACTTGTTCCAACAGGCCATGTCTGCTCCACTGTGTTGGTCAGGGTATTATAGACAGAGACAGTGTTTTCCCGCAGGTTGGTAATGGCAAGTTTTTCCTGATCAAGCCAGGCGGCGGCATAGGGATTACGGTTGTAGGCGAGTCCCAAGTCGAAAATCCCATCAAAATCGATACTCTCTTCCGTATAACGGAACACGCAGATGTCATTCGACATGCTGTTTATCACATACAAATGTTCCGCATTGGATTCAATCCAGTTCGGTGCGTTGCCAAGCCCGAGATGTCCATCCAGAATTGTATTCATTTCAAGGTCGTAAAGGGTCAATGTGGAAGAACCGGCGATAGCGAGAAGGGATCTACTCTGGGGGATTAACGGACCTGTCGTTGGTTCATCGGAACATCCTGTAATTCCGGATATAATAATCAAACCGACTGTCAAACAGAAAAAGAGAAGTTGACAGGTTATTAAAATTCTATTTTTCTTCATAGCCAATATTCCAGTGTTGGTGTATAAGACTGTCTATCATGTGTATCCGGCTCAGCAATAAGGTTACATGAACGCCTTTCTATTGGTACTAAATACCAATTGCGATGTCATTCCTGCGATTCGTAGATCAGCGACACGCCATAAGTCACAAATGAGGTTGTCCAAGAATATTATAAATTCCGGTTATCCCGTTATCTCAGCTACTGAGATGTGATACGGCCAGATGTCATTCCTGCGAAGGCAGGAATCCAGAAATATCGGAACGAAGTTGCGATTGTATTACTGACAAATAGAAAAACATCAAATAACGACCTGGATTCCTGCCTTCGCAGGAATGACATCGTTTGAGATTATTCGGTAATTCTAATAGCGAATCGTGCAGGTTGCGTAATAGGTTCGTGGCGGCATGGGCATACGGTCCACCAGTTCATAAGCTTTGTTGGTGATGTTGGTGATCCCTGTAACAAGGTCCAGTTGAACACTGCTAAAGGTAAAAGTACGCTCCAGGTAACCGTCCATTACAACATAGGGTTCCAGTCCACCGCCGGAATGACTGTATGGGTCCAGGTTGCTTTCGGTGGTGTAACGTCGGCCCGAAAAACGGCATTCTATCGATATTCGATATGGTTCAAACTGGAGATGCACGAAGGAACTGCCATACCATTCCGGCTGGAAAGGAATCCGGTTGTTGTAATAGGGCGAAGAATGGTCATCATTTTTCGCATCTTGCAGGGACAGTGTTCCCCCGGTTGTGATCATTTGCTGCTGATCCTCAATCTGCAACGCAAGGTCAATCCCGTCGATAGTAGCTTTTCCCAGGTTGTCGGGATAATACTGCTGACGGTAATTCGCACGCCAGATAATCAGGTCATAGGTTGAACGGTGATACATTTCTGCAGAACTGCTCATTTTCAACAGGTTTCCATCCACGGAAATCCCGGCTCCGGCGTAAAAACTGCGAGACCGTTCCGGTTGAAGATGAAAATTTCCCCTCGAGAACACGCTTTCGGCCAGGAAAACCGACGTAAACGGGGGAGGTGAAAAAGACTCCTGGTATCTGGCGGACAGGGTCCATTCGACAGTTGGTAAAAGCTCCGGAGGCTCAAATGTAAAACAGAAGGACCAGGTCGGTTTACTGATCTGTTTTTCAAGAGAATCATGGGAAGCGTCAGTATAGCTGTCATTCAGGTAGGTTAGCCTGGCGGAAAGCTCCGTACTGGTTTGAGCACCCGCGACATCGAGACCATACGAAGAATGTCCGCCGATCCATCCTGTTCTGCGGTTGATTTCGCCGTCGAGACGATCCTGTACAGTCCCGGACGGCAACTGGTTTTCGCTGGAAAAGGTTTCATTTCGCATGCCGACCTGGAAAGAATAGGAAAGGCCAGATTCTTCCTCCGGATCCACCCGCCACAACAGGGAGGCTCCATACTGGGTGGATTCATCGGTAAGATGGACGGGAACCTGGTAAATCCATTGTGATATATCAGGGTTGTACTGGTATTCGGGGCTCAGGTACATCCGTTCCCGTTGGGCGGCGAACACCGAGCTGGACAGCTCACCGAAGGCATAAAACCGTGTCAATTGATACTGGCCGCGCAGGTAGGAATCCTTGTGGTACGCGTCGGGAGTGGGGGCCTGGAACAGCACGCCCGGGCTGCCATTACGGGTGTTGTCAAATACGAGCGAAAATCGTATCCGCCAGTTTTCCGAAAGATGGTTGTTGACCATCGCCATTCCGTTCAACCGCTTGCTGTAATTGTTCCAACGGCTCCGTTCTTCGCCCGATTCGCTTGTATATTCGAAATCCCCCTTGCTGGATCTCGACTGCACAATCACTGAACCGTTCCAGTTGCCATGCTGGATATCGAGAGATCCCGACAAGTCGGATTCACGTTCGGAAGTAACCTCGGCTGTCGCTGTTACATTGGTCTCGATAGGTAGATGATGGTTAGAGCCTCTCGAATAGAGCCGTACTTCCCCACCAAGAGCGCCCTCATGATCGGCGCCATAGGGATTCACGACAATCCGTTCAATGGCATTCAGCGGCAGGGTTCCAAGATCGACAGCGTCGCCCGATCCGCTGTTCAGGGGAACATCATCGAGGTAAACAATCACATGATCCGGACGGCATCCGCGAATGCTGACCGTCTTTTTCCCCTGTACGGATTCTTCAGTCACCTGGATGCCGGGCAGGGTACGGATGGCGTCACCTGCGTCATGCCAGTTGCTGCGTTCCAGCTCTTCCCGGGAAATAACAAGTGATCCTGCTGCTTGGGGGGCATATCCCGAGACCTCAAACTCAACCGGTTCGCCCTGAAGGATCCGAGGCGTTAATGACAGGACAAGCCGGAGGGGGAAACCTTCATGGACAGTGAAAGCTCGTTCACAGGTTTCATAGGCGACATGACTGCATTCGAGATGATAGGAGCCTGCATGCAGATTGGGAAACAGGAACATTCCCTGCTGATCGGTAATGGTCCACAAATCCATTTCAACAATTCGAACATGCACCGAGGACACCGGACCGCCGGTATCCTCATCAAGGACTACACCGGATATCCTGCAGACAGAATTACTGCTGTCCGCCAAAAGGCGATCCGGCAGAAATCCTGTGACTCCGCAGAGAATCAGCAATAAAACTAAATATCTGTATGTCAGGTTCACTCGAATCATAATGCAGGATTCGTTTCTATTTCACCAGTGTGACGGTACGGGTCAATGATTTGCCGTTTACGGTTTGAATACGCACCATGTACGTACCGGACACGAGATTTTGCGCCTGCCAGGACCATCGAGTGCTGTTCACGCGTTCCGACAAGATCTCGCGCCCCAGAAGGTCATACATCGATATCTGGAAATCGGGATTGCCCGAGAAATTCATTTGCATATGCAACGTGCTGTTGAATGGATTCGGGTACAGGTTTGCATCAAGTTCACATGTGAATGGTATTTCAGAGGGGTTCACGGCTTGCCACTCGGATGTGTAAATTGCAGCGACAGCATCAAGATCGAAACTGGGGCCGCTATCCTCTACAGAATCGCCGGAATCGGTGATCCGTACCTGGTACACAATCTCCAACACGAGGTCAGCCAGATCAAAGGAATCCCCACCACTTACCAATGGATCGAGCGGATTGCTGGCGCCATGGGTCGGGGTAACTCCTGCGAGCCCTTCGAAGGTTTCCGAAGACCATGGAAACTCGTACCACACTTCGCCATCCACACTCACCGCTACTATCCCGGTTTCGGCGAAACTCCGCGGCGGATCACCATACAGAAACGGATTCTCGAAAACGGTCAAGTCCGCTCCGGGACCATTGACAATCCCTCCCTCGAAGATGAGAATAATCTCACCATTCGTTCCCAAAGACAAAAGTTCCTGCGGCGATGATGACGGTGCAGAGGCAGTCGCTGTGGAATCCGGTGGACCAAGGATGTTGTCAGGGAAATATTCCTGCCCGAATCCGGCACCGGTTCCATACTCGACAGACACCACAGCGCTGGGCCAATGGTTTCCCTGGGCAAATCCAGTTTTCGGGGACAACACCATGACCAATAACGCAGTCAGCAGGAAACACCATCGAACATCTGATAACGTTTTTATCAACGCATCCATCGGTCTACTTCACCAGTGTGATGGTTTGAGAGCGTTGTTCGTCTCCCAGGTTTGCTACTACGAAATAGGTTCCGGATGCCAGACTGGAAGCGTCGATTACGACGGTGTGCGTTCCGGCGTTCACATTTCCACGGACGAGCGACTGCACCGAACGTCCCAATTGGTTGTACAGAGCTATCGTCACGCGTGAATTCATGGGGACTGTGTACTGAAGGTTCGTAATAGCATTAAATGGATTCGGCCAGGATGGTGTCAGCACAAATCCGGAGACCATGGCGTCATCCGTTTCACGAACATCCACTTCAAAACCTTCGTAGTACAACAGGTCTGAAACTGCCCCGTCGAAGGTGTGGATGGTTTCATAGCTGGACCAGCTAAAACTGTAGTATTGCAGGGAATTGGTGAGCGAAGAGCCGATAAAGATGCCATCCGATCCTCCGGCCAGCGCCCATCCGCCATTTAACCCTTCCGGGACAGAATCATCCATAACAAGGGTTTGCGGGATATAGGCGCACACCTGGGGCGCCGAAACCGCATACTCATCCCCTAATACAACCTTGGTTACACCCATCGGGGTGTATTCCATGACAGCTATTTCGCCCGGATTTCCTTCCATGGTCAACACTTCTGACGAGGAAAAAGAGGAATCAAACCGGTAGATGCAACCGGCAACAGGATCGGTTCCCCAGGAACGTCCGCTGCAGAGGACATGATAGTTGTTGCTGTCATCAATTCCGAAATACTGGGGATTGGCGCCGACAGTGACACGTTCGACGATAGAACTCAGATCGGAAGCGACACGAGCGACCTCGTTTCCATCGCCCCAGTTCGATTCGGCGACCAGCAGGTTGCTGTCGACCCACTGCATTCCTTCAGGAGCCGCGAAACCGTCCAGAGTTGCAAGAAGTTCCCCTGTGGGACGGTAGAAGCTCATGATTTGTCCACTACCAGTAAGGGATACATAGATCGTGTCCGATTGAACAAACACATCCCACGGATTGGAATAGTTTTCGAATGAAAGGATATTCCACTGGATAGTACGGTATTCGGCGTGGGCAGCCACGATTTCCTCGAACGAGACATACCACAGTTCAGACCCGGCGCCGGTGGCATAATCGCCGGAATGGACGACATAGAGGTGATCGCCAAACCTGCGCATCAGGTTCGGGGTGGTGCCCAAGGCGCCGAGATCAATGGTTACCCCTTCTGGGTACGAGGTGTACTGCAGGTGTTGGTCGGAAAAACCGATGATGGAAAAGACACCGGCATCTTCCAGTTGTGCATATCCGGTAGAAAAGGGGATCACAACCACAAGAAAAAGAAACAGAGCATTACGCATCGCAAAAACCCTCCCGTTTTGCAATGCTCCGGTATCATGGGATTTGTGTAAAAGCGCAACGGTTGCTGCCTGGAAAAGGCAAGGAAGCAGGATAGCGTCGAATGCAATTCACACCCCGTGATATCAGAACATTCACGTTGGAGCGATCGTTTTTTATCACTCCAGTGGATCATTGAAGTCGGTCTCCGGGCTTGTGCGTCGGTCTTCCACAGCGCCTTCCCAACCGTTCCACCCGTTCCCAAAAGTGTGGGCGATGGTTTCCGATCAGTGGCATCTGCTGCAGTCGTCTTCACTTACCGTGGCGGGGGCCGCTCCCGAGTTGCACGGGATTCCCGTTTCAGCCATTCGGCACTTCAACGATAGTCAGGTAAAAAGAACAGTCTTCTCCCGCTAAAGTACACCTACGTTCGGAAGAAAGCAAGCGGTGAGATCATTGGATGGATTGTGAATGATGTTATGTTGCTTGTTGCAGTAGGGACTATTTAGCCTGGCCATTTGGCCTGAGTGCTTGCCACTCAGGTTTCTCTTCCCGGTCCGGTTTTTTGCGTGCTGGCTAAGCCTCAAGCCAGAGCCCGCCGGTAAAACTCGACGGTTTCTTCGACGACACGCTTCCAGGAAAAGACTTTCACACGTTGACGCCCTTTTGTACGGAGGGAGTCGACAAGGTTGGGGTTGGTAAGGATTCGGGTGACCGCATCTGCGATCTGTTGTACGGACCGAGGGTCGACGAGCAGCGCTGCATCACGCGCGACTTCTTCGGTGGCGATTCCTTTTGATGTGACCACGGGAGTGCCAGCGGCCATGGCTTCGGCAACCGGTACACCATACCCTTCGCAAAGGGACGGATACGCTAAGACAGAAGCGGCGTGCAGCAGCAGCGGGAGTTCTTCCTGCGGGAAAAAGCCGACATGACGGACGTTCATGCGCTCAAGACGGCCAAGTACATACTCTTTGCCCCTGGGGTGAAAAAAGTATGGCCCTACCGCAATCAGGGGAACATCCTTCAGTTCTTTCTCCCGACGCCAAAGTTGACTGGCTCTCGCCAAACGAAGAAGGTTCTTACGAACATCAATGGCCCCGATAAACAGAACAAATGTTTCGGGAAGATCATATTTTTTTCGAAGATTCTGGATAGCAGTCTCATCGGGAATATCATGAAACACAGGATTCGGCGCGGTGGGGACCACATCAATTTTTCCCGGACGTACCGGCAACCATTTCACAATTTCTCGTTTGGAGGTGTGGGAAACAGTCAAAATTCTCCTTGCTCGCAAAACAGTAGGATAGGTCAACGCTCTGGTCAGATACCGTTTGTGAGTCGGGAAAAAATGTGGATGGCTGAACATGCAGACATCATGAAGGGTGATCACAAACGGCGCCGGAAAGTATGGCGGCACGACCGGATTGGTAAAATGGACGAGATCTACATCGGCACGCTTTGCTTGACCGGGGAGCTCGGTAAAAAGCCATTTCGCCACATGCCCCAGCCGTTGCTTCGACGACAGATCACACGAGCCATGCTTATCTTCAGAAAGAAATGGGGACAGAGGAATCACTTCCACACCGGAAACATTACGAAGACCGTCCAGCAGAAGTTCCGCATATACCCCCAAACCGCTTCGTCCGGAGATCAGGGTGGAGACTTCAAGGCCGATACGCATGGCAGGCTTACTCTTCGTTTTCCGATGGCGGGAGTGTTTTCGGAGGAATTCGTTTCCGGAGAATCTCCTTGCCGATCTGCAGTCCCGTTTCCGAATCATGGATGAGCACATCGTCTCCGGGTGCATAGATTGCCGCCAGGGCGATACCCAACAGCATGGCGACAAGCGTGGCAGGAGACCAGTCCCAGTAGACATAGTCCGCGAGACCGTGGAACATTAAAGCACCCAAAATTCCCAGGAGTGCGGTGGTTTCTACCGTTCCACGCCGGTAGAGGCCATACCCCAGCCATGCGAACAAACCAAGCAGAACGATGAGCCCGAGGATACCGTAGGAAGTAAGGCATTCCAGGTAGACATTATGCGCATGGTAGCCCAGGAAATCGATCATGGCTCCCGCACCGCATCCAAGCATGGGACGGGCCGAGACCAACGATAAAGCATCCTGCCAGATCTCGGTGCGCGGCGGCGCATTATCCCGGATTTCGGGAGGATAAATGGCGTCCAGGGCTTTTTGCAGCAGTTCCTGGTCATAAAGTGGAATGATGGAGGAAATTCTATCGGAACTATCAATAAGGGGATTCATATAGCTGTCAGTCTGATACGCCAGCAGGTACTGAAATCCCATATCTTCAGCGAGATACCCGCCAGGCCCTTTCAGGTCGGCAGTGACAAATCCATGATCCAGTTCGGAGGAAAAAGGAAGTGTTACCTGTAACCGTTCCCCCGGTTTTACTTTATGGTAGACTGGACGGCTGACCCAGTCGGCTGCTTGCAGGGTATAGGGGACAGACTGGGTTTCATCCTGGTACGAAAACAGATGGTATCCGATTTCGTAATCGCTTTCCCAGGAAAGCGGACCGAGGTTCATAACGGTGAAACGCAGGGAATCGGCGGCGCCGATCCGTTCGATGGGCTCCACATCCACCGCCATCATCGAGATCGGTTCGGATGCCTGGCTCCAGCGTGCCCGCAAGCCGGGGTGCATGAGCGCGAGAAATCCGAACAGAACAATGGCGAATGACACACCGACATAACGCGAGTTTCTTCCCGGACGTGACATCATGACAAATAGAATACCGACCAGGGCGGCCATGGGGGCATTCCGGGAATAAGTCAGAAGCGCCGTAAACCAGAAAATACCGACAATCAATGCGCCGACTTCACGTAGCCGTCCCCGTAAAAACAGGGTGGCGGACACCGCAAGCGGTAATGCTATTGCCATGAGCCAGCCAAGATTATTGGCGTGATGCAGCGGCCCGGTTGCCCGTGGCAGAAGCGACCAGAAATTTGGTGAATTTGTAAAAATATGAGATATCGAGACGGCGATTTCCCAGGGGAATACATCGCCAATCCCGAGGATCGCAGCACTGACTGCGGCAAATAAAATCGCGACCAGAAGGGCAACACGCTCCATTCCGGCATTTTCATAGAGAACAGCGACAGACAGGGCAAGTATCAACAAACCGGCGGTGCGTACAGAAAACCGGAGAACAAGGAATCCACGACCGGCCATCGGGATTGCAGTGATTGCAATAACTGCGAGGATGATTACAAGAAGCGGCCACAAACGTTTCAGGTTCGTACCGGAATGGAGAACCTTCACAAATGCGCAAAGGATGACCCCGCCTGCAATTAATTCTTGAGGTGTGAATATCAGTAGCCGTCCCCAGTTCACAAGGAAAATGTCGGGGATAAATGGATATGTAAGGGCAAGGAGAATGGTTATACCACGCCCCAAGCGGGTGATTGGGTCCTGCACCCTGCGAGCCCCCCTACTTCATCGAACTGTACAGGAGAAGAGACTGGTGAATTATGCCCCCTCCGGCTCCCAGCCTGTTCTCAAATTCGATGGTAACCTGACCGAAAAACCAAACCACACGAAAGATATGGAATTATGATACCGAAAAAAACAAGATACAAGAAGAAAAACGATTGGAGACATGCGCTATTTTCATGAAGCTCCAAAGGGTTTGTGGTTGCTAAAATGAATTTGTGCAAAATTTGAGTTGTCAAAATTCCTTCGTAAACCTTCGGCTTCCGAATAATTTTGAAAGCCGAAAATAGAACAATGATTTACATAAATTCTTTGGAGAAAGCGTTAGTTTTTACAAGGTACACTGGATTCCAACGATAAAGTTTCTGCCAGGTCCATTTACGCCCGATCCATGTTCGCGATACAATTGATCAAGGATGTTTTCCATTGCCACCTGTAGCTGCAGCAGACGGCTGACATCCCACTGCATCCGTGCGTTCACCGTATACCATCCCGGTGTGCCATGTTCCGGGATTCTCGGGTCATCGAGATCGTCGGCCGAAAGCCTGCCGTTGCTCTTTCGCCCAGCGTACATACCCTTCCAGTCTCATGGTTGGATTGGACCAGCGTATCCCGACATTTCCGAATAACGGTGGTATTCCGCCAATGGGTTCATCGGCTGTCGTGTTTCTGCCACGGATGTACGTCGCTCCGGCATACGTGGAAAATCCATGATAAAAACGGTATGAAGCGGAGAGCTCCCATCCATAGATGTAGCCTTCGCCGTGGTTGTCCTTGTTCTTTACCGTATAAACGGCGCCATTGCGTTCAATGGTGGGATAACCGTTGAAGGTAGCGGGAACATTGTCCAGCATGTCATACAGCCTGGTGTAAAAGGTTGAGCCATCGGCCTGGAATGAGTCGGTGGAATACCGGAATCCAAGGTCGATATTGTATGTTTTCTCCGGTTCGAGGGAAGGATTGGGAACGATATAGATGTCGCCTTTCGATTCACCAAGAACTGTCAGATCACTCAGGTTCGGCGCACGGAAGGCTTGCGCAGCATTCAGTCTCAGGGTTAAGGGAGTGGAAACATGGTACACGAATCCAAGGCTTCCGGTTACTGAAGTGTAGGTGTCTTCCACATCACTGAAATTTGTGTCGCTTGTATCTTTCAGGGTAAACTCCGAACGGAACAAGCTGTAACGAATCCCGGGCAGAATGATCCAACGGTCAGCGATCTCTATCTCGTCCTGGAGGAACACCCCCATGTTGTAATACCGTGAGTCATCCGGATAGCGTCCGCGAAAATCATAGGTGACTGTATGGTCTGTCTCAATTAAACGGCGGATACTTTCCACCTGATCCGCATAAAAATCAACACCACCTGTGAAGTGATGGATTCCGGTCTGACCAAAGGTCTGGACTGAAACCCCTATGGTACCTACCCGGTCCAGTTCCCGTGTGCGAGTGGATTCCTCTGTTTTCTGTGTTTCCCGGCCTTCCCTGCTGGATTTGCGAGGAGAGGGTTACCTGGATGGATCGAAGAAATGTATGGCTCATTTCTCGTTCGTAGGTAAGGTACATCAGTTCTCGGTTTTGCGGAGTATAGTCCCACCTGTAGTAATTATTGTATTCATACTTATCGTATCGCGGGATTCTCGATTTGTTTGACCTCTGGTAGGCAAGGGTGAAAATTCCCCTTGAATTAGGGCAAAAAACGAGCTTGGCATCGGCATCCCATGCTGAAAATCCCGTAGGACTCTGTTCCTGAACCGGAGGATAAACTTTCCAGCCGTTCATACCCGCTGGAGGTGCCATGACGCAAATCTTCGAAATCTTTGATGCTGAATCCACCGAGGAACGCCCAGTTCCTTCCGGACAGGCTCAAATCGTTTCTCCATGTGATTTCATTATCCGCAGTTGCAAACCGTCCGAGGGATCGGGCGTTTGCCTGGATTTCATCCATGGAGAAAGAGGGTTGCCTGGTGATCAGGTTGATTGTTCCGCCCAGCGCATCGCTGCCGTACAACATCGAGGATGGTCCATGCACCACTTCAATCTGCTGAAGCGCCTGGTAATCCACAGATGTCAAGTACGGGTGATTTCCGAGACGATAGGTGGAATTGTTCAAACGGATTCCGTCAACGAGCAACAGGATCTGGTTGGAACTCAATCCCCGGATATTGGCCGAACCGCCTCCATGACTTGTTTTCTGGATAAAAAACCCCGGTTTCTTCACGAAGCGCCTCCGCTGCCGTTTTGCATTCCTCGATTGAATAGTCGCACGGTTGACATTACTCACTGTAACGGGCAGGTTCTCGATTCTGGTGGCGGAACGAGTGGCTGTGTAGACAACATCATCGCTGGTATGGATTTTCGGATGGATGACAAGAGTTCCCAGGTCATACACTTCATCTTCCCGGTGAATCACAATATCCCCGGAGTACACCTGGTAATTGATATGAGATATTGTTATCCGGTACCGGTTCGCAGACAGGTTAACCAGTAGAAAAAAACCATCGCTGTCTGTGCTCACACCCATGTCCCAGATTAAAAATGGTCACCGATGCATTTTCTACCGGCTGATGATAAGTGTCTATGACTCTCCCGGATAAAGTTGCTGAATATGTTGATGTTACACACAGGAAGAGAAAGACATGCAAAAGGAGAAGAAAATCGTTGAAGTGACATCTAAGTATCCTGAATAATCCTGCTGTTCAAGGCAGATCTCGTCGGCTCTTTGTGGACTATCCTTAATGTACACTGTTGAAAATTCGATGTAAAGCAGAAGCTCACAGGCATGTTCCTGTGAGCTTCTCGTACAACATTTTTCAACGAAAATAACATATCAAGCGGAAGATAGAGTTGTATCGTTCAGTACTATGGAGTTAACAAATCATATTGATTTCGGTCTGTTATTACTGACCTTAAACGATGCGAACTCACGGCTCTTCTACGGGACGATTGTCTTTTGTAAAACGATCTACGGCGGCGCCTTTGTTTTTCAGGGTCTGAATGACATCACGGACCCATCGCATGGAACATTCATTGGGGCAAGGCTCCAGATCATCTAAACGCAAACATCTCCCGGGACAGGCCGGTTCTCCGGTCATACGGTGTGTGTACAGGGGACCCGTATACAAATCACGGAAGTTTTCCGCTTTTATGGCGAGAGTGGAGCCACACCCTTCGCATTCATTGGGTGACGAGGAAGAGACCGTCTTCCGGACGTTTGAAATGCGCCTGGTATCCATTAACAACAAGATCCTGGTCGACGAGAAATTCCACCAGTCCCGGCCATTCTGTGCCGCACAGGCTGCACACCTTGAAAGAATCTTTATCTTCAATCATTGTAGACCTCTTCTAATATGAGTACTGATCAACCGGGGCGGTTCATTGTATCCGAACATATTTATTTATAAAGTGAGAAAGAACAGGAGAAAGATCAAGATATCCTGAATAAACATTTGAAGAAAAATGTTGTAGTTGCAACAGTAATAGTCTTCAATACAATATGATTTTCGGGTATTACGAGTAGTATATCATTCCGTATGCGAGGCAGCGACTGCATCAAGTACATAATTCAAAACAGGATCATCCGCTGAAGCAGTAATCTCCCGGTCGGAGTGGATCACGACATCGGGAATTACGCCACGATTGTCAACCCGTTGGTTTGGTCGTATGAACGTTTGCAGGAGACTGTTGCTACGAGCCTTGTGTTGGGTAACGCGAAACTGTACACCTCACCGAAGTTTGACGCCAGCCCGCCGGTTTCTTCACCGACCAGTGTGCCGAGTTCGTAGTCTTTGATCGTGGCAGCGAGCATGGTGGCGCTGGAAAAGGTTCCTTCGTTGATCAGCAGAAACACATCCCCGGTAAACCGTAGAGAATTGGTATCGGGTCGAAGCGGTACCGCAGGGAACTCGGCGATTTCACCAAATGGAGTCTCCCATATTTTCCGGTATACTGGACCGCCAAGCAGGCGTGGCATGAAATGGTTCCGGCCACAGCATCCATGACCGGTACAGTTCCCGCACCTGGGGGCTCACCTTCACATCCATCCGGGAGACCTGGGTGAATGGCTGATCCGTGATGTAGCTGAGGAGCGCATCGCCCAGGCTGGAGTTCCCGCCATAGTTGCCGCGAACATCAATGACAAGGGTGTGGATGGAATCACGCTGGAAGATCGTAAACGCTTCCACAAGGAAACTTTGAAATGGTATGTAGGCTTCCAGTGAACGCAATTGGATCGTTCCGATCCCGGTTTCCGGGTCGGATTGATACGACCATGGAACTCGTTCCTCTTCCCTGAACCGGCGCCGTTGTTCCTGGAAAATCTGTTCCAGTGGCAATCCATCCAGATCGACAGTTTCGACAACACCATGCGCACCGGGTGGTTCATACTCAATATGGTATGGACTCTGGCAGTGAAACATTGCCCAGAACAGGGGACGAAACTGGCTTTCCAGGACAAAACAGCGGTAGAGGCTCCGTTCCCCGCTGATTGTGGAAATCAACGCGGATTGTATGGAATCCATTGCTATTTCATTGATGGAAAGAATCCGTGAATCTTTCGGAGGAATGGTCCACCCGCCGAACACATGGTTGACGACAGCGGGTTCTCCGGGAGCAAACTTCAGATCGACGGGAAAGACAAGAGCATTGGATTGCGTATGCTGCCGTCGTTCTTCCCAGGGGAAGTTGATACTGGTATGGCCATCGCCAAAGTGGGAGGCAAGACGCGCGACTTTCGGAAAAAATTGCAGACGGGTTAATGGTTCCTGGAGATTTGCCTCTATTCCATTTCGCAGGTTTTCTACTTCTTCCCTCGATGTATGGTAGTAGAGGTCCGGATGCACTTCCTCATAGGTCGCCAGCAGGAATTCAATATCCTGAAGCATTTCTTGCTGAGAATATCGATGGCTGAATAACTCTTCCGGGTACGGTTCGATTTCGAGACTGGGGACTTTTCCTGCAAAGGATAGCACCAGTGCGATCATTCCTATACCGATAATCACACCTGTGGTGATCCGCAGGAGAAATTCCAGGGGGGTACGCGCTGGACGGGGTTTGAATCGTTTCGGAAATGTCACAAGCACAGTATAGTTAATGGTCCCGGTCAAATGATTGTAATACTATTACTTGCTGTTGTATGTGCGGTGGATCAAGTTGTTCCGTTTTTTTTCTGTCAAGTACAGATTATATGAACCTTCAACAGTATTACGAGTTGTCTGGATCATTATTCCCGGTTTCAACATCAAGTTTGAAAATGGCCGGATCAAAGGTCGAATCACCTGAATCAAGAATACGAACGAACCAGTGTCCGGTCTCATCAAACGCCAAATTGCCTTCATACACGCCCGGCTGATTGTTGTCTATCGCAAAGTTTGTTAAAGGAGCACTTGTAAAGTCATTCTTGTACACCTGGTAGGACAGGCTGGAAATACTGACCGGTTCATAGAGTTGCAAGCCCTGGCTTCCTCGCCATACCTGGACCTGGAAACTGTCCGCAAGGAGTGTAGGCTCTTCCGGGGTAACCCAGACGAACACATACTCGAAGTCTCCTTCATGCATGTTCGTGATGACACGGCGGAATGGTTCTGAAGAGGTGACAATCATACGGTAATAGGAAATAAACGTTTCCCCGGCGCCGCACCAGTTGAGTTCAAGCTTCCATGAACCAATCTCGTCCGGGGCAATGTGGAACATGAACACACCTGTCTCGGGGACATACTGTGCTACCGGATCGCAAACACCGCTTCGGATACGGTTGCCGGAAATTCGACGTAAACTGACCGACAACTCAACCTCTTCAGGTTCACATGGATACTCGCCTGGAAACACCAGCAACACTTCCGTTAAGGATGTCTGCTGACCAATTGTGTTTCCGTACAGTAAAGCCTGGGTTTCGCCAATCGAAACAGTATTCCAGTAGGTCATGGATGCATATTGCGGTGGAAGGGGATCGGAAGAATCCTCCCATTGATCACAGCCAATCGTGAACAACAGAATTAACAAGAGAAACAGGATCATCATGGCGGACAGCTTTTTCATTCTCTGCTCCTCAAGTACAAAAAAAGGCGTCGAATACAAGGTGACAATACAACGCATCATAAACGATATTCTATTGATAATATGCGGATAAAACCCTGAGGATTGCAAGCATATCACGGATACTGAGAAAGATATACACTCAAAAAAAATGCGCCTGAAGGCGCAAAAAGCAAAAAAGAACAGTTCTTTCAGAACCTATTCGCCAGTATCCGAAGGAATAACCTTGTCGATCCAGCGTTCAGCGATCCAGAGGAAAGCGTCATTGCTGGTTTCATCGTCATTGGGGACTGCAAGATGACGATTGCCTGCGGTGTCCACACGAACCATAATTACCGGATACTGCTTACCTTTGTAGACAATATCGAAAGGGCGAACTAGTAGCAAACTCATCGAGTCTTTCCCCGCGTTTTTACCTGATTGGTCCTTTAGATACGGCTTCATGTTTTCGTAAAGCATAACTTGCTCATGCAGAAAATAAACCGGGTGAATGATAAAAACCGTGGCTCAAGTTACGCTGAAACATCGTACAGAGCAATACGGTATCTTGTTACTTTGACTCCACTTGTTTCGGGAACGTAAGCACAAATGTGGTGCCATGATCAATGACAGACTCCACATCAATTGTCCCCTTGTGCTGTTCGATCACCTTCCTCGTAATTGCCAGTCCAAGCCCCGTGCCATGCGCTTTTCCGAAGCTGCGGAACGGCTCGAAAATTTCATCCAGGATGTCTTCGGGAATTCCAGTTCCGGTATCTTTGACTGTGAGGCTCCACTTATCCTCAAGATCCTTGATTCCGACTGTGAGAGTGCCGCCGTCCTTCATGGCATCCTTGGCATTGTTGACCAGGTTGTAAAACACTCGCGAGATGCGCATATGGTCAAAGACCGCTTCGACGGTTTCTTCGGGAATATCGGTGATCAGTTCCACATTTCTCGTTTTCAAGTCATCCTGTATACAGGCGATCAGCTCGGTAAAGAATTGAGACAGAATCTGCTTTGTATACTGGAACTTGATCTGACCACGTGAAAAGTCGAGCACTTCCTGTGTCATCCCGACCAGACGGTCGATCTGTTTTTCAATCGCCGTGAGGTACCGTTTACCTTCCGCGTCCGGATACATGGTCTCCAGCAATTGGGCATAACCCCGGATAACCGTCATAGGGCTTTTGATATCATGAATAATGGATGCTGCGAGGTTACCGACAGCCGCCAGTGATTCCTGGCGAACCATCTTTTCGGCCATTTTCGCATTTCGGATGGCGATGGAGGCGTGCACCGACATGGCCTGGATAAATTCTTCATCCTCACGGTTGAAGGGTTCCGAATTCCGTTTATTCAAGAGTTGAACCACTCCCACAATCTGACGTTCCTGATCAAGCATGGGCATGGTCAGCATGGACGTTGTACGGCTCCCGGTAGCGCGGTCCACATCAGGGTTAAACCGTTTGTCGGCATAGGCATCGGGAATATTCACTGTCACGCCGGTAGCTCCAACATACCCGGCGATTCCCTTGCCCATGGGGAGACGGATTTCCCTGGTACGGTCGCTTTGAATGACACGGCTGACCAGCTCGCCTGTATCATGGTCGACCAGGTACATGGTTCCTTTTTCGGCGCCCGTATGGTGCGCTGCACGTTTAAGGATATTGTTCAGGAGATGATCGAGCTCAATGGTGGAGTTGATCGCCTGGCTGGTATCAATAATCGCCTTCATACGGTCGATGAATAATTCAGCGGCGGTTTTGGCTCGGGCGAGCTCCAGGATGAGTTGAGAATCCGCCTGGCGTGTCCGGCTGACTACATCGCGGGCGAGGTTCAGGACAAACATCGGTTCTTTATCCGCCAGCCCGAAAAAAAGGTCCCTGGTCAACAACCATCCCTTCACAGGATCAAGGACGACAACAGTTCCGAGGTGACGACGGCGATCCAACAGCGACATTTCCCCGAAATAATCTCCCGGGCCTTTGATCATACCCAGTTCGGGACGACGATTGAAGGCATATGCGGCGAGATAAATTTGTACCTGGCCCTCTTCAATAAGATACAGGCCCTCTGGCTCTTCGCCTTCACGGAAAATGGTTTCACCCGCATCGGCAGTAAATGGCTCAAGAGTCTTTATTATTTCATCAATGCGTTCTTCGTTCAAACCACGGAATATTGGATGGAAAGCCCGATGCATTCCATTTCTCCTCATTTTAAGAAGTTGTGTGTTTCGCAGTTTGCAGTGAATTTATCCGGACTGTATACGAAACGCATTCAATGACAAAATATATGTATTCTGCTATTTTAGCAAACATAAACAACGATATACTTGACATGCCTCACATATGCAAATATAAGGCTCTATGTTCTTTAAAAAGATTTCCCGTTTGAATACAGTACAAAACAGGAACGTGGATGAAAAAATGAATCCTTCAGTTTCTTTACAACAAATACCCTAATGATCAGAGTATGTTGTTTATAGTTTATCTTATCCACAAGTATTTGCATAATCGTGATCGAATAACTCCTTCCCGAAAAAGGATATTCATTCGCACAGGAGCTTTGAGCCGGTAATAAGTAACAGGATGCTGTGTGTCTCTTGTTTCTTCTCTGGTCCAGCAAGATATTGTCATAAGCTCTGATCCATACAACAGGAGAAACCATTGTCACCTCATGCTCATCACCGTGAAGACCTGCTGGAATACTTCGAAAATCGCTTTATGAGGAATCCGGACCTGGAACCGGGAAAAATGATGGGACATCCCGGTTTCAAGATTGCCATGAATGGCAAGTTTTTCTGTTTTCTTTACGAAGATGGCCTCACCCTGAAATTGCCGCAGAAAACCTATGAAGAAGCGCTTCAACGAGATGATGTAGTTCCATTCCAACCCATGGGCGACAAGAAGCCGATGAGTACGTGGATTGTCTGGACGTTAACAGAACCATCGGACTATGACCAGGATTGGTACTTGATCGACGAAGCGATTGCCTTCACCTCAACGGAACCTCCCAATTCGAAGAAGAAGCGTCCACGTAAAAAATGGATCTCTTTCAATCTTCGTGGGTAAGTAGTTAAAGAAGAGGGACATATTATCTTCTTCGTGTATTCTTTGCCGAGAAATCACCAAGGAGAGTAACGATGTCCCTCAGTGAAAACTTACTATCGGTTTTATTCTCAATTCAAGGGTATTCGATCAAATCTATTTCCGAATGTGAAACCCGTGTAGTTTTGCATTTAACCCGTGAAGAGGGAAGCATTTGCCCGCATTGTGGCAGCATTTGTTCACGGTATGATTCCCGTATCCGTGAGTTGTTTATTGGCAGCGTCAATGGAATAGCCGTGTATTGTGCGGTTCGCATTTACCGTGTTGCTTGCTCTGTTCATGGCGTAGTAACTGAAGATCACGGGATTAGTGACGGTCAGAAGCGTTATTCGAAAGCAGCGGGCGCCAGTGTAGTTCAGTATACCCGTTACCTTGATAATGTTTCCACGGGGAAACTACTTGGCTTGTCTTCCAGCACCGTTTACCGGATAGATCGGGAGGCATTAGGCGATCTGGTTGACGCTTACCGTACAGGGTTTGCTTTCGGTTCCGTGTTGAGTGTGGATGAAGTCGCCTACAAACGGCATCATCATTACGCGACAGTTCTTTCAGACTTCGACCAGGGCAAGGTTTTGTGGCTGGAAAAGGACCGAACCTGTGACAGCTTGAAACGCGCCTATAGTCATCTTTCGAATGCGTCAGAAACGGTTCAGACCGTCACCATGGACTTCTGGCGTCCTTTTGAGAAAGCGACACGGGAAACCCTGCCTGATGCCAGTATTGTGTATGACAAGTTCCACCTTGCACGATTGCTGAACAGGGCTGTAGAAAACCAGCGACGGGCGTATCAACGTGATCTGCCGGAGGAAGAGCGAAAGATCATGAAAAAGCAAAGCCGATGGATCTTGCTCAAACGGGAAAAGAACTGTCGGAACAAAACCGTTCACACCTCGAAGAGCTGAAGCGAAAGAATGAGCCATTGTTCATTGTCTACATGCTGAAAGAAAGCTTCCTTTCCATTTTTGAAGAAGATCGACTGGTAGATCAAGCGAAAGTCATGATCGATCAATGGATCGAACAGGTAATGAACAGCAGCTTTCAACAGCTTAAAACGTTTGCCAGGTCTCTGATGAAACGGTTCAGGCAAGTCCTGGAATGGTTCGAAAAACCTGTTTCTAATGGAAAAGCTGAGGGAATCAATAACGTCATCAAAACCCTGCTGAAAAGAGCATACGGCTACAAGGACTTCGACTATTTCAGAATGAAAGTTCTGCAAAGATGCGGAAACATCATGGAAATGGCTACCCACGAAGGTTGAAAATGATCCTAAAAAATAGAAGAGCCGGTATCAACAACAGACATCTTTTTTCCACTTACGACTTTGCAGTAACCTTGCAAAAACTCCCATGATGCAGTACGTTCAGTGCAATTGGAGAGGGATCGAATGGCAAACTCAAAAAAAGCATTGAAAGTGCTCCTTACCGGCGGCGGCAGTACGGGCCATATTTCTCCGTTACTCGCCATTGCGGAGGGAATAAAGCGCAAAGTTCCGGAAGCGGTATTCATCTTTGCCGGTGTAAAACAGGGAATGGAGGCGCGTGTTATTCCCCGTACCGGATACAAACTCTACTTTGCACCATCAAAGGGTATGCCCGGTATCCGTTCAATTCAATTTCTTTTCTGGTGTATGACATTGTTTCTTGGTGTTTTGAAAGCGTTGGGGATTCTCCTGAAGGAACATCCTGCGATTATCGTTGCATCCGGTGGTTTTGCCAGTGCTCCCTCTGTGTTTGCTGCTGCCGTTGCTCGAATTATAACGCTTGGCTTGTGGCGTATTCCCGTGTATATCCATGAACAAAATGCGGTTCCGGGACGGATGAACCTTGCTGCGGCACGTATCGCTGACCGTATCGGTCTCAGTCATCAATCTGCATCCGCATGGTTGCCGAAGAACAAGAGCAAACTGGTGGGTTACCCGGTGCAGGCATCGTTTGACTCGGTGGACCGTGAAGAAGCGAGACATGAACTGGGCCTGGAGCAGGATGAAGAGTACCTGCTTGTATTCGGTGGAAGCCAGGGTGCGAGGACCATCAACCGTGCGATTGTGGAAGCTCTTCCTACTCTCGCGGAACGTTCTTCTCTCAGGATTATCCACGCCTGCGGGACCATGACCGGCGCATACAATGCCCGCAAGGACACAGAAACGTTGCTTTCCGGTTTATCAGCAAAACCATCCCGGTATGAGCTTGTAGACTATCTGCATAACCTTCCCGTCCACCTTGCCGCTGCGGACCTGGTGGTGATTCGCGCCGGAGCCGGATCTCTCCTGGAAGTGTGTGCGGCTGGAAAACCAGCTATTGTTGTTCCGAAAGCGAACCTGTCGGGTGACAGCCAGGTGGCGAATGCCCGGGAATTGCAACGGAAACAGGCGATTGAAGTCCTGTTTGAAGAACCGACTGTTTCCGGTCATACGTTTATTGAAGCTGTGTCCGGACAGACACTTGCGGAACGGATCCTTTTCCTGCTTGAACATCCGGACCAGCGGCGCGCCCTGGGAGAAAAAGCAAAAAAACTTTATGATCCCAATTCAGCGAACCGTACCGCCGAAGATGTTTTACGCCTGATTGGCTTTAAGACTGAAGAAGCAGTAGAAAAGGGAGAAGAACCCGGTCCAGATAGTGCACCTGCTACAAAGCCATTCACTCCCACAGTCTTACGTCAAAAACTGGAAAGTATCCTGGGAATCCGCTGGGAGCAGGCGTTTGCACATGGAAAAATCACCGAGGAGGAAATCGGAAGACTCACAGCCATGAAGAAGTTTTCCGAGATCACGCAAAAAGTCGGTGTTACCAGCTTCCAGAATTTAATTGAGGCTCAAAATGGGGACCAGACTCTGCTGGAATCCATAGCAAGAATGGCGGTCGAATATGATATCCCGGATGTAGGCAACCTGTTTTTCCATGCGGCTCAATTGAAAGTAAATGGTGTAGCGGATCTTCATCAGCTTGTTGATATTGCAGACATTGATTATCTGCGTTATCGAGGAGCGGCGCTTCTTGTTCACAATTCCTGGTTGTTGCGCAATGAAGGGATAAAACTGCTTGGATTGACGAAACATGAAGGACGTCTTGATCTCCTGGTGAATGTACTCACCGACCGTACCCCGGACTCACGATTGCACAGGCTCATGGGTGGCGATTTCCAACAGGTTGGGTTTGTACGACGGAATGCGGTCGCCGCACTGGCATTGATAGGTGTCTGGAATGACGATGTTCGTAAGGCGGTCCTGGCGGCAATTGATGACCCCTATTATGAAGTTCGCTCCTGGACCATGAAGCTGATCCGTACTCTCAGGGAGAATGAGCTGGACAAGGATGCTGAACTCGTCGAAAAAGTGAAACATCGTACCGGCGATAAGAAACTTGAGGTAAGATCGGAAGCGCTTCACACCTATGGTGTACTGGGAAGCCCGGTAGATGTTCTGGAAGTTACCAAACCGTTATTACTGGATTTTCGCCCCATGTTACGTGACAGTATCCTCCGCGGGTGGGAAGAGCTGTTGGTACGGTTCCCGGAGGATCAGGATGCTGAATGGCGATTGTTATTACAGGCTGAAATGGACTCCATGCTGATCACCTCGATCACCTTCCGTCCACATTTTCCGTTAAAAGAAAAATATGGTCGGTTAAACGCATTCTTACACTCGGGAGAGGCACAATGATCTATCTACTTGCAAGTCTCTTCCTGGAAATGGGAGATCAGTTCAGTTATTTCCGTGTGCTGCAGTATACTACGGTACGGTCCATTGGCGCTGTGATCACAACGCTTCTCCTTGTACTTGTTTTTGCGCCTTCCTTTATTCGTCTTCTTTATTTGATGGGACAGAAAGACCATCAGCGAGATTTTGACGCTCACCTCGCCAAATCGAAATCGGGCACCCCCACAATGGGTGGATTGATCATTCTCGGCTCGGTAATCTTCAGCCTTTTGCTCTGGGGTAACTGGGGCAATTCCTACTTATGGGTTGTAACCAGCGCGCTTGTCGTGTTCGGGATCATCGGAGCGACAGATGATATTGCGAAAGTGACTGGAAAATCAGCGGACAGCGGCTTGAGCCGTTCTGCAAAACTGATTATCCAGAGCGCTTACGGCTTGGCTCTCGGATGTTTTCTCTTCTTTCCTGCTACTACTCCATTTCCCGAATCCATTGCTGATACGATCGGTGTTGTGTTCCTTAAACCGGAAGTCTGGAACGGATTCGATGTACACCTTGGATGGTTTTACATTGCGTTCGTTGCATTTGTTGTTGTCGCTGTGTCCAATGCGGTGAACCTGATTGACGGTCTGGACGGGCTCGCTGCGGGAACCGCAATTCCGCCATACCTTGTCTATGGTATCTTTGCATTTATTCTCGGGAATGTTGAACTGTCTGCCTACCTGCTGTATCCATCTCTTCCCGGAGTGCATGAGTTGGTAGTGTTCATTGCCGCACTTATGGGCGCCTTGATCGGGTTTCTCTGGTTTAACGGATATCCGGCGGAAATATTCATGGGCGACACAGGCAGCCTCTCGCTTGGCGGAATGCTCGCGACAATCGTGGTTCTCACCAAACAGGAAATGCTGTTTGTCATCGCGGGCGGACTCTTCATTTTTGTCAATGCGACCCACATTATCGGGGACCGTATCGGGATTCATATGCTGGGACGGCGTATTTTTTACCGGACTCCCATCCATCACGCCTATGAACATGTGGGAATTGCTGAAACAAAAGTGGTGCTTCGTTTCTGGATTGTTGCGGTGATTCTGGCCCTTATGGCGGTTGCAACGTTAAAACTGCGGTAGATCAAGAAGTATCAAAAAATCTTCGGATGAAAACTCGACGTTATTTTCTGAAAATTCAATCGGTAGTACTACCATATATTATTGGTTGAAAATTAAAAAATTATATTATAGTAATTGAGAATAATAGTAGCGTAATGCTACACAATTCAGAGAATACCCGTCTATAACTGGCGAACAATTCTCATAAAAAGAGAGCCGGTTACGGAAGCTGTAAACCAGTAGAATCCTGAAGATTTGATTCTGTGAATTTCTCGATCTCTTCCGGGCGGCTCAAGCAATATTTCATCCACCAGTGTTACCGAACATCGAAAATCCCCCATTAGGTTGTGCTTCGCTACATGGCAAAAGAAACCTGTAGCAACCCGCGGACCGTTTTTCTTGAAAATTGAAGGTTTTTTTAAAATAGTCAAATTGTATTGGTTTGTTTAATATGTTGATAATATATAGTTTACGGAAATGGCACAGCGGTTGCGATACCATTCAACGAAGGTGAAAAATGATGATAGGGAGTAGAACCATGAAAAAGTATTTTGTTTTTGCGATAACTGTCCTGGTGGCATTTGTAGCTGGATCTGTAGCGCTTGCGGGTGAATCACACATTCTTACAAGCGAAGAATACGGCGATGCCTACATCGCTCCGAAGGTGATGGAACAGGTACGTCCGGAACGTGTATTCTATATGAACAACCGTGAAGTGGAAGGTTATGTGACCCTTGAGATGTTCATCAATTCCGAGGGTGAAATTGCCAGCGCACGTGTCATGTACACCACCAGTGAACTCGCAGTGGACAACGCTCTTGAAGCGATTGAGCAGTGGAAATTTGAACCCGCAACCGTTTATGGTCAGCCGGTTGGCGTATGGGTCGCCTACAACCTGCCTTTCGGACGTGATCTGTCGATCTTCCAGGAAAACGATTACGACCAGAAGCTGGTGCTGGACGACGACATGCTGGCAATGCTGACACACTTGGCGGCAGAAGACTTCTAAGACATCAAGCGGCAACGTCGAGCATAATATAACCCGACCCCCTCCGGGTTACAGGGCCACATCCAGAAGGATGTGGCCCTTGCCGATTTATAAGAACTCACCTCAAATGGAAAACTGACATGATACCCGTCTGACGCTTGATCACTGGTTACTGTAACAGTTTGATAGATTACTGGCGTCTTTGGGCAACTCTGTACAAAATCAAACTGACACGCAGTCGGGCCACTCTCGTAGCTGACCAATAGTCAAGTATCAATAAGGATTACGACTACAGAAGAGACGGGTGGCCTAACCTGCTTCTCAAGGTCGGGTATCAACAGACTTATGCTTGCAACAAGGTTAGAAGATCGGGATGAATTTGATCCTTCCAGGTAGTCAGGAAAGAACCTCTTTGCGCTTCATCCTGGATCGCATGGAACGCTTGAACTACGGCGTCAAAGAGGTCCAGATTTTCGGTGGTTATGGCATGACGCAGCACCTGGATGGTTTCTTTCGGATGGCCGGGCGCTGTTTCATTTAACGGCAGTGTGGCAAGAAGCCCCATCCGTTGTTTTACTGACGATTCTCCGAGACGAACAAAGGCTTCGAGATACCCGATACGGCTGAGGTCGCCCATCACCCACCATCCGATACAAACCGCAATACGCTCCGCAAGAACACTGGATGTGATCAGTCGTCCCCATCCACCTACACGTTCTCCGAACAGGTCATCCAGCGCGGAAGCGTTTTTGCAAAGACCAATAGCCCCGAGATAGGCTTCGGCAATGTTCCCGGACTTGATCCGCTTGGAAAGAAAATTCGACCAGTCCTCCGCCGAAAGCTCAAAATACTGTTGGGCTTCTTTAACGATTTCCTGGAATTCCTGAGCATACGATATTAATTCAGAATCGGAGAGAGTACGGCTTCGTACGACAGGATCTTCAGAAAATCCTTCAAGCGAATGCAGACGTTTACCAACCCATGTATCAAATATTTCAAGTATTGATGAAAACATTTCGCGTCTCTTCCGAAGCACAAAACCTGGACGGTTCCTGCTGCTATACCAGGATGTAAAAACGACTGCATCTAACAACGAACAATCTTTCACGGGGGCAAGTATACTATGAAAAAATGGTGTACGCAATACAAGGAAAGCAAATCCTGCTTATCGTTGTTCACCTCTTCGGGCTGAATGAACCCTTTCTACAGTTGATTTTCAACATACTTTTCATCCAGGATAGCTCGTACAATCTTGAGTATTTTGCTCGGCTGGAATGGCTTGGAGAGGAAATAAACCTTCATCTTCAATTTTCCAAGATTATCCAGGTATTGTTTTGAATAACCGGAAATGAACAGAATTTTGCTTTTTGTCCATACCCTTTTGACTTCTTCGATAAAATCCGGACCGCTCATGTCGGGCATGATAATATCGCTGATAATCAAATCGGGCGGTGTTTCCTGTTTTTTCGCCAATTCCAGTGCTGTTTTACCGGAATCGGCACTGAGAATGGCATACCCTTTCTTTTCAAACACACGTTTGAGGATCTTACGGACCGCAGGATCATCCTCGACAATCATGATACGTTCCGATCCACCCTTCAGTTCAGGGGCAAACGTCTCCTTTTCATCGTTTTCGATGTCTTCATACACCCTTGGGAAATAAATACAGAATTCTGTGCCTTTGCCAATCTCGCTATCGACAGAAATCCAGCCATCAGCTTGCCGTACAATCCCATAAACAGTAGACAATCCCAGGCCGGTACCCTTCCCTTCTCCCTTGGTGGTATAGAATGGCTCAAAGAGCTTGGATAAGACTTCTTCGTCCATGCCATCGCCTGTATCTGTAAAACGCAGAATAACATGGGGGCCGGGTCGCAGGTTCGGCATTTTTCTGCGTTCATCTTCAAAGAGAACCATGTTCTCCGTGTGGAGTTTGATCGTTCCGCCATTCATCATAGCATCGCGTGCGTTTACAGCAAGGTTGAGTATGATCTGCTCAAGTTGGATCCGTTCAATTCGTGTATTCCATAAATCGTCATCCAATTCGTGGACGAGGGTTATATCTTCCCCGATCAAACGTTGCAGCATCGGCTTCATTCCGACAATGCATTCATTCAGGTTCATCACTTTTACTTCACGAACCTGTTTTTTACTGAACACCAGCAGTTGTTTTACAAGATCTATGGCACGTTCGGCGTTTTTTTCAATTTCCTTGATTTCGATCTGGCAGGATTGACCATTATCCAGGTTTTCATTGGCAAGATCCACATTCCCCAGAATGCTGGTCAACAGGTTGTTGAAGTCATGTGCAATTCCACCCGCCAATCGTCCAATAGATTCCATTTTCTGGGACTGGACCAGTTGTTCACGAAGACGATGTTGTTCGGAAACATCACGGATGGCTCCCTGAACGGCGGGTCTGCCTTCATACAGAATGCTGGAGATCAGGGTTTCCGCTTCGAAACTGGAGCCGTCCTTTCGTTTTGCATGGATGGAAATGGGAGTTCCGTGGCAAAAACCTTGCATGCAGTTGTGGATTTCTTTGGCGAAGGATGGCCAGATTTCCTTGCTGATTATGGACTCAACGGGAAGATTGATTGTTTCGCCAATGGTACGATAGCCCAGCATCTGGCTGAACAGGAAATTGCAGAATACGATCTTGTCATCTTTAATGACAAATATGCCTTCAAGGGAGTTTTCTACGATGGTCTTGTATTTTGCTTCACTCTCTTTTTGCCGGTCTTCCACATCTTTTTTGTCGGTGACATCTTCGATAATACCGTTGTAACAATATATTTGATTGTTTTCGCCATATATGGTCTTCACACTGATCGACAACCATTTGATACCTTGCTCATTACTTTCGCTTTGAACCAGGTAATTCTGCACCAATCCATCCGTTTCAATTGCACTTCGCAGAAAATCCTGGTGGTTCTTGTCCTGGGGTAATTCGAAAAGGTTGCAGGATGTGATATCCTCTTCACTTTCCAGTCCAAGAATCGACAAAGCGGCGGAATTGAGAGAAGTAAAAACACCCTGTTTGTCCGACTGAAAAACTCCGATAGGGATTGATTTCTGCAGTTCCCTGTATTTTTCTTCGCTCTGCCTGAGTTTTACTTCCGCTTCTTTCCGTTCTGTAATGTCATGCCCGATCACGGAGTAGTTGTAGATTTTTCCTTCTTTATCGGTAAGAATGCTGTCATACCATTCAATAATCCGTATTTGTCCGTCTTTGGTAACAATGGGAAAGGTCTCTGGAAGAAGCTCCATACTGCAAATCACATTCTTAAACAGCTTCCTCGCCCGGTATTGATCATTCTGCGGAATTAGCGTGTTGATCCATTGTTTACCGATAATTTCATCATTTTTATATCCTGAGATCTGCTCCATGAATGGGTTGATGTAGATGAACCTGTCATCCATATCCATAACACAGATGGCCGCCTTCGCATTTTCAAGAATGGAATTGGCGAAATCTCGTTCATGGATGATCTGCTGTTCCGCTTCCCTTCGTTTAATAATATGGATAAGCATGTTGCCGAGGGTCTGGAGGAGATTGATTTCTTCATCCAGTAGCAGAGTGCTGCTTTTTTCCCAGCAGATCCAGAATGCCCCCAAAGTGGTATTCCCCGATTTCATGGGAATTCCAATCTCGTGAGCTTTAAAGTTTTCTCTTTCGTCTTCCTCTGGTAGTTCAGGTATGGTAACTTTTTCGCCCTGAATAAGCCGCTCGACATGAAACGGTGTCAATCCGGATTTCAGTGTTTTATCCTGCTTCCAGCCATGTTCAATCACACCATCGGGAGCGTTAAACACAAGCAGCTGTACGCAATTCGCTCCGAAGTGATCCCCAATAGTTTCCAGTGATTTTTCAATGCTTGTGAACGATTCCAGCGAGGCATCCTGAAGATCTGATAAAATCTCCGATACTGTAATTTCAAAACGGGTCAACAAGGTGAGTCTTTCGACAAGATTTCGTAATTCCGAGTAAATTGGATCGTTCATTTGAAATCCAGGGCTGGAGTTTGCCCCGGGCTTAGTACGTGAATGTGATTTTTTCGAAGAGTCGTTCATCGTCGTTCCCGAATAACCTAATCTTGCAGAATTGAATAGATGACAAGTAAACAAGTGTTTTTATCCGCCCCAATATACGGACGCAGATTTGAGAATACAGTACTTGCAAATTGGCCAGTTATAAAATGATCAGTATAAAAGCTACGTGAAACTGAGGAAATTCGCAAGAGTTTTCAACGCCTAACTAGTATTTACATCCTTTGAAAACTCAGTGTTCTGTCACTCCACCTGGAATTCGTTAACATGCATTTGACATCATTTGAATAAATCACATTGTACTTCATGTGATTTCCCTGAATGCAGCTATTGTTTTGCGGAAAAATGGTAAAAATTGCAATGGTCTGGATATATTCCTTTCCCTGTGATTCACATTCTTCTTGCCCTTACGCTTTCCTGCCTTTACCTTTCTTTTTTTCAGCGAGTCGGCATGAATGACATTTCACATTACGGGTGATATGTCATCAGTAAACGGGAGGAATTTGAATGAGATCACGATCCCTGTGGTTGGTGGCATTTCTATTGATAACCATTATTACAACCGCTTTCGCAGAACCGGTGTTTTTTCCACGAAGACCTGGGGTTTCGCCCGACGGAAGCACCATTGTGTTCACCTTTCAAGGTGATTTATGGTCTGTCCCTTCATCTGGCGGATCCGCAACACGTTTGACCGTACACCCAGCATATGACATGGATCCAGTTTTTTCTCCTGATGGCGATCAAATCGCGTTCGCTTCTGATCGCTATGGCGATTACGACATCTTTGTCATCCCTGCCAATGGTGGTGCGCCAGTACGTGTTACCTATCTTTCTACTCCGGATATTCCCGAAGACTGGACACCGGATAGTGAATCCATATTATTCTCATCCCGCCGTGTTTATGAATTCCCGATGGATGAAAAAATCTTTACCGTTCCGGCATCTGGCGGCACACCCTTCGAATTTACCGATTTTTTCGCTTCACAGATTGTCTGCTCGCCTGACGGCGACAGCTACGTATTCGCACGTGGGGATAATCGTTTCGGTCGCCGGGGCTACAGGGGGTCTTTCCAGTCCGATATCTGGAGCTGGACACCCGGCTCGGACCCGGTACAACTTACCGATCACCTCGGATACGATAGCGACCCGATGTTGAGCGCCGACGGTCAGACCGTTTACTATCGCAGTGATCAGGGCGGTGTGTTCAATCTCTGGAAAATGAATATAGACGGTACCGGAAAAACCGAATTGACCCATTTCCCGGATCTGGGAATGCGGAATGGCCGGATCAGCGCCGATGGCAGCACCATTGCGATTGAAGCTGAAATGGAGTTGTACGTTTTCCATACGGCAACGGAAGAGTACGAACAGGTCAACGCAGATGTTGCAGCAGACCTTATTGAAAATCCCGTATACCAGGAAACATTCACCAATGGCGCTGATGAGCTCGCCGTTTCCTCGGACGAGGAAGAATTCGCCATGATCATCGAGGGCGAAATAGTACTGGTGAACAAGGATCTCGGCGGTCGTGCAACTATCGCTGTGCCCTTTCCAAGCCGTGAAAGTTATATCGAATTCAAACCTGGTACCGCTGACACATTGATGTTCGTGTCGGACCGTGACGGCAAAAGTTCTATTTATCTCCTCGTTTCCGATGACGAAGAGGAAAGCCTGCTTCGTAAAGCGCGGAACCATCGGTTCATAGAACTGACTCCGGGCAATGAGCCCTGTTCAGCTCCGCAATGGTCCCCTGACGGCGACAAAATCGCCTATATCCGCAATGAAGGCGATCTGCATATCATGGATGCTGACGGCGATCATGACCGTACCCTCTTCGAAGGATGGTCCTGGCCAACCTTCTCCTGGGCGCCGGATGGCAACTGGATTGCCTATTCCCGCGAAGACCGGAATTACAATGCTGATGTCTGGATCATTGATGTGGAAGGTGACATGGAGCCATACAATGTCAGCCAGCATCCCGACGACGACTACGGTCCCGTCTGGGCGGCGGAAGGCAGCATGCTCGCCTGGACTACAAGACGTCACAGCAATCAGTATGATGTCTATTTCGTCTACCTCAACCGCGAAGATGATGAACGCACACGCGAGGAGTGGGAACTCTGGGAAGAGACCCGCGATGATGTGGAAGAGGAGGATGAAGCGGAAGAAGATGATGATGATGATGACGATGATGACGATGGCGAAGAGGAAGAAGAAGAATTTGCCATTGAAATCGACTTTGACGGTCTCTACCTGCGTGCGCGCCGTGCCACGAGCATGGGAGGTGATGAACAGGCTGTCGCCATTCATCCCAAGGGTGACAAGATTTACTTCTGGGCGAATGTAGCGGGCGACGAGGACTTGTATTACGTAGACCGTTTCGGAGAAGACAAAACGAATGTGACTTCCGGCGGAACCGATCCAAGCGCGATCTCTTATAACGATGATGTATCGAAGTTCTATTTCCTCAAGCGTGGAGCCCCATCATGGGTGTCTGCGGATGGCGGATCCGTCGAATCCACCGATTTCCGCGCACGGATCACCATTGACAAGATCGCCCTTCGCAGGCAGGTACTCGATGAAGGATGGCGTGGCCTGAACGAAGGATTTTACGATCCCGATATGCATGGAGTCGATTGGGATGCTGTACGTACCCAGTTCTTAGGTTATGTGGATCGTATTTCCCACGACAATGATTTTGCCGACCTGATGACCATGCTGGCTCGCACCCTGAATGCCAGCCACAGCGGATATTACCCCAATGGCCGCAGCCGCTGGTATGCCGATGAAGAACAACTTGGGCTGCAATTCGATCCCGAATACAGGCGCAATGAAGGATTACGGATTGAGTTCGTACTTCCTCACAGCCCGGCAGACCGTGTTGAAACTCAACTTCAGCCTGGCGATATCATTCTTGCTGTCAATGATATTCCCGTGTCCCGTACCGAAAACTTCTACAACGCCATGGAGCAGGGCGGCGGCGATCCCGTGTATGTCAGCTTCCGTCGTGGACGCGAAGAGATGGAATACGAGATCCAGCCGATCAGTTGGATGGAAGTCAATGGCCTCGTCTACGATTACATGACAGCCTCCAGGCGTGAACATGTGGAAGAAGCCAGCGACGGTCGCATCGGATATCTGCATATCGAAGCCATGGGATGGGAACAGGTCGAATTATTCGAACGTGACCTGTATGCCGCCGCGGATGATAAGGATGCGTTGATCATCGACGTCCGTGATAACGGCGGCGGATGGACAACCGACATGCTGCTTACCATCCTCACCCAGCCGGTTCACTCCTACACAATCGGACGTAATGGTGAGATCGGATATCCTCAACCACGGTATCCGTTATACCGCTGGGAAAAACCGATTGCGGTTATTTGCAACGAAGGCTCTTATTCCAACGCGGAAATCTTCAGCCATGCGATTAAAACCATTAATCGTGGCCCTGTGGTCGGAATTCAGACCGGTGGCAATGTTATCTCGACCAGTGGCTGGACGCTTATGGACGGCGCACATATCCGTCTTCCGCTTCGTGGATGGTATGTCTGGGGCGATGCCAACAACCCGGAGCGGAACAACATGAACCAGGAACATCATGGCGCCATTCCGGATTATGAAGTTCCCTTGACCCCGGGCGATCAGTTGCATGACGCTGATCCTCAACTGGATCGTGCGATTGAGCTGATGATGGAAGCGGCTGACGAATACAATGCGCAGCCGCAACCCGGTCCGCCATGGCGATAATTTCGGATTAATCTTCTAAGAAAATCCAAGGGCTACCTGATTTCGGGTGGCCCTTTTTTAATTTCATATTTAGCAGGTTGCAATAAAACGTCCCATCTACATCAGGTCAAAAAGGTGTTCTGCAAGACCATAGTGGACCATTGGAAGCAAGATTTGTACCCCGTATCGCCCGTCATTAACAGAAGGTTTAGACTCTATTCAAATGACCTTAGAAACCTTTACGAGTGGCGTGTATTTTCTTGAAGTGTTAAGTAAACAGAATGGTTCAATGCGGAGGAAAATAGTATACCTGCGTTAAGGAGGATTACAAACGGTATCGCCTGTAGAGTTTTTTGCACTGCTGTTATTTGTGATCAATAATAATTTCCAGGAAACCGTATCAGAACAGAGTTAGTGCGCTTTTTCCTCCTGCTCTTTATCATCCTGCTGGTTTTCTCTATTGTAGTTCTGAACCATCTGGGCTGCCATTGCCTGGCTTTTTATCATTTCGTCCGCCGCAGGTGAATGCAGATCGAGAATCTGCACACCGTAGGCATAATCGATTTCCCTGATTTCACTCAACCTCAACAATTTCTGCACAAGATCCGCCATACGTTCCACTTGCCCGGGAATACGCTGCATATGGCGTTCTTTCACTTTCTCATCAATGGATTTCAGGAGAAACAGGTCAATAGCGCCTTTAATAATTGCCAACGGATTGTTGAATTCATGTGCAATGGTCGCCGCAAGCTGATGAGCCGTTTCCAGCCTTGCTTCCTGCAGTTCCAGTTCACGTTCCTTCTCTTTCTTGAGCGTCTGGAAGCGCCAGTAGAAAATGAGAACAATAATTCCAACACTAATAAATATCAGTACCAGGTAAAAACCAGTGGTTTCATAATAATAGTATGGAACATAAATCTGGGGTTCTTCCTGTAGCCTGAGGGTATCACCTGCACTGTTGATTGCATGGAGTTGGAAGGTATGAGTACCGGGAGGTATGTTTGTATAGATGGCTTCACTTCTTGTCGTGGACTGTTGAAATCCTCCATCCAGACCGGATAAATACCAGGAAAACCGGTTGTATGGTTCATTCAGATAGTCCGGTAAAGCCAGGTTAAAAAGGAGTTTTCTCCTGCCAAGTGGCAGATTGATTTGCCTTTCGATTCCTATCCGTAATGAATCCGCCCATAAGGAAGCAATCACCGGTGGATTTCCCGTACGGAGAGAACCCATCAGATTGTCCGGATGAAAAAGAAAAATTCCATTTGGTTGTACCGCCAGCATCTCCCCTGTTTCCAGGTATAACACCTGGTTCACCCTGTTTTCAGGAAGTCCGAATGAATTGTCAAGGATGATCTTCTGATGTCCTTCGAAAACATGCAGACCATGGGATGTGGCGTAAAAACGTCTTCCATTACGATCCTGAAGAAACTGAAACACGACACTTTCTTCAGGCAAGGGATCATTGATTATTTCTATCGAATCTGCCGTTACTTTACAAATACCGCCATCCATTACAAAGTAGAGTGTACTGTCCGGAGCCTTGAACACGGAATGTACACTGTTGCTTGGAAGTCCATTGCGAATATCATAAATACGGATTGAATCACCTGTCGTTTCGATCTCTTCCGGTGGCGCCAATCGTAATAATCCCGCAGAAAAAGTGCCAAACCAATAGGCTCCGTCCGGGCCTAACTCAGAACATGTTGCAGCCGGTTTTCCGAGGAAAAGTGTGTCAGGATAAAATTCTTCTACCAAAAATGTCGCTTGACCCGGTTCAAAATTTGTCTCCTCTAAATACCCGAAGTAACATCTGTTGAAACCGTAGAACCAGACATATTCATGCTTCTTACGGATTAAGAACTCCCATTCACCCAAAAACAAACTTCCATCAGGAGTATACAAGCTGGATAAAGATCCAGCCATCCAACCTTCGTATGTCGGATGGTTGATCAGTCGTGAACCGTCCCATTCGTATAACTGGTTACTGAACGTGAACCATAAATCGCCTTCCCCATCGGTCGCATAGGTAAACGCTTCGTCGTGGGCAGGCAACTCTGACGTCAGTGCTCGAAGTCGATCGGTCGTACGGTTGTAATGATAAATCCGGAAAAGGGTAAAAATCAGCACATTCCCATGTTTGTCGGCAGCAAAATCAAGAAAATCACGACTGATCTGCGTGAGTGATCGTACTGGACTGACTTCGCCATCCGAATACAATGATATTCCTTCCAATCCACCCAGGAGAATCGAACCGTCGTCCAGCGCGATCGCATTCTGCAAACCCTCCAGCGTGGAAATCGTTTCCCGGGTAAAAACCGACATGGACGAGGTATGGATACGGGATAAAGTCCCTTGTTCATCCAGAAACCAGAAACTTCCCGTATGATCCATGATAGCCCCAGCAATCCGGCTGGAAGGTAATCCTTCTTCCTGGCCGAAATGAAATGTATTTCCATTATTTACGTAGTACGCACCCGCGTTTGTCGCATACAGGATACCTCCTTCAAAAGTCTGCTTCGCTGAGGAAATAAGAATATCAGAAGGTGTATCCATGTTTCGTACTGGTACAGCTACTTCTTCTATTTGGAAATAATCATCATTCACCCAGAATAATGGAGGATGATTCTGCCGTAGTACGAGACCGTCAACATTATGATATACCCCCGGACCAAAGGGACTGTAATGATGAATAGATTGATTCCAGAGAGCCATACGTTCTTCCGGATCCGATATGACAAAGTCACTCAGATCATTTTGAACCTCTGCAATTTCCTCAAGCAGAAATCCCTCGGGAAACACCAGGGGATCTGAATGTGGAAGATCTTTTCTTTCTGCCTCTGGAGTAAGCTCAAGCAGGGAGAGGATTGGTGGTATGTGACATTGATATACACCAATTCGATCACTCAGGGCGTAGATGGTATGATTTGGATAATCGGGAACAAGAGTGTGGATCATGGTTATATAATGATGCTGAGTCTCAGGATTAAACATCGGCACTTCAAAGTGCTGATTGTCCCACTCAACCTGAACACCGGAATCGAGTGCGTATATTCTCACACCGTCCATAAATACAAGATCACGTACAGGCTGCTCGCCCAATACATCATGAAGCTTCATTTCTCCTGTATTGACATGATATTCAACCAGTCCTTTGAAAGTACAAAAGAAGATAACGCCTGCTTCATCCTCAACAATGGTATAGACATATTTATCCGGTAAACCATCTTCAATGGATAACCGTTCAAAATGGTTTCCATTATAGAACGCTGCTCCCTGGTCCCCCCAGAACCATATAAAACCGCGGGAATCCTGCATCATTCCATGGGGGTCACCAATGTTTGGAACTTCATTCTCGGCAAACAGACGGATAGGATACTGGTATCCGATCACCAGTGATGGACAGAAACATAGAAGTGATAAGAGAACAATGAATGTCCAGAGGTGGAATGTGCTGTTTTTTCGTGTCATGCTAATATTCGATTTCAGATGAAAGACAGATAACGTTCATATCTCACAAAAAAACAAATTAATTCCTGGTGGAATAATTCACATGATAACCAGGAATCTCATAGTCCTTTGCAGGGGATACATGCGATTGAAATCCCAGATATGAAATGTAAATCCTGAATAAAGCAGACACAAATTTTCAGAACCTTTTCTCAGACTGCTCCAAAGGTACAAATTCATTGTAACGGATGTTTTCAACCTGCAATCTTGAACATTTTCTGGAGGCTTTCTCCCGCAAACCTTCTCGTGTCCTCGTCAACTGTCACCGGCCATTTGTATTCGCCCTGTTGCAACGCTGTGAGTGTCTCCAGGAGTGTCTCTGCAGTAATCCTGAACATCGGCGCGCACATGCAGGCATGTTCCGGAGCCAGACCAACAACATCTTTCCCTTCCCGGTCCATCGCTCTTGCTAACCGGTCAACCATGTTGTGTTCAGTGCCAACCGCCCAGCTCGTTCCCGGAGCCGCTGACCGTATCGTCTGGATAATATCTGTGGTAGATCCCCATGCATCTGCCAGTTGGAAAACATCGTGATTCACTTCCGGGTGAACGATGACATTCATGGAAGGATCTCTTCGCTTCCACTCTTGTACATGATCCGTGGTAAAACGTCCATGAACACTGCAGTGTCCATCCCAGAGTATCAATTTTGCTTTCCGGAGGGCTTCTTCTGTGTTGCCTCCCAACGGAAGGCCCCGTCTCCATTTGATTGTTTCCGCAGCAGAAATTCCCATGGAGTATGCCGCATTGAATCCAAGGTTGTAATCGGGAAGAAACAGAATCTTTTCATACCTGTCAAAACCCCATGAAAGAATCGTAGCAGGATTGGATGAAGTACAGCATGGACCGCCTTTTTTTCCCACAAATCCTTTCACATCAGCTCCTGCATTTATATAGCTGATTGGCAGGACTGTCCCTTCTCCAAGCAGATGGACAAGATCTTCCCAGCATTTTTCAATTTGTTTTACAGGCGCCATATCGCCAAGCGTACACCCCGCCCTGAGATCCGGAAGAAGAACCGGTACGTTAACCGGAGTTAACATATCTGCGGTTTCCGCCATAATGTGGATACCGAGGAAGATCACATATTGAACATCCGTCAATGTAGAAGCATACCTGCTGAGAGCAAGTGAGTCTTCTATATGGTCGGCGAATTGAAGAATTTCATCACGTTCGTAATGATGTCCAAGAATTACCAGCTTGTTCCCGAATTCCCGTTTCTTCTCTGCTATTTCTTCCAGTATCGCCTGGTCTACCACCGGATCACCAAATGAAAAAATCCCATCAATGGATTCCTCGGTATTCCAGAGAATTTTCAAGGATTCTGTCTCTGTATTCATCAAAGCACCCATTTGCATTTCCTTTCGAGTGAAGTCAAACGGAATATGGAACATGAAAATCGTGAACTGATTCACTTATTACTGAAACATGCAAGATGTATTCCTGATTTTCAAACATCGAATTTCCGGCTTCCCTTCTCTGCACTCTGCTCTCATTTTCGAAAAGAGAGCCGCTGGCAAATGTTTTGCACTCTATGGTTGTAATTACTGAACTACTGAATCATTTGTTCTCAGTAAAAATTCTTTGAAATGCAAGTCTCTTTCAGGATGACAGGTTCTCGAAAACAAATCTATGTTATAAAGTTTTCGTGATTTAACCCGTTCCCGGTATGCAGTAATGAGTATGATAATGCATATCTTTCACTCACAAACTCAAGCTGCGGTCTTTGATAATAAGTCGATATTTTCTGTTCAAACGCATATGAATATAAAAACGAGACCGTATTTGTGATACGACATACATACTGGAGTCACTGGATACTTTATCTGGTGAGTTTTCACTCATACACTTGATATTTATAAGATTATACTATAGGTTAATGATATTACACGTTGTTAGTAGTTTGGGTAAATATCTAAAATTTATAAAATTAATTGTGCGTTACCGCGTAAACGATTGTTTATTATAGATATCGCCTTAACGGCTTACTTGGGGTTGACAATACTTTTATTATTCAGCTTAACGGTTTACAGGGGAGGTATCATGTTTCTGCGAATCTCTCGATTTTTATTGTTGACAGCCTTTCTGCTCGTCCTGCAGCAGAATGCATTTGCACAGTACACGATGTGGGGAATGGACGATTCCGATATCGCGGTACGTCAGGGCGCCCATATTGGTTTTTATGGCGCTTCAGCGCAGGATGATGACGGAAACACCTGTGTGTTGTGGTCCGATGCCCGTGACGGTATTCGTGGGCTGTTCGTTCAAAAGTACAACTCAGAAGGTGAACCGCAGTGGGGGGAAGATGGTTTCCCTATTTTCACCGGTACAGGTCACGATTTTTACCACCAGATCATCAGTTTGAGTGATGGAAGCTGGATCGCTGTAAGTCTCGAGTCCATCGAGTACGCGGAATACAGCCGTGGCCGACTTTACGCCCAGCGTCTTGATCCCACCGGTGAGTTCATGTGGGATGATAATGGCGTACTGGTCAGTAATTCCAACCATGCGACAAACGCTGTAGAAATTCTACCATCCTATGACGGCGATACCCTCGATGGGGTTATTTTCGCGTGGATTGATCACCGTTCAGGAGAGTACGATATCTACGCTCAGAAGTTTTCGCTTACAGGCGACACGCAAGGGGATCCGCTCTGGGAAGAAGATGGTGTACTGTGCGCCTATGATATTTCCGGCCATTACCGCATGCCTTTTTCCACGATCTCATCATCGGACGGTGGTCTCTACCTCACGTGGACGAAACGCAGAGATCAGGTATCCAGCATTCAGATGCAGAAACTGGATGAGAATGGCAACCTGATGTGGGCGGACGGCGATGAAGACCCATCCTGTGAAGGCATGACCATTGAGATTACAGCGGAATCCTACAGTGTCATGCCACAATTGGTTGCGGATGGAACCGGCGGAGCATTCATTGTCTGGAAAGACACCATATCCGAAACCAGCTTTGACGCCATCATAGCGCAACATGTTGACGCCGAATCCAATTTCCTGTGGGAAAATCACGAGATCGTTTGTGATTACGATTCCTGGAAAGATTCCTTCAGAATGGTTGGTACTGGCGATGGCGCGGTGGTAGCCTGGACTGATAGCCGTAATCCCGGCAGTGAACTCGATCTTTATATGCAGAAATTCATTGACGTGAATGGCTCCATTACTCTCCAGTGGGGAGAACTGGACGCTATCACTGACGGAATCCAACTCTGCGGCGGTAATATAAACCAGGATAATGTTGCGTTATACTCTTGTGGCGATGGAGGATTTGTCGCCTGCTGGACTGAGTTTGAAGTCGATTACGCGATGAACAGCCCCCTTACCGCCCAGCGTTTTACCTCCAATGGCGTTCCCATGTGGGATTGCGGAGATGATTACGGTCTCCTGATCGGACGTGCATATCGAAGTCGTTACTGGAGTAGTCCTCGCTGGGATGACATCTATCGCATCTTCTGCACCGATTCGGATGTTACACTTGTCTGGCAGGATCTCGACCTCAACGATGTGGGGATCTGGGTTCAGAAAATTGACAACTCCGGCGAATTCCAACTTCCCCAGCATGGTGTCAGCGCATACCAGGGAATTGACAATACGGTTGGCAATGTTCAAATGGTGGTTGACAATTACTGGGTGTATGTAGGTTGGGAAGACTACCGTGGTCAAAGCAGTTATTATTGTACTCCTTATCTCCAGAAGTTGAATGCCTATAACGGTCAGGCGCAATTTGACGATAATGGCATTTCGCTTATGCCTGCCTATCCCATGATTACGGATGAAGATACCGTTTATGCAAGCATAAGCGATCTTTCATTTATTGCTGATGAAATGGGCGGCGTAATCGCCACCTGGCAACAGCGGATCATGGGTGGATCCAGGAGTATTAACTGTTATTTTGCACAACATGTCAATTCGACAGGAACCACAACCTGGGATGATGCAGGAACCCCCGCCACATATGCAGAGGGGATGCCTGACGACAACCACAGGTATATGCACATGGTCGCTGATGGCGAAGGCGGCGCTTATTTCGCATTTAACACGGTCAATTCCTACAACACATACCGAATTGGGTTCCAGCACATGAATTCGTCCGGCGAATGCCAGTTGTCGGATGGTTCCTATCCCTACATGATCCTCTTGGCCAACGGAACAAACAACTATGTGCGCGATTTAGCCAGTTTCAACACAGACTACCTCATGGTTCTGTTCCAATCGACCGGAAATCGTTTAGCCTCCCTGTTCCTGGATGGTGATGGTAACCTGAATCCTGACGAACCTGTTTACATCAGTGACGTAGGAGCTTATACCAGCTACAGCCAGACTATGTTGCTCACCGACGGAATGCTGGTTGTCTGGCAGGAAGCTGTCGGTTCCGATTATTCCATCCGCGGCCAGGTCTTCAGCGAAAATGGCGATAGACTCTGGGATGACGAGTACGGTCAACTGTTAGCTTCCTGTGATGACGGCTACAGCGATGCATTCGATATCGCCTGCTATGAAGAAAACCTCGACGAATTCTGGCTGGCCTGGATTACCGGCGGCCAATTGTTCGCGCAACGGTATTCTGCTGGCGGTGAAGTTCAGCTTGATGAAGAAGAAGGTGTGCTCGTCTATGAATCGGATGAAGGACTTTATCTGTGCAATCCCACTTTAACAGCGGGTCGTGAAAGCGACGCCTTCATTTCCTGGGAAGAGGGATATTATCCTCACAATGAGCGGAAATACACCCACATCGACGCATTCGGAGAACCGTTCACGACCTATACCCATGAAGACAGCCTGCTGCTCGCCGATTCACTCCATTATGCTCGCGAAATGGTAATGGAACCGTTCTACAACGGTGAGTACTCCGGCTTTATCGCGGTATGGACCGATGATCGTTCCTGGAACGGGCGCGAATACGAGTTCGTGTCCAATGTGTACGCCCAGTGCATCATGGATCAGCACACCGGCGCTTCGGAATATGTGCAGGCGCCCACTCCCAGCGAGTATGTGCTGCATTCCGCGTATCCGAATCCATTCAACCCGTCCACAATCATTGCCGTAGGACTTCCGAATTCTGCGGAACTTACGGTGAAGGTGTACAACGTGATGGGACGTGAAGTGGCAACCCTCGCCAACGGACGTTACCAGGAAGGCTTCCATGCATTCCAGTTTGATGCTTCCGGACTCGCCAGCGGCCTGTATTTTGTTCAGGCGACTGTCCCCGGTGAAATGCATGAAGTCCAGAAGATCATGCTGGTGAAGTAAATTTTTCAGCGATTCATTGTATAGAATGCTACTGGCTGCCTCCATGTTTGAGGCAGCCTTTTTATTGATTGTATATAAGACCTTGGTTCCTTATAAGACCATCGGGGAGGGCGGACATCCCTGCTCGCCAATGGCGCATAAGCGACATACAACCTGTTGTTATTAATCACGTCTTCGACCCAATAACGTGTAGCCCGGACAATCGAGTAGGGTGAGGCGAAACGATCAGTTTCGCCTCATCCCTCTCACAGAACCGTACGTACGGATCTCGTATACGGCTCCTGTTTCCTTTCCTTCATTCGACTGAAACAGAAATGATCTTCTGCGTCGTATCGGTTGAAATGTCAATACATAAACTGCGGGGCTTCGATCAGGGCCAAATGTCTTCTATTCCCATAGGCGGGACAATATGCATTGAACTACCTGACCTACTCCACTGGACAGCTTCTACCAACAGCGCCCCTGTCACAGTTTGCCGTCAGAAAAATGCCTCATTTCCTCTGAAATGACTCGTGTCCATTCATGTACTGACAAGACAGCGATAAAACCTTCAAGGAAACCTCATCCCTTCGCAACTGCGAACGCTTTTGGCATCTTCCGCAGCCCCTGCGAACAAATGTTGCGCCAACGATGGCAAGCCAAGACTATGGACAACAAGCCGCAGGTCGTTCCGGTTTTCTCCTCCACACGGTTACCCGCTTTCACAGGCCGGAACTTCAACACTACTATGGAATCATCTGACTCCCTGCAGTGCATCTGAAAGACTTGAGTCGCCTCTTGACCTTTCATATCCAGCAATACGGAACACTACAGGGGATCCCCAGGTAAGTGATATGTCCTGTGTATGACTACATCCTCAATCACTGGAAGGGTCTGAACTGGTATCGGGCTTCGCACTATTTAGCACACTCACCCACCCTTACAGCCGAATCAGGTTCACAAACGTTATGCACCATACACTGCCTATGGCTTCCTTCAGACATTGCCGTTACCAGCAACGCCCTTGCCAATCGGAGTTGCTTCCCCCAGAACGGGCGCATTTGAAGAGCATATCACATGCTGGGCACACTAAAAAAACCCGGCGTGAACCGGGTTTGTAGATTTCTGTATTTTTAGGCAGCGGATCAATCATCCAGTATCGGGGCTTCTATCAGCATTCCATCGCCGGACAGGGTGGCGACATAGGTGTCATACCTGTTCAGGACCTCCACCGCCTCCAGCACCTGGGGATCGAACTTCAGGGATTCTTCGACACGCGCGGCAAGTCCGCCTTTTACCAATGCCAACTCGATATCCAACCGTTGACGGATGATCTCTTCCTCATCGTCGAACATCGCCCGACGTTCCACAGCCGCCAGTTCCTCCAGGTCTTCCAGTTCAGCTAAAAACTGTTCGCTTGCGTTGGCATCGGGTGCTTCCAGCTCTTCCCTGATGGCGGAAAGGTGACGTTCTATCGAGGTTTCAAACTCGAACTCACGTTCATCCAGGTAGGTCATAAAATCATTCAGCATTTCATCGGTAACCGGCACAGCTTCTTGATCCGGATGCTCGTTGTAATAGTAGCTCGCAAAGCTGTAGAACATTCCCTGGCGCCACAACTCCAGTGACGCTTCTCCGAATGTGGTGGTTTCCACGAGGATGTCCGGCACAATTCCGCCATGCGCGATCACCTGGCGTCCATTATCGGTAAAGAACAGGGTGTCGCCAAGTTCATTTCCCATGCCGTCAACGGACTGATGGAGCAGGGATTCGTTTTCGTCGAAATAATCGGCTTTCTGGATCAGCCTGCCGGATGGGGTATAATATTTGGCCGTGGTAAGCTTCAGTGCAGAGCTGTCCTGGAATGTAATCACCGATTGCACAAGCCCTTTGCCGAAGGTCGGTTGACCGATCACGACGCCACGGTCATGGTCCTGTATGGCTCCGGCGACAATTTCACTGGCGGATGCCGATCCTTCATTCACCAGCACTACCAGTGGAACAGACATCGGTAATGAGGGTTCGCCACGAGAATAAAATTCACGGTTGGATTGTGGAATCCTGCCTCGTGTCGACACGACGAGGCTGCTGTCCGGCAGGAAGTTTTCCGCGACACTGATCGCTTCCGGAAGAAGTCCACCGGGATTCCCGCGAAGGTCAAACACCAATTGTTCCATGCCCTGGTTCAACAGGTTTCGGATTTCATCTGCAACATTTGTCCCTGCGTTTCTGCTGAATCTGGACAAACGGATATAACCAACACCCGGTTCAATAAACCCGGTATAGCTGATATCATTTACCTGGATTGTCTCGCGTTCAATGGTGTATTCTATGGGATTGTCTTCCCCGGCACGGCTGATCGTAATGTTCACCGTTGTACCCGGATCGCCGCGCATCCGGTTCGCCGCGTCACGAGTGGTGAACCCTTCCGTCGATTCGCCGTTAATGTGGGTGATATAATCATTGGGACGCAGGCCTGCACGCCAGGCAGGTGTGCCTTCCATGGGAGAAATCACTGTCAACACACGGTCTTCACCACGGATGCCGATATGGATTCCCAAGCCGCCGTATCGTCCCCGTGTCATTATCTGAAGGTCGTCCGTTTCTTCCTGCTGGTAGTATTCGGTATAGGGATCAAGTGTCGACAACAATCCCTGGATCCCCGCTTCCATGAACGGTTCCGGATTCAGAACATCCACATAATTATCCGACAATTGCCGGTAGATGGTCTGGAACCGGAGGATACTTTCCCGGACATCATGATAGGGATCAACATTTACCGGGGCTTCAATCATCTGATCACTACGCGGCCCCTGGGCAAATGCCGGATAAGACAAAAGAAATACTGCCAGAATAAGCGCATAATACAACTGACGAACTGACTTCATGCTAACTCCATTCGATCAAGAAGTAGTCTGGTCTGATTCCCGGGCAATTCGCCTGGCGAATATGTACAACACCACTCCACTAACCACCATAAAAAATGATACCACCTGGCTGACAGTAAAAAAGCCCGTCGACCATTGTATCAATCGCAAGCCCTCTTCATGCCAGCGTAACATCTCGTTGAAAAACCGAAGTGTACCGTAAAATATAAGTAATAAAGAAAATGTGAAGCCGTCAAATTTTTTGAACCTTCTCTCCAGGAAAATCAGGAGAAAAAACAGGGCTATACTGTATAAAACCGCATATAACTGGGTTGGATGGATATGGACACCCTGCTGAATGCTACCGGCCAGGCAGGTTGATGGAAACACAACACCCCACGGCAACTCCGTTGGCAACCCAAAACAACAACCATTGAGGAAACAACCGATTCTGCCAATCCCGATCCCCAGCGCGAGCGATGGCGCAAATACATCCAGGATATGAAGCAATGATAGATTCTTCAGCCATGTATAAGCAATTGTGGTAAGCACACCCGCAATCACACCACCCAACAGCACAAGTCCTGCAATCCCGATACGGCCATCCGACTGAATCGGATTGATAATATCTAACCATCTTCCCTGAAACTCTTCGATGTGAGTTACGACATACAGAATCCTCGCACCCAGCAACCCGAAAATGACAATCAGGGTGGAAAGATCAAGAACAGCACCTTCCGGCAGTCCCTGAGCTTTGCCTCGTTTATGGGCGACAATCAATCCCAGTAAAAACGCAAAGAACAGCATCAAACCATAGCTGTAAAGTTTGATTCTTCCAAAATCAGCAATAACCGGGTACATTGATTCTCCTTACCGGGATCTTGTTCTCATAGCTATTTAGTATACCTGCTATTACGTCCAAGGTTGCAGTGTTGAACCAAATCATCGGGAGAATTCTTTACTCTCCTGCTGTGTTTCACTGTGTTCCAGTAAATACTGTTCGAGATTTTCCAGCTTTTCCGGAGACCCCATATCGAACCAGTCACCTTCCACTTCGAGGATCCGTATGGTTTCTCCCGCTTTCAACAGGTTCAAATAGGCTGTAATAATGGAAAACTCCCTTGTCTCCGCCATGGATTCCAGCAATTTTTGGGAACAGACATGAATCCCCGTAAAGCCGAGGTATCTTGTTTTTCCCACCGCGTCCGTGACTATATTGTCCTCACCTTTTACCGACAGACCCACCATACGGTTTTTTTCATCGACAATCAAATAGCTGGTGGAGGACCGTTGTTGACAGAGTAATGTCGCCATATCCTCTGGCGCATGGGCTTCATAGGCCGATTTCAGATCGAAGTTGGTCCAGATGTCTACATTATGCACAAGAAATGGTGAGGAACCATGCAGAAATCTTCCAGCCTGGCGAATTCCACCCCCGGTCCCCAGGATTTCTTCTTCGTCGGACAATGATATTGTCTGGGACGGATACAAAGATTTGGCTTCTTTCATCCACGCATGTATTTGAGATGCATGATGATGAGTGTTGATCGTAATTTCTAGAAAATCATGCTTCTGGAGTGCTTCCATAGTCCAATCGAGCATCGTACGGCCACCTGCCTGTACCAACGCTTTCGGTGTAGAATCGGTGAGTGGTTGTAACCTTGTGCCATATCCGGCTGCGAGAATCATCGCTCGTGAAAGCCTGTAGTCAGGATCTTCTTTTTCCATTTGCAGATGAATGACACGCCACCTCAAATCCGGCCGAAATGAGCGACTTGCCCAGTAGCGTTCTGCGCAATACACGGAACGGTATGACGTCCGCCTGTACAGCCAAATGCCACCATAAGATCCGGAAAAACCGCGACTCTTGTACTGTTTCTGCCGCTTGCAGGACTATCCTGGAGCTGTTTTCAAGGAACCGATTTACCTCCTTTGAGGACTCGAGGATTTTCCGCACCTTCTGATCTTTGCCTGTCAGACAACGCAGTTCAACCTGGCGTCCCGGATTCGGAAGAGCACGGCAATCGAAACACAAGAGTCCACCACCATTGCCCGTAGGGATCTTCTGGAATTCCACCGTTGAGATAACTGAAACTGTATACACGGATCAACAATGAGGGGGTCACAGGTATATACCTTCCCTTTATTCATCTGGTGCGGTCACGACAAAAATCATTCCAGGGCTGAGTTTCCTGCAGCTCGGACAGTATGGTTTCAAGATACGACAATTTCTGCAAACGTTCGTCATCACGGATCACACGCAGAGCATTCCGAATCGCAAATGGGATAGCGCTTATGTATTCTGTTCTCCCCTGCAATATCCCAAGATTACTATATGCTCCCAACACCTGTTAAAATCCGCAACAATGCGTAAGGATGAAATGCCGACTCCAACTCGTCAACCGGCATCGCCATTTGATCCTGTATCAGATGACAGTGAAAAGCGAACAGGTCTCGTTGAAACTTGGAAGGTAAGTTGGCGCGTGAATCAAACAGAAGCGATACGATGTCATACGTAACCGCACCGCGCCGTCCTGATTGATAATCAATAAAACGCAGCCCATCCGCAGTGACCATGATATTGCGTGATTGAAAATCCCTGTATAAGAAGAAATTTGCGGGAAATTGTTCAAGAATGTCGAGATGACAATTGAGATCATGTTGAATGCTGTCCTCTGCGATTTCCTCTTTCTTCAGAACTTTCAGGAAACTGTTCATGAAATACATTTGATCGCGTCGCCATGCTTCCCTGTTAAAATCCTGTCCCTGGTAGCACACATCCAGATCCAGGCTCGTAATGGTTTCACATTGGAAATGAACCAGCATTTCCACCGCTTGACCATATAGCGGTTTCATAACTTTATAGGGAAATGCACCGCCTGTCATTTCCCGTTGTTCATTGAGTAACGTGAATAAAGTTGTATTTTCCGAGGTCTTCGAGGAAATAGATCTGTTGATCATCGCAGACATGATACAATTCCGGCACAGGAAGCTGAAGATCTCGAAAGGTCTTCGTAAATGATAAAAACGCCCGGTTTTCTTCAATACTGGGACCGTACACACCGATCATGCTGCCATGTGAATCCTTTTAAACGGTACAAGGTTCGGTGTGAGGCGTCCCCCTTCATGCGTTCGAAGGATACAGGATCATTCCCGCGATGCTCCTTGAACGCTTGAATGATTTTATATTCTATCATCTCACGTTGTTGAATTTCCATGGAAACCCCTGTGATTTTGAGTTCACATAATCCTTAATGAATATAAGGAACTGAGATGATAAATTGGATGAATTGCGATTGTTGAGAAATAGAATTACTATTTGATTACTGTAACATACCGGTAACCCGGATTTCCCGTTCGAGTATTGAGTTGAATGAAATAGGTGCCTGAACAAAGGAGGGATAGGTTGTAGGTATAGGATGACCGTGCGTTAAAATCAATTCTCTCGATCAGTCTGCCCTGGATATCGTACAAGGCAAATGAGGTCACTGGTTCGTCATGGCTGACAATTCGAAATGACGAGTTGCAGGGATTGGGGTAGATCATCCATGATTGTTCCGGAATAACACCATGCCAATTCCGTTCTTCTATTCCATCATTCTGGTGAAAATAGAATGCGCCAATGTCTCCGATGGTACCGTCCGGATCGAACAGGCTATCGGGAACACCGGCATCTATGTTCGGTGATTGGTTCCGGAGAGTGTAATCACCATTTGAGGGATCATTGTATAAAGGATCAAGAAAGATATTCTGGAATAAGTCACAGGGATCGCCATTTGCATTTATTTCGTTCTGAATTCCAAACCCATCCTCAAGCCCTTGTCCAATCAGATTACTGTTCTGGTAGAAACAATTATGCTCGATAATTGTGGGATCAGTAAAGCTGTTTGCGCGAATTAGTGAGCCATAAGTATTGCCAGTAATTGAAGTATTCAATAATGAACTATTTCCCCCAATCCCTCCATACAATACTATTGCGGTGCTATCAAAGTAATTGTTATCAATTGTACAATCTTGAATATAACCACAAACGGCATCGACATATATACCGCCATCTCTCGAGATATCATTATTAATAAACAGGCAGTTCCTGAGCCAAGTATAAAAACAATATTCCATTGAAAGTATTTGTTCTTGATTATTGATGAAACTACAACCGTCAACACTAATGCTGTATTGTGAAATTCCACATATCCCTGTTATTTCGTTATTGCAAAAAACTGAGTTTCTTATATATTTGTCTCCGCCATCAGTAAAGCGAATCCCTGTTCCATTAAAGTTGAATTCACAATCATTAATAAATATTGTAGAAGCTAAAGCAAATAAACCGCACCCCTGATTATTGGATAGAACAACATTTGTGATTGAATCTGTAAGTGTTTCCCATAATAGTATCCCATCACCTTCAGTATTGTCAATTATGGAATTTTCTACCGTAATTCCAAAGCTTTCGCCAGTGCAACGTATCCCATAGTTTGTGCAATTTTCGATAATGGCATACTTTATTCTTGATCTGGATCTTGTCAGCCTGTTAAAATGAATTCCATCCCACCTTTGTGATGAATCAAGAGGACCAAAATAGATACTATCACCCTCTTCACCGTCGGCATGCAACAACCCCTCGACCGTCAATCCTGTTCCTTCTTGAAAGAACAATCTTGCGCCCGAATGAATAACCAGATCATTTGCCTCGGAGACATAAATATCATCTGTCACAATGTAGGTGGTATCAATTAGTGTTCCGGAAACATCGCCGGAGAGATAAATCTGGGCATGGAGGACAACTGGGGCGCAGATACAAAGAAATGAGAGTACGCTGAGTTTCCACATTGGAATCGAAAAATTGTCTTTGATCCATTCGCATAGAGTAGATAAATGTTTGTTTCCCATTTCGCTGCTCCATCTCAAGGCGGTTCTGTACATAGCAAAGTAGCTTTCTGACAAAATATAACGCTGTACTATATCGTAGACGTGATCCCATCACGTTATTTCTGGATTAGTATGCTTTGACAATTTGATTTTTTACATATAAAAACGATTCCTCGCTGTTTTAAATGGGTAGAACAGGAATAACGGTATTATCTGGTATTTATATACAGCAAGTAGCACCGTACTTCAGCGCGGTGGATTTAGAAAACCAACAATTTAGAGTGCGCTTTAGAGTACTTTTCCATGGCTTAAGCCTTTTGAAAGCACGCTGAAGCGCGCTCCCAAACAAGGCGAAATCAACTCCACCGCGCAAAAGCAGGGTGCTACAAAAACAACCAAGCATGAAGAGAAGTGCTCGTTATGTTGTTGTTTATTTGATAGTAATAACCATTAACCGTTTTTAAAAATACTCTAAGAAAATGAAGAATTAGGGATTACCTACACAAAATAGTGAGTAACCACAAAAAACCCCGACCTTTTGGTAAGATCGGAGCCCCATCCCTGAGTGCGCATTATTGAGCCGTATCAAACGGCCCGGGAAAACATCAATCCGAGTTTTCGACTGTTATGGTAATCCCATCCAAACTTGCATTCCACGCATCGGCTTCCACTTCAACATATAAGTCGTCATTTTCCAGTCGTTTTTCCACGACTTCACCATCATGGATTCGTATGGAGATTTTATAATCATCCCAGAACCATACCATTCTCCTGCTGGATTGCTGGGACGGTTCTCCAAAAAGCGGAATAAGATTTTCACTTGCCATATTCATTTCGACTCTGTCAAAACTCTGAACCAGCAGGGAATCACATACCGGCAGTTGTGCTCCTTCATGCTGGAGACGACCCAAAATAAATGAAAGATCATAACGAGTCTCGAAATCTTCCATATCCACTGTTAATTCTTCAATGGTTTCAAGCTCTGGCTCTGCAATATCTTCCAGCAGATTATCAACTATGTTGGAAGTATTCCCTCGTGAATGGGTCGCACGCCTCAAGATTCCATTTTCGAAAAGGAGTCCGACAGCATTGCTTCTGTGGAAAATAGAACCTCTCTCTCCCCAGATATAGATGATTTGGTCGGGATTATCTGTGGTTTCTGTATCCTCAGGATCACCGAACAAAGAGGTTGCTTCATCAATCGTGATTCCGAGTTCGACCAGATCGAATTTTTCTTGCAGTGTAAGTTCACTGTCAGCGAATGCATTTGTGAATTGAACAGCCAGCATCAATCCTGCACACAACAAACCGAACAGAATTCGCAGGCAGATATCTATAAACACATATTGTCGAGTGGACATTTTGTACTCCTGTTGCTTTATTCCCGGGTACGATGCATCCGGTTCATCTCTCGGCTCATCTTTTATTTTGCAACAAGAATGCCAGTTTTAATCATTTGCTATATTATTGTTTATATGGTACTAATAAGTGTTTTTGCCAGTCATACCGTTTGGAATCGAACAGGGATGTTCAGAATCGGACGAAAAAAAACCCGGCTCCATTATGAAGCCGGACTCTATGATAAAGAACTTCGTAGAAATGATTACTTTTCTTCGTCCTTCTTCACGGAATCATCTTCTTCCGGTTTTTCTTCTTCGGACGGTGTTTCTTCGGCTACCGGTTCTTCGACTGGCGCTTCTTCCACAACCTCTTCCGCCTTGGCTTCTTCCACCGGTTCCTCGGCTTTTTCTTCCTCAACCGGTGCTTCCGCGGCCGCTTCTTCCACTACTTCTTCTGTGGTTTCGGTTTCAACGACGGCTTCGGTGGTCTCTTCCACAGCCACTTCTACTGTTTCTTCCTCAACCGGTGCGGTTTCTTCGGCTTCAACCGGTTTGTCGACGGCTGCTTTAACCTTGTCTTTCCGCTGTCCTTCTACCCTGCGGCTACGCTGCTGACGACGTTTGGATTTGGATGTATCTTCGGGTTCATATCCGACCAATTCCAGGATCGCCATCGGTGCATTGTCGCCAACACGGCTGTCCAACCGGATAATACGGGTATACCCACCATCCCGCTCACGGTACTTGGGACCGATATTATCAAATAACTCTTTGATTACCGGTTTCTGTGTGATCTTTCTCAGTACCTGCCGACGGGCAGCGAGGTCGCCTTTACGGGCGAATGTGATCAAACGTTCGGCATAGGAACGTGCTGCTTTTGCTTTCGGCAACGTGGTGACGATCCGTTTATGTATAAACAGGGAAGCCGCCATATTGGCCAACATCGCTCTGCGATGCTGCCTGGTACGATTTAACCCAACATTATGCTTGCGGTGACGCACGGTCTACTCCACAACTTTTTATCCGGCGAACCAGTCGCCGATCTATAAGACAATTGGTCTGTTACCTGAACTTCGGATTAGTTCTCTTCGGTCAGTTCACCGAGATATTTGTCAACATCCATACCGAAATCAAGCCCCTGCTTGTGCAGCACCTGCTGCAGTTCGATATAGGATTTCCGTCCGAAGTTCTTGAACTTCATCATATCTTCTTCCGTATTCCGCACGAGGTCGGCTACGGACTTGATCGCTGCATCTTTCAGGCAGTTCGCGCTGCGCACACTCAAGTCCAGCGCTTTCACCGGCTGCTTGAGTAGCTTGCGAACCCGAAGAATCTCTTCATCAATTTCCTGCTCCGGCTCTTCTTCAGCCGTCACATTGAAGTTGATGAACAACTGGATATGATCCCTGAGAATTTTTGCCGCCTGGCTGAGGGCATCATCAGGTGTGATGCTGCCGTCCGTGAAAATTTCAAGGATCAGCTTTTCGTAGTCGGTTTTCTGTCCGACACGAGTATTCTCAATGGCATACGTAACATTGCGAACCGGGCTGAAAATCGAATCGATGGGAATGGTGCCAATGACCATGTCCGGATCACGATTTTCGTCGGCTGTGATATATCCCCTGCCACGCTTGATGGTAAGTTCAAGCCTGAACTCAGCTTCATCGTTTAATGTGGCGAGGTGATGCTCGGGATTGAGAACTTCAAAATCCGTATTGTTCTTCTGAAGTTCACCAGCAGTGAGCTCACCGGGGCCTTGAACATTCAAGACAACTTTCGCAGGTCGCTTGTTGAGCAACTTGAGACGTACTTCCTTGAGGTTCAGCACCAACTCCGCAACATCTTCCACAACGCCTGGAATGAAGGTGAATTCATGCAGCACGGACGGATCAGCTTCAATCCGTACCGATGTAATCGCTGCCCCCTGCAAACTCGCGAGAAGAACTCGTCTTAAAGAGTTGCCAACCGTAACACCGAATCCACGCTCAAGGGGATGAACGAAAAACTTTCCATACGTTGCGCAATAAGTGCCTTCATCGAGTTCTATCGTTTCCGGCATTTGAAAATTCAAAGTGCTCATGCGCTTCCTCCTCGTCAGCCAACTGACCTGCTACTTGGAGTACAATTCGACGACGGCCTGCTCATTGACATCGATCGGCAGATCCTGGCGAGCGGGAATGTCCACCAGTTTGCCCATCAATTTCGCCTTGTCAAGCTCAAGATAAGGAACCAATTTTCCTTCCTTGACACGGCGAAGGCTGTCATGAATGACTTCCATTTTCCTGGATCTTTCCTTGACCGCAACGATGTCACCCGGGGTCATCAGGAATGACGGAACATCCACAATCCGTCCATTGACCATAAAGTGGCGATGGCGGACCAATTGCCGTGCAGCGCGAAGGCTGGGAGCAAATCCAATCCGGAAAATTACATTATCCAACCGACGTTCAAGCATATTCAACAGGTTTTCGCCGGTGATTCCTTTTTGACGGGAAGCTTTGTCATACGTATTATGGAACTGTGTTTCCATCAGCCCATACAGCCTCTTGATCTTCTGCTTTTCACGAAGCTGTGTTCCGTATTCAGATCTCTTCCTGCGACGTCCTTGTCCATGATGTCCCGGAGGGTATTCACGCCGTTCAAACGAGCACTTCGGCGTGTAGCAACGCTCGCCTTTGAGGTACAGTTTTGCACCTTCACGGCGGCACAACTTACATACGGGACCAGTATACCTTGCCATAATGGTAGCCTGTGATCCTTCTTCGTTCTATGACTCTACGAAGGCTACGCCCTCATGGAGATCACCCAGCTTACTAATTCGTACTCTTACACACGCCGACGCTTTTTCGGCCGACATCCATTGTGTGGAATGGGTGTGATATCACGGATTGCAGCGATCTGCAAACCGGCGGCCTGCAATGCACGAATCGCTGCTTCACGTCCCGCGCCAGGACCTTTTACCATCACCTGTACTCTGCGAAGTCCAAGATCCATCGCCTGTTTCGCTGCCGTGGTCGCTGCTTGCGTGGCTGCATAAGGCGTGTTCTTCCGCGAACCTTTAAAACCAACCCGACCTGCGGAGGACCAGGTAATTACATTGCCGTAATTATCGGCCAACGAGATGATCGTGTTGTTGAAACTCGCCTTGATAAAGGCGATTCCAGCCGCGTCGACTTTCTCTTTTTTCTTCTTTTGCTGCTTTTTAGGAGACGCCATGGGCGGTTACCCTTTAATGCTTCTTGCGAATGCCGCCTTTTTTCTTGCCTTTGCGTGTACGGGCATTATTCTTCGTGTTCTGCCCCCGTACAGGTAAGCCCCGACGATGTCTCAGACCACGGTAGCAACCGATGTCCATCAAACGCTTGATGTTCATCTGTACTTCCGTACGAAGCGGTCCTTCCACCTTCTGATTCGTTGTGATTTCTTCACGAATCGCGCGGACTTCCTGGTCGCTTAATTCAAGTACCTTACGGCTTCCGTCGATACCACAGGTATCGCAGATTTCTCTGGCCTTGGTCTTGCCAATGCCGTAAATATACGTAAGCGAAATATCTACCCGCTTGTTGCGCGGTATGTCTACACCGGAAATGCGTGCCATGTCTTAACCCTGGCGCTGCTTGTGCTTTGGATTTTTACAAATTACCCGTACGACACCACGTCGGCGGATTATTTTACAGTGTTCACAGATTTTACGAACGCTGGACCGTACTTTCATCGGTCACCCCCAAGGGTATGCCGTTCCTGCCAATTTACTTATAGCGGTAAACAATACGTCCACGGGACAGGTCATATGGACTAAGCTCTACCGTAACTTTATCTCCGGGCAAAATACGAATATAATGCATTCTCATCTTGCCCGAAATATGAGCAAGCACCTTGTGACCTCCCTCCAACTCTACGGAAAACGAGGCGTTTGGAAGTGTTTCTACGATCGTACCATCCATCTTGATCGCTGAATCCTTAGCCACTGTGGTGCTCCATTGTTCGTTCTACGTTCACGGACACAATACAGCATCCGGCTCTGAAATGCTACTTTTTTATACCGGGTCCGGAGTTAATATCTGGGGACCATTCCCGGTAATAGCAATTGTGTGTTCAAAATGCGCTGACGGTTGCCGGTCGGCGGTTACCACTGTCCATCCATCGGACAGGATCACTACCTCATAAGTACCCAGGTTGATCATCGGTTCAACCGCGAGCACCATACCTTCCCGCAACTTGAGACCTTTCCCCCCCTGACCGTAGTTCGGCACCTGGGGAGCTTCATGCAGATTCCGTCCAATTCCATGACCGACAAGATCGCGCACAACGGAATATCCCTGTGCTTCCACAATCGTCTGGATTGTGTGACCTATATCCGACAGGTAATTGCCAGGTCTCATTACTTCAATCGCAGTTTCAAGTGCTTTACGCGTCCACTCAACCAGTGCTTTTACTTCCGGTCGAACTTTTGTTCCGACAATAAATGTCCGCGCTGCATCACCATACCAACCGTCAATGACCGTTCCGATATCCACGCTTATGATCTGCCCCTCTTTAAGAGGTTTTTTATTCGGGATACCGTGTACTACTTCTTCATCCGGCGACATGCAGCACGCCGCTGGAAACGGCGGGGATCCCGGGGGTCCCGGAAATCCTTTGAATGCTGCTCCCGCCCCACGAGAAGCAATCAGCTTCTCGACCTCTGTGTTGATTTCCGCTGTCGTCACTCCCGGTTCGATCATTTCGCCCGCGAGCGCCAGGCATTCGGCAACCAACGCATTGGGTTTTTCCATCTTCTGAATATCTTTTGGCGTTTTCAGCCGGATCATTTCTGATTCTCCAATCCCGATCCCTGATCAGGATACAAAGTACAGATGTTCAGATGATGGATATTAGTCGACTGATGCTTCCACTCTTTTGCGTACATCATCAATCGCACCGTCACCGTCAACCTGCACGAGGTTACCAGCCTTGCTGTAATACTCGGACAGGGGAGCTGTTTGATCATGATAGATCTTCAGACGATTCCGGATGACACCCTCTTTATCGTCATCGCGCTGAATCAATCCCTTGTGACCGCATTTATCACAGACATCTTCCACTTTCGGCGGCGAGAACAGAAGGTTGAACACCGCTCCACACTTCGGGCAGCTACGCCGGGCGCTTAAACGTCCGACAACAACTTCATCCTCTACGGTCAGCTCGATTACCTTGTCCACCTTCATCCCAAGCTCCTGCATCAGGACATCGAGTCCTTCCGCCTGGGGAACTGTACGGGGAAAACCATCAAAGATCACGGCCGCATCGCCCAACTCACTCATCTTCTCGCGGATGAGACCCAGGATAACATCATCCGGCACCAACCCGCCGCTGTCCATGAATCCCTTGGCGGTTTTGCCAAGTTCCGTTCCTTCACGTACCGCTGCACGAAGAAGATCACCCGTCGATAACTGCGTGGCGCTTAACTTGTCAATCAGAAATTGCGCCTGGGTCCCTTTGCCGACCCCCGGAGGGCCTAGCAGAATTAACCGCATTTTCTTTCCCCCTGCTTGATGCCAACCCGTATGTGATAATTCCGTTCGTCTGCAATACTGTTTTATACAGTCTGCCACAGCTACATCCTGCGGCGACCCTTCATCCTTCCGGATTTCATCAACCCGTCATAGTGACGCATCAGCAGGTGACTGTCAATCTGCTGCAATGTATCCAGTGCAACACCCACAACAATCAACAAGCTGGTGCCGCCGTAGAAGGACGACAGGTTAAAACCAACATTCGTAAACTTTGCAAGCAATGTCGGCATTATCGCGATCAGCGCCAGGAAGAAAGATCCCGGTAACGTGATCCTGGTTAAAATATTGTCAAGGTACTTGGCTGTCTGCTTACCCGGCTTCTGTCCGGGAATATGACCGCCATGTTTCTTCAGATTCGCCGCCACATCCTGGGGATTGAAGGCGACAGCTGTATAGAAATAGGTAAAGAAGATAATCAATAAAGCATAGAAGAACATGTATACATAACTGGTGTAGCTGAATGACATCGTAAGCCAGTCATGCAATCCCTGCATCGGACCAGTCTGAGGAATAAATGTTCCAAGAGTCTGCGGGAAAAACATGATCGTTTGCGCAAAAATGATCGGCATAACACCGGCAGTATTGATCCTCAACGGAATATGCGTCGCCTGTCCACCATACACACGGCGTCCGACGACCCGCTTCGTGTACTGGACCGGTATTTTCCGCTGCCCCTGCGTAAGCAACACTACTGCCGCAGTGGTAAGAACCAGGATGGACAACAACACCATTTCCATCATGATCGACCGGATCCCTTCGCGCAGCAACTGGTACTCATCAATGAAAGCATAGGGGAAGCGGTCAATGATACCAATAAAGATGATCAAACTGATACCGTTTCCAATACCTCTTTCATCAATTTGCTCGCCGAGCCACATGATGAAGACTGTACCCGCTGTCATCGTGATCATGGTCAGCAAATAAAAGCCGATCCCTGCATCATGAACCACCCTTGCATCGCCAATCTGGATACCTGCCAGGAATGCAGCAGTACCCAATGACTGCATGGCTGCGATCCCGACAGTCCCATACCGCGTGATCTGGGTCATTTTCTTCCGGCCCTCATCGCCCTGCTGCTGCAAACGGTGGAAATAAGGGATCACTGTTGCCAACAACTGGATGATAATGGATGCCGAAATATATGGCATGATACCCAGGGCAAATATGGTTGCACGGCTTAAGTTGCCGCCTGCAAACATATCATACAGCCCGAATAGTGTGTTTGACTGCTGTTCAAAGAACGCTCCGAGCACACTGGCATCGATCCCTGGCGCGGGGACATGCCCACCCAGGCGATAAACGATAAAGATGGACAGCGTAAACAGAATGCGCCGTCTTAACTCGGGAATCTTGAATATATTGCGAAACTTTTCCAGCATCTCGCGCCCGTCCTGTCGGCCGGCGTGCTTCTTCCGGCGTTAGTTCTCGCTCTGCACCCGCTCAGACTTTTTAACATACTTCCCGCGTTTGCCAGCGGGGGGAGGCACTGTTACCTGGCCTCCGGCCTTTTCAATCTTATCTTTCGCGCTTGCGCTCACCGCGGTGACATCCACATTCAACGCACGCGAAATATCTCCATCGCCCAGCACTTTCACCGGATCACTGATACTCTTGATCAATCCGTGTGCCTGAAGAGTTTCCGGGGTAACTTCCTGGAGATCCTCAAAACGTTCGATGTCTTTGAGGTTCACCACCTGGAACTCCTGGCGGAAAATATTTTTGAACCCACGCTTCGGGAGACGGCGGTGAATGGGCATCTGGCCACCTTCACTCCATGCTCTACGCTTGGCGCCGCTTCTCGACTGCTGCCCTTTATGACCGCGACCAGCCGTGTTCCCAAGTCCTGAGCCCGCTCCACGTCCTCGACGTGTTTTTGTTCGAACGGAACCCTTTGCGGGTTTCAAGTTGCTCAAATCCTTCGGCATCTTTTAATCCTCGACCGCTTCGGTCTTCAACAAATGAGGGATCTTGTTAATCATTCCGCGAATCTGCGGAGTATCATAATGCACAACACTGTGGTTCAACTTACGCAGTCCGAGCGCCGCAAGAATTCGCTTCTGGCGGAAAGTACGGCCGATTGCGCTGCGTACGTACGTGATCTTTATCTGTTTCGCGCTCATAATCCGAGTACCTCACGGATTTTCTTACCACGTTTGTAGGCTACTGCTTCTGCGCTGGAAACACTCTTCAACCCTTCAAGTGTCGCCTTGACCATGTTATGCGGGTTACGGCTTCCCATGCTTTTGGTAAGAACGTCACGGACACCAAGGCACTCCATGACGGCACGCACCGGACCACCGGCGATTACACCGGTACCGGGGGCTGCGGGTTTAATTACCACACGAGCCGCACCAAAACGACCAATAATACCATGGGGCAGAGTCGCTGCTACCAACGGGAACCGTTTCATCGAACGCTTGGCGATCTCTGTTCCCTTGTTGATGGCTTCCGTTACTTCGCGCGCTTTGCCAAGACCGTAACCGACGCGCCCTTTTCCATCACCAACCACCACGATGGCATTGAAGCTGAAATTACGTCCACCTTTTACCACTTTAGCAACACGGTTGATGTGGACAACACGTTCGATCAGGCCAAGATCAGCCGGACTGGTGCCGTGTTCGCCCCGGTCACCCCGTTCACGTTTCCGGTTCAAAACTCCAGCCCTCCTTTCCGAGCGCCTTCTGCCAATGCTTTGACTCTTCCATGATACCGCAGACCGTTACGATCAAACACCACGGTGGATACACCTTTGTCTTTAGCGATTTCAGCAATCGCCAGACCGACACGGAATGCTTTGGAAACCTTACTGGACATTTGCTGCTTTTCGGTGATCTCTTTGGGAATCGCAAAATTGTCATCTGTCAACTTGAGATCAGAAAATCCAGACAGTGTCCGACCCTCTACATCGTCCACCAGGCTGGCGGAGATGTGCTTCAGTGAGCGCACAATCACAAGGCGCGGGCGTTCTACAGTGCCGTGAATCTTTTTCCGGATGCGCATTTTGCGCCGACGGTGCGCTTCTTTTAATCGCTTCGATAAAGTCGCCATTACTTCTTCGCCGCCTTGCCGGCCTTGCGCCGGACATTTTCCTGGTTATACCGAATACCTTTTCCCTTATAGGGTTCCGGTGGACGGACCCGGCGAATACGCGCCGCTACCTGTCCGACGAGAGCCTTGTTGATCCCACGTATCCGGATTGCCTGGTTCTGGTTTTCTACCTGCTTGGTAACACCAGCTTCCGACCATTGACTGGGTTGCAGAACTTCGAACGTAATTCCGGGAGGAGGTGCAATCCATACAGGGTGGGAATACCCAACCTTGAGAAGGACGCCACTTCCCTTCATATCCGCTGAATAGCCAACACCAACAACAATCAGAATTTTCTCGTAACCGTTTGAAACACCTTCAACCATGTTGAATAACAAGGTCCGCGACAAACCGTGGATCGCACGGTGACGCTGGGTTTCTTCCAGGCGCTCCACCTTAACGATAGAACCATCCTGAATAACCCTAACCTCGGGGTCAAAGGTATGCTGAAGCTCGCCCAGCTTTCCCTTGACAGTTACGGTCTGATCTTCGATCGTAATCTTAACCTTATCGGGAATCTGGATCGGTTGTTTACCGATGCGCGACATTTTTATCCTCCAGGGCTGTCTGCACAAGGCAGACTGCCTACTCCTTTACCACACGTAGCAGAGGACCTCGCCTCCAACGTTCTCTTTTTTCGCACGTTGACCGGTCATGACGCCACGAGATGTACTCATGATGGCGACACCAAGACCATTACGCACTCGGGGTATCTCATTCGCTCCCACATACATCCGCAAACCCGGACGGCTGGCACGAACCAGGCCCTCGATTGCGGATTCACCGCTACGGTCAAACTTCAGGAATACGCGAAGAATCCCCTGCTTGTCATCCTCAATATTGAGGTAATCGTAGATATACCCTTCGTCCAGCAGGATTTTCACTATCTCCCGCTTCAACTTGGAGGACGGAATGTCCGCTCGCCGATGGCGAGCCCGAATCGCATTCCGAATTCGGGTTAAGAGATCTGCAATCGGATCTGTCGTTGCAGACATGGTCAGTATCCTTTCATCTTGATCGCGGACTTAACCACGCCATTCTGATGAATGAAACATGTTTAATCAAAAACCAACTATTTGTATGTACTACCAACTGGCTTTTACAACACCCGGGATCTCGCCACGCAGGGCCAGCTCGCGGAAGCAAATACGGCAAACGCCAAACTTGCGAATGTATGCACGGGGGCGGCCGCAACGCTGGCAGCGGTTGTATTCCCGTACCGCGAACTTCTTCTGCTTATTGGTTTTGGCGATAATCGACTTCTTGGCCATGGATTTCTCCTTACATCGTCATGCTGACGATTACTGCTCCTGCTGCTGACGTTTACGGAACGGACAACCGAGTTCCCTGAGCAATTCGAAGGCTTCTTCATCGGTTTTAGCAGATGTCACAATTGTGATATCCATACCGTGAATTTTTTCCACCTTATCGTAGTCAATTTCCGGGAAAACGATCTGCTCTTTAATTCCCATGGAATAATTACCGCGGCCGTCGAATGATTTATCAGACAATCCACGGAAGTCACGAACACGCGGCAACGCCAGATTGAACATCTTGTCCAGAAATTCCCACATGTGATTGCGTCGCAGGGTTACACGCACACCAACCTGCATACCTTCACGCAATTTGAAATTCGAGATAGACTTGCGTGCACGGGTAACAACCGGTTTCTGACCGCTGATCACCGTCAACTCGTTCACAACACTATCAAGCAACTTCTGATCCTGGTGCGCCTGGCCGATACCGACATTCAGTATGACCTTTTCTACTGTCGGCACCTGCATGATATTGTTGTATTCGAATTTTTTTATCAAGCGGGGAACGACCTGTTCACGGTATTCACCCAACATCCGGGGCATATAATCCTTCGGGACGGGCATCACGTCAGCTTCTTTTTTCTTGCTGTCTTTGCCCTTGGCCTTATCGCCCTGGTTTTTATCCTGAGATTTTTCTTTTTTCGCCACGACTCACCTCACCCGAGCACTTCGCCGGAAACTTTTGCCACACGCACACGACGTGGTTTGCCGTCTTCTCCGTCTACAATCTTATGACCGATTCGGCTCGGTTTGCCGGTTTTGGGGCAAATGACCATCACCTTCGAGACATGGATCTTACCTTCACGCTCCAGGATACCGCCCTGCGGCATATTGGGACGCGGTTTGGTATGACGCTTTACTTGTCTCACACCTTCCACGATCACTCTATCTTCATCCGGAAATACCTTCAGGACCTTACCTTTTTTGCCCTTGTCGTTTCCGGAAATCACCAGCACCTCGTCACCCTTACGGACTTTCAAGTTGTGCGCAGGTACTCTTTTTTTGCGCCGGATCATAGTACCTCCGGGGCTAAGCTGACAATTTTCGTAAATTCTTTTTCACGCAACTCGCGGGCGACCGGACCGAAAATACGTGTTCCTTTCGGCTCATAACGCTCGTCGATAATCACTGCTGCGTTGTCATCAAACCTGATATAGCTGCCATCTTTGCGGCGTACAGCTTTCTTGGTCCGTACGATAACCGCCCGGTGGACGGTTCCCTTTTTAATGGCGCTGTTCGGAATCGCAGATTTCACTGTGACAACGATTACATCTCCTACGGATGCATAATGTCTACCAGTGCCGCCGAGCAAACGAAAACACATTACCTTTTTCGCGCCCGTGTTATCCGCAACAGTCAGATACGTCTGTTCCTGTATCATGATGCCCTCATTCGCCGTGGTTTCGGAGTCGGTTCACTCCGTCTCCGACCTTCAGCTTACACGGCCTTCTTAACAATTTCTACCACACGCCAACGCTTCGTACGAGAGAGGGGACGTGTTTCCATCAACTTCACCACATCACCCACACCGCATGCGTTTGCTTCATCATGCGCATGATACTTCTTGGACCGCGAGACATACTTGCGGTACAAGGGATGACGCAGGCGTCGTGTTACGAGCACGGTTACCGTCTTGTCCATTTTATCCGAGACAATAGTACCGGTAACGACTTTTCTCGAGCCTCGTTCAGCCACGGTTATTCCTCCGCCTCAGCCGCCGCAGTGGCGGGTTCTGTCTTCGCCTTCAACTCCATCTCGTGAACCAGGGTATTCAGGCGAGCTACCTGGCGACGTTGAGTCCGTACTTTAATCGGGCTCTCCAACTGATGCGATCCGAGCTGAAACCTCAAGTTTGCAAGTTCTTCTTCGGCATCTGCCAGTCGTTCACGCAACTCTTCAATCGACAGGCTGCGCATTTCCTGCAATTCGTTACGCATCCTTTACGCCTCCAGCCGCTGAACAATTTTTGTTTTTACCGGGAGCTTAAAACCGGCAAGCCGTAACGCTTCCTTTGCAAGCTCCTCACCTACTCCGCCAATCTCAAACATCACGCGTCCCGGGCGAACTACTGCAACCCAGTACTCTGGCGAACCTTTTCCTTTTCCCATACGAACTTCGGCCGGCTTCTTGGTAATCGGCTTATCCGGGAAAATACGGATCCAAACCTTCCCGCCACGCTTCACTTTACGGGTGATCGCGACACGTGCTGCTTCTATCTGACGGGAGGTGATCCATCCTGGTTCCAAGGTCATGATGCCGAACTGGCCGAACGCTACCGTATTGCCTCGATGGGCTAATCCTTTGGTTCGTCCTTTTTGAACCTTGCGGCGGCGTACCCGTTTCGGTGCTAACATGGTGTCACCCTGTTTACTGCCGTATCAGCTCTATCGCTACGACATTTACCTATCATTTATCCGGCATACCTGCCCCTGTTGCAGAGGAGCGCCGGGTAATCTACTACATGCATGACTGCCGTGCAACTCTGGAAACTCTATGCCTTCGGACGCTGTCCTGTTGCGCCCTTGCCAAGAATTTCACCCTTGCAGATCCACACCTTCACACCAATGGTGCCATAGGTGGTCCTTGCAATTACCTGGGCATAGTCAATGTCGGCGCGAAGAGTATGCAGAGGAATACGACCTTCCTTATACACTTCCTTGCGGCTCATTTCTGCACCGCCAAGCCGACCTTTGCACATCACCTTGATGCCTTCTGCACCCATGCGCATGGAAGATTGGATAGACTTCTTCATTGCGCGACGGAAACTCACACGACCCTTCAACTGCTGGGCGATGGATTCTGCTACCAACGCCGCTTCCACTTCAGGACGCTTGATTTCGTAGATGTTCAACTGGACATCTTTTCCGGTGATTTGCGCCAACTCCGCCTTCAGCTTGTCAACTTCGACACCCTTGCGGCCGATTACGATCCCCGGACGTGCCGTGTGAATCGATACAGTGATCAGCTTGGGAGTGCGTTCGATCTCAACACGCGCTACACCGGCGTTCTGGAGACGCTTCTCCAGGTAACGGCGAAGCATGAGATCTTCATTCAGCTTTTCAGCGAAGTGCTTCTCGTCAAACCAGTTTGACGTCCATGTCTTGTTGACTTTCAGTCGGAAGCCGATTGGATGTACTTTCTGACCCATCTTTTCTCCTTATTCCTCGGCTTCCGTGAAGGCTTCCACGACTACAGTCATATGGCTTGTCCGTTTCCGGATACGGGTAGCTCTTCCCATAGCCCTCGGGCGCCAGCGGCGCATGGTCGGACCATCGTCTACCCTGATTTCCTTGATCACAGCCTCGTTAACATCAATGTTCCGGGCATCATCCTGGTTCATTAAATTCGCCAGTGCGCTCCGAAGCAGCTTTTCGATTGATTCGGCTGCCCGTTTTGGACTATGGGTAAGGAATCCCTGCGCCTCCCCAGCTCTCATACCGCGAATATGATCCGCGACAAGCCGGGCTTTCCGGGGCGCGACTCGAATGAACCGAGCCGTAGCTCTTGCTTCCATTTCATCCTCCCCTGCGGCTATCTCTTGCCTGCTTTTTCAGACTTCTTGCTGCCAGCATGGCCGCGATACGTCCTCGTGGGGGCGAACTCGCCAAGCTTGTGCCCAACCATATTTTCCGAGACAAACACCGGGATGTGTTTTTTCCCGTTGTGCACGGCTATGGTCAAGCCGACGAAATCCGGGCTGATCGTACTACGACGCGACCAGGTCTTGATGACCTTCTTTTTGGAACTTTGCTTCGCGTCAAGTACTTTCTTCACAAGGTGTTCGTCGATGAACGGACCCTTCTTGATCGAACGGGCCATTAGCAAACCTCACGACGATTCGTTACGTTTCTATCGTCCACATCATCACAGATAATTTTTGTATCTGAGGACATGGCCTCCGCCTTACTTACGGCGCTTCAAAATGTATTTATCAGACTCTTTTTTCTTCCGGGTCTTGTATCCCTTCGTGGGTTTACCCCACGGTGTACAGGGATGACGACCACCGGAAGAACGGCCTTCGCCACCACCCATCGGATGATCGACGGGATTCATGACTACACCACGGTTATGCGGACGACGTCCCTGCCAACGTCTCCTGCCGGCTTTACCGAAGGAAACATTTTCGTGCTGTTCATTGCCAACCGTACCTATGGTTGCCATGCACTTCTCAGGAACCTGCCGCATTTCACCGGACGGCAGCCTCAGCACTGCGTAGCCGCTGTCGCGCGCCATCAGGCGCACAGACGCTCCTGCGCTTCGTGCCAGTTGACCACCACGCCCCGGAACCATCTCCACATTGTGTACTTCCGTACCCAACGGGATAACGTTCAACGGCATAGCATTTCCGGCGCGGATATCCACATCCTTCAAACCACTGAGGAGTGTATCCCCCTCCTGGACACCTTTCGGTGCAAGGACGTACCGTTTTTCACCATCGTTGTAGATCAGTAACGCAATGTTGGCACTGCGGTTCGGATCGTATTCGATGGATCTGATTGTAGCGGGGACACCGTGTTTATCCCGTTTGAAATCAATCTTACGGTATTTCCGCTTGTGACCACCTCCACGAAAACGGGAAGTGATTCGTCCATTGTTGTTTCGCCCACCGGTTTTGGGTAGCGGTTCCAGCAATGATTTTTCCGGTGCTACCTTGGAAAGATCACTGGTATCCAAATCGGTACGAAACCGCTGGCCCGGTGTGACCGGGTTGTATTTCTTCAGCATGGTTGCCTCGCAGCGGAGTCGATGGTTACGCTTTCTTCTTTAAGTGCGCCCATGATTCCATACACGCATTACACATTTTCGTACAGCTCAAGGGTCTCACCCGACTTCAACGTCACCATCGCCTTTTTCCAGTCCGGGCGTTTTCCTTCATGACGGCCCAGGCGCTTATGCTTCCCGTTCATTCGGATCGTGCGCACTTGAAGAACATTTACTTCAAAAATTTCTTCCACAGCCCGCTTGATCTCGATCTTGTTGGCCGCCTTCGGTACTTCGAAGGTGTACGTATTCTGCTCTTCTGTCAACCGCACAACTTTTTCAGTTTGCAGCGGCCGCTTCAGAAGTTTTCTTAGTTCCGTGTTTCTGTCCACCGAGCACCTCGGAGATCGACTCGAGTGCCCCTTGTATAATAATGAGCACACGATGGTTCAACAGGTCCAGCGTGGATGCCTCAATCCCTACTTGAATACTGCAATTTTTCAAGTTACGGGCAGACTGCACCAATTTCGGCTGGTAATCAGGCGTGAGGACCAACACCTTCTCGTTTTTCAGATCCAATGCTGACAACAAGTCCGCAAGATCTCGAGTTTTGGCTGCCTCAAAGGAAACATTTTCGATCACTCGAATGGCTTCCTCTTTCGCCCTGCATGACAATGCACTACGACGCGCCAGTTGATTCACTTTCCTGGGAAGTGACATCACATATGGATGTGGCTGGGGTCCGAAGATCGTTCCACCATGTCTCCACAGCGGACTGCGCATCGTACCGGCACGCGCCGTTCCGCGGCCTTTTTGACGCCACGGTTTCCGTCCACCACCTCGCACCAACGATCTGTTTTTGGAAGCGTGGGTTCCCTGTCGCATTCGGGCGCGCTGTACCTTTACTGCGAGGTACATCGCATGGTCGTTCGGCTCAATCCCGAACACCCGTTCATCGAGGGAAACTTCGGTTCCCGTTGGTTTACCTTGGCGGTCCAATACCGGCAGGTTCATTATACCTCTTCCTTGTGCAGCTCAAGAATCGAATTCCGTGATCCTGGTACTGCACCTCTAACCAGTAAAAGATTCCTGTCAGCAATTACTTCAAGAACTTTAAGATTCTTTACTGACACCTTCTTGTTACCGTACTGCCCGGCCATCTTTGTGCCCTTCCAGACTCGCGCTGGGTCTGCAGAAGAACCGATGGATCCCGGACCTCTGAAACTTTCGTGGGTGCCATGACTTGCTTTATGACCATGGAAACCCCAACGCTTAATCGTACCGGAAAAGCCACGACCCTTTGACTGACCTCGAACAGAGACAACATCACCCTCTGTAAAAACGTCAGTCACATGGATCATTGCACCTGTGTCAAAACCGGTCATGTTGCGGAATTCGCGAAGTATTCTTGTCGGTTCGACACCTGACTTCTTGAACTGGCCGCGAACTGGCTGGTTCACGCGCTTCTCTTTCTTCGGAAGAAAGCCAAGCTGCAGTGCGTTATACTTATCCGGACCATCAATCGTTTTGACCTGCACCACCGGGCAAGGTCCCACTTCGATAACCGTGACCGGCTCTTGCCGACCTTCGTAGAATACCGAAGTCATTCCGATTTTTCGGCCCAACAATCCCTGAGCCATGGTTGTGTACTCCTCAGGTCTTGATCTCAATATCGACGCCGGCCGGTAATTCCAGCTTCATGAGCGCATCAATCGTTTTTGCTGATGAATTCAGAATATCGATCAAGCGCTTGTGGATCCGCGTTTCAAACTGTTCACGTGACTTCTTGTCAATGTGCGGAGACTTCAGCACTGTCCACACCGTCCGTTTGGTCGGAAGTGGAATCGGACCAGAAATCACAGCACCAGTTGCACGCGCAGTCTGAATAATCTTCTGCGTCGACTTATCAATCAGATTGTGGTCGTACGCCTTTAAGCGAATTCGAATATTTTGTCCGGCCACGTTACCTCCGGCAAAGCCTTACAATACAGGCGCCATCACTGGCATGCCCACTATCTATGGAAAATTCTATTCCAGAATCTTGGTTACAACACCGGCGCCGACAGTGCGGCCGCCTTCACGGATCGCGAAACGAAGCTGCTCGTCCATCGCGATCGGGGTGATCAGGTCTACGGTCATGTTCACGTTGTCACCCGGCATCACCATCTCCACACCTCCGGAAGACCGATCGAACCGGTCACGTCCGTCGTGCGGAAATAGAACTGAGGACGATAGCCTGCGAAGAACGGGGTGTGACGACCACCTTCGTCCTTGCCAAGGATATACACATTCGCTTCAAACTTCGTGTGTGGATTGATCGAACCCGGCTTCGCCAACACCATACCGCGCTCGATCTCATCCTTGTCAACACCGCGAAGAAGAAGACCCGCATTGTCACCCGCCTGCCCTTCATCAAGGATCTTGCGGAACATCTCAACACCGGTCACCACCGTCTTGCGGCTCGCGCCAAGACCCACCAATTCTACTTCTTCACCCGTGTGAACAATGCCCCGCTCGATACGACCTGTCGCTACGGTTCCACGACCGGTAATCGAGAAGACGTCTTCCACCGGCATCAGGAAAGGCTTGTCCGTCGCACGTTCCGGCTGAGGAACATAAGAATCCACCGCTTCCATCAGCTCGAAAATGCAAGCTGTCTTTTCTTCGTCATCCGGATCGTTCAACGCTTCCAATGCGCTGCCACGGATGATCGGAATATCATCACCTGGGAATTCATATTCGGTCAACAGTTCACGCATCTCGAGCTCGACAAGATCCAGAAGCTCTTCATCGTCAACCATATCAACCTTGTTCATAAACACGACCAACGCAGGCACGTTCACCTGGCGAGCCAAAAGGATATGTTCACGGGTCTGAGGCATCGGACCGTCCGCTGCGCTCACCACCACGATCGCACCATCCATCTGGGCCGCACCCGTAATCATGTTCTTCACATAGTCCGCGTGACCCGGGCAGTCCACGTGTGCATAGTGACGGTTTTCCGTCTGGTATTCCACGTGTGCTGTTGCAATCGTAATGCCGCGCTCACGCTCTTCCGGTGCATTGTCAATCGAATCGAAGCTGCGGTACTCGACATTGCCCGCCTTCTTCGACAATACCAGCGTCATCGCTGCCGTTAACGTCGTCTTGCCATGGTCCACGTGGCCAATCGTACCGACATTCACGTGAGGCTTCGTACGCTCGAATTTCTGCTTCGCCATAGTGTATCTCCCTATGCCCTAATAACCGCGAACTTTTTTTATCACCTGATCCTGAATCGCTGCCGGTATCCGTTCGTAATGATCGAATTCCATGGTAAACAGGGCGCGTCCTTGTGTCATGGAACGCAACTCGGTCGCGTACCCGAACATGGAAGACAACGGCACCTGTGCATCTACCATCTGGGCGTCCGTGCGAGGGGTAATTCCCTTGATGTGCGCACGCCTGACATTCAGATCACCCATTACATCACCGACATACTCTTCCGGAGTTACAACTTCCAACTTCATGATGGGCTCAGTAAGAAATGCATCCGCTTTTTTAGCAGCCTCGCGAAACGCCATGCTGCCTGCAATCCGGAATGCCATCTCACTGGAATCGACATCGTGATAACTGCCATCAACTAAAATAACTTTTACATCATCAATGGGAAATCCCGCAACAACCCCAGATCCGAGCGCATCTTTAATGCCTTCCCTGACAGAGGGGATATACTCACGCGGAATTGATCCACCAACGATTTTATCAACAAACTCAAACCCGAAACCACGGGGTTGAGGTTCTACCTCAATGACTGCATGTCCATACTGGCCACGCCCACCGGTCTGCTTGATGAAACGGCCTTCCGCCTTCGCCGGTTTTCCGAGCCCTTCTTTGTAGGCTACCTGCGGGTTACCCACATTTGCCTGCACCTGGAATTCACGCACGAGCCTGTCGATAAGGATTTCAAGGTGAAGTTCGCCCATGCCGGAGATATGAGTCTGGCCAGTCTCTTCATCATAATGCACATCGAACGTCGGATCTTCATCCGCCAGCTTCATCATGCTATTATCAAGAAGTTCCTGGTCAGCCTTGGTCTTCGGTTCAATTGCGCGAGTAATGACAGGCTTCGGGAAAGTAAGCGATTCAAGTGTAACCGGTTTTCTGGTATCACAAAGTGTATCGCCTGTACGAATGGCTTTCATCCCTACCAGTGCAACAATTCCACCCGCTTCCACAGTCTGGATTTCTTCACGTTTGTTGGCGAACATCTGAAGTATCCTGCCAACCCGTTCCTTTTTTCCGGTACGCGGATTCAGGATCATGTCACCCTGGTTAATTTTGCCGGAATACACACGGATATAGGTGAGTTTTCCAACATAAGGATCTGTCATGATCTTGAAAGCGAGCGCACTGAAAGGATCGCTATCTGCGGGCTGACGTTTTACCTCTTTCTCACTCTTGACGTCTATGCCTGTGACACTGCCGCGATCAAGCGGTGATGGCAGGTAATAGCAAATGGCATCGAGGAGACGCTGTACACCTTTGTTCTTGTAGGAAGAACCGCACAACACAGGAATAATTTCCCGGTCAAGCGTAGCTTTGCGGATGGCAGAACGAAGTTCGTGCTCGGGAATATCTTCACCCTCAAGGAATTTCTCCATGAGGCCATCATCATAATCGGAAATGGATTCGAGCAGATTTTCACGCCATTGATGCGCTTGCTCGACGAGGTCATTCGGAATATCTCCCTCTTCCCATTCCAGTCCGAGGGTGCTTTCGATATACCATACCGCTTTGAATTTGATAAGATCAATAAGACCATTAAACATTTCGCCCTGTCCCATCGGAATCTGGATGGGGATTGGACGAGAATGGAATCGATCCCGGATCATATCAACCGCGCGATAAAAATCGGCGCCGACACGGTCCATTTTATTGATATAGGCAATACGCGGGACATTGTACTTGTCCGCCTGGCGCCATACGGTTTCTGATTGCGGCTCCACTCCACCAACAGCGCAGAATAATGCTACGGCGCCATCCAGCACACGAAGACTGCGTTCTACTTCCGCCGTAAAATCAACATGTCCCGGAGTGTCGATCAAGGTAAGGCGAGTATCATTCCATTCGGTTGTAATGGACGCAGAAGTAATGGTAATACCACGTTCCTTTTCCTGCGCCATCCAATCGGTTGTCGCCGCACCTTCATGTACCTCACCCATCCGGTGAAGACGCCCGGTATAATAAAGGATACGTTCGGTCGTGGTGGTCTTTCCTGCATCTATATGCGCCATGATACCGAAATTGCGCATATGATCCAGGGACCATTTCTGAGCCACGGCCTTTTTGGATCCATTATTTTTTTTCTTCTCTGAAGCCACCGGATATACGCCTTCTGAATAAAACAGATACTTTACCTGTTTGCCGGGATTAAACTGCCGTACATGAAGAAACTACGTTTATCTTACCACCGGAAGTGTGCAAATGCTTTGTTTGCGTCTGCCATGCGGTGAGTATCGTCTTTCTTCTTGATCGTTGCGCCTTCGCCCTTGGCGGCCGACATGAATTCACCTGCCAGCTTCTCCGCCATGTTTTTTCCAGGACGAGCTTTCGCATATTGTATCAACCAGCGTGTGGCAAGCGCCTGCCCACGATCATGGCGAACTTCCACCGGAACCTGGTAAGTGCTACCGCCAACACGACGGCTTTTCACCTCAAGCAGCGGTTGAGAGTTCTTCAGCGCCTGCTGAAAAATGTCCAGCCCCTGACCTTTGGTCTTACTATCAATAATATCGATGGCGTCGTAAAAAATGCCTTCGGAAACAGACTTTTTGCCGCGTTCCATCAGATTGTTCACAAACTTCGCCACCTGTACAGATCTGTATTTCGGATCCGGCAGGACTTCACGCTTTTCTGCACGCTTCCTTCTGGCCATAATCTCTACCCAGTCGTTCAGCCTGATGTTCTATCTTTCACAACAATTAAACACTCGGCCCAACCGACAGCTTTCGCTGCTCTCACTTAACGCAAATTACGTCCGATACAGTTATTTTTTCGGGCGCTTTGTTCCGTACTTGCTACGACTCTGATTACGATCCGCAACACCGGATGCATCCAACGTACCACGGATGATATGATATCTCACACCCGGAAGGTCCTTGACACGACCGCCACGAATCAGCACAATGGAGTGTTCCTGCAGATTGTGTCCCTCACCCGGGATATATGCAGTAACCTCGATACCATTCGTTAAACGGACACGTGCAACCTTACGCAACGCTGAATTCGGTTTCTTCGGGGTCGTTGTATACACACGTACACAAACACCGCGACGTTGCGGACAGTTCTGAAGCGCAGGTGCACTTGTTTTCTTTAACTGCTTTGCTCGGCCCTGTCGAACCAATTGATTTACGGTCGGCATTTATGCTCCCACCTGAATTACCGCCTCCCGGCTTCCCGGGTACCGCTATAATAATGGAGAGGATCTCCCTCGTCCGACACTATCTGTTGTCAAATCGTCGAAGCCGAAACACGAAAGATCGGCCTCTAAGTTGCTCATTTCGTTTAACCTGGGCGACTTTTCGAAATGGACAAATAAAAACGAGCGACGCACCCCGGCTCCGCTCGTGACGGACGCCCCCAAAAACTGTTTACTTCATGCCAAGTTCGCAACTTTCCGTCGGGTGGGGACGTGGGGTCCCGGCGGTGTTACACCCCAGCTTCTCAGTTTCTTCCTTAGTTGAAAGGTCACAGAGTATAGGGCCTGTCAACTATTTATGTCAAGTATTTAGTTCTTGTAAGGAACCAGGAGCCTTATCGTCCCGGTCCCTTACAATTTCCCTAAAACTACTCTTCATCTTCGCTTGGCAATTCAACGGGATCTTCCGAATTTCCAAGATCTTCATTATCATCTGAATCAAAATCGTCCTGAAAATCCTCGTCGGATTCCGACTCGTCGTTTTCAGGTTCATCATCAACATACTGCTCAGATTCAATGCGTGCGAGTTCCGACTCCCGCTTCAACCACTCTTCTTCTTCCGCTTCCAGCTTTTTCCGCTCTTCATCTTCCTGGTTCAGAACTTCAAGGTTCTGGTAACTCTGGATACCTGTCCCTGCCGGAATCAAATGACCCATGATTACGTTTTCTTTCAAACCACGCAAATCATCTGTCTTTCGTTCTATCGCAGCTTCGGTCAACACTCTGGTTGTTTCCTGGAAGGAAGCAGCAGAAATGAAGGATTCAGTTGAAAGTGACGCTTGTGTAATACCGAGAAGCAGCGGTTGATACCTGGCCGGTTCCGCATGACGAGATGTAGGCGGCTGAAGGTCGAGCTTTTTCATTCTCCGTGTTTCACGGTTAAACTCTGCCCGGTCCACCAGTTGTTCCTCGTAAAAACGGCTGTCACCCACCGTTTCAACCACGGTTTTTTCCATGATTTCACGGTTGGCGCGCTTTACACGGTTGATATCGACGTGATCGCCTTCGAGGAACCGTGTGTCACCCGGATCATCGATCCTCACACGTTGCATCATCTGGCGCACAATTACTTCAATGTGCTTGTCGGCAATCCGTACACCCTGCAGCTTGTACACGGCCTGGATTTCGTTCACCAGGTATTCCTGCACCATTGCAGGTCCAAGAACGTTCAAAATATCCTGCGGGCTGATCGCGCCTTCGCAAAGACGTTCACCGGCAGTAACAAATTCACCTTCGTGAACAAGAACATGCTTTCCATGCGGCACCTGGTATTCGAATTGCTGGTTTTCAGGTGTTTCAATGGTAATTTCGCGGTAACCGCGTTTCATCTTACCAAATCGTACAACACCGTCAACCTCCGTTACCACTGCCGGTTCCTTGGGCCTGCGGGCTTCGAAGAGTTCCGCAACTCGCGGCAGACCACCGGTAATGTCCTTGGTCTTGTGCGATTCACGCGGAATCTTGACCAATGGATCACCAGCCGTCACAAAGCTACTGTCTTCCACCTGGAGGTGAGATCCGGTCGGAAGGATGTAGTTGCCGATCCGCTTGCCTTCTTCATCCTGGAGGACAATGCTCGGATTCAGTTTCCTCTGGCCCGGCGCTTCTACGATCACCTTCTGTTTCATACCGGTGATCTCATCCACCTCTTCGCGCATGGTGGTACCGGACTTGATGTCGTGGTACTTCACCGTACCGGATTCCGTGGCGAGAATGGACATGGAGAACGGATCCCAGTTGAACAGCAGCTGTCCACCCTTGACTCGCATTCCATCACGGCACATGAGCGTAGAACCGTAAGGCACCGAATATTTCGCAATGATACGATTGTTGTCGTCAATCAACTTCACGATACCGTTTCGTCGAATGGTTACCAATCGTTCATTGTTTATCATCTCGTTATGATCACCCATTTTGGATTGGGAGATCGTATAGATGTTATCAAAGACAACAATACCGTCAGACTTCGCTTCCACCTTCGATTGCGCTGCAATAAATGCGGCGGTACCACCGATGTGGAATGTACGCAGGGTTAGCTGGGTACCCGGTTCACCAATAGACTGGGCTGCAATAACACCAACCGATTCACCATGGTCAACCATCTGACCATTGGTGAGGTTAATGCCGTAACAACGGGAACAGACACCTGTCTCTGTTTCACAGGTAAGTACGGAACGGATTTTTACCTTGTCGATACCGCTGGTGGCGATTTTTTCCGCCTCCATGGCACCGATCAAGACATTCCTGTCCAGTACCTTTTCACCGGTGATTGGGTGGATAACTTCATCCGCTGTAACACGACCGAGGATACGTTCGAACAATTGTTCCGTAACCTCTTCGCCTTCTTTTTGCGCTTCTACGGTAATGCCGCGGATTGTACTACAGTCTGTCTCCCGAATGATTACATCCTGCGCAACATCAACAAGGCGTCGGGTCAGGTAACCTGCGTCCGCTGTTTTCAGGGCTGTATCCGCCAGACCCTTACGAGCACCATGTGTGGAAATAAAGTATTCCAACACGGACAACCCTTCTTTAAAGTTGGCGGTAATCGGGTTCTCAATGATCTCACCCTTACCACCGGTCATGGTTTTTTGCGGTTTTGCCATCAAACCACGCATACCGGCAAGCTGGCGGATCTGGTCTTTCGACCCACGGGCGCCTGAGTCTGCCATCATGAAGATCGGGTTGAAACCATTCTGGTCGGTCTGCATTTTCTTGAACATTGCTTCCGACACAGCGTTGGTGGTATGGGTCCATACGTCGATGATCTGGTTGTACCGTTCCCCATCGGTGATGATACCCATTTCGTACTGGCCGGTAATATCCTCTACCCGCTTGATCGATTCGCTGATCAATTCATGTTTTTCTTTGGGGATAAGGATATCGCCAATACCTACAGACAATCCACCACGTGTGGAGTGGGCAAACCCTAGATTTTTCAGATTATCCAGGAATTTTGCCGTTTCCGCATTACCTACCTGGCGATGACAGTCTGCGATGATCTCTTCAAGGCGTTTCTTGGAGAGAAGTTCGTTATAGTATGTATGTTCACGTACCTGTTCCGGGATGATTTTGTTGAACAGTACACGTCCGGCTGTTGTCTGGATAAAATCATTGCGAATGCGTACATATACTTCCGCATTCATGTTGATTGCACCCTGGTTGACAGCAACGATTACCTCGTCTTCAGAAGCGAAGAACATCCCTTCCCCTTTAGCTCCGGGAAAGATCTTGGTGAGGTAATAACAACCAAGGACCATGTCCTGGCTGGGTACGGTGATCGGACGACCGTTTGCCGGGTGCATAATGTTCTGTGCGGCAAGCATCAGCAACCGGCCTTCCAGTTGCGCTTCATAGGAAAGCGGAATATGGACCGCCATCTGGTCGCCGTCGAAGTCTGCGTTAAATGCCGAACAGACCAGCGGGTGCAGTTTGATCGCTTTTCCTTCAACCAGTAATGGCTGGAACGACTGGATACCCAACCTGTGCAAGGTGGGTGCGCGGTTGAGCATTACAGGATGATTCTCGATAATCTCCTCGAGAATTCCCCATACAACTTCATCGCGACGCTCAACCATGCGCTTTGCGCTTTTTACTGTTTTCGCATATTCCTGCTCGATCAGTTTCCGAATGATAAACGGCTTGAACAATTCAATCGCCATGTCCTTCGGAAGACCGCACTCGTGCAGCTTGAGATCCGGACCAACAGTAATCACTGAACGACCGGAATAGTCAACGCGTTTACCCAGCAGGTTCTGGCGGAAACGACCTTGTTTACCCTTGAGGTTGTCGGACAAACTCTTCAGGGGACGGTTTCCATCGGAACGAACGGCTACCGATTTTCTACCGTTATCGAAAAGGCTGTCGACAGCTTCCTGAAGCATACGCTTTTCATTACGTAGAATAACTTCAGGCGCCTTGATCTCAATAAGTCGTTTCAGACGGTTATTGCGAATAATCACCCGTCGATACAAATCATTCAGGTCGCTGGTTGCGAACCGGCCGCCTTCAAGCGGCACCAATGGACGTAGATCCGGCGGGATCACTGGAATAACGGAAAGCACCATCCACTCAGGACGGGTGGAATCACGATCCGGCTGATCACGGAACGCTTCCACAACACGCAACCGCTTGATTGCGTCCTGCTTACGCTGCATACTGGTTTCGGTACGGATCTGCTTGCGTAATTCCGATGCGAGAGATTCTGTTTCGATCCTGCGGAGAAGATCGCGTACAGCTTCACCGCCCGTTTTGGCGATAAAACGTTCTTTACTCTCTTCCGGCAATTGCTGGTTGAGCGGACCATACTCCTTCATCATATCGAGGTATTCCGCCTCGGTCAAGAGTTCCATCTTTTTCAATCCCGTGTTCCCGGGTTGAATTACGATGTAATTCTCGTAATAGATGATCCGTTCCAGTTCGCGCACCGCCATGCCAAGCAGATATCCAATCTTGGAAGGCATGGATTTGAAGAACCAGATATGTACAACCGGAACCGCCAACTTAATGTGACCCATTCGCTTCCGACGTACATCCTTGCGAGTGACTTCCACTCCGCATCTGTCGCAAATGATTCCTTTGTAGCGGATCCCGCGATATTTACCACAATGGCATTCCCAGTCCTTGGTAGGACCGAAAATCTTTTCTGAGAAAAGTCCTTCTTTCTCGGGCTTATAGCTACGGTAATTAATCGTTTCCGGTTTGGTAACCTCGCCATAACTCCTGGCAAGGATCATCTCCGGACTGGCCAGATTAATTGCAATCTTTGAGAAAGACTTGCGGTCAAGCTCTTGCGTTCGGCTCGACATGACCACGGGACACCTCCTCGACTGGCGTCGTATGGTTCGTAATTAGCCACAATAAATAAAAAAGAATACCGCGAAGCGTTACAAATCCGCATCGCGATAGTACCCATGCCTACTCGAGTTTTACATCGAGTCCCAGCCCCATGAGTTCATGGATGAACACATTGAACGATTCCGGGGTTCCGGGAGGCGGAAGGTTCTCACCTTTTACAATGGCTTCATACGTACGTGCCCGACCACTGACATCGTCAGATTTAACTGTGAGAATTTCCTGCAATGTATGGGCAGCGCCATAAGCTTCAAGCGCCCACACTTCCATTTCACCGAATCGTTGGCCACCAAACTGAGCTTTTCCGCCCAATGGCTGTTGTGTAATCAACGAATACGGCCCAATAGAACGTGCATGGATTTTATCATCAACCAGGTGAGACAGTTTCATCATGTAAATCATGCCGACTGTGCTTAACTGGTCGAATGGCTCTCCGGTCCGTCCGTCATAAAGCTGTACTTTACCTTCTTCGGGCAAACCGGCCTTGTTAAGTTCTTTTTTCACATCATCAATACTGGCGCCGTCAAATACCGGGGTCGCATAATGCTTGTCAAGTTTCGACCCGGCCCAGCCCAGTACCGTTTCCAGGATCTGGCCGATATTCATACGACTCGGCACACCAAGAGGATTCAAGATAATGTCCACCGGCGTTCCATCCGGAAGGAACGGCATGTCTTCCATGGGAACTATCCGTCCGACAACACCCTTGTTTCCGTGTCGGCCAGCCATCTTGTCACCGACCGAAAGCTTGCGGCGTTGCGCGACATATACCTTGGATAACTGGAGAATGCCTGATGGCAACTCATCGCCAACCTGGATCTTGTGAATTTTGTTTTTATGTTCGTTGTCCTGCGCTTCTGCGGTAGTACGGTATTCTGACAGCGTATAATTCGCCATCAGATTTGTTTCGTCATCCTGGGTCCATGCGGCATTATCCTGCACATGTTCCACATTCAACCGTGTGACGATGTCTTCCGTATAAACTGTTCCCGCAGGTACAAGCACCTCATCGCCCTCAATATTGAGGACTTCATCCGCCGTCCGTCCGACAAGAACATTGCGGAGTGTATCATAGCATGTTTTCCGCAGAGACCGTTGCTCACGCTCAAAGGTTTCTTCCATTTGGGCAACGGTTTCCTTGTCGCGCCGACGCTGATCAGCATCTTTCCTCTTACGGCTGAACAGTTTGGTGTCGATGACGATACCATACATTCCCGGATGTGCACGAAGGGATGCATCCTTGACATCTCCAGCCTTATCACCAAAGATCGCTTTCAGCAGTTTGTCTTCCGGGGTAAGGTCCGTTTCACCCTTCGGGGTGACCTTACCAACAAGAATGTCGCCCTGCTTGATAATAGCGCCAATGCGAATAATGCCGTTTTCGTCAAGGTTTTTGGTCGCTTCTTCCGATACATTCGGAATTTCACGGGTTAACTCTTCACGGCCACGCTTGGTTTCACGTACCTGAAGTTCAAGCTCTTCAATACGTATCGAGGTGAATACATCATCCCTGACAATACGTTCGGAAATGATGACAGAGTCTTCAAAATTGAAACCGTGCCACGGCATGAACGACACCAGCACATTTCTGCCAAGCGCCAGGTCGCCACCTTCCGTGGAAGGACCGTCCGCAATAATCTGCCCGGTACGAATAAACTGCCCCTGCTTCACCAACGGACGCTGGTTGATGCAGGTGTCCTGGTTCGTACGGACAAACTTCTGAAGATCGTATGTTTTGAAGCTAGGCGGCATTTCAGTGGTACGTTCTTTCGAGATACCTTTCCGCCTTGTATCCAACACAATTTTGGAAGAATCGACATACACCACCTGGCCGTCATCATCTGATACGATAACAGCGCGGGAATCCCTGGCGGCTTTTCCTTCCATACCGGTTCCGACAATAGGGGTTTCCGGTACCAGGAGCGGAACCGCCTGGCGCTGCATGTTCGATCCCATCAACGCACGGTTCGCGTCATCGTGTTCAAGGAACGGAATCAGGGAGGCCGCCACCGATACGATCTGATGAGGGGCAACATCCATGTAGTCGATTTTATCCGGAGTGGTTACCGGATATTCCGCGCGGTAACGGCAGCGAACACGATCTCTGATGAAGTTACCTTCATCGTCAATAGGTGCATTCGCCTGGGCGATGACATATTTGTCTTCGTCATCTGCTGAGAGGTATTTGATCTGGTTGGTCACTCTGCCGTTCTTGACAACACGGTAAGGAGTTTCAACAAAACCAAGATCATTGAACCTTGCAAAAGTGGTGAGACTCGAGATCAATCCGATATTCGGACCTTCAGGAGTTTCAATCGGGCAAAGACGACCGTAGTGCGTGTAGTGAACGTCACGAACCTCGAACCCGGCCCGTTCCCTGGTCAAACCTCCCGGTCCTAACGCCGACAAACGCCGTTTGTGGGTCAGTTCCGTCAATGGGTTTACCTGGTCCATGAACTGGCTGAGCTGGTTCGTCCCGAAGAATGTGTTGATCACAGAGCTTACGGTACGGACATTCACCAGATCCTGGGGCTGCAGTTTTTCCGAATCGCGGACATTCATCCGTTCCTTGATGGTTCGCGCCATCCGGCTGAACGCCACGGAAAACTGGTTGCCCAGTTGTTCGCCAACGGTTCTCACTCGACGGTTGCCAAGGTGGTCGATGTCATCCGTGGAACGTTTACCGTTCTTCAGAGCAAGCACGTACTTCACAATCGCCACGACATCATCGGCTGTCAGGATTGTATTATCCGGTTCGACGGTCAGATCGAGTTTTACATTGATCCGGTATCGTCCGACAGCTCCGAGGTCATAACGTTTTTCATCGAAGAACATGCGCTGCAAAAGCTTGCGGGCTGTTTCCACATCCGGTGGTTCACCGTTCCGCATTTCACGGTATATGAACTCAAGTGCTTCGTCTTCGTTCTGCGTTTTGTCTTTGGCAAGAGTGTTCCTGAGAACTTCAAGACTGTGTTCCGCGTCCTTGCCTCTCGGGTTTTTCATCAGGGGAACACGACGGGTCTTTGTCCGCTTGACCTTCTTCAGGGTTTCTTCGTCGAATTCCTGGTTCTTTTCCGCGAGGATTTCACCGGTTTCTTCGTCAATGACATCCTGTACCACCAGGCGTCCAAAATAACTTTCGATCTCTTTGCGACTGACGGGAACATCTTCGGAGAAGCCGAAAAGGTTGAATATTTCGGCATCGTCGCTGTAACCGATCGCTCTGAGGAAAGTCGTTACCGGGAATTTCTTGCGTCTGTCGATATAGACAAAGATCGCATTGTTGATATCAGTGGTAAATTCGATCCAGCTTCCACGAAATGGGATAATACGCGCACTGTAAATAGTGGTTCCATTTGGATGGATGGAATCGCTGAAAAATACACCTGGACTCCGATGCAATTGACTGACAATAACCCGTTCGGCGCCGTTGATAATAAAAGTACCGGTGGAGGTCATCATGGGAAGATTGCCGAGATAGACATCTGATTCGATGGTCTGCTCGAAATTGTCTTCCACTTCTTCGCCTTCACCACGGCTTGAAAGCCGTAATTTGGCTTTCAAAGGAACGGTGAAGCTTACGCCACGTTCCTTGCATTCGACCACAGTGTATTTCGGTGCTTCGATATAATATTCGACAAATTCGAGGATGTGCTCCTCACGATTGTCGATAATTGGAAATACACTTTCGAATACCGCTTGCAGCCCTTTATTGTCCCGTTGCTCCGGAGGAATGTCGTCTTGCAGGAAGTCACGGAAGGACTTGATCTGCACTTCAAGCAGGTCGGGGATTTCCAACCCGGCTTTAATACGGGCGAAGGACTCCCGAACGATCTGGACCCTCTTTTTCACGATGACCACCTCCGTGGACGATAAAACTCAACACGAAAAAGCGGAGTCCGCCTGTTGCGGACAATCCGCCTTCCAAAAAAACTCAATGACTTGTGGTACATCCGCCCCAATTACTTGAGCTCCACAGAACCACCAACTTCTTCGATCTTGGATTTGATGTCTTCGGCTTCATCTTTGCTGACACCTTCCTTCACCGGGTTGGGGGCGCCATCGACGAGTTCCTTGGCCTCTTTCAGGCCGAGGCTTGTGATCTGACGAACGACCTTGATAACCTGGATCTTCTTGGCGCCTGCATCGGTCAAGATAACATCAAACTCAGTCTTCTCTTCAACTTCTTCTGCGGGTGCGGCGCCGCCAGCGACGGGCATGATACCGGCTGCCATCACGGGAGCAGCTGCACTGACACCGAACTCTTCCTCAAGAGCTTTCTTCAGTTCGACTAGCTCGAGGACTTTCATGTTTTTAATCTGATCAATAAGCTCCTGCACCTTAAACCTCCGTATTTACACCCCATCCTGCGATGGGAGCAGGGCATATGTTAATGTGTTTTTCTTTATCGAATTTCCGGCGGGACGCTTTTATGCATCCACTTCCGTCTTTTTCTTCTCTTCAATGATGGCGTCAAGCACATACAGGAAATCACGCACGGTAGCTTCAAGTACACCAACAAATCCGGACAACGGTGAAACCATTGAACCAATAATCATGGCGTAAAGTTGTTCAACCGGCGGAATATCTTTGAGTTTCTCTACATCAGCAGAGTTGTAGTACGTGCCTTCAACCACACCGCCCTTGAATTCGGGCTTCTTTTTATCTTTGGGCTGATCTTTCAAAAAATCGGAGATCAGTTTCACCGGCTTAATCGCGTCTTCATATCCAAGCGCCAAACCAGTCATTCCCGTAAGAACGGACTCATCCAACCCTTCAACGCCCTTCTTCCTGAGGGCGATCAAGGCAAGAGTGTTCTTTGCTACATAATATTCAGTCTCACCGGCTTCGAAGAACCTGGATCTCAGTCGGTTCATTTCCGCAACGGACAGTCCCTGGAAATCCGTGAAGAAGATCCCGGTTGCTTTCCCCAGTTTTTCTTCGAGGATTTCGACTGTGGCTCTTTTGCTTGGATTCGCTTTTGCAACGTAGCTCATCGCCTAACTCCAGCCCCGGCTTTCACATACAGCCGGTATTTTGTTGTTTTCGCCGGATACGGCACAACAACTTTTTTATGTACAGGCAAAACTAGAATACAGGGTAAATTGGTATCCCTGGATTCACCCTGGTACAAGTATATGCTATTCTGAAATTTACTTGATCTCGTTCAGAGTCGCCGCACGGTCAATTTTCACTCCGGGTCCCATCGTTGAGGACACAGTGATCTTTTTTACGTACGTTCCTTTTGCCGTCGCAGGTTTCAGCCGCACAATCGTACGAAGGAATTCATGAATGTTATCCCGTAACTGATCCCTTTCGAAGGATGCTTTACCAACACCTGCATGTACAATACCATATCGGTCGACCCGGAAGTCAATACGACCTGCCTTGACCTCTTTTACAGCATCGCCGACATCAAAAGTGACGGTTCCGGTTTTGGGGTTTGGCATCAAGCCGCGTGGGCCAAGGAGACGCCCGAGTTTACCGACATCACGCATCGCATCCGGAGTTGCAATACAGACGTCGAACTCGAACCATCCACCCTGGATTTGTTCGATATACTCGTCATATCCAACATGTTCAGCCCCGGCGTCACGAGCTTCGGCCTGCTTTTCGCCCTTCGTAAGGACAAGAACTCTTACCTGTTTGCCGGTTCCATGAGGCAGGGCCACGGTGCCACGGACCATCTGGTCCGCTTTTCGAGGATCAACGCCAAGATTCATTGTCAATTCGACAGTTTCATCAAACTTGGAGTTGGCACAACCCTTCAACAGGTCGATACCTTCCTCGAGCTGGTACTCGCGGAGCCGGTCGACTTTCGCCGCAGCCTCCTTCCAGCGCTTACTTCTTTTCATCGTTTATCCTTCAACTGTAACACCCATCGAACGCGCAGTACCTGCAATGATCTTCATTGCCTGCTCGACCGTGTGGGCATTCAAGTCTTTCATCTTCGTTTCTGCTATCTTGCGAAGAGCGTCCCTGGAAATTTCACCAACTTTGGTACGGTTGGATTCCGGTGACCCCCTGTCAAGTTTGATCGCCTGCTTGATCAGGTACGATGCAGGCGGGGTCTTCATGATGAAGGAGAAGGAACGATCTGTATAAACCGTCACTTCCACTGGAATCAACACACCCGGCTGGTCCTGAGTTCTGGCGTTAAATTGCTTCACGAACTCCATGATGTTGACGCCCTTGGGGCCTAACGCAGTACCTACCGGGGGTGCGGGAGACGCCTGACCACCAGGAATAACCAATTTTGCTAAGCTGTCAACCTTCTTTGCCATGAACCCCTCACTTATCACTGAAATCGGTACTCACCTGCAGGAAGTCTACTTCCACAGGCGTTTCTCGTCCGAAGATCGAAACAAGTACCTTTAGTTTACGTTTTTCTTCATTAATCTCTTTGATCGTACCCTGGAAATCCTTAAAGGGACCATCAATAATTTTTACCTGGTCATCCACATCGAAGGGGATTTCCATGGTAGTCTGGCCGATGGTTTCTTCCACACGGCCAAGAATCCTCATGACCTCGTGTTCCTGGATCGGCTGTGGTTCGGCGCCCGTCCCACCAACAAATCCAATAACACCATTTGTATTGGTTACGAGGTGTTTTGTCTCTTTTGTCAAATCCATTTCAAGCAGCAGATAACCAGGGAAAAAGTTGCGTTTTTTTACCCGTTTTTTACCTTCACGCATCTCAACCACCTCTTCGGTGGGAATGAGGATCTGGCTTACAAGATCATGATACCCCAAACGTTCAATTTCCCGTTCAAGATATTCTTTGACCCTGTTTTCATGGCCTGTGAAGACGTGGGCTACGTACCATTCCATGATTCAGCTCAACGATACAAAATGAAATTCAACGCACCGGAGATAACCTTATCTACGATGAAAATGAATACCGCGACCAGTGTAGACAGAAACAGCGTGATTCCGGTGGACTCCACCAACTGATCCCGCGGTGGCCATGTGACCTTGCTCATTTCAACACGCACTGAGCGCAGATAATTAAGAAGCTTTTTCATGGCTGCTTTCCTGTCCTCAATCCAGTCTATCGGATACGAACGCTTTTGTCGATATCGACAATTCCGTTGCAGGACACGAGGGACTCGAACCCCCAACACCCGGTTTTGGAGACCGGTGCTCTACCAATTGAGCTAGTGTCCTACACAAACGCCTTCAACTCACGGAACCACACAGGTTTCGTGAGTTAAAGACGATATCTATGGAAAATTCTATTCCAGAATCTTGGTTACAACACCGGCGCCGACAGTGCGGCCGCCTTCACGGATCGCGAAACGAAGCTGCTCGTCCATCGCGATCGGGGTGATCAGGTCTACGGTCATGTTCACGTTGTCACCCGGCATCACCATCTCCACACCTTCCGGAAGACCGATCGAACCGGTCACATCCGTCGTGCGGAAATAGAACTGAGGACGATAGCCTGCGAAGAACGGGGTGTGACGACCACCTTCGTCCTTGCCAAGGATATACACATTCGCTTCAAACTTCGTGTGTGGATTGATCGAACCCGGCTTCGCCAACACCATACCGCGCTCGATCTCATCCTTGTCAACACCGCGAAGAAGAAGACCCGCATTGTCACCCGCCTGCCCTTCATCAAGGATCTTGCGGAACATCTCAACACCGGTCACCACCGTCTTGCGGCTCGCGCCAAGACCCACCAATTCTACTTCTTCACCCGTGTGAACAATGCCCCGCTCGATACGACCTGTCGCTACGGTTCCACGACCGGTAATCGAGAAGACGTCTTCCACCGGCATCAGGAAAGGCTTGTCCGTCGCACGTTCCGGCTGAGGAACATAAGAATCCACCGCTTCCATCAGCTCGAAAATGCAAGCTGTCTTCTCTTCGTCATCCGGATCGTTCAACGCTTCCAATGCGCTGCCACGGATGATCGGAATATCATCACCTGGGAATTCATATTCGGTCAACAGTTCACGCATCTCGAGCTCGACAAGGTCAAGAAGCTCTTCATCGTCAACCATATCAACCTTGTTCATAAACACGACCAACGCAGGCACGTTCACCTGGCGAGCCAAAAGGATATGTTCACGGGTCTGAGGCATCGGACCGTCCGCTGCGCTCACCACCACGATCGCACCATCCATCTGGGCCGCACCCGTAATCATGTTCTTCACATAGTCCGCGTGACCCGGGCAGTCCACGTGTGCATAGTGACGGTTTTCCGTCTGGTATTCCACGTGTGCTGTCGCAATCGTAATGCCGCGTTCACGCTCTTCCGGTGCATTGTCAATCGAATCGAAGCTGCGGTACTCGACATTGCCCGCCTTCTTCGACAATACCAGCGTCATCGCTGCCGTTAACGTCGTCTTGCCATGGTCCACGTGACCAATCGTACCGACATTCACGTGAGGCTTCGTACGCTCGAATTTCTGCTTCGCCATTTGAACCTCCAACAAACCAGGTCCTTCAAACCTGATCCTGCATTTACACGTTTCGTGCAACTTGTAGTCGTTAATAACTTTCTAAGAGCCATCGACCGGGATTGAACCGGTGACCTCATCCTTACCAAGGATGCGCTCTACCGACTGAGCTACGATGGCTGGTCATAGGTTGCGCTTCTATGCATCAATCCCATCATTCACCGCAATCCAACACTACATCAAGAGCGGGAGACGGGGCTCGAACCCGCTACCATCGGCTTGGAAGGCCGATGCTCTACCAAATGAGCTACTCCCGCAGGTTCCCGCAGCCACTGGACACAAAAAACCCTGGCGGACAGTCTTGGAAGATACGTATAAATTCTTCGGATTAAAACAGTTAACGTTCCACCAGGATGCCAGTTACTGTTGTGTGGGGGGAGAAGGATTCGAACCTTCGAAGGCATCCGCCGGCAGATTTACAGTCTGCTCCCTTTGGCCGCTCGGGCATCCCCCCGAATCACTACCTGATTTCAAGTAACGAAGTTGAAAACTCTCCAGTTCCTTCGCCTTGGAGCCGGCGAAGGGACTCGAACCCTTGACCTTCGGATTACAAATCCGATGCTCTACCAGCTGAGCTACACCGGCGTAAAAGATCAGAAAGGTTTTCAAAACGTTGTCATTGCTGACTTTTATCAATACGAACGCCCCTCAAGCGGGGCGCTCTGTACGTAGCCTTTAAATATACGTATTCTCTCTGCGGAGTCAAGGAGAAATAGGAAAAAGTCTCCACGCTCTCAAACAATGAATACGGGAATTCTCAAGCACGTCGCCCATACAACTTAAACCACTGAGACCGCTATGAATGTCGCCTAAGGTACATGTTTCATTTCGCCAAAAAAACTCCCATTCTGTTCTCGAGGAGTACACTGCTTTTTTGCATTGATTACAACAAAACCAGAATGTCTTCCACAAACGTTTCTGACAAAAAAACGCATGTGGATTCACAATCCGCATGCGTTGTCTATACAAGCAATAGAACTCCGGATCTACTGGTTAATCTCACGCTTTTTGCTTTCAATTACTTCCACCAACTCATCCATTAAATATGGTTTGTTAACAATACCATCCACATTCAAACTTGAAATCCGATCAGTTGTAGCTGTATCGGAATGACCCGTTGCGATAATTACCGGAATGTTTTTGTCTTTCTTCCGCATTTCGATAAAGGTCTCTTCACCATCCATGACGGGCATAGAGAGGTCCATTAACACAAGTGAAATGTCATGCTTGTGTTCTTGCAGTTTCTCCAATGCGTCTGCACCATCCCTGGCGGATACAACACTGTATCCAAGGAGTTCGAGCATCATTGAAGTCACTTTGCGGACTTCATCCTCATCATCCACAAGTAGAATTTTACCCATCAAATTCAATTCCCGTTTTTACTCTACAATCACACCGTAGTGTTTCAGGTGGATAACAAACAATATTGTACAACAAATAAAAGCCAGATAGTCATCTCTGTTGTCAAATAATTACAATAATGACTCTCTTCATGAAAGTACTGTTATGTAATCAAATACACCGGTAAAGGTACAAAATCAATAATTAAAAATCGCATGTTATTTATAAATTATAACAATTCACTCACAGAGTAGTAAATTGTCGTTCTCTTTCTCGTAATGCAACAGGTAAATAATGAAAGTGCTCTTTTGTTAAGATAGTGTTATTGTACTTCCGGATTTTCGGGGAAATGTTCCTGTCATTGTCTGTAAAATATACTGATTCCTGTAAAAATTTGCTATTTACAAAATCATGGGGTATTATTTTTTATTGATATGCGACACGGAATGAACGGGAATTGTCTCTGTTTTCGGCAGTAACCTGATCGGATTTTGAAAAATAATTGGAAGTTAAAAACGGATTGCCTGCTGATTATCTCCATATTATTCTCTCCTGAACATTCGAACACTATTTCTTGTTGATTCTTTCCGTGTTTGTTATGTATCTTTATAATGATGTGAACTTATAGTTGACTCTACCATTTGACAGTCGGGGTTTTCCATGCTGGCTGAAATTATTGCAATTGGCGATGAAGTCCTTCTTGGACAAATAGAAAACACCAATGCCGGTTGGATAGCGCGGAAACTATCTGCTGAAGGGATTAAAGTACACGCCATGAGCGTGATCCCCGATGATCCGGAGGTAATGACCCAATCCTTTCAACGCGGGATCAGTAGAAGCGATGTTATCCTGATAACAGGAGGGCTTGGTCCCACCCATGACGATTACACCAAAGAGACTATCGCAAAGTTTTTCAATCTCCCGATTGTTTTCAGGAATGATCTTCTCGAGCAGGTCCGTAAAATCTATAATGAACGTCAATTGAGTTTTATTGATACCAGCCGTGAACAGGCGGAATTCCCAGAGGGCGCCACTCCGATCAGGAATCAGCATGGAACAGCTCCCGGCATCTGGATTGAACGTAAAGGGAAGATCTTTGTCGCCATGCCGGGCGTACCTCATGAAATGCGCGGAATGATCATTGATTTTGTATTGCCACGGCTTCGTAAACTGATTACCGGACCGAAAATCTACTTTCGAACCCTCTACTTCCTCGGCATTATTGAGGCCAAATTGTATGAAACCCTTGATAACCGGGAAGAGATTCTCAAACTGGCAAAAATTGCGTTTCTCCCTTCCTACAATGGCATCCGTATGCGTTTGACAACAGAAGCGGCCAGTTATGAAGAAGCCCAGGAACGTCTGGACAGGGCTGAATCCATGGTCCGCGAGAAAGCGGGAATATATATTATAGGGAAAGGAGAGGAGTTCACACGTGAAATGGCCATCGCGGAACTCCTTATGAAAAAACACCTGAAGATAACCACCGCTGAGTCATGTACCGGCGGATGGCTGGCCAAACGTTTCACAGATATTCCAGGGAGTTCGGTTTGGTTTGAACGTGGATTTGTCACCTATTCCAACGAAGCGAAAAATGAATTGCTGGGAGTTCCTTACGAATTAATCGAGGAGCACGGCGCGGTATCGCCGGAAGTTGCCAAAGCCATGGCGGAAGGCGCTCTGCGTGCAAGCCGGGCTCAAGTGGCAATTTCCATTACGGGAATAGCCGGCCCAACGGGTGGAACGGCGGAAAAACCGGTGGGACTGGTTTACATCGGTTATGCTGATCGTGAAAAAACCATTGCGGTGAAAAACACGTTTGGAAATGAACGGAGTGTCAACCGTCTCCGTTCCATTACTGCGGCGTTAACCCTGCTGATGGACCAGCTTGGGCCGTCCCACGTTATCCGGGATTCACAACTGATATAAGATTATACAGGATGGAGTCACAACGAAGCGAGGCGTGCATGCGTGCTTTTATAGCGCTCGAGTTGACGGATGAAATCAGGAATAAACTGGCAATCCTGCAGAATCAACTGAAGACTTATAATGGAAAAATCAAATGGGTGAATCCAAAACAGATTCATGTTACTATGAAGTTCCTTGGCGATATTACCCCTCCACAAGCGGAACAATTAAGTGAAGATCTTCGGTATATTGCCGCTGATTTTTCACCATTTCACTTTGATGTGGGCAGGATTGGAACGTTTCCGGGAAAGAAGGTTCCGCGAATTGTGTGGGTCGGCGTAGAAAACACACCATTACTGCAAGAGCTGCAGCAGGAAATCGAATCCGCAGCCGAAGCAATCGGTGTAGAACGTGAAAAACGAAACTTCAGCCCGCATTTGACTCTTGGCCGGGTGAAAGAGCTGGATGATCCCGAGGATTTCCGGCGATTTCTGTATGGCCATACCTTGGAAACAACTTCAAACCGTGTTGATAGAATCGTACTTTTCAAAAGTCGGCTGACGCCGTCCGGACCGATTTACAGCGAGTATGCTGTCATACCTTTACGATAGGAATAAAGGTATTCGTGGTCCATTTAACCGGATTTGACATTTTTCTATTCTGTTACTAACAGGATTATTACATTGTCATACAACATCAACATGATTTAGGCAGAGGAAAGAATGAAAGAGGAAAACGGCAAAGATCGGGCGATTGAGCTTGCGATCGGACAAATTGAAAAACAGTTCGGCAAAGGCAGTATCATGAGGTTTGGGGATGAAGGCATCCGTGTGAAGGTGAAAACCATTCCCACCGGTTCTCTCGCATTGGATATGGCGTTGGGGATTGGTGGAGTACCTCGTGGGAGAGTAACCGAGATTTATGGCCCCGAAGCATCCGGGAAAACCACGCTTACGCTTCATCTTATCGCGGAAGCTCAAAAGCAGGGTGGAATTGCCGCATTTATCGATGCCGAACATGCAATGGATCCCAACTATTCGAAAAATCTTGGCGTGGATATCGACAATCTTCTGATCAGTCAGCCGGATACTGGAGAGCAGGCGTTGGAGATTGCCGAGACACTGGTGCGCAGCAACGCGATTGATATTATCGTCGTTGACTCGGTAGCGGCTCTCGTGCCCCGTGCGGAAATTGAAGGCGAAATGGGGGACAGTCATGTCGGCCTGCAGGCACGTCTGATGAGCCAGGCACTGCGGAAACTCACCGGTACTGTCGCCAAGAGCGAAACAGCATTCATCTTTATCAACCAGATCCGTCAAAAGATCGGGGTCATGTTCGGCAACCCGGAAACCACGACAGGCGGTAATGCCCTGAAATTTTACAGTTCGGTCCGCATGGACATCCGCCGTATCGCATCCATTAAAGATGGAAGTGATATTGTCGGAAACCGTACACGGGTAAAAGTGGTAAAAAATAAGATGTCGCCACCCTTCCGTGAAGCGGAATTTGATATATTCTATGGTAAGGGGATCAACAAGGCCGGTGACCTTCTGGACCTTGCCGTTGCACAAGGGATCTTTACACGCTCCGGCACCTGGTTCAGCTATGGCGAAGAACGTCTCGGCCAGGGACGGGAACGTGTACGCCTGTTCCTCGAGGAGAACAAGGAGCTGATGGAAGAAGTGGAAATAAAGGTCCGTGAGCAACTTGGCATTGGAGAAACAAAACCGGCAGACACCGAGCCGAAGACGAAAGCAGAGAAATAGCTCTGAGAGCCCATAAGGAAAAGCCATCAGCATGGGAAGTTGCAGGACGATTGCTATCTTTCAGTCCGCTGACACGGAAAGAACTGAAAAAACGTTTGTACACACGGGGTTATGCGGCGGAAGAGATCGGTGAAACCCTACAAAAAGCCGAGCAGTTCGGGTGGATTGATGATGCTTCCCTTGCACAAGCGTGGGTGCAGGAATGTATCCGTAAAAAACGCAACAGCAAAATGTGGGTTCGGCAAAAACTCTTGCTTCGTGGAGTGAAGAGAAGTATCGTAGAGGCAACTTTGGATTCCTTCTGGAGTGAATCGCTCGAGAGGGAGATTCTTCTGAAGGTTTTGCAAAAAGAACTTGCAAAACGTGAACATCAAGGTGTTTCTTTTGGATTGAAGGAACGCAGCCGGGTATTTCAGAGGATAGCAAGAAAAGGTTTTCCTTCTGAAATGGTACAAGCTGTAATGGATGATGAGCTGGGTCGGCTCGATCAGACGAATGGAGTCAACGAATGAGCGGAGCAGTGAAAACAGTAATTGGTTTTGCATTCAAAACAATCACCCGGGTGGGTCCATTTGTCTGGGCCTATTACCAGGTGAAACGTGGTGTGAAGAAATTTATCGAAGGTATTCCCACACCCAACTGGTTGGAAATTAAATTCCCCGATACCTCATCCATCAGCAGCGCTATCGAAAACAAAAAAGCCAGCTTCCATCTCCCTTTCACCGGACGACGTGAAGCTGAAGCCTTAGAAATAGCTCAGAGAGAAGAGGAAATCATGGAAGCCAAGAAAAAGAAAAAGTGGACATTCCTGAAAGTCATCATTGTTCTGGGAATTTTAATTGCAATTGCTATTTATGTCCTTGACAAGCTTCTTCCGAAGCCCTATGACGAAGATGATTTTGATGATGCGTGGGATGATGACGATGCCTGGGATACGGACGAAGAAGAGGAAGAAGCGGTACGTCCCCCCGCGGCTGACGGCGTAAACGAAGACCTCGAAGAAGACGCCGAAGAAGAAGAAAAAGACGAAGAGAAAGAGGGCAAATAAGCTTGAATTTGCTTGATAGCCCATTCGCTTTGCTTGTAGGATTTATTGGTGTGGTTGGCATGGCATACTCTGTCTCCAACCACACCTCTGATTTTATAAGCACCCTGTTGTTCGGAGCGATGATCCTCGTCGGACTGCTCTCCACCTACCGCCGTATCACCGGAAAAACCGGTTCCCGTAAAAAACCGTCCGGTCCGCTTTCGCGGAAGAAAAAGCCACGGAAACAGTAAATTTTTGCTCTATCTAAGATTATCAAGATAGCCGCATTTGCGTGCTTTTATCATCTCTGAGCTATGATTTATAAGTATATAATCAGAAAGTAAGCTTTGTTGTCCACGAAAAACTGGAGACACAAATAGTTATATATATTGCAAGTACAGAATTTGTATTATAGTTTGGATCATTTTCAACCTTCGTGGGTAGCCATTTCCATGATGTTTCCGCATCTTTGCAGAACTTTCATTCTGAAATAGTCGAAGTCCTTGTAGCCGTATGCTCTTTTCAGCAGGGTTTTGATGACGTTATTGATTCCCTCAGCTTTTCCATTAGAAACAGGTTTTTCGAACCATTCCAGGACTTGCCTGAACCGTTTCATCAGTGACCTGGCAAACGTTTTAAGCTGTTGAAAGCTGCTGTTCATTACCTGTTCGATCCATTGATCGATCATGACTTTCGCTTGATCTACCAGTCGATCTTCTTCAAAAATGGAAAGGAAGCTTTCTTTCAGCATGTAGACAATGAACAATGGCTCATTCTTTCGCTTCAGCTCTTCGAGGTGTGAACGGTTTTGTTCCGACAGGTTCTTTTCCCGTTTGAGCAAGATCCATCGGCTTTGCTTTTTCATGATCTTTCGCTCTTCCTCCGGCAGATCACGTTGATACGCCCGTCGCTGGTTTTCTACAGCCCTGTTCAGCAATCGTGCAAGGTGGAACTTGTCATACACAATACTGGCATCAGGCAGGGTTTCCCGTGTCGCTTTCTCAAAAGGACGCCAGAAGTCCATGGTGACGGTCTGAACCGTTTCTGACGCATTCGAAAGATGACTATAGGCGCGTTTCAAGCTGTCACAGGTTCGGTCCTTTTCCAGCCACAAAACCTTGCCCTGGTCGAAGTCTGAAAGAACTGTCGCGTAATGATGATGCCGTTTGTAGGCGACTTCATCCACACTCAACACGGAACCGAAAGCAAACCCTGTACGGTAAGCGTCAACCAGATCGCCTAATGCCTCCCGATCTATCCGGTAAACGGTGCTGGAAGACAAGCCAAGTAGTTTCCCCGTGGAAACATTATCAAGGTAACGGGTATACTGAACTACACTGGCGCCCGCTGCTTTCGAATAACGCTTCTGACCGTCACTAATCCCGTGATCTTCAGTTACTACGCCATGAACAGAGCAAGCAACACGGTAAATGCGAACCGCACAATACACGGCTATTCCATTGACGCTGCCAATAAACAACTCACGGATACGGGAATCATACCGTGAACAAATGCTGCCACAATGCGGGCAAATGCTTCCCTCTTCACGGGTTAAATGCAAAACTACACGGGTCTCACATTCGGAAATAGATTTGATCGAATACCCTTGAATTGAGAATAAAACCGATAGTAAGTTTTCACTGAGGGACATCGTTACTCTCCTTGGTGATTTCTCGGCAAAGAATACACGAAGAAGATAATATGTCCCTCTTCTTTAACTACCTACCCACGAAGATTGAAAGAGATCCTATAGTTTTTATTTATAGTAGAAACTATCAAATCATGACTATTTGGAGAATATACATAATGGAGGAATCATGTTAATCAATCCACCCGTTGCGACTCCACAGACACCTACTATTGAGCATGTCATTTGTAACGACCATTATTTTTCTGACATAGAAATTTTCCCACCTATTCAGGAAGAAGAAAAACAGAACAATACAGCACCTGACAAAACAATTGGAATGATGTTTGCTCCCTCAGCGAGCACTGGATCTACATCTGAAATAATAGGCGCATCATCAACGACCATCATTACGATAACGATGGATTTTTCAGATGGTCCAAGTAATTTTCCTTCTATTGATGGATCAATTGAAGAACCATATCAGCCTGAGTCTTCGTTAGAATCTTACGTAACAGTAGTTTATCCCTACATGAAGTCCAAGATTATAGATTCTCAAATACCTCGAATAGCCTACAAAAGAAACAGACAGACCTATAGATAGACAATGTTTTTACTTTTACAGGTGGGTGACCCCACCTGCTTTTCAAGGTGGGGAGTCACAATCTAACATGAGACATTTGAACCGATTTGCAAACAGAAACGACGCTCAAATCAGTTTCCCATGCCACACACAGGGAAAAGTACTTTCAATAATTACAAACATGCCCCCGTTGGCTTGAATACGGCAGTGCGCTGTTTGCATTGACGAATGTCCAACGGGGTAGTATTGTGTCTGGTTGGACTGGTTTATCAGGAAAAACCTTTCGGAAAAACAAAACCACGCTGGGCATACACCTTCGTAAAAAGCACTTTGGTGTATTCAAGCCAACGTGGGTATATCTTTTATCATCAATATTGACTGGTAGCCCGATTTGCTTAGTGACGAAGGAACGGGCAATCTGGTTTCAAAAAAACTTTCTAATAAAATTGACCTTTTATCCATCGACTCCTTTCATCGAAAGGGAGCTCCCCGCCGAAAGTGTGTCGCAGTTGGTGTATTTGTATCGAATCTTCGATCCGATACGGCGGGCACGGAGGCCCGCCCTACCCTATATAAGAGAATTCCCGGGGGATGGAACCCCCGGGCTACACTATTCAAGTCGTAATCTATTCATACCTCAAGGCATGCACCGGGTTGGCGCGTGCCGCACGGATCGCCTGGAAGCCGACCGACAGCAGCACAATTACCAGCAGGATCACAGCGGAAACCAGGAAGATGTCCAATCCCATGCTGATGTGATAGGCGAAAGTGTTCAGCCATCGTTGCAGGAAATACCATGTGCCCGGAACCGCCAGAACAGCCGCAATGGCGACAAGGATCGTAAACTCACGGGTCAGGAGCCCGAACAGGCTTCCTTCGGATGCACCCAACACCTTCCGGATACCGATTTCTTTCGTACGGCTTTCCGCTGCGTAAGAAGCGAGTCCGAACAGGCCAAGTGCCGCGACCACCATCGCAAGGATGGTAAACAGGCTGATCAACTGCGCGAACCGTCGTTCGGAATGGTAGATCTCATTGACACGTTCTTCCAGAAATGCGGGCTCAAAGGGAACATCCGGCGCGATACGATTCCAGGTTTCTTCCACCAGGTCCATGGTCGCGGGAATTGTTCCTTCTTCGAGACGAAGGGTGAGCATCATGGACATATTGTCATCATAAAAAAGGATCATCGGCTCAATCTGCTCACGTAAGGAACTGAAATGGAAATCCTGTACGATTCCGATGACCTCCATCTCATTGACCGTCATTTGACCATCAGGACCGGGAGGGCCGTCCATGGGGATGGACATCCCGACAGGTTCTTCCCATCCAATAGCACGGACCGCCGCCTCATTGATCAGGATCGCTGAGTGTTCATCGGTAGTAATCTCGGGGTTGAAGTCACGACCTTCAAGAATGGTCATGCCGAATGTCGGCACAAACTCATGGTCGACGCCCATCATCCAGCTTTCAAATGGTTGATCTTCCGGGATACTTTCCGGTTGGGCCATGATCTTCATACGGGTGGAACCAAAGGGAATTCCGCTGGACACCGTCGCATTTTCCACACCCGGCAGGGCCAACAGCTCATTTTTCAGCCGTGTCAGGTCCAGGTTGCCTGTATCACGACCGAACGTGAAGTTCACTACCTGTTCTTTGTCGAATCCGAGACGTTTGGTTTGCATGAACTGGAGTTGCTTGTAGATCGAGACTGTGGAGACAATCAGGGTAATAGAAACAAGGAACTGCCCGACCACCAATATCCTTCGCATGGTAGTTCCCCGTTTCGGCAGACCCGCCACACCCTTCAACACCTGGGTCGGACGGAACCGTGACAGGACAAAAGCGGGGAAACTGCCTGATATCACTCCGACAAGGATTACCATGCCCGCAAGGCTCAGGATCATGGAAGGTGAATACAGGATCTCCAGGGTAAGATCACGCTGGACAAGAGCGCCAAATGGTTCGATGGTGAAATACACCGCTGCAAGCGCAATGATGGTTCCCAACAGGGCATACGCGATTGATTCTGCGAGGAACTGGAGGATAATGGTCCGCCGTTCCGCTCCCAGCACTTTCCTCATTCCTACTTCGCGCGCACGTTTGGTTGAACGTGCCGTGGAAAGGTTGATAAAGTTGATACATGCCAGCAGAAGGATAAAGCCTGCAATGGCCGCAAATCCCAT